>CAVUWV010000036.1:0-397812 GCA_963745075.1 Candidatus Hydrogenedentota bacterium | reverse complement strand
ATTCTTTCTGCAGGATGTGGAAGCGTTCTACCGAAAGGATAATTTTAATATCAGCTTCGGACAGTTTACACCGCGGTTCAGCCTCCAGCGATTTCAGTCTGACGCGATAATTCCACTGACGGAACGATCACCTGTTATTCAGTCACTTGTTCCTGCAGCCGGTCTCGGCGGACGGGATATCGGGATCGAAGGAACCTTTTTTGGCCGTAAAAAACATTTCCAAACCTGGGTTGGGATCTTCAATGGTGACGGAATAAAAAAATACCGTTTTAATCAGAATGGAGTAATGGTAACAAACCAAACGGCTTTAAATTTATTGAATAACCACCTGCACACGGGTTATTCAGTAATGTTCCGTAAAGCTGATCAGTTGCAGTTGACTTCTTTATTGCCTGATTCAGTTACATTTTCTGGCAATGAATTCCGGTACAATATATTTGCTCAGTATCATTACCGGAAATTTAACATACAGGCAGAATACCTGCAGGCAAATCTAAATGGCGAATCAGCAGCAGGATATTATCTGCTGGCAACACTGGATCTGAAGAAAAACCAGTTGGTGGCTTCATGGAATGAATATGCCGGTCTCAGTAAGAATGCAATTGATTCACAAATCGTCCACCTTGGATATAATTATCTCATGGACAAAAATAAACGCAAGATCATGTTCGACAATGCCGTACAAATAATTGACGGAGCGCCGGAGAATTATATGGCCACCATTCAGTTTCAGCTCTTTTTTAACTGATGCTACAGAAATGAATTTAAAATAGATATCCTGAAAAATTTTCAGGGACAGACAATATATATATTTATGAACTTTTAAAACAAAAAATCATGGTAGATCCAAAAGAATGGCTCGAATTCGGGCAGAAATTTCACGGACACAAATGTCCGGCAATGCCAATGGGCTTAAGAGTGGGCGCAGCAGCACTTAACAAACTGGGCATTGACCGTGCAAAAGACGGCCAGGTAATTGCCATTGCCGACCTGGGTGATGACCATTGTGCCACTTGTTATGCAGACGGATTACAGGTTATGCTGGGAACCACCTTCGGCAAGGGGAATCTTAAAAAGACCCATAAAGGGAAATGGGCAGTCACTGTTATTGACAAAGCAACGAAAAAGGCTGTAAGAGTAACTCCAAAAGCCGAAGCCATGCTGGCAAACAAACAAACCTCATTTTTCAAAGATTACCGGGAAAAAGGTATTCCCGCCAGTAAAGTGCCTGATACAGTTGTAGATCCGCTGGTTGTCAATGTGATGGGAGCCCCTTTGGAAAAACTGATAAACATCTCAGAGGTTTTTGATTATGACCTCAAAGAGCATCCACATAGCTTCAACAGTTTCGTCTGCGAAGAATGCGGTGAAATGACCGTTACTGAATACGGCAGAATTAAAGATGATAAAAAAGTATGTATCGATTGCGCTGCTAAATAATTATTAGTGCTAAGAATTATAAATTGTGGTCTTGCCTTATGGCAGGACCATTTTTTTAAAAAAGCGTCGTAATTATACGTTATGTTTCAAAAATTGACGTATATTTGCGTCATAAATTTTGTTTGCTATGGTGTATGCAAAAACGCAATTATTTCAAAATGAGCTGCAGGTATGTGCCTCTTTCTGCAAAGCACTGGCTCATCCGGCTCGTCTGGCAATTCTGAAATACCTTTCGGATACCAAAGTTTGTATAACAGGAGATATTTCTGAAGAGTTACCCCTCAGTCGTACTACTGTAAATCAACATCTGAAAGAGCTAAAGGCTGCCGGACTGATCGTGGGTACCACTGAAGGATCCAGAACCAATTACTGTTTGAACCCTGCCCGACTCAACGAACTAAAACAGGTATTTCAAACTTTTATCGACCAGATTGATACTTCAAAAGATTACTGTAAAAAATAGAATTTAAATGAAAATACTAATCCTCTGTACAGGCAACAGTTGCCGAAGCCAAATGGCCCATGGTTTTCTGCAATCATTTGATAACAGTATTACCGTCCGGTCAGCCGGTACTGAACCGGCTGCTCAGGTAAATCCGAAAGCTGTGCAGGTCATGCTGGAGGCTGGTATCGACATCAGTAACCATACTCCTCACAGGGTCGATCAATATCTCAGTGACGAATGGGATTATGTAATCACTGTCTGCGACCATGCCAATGAAACCTGCCCTGCTTTTCTGGGAAAGGTAAAAACCAGACTGCACATCGGTTTTGAGGATCCTTCAAATGCCACTGGTACTGATGAGTTTGTGATGTCTGAATTTCGGAGGGTAAGAGATGAGATAAGAAGCAGATTTTTTGAATTGTACAAAGCTGAAATAAAGAGGGAACGGAATTGAATTATCAAACTGAAATGATTAAAAACAATAAATATTCTGATGAGTTTTGAAGTCGATCTGCAGTCTCTGAAACCGGTTATAACATCTGTTCCGGCAATAAGTGCAACCTTAAATGCATCTGATTATTGGGGTGCTTTTAAAGTGCGGTGGGGCATTCAACGCGACAGGTATAAAATTGACCCCGGCATCTATCGAATAGGAAATCCTGATGCAGAGGCCGATGTACTTGTTACTTCAAATTACAAATTATCTTTTGATGTGCTCAGGAAAAATCTCGGGGGTATCAGCGCCTGGATACTCGTCCTGGATACCAATGGGATAAATGTTTGGTGTGCTGCAGGAAAAGGAACCTTTGGTACAGATAATCTGGTCAGAAGTATTAAAAATACGGGATTGGAAAATATTGTCAACCATCGGACTGTAATCGTCCCCCAATTGGGTGCTCCGGGTATTGCTGCACATAAAGTTAAAGAATTATGTGGTTTTCGTGTAAAATACGGACCAATCAGAGCGGGTGACATAAAATCATTTATTGATGCTGGTTACAAGGCGGTACCTGAAATGCGAAAAGTGAATTTTTTATTTTCTGACAGAATTAAAGTGATCCCGGTTGATTTTGCCAGCAATATTTTAAAGCTGCTACTTGTAATAGGTATCTTGTTTTTTATTTCGGGACTTGACAAGGATGGCTTCATTTTTTTTAAAATGCTGAAAACCGGATATATCCCTGTACTAAACGTGTTGGCTGCTTACCTTGCTGGTATTGTGCTGGCTCCCGTATTCTTACCCTGGATCCCCCTCAGAGCATTTGCATTAAAGGGCGCTGTCTGGGCTGTAGCTGTTACACTGGCTCTAAATTCTCTGTTGGGAACCTCACTTTTGGAAACTGTTGCCATGGGACTTATTAACATCAGTCTGGCCTCCTGGCTGACAATGAATTTTACCGGTTCATCTACTTATACCTCGTTATCAGGTGTCAGAAAAGAGATGAAATGGGCCATCCCTTTCCAAATCGCATTTGTGTTGGCAGGTCTGTCTGTTTATATCTACATGAAACTCATTTAATATGAAGAATTTACAATATCTGAAAAACGTTGTCAGCTTAAAACTGAATACTGAACGCTGCACAGGTTGCGGAATGTGTGCCATAGTTTGTCCACATGGAGTGTTTGAAATGATTAAAGAAAAAAGCATGCATCATCGATGTCAATGATTGTATGGAATGTGGTGCTTGCGCTGAAAATTGCCGTTATGATGCCATTTATGTAAAATCAGGTGTAGGTTGTGCAGCTGCTGTTATAAATGGAATACTCTCCAATTCAGAACCCTCTTGTGATTGTTCCGGAGATGGCAAAACCGCTTGTTGTTAAATTTCTCAGGTCAAATAAAGCAGATAAGGGTAACTCAAAATTAAAATTAATCTAACCATGCCTTCAAAACCCAGACTTAAATTTTTAGACAGGTATTTAACTGTATGGATATTCCTCGCCATGGCCATTGGTGTCCTGACAGGATATTTTTTTCCGGGTATTGCGGCCTTCTGGGATTCTCTCAAATCATCACCGGAAAGCACTACCAATCTGCCGATTGCCATCGGCCTCATCCTGATGATGTATCCGCCACTCGCTAAAGTGAAATATGAGGAACTGGGGGATGTGTTCAGAAATTACAAAATCCTCTCCCTGTCACTGGTGCAGAACTGGATCATCGGACCGGTACTGATGTTTGCACTGGATATCCTGTTTTTTAAGCTGTTTCCTGGTGAAAACAATGCCAATCTGCCTTATATGTACGGTATCATTATGATCGGTCTGGCACGTTGTATTGCCATGGTCATCGTTTGGAACGACCTGGCAAAGGGAGATGCGCAGTATGCCGCCGGACTGGTAGCTTTTAATTCTGTTTTCCAGGTGTTGTTTTTCTCTGTATATGCATGGTTCTTCATTGCTGTATTGCCTGGCTGGTTTGGCATACCAACCAATACTGCTGTGGAAAACATTACCATTGGGCAGATTGCGGAAACCGTTTTCATTTACCTGGGGATTCCGTTCATCGCTGGTTTCCTTAGTCGCTTCATCCTCATCCGGGCAAAAGGTAAATCCTGGTATCAATGTAAATTTGTTCCAAAGATTAGTCCAGTTACGCTAATCGCTCTTCTGTTTACGATCATTGTAATGTTTTCCCTGAAAGGTGAATATATAATTGAGATACCTGGTGACGTCGTGCTGATTGCCATCCCGCTTCTGGTGTACTTTGTTGTGATGTTTGTACTTTCTTTTTTTATGAGTAAAAAGATGGGGGCTGGTTATGCACAATCCACTACCTTATCATTTACCGCCGCCAGCAACAATTTCGAGCTGGCCATCGCAGTATCTATAGCTGTCTTCGGAATGAATTCAGGGGAAGCCTTTGCCGCCGTTATCGGACCGCTGGTTGAAGTCCCGGTAATGATTGCCCTTGTTAATGTTGCTTTCTGGTTTAGAAGAAAATATTATAAGGGACAGTGATGACCCATTTCTTATCCTTTGCAAACATTTTCATTATCTTTGTTATCTAATCTGCTACATAACTCACTATGAAATTTAATGTATTAAGAATTTTTTGGATGCTATCCCTTTCAATAGCACTTTCGGCTGTTCTTCAGGCACAATCCCCTTCTTTTTCAACCTACATGAATCCTGTTATTCCGGGCGACCATCCGGATGCTACACTTACTCGTATAGGAAACGATTTTTATACTACAGGATCCTCTTTTAACGTAACACCAGTCATCTATCATTCAACCGACCTGGTTCATTGGGAAGCCATTGCCCAGCCGGTAAAAGCTTCCTGGAGTAGTTTTGATGATCGCCCTGGTGGTGGCTGCTGGGGAGGACAAATGGTCTATTACAATGGTAAATACTGGGATTACTTTTCACGTGCCAATACCATGTATTTTGTTTCAGCTGATAATCCCCGGGGTCCCTGGAGTAATCCTGTTAAGGTAAACAATCCGTCCAGTCTGCCTTATGGTCTGGGATATGACAATTCGGTTTTTATTGATGATAATGGCAAATGGTATCTGGTTGTTAAAAACGGTCAGCCCAATAATGGAATTGTTGAACTTGGAGACGACGGTCAGCCAACCGGAGTAGTATATAACTTGAGCTGGCTCAACCCTTCTCCTGACTATCCATACAGCTGGGCAGAAGGACCTGTAATGTGGAAATACAAGGGATATTATTATTATTCTTTTGCCAGGGATCTTAGCGGAGGACAAAAAGTGATGCGAAGTGATACACTTACTGCCAGTCAGGATGACTGGCAATTGCTCGGCGATTTTTTTAATGAATACGATCCGTTAAAGCCTGGATCTTTGTTTACAAGCCCAAATCATGCTTCTGCTGCTGTATTGCTTGATGACAGTACCAGCTGGGTAATTCATCCGCTCTATGCCAAAGGTGAATGGAAAGGGCAGGGCAGACAGGGACTGCTCAATCAGGTGCGTTACAACAGTAATGGAAAACCAACTGCTGATTATCCTGTGAATAAGGCTTTTTCAGCCCCTAAACTACCGGATAGCGGAATACCCTGGATGGTGCCGAAATCTGATTTTTTCGACACGGTACAACTCAATCCCGAATGGTCATTCCTGGGATATACTCCCGACGCTTCGTATTCACTAACCGACAGGCCGGGCTGGTTGCGTCTCACAGCAAAGAACCGGAACAAACCGAATACAGTTATCAAAAATGATGGCGAACATAATTATGCACTTGTAACAAAAGTGGATTTTAATCCAGCTTCTTCCAACGATCAGGCAGGCCTTAGAATTATAAGGGGCGATGAAAAAAGCATGGTAAAACTTTGCAGCACGGTTGATGAAAACAATCAGCAAATAATTTCTTTCAGCTATAACAGCACTGTTTACCAGACACCCAATACAGCAGGTGATACAGTTTGGCTCAGGATGTTCAGGGTGAATCACAGTATTAGTGGGTACTACAGTGTTGATGGCAATGAATGGATTAAGGTAGGTAACAGTTTTGATATTTCAGCTATTGACTCCTATTCCGATTTTTCATCGTTTACAGGAACCCGTCAGGGACTTTTTGTATCGGGAAGTACTGCTTATTTTGATTATTACATTTATCGCGATGCTTATTCACCGATCCTGGCTGAATGCCCGGCAAATCAATACGGAACAGTTCGTGCAAATAAGCAAGATGGTATCTATCAGCTGGATGATATACAAAACAATGACTGGGCACTATATGCAGGTGTAGAATTCGGGAACAGGGAATATCTTAAAGCTCCGCACTCAATAGAGTTAACGGCTTCCTGCGGAGGTAATGGCGGAACAGTTGAAGTTTGGCTGGATTCCATCAATGGTCGACAAATTGCTGAATGTCCTGTAACGCCTACAGGAGACTGGAATTCTTTCAAAACCTTTTCCTTCCCGGTAAAATATGTTAGTGGCAGACATGATGTTTATCTTAGATTTAAGGGGGCTGAAAATGAAAGATTATTCGCTCTTAAATGGATTAAATTTACTTCTCAGGTTCCTCCTGAATTTGTTTCAGCTGCACTTACAGACACCAACAAGCTTGAACTACAAATCTCAGGTTCAGTTCTCAAACCTTCATTGCCTGCAGGTTTAAGTGTAAAAGTCAATGATACCTCGGAAATACACGTGAACAATATTGACCTGGCTCCCAACGATTCTTCTTTGTTAATTGTTTCATTGGCTAAACCGGTACTCAATACTGAAAAAATTACAGTCTCCTATGTTCCGGGCACTATTGTGACTGCCGACAGTCTTACAATGTATCCATTCCGTAACAGGTATGTTGACAATCTGCTTCCTGGGGCTCCACCTGTTATTAAATCAATAGAAACCAGAAATGAAGGGGATACTGTCTGGGTTTCGCTGAATAAAAAAATGAATAATCCATCAGATTATACTAATGATTTTTCAATTTGGATTAATGACAATGAAGAATTGAACGTTGCAGATGCCAATCTACTGGAGGGTGATTCTGCAGTTCTGATACTAATGCCCGAACACCGGATTTATTTTGAGGATACAGTTACATTGTCCTATTCAGGTACCCTGCTGGAAGCTGCTAATGGTGGCGCATTGGAAAAATTTACTGGCAGGCAGATTGTGAATACCACAGCAGGATATCCGCCTCAGATAAAAGAAGCAGTAATAGAAAGTGATGGGAACGAATACAGATTTATTGATCTGGTGTTTGACAGAAGATTAAAGATTGATCAGGGAGCAATGAACGATTTTGAAATTACCCTGGACAGTGTTCCCGTTACTATAGAATCTGTTGATGTTGCCGGAGATACACTTAGGCTTGTTTTTACTCCTGCAATTGAATACGGTGATACAATAAATGTTTCGTATACCGGCGAATCTGTGATGAGTATTCACAATGGGAAGCTTCAGCCGTTTAGTGACTATAACATAGAGAATACAATTGAGTATACAGCCGTAAAAGATATGTCTCTGGGAAAAAATACTTTATATCTTTTCCCGAATCCTGCAGGAAAAAATGTGGCTATTTCATCGAATTTTCCTTTTTATGCTATAAAAATCTATGACACCCATGGCAGGGAGCTGCTTAAGAAAACTTTTCAGAAGAAGGTCAGTAATGCTGAACTTGTGCTTGACTTTCCACCAGGAATCTATGTCGTGCAAGCCGTGAATAATGCCGGTGCAGAAACTGTTAAACTAATTATCCGCTAAGTTTTTCTGTTTTAATCCTCTTGAAGATAATCCGGTTAGTTTTCTGTCAATCGATATTATTATTAAGATTCCGGAATTTCATTATAATGTATGCAGGTAACATTCAGCTGCAATTTTTCGTTAACTTTGAAGGCAACCCCGATGTTATATACTAACTAACCAATATGAAAACAATTCTACTTAAAACAAAAAGCATCATCCTGATTTTATGCACAACACTTTGTGTCACACCTATCGTACAAGCACAAAGCAGTCATCCAGGCTTTTTTAATGACAACTGGGTACCGAAAACCATTGAAGTAACAGCTTTTGATACGGTTGAACCGGTTACACAACCTGCAACGGTTACCGTTACAGTAGATGCTGATTCGGTACTGTCCAAAGTAAGCAAATATGTGTATGGCCAGAATGCTGGTGTATGGGGAGGTAAGCTGAACCAGTATGACCAGGTGGTGAAAGATCTCTCAGAACTGGATCCGCATATAATCAGATGGCCTGGCGGGAACCTGTCCAATGATTATTTCTGGAACGCCACCAGCAAAGCTACCTGTCCGGGTGATTTGCCTCCGGATTTTACTTACAGCGACAATTTTTATGGTGCCAACAAAGACAGCTGGACCATGCCGCTGGATGCTTATTACGATCTGCTGAAAAAAACCAACTCAACCGGAATGATTACTGTTAATTATGCATATGCGCGATACAGCACCAGTGAGGATCCGGTACTGACGGCGGCCAAATATGCAGCCGACTGGGTGCGTTATGATAATGGCCGCACCCGTTACTGGGAAATCGGAAACGAGAATTTCGGGAACTGGGAAACAGGTTATACCATCGACCAGTCGCTTAATAAGGACGGGCAGCCCAAAACTATTTCAGGCGACTTGTATGGCAAACACTGTCGCGTGTTTATTGAAGAGATGCGTAAGGCTGCCAAAGAGGTGGGTAATGATATAAAAATTGGCGTGGTAGCCATGGATCAGCCTGTTACCTGGGATGCAGTGCAGCAGAACTGGAACGCAGGCATGATGAAACAGGTGGGAGACATGGCTGATTTCATTATAGTGCACAGTTATCATACACCTTATGATCAAAACTCAGGTATTTCTACTATCCTGAATTCGTATACTGCTTCAGCTGATATCAAAACTTATATAGACAATGGTATGAAAGCTGCGGGCAAAGATCCGCTTCCCATGGCACTTACCGAGTGGAATATTTTTGCTACCGGTTCGGGTCAGGGTGTTTCTTATATAAATGGAATGCATGCATCCCTTGTATTGGGTGAGCTTATTAAAGAACAATATGGTCAGGGCAGCAGGTGGGATTTGGTAAATGGCTGGAACAATGGTGACAACCACGGCTTGCTTGCTGACGGGGAACCCGGAATACCAAGATACACTCCGAGAGCACCATTTTTTTATATGTACTATTTTCAGAAATATTTTGGTGACCGAATGGTGTACTCCTCCGTTTCCGGAAGTACTGATGTGGTGAGTTTTGCCTCTGATTTCTCTTCCGGGCAAAGTGGTGTCGTGTTGATAAATAAAGGCTCGTCGTCCCAGGTAGTATCAGTGAAAATGAAAGATTTTAAGCCCGGCAGTCATTATTATTACTATTTATTAACCGGCGGAACTGACAATGGGGATTTTTCACCTAAGGTATATGTAAATGGCAAGACTGGCGACCTGTCAATTGGCGGACCGGCAGATTATGCCACTATGATGCCTTATGGCGATACCATACAGGGTGATATTATGCTTACTATGCCGGGTTATTCGGTAATTAATCTGTTGGTTGAACAGGATACCAGCCTGCTTGCCCAATCTGTGCAATTTGATGGTATTCCTGACATGGCATTGAAAGATACCAGTTTTGTAATTACAGCATCGGCTACTTCGGGGTTACCGGTGCGCTTTGCCAGTATGAACCCCGGTGTGGCAAAAGTGAATGGTGATACAGTAAAGGTCATTGGAGCCGGCACCTGCAGCATTATTGCTTATCAGGACGGGGATACTGTATACAAACCGGCTGAACCGGTGATTGATACCTTTGTTGTTGCCAAAGCAGATCAGGTTAT
This sequence comes from Candidatus Hydrogenedentota bacterium, assembly GCA_963745075.1. Lineage (GTDB taxonomy): Bacteria > Hydrogenedentota > Hydrogenedentia > Hydrogenedentales > SLHB01 > JAHDWY01. The sequence continues at coordinate 387,656 of CAVUWV010000036.1, read as the reverse complement.
TACAATGGATTCTATCAGTGATGTTGTTTATGATCCGGAACCGATTACTATTCCTGCAAGTGCCAGTTCTGAATTACCTGTTCAATTATACAGCTCCAACCTGAGTGTAGCCACCATCACCCGGGATGGTCAGGTACAGCTTAAAAGCACCGGTTCTACTACCATTACTGCTACCCAACAGGGGAATGCAAATTACAATGCTGCCGAATGGGTTAAACGCACAATGAATGTGCTGAAAGCTGATCAAACCATTACTTTTCCATCATTGCAGGATAAAACAATTCTTGATGCTGCTTTTGTACCGGCAGCCGAAGCCAGTTCAGGACTTGCTGTTTCCTATTCCAGTTCAGATACTGAGGTTGCATCTGTTTATAATAACAAAATTCAGATTGAGGGCGTTGGAACAGCCACTATAACTGCTTCTCAGAGTGGTAATAATATCTATAATGCTGCGGATCCTGTCAGCCAGAATCTTACCGTTACAAAGGCAAACCAGACTATTACTTTTTTCCCCTTACCTGATAAAACTATTGGAGACCCCGATTTTTCCCCCGTTGCAACTGCCAGCTCTGGGTTGCAGGTTTCCTTCACCAGTTCAGATACTACAGTGGCTAAAATATTGAATAACATGATAAGCGTTGAAGGAGAAGGTAATGCTACCATTACCGCTCATCAGCCAGGAGACGATCAGTATAACGCTGCTCCCAATGTTACTCAGGAGCTTACCGTATCACCCTATACAGGGATTGGCGCTACTGCCATTAATGGCCATGTTCTTATCTCCCCTGATCCGGCTACTGAAGCAGTCCATATCCGTTTTAATAAGAAAAATTACCGGATAACCATTTACAATGTCCTGGGATCTGTGGTTTTTCAAAGCAAGGTGGCTGCTGATGAATTTACAGTTCCTGTTAGCCAGATTGGCCAGCCGGGTATCTATTTTCTCCGTGCAGGAGAACTTACCAGAAAATTTACCATTGCCAGGTAGGGCTGACTGAACAACTTTGGTGAAAGTGCCCCAACTACCGCATCCGATAGCTATCGGATCGTCTCGCTTGTGGCCCTTCTGACAAAGGATAATCGCTGGTTTGCGGTTGCAATAACCCAATAATTACAACCGCATCAACGCCCTGAAAGGGCAACTTAATTCAGCCCAGTGGCAACGCCCTGGGTTTATTAATGCAAAAAAAACAATTGCGCCCTGAAAGGGCAGCTTAAATTATTACCTGCCCTTTCAGGGCGTATGTGTATGTGGTTACTCTATCCCCAGGCGTTGCCTGGGGCTGAATTGAGCTGCCACTTCGTGGCGATCGTGCTGATCCGGATGAAACGTGAAGCTCCTCTGTTACTTTGTTACCTTTCAAACCGATAACAAACCGCCTCACCTGCTGCAAGCGTCTCGCTTGTGGTTTTATTAGTAGCTATTAGTTCATATCTCAAATGAGCAAGCGTCCGCTTTTAATCCGCAGGTTATTCAAATTTTCCCCCGGCAGCTTCATGTTTTCTTCATGGATTTCACCCAATCCCATATCATAGCCAATTGCCAGATGTCTTATTTTTTCCGGATTGTGGTTCATAATACGGGCTGCAGTGGCATCGGCAACTTAATCAACAATTGTACGTGCCCGTATATATTCGTCATAGAACACAGGGGCAATTTCCTTAAAGCGGATCATCAGCTTGTCGAAATGATTTCTGAGCAATTCATTGGTCTGAAAAAACAGGTCTTTTATTGCTGCTGTTTTTGAAAAGGCCCTGTTTTTTACTTCTCGGGGCGCTCCTATAACTTCTTCAAAATTATTAACGCTGGTTTCCACCTCTGTTAGTATTTCTTCGTTTATCCCATAATCACTCAGATTATCAAGGTGCTGGCGTGCAACAGATAATAGTGGTCTGACCATTGCGGCAACTTCTTTTTCTTTGGCCCGGTTCAGATCTGACTTAGTAAATGTCACCCGCTGCAAGAGAGCGGCATCCTTTTTCATTGAAGCAAATGATTGAAGTATTCCTGAAAGTCCGGTTGCTTTAATAACCAGAACTTTACGCAGGACTTTTTTTCCGGTTGTAATTTTACTTGTGCCCGGATTCGCCTCTTCACTGAGCTTTTCAATCTGTTGAATCAGCTCATCAAACTGTTTCTTCAATTTTACCATAATCGGTATGATATTCCAATTTTCTTCATGGTTGTTCAATACAGCTTGCACGCTGTCAAACATCCTCAAATGCTTATTCTGGGAATCATTCATTACATCTGGTTTTTTAAAATTGGTACATATTAATTTTTGTGGGGAAGATCTTCCGGACAGTATAAGAGTTTATTAATATTCGGGTTTTATATACGTTTTAATATAATTTATCAATATTTGTTTTTATTGGGAAACTATCCTCTTCTGTTGTATCTAAAAATTCATTTTCCTTCCCGGTTTTATTAGCGTTCTTCATATAACTCCCTTTAGTAATATTTTGATATTTTTCTGGTTTATCCCATTTAGTTCTAACAAAAATAAGAGGTATTTTCTTTAAAATCAATAGCAAAAAGCATTTTTTAATCAGTATAATATACACTGGGAGGAATATAATAACGAATTCGTGTATATATTAATCTGTCTATTTTATATTATATGACTATCGGGAATGATTAATAAATTTAAAATGATTCAGATTTTACAATGCTTTCGCTCAGCCCCTGTATCCCCTGAAGGGGAGCCAGCGCACATATTTATACTAAATTTGAAATTGGTAAACCGTGTGTGAGCCCCCCTGCCTGTACTGCGTGCGGCAGGCAGGCCTTCAGGGGGGGGAGGGGGCAGCGTAAGCGTTCTTTTTCCGGCAATATTTTAAATAGATATTAGCTTTATACATGATTCCCGATAGTCATATTATATTATTAATAGGCCAGGTAAGAAACGAGATCAGCAATACTCCCTCCATTGAATTGCACGAAAAGCCCATTGCAGAGAGTTAATTTTAGGTTGAACCAATCAAATCTTACTTTGAACAGAATTAATTAAGTATTGTACAAAACTAATTATCCTTTGAACACGTCTGATAGTGCTATGAAGAAGGTAAATCATTTCCTGTACAGAATTAATTATGTACTGAATAGATTTAATTATAGGCTGAACAAAACTAAATAGGTGCTGAATAAATTGAAGTGGATACTGAATTAATTTAATTATAGAATGTATGCCATGAAACAAACAATGTATCAAATGAATCTTATGATGAATAGAATTAATTAAACATTGAATGTGGTAAATTATTAAATGCATAACATAAAATGTTTGTCGATAGAGCTGAATTCACGTTTGAATTTAATGAATTATACGCTGAATGAAATGAATCCTAAGTTGAACGGCATGAATTGTATACTGAACATAATAAATTATATACTGAATGAAATGAATTATACACTGAATGACTTTAAATGGGCTTTGAATAGAATTGAATGACTATTTGTGTCTCCGGGGTTTTTAAATAGTTATAAAAACTGAGTAAACTGAATAGGAGCTTGCTTGTCAGACAATTTTTTATGTATGGATATGCAGCATTGATATTGTCCAACAGGATTTTTTTTATATATTTGATTGTTTAGTCAACAGAACGCAATAGAAGGGGAGTAAAAAATTAGTCTGAACGCTTGTAGACACAAGCATCTGGAATTATTTAGTACAAGGATGTCAATATATCATCTTCTGAAAGATTAAAACGAAACTAACTAATATACCTGATCATGCTTAAAAAGATGTTTTTCTTTTTATCCGTAATCGTTATATTTTTTGCGGATTCATACGGACAATCAAATTATGGTTTATTACCTCCAACCAGCAAATCGCAACAGAAGTGCGTAGCCTGTACAAAAATGTTAAGTACCAAACCACGGGAAGTACAGTTTGGGGTACTGCGTGATAATGATGATAACCTTTTTTTTGTAGTTAATAATAAGGAATGGTTTGAAGCACTTACAAAAGCCGGTATAAACGGATTGGCAGTGGATGTGGTAAGCCGCGACAGATACGACTGTTCTAAGAAACTAATAAAAAAACGCTCCGGATTCAAGGGTCATCTTCTCCCGCCTTTAAATATGAAAGAGATTAAACAGAATTCTCTTCCGTCTGAAAATGGAGAATTGGCAGTGAAAGTAGGAGTTCTGCCAAGAATATACCGCGATAAGGAAGTAGAATACAATATTGTTTTCCTGAAAAATAAATATGTGTGTTTTTATAATTACTTCTATAATATTAAATCATACCGCTGGGACTTGCTGGACATGGGTATTTATTTCGACACACTCACCTACAAGTCACAGCTTGATAAGAGCATGAGCGATCAGGAGAAATATCTGCTTCAACACAAAACCATGAGATTTGTGATTCCTTTTAAGAAGAATAAGGCGGAATTCTCGGAGCAGGATATCAAACCATTGTATGACTCTTTGAAGCTTACAGATTTTGATATTCGAAAGATCACCATTCGGGCATATTCTTCGGTGGAGGGTAACGTGGACAGAAATATTGAATTACAGCAGGAACGGGCGCAAAATATTGTCAGTGCTTTGCAGGCCTATCAACAACCAACAATAGAGACAAAGATCGAAGCTGCTGAAAACTGGGTTGATTTCCTGAATGATATTACCGGTACGTCCTATAATTATCTGACTAAGCTGACAAAAGCGGAGATCAAAGAGAAATTGAACGACAAAAAACTGGCAAAGGAACTTGAACCTGTTTTGGAAAAGCACAGAAAGGCTGTGGTGGTGCTGGAATTAAGCAAAAAAAACAAATATAAAGGCTTGTCAGCTGATGAACTTGTCTCCCTTTTTGAGAAATCAGTTTCCGAGAAAAATCTTGAACAAGCCATTGAATTGCAGAATTCAATCTTTGAGAAGGTCAGGAGCCATGAGACACCGGTTGGTTACCTGGATAAACTTGAGATACCTCAAAAAAGTGAGTTCAGTATCTTACTGAACAAGAATTATGTGTTTAAATACATGATGAATGAGACCGATGTATACAACACCCTGAAGCAATTGAACGACCTGAGAGATCTGATGCCACAAGACGGTCACATACGATACAACATATGTGCACTGAAGTTCAAGGTTTGGTTACTTGGAGCCAGCGGGATTACTCCTGCTGACTTTAAAAAAGAAATAATTAGTCTTGGAAAATACGGAATTGAGCAATCCTTGATCAGGCGTATGCTTATCAACTACGAGATCGTTCAGTGCGAATATTATATGCAGGAACATGATTATGCAAGGATTGACCATTCCCTGCGCTACATCAATTCAAATTACAGATACATCACAAATACCGATCAGGACCTGCTGAGCCTGGCACAGTATTTTACCTCTTATGCTCGATACGACCTGGCTGTCAAGCTTCTTAAAAATAAAGTGAATCAGGTTGATGTGGATGAAGATCTGTTGTTTTACTATCTCAATCTTACGCTTATCGACAACAAGCTTATCAACCGGCCGGATTATCGTGCTATTTTGCTTAATGCCATAAATATTAACCCTTCAAGGTACTGTGAGCTTTTTAATTCCTCGAGTAAGGGAGGAATTACCTTTCAATTACTTGACAATAAATTCCTCCGGGATACCTATTGTGAAAATTGCAAGTGAACAAAAAATCAAAGCTACAATGTTGTCCGAAAATCTTTAATATTTCCACGCAAAGTCAGCAAAGAACCACGAAGCACGCTAAGAATTAGCGCTTTGCGGCCTTTGCGAAATCTTTAGCGGCCTTTGCGTGAAACATTCCAAAGGCAAGGATTCGGTTGTTTATTAAGTTGTTTCAAATAGTTTCAGGGTTACTTATCTACTTTATACTTTTAACACAAAGCTCTTCTGTCACCCTGTTACTTAAGTTACTCACTCCCGCATGGCCAGGCCACAACCCGTTCGTGATCCTTGCCTTCACCAGGCCCTCGCTCCTGCCAAAGGCAAGGATTGTCACCTTGTTACTAATATTTCTCGTGATCCTTGCCTACACCAGACCCTCACTCATTCCCAAAGCAAGAGTTGTTACTTGTCCCCATTAATCAACGACACAAAAGCCGTTGGCAATAATTCCACCTCCACTTTTCCGTTCACAACGGATACTTCACCGGTCTTTTCCATGCCTTTCTCTTTGTCGGTGACATAGACTCTAAAGCTATTTATTCCTTCGGGAATGCCTGTGATAACTGCTTTGCGTGCAGCGCCGTTATTAACCATATGGATGGCATATTCACCCCGGGCAATGTTCCCGAAAGCGGCACAGTTTACCTCTTCTTTGTTACAGGTGACAGGCAATGAATAGGCTGCAGCCGGTGTGGAAGCCAGCTGTTTCAGGTTCCAGAACCGGCGGGTGGGTTCCAATGGTCCTTCAGTGCCGAAGATGCCCATGCCTTTGAGTGGGGAATAATCGGATGTAAGTTGCCATTGCAGGATAGACAGAGGTTGACTGATGCTGCAAATACGCATGTATAGATTGATCTCATAAAGGGCAAAGGTTTGCTCGAAAAATATATCCGGATAACGGTAAGCTGCTGCATCAGTGCTGCCTTCTGCAACGATCAGCGGCAGGTTCATCTCACGGGCCGCTCCGGCCCATTTCTTCAGCGTGGCATCGTCACATCCTCTCCATGAATGGAAGGAGACGGCTCCGATATAAGGATAGGTTTGCGGATCTTTCATCGCAGGCTTTATAAAATCAAACGTGGTAGCATCGGAATTGTCTCCGAGCAACAGTTTGGTGGTCAATCCGCGTGTAGCAAGATAGGAACCAAATTCTTTTACAAAAGTGGCATGTTCCTCACCGGTCATCCTGACATTGATGCCCAGATCGGATTCGTTAAAGGAAAAAAGCGCCGGTTCCACACCATATTCATCTTTCAGGTAAACCAGGTAATCAGCCAGAGATTGATAGATCTGCTGCATCTTATCCTTCTTCAGCGGATACCCGAAGATCCCCAGGTGACGGTACCGGTAAGCATCCTGTTGTTCGCCCACGATGGCCCAGTCTGGTGCCTGCCAGTCACTCAGAATTACCGGAATGCCTCTTCTGGTTAGTTCCTGTGCCATCTCCATTGATTTGTACACATGTTTGTTGAGTTTGCTGGCTTTTGCTGAATCGATCGGATTCATATTCTCTTCCGGCTGCCACATGCCCCAGGGCATTTCTACCCGTCCCCATGCTACGCGCATGTTATTGAGACAATACTGTATCACCTGCGGATCAGCTTTGGGGTTTTGCAACCGGAAATTGCCGCCAAAACCGGCAAACAGTCTGCCGGGCTTGTTGGCATCAATAGAAATGCTTGCGGTTGAATGGTCAATTTCTCCTGAGGAAAGTAGTGTGATCTGTTGCTTTGCTGGTTGCTCCTTTTCTGATTTTTGACCCCATCAATTGCACATAAAACCGGGGATGGTCATCTGCCTTGCGGAAAAATCCTTAAACTGATTCCGGGAAACTTCAGGGTAAGTTGCTGTTGTTTCCAGTGATCTCAATTTGCCGGACACCCATTGAGCGTATCTTGGTATCTTTTGTACCAGTTAAGTGCGATACTGGTTTCTCCTTGGCCGCTCCGTTCACCTTAAGCCTTGCATTGGTATAGTAGGATGCAGGCAGATCAACGCAGAAATAAACCCCTTCAAGAGTAGTGTCCTTCAGCGCTTCTGAAGTGATGTTTACCACAGCACTGCCCCGATTGTTCTCAGTCACCACTTCCTTAAACGCTATGCCACCCAGTTTAGTGGTGACGGTCTGCTCGTCTCCGGTACGATGGTAGGTGGGGCGCTGTCTTTCCTTGCCGGTCGCATTCACCGACTGCCAGTTACGGCCCACTACCTGCAGACTTGTTTCAAAATCCATCAGCTGGCCTTCAATTCGGATTCCGGTAATATTGCCCCATGCCATCACCTGGGTTTGGGCTGTTGCCGGGACTGAACAGAGCCAGGGCAATATGAATATAATCGCCAGGGAAAGTCCAGATAGTCTGGAATTATGTAATTTAAAAATACTGTTGATACTTTTCATAGTGTTTGGTTTTTGTAATTGTATTAGTTAGTTCTGAATTTACTTATTTTCTGTTAATGTTATGGCATTTCAAACCCTTTCAAATCTTAAACTATTTTAGAGCTTTCAGCTCATGTTTAAACTCCTCCAGATCTAAACCTTTAACAATGGGATGAACGCATTACAAATACGCTCGAGATAAAGGCCACAAGGCTTGAGCCTTGCGGCAGGAAGGGGAGTAAACAACCGAATTTTCCCCGCGCTGCCCCTTAATCCCCTGAAAGGGAGCCCGCCCGCCATATTCATCCCGAAGCGCCCATTTTGAACCTCCTGGAACAATTTGGAACTATTTCGAACTACCTTCCAACCATCGAATCAACGACAGAGTACTACTGAATGGACAATTGAATTACTATCGAATAAACAACCGAATAATCAACTGATCCGATAGCAATCGGATTACTACCGAACCATCAAACGCCATCATTCTGCAACATCTCAATACATTTCATCAGCGCCCTGGCATTGTGGTAATTCCCTTTCCAGATGGATGCCTTGTTAGCTTTTACAACCTCCGGATCGTAATTCAGCCCGTCGATAAACCAGCCACCATACCGGTGATCAATAATATACCTGTCAATATAAGTCCAGGTTTTGAGAAAGGCCTGCCGGTAGGTTGGCTCTTCAGGGAAGAGCTGAGCCATCATCAACATACTGTGCATTCCTTCTGCCTGTATCCACCATTGCGAATTTTTACTCAGGATGGAAATAGTGTCGCTTCCACTGAAATAATATCCTTCATTATAAAACCCGCCGTATTGCTTGTCAAAACCATTGGTCAGTGCATGGTCATCCATCTTTTTTGCGATGCGCAGGGTAGTGGTGTCTTTGTCCCGGCCCAGGGCGTGAGATGCTTCCAGCATCAGAAAAGCAGTTTCCACATCATGCCCGAAGGAAATATGATCGGTATAGCTTTGCTTCCGGATTTCTTTTTCGCTCATGTTTTGGTGACTGACCAGTTGCCAGTCGGTTGTGAAATACAGGTTGAGGTACCCTTTGGGATTGACAAATGTATCCCTGACCAGGGTAAGCATCTCCTCCAGTCTTGTTCTTACCAGTGAATCGGGCCATACCTTGTAGAGGGCTGTGAAAGCTTCCAACAGGTGAATAGAAGAGTTGTAGTCTTTCCAGACAGGGTGTTCTTCGTCTGGTTTCATCAGCTTAACATCTGTTCCTGACATCCATTCACCCAGCCGGTTCATCGGGTCAATGTAGCCCCCATACACGCTGTCATGACTGTGTTTGTCAAGCCAAAAGAAGGTTCTTTTAGCCCATTGCAATGCCAGGGAATCTCCTGTTAGTTTATACAGAGAAGTAAAGCCATAAATAGCAAAGGCATTGCCGTAGGCCATTTTGTTGGTGCTGTAAGATGCAGTGGTATTGCTGCCGTCTTTTGTAACAATATTGTAAAATCCTCCATACTTGCTGTCCCACATCTTTTTAGTAAGAAACTTAAACCCATGCAGCGCATAGGGGATATAAGAAGAATCATGCAGGAACATAGCTGCCTCCGAAGCTGTCCACATTAATCGGGCCTGGGTAACCAGCATTTTTAGCTGATTTTCTGTAAGCTGCCAGTCGTATGTGGCATTGCTGTAATAGCCTCCGTCAATTGTGTCTACCATTAGGGGGTACCAAACAGCCAGAATATTATCTTTCAGCGACTTATTAAAGACTGTTGCCAGAGAATCGTTCTGCTCCTGAATAGTGTCTTTGTGTTTACCTCCTGTGCATGCTGTAAGCAGTGATATCCCCAGGAGACTTGTTATGAGAATGAGAAAATATTTTCGTTTAAACATATCAGTTGAAAAATAAGTATTCTTTTTCTGTCAGATTATTAAAGGTTTGTTAATTCAATTTTCATAAGAACGGAAGTTACGAGTATGGAGACTCGCGACAGGCAGCATTCAATTATTAAAAGGAAAAGACTCATAAGTCCAGAAAGATAAGGCAGGATGGGGTAATTATAACTTTTTCAGTATATCCTCAGGTGTTTTTTTATTTATTCCTTTTGCATTAAATTCTTTGTCAAATGTTATGATTGTCAAGTCATATTTTTGTGATAAAGTTAATTGATAAGCATCATCAAAGTCAAGCTTATATTTATCAATGTTTGAAATAATATCAGCAAAATCATGTGGATCAAGAAATATTTGCTCAATTAATCCATTGAAAAATAAATCATTTATAAATTTATGTAGTATGTCAAGTTTATTGAATTTTGCCAGAATTACTCCAATAGAATGTAGGGTAAAATCGCTTAAAAATATTTGGTTTAATGGAACAGTATCAAGAAATTGAGAAACAATATCTGATTTGTCCTGATCTAATAATCTCTCAAGCCAAATATTTGTGTCAATCAAGTATTTTACTTTTGTCTCCAATCGAGCGCTTTTTTTTGTAAATCAACTGATGTGTAATTTTCTCCCTTTAATCCCCCAGCCCAGTCCTGAGACAATTTTTTTGATTTCTTGTCAGCTCTTTTATGAATTAAGTAATCCAAATAATTATCTAATTCCTCAATTAAATCAGGAGTCAATTGTTTAATTTTAGTTTCGATGTTTTTTATGGTTCTCATATTTCAAATTTACTAAAAATAGAAAAGCGATACAATATTGTAGAGATTATACAGGCTATATAAGTTATAGAGGTTATACAAATTACATCCTTTGTGAAAGCTGATCAACTATAAACCTACAGCATCTTTTTCAAACCACTTCAAACCACTTCAATCCCTCAAACAACTAAATAAACAATTCATTTACTACTGAGTAAACAATTGAATAATCTACTGTTTCTCAATCCTCGCCGCCCATCCGCCTCCGGGTGCCATATGGATATTCAGCTTATCCCCTTTTTTAACAGGTATTACCTCTTTCTTATAATCCTTTGCTTCGGTGTCTGTATTGATCCCGTCTTTAAAGAGTACAGCCTGGTAATTGCCATCACCGAGGAATGAAAGGTCGATAGTCAGGTCCCGTGGACTCCAGTCGGTCATGGCACCGATATACCAGGTGTCTACTTTCTTTCTGGCAACAGCCACATAGTCTCCAACGATGCCATCCAGCGGAACTGTTTCATCAAAAGTGGTAGGGATGCTTGTTATAAAATCGGTGCATTCCTGTTCTTTCATATAGGCTGTCGGACTGTCAGACAACATTTGTATAGGGACTTCAAAAACCACATACTGGGCCAGCTGGTTGCAGCGGGTGCCTTTAGTCAGCGGGGCGTGGTTCCTTGCCACAAAATCAGCCTGTGTCACATTGCGCATTGAACCAGAGGTGTAATCCATTGGTCCGGCTACGTTGCGGATAAAAGGAATAGTGACCACATATTCAGGCATATTCATGTCGGCCCACTTGAAATTCTCCATGCCATAGACACCTTCGTAACCAACCACATTAGGATAAGTTCGTTGCAATCCTGTTGGTTTGTATATCCCGTGGAAATCTACCATCAAATGGTTTTGGGCTGCCAGTTTGGCGATGGCATAAGTAGAGGCAACAGCCAGCTGGTCGTCGCGGTCCACAAAATCGATCTTCCAGCCTTTGACACCCATGGCAGCGTATTTTGGAAAAACATCTTCCATCTGATTGGTGATGGCAACCCATGAGGCCCAGAGGATAACCCCGACATTTTTCTCTTTGGCATACCTGAGGATCTCATTCAGGTCTATATCAGGATTTAGTTTGTTCAGGTCAAAAATATCTGACCATCCTTCATCCAGGATAATGTACTTCGCATGATTCGCGCTTGCAAAATCAATATAATATTTGTATGTAGGAGTATTCTTGCCGGCTTTAAAATTAACGTGGAAAATATCATAACCATCCCACCAGTCCCAGGCAACCTGTCCGGGTACGATCCAGGAAACATCCTCAATACGGGGCGGGGAGGCCAGTTTCTGCACGATGTCGTTGTTCAGTAATTCTTTGTCGGCGTTGCTGAGCAATACGGCCCGCCAGGGGAAGTTGCGGGCGCCTGTAGTGTTGGCAATGTAATCCGCTCTCTTTACCGGGATCAGGTTCATCATATTAAAACCGCCTGCTTTCGTCTCCAGCGGATAGGGGGCGAAAAGGCCCTTCAGTCCTTTGCCGGTTTCATTCAGCACCAGGTACATACCCGGATAATCTTCCAGGTCGGCTTCCAGAATCTCTACTTTTATATTGTCTCCCAGGTCGACCAGCATGGGGAGAATCGACAATGAATCCCGCTCAAACTCCGACAGTTTCTGAACCCTGTAGGGCGATTCAAATGAAGCATTGAAGAGCTGGCCTCCGCGATAATCACGCAGATAAGGAATGAAAGCCCGATGATCAGTAGTGAAATTGAAATTGGCCTCTTCCTGTTTTACAATAATATTACCTTTCTTTTTGGTGAAGAAGCGGTAGGCCACAGCATCATCATACACCCTGAATATCACTCCAAAATCGTTTTTGCATTGCATGGTAAGCTGGTTACAGTGATCCTTCACAACAGTCCGCCTGAAGTTAATGGCATTGAACTGTGAATTGATCTCTTCTGTTTTGGCGGATTTTACATGGGTATCATCCCCCAGCACTTCTCCGTCTCCCAGCGTTAGCGATATACCTGAAGGGGCAATAGCAGGTTGCCCCATGTATTCAACTGACCAGAGTAGCTTATTGCCGGTCTCAACTTTCAGGATTACTTTGCCGTCAGGCGATTTAACTTCATAGTTTTTTGGCTGTACCATCGCCCGGACAGCAACCGGCATGATGATTGCCAGCAGCAATACTATCAGTTTATTTGTTTTAGGCAGCATTATTTTCATAATAGTTATTTATATACTTCGTCATAAGTCAGATCACTCTGAAAAAGTGTCTGAGGCAGGTTATAGAATTTAAGAAAATCTTCTTCAGAAAGCTGGCCCTTATAAGGCACATAATATTCAATCTCATCATTTTGTGGTTTGTAACCTGCGTTTCGCCAGAACAGGACATAAGAGAATTTGTGGTTTTTAAGTCCGGGGTATACCCTTCTGGTAAACCACTGGGCATAGGGAATCTGGGAATAGCCGGTTTCGCCCACCGTGGCTATCTTGTTCTTTTCAGCCGCCAGCTTTTCAATGATGCCCAGGTGTTTGTCAAGAGAATAGGTATAGGAGCTGTCTTTGGCTGCATCTCCCCGCTGGTAGATGTCAAAACTCAGCATATCCACTACATCATCACCGGGATAGCGTTCCAGGTATTCTTCCGGTGAAGAAAATTCACTTCCTGTATTGTAGACATAAAGCAGGTTATGAAGTTGTTTTTTATCTTTCAGATAATCAACGGTATAACGGAAAAGTTTTTTGTATGATTCATTGCTGGTCGTACGGTTTCCCCACCAGAACCACCCGCCGGTATGTTCGTGGAACGGCCGGAACAATATTGGTATGGGTTCACCGTTTTTTCCTTTGAGGCTTTGCAGGAATGCTGCTACTTTATCAAGTTGCGCGTTGAACACATCATTCTTTTCACCGCCGGGAAGGATGGCTTCCACTGTACCTTCCTTCGGATCCCAGGCAGTTTTGCCGGTAAGGGGATTATTGCCGTGCCAGCTTATCGTGATCACTCCTCCGCGTTCATAACCTTCCTGAATGAATTCCCTCATTTTGGCAAAGGGGACACTGTCCAGGTTCACCGGTGCACCAATCTCCAGATGTCCCAGCTCCCAGCCATATACGGCAGGGTAATCCCCGGTAATATCATGAATATCACTTCGGCCCGGCTCATACTTCCAGTTTACGCCATAGGCCAGGTCGTCCTGGTGACCAACCATAAAGCCTCTTTTTTCTATTTTTTTCAGATTGTTATAAAGATTAACTGTCTCCTGTGTGGCCTGTTTGTCAATGGGCATGTCCTGTGCTTTATTAGTGCACGAATACAACAAGGCCAATAGAAAAGTCAATGTGAGTAGTTTTTTCATGTTAGTAGTATTATAAAATGATCAATTTATACAACTTAATATCAGATCATAAATATAATTGTATTTTGGCGGATTTCAAATTCCTGGAAGCTCTGATCATTAAGTAAGACAGAATGGTTTGCCTTTTGTTTTGGGCATCACGAAGGAATGAGACTGTATGGATTTGATAAATTACTACTGGCATTTAAAAAAATAATACCGGTCTGTAAAAAATATTTGTAAGATCTTAACAGCTAAATTCTGACTGGGTTAAAACAGGCTTGTCACTAATCTTATTTTTACTATCTTCATACCCGTTACGCTTTTCATAAATTTATTTTAAACATGACTAACTACAAGACTAACAACACAAAATATCTTTTTCTGTTGATCATATTTACCGGAATGATCTTCACCGGTTGCAACAGGCAAACAGATAAAAATAATCTTGCCCTGAATGACCAGGGGTATTTTGAAATGCCTGGTCTGAACGTGATGCTTGGGCAGGATTACTATCCTGAAGGACATCAGGGAGGTGTCAGCTTTATACAGAACGGAGTACGGGTTGCTACCAATGGCGACCTGAGACTGGAAGAGGCTCCGGGGCAGTGGTCACCCATCCCGCGGCAGGCTGCTCGTGAGGTGGATTCTATAAACCAGATCATCTCAGTGAGAATGGTGTTCCCTGATTCATCCCGCAACGGGAAAGGATTTAATCCCATCTTCTATCCGGATCTTTATCTGCCTTATGAGGTATCAGTTAAAGCTGAAGGTAAAGCTTTCCGTATCACGGTGAAACTGGATAAGCCCTTGCCAAAAGAGTGGCTGGGCAAGGTTGGATTTAACCTGGAATTATTCCCTGGTGTATATTTCGGCAAACGTTTTTATATGGATGGTGAGTCAGGAATTTTTCCCAGGCAGTTCGACAGTCCGGTTGACAAAACGGGAGAAGACAAGTTTGTCGCTAAACCAATGGCTGCAGGTAAAAAACTGGTTATTGCTCCGGGTGATGAAAAACTTCAGCTTACAATCACCAGTAACCTGTCGGACCTGAACATGATTGACGGCAGGGCTGAGCACAGCAATGGCTGGTTTATTGTGAATGCCAAAGCAGCTGCTGACAAGGATGGGAATGTCATTGACTGGCTGGTGGAACCTTCAGTTATAAAAGGCTTTGTCGAAAAGCCGGTTATTCATGTTTCGCAGGTCGGTTATCAGCCTTCACAACCCAAATCGGTGGTGGTTGAAAAAGATAAGAATGATACCAAAGATGCAGCAATTAAACTGCTCAGGGTGGATGAAAATGGAAGTGAGCACGAAGTATTCTCCCGCCAACCTGCCTCCTGGGGCAGATTTCTGCGGTATAATTACCTGAAATCCGATTTTTCATCAGTCAGTGAGCCCGGAATATATTATTTCACTTATGGAAAAGTGCATTCCAATCTCTTTGAGATCAGTAACGCTGTCTATCAGCAAGGTGTATGGCAGCCAGTACTGGAATATTTCCTGCCGGTGCAGATGTGCCACATGATCGTTAAAGACCGATATCGCATATGGCACGGCCTGTGCCATATGGATGATGCCCGGATGGCACCGGTTGATTCCAATCATTTTGATGGATACATCCAGGGTCCTTCAACATTGTCTCCCTTTAAATCAGGTGAACATGTTCCCGGACTGGATGCAGGCGGCTGGCATGATGCCGGTGATTTTGACTTGCGGATTGAATCGCAGGCCAACACGGTTTACCTGCTTTCTCTGGCATACGAGACATTTAAGCCGGATTATGATGTAACTACTATTGATGAACAAAACCACCAGGTGAAGATGCATCAACCCGATGGCATACCGGATGTGTTGCAGCAGGTGGAACACGGAATGCTGACCATTATGGGTGGATATGAATCGCTGGGTCGTTTTTACCGGGGCATCATCTGTCCGTCGCTTGATCAGTATGTAATGCTGGGTGATGCTGCCAACATGACGGATAACAGAGTGTATACACCTTCAGAAAAGAAAGCTGATGAGAATATTTTTTCAGCAGGCAAGGCTGATGACAGATGGGTGTTTACACAACAAAACCGTGGACATGATCTGACGGCTGGCATTGCACTGGCAACTGCATCACGGGTGATTGGGGAACTGAACGGCCAAATGGCCCGGGAAGCACTTTCCATAGCTAAAGCAACCTGGCAACAGTATCAGAGCACAGTGGACGCTGATCTGCTCAGACTGGCTGTTGAATTGTATAATACCACCAAAGACAAACAATATCTTACATTTATTGAAAATCATCCGGATCAGACGGTTTCTTCGTTTAATCAGATCGGTTGGCGGCTGGGCAGTATCATGAATGACCTGGGTGATGGTGCCATGAAAAATTCTGTCAAACAGGCTGCCCGGGATCTGGGAAAACAAATTGACAGCCTTTCAGGCCTGACTCCCTTTGGTGTGCCTTACAAGCCCAATATCTGGGGTGCCGGATGGGATATCCAGAGCAACGGTGTGAAAAATTATTTTCTGAGTACCTATTTTCCTGACCAGATCAGCAAGGATTACTACCTGCATGCGCTGAATTTTGTGCTGGGTTGTCATCCCGGGCAAAACAGCGCTTCATTTGCTTCAGGGGTAGGGGAGAACTCAGTAACAGTAGCTTACGGGTTTAACCGCGCTGACTGGTCGTACATTCCCGGTGGAGTAGTTTCCGGAACAGCCCTGATACGTCCGGATTTTGCGGAACTGAAAAAATGGCCTTTCTTCTGGCAGCAAACTGAATATGTGCTGGGGGGCGGGTCTACTAATTTTATGTTGCTGGTACTGGCTGCGGAGAAGTTGTGAGGTAGAAGTTATAGAGGTTGTAAAGGCTGTAAAAGCTGTAGAGGAGGTAGAGGAGGTAGAAGTTATAGAGGCTGTAGAATTAAGTTTCTGGTAAAATAGCTTATTTGTCTTTCCAGTATATCTTCCACCTGCCGCGGACATGCTGTCCGTGGCTTTCATGCTTTTATTGTTCTTATAAATCTGGTCAGAAACCCTGTTTATTCTTCATTATTCATTTGCAAACAATCATACAGGCAGTTTGTTGATGGAATAAACCCTAAAATCTGAATCATGTTTAAAAAAAGCTTTCTATTATTTATTCTTACAGGGCTGCTGATAATAAATGTTGCCGGTCAGCCTGACAGCCTGAAAGTAATGGCCCTTAACCTGGAAAATTATACATATCCCTATACAGTCCGGTATATTACAATACACAATCAGCAACAACAATACAAGATGGCTTATATGGATGTTCAGCCGGAGCATCCTAACGGGAAGAGCATTATGTTGTTGCATGGTAAAAATTTCAACGGTGCATATTGGGGACAAACAGCGGAGAGGCTGGCTGACGAAGGCTTCAGAGTAGTAATACCTGATCAGATTGGGTTTGGTAAATCATCTAAGCCCATTCATTACCAGTATACTTTTCAGCAACTGGCTCTTAATACCAAAGCACTGCTTGATACACTCGGGATTGACCGGATAAGCGTCCTGGGTCATTCAATGGGAGGAATGGTAGCTACCAGGTTTGTGCTAATGTTCCCGGAGAGAACAGACAAATTTATCCTTGAAGATCCTATCGGGCTGGAAGACTGGAAAGTGAATGTGCCCTACAAACCTGTCGATTGGTGGTATCATAATGAATTGAATAAGAATTATCAGTCAATTAAAAAATACCAGATGGAAAGTTATTACGGGAATCACTGGAAGCCTGCTTATGATGAATGGGTAAATATTCTGGCCGGCTGGACGCTGAATATTGATTATCCTCGTATTGCCTGGGTTGCTGCCCTTACTTACGACATGATATTCACCCAGCCCGTCTGCTATGAGTTTGAGAATATAGAAAGGCCTACACTGCTGATTATCGGACAACGGGACCGTACAGCCCTGGGAAAATCACTGGTCAGTCCGGAAGTGAGAAAAACAATGGGAAACTATCCGGAACTTGGAAAAATCACCCACCAGAAGATTAAAAACAGTAGACTGGTTGAACTGGATAATGTCGGACACCTGCCACATATTGAAGCATTTGACAGGTTTATTACACCGCTTATTAATTTTTTGAAAGAATAACCATTCCTGAAAAAAGAAAGCAGGGAAGCCTTTCATAAACCTCCCTGCTTTTGGATTGTCTGACTCAACCAGGCATTGGGCAAGACAAATCCATTTTCTTACTTACTGATGCGCCCTTTGTGGATGTTCCAGGCTATATAGTCAACCACATTAGATGCAAAGTACATGTTATGCATTGAGCTTACCAGGTTTTTAAGGATATCCATCGAAGGACCGATAAGTTCTGAGAGCGTGGTTTGTGTGCCGTCATCAAAAGTGATCTGAATGTCCCGGGTGCTTGCTGTAAACCGGCAATCACCCCTGTTGGGTTCGCTATAGATAAAATCAACAGTAGCATTTTTTTGCAATACACCATCTACATAAACCGCAATACTATCGGTTGAGGTATTTCTTACTATTTC
Source organism: Candidatus Hydrogenedentota bacterium (assembly GCA_963745075.1). Taxonomy (GTDB): domain Bacteria; phylum Hydrogenedentota; class Hydrogenedentia; order Hydrogenedentales; family SLHB01; genus JAHDWY01. The sequence continues at coordinate 369,169 of CAVUWV010000036.1, read as the reverse complement.
CACATTTCCGATGGCAAGCGTATATTCCTTCTCCCGACCCCAGGCGGTATCATTCTTAACGGTCTGGAGCGATTCTTTGAGCAGTACATCGGTTCCGTTCATTAACGAAAAGCTGAATAGTGAAGTGTCTCCGGTCATCCTGGAGAAGTTGATGCTGTAATCGTTACTGAAATTGTAGGAAGAACTGTAGTTGAACTCTTTCCAGGAGTCTCGGTTCGACTCAATATCCATGCTGCCGATATCGGTGCTGTCAAGCATGAGGCCTGCGGTAAGCTTGTAGTCGTACATCAGACCCCTGTTGAAAAAGTAGTGATAATCAGTGGCTGTGATCTTGAAATTGTTTTCCAGGGTTGAATCTTCTGCATACATATGATGCAGCCTGTAAGGATGGAATACCTGTTTTTCAGGCAGCATAACAATCAACAGCGAACTGTCTCCTGTTTTCACGAATTTTCTGTGGAAACAACTGTGGCAACGGTAGTTCGCCTGGGCGAACCGGTACTCGTATATACCACTGATGTCAGCAAGAGAGATACTGTCAAAATATTCAACCGTATCAGTTGTTCCTGCCTTGAGTGCGGCATCCTGTCCCATATTCAGGACACTGTAACCGGGTGTTTTTGCAATTTCATCAATCGCAGTATTTACCTTTTCACTGCCGGCTGTCAGAGATTCTTTGAGACTTTTCTGCGGTCCGGCAATCTTACTTTCAGTACAACTCCAAAGCAGCGATGCTGAAAGAAGAACTGCACCAATAATATTGAGCTTCCTTTTCATGGTTTAAAGAATTTTAATTAATAATAGGTTCGGTTCAGTTAACCAATTCACATTAAACGGTTCATTTGCGCAAACGGATCCTGTAACGGTCACAGGATTATCAGGTAAACGATCAAAAACCGGCAAGTATTGTATTCCGTTCGTCAAAAAAACAACCGGCGTGTATTTTTAGCTGCCTGAAACAACTTGAAACAACTTGAAACCATCTGGAACCATTTGTAACCATTTCAAACAACCTCAAACCTTCAAACACTTAAATAAATAATATGGAGTCCAAGCGAGACCTTGAACCATCAATTGAACAAACAACTGAATCTTTGCCTTTGGCACGAGCGAGGACCTGGTGTGGGCAAGGATCACGAGCGAAAATAGTAACAAGGTAACAATCCTTGCCTTTGGTAGGAGCGAGGGCCTGGTGAAGGCAAGGATCACGAACGGGTTGTGGCCTGGCCATGCGGGAGTGAGTAACTTAAGTAACAAAGTGACAAGGAGGGCTTTGCGTTAATTTGAACCCTGAAACAACCTGAAACAATCTGAAACTCATGAAACAACTGAATCCTTGCCCTTGGCTTATGTGAGGGCCCGGTGTGGGCAAGCATCACGAACCTTGAGCTTTGGTAAGCGGGGTAGACTTTGCGCGGGTCAAGCTCACGACCAGGCTGTGGCCAGGTATGTGTGAGGGAGTAGCATCCGGGTCGTGGCCCGGCCTTGTGCGAGCGAGTAATAAACAACTGAACAAACAACCGAAATAAGCAACCGAATAAACAACTGAGTTACAACTGCCCTTCCTACCCAAACATTCCCCTTCCGTCGATAAAATCTCCCCATACATCTATTCTGTTTTTATTTGCTTCAGGCTGAGACTACTTTTACCCAGATTAATAAAGTGAATAAGAAAATGCGAACAAAAATTTTATTGACAACCTTTGTATTTCTGGCGCTGGCTGCTGGTAGCAAAGCTCAGGAAAAAACCTGGACCCTGGATGATTGTATCAATTATGCACTGAGTAAGAACATCCAGGTACAGCAGGCCGGCCTTTCGGGTGACCGTGATCAGTTGTATATTGAACAGGCAAGAGCAGCCCGGCTCCCTTCCCTCACCGGAGCTGTCCGGCAGAATTTTGTCTGGGATAAGGGAATTGACAATCAAACGGGTAATTACGGGTCAATGACAGGCTCTAACAACACCAGTTATTCACTAAGCTCAAATATGACCCTGTTTAATGGTTTCAGGCTTAACAATCAGCTAAAACAGAATGAACTGAACCTGCAAAGCAGTAACTATAACACAGAAACGATCAGGGAGTCGGTTGAACTGGATATCCTGAATGCATACCTGCAGGTACTTTATGCACAGGAGAGCGTAAGCAATGCGCAAAAGCAGATTGATGCTACCAAAGAGCAACTGGTCCTGGCCAAAGAACGCCTCGACCTGAGTATGATCTCGCAGTCGGACTATCTGCAGATCAAATCAGAACTGGCCGGCGAAAAACTTACACTGGCCAATGCTAACAGTCAGCTTGCAGTAGCCCGGGTAAGCCTTCAGCAACTTATGGAACTTCCGGTTACGGATTCTTTTGCCATCGCTTCACCCAATCTTGATTCATTACTCATTGAGGACCGTAATCCGGATGCCGGTACTATCTATGCACAGGCACTGGATATCAAACCACAGATAAAGAAAGCTGAAACTGACAAGCAGGTGGCCATCATGCAGGAAAAGATAGCCAAAGCCGGAATGATACCAGATCTCTCTTTAAGCGCTGGTGTTGGTACCAATTATTCCAGTGTTCCTGGTGGCTTCGATTATACCACACAGCTTAAGAACCAGGTGAGCCCATCAGTTGGAATTACCCTGTCTGTTCCTGTTTTTCAGAATAAACAGGCTCGTACAAGTGTCGGACTGGCTCAAATAGGAGTAAAGGATGCTGAGCTGGCCACTACTGATACCAAAAACCAGCTCCGAAAAGCTGTGGAGCAGGCGGTTGTTGATGTAACATCGGCCCAGACAGAATACAATGCAAGCCTGGAACAATATTATGCTCTTGAGGAATCGAACAAGGTGGCTGAAGAAAAATTCAATGTTGGACTGATCAACTCGGTCGATTACCTTTTTGAACGCACCAATCTGATAACGGCAGAGAGCAAATTGCTGCAGTCAAAATACAACCTGATCTTTAGTTATAAAATACTTGATTTCTACAAAGGAGTTTCGTTGACATTATAAAATAATATGACTATCGGGAATGATTAATAAATTTAAAATGAATCAGATTTTACAATGCTTTCGCTCAGCCCCTGGTTACTCCCTCGCACTAGCTCAGGCACATGCTGGTCGTGAGATCGCTTCGCTAAGTTACTCCCTCGCACATGCTGGTCGTGAGATCGCTTCGCTAAGTTACTCCCTCGCACTAGCTCAGGCACATGCTGGTCGTGAGATCGCTTCGCTCAGTACCCCTGAAGGGGAGCCAGCGCACATATTAATACTAAATTTGAAATTGGTAAACCGTGTGTGAGCCCCCTTTTAGGGGGGAGGGGGCAGCGTAAGCATGCTTTTTCTTGCAATATTTTAAATAGATATTAGCTTTATACATGATTCCCGATAGTCATATAAAATAATAAATCTGACAATTGAATATTAAAATATAAACAAATGAAAAAGAAAGCTTTATATGTCATTATCGGTATAGTAGTTATTGCCGGTGCATTGATTTTACTCCGGTCTTTTGGGAAGCCCAGGGGAGTGGTAACGATGGAAACGCAAAAAATCAAACTGGGAAACCTGAGTGATTTGATCACCGCTACCGGAACCCTGCAGGCGCTGGAGACTGTTGAGGTTGGCACCCAGGTCTCCGGGGTGATCAAAAAGATTTATGTGGATTATAATTCGCAGGTAAAGAAAGGCCAGCTGCTGGCAAGGATTGATGAGACACCTCTGATCGCACAGCTGGAGCAAAGCAAGGCATCTGTCGACCAGGCTGAGGCAGAAGTGAAGTACCAGAAATCTACCTACGAACGTTACCAGGCGCTCATGGCTAAAAAACTGATTGCTCAGGCGGATTATGACCAGGTCGTTTATAATTACGACAAGGCTGTAGCTTCTCTCAATCAGGCACGCTCGGTGTACGATCGTAATAAGATCAACCTGTCCTATGCCACTATCTATTCCCCGATTGACGGTGTGATTCTGGACAGGGCTGTGGATGAAGGACAGACTGTTGCCGCCAGCTTTAATACACCTACCCTATTCACTATTGCTAACGACCTGACACAAATGCAGGTGGAAGCCAGTGTGGATGAAGCTGATATAGGAAGAGTAAGACTGGGGCAACGGGTGGAATTTACTGTAGATGCCTACCCGGATATGAAGTTTGACGGAAAAGTTACTCAGATCAGGATGCAGCCTGTGGTAAGTTCCAATGTAGTTACATATACTGTAATAATTGATGCTCCCAATCCGAAAAAGAAACTGATGCCGGGCATGACTGCCAACGTATCTTTTTATGTGATGGAGAAAAATAATATTGTATTGTTGCCGGCAAAGGCACTGTATTTTAAACCGGATCAGCAACTTATGAAAACATATCAGGAAACGCATCCCGGGATAACAATTAAAATGCCGTCCATTCAAAAGGAAGGTCAGAATACACAGGGAAAAATGATCTGGGTGAAGAACGGAAATGTGATCGAACCACAAAGAGTAGTGCTGGGAGAAACAAATGAAATGGATTATGAGGTGATCTCAGGGCTGAAAGCAGGAGACGAAATAGTGGTTGCCATGAATAGCTCAACATCAGCTGTTGCTGCTAAAACTGAAGCACGGAGTCCTTTTATGCCACAACGTCCTGGAAGTAACCGTAAATAATGAATACCATGTCTGATACAAAAACACTAATTGAAGTAAACGACCTGAAAAAGGATTTTCATGTTGGAGAGATCACGGTTCACGCCCTGAAAGGGATTAATCTGGAGATCAGGGAGGGAGAGTTTGTAGCCATAATGGGTACCAGTGGTTCCGGCAAATCAACCATGCTCAACATACTGGGTTGCCTGGATAAGCCTACTTCGGGAAGTTATGAGCTCGATGGAGTAAGAATAAACGGATTGAGTAAGAATGAACTGGCCGAATTACGAAATAACAAACTGGGATTCGTGTTTCAGTCTTATAACCTGTTACCGCGAACATCAGCACTGGAAAATGTAGAGCTGCCTCTTTTCTATAATCCCGGGGTTAAAACCAGGGAAAGACGGGAGCGGGCTGTTAAAGCATTAAAGTCCGTTGGTCTTGAAGACAGGATGGATCACATGCCCAATCAGCTGTCGGGAGGACAACAGCAACGGGTGGCCATTGCCCGTTCACTGGTGAACGACCCGGTGGTGATCCTGGCTGATGAGGCTACCGGTAACCTGGATACGCGCACTTCTTACGAGATTATGGCATTGTTTCAGGAACTTAACGAACAGGGCAAAACCATCGTATTTGTAACCCACGAACCGGATATTGCCCGCTGTACAACTCGTAACGTGTTGTTTCGTGACGGACATATCGTTCGTGAGGAAAAAGTAAAAGAAAGAATCAATGCTGCCGGGGTACTTAGAGCCTTGCCGGTAGAGGAAGATCAATTGTAAAATTCGAAGTATGTATTATATTCATAAAGCATTTATCCCATCGCTTAGCCCCCTGCCCAAAGGCCTGCCTGCCGAACGCAGTACAGGCAGGGGGGCCATCGCTCAACCTTATTATAATATGTTGGTTTGTAATGGTGTGCAAGATCCACTTCAGGGGATACAGGGGCTGCGGGTTGGATTGCTTATTCCGATAAATTTTTGATATTATTTTTAGATCGGAATTTTTTGTTGAGAATATAATCCAGGACCATAAAATAAAATTAAAATGAATTATTCAAATATAGTAAGAATAGCAGTGAAGGCGCTGAAGCGAAATAAGTTCAGGGCATTTCTCACTATGCTGGGCATAATTATAGGGGTTGGGTCAGTGATAGCTATGCTGGCTATCGGGCAGGGTTCCAAAAAAAGTATCCAGGATCAGATGTCTGGCATGGGAACCAACCTGATCTTTGCTATTCCCGGTTCCCAGCAAAGGGGTGGTGTAAGGCTGGGGAACAGCAGTACCCAAACCATGACCATGGAAGATGTGGAGGCTATCCGGAAAGAATGTCCGTCGATCAGTGAGGTCTCTCCGCAGGTCAGGGCTTCCGGGCAGGCAGTTTTTGGCAACCAGAACTGGCCGACTACAGTCTATGGTGTCAGTCAGAATTATCTGGGAATAAGGAAATATGACCTTGAGGAAGGCCGTATATTTACCGACCGGGAGGTACAGACCTTTGCAAAGGTTTGCCTGATTGGAAAGACGGTAGAGAATAACTTGTTTCAAAATGGTCTGGATCCGCTGGGACAAACCATTCGTTTCAATAATATCCCTTTTAAAGTGATTGGTGTGCTGGAACCCAAAGGGGAGAACGGAATGGGACAGGACCAGGATGACCTGCTGATTGCCCCTTATACTGCTATACAAAAACGTATATTGGCCATAACACATATTCAGGGGATCTACGCATCAGCTGCTTCGGAAAAGTTAAATGAAAAGGCTATTGACGAGATTACACAAACCCTTCGGCAGACACATAAGATCAAACCCGGCGAGGAAGATGATTTCAGGGTTATGTCGCAATCAGAGCTGGTACAAACCTTCTCTTCAATCAGCGATGTGCTGACAGCACTCCTGGGGGCAATTGCAGGAATCTCGCTGCTGGTTGGCGGTATTGGAATTATGAATATCATGTATGTATCGGTAACTGAACGTACGCGTGAAATTGGCCTCCGAATGTCAGTAGGGGGAAAAGGAAATGACATTCTGATGCAGTTTCTGATAGAATCATTGATGCTGAGTGTGATGGGTGGTGTGATCGGGATCCTGCTGGGTTCAGCTGCTACCTGGATCATCGCCTCTATTATGAACTGGCCGGTGGTAATTATGACTTCCTCGGTTGTATTTGCCTTTTTGGTATGTTCGGCTATCGGCATCTTCTTTGGCTGGTATCCTGCAAGAAAAGCCGCAGGACTGAACCCTATTGATGCGCTGAGGTATGAATGGGGAGGAGGAAGTTTGAAGACAGAAGACAGAAGAGTCAGGAGACGTAAGATGGAAGAAGTGAGACCGTAGAGACAACTCATGAGTTGTCTTTACCACCTGAGCTGAATAGAATGAGCCAAAATACCATCCATAACCCGTAAATAAATTAGCACCCAAACATACCGCAACAAAATATTATCTTTGAAAGATCAAAGCAAAAGAAAATGAGAATCAGATTTCATTCAAACCGACGTTTAACCCTACTATTGCATTTGCTGGCATGGACGATCATCGTGATTCTGCCTCATTACCTGATGACAAGTTACGGGAACAGAAGCGATCATTTTCTGAATCAGTTTTATTTCAATACTGCGGTTTACGGTTCTTTGTTTTACTTTAATTACCTCTGGCTGGTGCCACGTTATTTTTTCAGGGACAACAAAATTTGGTATTTCCTGATTACCACTGCAATTATTCTCTTTGTTTGTCTTATCCTCTGGTACCTGAATGAGAATGTGTTTTTTGATAAGGTTCGGGATCAGCAGTTTGAAAAGGTAATGCAGGAACTCAATAAGGGCAAAAACCTTGTAAAACCGCCTATCAAACAGTTCAGACTGATGGGGTATTTCTATACTTCTGTACTTATTGTAGGTTTTTCGCTTGGACTGGGGGTGATGCAACGACTGGCACAGAATGAAAAAGAGCGAAAAGAGCTGGAGAAAAGAAAAGCTGAATTCAGAGCTGGCCTTCCTGAAAAACCAGATCAGCCCGCATTTCTTTTTCAATACCCTGAACAATATTTACTCCCTGATCGGCATTGACAGTGAAGAAGCACAGGAAGCTGTTCTCAAGCTTTCCAAACTGATGCGTTACCTGTTGTATGAATCGGACCAGGGACGATCGAGGTTAAGTGATGAGGTGGCTTTCCTGCATCACTACATCGACCTGATGAAGCTGAGGCTAAGCGATAAAGTGAAGCTGGAGGTGTCTCTGCCCAAAGATTGTGACGAGTTGATGGTCCCGCCCCTGTTGTTCGTTCCTTTTGTGGAAAATGCCTTCAAGCATGGTGTGAGTTACAGGGAAAGGTCGTTTATCAGGATACGGATGGAAGTGAAAAATACTGAGATATTGTTTGAAGTGCAAAACAGCATGACAAAGCAGGAGCTTCAGAACAAAGATAAACAAGGAGGCATCGGACTTGAGAATGTGAAGAAAAGGCTGCGGTTGCTTTATCCTGACAGACATAAGCTGCAGGTTGAAGAACAGGCTGGTGAATTCCTCGCGAGACTTAAACTGGAAACAACATGAGTGCTGCAAAAAAAATACGGACCATCGCCCTGGATGATGAGCCGCTGGCGCTTAAACTCGTGTCCGACTATGTTGCAAAAACTCCTTATCTGGAATTGGCCGGTGCTTTTGATAATCCACTTGACGCGGTGGATTTTCTCTCAGACAGTAAAGTGGACCTGATCTTGCTCGATGTGCAAATGCCTGACCTGTCCGGGGTTGATTTTGCCAAAACCCTGCAGCCGGGCACAAAGATTATTTTTACCACTGCTTATGAGAAATATGCTGTAGAAGGATTCAGACTGAATGCCATCGACTATTTGCTGAAGCCCTTCAGTTACCAGGAATTTCTAACGGCTGTAAACAAAGCAAAGCACCTTATTGAACTCGAAGAACAGGCCTATCCTTCACTGGAGGCCAACAATGAATTTTTGTTTCTCAAATCAGAGTACAAGATCCGGCGTATCAATTTTCATGAAATCCTTTATATCGAAGGGATGAAAGACTATGTGAAGGTTTACCTGCAAGATGAGACGAAGCCGGTGTTGTCGCTTAATTCTGTTAAATCACTGGAAGAAAAGCTACCAGCAGAGCACTTTATGCGCGTTCACCGGTCGTATATTGTCAACCTGGATAAGGTTGAGACCGTGGAAAGAAGTCATGTTGTTTTCGGTAAAAAATACATTCCCGTCAGTGATCAGTACAAAGCCCGGTTCCAGGATTTTCTGAACCGTAATTTTTTGTAGAGGTAGTTTTTGGTGAAGCTGTCCCCGCTTCCGCACGAGTTCCTCTGCTGTCCCTGCTTCCGCACGAGTCCCCTCGTGTGGCGTTATTTAGCTACAGTAACATCTTCTAAATACCAGTTTCTCCGGCATAATCCATGGTGTTGCTAAAAATATAACCACCTGCCGCGGACATGTTGTCCGTGGCTTTCATGCTTTAGACTATAGTTAGTGGGCATGGTAGGCACGGACGAGGACGTCCGTGCCAGTTGGGTTGCTGAATGGATTATCTTTAGCACCTGTTTATATCTGTTTGGCATCTGAAAGGTTATCAACAGTTTCAATAATGTTGGGATCATATGTGAGGATATTTTTTTGTATATTTGAGAAAAAACATGAAAAAGGATCTATTAGGCAGAATAACTATTAACCCGGAGATTTGTAATGGGAGACCAACCCTGCGTAATACAAGATATACGGTTGATTTAATCTTGGATTTATTATCTGCTGGTATGAGTGAAGCTGAAATCATTGAAGATTATCCGGCACTTGAAATTGATGATATTAGGGCTTGTTTAGCATTTGCTTCACAATTATCTAAAGTAAAAACAATACACAGGATTGTCGCATGAAATTTCTGATGGATGCTAATCTACCTTATAAATTAACCATTTCCCTTAAAGATAAAGGGTATGATGTTATTCATACGGATGATCTGCCAGATAAGGAGAGGACAAAAGATAATGAGATTAGAAACATATCCATCAAAGAAGATCGAATTATTATAACCAAAGATTCTGATTTTCTGGATTCACATTTAATAAATGGAATTCCTGCAAAATTACTTCTTGTCACGACGGGAAATATTGTAAACAAAGCTCTTATCCAGTTATTTGATAATTATTTTAAGACTATTGCTGACTTATTCAGGTTTTATGATCTGATTGAGTTAGATAATAAAGAAATTATCGGACATGAGAAGCAGTAATTAGATCAAAAACGGAGTTTGTCAGCTTATCACCCAAATCTCAACTTGGCTGTAACTATAAATTCCCTATATTTGTAATTACCCGAACGTAAGAAGGGATTAAATATGCTTTTCAAATGATATTTTAATGCGATGTCATGAGATTATGGATTTTTGCCGGTTTGTTATTATGGACTGTATCCCTGCAGGCACAGCAGATCGTTGTCTCCGGATACGTTCAGGATACTGCCTCCGGGGAAAAACTGATTGGTGCCACGGTTTTGGCGGACGGGGAGACCGGTACAATTACAAATGACTATGGTTTTTTTAGTCTCTCTCTTTCAGGAGATATGCACGACCTCCGGGTATCCTACGTCGGATATGAAACGGAATTTCTGCACCTGAGAATCAGGAAAGATACCCTCCTTTCAATCTTCTTGTCGTCCAACAGTCAAATAGGAGAGGTGAAGGTGACCGGTGAGAATCCAAACAGGATGCATTCCATTCATGAACCCGGCATGCTGAACATCCCCATGAAGATGACCCGCCAACTCCCGGTACTGATGGGGGAGCAGGATATCCTGAAAACCCTGCAACTGATGCCGGGCGTACAGCCGGGAAGCGAAGGAAACACAGGCCTGTATGTGCGTGGCGGTGAAGCGGATAACAACCTGATCCTGGTAGACGGAGCCGAGGTGTTTAATCCAAACCACCTGTTTGGTTTTTTCTCGGTCTTCAACAGCGATGCCATCAAAAATGTGAAGCTGTATACTTCGGCTTTTCCGGCACAGTACAACAGCCGGCTGGCGTCAGTCACCGATATCCGCATGAAGGACGGCAACAGCAAAAAGCTGGCGGTAAAGGGCTCGGTGGGGCTCATCTCTTCTAAATTACAGGTGGAAGGACCGGTTATTAAAGACAGGCTTACCTTTATCCTGTCGGCCCGCCGAACCTACCTGGATTTTCTGGCTGGTCCGATCATGAACCATTTTACCTCCTGGGATAATGCGGGGTATTATTTTTTTGACCTGAACGGGAAAATAAGGTGGAAACTGAATGAACGGAACAGCTTCTATTTATCTGGTTATTCGGGACAGTGATGCATTCAACCTATTTTGATAACTATCATGAGGGAATACCTGCTGGCTATTATGTAACAGATAATCCTCCGGAATATCAACCGGGGCTTTACCGGTTAACGGTTTCTGTTCCCGGTCACGAGCCGGTTACTGCCAGCGATTCAATCCCGCGGCCGGTAAAAATAACTTCCGTGAGCTATCTGCAGGATTCACTTACCGGGCAAATTTTATATACTGTATTTTTTAAAGATAATCCGGATCAGAAGAATTTTTACGGGCTGTCTGTAGATAAGCTTAGTTATTATGATACAAGAGAAGTACCCGATTTTGATGAATATATCCTTTCTCCGAATTCATTTGTGGAAGCTACTTTATATAATAATTATAGTCAACTCATTTTTTCTGACAAGACTTTTTCGTCACCTAAGCAGCAAGTCAGTTTTAGATTGAAACAAGGCGGCGGCATTTATAATGAAGACAGCGTTATATATCGCATTAAATTGCTCTCCATAAGCGAAAATTACTATGACTATGCCATTTCTTACTATAACCAGCGGATTGCAGAAAAAGACTTTTATTCGGAGCCGGTAAATGTATTCAGTAATATTAAGAACGGTTACGGTATTTTTGCCGGGTACAGTTATTCAGCAGCTGAGGTAGTATGGAAGCGTGAGGGGATCAGTGTGAGAGTAGATCATTAAACAAACGTATCACCACAGAATTATCAATTGACCACCGCCGCTCTGAAACAACTTGAAACCACCTGAAACCGTTTGAAACAATTTGGAAAAATAAAAACAACAGAATAAATATATGGGGTCCAAGCGAGACGCTTGAATCATCTGTCGAATAAACAACTGAATCCTTGCCCTTGGCTGTGAGGGCCCGGTGTTGGCAAGGATCACGAGCAGTCATAGGTGACAAAGTGACAAGGTAACAGGGTGACAGAGGAGCATGGCGTTTCATCCGTAAAAATCACCGAATAAACTACAGAATTACAATTGAATAATCAACCGAATCACTACCGAATAAACAACTGAGTTTCCACGGAATAAAAAAAATGTTTATATTAGTATCCTTAACCGTTATAAATACGTGGGAGAGAGTTTATGAAAATATTATCATGGAATGTAAATGGCATCCGTGCAGCGCTAAAGAAAGGATTTGAGGAAAAAGTCAGGGAAATGGATCCTGATATACTGTGTATACAGGAAACCAAGGCGCCGGATGAGGTGATGCAGGCTATCGCTGCTGAGATTGACGGCTATGAGGTATTTGCCAATTCGGCCGAGAAGAAAGGGTATTCCGGGACTGCCATCTTTACAAAACACAAACCCATCAGTCACAGTTATGATATTGGTAAGAAAGAACACGATCAGGAGGGAAGGGTAATCACCCTTGAATATGAGGATTTTTACCTGGTGAATGTCTATGTTCCTAATTCCGGTCAAGGATTAAAGCGGCTTGAATATCGTGAGACATGGGATAAAGACCTGCTTGATTACCTGCATTCACTGGATGAGCTGAAACCGGTGGTTTTTACCGGTGACCTGAACGTGGCTCACGAACCCATCGATCTGGCGAATCCAAAATCTAATTATAACAAATCGGCAGGTTTCACCCAGGTGGAGATTGACGGATTTAATAATTTTCTTTCTGCCCGCCTCGTGGATACTTTTCGTCATTTCTATCCTGATAAAGTGCAGTATTCATACTGGAGTCAACGCTTTAAAGCACGCGAACGAAATGTGGGCTGGCGTATTGATTATTTCCTGGTTAGCTATCGTTTCATGGAAAGAATTAAAGAGGCTTTTATTCTTGACCAGGTGATGGGGTCGGATCATTGTCCGGTGGGTATTGAATTGAAAATGTAAATTGTAATTTTTTGATTTCAATCCCGGAAAAAACTTATATCCTAAGCGCGACAAAAAAAGCTGCGCTGCATTTTAAAAAAGCACAGCATCTTTTTAATAAAAGCATGGCAGCATTTTTGTATAAGCTGCGCTGCTTTTTTCATAATTACATAAATCCTCCTGTTAACTCTTCTGATAAAGCTTTTAATCTGTCTCTTGCCTCTTTGTCATAAGCCTGTCCAAGCGCTCTGTCTGGCTTTTTTTGGTTGAAGTATACTCCTGTGGTACTCTGCAATTCAGGAGAAACGGTAAGGTATTCCAGTGCTTCCGCTCCTTCTTCTATCGTGCTCATGGTACGGCCGAAAAATTCCTTCACCATATTGGTGTTCATCAGTGTAGCCGGGTGAAGGGTGTTGACCGTAATTCCGGTATCTTTCAGTTCCTCAGCGAGGTCGAAAGTGAACATGATCATGGCCAGCTTGCTCTGCCGGTAGGCATGAAAAGCATCATAACTTTTTTCAAGCATTACATCGTTAAAATCAATCGTTTCCTGTCCTATGGATGCTACATTAATGATCCTGCCACTATCGTGGTTTATGGCGGGCAGTAACTTTTTTGTCAACAGGTAGGTGGCCAGGTAATTTACTGCAAATCGCAGTTCATGGCTGTCAACACTCAAATCGCGTTGCTGATTGGCTTTCGGTCCACCACCAATACCGGCGTTGTTGATCAGAATATCCAGTTGATTATAAGTGGAGGTAACTTCTTTGGCCAATTGACTTACTTCCGAAAGGGAAGCAAAATCAGCGTTGAAATATTCCAGGTGCGGGTTTCCGGTTTTATCCCGGATTTCCTGCAACACCCTTTTGCCTTTCTCAGGATTTCTCCCGTGCATCAAAACGGTTGCTCCTGCCTGCGCCAGGTGAGTGGCCACCAGCTTGCCCAACCCGTCAGTTGCTCCTGTGATCAGTATTGTTTTTCCGGTTATTTCAGACATAAACAAATAGTTGAAATTATTTAAAACATGGCTTGAATGATGGACAATATGAGATTATGCGATTCTGGATTTATTTATATTTTTTCTGACTTTATTATAGCTATTATATTCCTTATCTGACCAGGTAGGAGCCTGCAGGATTAATTTCTGAAGGGCCTCATATAGTTTTTTTGAAATCTGTTTAGATTGAGGAATATAACTCTTTTTTTTCATGTGTTTTTTGAAAGTTTTCTTATTAATCTTAAGAGTTGATAAAGAATGATATCCAGTTTTTTATTTCCTGATCATTTTCATCATCTCTTCGGGATAACGCGGACCGGTATCCGGATATTTTGCGAGTAGTTCGTCCATAAACTTCAGGTCATCCTGCGTCAGGTCCACATTAACAGCACCGGCGTTGTCTTCCAGGTATTTGCGTTTCTTGGTGCCGGGGATTGGAATGATGTTGTCACCCTGTGCCATTACCCAGGCCAGTGACAGCTGTGCCGGTGTGCAGTTTTTTTGCTGTGCAAAATCTTTTAGCTCCCGTGCCAGTTTCTGGTTGTTTTCCCAGTGACTGCCCTGAAAACGTGGATTGTTTTTACGAAAATCATTGTCTGGCAGCTGGTCCAGGCTTACTGTGTCGGTTACCAGTCCCCTGACCAGTGGACTAAAAGGTACCAGTGTTATACCCAGTTCGTTGCTCAACGGAAGAATATCTTTTTCCACATCGCGGGTGATCAGTGAGTATTCATATTGCAATGCCGAAACCGGATGAATTGCATGTACTTTTCTAACCGATTCAGCAGAAGCTTCTGACAGGCCCAGGTATCGTACCTTTCCCGCTTTTACCAGACCGGCCATGGCTTCAGCCATCTCTTCTACCGGCACCTGCGGATCAATTCGATGGGCATAATACAGGTCGATATGATCGGTTTTCAGTCTGCGCAGACTGGCATCCACTGCTTCCTGCATGTGGCCGGGAGAGCAGTCGAGATACATGCCGCCATCTTTCTTATTCCGGAAGCCAAACTTGGTAGCCAGAAAAACTTTGCTGCGATTTTCCTTCAGTACTTTGGAAATCAGTTCTTCATTGGAACCGGCACCATAGATATCTGCTGTATCCCAGAAATTAATCCCGAGATCAAGTGCTTTGTACAGCGTGGCTATGGATTCTTTGTCATCCCGCTCACCATAGGCATGGGTCATACCCATACACCCCAGCCCGATCGCAGAAAGTTGTTCGTTTGTTTTGCCCAGTTCTTTGTATTTCATGATTAATATGTATTTTTAAGGTAGTTACTTTATACATGTAAATAACAAAACAAAAAGATCAATGTTTGAAATTAGGTGACAAGGTGACAAGGTGACAAAGTGACAATCCTTGCCTTTGGATTGTGTAGGGGTCTGGTGTGGGTAAGGATCACAAGCAGCTGATGACTTGGCCTGTGGGAGCGAGTAACATGGGCAGTGACAAGGTAACAAAGTAATAAAGTGACAAAGCAGGGCTTGATTGGTTGAATAATGATAATCTGGGGGCACAAGTAAATACTTGCGCCATGGTGGGGGATGTCACAGGTGGTAGGTACGAACAGCATTTCCGCAACAGAGGGAGCAATTAAGGGGCGGTAAATAAAAGAATGTTTGTTCTGATTATTTCAGAACTATTTTATTATATTTGCTGTAGAATAAAAAAACAAAAATGATTTGAGAATCATAAATAAACACATTTTGGGTAAACTTATTCGGAAAAACAGAGGAAACTCAAAATTATTGAAAGCTGTCCAACAGTTGATTGCTGATATTGAGGATAGCAATTGGGAAACGCCTCATGATTTAACCGAAAAACGTCCTGATGCTGATTGTGTTTATGGTGGAGAGTTTTATTTCTTCAATATCAATATACATCGAACTTTAATAATGATTGAATTAGAAGAAAACGGAGAAGCAACGATTGTTTGGGCCGGGAGTCATGATGATTACGAACTGACCTTTAAAAACAATCGTAATGTAATTAAAAAATGGTTGAGAGATAATAACTGGATTTAAAATGTGTAATCATGAAAGAAATTTTTGACATAAAAGAGGTTGCGAAAATTGAAAGGTTAGAAAATGAGTATGATTTGAAAAAGGCATCATTACTAGAGCGCAAGTTACGATTAATGATTGATGAGAATCCGGATTTAAAACCCATACGTAAGAAACTTCGTGATTTGATTAAAGACTACGAGGATAGAGAATGGTCTGATTTTGATAAAATCACTGATTCACAAATAGAGGAATCTGATAAAGCAGAGGAGATTGTGAATTATGAACAAAAATTTATCAGTAAACGAAAGGATACTATTAGAAAAAAACTTAAAGGATTATGATATGACCCAACAAGACCTGGGATTAATCTTAGGTCATCCAAAATCGTATATGAGTGAACTGATAAATGGTGTATCTCAGTTCACATTAAAAGATTTGGTAATTATTCATCGGATTTTAGGGATCAGTTTAAATATTTTGATACCCACTTTCCTTCAATCAGAGACAAGGGACAAGATTAGAGAATCAATTAAGAAGTTAAATAAACCCAAACTCGGATTGAAAGAAAAAGAAACAATTTAAATCCTTGCCTCTGGATTTGAGCAAGGGCCTGGTAGAATCAAAGATTTGATAAAATCGGAACATGGATCACGAACCTTGACCTTTGGCTAGCAGGGCAGGCTTTGCGCGGGTCAAGCTCACGAACCTTTGTCAGGTTTGTGGGCGGATTGTGGGTGACAAAGCTCACGACCAGGCTGTGGCCAGGCTCGTGTGAGGGAGTACCCTCCAGCCCGTGGCCCGGCATGTGTGAGGGAGTACCCTCCGGCTGGTGGCTAAGCTTGTGGGAGTGGAGATAATCCTTGCCTTAGGATTGAGCGAAGGCCTCGTGTGGGTCCCGAAATTATTCTCAACTTTGTTGAGTATACAATTTCGAGGATTCTCGATTTTCAGGCAAATAATTCTTTTAGGAATTGTCATTACTTGATTAAAAGATGTGGATCATCTTTGTTGATCTCTAATAAGAAGTGTGACTGAGGATATAATCTTCTTAGAATATTTAAATGATTAATAATAATATCTTTCAATTCGTTGTTAGAAACATTCCCCAGGTTTATTTTAATGAGTTTTTTAGGAGTTTGTTTGATAAAATATGAATCACGGAAATCAGAATCCTTGGTAATAACAATAAAGTCTTGTTCATCTGCAAAATTACTTATATCATTATCCTTTGTTTTTGATCCTTCCAATATATTATTTACATGAAGAGCTTCGAAACCCAAAGATTTTAAATGATTTGCAAGTTTTATGGGTATATGTACATCACAAAGAAATTTCATGATTCTACATCGGTTATTGAATATCCGGAAAGATATAACCTGGCGAAGTTAAGGCTTGCAAGAATATCATCCTTTTCAAGCTCCGGGTGATCTTCAAGTATTTGTTCTGTAGTCATTCCCGAACCAAGCATATCAATAATAACTTCAACCGGCCATCTCATTCCCCGTATGCAGGGTTTGCCATGACAGATTTCTGGGTCGGTTGTTATGCGCTTTAGTAATGGATTCATAATTTAAGCTTTTATCAAAGTTATAAATAATTAAGGTTTTATTTATTGATTACATATGTAAATTTGAAATACTGATTTTAGAGAATGTGTATATTTAAAAAACTGAAATTATTTGAAATACCTGTATCTATAGGAAATAAATGAATAATGCTTTACGGAGCTACTATATATGTTATTTTATGAATGTTTTAGCATAATGTCGTCTCTACGTGACTTGGAACTTTTATCATTTTTTAGTAAAGTAAGAGCGTGTAAACTGAAACTGATAATCCGGGGCACAAGTAAATACTTGCGCCATGGTGGAGACTCGCGGTAGAGCTGGCAAATTGAAACGCCTGAAACTATTTGAAACAACTTGAAACCATATGAAACTAATGGAACAATAAAAACGACAGAATAAAAATAAGGGGTCCAAGCGGATGCTTGAACCATCTAACTTATAAACAACTGAATCCTTGCCTTTGGCAGGAGCGAGGGCCTGGTGAAGGCAAGGATCACGAACGGGTTGTGGCCTGGCCATGCGGGAGTGAGTAACATGGGCTGTGACAAGGTAACAAAGTAACAAGGTGACAGAGGAGCTTTGCGTTTTCCATTTAAACAACATGGAACTCATGAAACAATCGAATCACAACCGAGTCTCTACTGAATAATCAATTGAATATACAACTGATAAACAACCGAAAAAATGCAAAAAACCAACACTGCCCGGTTACTCGACAAACAGGGCATACCTTATGAGCTGGTACCTTATGAAGTAGATGAAAATGACCTGAGCGCTCAGACTGTCGCTGCCAAAGTGGGGGAGCCGGTTGAAGAGGTTTTCAAGACGCTGGTGCTGCGAGGCGATAAAACAGGCGTGTTTGTTGCCATCATTCCCGGGAATACTGAGGTTGATCTTAAGAAAGCTGCCAAAGTTTCCGGCAACAAGAAAGCAGCCATGGTACAGATGAAAGAGATTCTGGGGCTTACAGGCTATATACGGGGAGGTTGTTCGCCTGTTGGGATGAAGAAAAAGTATCCCACTTATATTCATGAAACCTGCCGGAATTATGAAAAGATTTATGTAAGTGCAGGTATCCGCGGACTTCAGTTAAAAATAGCACCCGCTGACCTGATAAAGGCCTCGGATGCTGAGATATGTGATATTTCAGAAGATTAAAAGTTATCTGCTGTAATGTAAAAACGGCTTCTTCTCTTTTTTACAAATCTGCCGGATGGCTTTTCGTCCCGAATCAGCTGAAGGGGGTAATCCGCCTCCCGGATACAACCACTGACCGGCCAGATAGAAATTATCCAGTCCGGGTAGGGTGTTTTTTAGTGTTTTGGTTATGTTTTCCTTTGAAGGCATAAATCCTTCGTAAGATGCTTTCCATACTCCTGTATATCTCACCCCGGTGCGAGGCGTGGCAATATCAGTCACCATTATTTTGCCCGTAACAACAGGGTAATGATATTCTAAAATTGACAGTGCTTCTTTCCTGATCTTTTCTTTCTCTTCTTTGTAGGTGTTTTCATCCATATGCTCCCAGATTTCCCACGGACTTTCAAATCGCAGTACAATCACCGATTTTCCTTTTGGAGCCATCGTCGGGTCAAATGCATAATTCATAATGGTATACCCTGATTTTAGTTTTGTGGATCCGATCATCTTGTTTTCTGTCAGGTACATGGCAGCCGGGGCATCCTGATTGACCACTGCATCCATACCGAAAGACACCTGTACAATGGGAGTGAAGAGTTCCCAGTTCTGATAGGCATCACGATGTTGTTTGGAAATATATTTACCTCCCAGCATATTAAAAATTGTAGAGTGGCCATCCGCAGCACTGATAACATAATCACTATGTACCATAGTGCCATCAGCAAGTTCAACTCCTTTTGCTGTATTATTTTCAACCATAATCCTTTTTACTCTCTTACCGGTGGTAAGCTTGCCTCCTAATGTCAGATACCGGTCTTTCATGCGGTCAATCAACGCCTGGGAACCACCAATTATGTAACCGGCATTTTTCTGGTCGAACCACCCCAGCATCAGTATAAAAGCAATAGCTGCGAAATTGAGTTTGCCATAGGTGTTGTGCAGAAACCAGGTTAGCTTCGGGTTTTTGAAGCCAAGTTTTTTGAAATAGGCAGCACAGTCTTTTTTGCCAAAACGGACAAACAACAGAAAAACTGGTAACATACTGAAAAAGGTAGATACATTGTTTGCAGCATCTTTCATTGTACGCACAGGGATGAAAGGAGCGAAACTCCTTCCTTTTCGC
Organism: Candidatus Hydrogenedentota bacterium; assembly: GCA_963745075.1. Taxonomy (GTDB): domain Bacteria; phylum Hydrogenedentota; class Hydrogenedentia; order Hydrogenedentales; family SLHB01; genus JAHDWY01. The sequence continues at coordinate 349,552 of CAVUWV010000036.1, read as the reverse complement.
ATGTGCCTGCACATTCTTCTGATTGCTTTTTTGTCTTCAGGAGCCATTTCCAACAGGTATTGCTCCCAGCGATCAATGTTGGTGTAAATGGTAAATTCTTCTTCTTTCTCATTGATCATTTGGCCGAATATTTCATGATCAATTATTTTGGTGTCATTATTCAGTACATTTGTATCCTTCCACATGTCTTTATACATGCCGTTTTTAGTACCTACCAGCCAGTGCAGGCAATAGTCAAAACGAAATCCCTTCCGCTCCCAGGTGGTACACTGCCCGCCAGGCCGTTTATGCATCTCAATTATTTCAGTATGATAGCCGTTTATCTGTCCGTAGATTCCGGTTGATAAACCGGCGATACCTCCCCCGATAATAGTGATCTTTTTATTCATGATAATGTAATTTTCAATTTGTGATATAAAAATAACACTGACGGATGTTTTGGGGAAGCAGAAATCGGCGAATGCCTTAAAAATGCCGGTTAACACAGCAGGATTTAATTTTTAAACCGGTATTTTTGAATGGATTTTGACTTTTTCCTGAAAAGTTGTTGCAAACATTCAGCTTTCAGAAATGTTTATTTTCTTAACAGATTAATACCAATTCTTATGTTACACGAAATTTTGCAGGGTACGTTTGACAATCAGTTTCAGATGGTGCAGGAGGTACAGGACAATGATTACCTGCTTTGTTATAAGGATGATCAGATCTTGCTAAAACAGGAGGGGGAGGAGTTATCGATTCCCCGTAAAAAAGACTTCAGCCCTCTGCCAGATACCAATCAAGCAATTTATCTGTTTGCACTGAATGGGAGTCACTTCTTTTTGCTGTTTGATTTTCCTGATGACAAAGAAAACTTCATTTATAAAAAAATCTTTGACCTCCGCTTGTTAAAAAACGGAGAGGTTTCCTGGATGGGTGTGCTGGGCTATCAGCTTATGACGTGGTACATCTCTAATCAATATTGCGGGCATTGCGGAACGAAAACCGTCTTGAAAAAAGATGTCAGGGAAATTGTTTGTCCCTCATGCGGAAAAGTTGTCTATCCCAATGTATCGCCTGCCGTCATCGTGGCCATTACTTCGGGTAATAAGATTTTACTTGCACAGAATACCAAATTCCGGGGTAAATTTTATTCCGTCATTGCCGGTTATGTTGAAGTTGGTGAATCACTGGAGCAGACTGTCATTCGTGAAGTAAAGGAAGAGACAGGAATCAGTATTCGCAATCTGCGGTACTACAAAAGTCAGCCCTGGCCTTACTCAGGTTCATTGATGGTAGCTTATATCGCAGAAGCAGATGAAACACAGGAACTGGTTCCCGATCCGGAGGAGATTGCCGAACTGGCCTGGTATGAGCGGGGAAATTTGCCGCCACATCCCGGGGATTACAGTATTGCGGGTGAGATGATAGAGTTATTTGAGAAAGAGATGATTTAGATAAATATAAATATGAATCACAGAAAGATAGTACTCAGCCTCTGTACCAGTCTTGATTTTTTTATTGAGGGCGAAAACGGAGCCATCGACTGGTGTTTCACAGACCAGGATTATTCGATGACCTCTTTTCTGGAAGGGATTGACACAATCCTGTTGGGAAGAATAAGCTATGAACAACTGATCCGGGACCTTCCCAACGCTTTTGCCGATAAAAGGAAGATTGTTTTTTCAACCAGCTTAAAGAATGTGGAGAAAGGCTATGAACTGATGAAAGCAGCACCCGATCAGGACATGCATGAAATTCTTTCGGCACCCGGAAAGGATTTGTGGCTTTTTGGTGGGGCAAAACTGGCTGCTTCTTTCCTGGCATGTAACCTGATTGATGAAATGATGATATCGGTTCATCCTTTGTTGCTGGGCAAAGGAAAGCCATTGTTTAATGATTTTGATAAGCGCACGAATCTTAAATTAACTGATTTCAAAGTGTTTTCAAGCGGTTTGGTGCAGTTGTATTATAAAGTAATTAAATAATATGAATTTCAGATTATATTAATAAAATTATTTTCCTTCGCACGCCCCCTATAGCCTAAAGGGGCCTTCGCTCCGTTTTTGATTGAAATTTCGGTTAAAATCGCGGGCTGACCCCTTTAGGGGACCAAGGGGCAGCGGGTTGGATTGCTAGCTATGAGAACTTTGTAATTTAATATTTAAGTTCTAAATTTTTAAATCTGGAATATAATTCGACAGCCATTTATAATATTTAAAATTTAACCATATGATCCATTTATTCAATCCTTTACAAATACGAGAAGTAACTATTAAGAACCGGCTGGCTGTATCGCCAATGTGCCAGTATTCGAGTGAAGATGGTTTTGCAACCGACTGGCACCTGGTGCATTTGGGAAGCAGGGCAGTAGGCGGAGCAGGGCTTGTTTTTACGGAGGCGGCCGCAGTATCACCTGAAGGGCGAATCTCCTTTGCTGATCTGGGCATCTGGAAAGATGAGCATATTGAACAGCTTAAGCGAATTACGCAATTTATTGAAGCGCATGATTCCGTTCCGGGAATTCAGCTGGCTCATGCCGGCAGAAAAGCAGGTTTTAACCAACCATGGAACGGCAATCTTTATCAAAAGGAAACTGAAGGAGGCTGGAAGCCCGTTGCGCCCGGGGGATATTCCGTTTTCCGAAACCAATAGTGGTATGCCTCAAATGCTTTCAGTGGAGGAAATCCAGAAGTTAAAAGAGAAATTTAAAGAAGCTGCAGTTCGTTCTCTGAAAGCCGGGTTCAAAGTGATTGAGCTGCATGCTGCACACGGATACCTGATCCATGAATTTCTCTCTCCGCTAAGCAACAACCGCACCGATCAGTATGGTGGCAGCTTTGTAAATCGCATTCGCTTCCTGCTGGAGGTGACAGAGGAGATCCGCACCGTCTGGCCCACCGAATATCCGCTTTTCGTGCGCATCTCTGCCAGTGACTGGACAGAAGGTGGCTGGAGCATCGATGATTCTGTTAAACTCACGGGAATTCTGGAACGTAAAGGAGTGGACCTGATTGATTGTTCCTCCGGCGGGAATATTGAAGGAGCCCGTATCCCGGTAGGACCAGGATACCAGGTTACTTTCTCGGAAAGAATAAGGAAAGAGGCAGGTATTAAAACCGGCACAGTGGGTATGATCACAGAAGCTTTTCAGGCGGAAACCATCCTGTCAACAGGGCAGGCCGACCTGATCCTGATGGCCCGTGAGATGCTGCGTGATCCTTATTTTCCGCTACGGGCAGCCCGGGAACTGGGGTATACTAATATGGAATGGCCTGTGCAATATCAAAGGGCTAAGAATTAACGGGAAGGATTGAGTGGTTTACCCGGGGTATCCAGGGAATGGTTCATTCGATAACTCAGTTGTTTATTCAGTAGTAAATCAGTTGATTGTTCGGTTGTAATTACTCGCTCCCACAATTCCGTCGCGCAATGCCGCTCGTGATTCTTGCCCTCACCATGCCCCCGCACATGCCAAAGGCAAGGATTCAGGTTGTTTCAGATTGTTCCAAATGGTTTCAAGCGACGTTGGTTGTTTGAAGATTTGAAGGTTTGAGAATGTTACCCCGCTCAAACCATGACGAAAAACAATAAGCACTACAAGACACGTAGTGACGACATTATGGTAGAAAATCAACAAAAAATATCATACAGCAGCTCCGTAGGTGCGGAATTATTAAGTAGTAATTCCCTGAATTAGTGCGAAAGATGGTTTTATATTGCATTGATTGTCATAATAATAGTTAATATTGAAACAAAAGACTTTCTTGTCTGTTTTCCTCAGAAAGGAGAATAGTTATGAGAACGATTAAAAATATACATCGGGCAATAAGTGATCCGATAGGCGATCTGACCACTTACCGGGCCATGCCAACGCATACCATTGATCACGTTGATCCGTTTTTGTTCCTGAACCATCATGGTCCGCAGGATTATGGAAAGAACAACAACGGGTTGCCATTCGGTCCCCATCCGCATCGCGGATTTGAAACACTGACCTTTATACTGGACGGCGATCTGATGCACAAAGATTCAGGCGGCTATGAAAGTATCATCAATGAAGGAGGAATTCAGTGGATGACAGCAGGTCGCGGATTGGTGCATACTGAAGTCTCTTCCAAAGATTTTCTTGCAAATGGGGGCAGACTGGAAATTATCCAGTTGTGGCTGAACCTGCCTGCATCTTTAAAGATGACGGATCCGGCTTATACCGGGTTACAGAAGGAGAAAATCCCGGTTGCTGAAACCGACAAAGGCAAGGTAAAGCTTCATGTAGTATCCGGTACTTTTAATAATGTAAAAGGACCGGTTGAACCAGTCACAGATATTTCTATTTGCAGGCTGGAAATGAAAAATGGCGCAAATTACAAGGCCGCAGTCCCCAAAGACAAAAATATATTGTTGTATCTAGTAAATGGCCTTGTTGAAGTGAACGGGAAGGAAGCAGATACCCACAACCTGGTTGAGTTTGATTCTGACGAAGAGCAAATTGAAATCATTGCAAAAGAGGATTCAATGCTTCTTTTTGGTTATGGTACCCCTTTCAATGAGCCTATAGTGGCACAGGGTCCTTTCGTTATGAACAGTCAGGCTGAAATACAACAAGCCATGCTCGATTACCAGTCCGGCAAAATGGGGAGATTGTAAATTTACTCTTATTTTCTCCCGGGCCATGTCGCAAGCGTCTGCGTTAAACTGTCGCATCCGATAGCTATCGGATCGTCTCGCTTGTGACCATTCATTGAAATAAGCAGATTTATACTCTCCCAAGCGTCTCGCTTGTGGCCTAACTCTGTTGCAAGCATCCTCTTGTGACTTTTACCCTCAGGTTTGGAGTTGAACCCCGAACTATTCACTTTAGCCACGAATAATATAATATGCTGGAAAAAAACGCAACAAGAAAACTTTGTAATTCATTGGTAATATGAACGATATAAATATAACGAATAAGAAACTGCGTTTCTTGTATTCCCCCACTGCCACATCCAATAGCTCCCACTGCCGCATCTCGCTTGTGACCTTTTTTGGAATGCACTCTTGTCTGGCGCACATTTGTAATGCGTGACCTATCCTGGATATTATCATACTCATTCAAGAAATTCATTTAACTGGAATGCTAATTCCTGATGTTTTTGTATTTTCACTCCCGAAATAATAAAAAATGATCAGGAAATGGCAAATTTGGACACTACTTTGCGTGACAGTTTTGGCTCAAAACTTGGCGTAATTGCGGCCACAGCCGGCTCGGCTATCGGATTGGGTAACATCTGGCGATTCCCGTATGTTGCAGGTGAAAACGGTGGAGCTGCTTTTCTGCTGGTATATATCGTGTTTATTCTGGCCATCGGTATACCGGTTATGCTTTCAGAGTTTATCATCGGAAGAAACGCACAACGCAATCCGTATGGAGCATTTCGTTTCCTGAAGCCAAAAGCAAAATGGCACCTGGTTGGTCTGATGTTCATTGTGACTGCTTTCATGATCCTGGCATTTTATAGTACCGTAGCCGGCTGGACCATGGAATATTTATATTCATCGCTGCTGAATCAATTTAAAGGGGAAGATGCTGCAGCTTTGACCAATACTTTTGAAGCTTTCAGGACAAGTGGCTATCAACCGGCATTCTGGCAGCTTATCTTCATGTTTTTAACTGCAGGGATTGTGATTGCCGGAGTTCAGAGAGGGATTGAGAAATATTCCAAGATACTGATGCCCATGCTGCTGGTATTATTGCTGGCTTTGTGTGTCAGGGCACTGACACTTCCCGGAGCAGGCGAGGGGCTCCGCTTTTTGTTCGCTCCGGATTTTTCAAAGATTACCGGTAAGGTTATTCTAGAAGCACTCGGACAGTCGTTTTTCTCCCTCAGTATCGGTATGGGAACACTCATCACCTATGGTTCATATATTCATAAGAAGGAAAAACTCGGGAATACTGCAGTGGCTGTTTCAGCAGCTGATACCCTTATTGCTGTACTGGCAGGTATCGCTATATTTCCGGCCGTATTTGCCTTCCATATTGAACCGGCTTCAGGTCCGGGGTTGGTGTTTATAACACTGCCCAACATATTCAATCAGATGCCGGCAGGCTATTTCTTTGCCATCCTTTTCTTCCTGTTACTGATCATTGCTGCACTTACCTCTTCCATCTCTGTACTGGAGGTAGTGGTTGCCTTTTTCTCAGAAGAATTTAATATTTCCAGAAAAAAAGCTACATTTTGGGCTGCCTTTGGCATTGCTATCCTGGGTTTTGTTTGTACAATGTCGCAGGGACCCTGGGACGAAGTACAATTGTTTGGGAAAAATCTTTTTGATATTCTTGATTTTACCTCAGCTAATATTCTGTTGCCGGTAGGTGGTTTGTTTATTGTATTATTTGTAGGCTGGTTCCTTGGGAAGAGTGTCCTGAAGGATGAATTGTCCAATAAGGGTACAGTCAGGGTAGTTTTTTACGGAGCTTATCTGTTTATCATCCGTTTTATCGCTCCGATCGCCATTGCATTTGTTTTCCTCAACGGACTTGGACTACTTGGATGATTATCAATAATGAGATGAATAACTGTAATGAATTGAAATTTGAATTATTATTTGGGTCAACTTTCTTGGGTGGAAATTCAAAACCAGACGACATAGCGGGTTAGATTGAGAAATGTCTGACCCGGTTAAATATTTATACAGGACAACGGTGAATCGAAAAATATAATTATGGGTAAGTTCTTAACAATAAGTCTGAAAGAGATAGGAATATGCAGTGCAGTGGTAATGTCACTGGTTTCATGCAAAAACAGTGAAGAAACCAGTAACATTGAAAGTAAAAATAAAAGTTTCAATCCAGGAAAAGTATGGGTCGATACTGATAGTGTTGCCATTAACGCACATGGTGGTGGAATTTTGTATTACAATAATACTTATTACTGGTTTGGGGAACATAAAACCTCAGGCCATGGCGGAAACACTGCAAAAGTGGGGATAGGATGTTATTCTTCCAAAGATCTGTACAATTGGAAAAACGAAGGCATAGCTATGGCATCACTGTCTGATACAACTTCCGAAATTGTAAGAGGTTGTGTTATGGAACGTCCAAAAGTAATTTTTAACAAAAAGACGGGTAAATTTGTGATGTGGTTTCATTTGGAACTGAAAGGGAGTGGTTACAGTTCGGCCCGCACAGGAGTTGCTGTTAGCGATAAAATTGCAGGTCCCTATACCTATATCAGATCCTTCCGGCCTAATGCTGGTCAGTGGCCTGTTAATTATGCAGGAAAAAACGAAAAACAGGCTAATGAAGAACAGTTAAAATGGTGGACTCCCGAATGGAGGAAAGCCATTGAGGAAGGCTTATTCGTGCGTCGCGATTTTGGAAAAGGACAGATGTCCAGGGACATGACACTTTTTGTGGATGATGATGAAAAGGCTTATCATATTCATTCTTCGGAAGAAAATCTAACCATGGATATCTCAGAACTAAATGATGATTATACTGGGTTTACCGGAAGGTGGACAAGAGTTTTTCCGGGAGGACATCGTGAAGCGCCTGCTGTTTTCAAGCGAAACGGGAAATATTATATGATTACTTCCGGATGCACAGGCTGGGATCCGAATGCTGCCGATGTGGCTGTTGCCGGTTCCATTTGGGGCCCATGGAAACAGCTGGGGAATCCCTGTATTGGAGAACATGCCGAGCTTACTTTTTATTCCCAGAGCACTTATGTATTGCCAGTTGCAGGCTTTGATGATGCGTTTATCTTTATGGCTGATCGCTGGAAGCCGAAAAATCCTGTTGACGGCCGTTATATCTGGTTGCCTGTAAAATTTGAAAATGAAAAACCGGTTATTGAATGGAAAGATGAATGGGATCTTTCAGCTTTTAACAATAACAATTAAGCTGGTTCCTGGAATATCTTAATTATTCCAAATACTGGACTATGGAAAATTTGATGATGTGAGCAATCTCCCAGGTAAAGAAGAATAACTTCCGGTGTTAGTCCGGTCCAGGGATTACTCAGCAAAGCCAGCGATCAAATGTCAGAATGGGGTACGCTCTTCTACTTGTGCGCGAATTTTACAGCAAATTTTATGTTTTCCGGTAGTCTGGTTTTCATTTTTGAAAGTAAGGAATTAATACAAATCGGCCTGCAGCCGTTTCTCATTTTTCATTTTCTTCAGGTAAGCAGTCGCTACTTCAGGCGTAAAATTACCTTCTTTAATAAGGATCTCCTTCATTGTTTCACGCACACTTTTTCCCATGGTTCGCTTGTTTCCGCAGAGATAAACCGTTGCATTGCGTTTGAATATCCAGCTGAACAGTGCTGCGGAATTTTCAAGCATGCGATGTTGTACATAAATTTTTTCCTGCTGATCACGGGAGAATGCTGTATTTAGTTTGGTAAGTAATCCGGAGTTGAAAAAGTCTTCCAGCTCATCCCGGTATAAATAGTCATTTTCAGCATTTCTGTCGCCAAAGAATAACCAGTTATCACCCTTTGCCCCCTGATATTTACGTTCCTGCAAAAAGGCCCTGAAAGGTGCAATACCGGTGCCTGTTCCGATCATGATTACCGGAGTATCAGTGTCTTCAGGTAACCTGAACTTTGGATTTGATTCCAGGTAAACAGGTATTGAATCTCCTTCTTCAACTCTGTCAGCAAAAAATGCTGAACCGACACCAATATGATTTCGTTGATTTATGTTGTATTCAACCAGGCCAATCGTAAAATGCAATTCACCCTGTTTCAGGGAGGGACTTGATGCAACCGAATAGATCCGGGGATTGAGTTTACGTAAAATATTAATAAATTCTTCAGGTGTGAAACTAGCCGGATAATCAGTCACCAGGTCAAGTATATCGTGTGAAAGTACATATTCCTGCAACGCTGTCACGTTTCTTGTAAGTTCTGTAATATTGGGATGGCCGGAAAGCTGCGCATATTTTCGTACTATGAGTGGCGTAAGCATGGTAATTTCAAAGTCATTTATCAGGGCTTCTTTCAGCATTTTTTTTCCTGACGGAGCCTCAATGGTGTGAGTGCCGTCAAAACCCAGGACTTTCAAAAGCTTATCAACCAATAATCGTGAATTAGAGAGATAAACGCCAAAAGAATCGCCCGGCTCGAAAGGTGTATCAAAATTATCAATAGCCAGTTCGAGATGCAGGGTACGTTTGCCAACACCAGGACGGGTAAGGTATTTCTTACTCAGTACTTTTGCATAATATGCATTTTCAAATCCGGCCTCATTCTTATTGATTTCGAATGCAAATGGCTTACCTTTCTTTTGTTCTTTTGCAGGAAGTATTTCAGCAAAGGAAGCTACCGCTTCTTCAACCCATTTTTTTGCATTTTCTTCATAATCGATATCACAGGAAACCAGCGGACTGATCTCTTTGGCTCCGAGTAGTTTCAGCCGGCGCTGAAAATCCCGGCCTGTTTTGCAGAAATCGCGATAACTGCTGTCACCAAGGGCCAGTAAACTAAAACGTGCGCCTTCCATTGACGGAGCTGAAGGAGAGTGTATATATTTATAAAAGTTTTCAACTACTGCCGGCGGATCACCTTCTCCATGTGTGCTTACAGCTATGAGCAGGTTGCGGATATGTTGCAGGTCTTGAGGGTCAATGGTTTTCATATCAAGCAGATAACTCTCCAGTCCCAGGTAACGGGCATAATCTCTGGCCAGTATGGCGGCTGCTTTTGAGTTGCCTGTGCGGCTTCCGTACAAAATGTACAGAATATTTTCATTGTTTTGTTTTTTCACTTGTTGCTGGTCTGTGGATACATTTTCAGCATTGGGTGCATTTTCTTCGGTTGTTTTGTTAAATGGTATGTATGAATCTTTCATGTTTGTTTTTGCTTTTTTTAATCCTGACTAATCCGGGTATACCGTGAAATAGCAGGTAAAAAATTGTATGACTTATTTTTTAAAAATCAATTAACGCTCATTTCCCTCGTTTCAATACGCTTAAGCTGATTGATCCAGGTTGCATGCTCGTTATATTCTGTGAAAAATGGTTTATAGGTTTCCCGGTAATCCCGGTGACGAACATATTGCATCATAAAATATTTTTGACTGTCAGCAGGGTTATTAACTACTCCCATAATGTGTACTTTACCTTTTGCTGCTGACATAACCGGACCGGTAATTGTTTTGGCAAAGCTCCCTGTCTCTTTGATGGCCCGTTGATAGGTGTGGTATACTTCTGCCAGTGGAAGTTTGAAATAATCATACGGGCCGGTCTCCCGTTCAATAAACATATAATAGGGGATCATGCCCAGACTTACCTGTTTCTTCCACATTTCTGACCAGGTTCTGCTGTTGTTGTTAATGTTATTCAGAATAGGCGCCTGGGTCCGGATCTCGGCACCGGTCTGGCGTATATTATATATGGCCTGTTGAACCACTTCATTATTCAGCTCATTGGGATGATTAAAATGCGCCATAAATGCCAGATGCAGACCGCTGTCGGTAATTTTCCTGAAAAGATCCAGCATTGCCTGTCCTTCTTCATTATGTTCGGGGAGGAAGGTAAAAGGCCAGTAAGTGAGAGACTTGGTTCCAAAACGGATGTTTTTAAGATTTTTAAGATTTGAAGACAGCAGTACATCAATGTATTTGGAGAGTGTAGCCGGGCTCATGATCATGGGGTCTCCACCAGTAAACAGAATCTCATTCACTTCTTCATGTCTGCGGATGTATTCAGCTACTTTATCTATTTCGCGCATGGAGAACTTCAAATCCAGGTCCTTTACAAACTGTGGCCATCGGAAACAAAAAGTGCAGTGTGCATGGCAGGTTTGTCCCTGACTGGGAAAGAAGAGTACAATATCCCTGTACTTATGCTGAACACCTTTTAGCTCTTCACCATCCAGGGTTGGTACATTTGTCATTTGCTGTGCAGGATGCGGGTTCATTTCCATTCTGATGCCGTTGATCACTTTCATGATCTCCGCATCTGAGTGAGACTCGTTTTTCACTCGTCTGAGACGGTCAAACTGATCTTCTTTCAGCATGGTGCGGTTGGGGAAATTCAATATATATACAGGGTCATTGCGGTAGTTTTCCCAGTCGATCAGGTAATCCACAACATAATTATTGGTTTTAAACGGAATAACACTCGAAACAAGCTCAATCTCCTTCTTTACATCTTCCGGCAAATGCCGGATATATTCAATGTTTTTGAAGTTTTTTGAGTTATAGGTTATAAATCTCATAGTGATGAAAATTTTAATATTGAAAAATGAAAAGATGTTCAGGGATGAACATAAAGGTATAAAATATAGAGATCTGTTAATATCTTATTTGGTCTAAATTAAATATAAATTGAAAAACATTCCCCCTTTAAGTAAATAGTAATTGATAATATTCAAAATAGTGTGTAAAAATTTAAAAGATACTGTATATAGTAGAGTCAGGATATAATTTTCATTATAAAGGGATTCTGTTTTATTTCATGCATGATTTGCAGAAGTTATTTACATGGCCAGACAATTGTTTGATATGTTTATAAAATTTTACCCGGATCTTCATTGCCGGATTAGCATAAATATTATAACTTGCAAGATGTATTTGCAGAAAATGGGATTGATCCTGGATTGAATATGAGTTTACTTCTGCCTTTATATGGAGAGACTTAAAGGAAAAATTTAAAATTAGTTTAAATCATTTTGATCATTATTTACAACTTCAATTACTGATGCATGGCTCTTTAAATATTAAGCATTTGATTCATAGGATTGCCCGGGATGACGAAAAGGCTTTCGTTGAATTTTATGAAATATATTATGATACAATTTATCGCTTCACAACCTATTTCATTTCAAATGATGAATTAATTCAGGAAATTGTGTCAGATGTTTTTTTCAATGTTTGGAAAAGCCGCAAACATTTGTTGACTGTAGAAAATATCGAAGCTTACTTGTACTCTTCAACCAGAAACAGGTCGCTTTACTATATTAAGCTGAAAAATTACGAAAACAACAATATTGAAATTTATGAGGTTTCTGGTTCTATTCATATAGATAATCAGACGCCGGAAGAAATTGTCTTAAATAAAGAATTGGAAGTAAAGATCCAAAATTCAATATCCTCCTTACCGGACAAATGTAGAATTATTTTTTTGATGGCCCGAGAAGAGGGTTTAAAATATAAAGAAATTGCCAGAATTCTTTCCATATCAGAAAAAACGGTAAATGCTCAGATGGTTATTGCCCTTAAGAAACTTGGAAAAATCATAAACGAATATATTGCTGCTGTATTATTATAGGGTTAACCAAATTATGGGACATGTCTAAGATACCTGCCTGAATATTACTCTAAAAATAAATTACAGATCCCATTTCTCTATTTTTTCCCTTTTTTTTGAAATGTGTTTAGATGTCTTTTCATTTTGGATACTCTTATAAAATATAACCAAGATGAATTTTTTATGGATGAAGAGAAAGATATCTGGAATGTGATTGCAAACGTGCTTGATGGCACAGCAACAAATCGTGAAAAAGAGGTTTTTAACACATGGATCAGGAATAATGATAAGGCAGCCGAAGCATATAATATTTTAACTCATATTAGTTATAAAACTGACCTTGCAAAACAAAATGCAAGCCATGGAAAAATTTTAAAAAATATTCAACAGAGAATTGAATCAGCAAAACAGAGAAGGAAAGTCCGTTTCTGGCAATATACGGCTGCTGCTTCACTTACACTGTTTATTCTTGCCGGTACATGGCTGTTTATGGGACTTATTACAAATAAGAATACACCTTTAATTGCAACCACTACCCCAAGGGGTATTAAAACTGAAGTTTTATTACCTGATAGTACGCATGTTACATTGAATTCGGGTTCAACACTATCATACCCGGCTAAATTTTCGGGTAAAACCAGAGAGGTATTACTCTCTGGTGAGGGGTATTTTGAAGTAGAACATGATAAAAGGCATCCATTTATTGTCTCAACCGGAGACATAAAAATTAAAGTATTGGGCACTCACTTTAATGTCAGAAATTATAATGAAGAATCAATACTTTCAACCACTTTGCTTGAAGGTAGTATTAGTATTTTAAGCAACGATTTATCATCCTTAAAAAATGCAGGTAGGATCATGAATCCTAATCAGCAATACCTCCAGGATAAACCATCCGGAAAATCGTCAGTAATGAAAGTTGATGCCGTCTTGTATGCCAGTTGGAGGCAGGGGCAGCTTTATTTTGATGGTAGAACCTTTCAGTTTATAACTAATGAGTTACAACGAATATACAATGTTAATATTGTAATTCAGTCAGATACACTTAAAAAAGAGGTGTTTACGGGGATTTTTAATGCAACTGATGAAATCAGTCATGTGCTCGATATAATGAAAAGGCATCATGATTTCAATTACATTAATAGCCAGGATACTATAAAAATATTTAAAAAATAGTGAATACTAAAAATTGAATGTAAAACCTAATAAACTCATGATGTTATGGAAAATACTTCTTAACTAAAAGAGAATCGGAAAATGCTGCTACATTTCCCGATTCAGCAAGTTTCGGCTTTCAATAAACTACAAAAATTATTTAACCAAAACCATTGTAAAGGTATGATAAAATTTTTATTAAGTGGTGGAAATGAGCCCTTTTTCCCCCTAAAAAAACTACTAACTGTCATGAAGCTAACAGCCATACTTTTTCTAGTTAGTACCCTGGGTCTTTCAGCGGCTAATACCTATTCCCAAGATACCAAACTCAATCTGGATCTGGAAAATGCAACCATTAAGGATGTACTGACAGAAATTAAAAAGCAAAGCGACTTTTCTTTCTGGTACAATAATAATGAGTTGAATGATAATCAGCGTGTAACTGTAATTGCACGCAATCAGACCATTGACAAAATTCTTGACTCTGCTCTTAAAAATCAGGATGTAGCTTACGAAATTAAAGACAGACATATTCTGATTTATAAACCATCTGACCCATCTATGGCGGTTGGTAAAAATTTTGCCCAACAGCAACAATATAAGGTGAGCGGAATAGTTACCGATGCCAACACAAGAGAGCCACTTCCTGGTGTAAATATTTCTATAGAAGGGACAACTACCGGGGTTATTTCAGATTTGGATGGCAAATATTCCATTATGGTACCTCAGACTGGAGTTACGCTGGTGTATTCCTATGTGGGATATGTTACTGAAAGGATTGTATTTACTGGCCAGGCAGTGGTAAACACACAGCTGGTTCCGGATATTCAAAAACTTGATGAAGTCATTGTTGTTGGTTACGGGACTGTTAAGAAAAGTGATTTAACAGGATCTGTAGCTCGTATTGGAGCTCAGGAAATTCAGGAATCACCTGTTCAGAATACCATGCAGGCTTTGCAGGGGCGCGCTGCAGGAGTGGATATAACATCAAATGCTCGTCCGGGAGAAATGGGTTCAATCCGTATCCGTGGTAACCGTTCTCTTTTAGCCACCAACGAACCTTTGTATGTTGTAGATGGAATTCCTCTTGCCTCCGGGGGGATAGAAGCTGTTAATCCGCAGGACATCGAATCTGTGGATATCTTAAAAGATGCTTCAGCAGCAGCTATTTATGGATCCCGGGCAGCAAACGGAGTAATACTAATTACTACTAAAAGAGGAAAAGCCGGAAAGGCACAGATTAATTACAATACTTCTGTTACCTTCGATAAAATTAATGATCTTTCAGAGAATTTTAACTCTGCTGAATATGTAAAATACAGGCGTGAAGCATACCGGGGAATGGTAGTTAGCAATGTAACTATTGATCCGGATAATCCAACCATGGCTATGGATCAGCTGATATTTGGCCAGGATCCTTCGGCATGGGCTACAATAGCAAATGCATGGTCGGCTGGGGTCTATGATCCTTCTCAATTAAAAACCACTGATTGGACAGGCTATGTTACCCGTACAGGGATTACCCAGGATCATACCCTGAGTGCAAGCATGGGAACCGAAAAGATTAAGACCTATATTTCAGCCGGATACCTTAATCAATTGGGTACTAATAAGGGAGAAGATTATAAACGGTATACAGGGAAAATCAACCTGGAAGCTAATCCAACGGATTGGTTTACATTTGGTGGCGCCTTTACCGGAACATGGTCAGTACAGAATTATGGTTTTTCTGCCGGGGGTTCCCGCGGAGCCAGAAGATTATATGATGCTGCCAAAGGAATGTTGCCATTTGCGGTACCTTATGATGCTGAGGGCAATTTTATTTATACCCCGGGTGGAGACCTGAATATTGTTAATCCAATTCTTGATTACAACTATGTTACTGACGAACGCACAAATCTACGCGCACTGGGAAATTTCTATGCTGAAATCAAGTTTTTTGATGGCTTGCGCTATCATGTAAATTTTGGCCCTGACTTCAGAAATTACAGGCGAGGTCAATTCCAGTCAGCTCAGTCTTCACTTCGTGGCGGAAATTCACCATCATCCAGTAACTATGCAGCTCTTGAACAGTCGCAGTACTTCGCTTATACACTTGACAATTTGTTGTATTATGATAAAAGTTTTGGCAACCACACGCTTGGGGTTACTTTGCTTCAAAGTTCTTCAATGAACCATAATGAATCGTCAAATATGAATGCAATTAAACTTCCCTATGACAGTCAGTTGTGGTATAATCTTGGTTCAACTACAAATGGGGCATTGAATGGTTATGGATCAGGGTATACAAAACAAACCCTTATGTCTTACATGGGGCGGATCAATTATACTTTAATGGATAAATATCTTCTGACAGTATCCGGTCGCTGGGATGGATCATCCGTATTGGCTCCCGGTAATAAATGGGACTTTTTCCCCTCATTTGCCTTGGCATGGAAAATGCAGGATGAAGCTTTCCTTCAGGGAGTTAACTGGCTTAATGAACTTAAGCCCAGATTTGGGCTGGGTACCACAGGTAATGCTGCAATTAGCCCATATTCAACCCTGGGAGGACTGGTTTATATGCCATATGTTTTTGGAAGCACTGTGGTTAATGGTTATATAGTTGGTGATCCCAAGGGAGCCTCTGACGCACAGGGTGTGTTGGGTAATGAAAATCTGAAATGGGAGAAGACAACTCAGTGGAATCTTGGTTTTGATTTGGGATTATTTGCAAATCGGGTAACAGGTTCATTCGATTATTATCATGCAAATACTCACGATTTGCTGATGCCAATGAGTATCCCTACAATTGACGGAGCCACAAGTGTATATACAAACATAGGAAAAACTCAAAACAGAGGTTTTGAGATAGTGCTGTCAACAGTTAACTTAAGCAGGCCAAATTTTAAGTGGACTACAAATTTTTCTTTCTCAACAAATAAGGAAGAAATAGTTGAATTGCAAAACGGGAAAGAGGATATGGTCTCTAATTCATGGTTTATCGGTCAGCCTGTAAATATTTATTATGATTACCGAAAAACAGGTATCTGGCAGATAGCTGACAGTACTCTTAGAAAAAGATATAATGAACTGGGTAAAGCTGATTATGAGGCTGGTGATGTCAGAGTTGCTGATCTTAATGGTGATAGTATCATTGATGCAAATAATGACAGAGAGATTGTGGGTACAATTAATCCAAAATGGACTGGAGGAATAACCAACACTTTTAATTATAAGGGAATTGAGTTGTCATTCTTCGTTTACGCCAGGTGGGGTCAGACCATTTATGTAAACGCACCAGATATGCAGGGACGATATGCATCCCGTAAAGTTGATTATTGGACAGTACATAACCCTACAAATGCCTATCCAAAAGCTGATTATGGTAATGGTGGACAGCCAGTCTTCTGGAGTTCTATGAATTATCAGGATGGATCTTTTATTGCAGTTAAATATATTTCCCTGGGTTATACGCTGCCAGAAACTTTAGTGAATAAAATGAAGCTAAGTAATCTGAAGATTTATACTCAGGTATTGAATCCATACCTGTATACAAAAACAAAATTTATTAATCCGGATGTTAATGCTCCGTCTACCATTACTAATTCACCTTCAACTTCTTCAATCCTTACCAGAAGTTTTGTTGTTGGTTTGAATGCAACCTTTTAATTAAATCAGAAACTAAAAAGGAACTGAGATGAAAAAAATACTAATTATATTATCATTCTTATCAATTACCTTTTATTCCTGCAAGGATTATCTTCAGGAAGAAATGGTGGCAACCATAACTCAGAAATACTATGATACTCCCGATGGGATTGAAGCCCTGGTTAATGGATTGTATGATGGTCTTAAATTCCACTTTAATTATGAGTGGGCTTATACGACTACAAATTACGGAACAGATGAATTCACTAATGGAGGAGGAACAAATTTTATAATGTGGAATACCTATTCCTCTACGCTGGATGCAACAAATATTCATGCCTCAGCAGTTTGGGATAATATGTATTCAAATATCAATCTGGCCAATATAGGTATCAGCAAAATTCCGGATGTGATGGAGAAAGGAGATTTGGCGAATACACGGCTGGGTGAGTGCTATTTTATGCGTGCTTTCGATTATTTTAAGCTGGTTAAGCAATTTGGTGGTGTTCCACTTAAGGTACGCCCTTCGAATGGCGTTGAACTTGAGTTTACGAGGGCTCCAGCAGAGGATATTTACAAACAGATTATCAGTGATTTGAGAAATGCGGAAGTGCTATTACCTGAGGAACCTGCACAGGTTGGCAGAATTGCCAGATATGCTGCACAGCATTTTCTGGCTAAGGCTTATTTGTTCAGAGCCAGCGAATTGAATGCGTCATTTAGCAAGCCGGGAGATCTGGATAGTGCAATTTTCTATTCAAATCAGGTAATTAATAATTCATCAAGAAAACTGGCAGATGATTTTTATGACCTTTTCAGGTATACAAAAGTCAATGATGTAAATGAAACAAATAATGAAATCATTTTGTCAGCCCAATTTGATGATAACCAAACTGTTTTGGGTCGTTATGGTAATCAGACACACTTGTGGTTTCTCTCTGTTTATCAGAATTTGCCAGGGATGATTCGCGATCTGAATAACGGACGTGAATTTCAGCGATTGCGTCCCACTGATTATGCACTCGATATTTATGACAGGGAAAATGATTCACGGTTTTTTAAGAGTTTTAAAACAGTATATATTGCAAACAATGCCAAAACATTGCCAACCTGGAACGAAGCCAATGCCCCGGAAGCCTCTCTTATAGGGCAGCCAAAATTCAGTGTGGGTGACACTGCAATCGTTTATATCGTTAATTCTCCTGATGATACAACCAGGTTCACCAAAAAGTATATTAGTAATTCAGCAGCCACAACATTTGTTCGTTATTATAATGATAACGGAACTTTATCAACGAACTGGACAATTAGCTATTATGCCTGCCTGTCAAAATATCTTGACCCATTCCGTACATCTTACAATGATCAGAAAGGTACTCGTGATGGTATATTAGCACGATTAGCTGAAACATACCTGATCGCAGCTGAGGCATACGGGCGTAAAGGGGAATACCAGAATGCACTTCCATACATTAATGCAGTCAGGGAACGTGCAGGATACAGCGAAGGGGAGTTCAGAAGCGGTATTTATTATAAGACTGAAGATATACCAACTTCTGAGGTAACCAGTACGAAAGATAAGATGACGATCACAGAAGCTAGTTTTATGCCTGGAGATTCTCCTGAAACTCTTAAAGAAATGTATCCGGCTTCAGTGAGTACTGAGCATGACCGTTTTATACACTTTATTCTTAATGAGCGATCTAGAGAATTAATGGGAGAATTCTACCGTTGGGAAGATCTTGCAAGAACAAAAACGCTGGTAGTAAGGGACAAGGCATTCAATCCTGATGCTGCACCAAATGTTCAGGAAAAAGACCTGTTAAGGCCAATTCCACAGAGTTTTCTTGATGTTATTCAGAAGGACGGGAAACCTCTTACTGCAGAAGAAAAACAGGCAATGCAGAATCCGGGCTGGTAAAAGTTTTAACAGTTCATAAGTAATAGTTTTAGGTGTTTTAGTTAGCTTACATCCTCACGGATGGATTTGAAGGCGGAATTTTTCCGCCTTCTTTGTTTTTAGATGCAAGGGTTAAAAGAAATGCAATTTATATTTATTGAGATAGATTCGGAGATGGATATATTACTTTTATTTACTCATTATCTGATTATTATATATAGCTTGCCTCGCTTTTAGTCTGGCTTATCTGAAGGGCATTACTTTTGTTAAAACTAAATATTCATGATCTTTTTCATATTTTAGTATTTTAAATGGTGATGGTTATTCAGATTTTTACTCATAATCAAGCTGGGAAGTAACCAAAGTAAAATCAATGAAGTATCTTAAAATTATTATAATTTCCATACTGATACTAGCAGTATCCCGGGAGTCTTTCGCACAATATAACCTGTATTTGACTGTAGCTCTTGATGGCACCGGAGACTACACTTCTATCCAGGAGGCTGTTGATGCCACCAAGTCGTTTCCTGATAAACGCATAACTATTTATATTAAAAACGGGATCTACCATGAGAAGGTAAAAGTACCGGCATGGAATACAAGTCTGTCTATCATAGGAGAAAATGTTGAGAAAACCATAATTTCCTGGAATGATTATTTTGATAAGATTGACAGAGGACGTAACAGCACCTTCTTTACCTATACCTTCAAGGTGGAAGCCAATGATTTTCATGCCCGTAATCTGACTGTTCGGAATTCAGCAGGCGATGTTGGGCAGGCGGTAGCACTGCATGTTACCGGCGATCGCAATGTTTTTATTAATTGCCGCATTCTGGGGCATCAGGATGCCCTCGATGCTGCGGGGCAGAACAGCCGCCAGTATTTTGACAGCTGTTTCATTGAAGGAACCACGGATTTTATTTTTGGGGCAGCTACAGCTTTGTTTGATAACTGTACCATCAACAGCCTCAGCAATTCATATATCACGGCAGCGAGTACTCCGGAGGGAAAACCCTTTGGTTATGTATTCCGGAATTGTAAACTTACAGCGGCTCCTGGGGTAGACAACGTATATCTTGGCCGACCCTGGCGTGATTATGCCAAAGTGGTTTTTATGGACTGCGTCATGGGTTCCCACATTGTGCCGCAAGGCTGGTCGAACTGGAGTCATACCAATCGGGACAAAACAGCTTATTTTGCTGAATACAACAGTACTGGCCCGGGAGCTAATCCCTCGCTGCGAATTGAATGGAGTCATCAACTCGCTAAAGAACAGGCAGCAACCTATACACTGGAGAATATTTTGCGTCCGGCATTGCCTGAGGAACCAGAACCTGAAGTGTGGGATAGGATCTAATAGATAGTTAAAAATGTTAGTTTAAAGATTTGTTTTAAATATGTAAAAGTATGTAGCCAATTGTCCTGGTGATTTTTTGAAAAGCCCTGCTTGTATAAGTTGGTTTTAATCGATTTGATGTAAGAAAATATAAACCTGTGAAATAAAATACGGGAAACATTTTTGCTAATATGCCAGTTTTCACCTAATTTCATTCCATTTTAAAACAATAATAAAACAGTTGTAATTTCATCTAATTGATTATTTGAAACAAACTGAACCAGTCAGGCATTGAAAAAACTTAATGAGAATAGTGAAAAAGATAAGCTTGAGGAGCTCTTTATAACTTATTATCAAAATCTACGTGCTTATGCTTTTCGTTATGTAGGAAATCCTGATGCCGCTGATGATATTGTGCAGGATGTGTTTTTTCAGCTTTGGGAAAAACGCAGTTTACTTTTCCAAATAAAATCTATCAGATCATATTTGTTTACATCTGTTTATAACAGGTCTTTAAACTATCTTAAGCATCAACAGGTGCGTAATGATTCTCATGGAAATCACAGATCAGCCAGGTCAGAACTTGAAGATTTTTACCATTCAAGGATACAAGGGAGCAGTGAAAGTTTACTTACCAGAGAACTTGAACAAAAAATAACTGAGTGTATTGCAGCAATGCCGGAACAATGTCATCGTGTTTTTATTCTGAGCAGGAAGTACGGCATGAAAAATACAGAAATTTCAACTTTTCTTGGTATAAATTTAAAAACTGTTGAAAAACATATGTCAAAGGCACTTAGTCTGTTACGGGTGTATTTAAAAGAGTATCTTCCGGTATTGTCACTTTTATTAGTGAAAATATTTACTTCCCAGGGGTAGGGTAAACCAAAAATGAATTGTCTCATAATTAAGTAAAGGATTAATATGGAAAATCAGGAGATTTATCAGGATCTGATTATACGCTATCTTGATGGTTCTGCCAGTGATGCTGAAACCAGGAAGCTTTTATTATGGCTCAGAAATGAAAATGAGCATATGCAGGAATTTATTATCATGCGGGATATTTGGGAAACATCCGGTCTATTATCTGTTGCTGAAGAAAATAGGACTACAAAAGCGTTGGAGAAGCTCTGGCATAAAATAAAAATTCAGAAAAAGCAAAGAACTGGAATTATTCAAATTATAACCAAGAACTGGCAGGTTGCCGCTATCTTGATAGTTTTTTTTGTATCGACAGTTTTCCTTTTCATTTTATTGCCGGTGCACAGTAGCAATATTCCTGTAACACTTAACAAGACAATAATTCCAAAAGGCCAGAAAGGCCAGCTAATACTTGCGGATGGTACTAAAGTATGGCTTAATTCCGGAACAGTTTTGTGTTATCCTTCATCTTTCGGAAAGAAAACCCGTGAAGTTTATCTTGAAGGAGAGGCATATTTCGATGTGGTGCATAATAATGCAAAACCATTTCAGGTGCATTCCGGAGGTCTCATCATTAAGGTTTTAGGTACTTCGTTTAATCTTAAATCTTATCCTGGTGATAACAATGTAGAGACTACTTTAGTAAAAGGGTCGTTAAAAATTCTTAAAAAAATTAAAAATACTCCGGAAGAAGTCATTACTCTTAAACCTAAAGAGAAAGCTGTTTATGACAGACACAAAAACCAAATGAAGATTATTGAACTTACAGAAGAGAAGCCCAAAGCGAAAGAGGGTGGTTCTTCCCTTATCAATCTAAAAAGTAATAATTCCGTCATTGTTAAACCTGTTAAGCAAAGGCTTGATACAGAAATTGAGTGGAAAGATCAAAAACTGATTTTTGAAAATGAAACTCTTGAAGAGATGGTGCAACGTTTAGACCGATGGTATAATAAGAATATCCATGTAGAAAGTGAAAAATTGAAAAAAAACCACTATTCAGGAAAATTTATATACAATGAAACAATTTACCAGGTACTGGATGTTATTTGCCGAAGCACTCAGAACATGACTTATTATGAAAAAGATCATGAAATATACATCACTACTAAATAATGTTAAACCTTACTAAAACTGATGCCTATGGGGAAAACCTAAGAATTAAGGAAATTAAAAAAACCGGAAAATGCGCCAACATTTCCCGGTATGTAAAAGCAATTAACCGCTGAATGATCATTTCAGAATCTTTATTCAGCAATTAATCAATCTAAACCACAAAGCTATGACAAAAAAGAAATTATATGGAATAGTTTATCAAAAATCCATATACAAAATACTGCTAACCATGAAACTAACCTTCTTATTGACCTTTGTAACTGTATTCCAGCTCGTGCAACGGGTTATTCACAGAAAGCGCGTGTTAGTATACATGTTAACAATGCTTCCTACCTCGATGTCTTCAATGAGATTGAAAAACAGAGCGAATACAGGATTTTTTATAAAGTAGATCAACTTGATCCGGACAAACGTTTTGACCTGGCTGTAAAAAATGAAACAGTTGCAGATGTTTTGCGTGATGTTCTGAGCTCATCGAGGTCTTCGTTTGATCTGATGGACAGAATAATTGTCATTACTCCTGACGCTTTGGCTCAGCAAAAGGTAACCGGGAGGGTTACTCATGTGGAAAATGGAGAACCACTACCCGGAGTTAATATTTCTGTAGAAGGAACTACGACCGGCGTTACTACCGACGTTGATGGAAACTATTCAATTACGGTTCCTCGTGATGGGAAGGCCCTGATTTTTTCATATGTAGGATATGTAAGTCAGCGGATTGAATATACTGACCAGACCAGCATTGATGTTGAGCTTTCACCTGAAGTAAAAAAACTTGATGAAGTTGTAGTGGTGGGTTATGGTACCCAAAAGCGTTCTGATATTACCGGTTCAGTTACTTCAGTTCCAAAAGATAGACTTTCAAAAATTCCGGTAACCAATTTAACTTATGCACTTGAAGGGTCGGCAGCAGGTTTGAATGTTACTCAGACATCTTCAGTTCCTGGAAGCTCCGGGACAATGCGAATCCGTGGTGTTAATTCAATTAATGCCAGTACCAGTCCTTTCATTGTGCTGGATGGAATTCCTTTTTTTGGAAGCATGAATGATATCAATCCTAATGATATTGAATCTATTGAAATTCTTAAAGACGCTTCAGCGGTAGCTATTTATGGTACCAGAGGTGCCAACGGAGTAATACTTATTACCACTAAAAGGGGCTCAGAAACGTCCGGTGCACCGAAAATCACATATAACGGGTATGTAGGTGTTGAGGGAATGGAGCATGTTCTGACACCCATGGATCCTGCAACATATGTACAAAAATATGCAGATTTTAATACACAAAACGGACTTACCCAAACAGAAGTGCTCCCCAATTCTTCTGAAGTGGAAAATTACAATAATGGAATTACTACTGATTGGTTAAAGCAAGCTACCCAAACAGGGAATATTCAGGAGCATAATCTTAGTATTTCCGGTGGAACCGAAAATGTTCAGTATTATGTTTCTGTTAATCATATGAAAGAAAAAGGAGTAGTAAAAGGTTATCAATATCAACGAACCGGGTTCCGGTCAAATGTTGATTCCAAAATCAATGATTATTTAAAAGTAGGTACTTCTGCATTTTTAACTGATAACAATTATGACGGCGGGAGGGTAAATTTTCTGGAAGCCAATGCGATGAGCCCATATTCTGTACCGTATGATGAAAATGGTGAGAATATCATTTATCCTATGTATCCTGAACAATTATTTGCAAATCCATTGCTTGGTTTATCTGTTGACAGGCTCGACAGAGGATTGAATCTGACAGGTAACGGATATGCTGAAGTAACGCCTGGTTTTCTAAAAGGATTAAAATATCGTTTAAATGCATCCTATATTTATAATATATTCAGGACTGCAATGTATACAGGACGAGATTACAATGATCAAAGCGGAACCGCAACTGTAACCAATACACATACTAACAACTGGGTAATTGAAAATATACTCTCGTATAATAAAGACTTCGGGAAACATCATATTGATATTACAGCCTTATACAGTGCACAAAAAGTAAAGTATTTCAGATCACAGGCACTTTCCAGGGGGTTCCCCAATGACGCGTTGTCTTATTTCAATATGAGTGCAGGTCTTTCTCAGTCCGACAGTACAAAAGGAAACGACTATACCCTGGCTTCCCAAATGGGCAGAATTAACTATTCATATGACAGTCGCTATCTCTTGACAGTAACTGCACGTCGTGATGGTTATTCTGCGTTTGGATCTAATACTGATAAATATGGATTATTCCCTTCAGTTGCAGTAGGATGGAACATAGCCAATGAAGAATTCATGAAGAACAAGGATTTAATTAATCAGTTGAAAGTCCGTCTTTCTTATGGATTAACAGGTAATCAGGCGATTGCTCCTAATCAGACTGCTTCCATAGCAAATACAGTGCAATATCCGTTTGGGGGATCAGCATTAACCGGTGTTATATATAACAGAATGGGGAATCCAAATCTCAACTGGGAGTCTACTACTGCTCTGAATTTGGGAATAGATTTTGGAATTCTGAAAAACAGAATCAGCGGAACTGTTGAGGTTTATAAAACCAAGACAAAGGATATTTTACTTAGAAGAAATTTACCCAGTATAACAGGATATCAGAATATTTGGGTTAATCTGGGCCAAATGCAAAATGTGGGGGTTGATCTTAACTTAAGAACTGTAAATATCCGTAGCGATGATTTTCGTTGGGAAACCAGTCTTAATTTCTCTACCTATAAAAACAAGATCCTTGAGTTATACGGAGATGGGAGAGATGATATAGGAAATACATGGTTCATAGGAGAACCTCTACACGTGATTTATGATTATGAGAAGCTTGGGATATGGCAGGAAGGGGAAGATCCCTCCGGAACTGATCCGATTGCACAACCTGGTGATCTAAAATTCAAAGATCAGAACGGAGATGGACAGATAACTGCAGATGACCGGGTTGTCATAGGACAGAGAGATCCTAAATGGACCGGTGGTATGACAAATACGTTTCATTACAAGAATTTCAATCTGAGTATATTTATTCAGACATCGCAGGGTGGTTTAAAACGTGATTCATATCTAACTTATGCTGATGAAGCCTGGAGAAGGAATTTGCCTGCCGGTTATCAATACTGGACACCTGAAAATAAGGATAATTACTGGCCGTCACTCGCTGCTTATAAAAACTACAGAGGATTTCAGTTTGCTGAAAACTGGAGCTATGTCAGGATTAAAGATGTAAGCTTAAGTTATGCTGTTCCTCAGGCTTTTTTACAAAAGTATAGGGTAAGCGGATTAACTATTTATTTGACTGGCAGAAATCTCTATACATTCACAAATTGGTTTGGCTGGGATCCTGAAATGAATTACGATTCAAGAGGGGCGGGTAACTGGAGAAATAATTATCCCCCCATCAGAACAATTTCACTCGGAATTAACCTGACCCTTTAATTTTCACCTTAAAATGAATTTGAAATGAAAAAACATATAAAACTAATTCTTAGTACGTGTCTGGCTTTGACACTTATTACTTCCTGTTCAGAATCATTTCTTGATGAAAAAGTACTGGATGCCTATGCTCCTGCCACTTTAAATGATCAACTGGGATTCGAAGCTGCTGCTATAGGTTTATATAACCGTTTTAGCACATTCCTTACAACAACTGATGATCAGACGATACTGGGTGTGTTTCAGTTGGGTACTGATATAGCCTGGGCGCCCATGGGCAGGTCGAATGGTGATGCCCGTCCTTATTTTGACTATGCATTATTAACTTCAACAGATCCTGCATCAAGAAAATTATGGCAGTATTTATATACACTGATTAATAATGCAAATGTACTTATATATAACTCAGAAAATAATAATCCTGCCGGCATGTCCCAGGATGAGATTGATGCTTATAATGCAGAAGCGAGGTTTTTCAGGGCATATGCATATAATATGCTCGCGACATTATATGGTGGAGTACCACTGGTTTCAGAACCCTTGAGTGAACCTAAAACTGATTTTGTACGGGCTCCGCTGTCAGATGTAAATGACCTCATTGTGGGTGACCTGCAGTATGCTATTGATCATCTTCCGGATGTAAATGCTGCTAAAGTTGCCAGGGCTAACCAATCAATGGCCCGTCAGTTGCTCGCAGAGGTTTATTTGCGATTAGGGCAGCCTGATCAGGCGGAAAGACTTTGTACGGATATTATTGGAAGTAGTAATTTTAGTCTGGTTACTGAACGTTATGGGGACGTTAGTTATCCGGGGGATGCATTTTCCGATATGTTCCGTGTAGGAAAACAACGTCGTTCTGAAGGAAATACAGAAGTTATATGGGGGCTTCAGCAGGAAAATCCCGCTGATGTGCCGGGTGGAAGTACCGGATATCCACAACAACGAAGAATCTGGGGCGCTGGTTATCATGATGAACCGGGCATGGTTCCCTGTGATTCGTTAGGAGGGCGAGGACTTACTCGTATGCGACTGGATAATTGGGTATTGTATGATCTTTATCCTACCGGCGATATGCGGAATTCCAGGTTTAGTATACACCGTCAGCATTATTTCAATAATCCCGATCCACGATATGATGCAATACGTGGTCTTCCTGTTCCTTATGGTAAAGACACAGCATTTGCACTTAATGCGACTGACTCAATTCAGATTTTTGCACTGGATACTGTCTACAAAATAACTCCATATACCCTGAAATGGGGCCAGTTCGATCCAAGGGATGTTTTTGGCTACGGGATGTGGAAGGATTTCATTATAATGCGTCTGGGTGAGACCTATTTGTTACGGGCCGAAGCAAGGTTTAAGCAGGGGAATTCCCCGGGAGCTGCAGATGATATCAATGAGCTTAGAACTCGTGCTCATGCACCACAGGTATCAGCCAATGACATTACGCTGGATTTTATCCTGGATGAAAGAGCCCGGGAGCTTATTGGTGAAGAAAACAGGCGAATGACTTTGGTTCGTACCGGCACGCTGGTGGAACGGGCTAAAAGACTCAATGGTATTGCTCCGATTGCAAATGGAAATATTGAAACAACGAATGGGATTCAGGATTATAATACATTGTTACCTATTCCTCAAACAGAAATCGATTTGAATAAAGATGCGGAATTGATACAAAATCCAGGCTATCAATAATAGTTAGTAGTTAGTTAGCAGCAGAGAAAACCGGGTACAGAGTTGACTTTGTACCTGGTTTTCCGTATATATTGTATATACTGTTCCAACTACTATCTGGGAATTTAATTCTTGCAAAATAACCACGTTTCTTGTTTTTTAGTTATATTTTGGTACTAAAAATAATTCAAAAAATGTTTAGATTTACTGCTATATTCTGTGTAATACTGGTTTCTTTTTCATCAACAGCTCAGGACGTTAATTATTCTCTTAAAACAAATTCTCAAATTAATTATAACGAACTTGAGGCCGGTTTCAGGCAACCACCAACACAATCCCGTTTACGTTGTTACTGGTGGTGGCTCAACAGCTATACTATTAAAGAAACCATTACCCGTGACCTGCAGGAGATGAAAGCCAAAGGGTATGGCGGAGCAACACTGGTAGATGCCGGCAGCTCGAGCTATGATATTGCCGGTAAAACAAAGGCGGGTCCACGTTATATGAGCCCGGCCTGGATGGAATTATACAAGTATGCTGTTAACCAGGCAGACAAACTGGGAATTGAACTTAGTGTGAACCTGGGAAGCGGATGGAATCCGGGTGGCCCTTCCATAACTCCTGAATATGCTATGAAAAAAATAGTATATGCAGATACCATTGTTACAGGAGGAAAAATATTAAATCTCAGGCTGCCTCAGCCGGGAAAAAAACTATTATATAAAGATGTGATTGTGCAGGCAGTGCGGGAAAAGGAAGGAGCGCCGCTCAAAGACAGTGCCATTGAAAACTGGAGCATCAAAACCTTTAACCAGAGCATTGGCTGGAAAGGTATCTATCCCTTATATAAGCTGCGGGAAGATTATCCGGGGACAGGGGAGGACATTGCCGTTCAGAAAGAAGAAATTATTGACCTGACAAGTCAGTTCAAAAACGGGATTCTTGAATGGAATGCTCCGGAAGGCCAATGGACCATCATCCGCTATGGGTATACCTGTACCGGTGCACGAACTTCTACTTCAAGCGACGGTTGGAATGGGTTGTCGGTGGATCACCTGAGTGCAAAAGCCTTTAATGTATTTGCCGACTCGGTTGTCCTGCCACTGATAAAAGCTGCCCAATCAGCTGGTAATAGTGTGAAATACCTGCTAACGGACAGTTGGGAGATGGGTGTGGTGAACTGGACCGACGATTTTCCTGCTGAATTTAAAAAATATCGTGGCTACGATATTTACCCGTTCATGCCGGTGTTGGCTGGCAGAATCGTGGAAAGCCGCGAGATTTCTGATCGCTTCCTGTATGATTTACGAAGAACAGTCAACGATTTGGTGGCTGATAAACATTATAAGCTGCTGTACGACCTGGCTCATCAGTATGGCATGGGCATACATCCCGAATCGGGCGGACCGCATTCGGCGCCAATAGACGCACTGGAGATCATGGCCATCAGTGATTATCCGCAAGGGGAATTTTGGGTCCGCTCCAATACCCATCGTGTGAAAGATGCCGAACGCCTCTCAGTACGACAAAGTGCCAGCGTTGCTCATACCAACGGAAAAAGGTTTGTCGCAGCGGAAGGTCCTACCAGCATAGGACCCCAGTGGGAACGTTCACCTAAAGACCTGAAAGCTAATCTCGACAGGATCTTTTGTTCAGGTGTCAACCGTATCGTGTGGCATACGTTTACCTCTTCACCCAAAGAATTTGGACTACCCGGCAATGAGTATTTTGCCGGAACACACCTGAATCCAAATGTCACCTGGTGGGATCAGGCCGGAGATTTTATCAGTTACCTGAACCGCAATAGCTTTATGTTGCAGCAGGGACTTTTTGTGGCTGATGTGCTTTACTATTATGGGGACGATGTACCAAATTTTGTTTTTCTCAAAGAAGAACTTCCACAATTAAATGCAGGTTACGACTGGGATAAATGTTCCAGGGAGGTAATTCTGAACCAGGCTGACTTTTGACGGACAAAAAATTTTACTTCCGGATGGAATGAGTTATCGAATCCTGATGTTGCCTGATGAAAGAGAAATCAACCTTGATGTATTGAAAAAAATTGAAAAGCTGGTGAAGAGTGGAATGACCCTGGTAGGCCCCAAACCGGTAAATGCTACAGGACTGGCAGGCTATCCGGAAAGTGACCGCGAAGTGCAGGAGATTGCTCAACGGTTGTGGGGAAATATTGACGGTAAAAACAGTAGAGAACATATTTACGGTAAAGGAAAGGTTATCTGGGGAGAGGATATTAATCATGTGCTGGCTGATATGAATGTGAACCCCGATTTTACCTTTACCGGATCCGATGAAAATACCGGACTTAATTATATACATCGAACCACTAATGACCAGGAAATTTATTTTGTAGTTAATAAATTTAACCGGAAAGGCATCAATGATTTCAAATACAGGTATCTGACCAGTTTGCCCGATCGTTATGAGCAGACGGAATGCAGTTTCAGAGTAACCGGAAAAGTACCGGAACTTTGGAATCCTCTGACCGGCGAGATCTCAAAAATTCATACCTGGAGGGAAGAAAATGGCCGAACTTTAATCCCGCTGCATTTTACTCCGGAAGGGTCTGAATTTATTGTGTTTAGAACCGTTCAGCCTGAGCCTCATATTGTAGAAATAAAAAAAGACGGAAAACAGGTATTTCCCAATAATGAATTCGGATCGGGCAAGTATCCGCTGATCTCGTTGAATGATCCCAGAAATGGACTGTCTGCTGAAATATATGAACAGGGGAATTACACACTGACATGGTCGGACGGACAAACGAGCAGAATTAGCGGAGAAAAAACCCTATCGTTCCAGACTATTAATAGTCCCTGGATCCTCCGCTTTGATACTGTTCCGGGAGGCCCGGAACAGATATCGGTTGACTCACTAAAATCGTGGACTGACTTCCAGCAGGATGGTATTAAATATTATTCGGGTAAAGCAGTTTACATTAATTCTTTCGAACTAAACAAACCGGAATTGAAAAATAACAAGATCCTGCTGGATCTGGGAAACGTGCAGGAGATGGCAGTCATTACAGTTAACGGACATGAATTGCCACTGAGCTGGAAGGCGCCTTTTCAGGTGGAGATTACTCCGTATGTTCAAAAAGGGAATAATGAATTAAAAGTAGCCGTTGTCAATCTATGGCCTAACCGGTTAATTGGAGACAGTAAGTTGCCTGAGAGTCAGCGCATCACACAGACCAATGTACATAAGTTTGAGGCCCCTGATGCTGAGAAATATCTGCGTGCTTCCGGGTTACTGGGACCGGTGAAGATTATTGAAATACCTGTTGTTGAAGTGGGGATACATCCGTAATCTGTTGTACAACAGGTATGACCTTCAACCCCATTGACCTTTGCATAATTTTTTGTTTATTTAATCTTCAATTTTACAGAAGCTATTCATTCAAAATGAGCAGATAATTTATCCATATTGATAACCATTTAACTAAAATTTTATTTATGAAGCGATTATTTTTCCTGGGTTTTACGGCCCTTTTTCTTTTGCCTTCGTGTCAGCAAAAGAAAGAAGCTGTATCAAATCCCTTTCTGACGGAGTACAACACACCATTTGGGGTTCCGCCATTCGACAAGATCACTAACAATGATTATATTCCGGCTTTTGAAGAAGCCATGAAGCAGCATAGTGATGAGATTGCTGCAATAGTAAACAATCCTGAAGCGCCAACATTTGAAAATACAATTGAGGCAATGGCTTATAGCGGCCATTTGCTAGGCAAGGTAGCATCGGTTTTTTACGGGCTTAACAGTGCCAGTACCAATGATGAGATGCAGCAGATTGCCGAAGAGATCTCCCCTAAGCTATCAGCCCATTTTGATGAGATTGGTCTGAATCCTGAGCTTTTCAAACGTGTTAAAGCTGTGTATGACCAGAAAGCCGATCTGAACCTGGATGAAACACAAAACTATATACTGGAAAATGTTTACAAGGGTTTTGTGCTGGATGGTGCCAATTTACCTGCTGACAAAAAGGAACAATTAAAAGAAATAAATCAGAAGCTGAGTCTGCTGACCCTGAAATTCGAACAGAATGTACTTGCCGAAACCAATAATTTTAAGCTGGTAATTGATAATGAAGTAGATCTGGCCGGATTACCGCCATCAGTTATTCAGGCTGCTGCACAAACAGCCAAAGAAGACAGTCTGGAAGGTAAATGGGTTTTCACTACCCAGAAACCATCCATGCTTCCTTTTCTTACATACGCAAAAAACCGTGACCTGCGTAAAGAACTTTATATGGGTTATACTACCAGGGGCAATCAAGATGATCAGTATGACAATAAACAAATACTTTCTGATATCCTTAAACTGCGGGTAGAGAAAGCCCACCTGCTTGGATTTGATAATTATGCCGGTTACAGGCTTTCTGATCGTATGGCTAAAAAGCCGGAAAACGTGATGAATTTGTTGAATAAATTGTGGGATGCTGCCCTGCCTGTTTCTAAACAAGAAGCCAAAGACATGCAGCAGATGATCAATGATGAAGGTGGAAACTTTAAACTGGCCAGCTGGGACTGGTGGTACTATGCCGAGAAGGTTCGTAAGGCAAAATACGATTTGGATGACAATGAGTTACGGCCTTATTTTGAATTAAATAATGTGCGTGAAGGTGCTTTTTCTGTTGCCAATAAGTTGTATGGCATTACTTTCACAGAGATCAAAGACATTCCGAAGCCACATCCGGATGCCATGGCTTTTGATGTGAAGGAAGCTGATGGTTCACACCTGGGTGTGCTTTATATGGATTTCTGATCCCCGCGCAAGCAAAGAAGTAGGAGCATGGTGTGGGGATTACCGTGAATATTATGTGCAGCAGGATGGTAAAAAAGTAACACCGGTTGTTACCGTAGTTACCAACTTCACTAAACCATCAGGAGATAAGCCTGCATTGCTCAGTATGGATGAGGTTGAAACTCTGTTTCATGAGTTTGGCCATTCACTGGACGGACTGTTTGCCAAAAATCATTATCCGGAAACTTTTGTAGCCCGCGATTTTGTTGAACTGCCTTCACAGATCATGGAACATTGGGCCACTGAGCCGCAGGTACTCAATATGTATGCAAAACACTACGAAACCGGAGAGCCTATTCCTGATGAACTCATCGAAAAGATGAAAAAAAGTACGTATTTCAATCAGGGCTTTGACAATGTTGAATACCTGGCAGCTTCTATGCTCGATATGGAGTATCATATGCAAAACGAACCCAAAGATTTGGATATCAATAAATTTGAAAAAGATTATCTGGATGGCATCGGATTGATTCCGGAAATTCTTCCCCGTTACCGGAGCACCTACTTCAAACATATCATGGGTGGTTATGATGCAGGTTATTACAGTTACATCTGGGCTGCAGTGCTCGATAATGATGCCTATGAAGCTTTCAGGGAAAAGGGCATTTTTGATCAGGCTACTGCCACTTCTTTCAGAAAAAATATTCTCGAGTTGAACGGAGTAAAAGATCCGATGGAATTATTTGTTAATTTCCGCGGACGTGAACCTGAAATAACACCGTTGCTTAAAAACAGAGGGCTTCTCAGAGATTAAAACAAGCAATTACCTGTAGACAACATTAAATATTCTCTACAGCAATAAAAAAAGCTGAACCATCTTCTGCCGGTTCAGCTTTTTTTATTGCTGTTTGCAAAGAACAGCATACAGGCTTTGGTTATTAAGTTGCTATTTACTTTTGTTATTTTCCTGGTGCCGAAGAATAAATTTGTCATACACAAAAAGCAGCAGGGTAGACAAAACAGCCATTCCGGTATACATGATCCATACCTGTGAAGGATGGTCCTTATTCCAGAGCATGGTGGTTATCTGGTTCATATCCATTCCCAGCAGTTTTTCTGCCTGATGGTAAAAATCACTTTGTGTAAAGGTTTGTGTCACATCATGAAAAGCAATCCCTTTTTCAGTAAGGTATTCTTTTAATAATGTGATCTTTTCAGCCCGTACAGCATAAATCTCACCAGATAACCAGCCGGCAATGAAATGCCCCAGGGCGATGGGAAGAAATGACGTTCCCATGTAAAGTGCTTTTTTATCAGCCGGAGCAATGCGACCAACATATTCAGTAAATTTAGGCGAACTGGCCATTTCACCAAGACTGAAAACCAGCAGTCCGAACAATACCCACCAGGGACTCCGTGTGATGAACATCAGGAATAATCCGCCGCCCAGCACCAGGATGCCAACTGCCATTGAATGCAACGGACGGAATTTTGCAGAAATCGAAGAAACAAGCATCTGGAAAACAATAATAAAAAAGGCATCCATACTCAAAATGGTCACCGGTGTGATACTACCCGCTGGCATGTGCAGGAAAGCTGCCAGTTTGTCCAGTTGCACCCAATCTTCTACAAAAACAGGAAAGGAATAATACAACTGGTTAAAAGAAGACCAGAAAAGGCTCATGATGAGCAAAAAGAGTACATATCGCCAGTCAAGCAGTGTTTTACCAATATTTTTAAGTGCAATTCCTATATTTTGCAGAAAAGAGTCATCTGTTTCTTCCCGGTGAGGCTCTTTAAACATAAAGAGTACAAAGATGAAGTTAATAGCAATGGCTATGATTGACATCAGAAATACATAATGCCAGCTGGCATGATACAGGAATCCCGATACAAACGGACCGATAAATCCGCCGATATTGATCATCATGTAGAAAATGCCGAATCCAACTGATGAGGTTTCCTTGTTAGTTGTTTTGGCAATCATGGCCGAAATGATGGGTTTGAACAAGGCGCCTGCTACTGCCAGAAAGATGTAAGCGAAAAAAATCATTCCGAAGGTATGAAAGGTACCCATCATAAAATAACCCCCGACATACATGGTAAAGGAGGCAATCAAAACTTTTTTGTATCCTACCCGGTCAGATATGGCACCGGTAATCAATGGTAAGAAATACAACAACATTGTTCCCGTTCCCATGATCACTCCCTTCTGGGCCTGCGTAAACTCAAGGGCACCGGTGTCTTTACTCATGGTCAGGTAAAGGGCAAGGGCATTGTAAAAACCATACCATGCCCACCGCTCAAATAACTCCATGAAGTTTGACACCCAGAATACCCTGGGAAACTTGTTGATGGTGGTACTTAGTCTGCTCATAAATAATTTGTTTGGTTTTATTAAAAGCCCTAAAGATAATGTTTACTTCCGGGAACGGAAATACAAAAAATGTTATTTTTTATTAAAGACATTTTCCATATTATACGGATTATTGAATAGTAATATTTTGTGTACTTAACTACCATTTAGTTATTTACCAGCCATTTTAAGCTAGCAGTTTTAAAAATATCAGTCGCTTTTTAACGATCTTTTCAGAAATGGGCAGCGGTCTTTGATTGTATCATTAAATAGTAAGCAAAAAAAAACATCCCGGTTGGGATGTCTCAAAAAATAGTTTTGCTGATGGAATTATGCGAATACTTCTTCAGTGGCAGGTTCGAAGCCAATGAGTACATTTTCTGTGCCGGTTTCATAGGAAACCAACCCTTCTGCACCTGTTTCAAGTTCGAAATTATTCGCATTTACAAGTGTGATAATCCTTCCTGTTATTTCATCCTGAACTAGATAAAGATCCTGTTCTCCAATTGTGCGTCCTGTTATTGACGCATTTTCTATTAAATGCATGTATTACCTTTTATTTTAAATGATTACTAATTTGAAGGGCGCAAAAGTACACCTTTTTTTAATTTCATTTACATAATCAGGTTAAATTAAAGTTAAATATTTTTCACTACCCTGTATTTTTTATTTATATCAGTCATATAAGGATTAAATTAACAGAACTTTTTCTTTGAAATAACCCCATATAATCAGACTGGATTACAAAAAAGGCTTCGTAAACAGAAAAAAGAAAGAAAAACTAAGCTAAATATTTATTTAATTCAAGTCTTGTGTTTTAACATGCAATCTTTTTAAAAATTCATGGTTATATTTGAAAATATATTAGTATCCCGGATACATACTGTCCGGGTAGAAGAGACAAAGCTTTTTAACAGTGAAATATAGCTTAAAAAAGATTTTCCTGGGTATTATCGGTATTGTATTGCTCCAGTCTCTGGCTGGCCAAGAGGTGCAATACCGTTTCTCACATCTGAGTACTACTGATGGGTTGTCCAATAACCAGGTGAGCTGTATCCTGAAAGACAGCAGGGGCTTTGTGTGGTTTGGCACAGTCTCCGGGTTGAACAGGTTTGATGGATATTCTTTCAGGAATTTTAAACATGAGCAACACAATAGTCAATCGTTAAACGATAATTATATCTCTTCTGTTTTTGAAGATAATAAGCAACGTCTCTGGGTGGGAACACGAGCAGGACTTAATATTTATAATCCTGAAACCGAAAGCTTTATCCATGATGTTTCAGATATTCTTCGCGAATATTCGCTTCCTGATGTGACAATAAGCGGTATGAAAACCGACAGGAATGGTAATTTGTGGATATACAGTGATGATGGCAGGTTATTCAAATACCTTACTGATCGTGATACTTCCCTGAGTATTAATTTTATTCCATCTGATGAAGTATTTGACGGACAAGCTGTTATTTCGGATCTTACGCTGGATCCGAATGGAAATATATGGCTGGTTACACAAAACGGCCTTCTGATAGAGCTGAATCCTGATACCAATCAAATTTTAAGCAAAAATTTTAAATTGCACTATCAGTATCCTGTACAGGTTATGCAGTCATTACTCTATGCTGACCGGGACGGCGACATCTGGATCAGTATTACAAACAATGCAATGGGATTATATTATTTTGAACGGGATCATAAAATTTTGCACCATTTTAGTACTGAATCCGACTCTGGCCGCTTAAATACCAACATTGTCCGGGATGTGGTGCAGGACAACCACGGGCTCATCTGGATCGGAACAGATCACGGAGGTATCAATGTCCTGGATAAAAAGGATTTTTCTGTTCATTATCTGCTAAATAATCCCGATGATCCAAACAGTTTGACGCAGAACGTTATCATGTCACTTTACAAGGATAATAACGGCATAATCTGGGCAGGAACTTATAAACAGGGAATCAATTATTATCATGAAGACATCATTAAATTTCATACCTATCAGCATATTCCTTCAAGTAAACAAAGTCTGGGATATAATGATGTCAACTGTTTTGCTGAAGATCACAATGGAAAATTCTGGATTGGAACCAACGGTGGCGGATTGCAGTTGTTTGATCCGGCTACAGATAATTTCCGGCATTTTCGTCATACAGATGATCCCGGCAGCCTCAGTAATGATGTAATTGTTTCTTTGCTCGTTGATCATAAAAACAGGCTGTGGATTGGCACCTATTATGGAGGCCTAAATATGTATGACGGCAAAGTATTCCGGCATTTTTATGCCGATCCTGATGATCCGGGATCACTTTCGGATAACCGGGTATGGGATATATGCGAAGATGCACAGCATAACATATGGATCGCTACCCTCGGGGGAGGGCTGGATTTGCTAAAGCCGGGGGAATTAACCTTCAATCATTACCGGAAAGATGATGTAAATTCGGTTCAGTCGGATTTTCTTCTTACACTGGATGCAGATAACCAGGGTAATATATGGATTGGTGCTGATAACGGTGTAGATGTGTTAATGAAAAATTCCGGCCGATTCATCCATTTTGGGACGAGTACAATTGACTCTTCAGGATTAAGTAACGATAATATCTCTGCATTGCTGGCTGACAGCAGGGGCCTTATCTGGATAGGAACACAGGAAGGTCTGAATTGTTATGATCCCGAAGCAAAAAAATTTACTACATACCGCGAAACGGACGGACTTGCCGACAATGGCGTGATGTCAATTGTTGAAGATACCGGTGGAAATCTCTGGATTGGTACACTTGACGGGTTATCAAAGATGTCATTTATTCTTACTACAAACAGGAATATCGATAGTGTGGAATTTCGCAATTTCGATCAGACTGACGGACTTCAGGGACGGGCCTTTAACCTGGGTGCTGCATTGAGAACTTCAAACGGAAAATTATTATTTGGAGGTGCAAATGGCTTCAATTATTTTGATCCTTCCGCCATAAAAGTCAATCATCGGATTCCTGAAGTAGTTTTCACCGGGTTTCAGCTCATCAACCAGGATGTGAACGTAGGGGAGAAAATTAACGGACGTGTCATTTTAAATCAGGCCATATCGCAGACTCAGTATATTACACTGAAGTATTCAGAAAATATGTTTTCTGTTGAATTTGCGGCATTGAGTTATTTTCATCCTGAAAAAAACAGCTATAAGTATCAATTGGTTAATTTTAACGACAGTTGGCTTTCAGCCAACAGCAGTCACAGGAAAGCCACTTACACCAACCTGGACCCGGGCAATTATATTTTCCGGGTAAAAGCATCCAACAATGATGGTTTCTGGAATGAAGAAGGAGCCACCTTGCACATAACTATTCTGCCACCTTTCTGGAGAACCCGGTGGGCAATTGCTGCCTATATTCTGATTGTGTTTGCCGGATTGTATTTTCTTCGGTACATGATCGTGAAACGCACGCATCTGCGGTTCCAGACAGAGCAGGAGCGGCTTGAATCGGCGCGCAGACATGAGCTGGATATGCTGAAGATTAAATTTTTCACCAATGTGAGTCATGAGATCCGCACTCCTTTAAGTCTCATTATTAGTCCTTTAGAAAAGTTTGTAAAGGAAACGCGTGATCCGGAAAAATCCAAGCAGTTTCAGATAATGTACCGGAATGCCAGGCGCTTACTAAACCTGGTCAACCAGTTGCTTGATTTCAGGAAAATTGAAGTACAGGGGATTACACTGGAACCTGAATTTGGTGACCTGGTTCAGTTTGTTCAGCAGGTAGCTGCTTCTTTTACTGACCTGGCCGAAGACAAGAATATCAATTTTACAGTTAATACTGAGGCAGAGGAACTGAACATGTTTTTTGATCCTGATAAGATGGAAAAGATAATTTTCAATCTCTTGTCCAATGCTTTCAAGTTTACCCCGGCAAACGGTTCAGTTGAGCTGTCAATCAATTTAGATAAAAATACCCGGACAGGGAAACAGGTTGAAATACGGGTTGCTGACACGGGGATAGGTATCCCTGCGGGCAAACAGGAAAAAGTATTTGAAAGGTTTTTCCAGCAGGAAATGCCAGGGACAATACTGAATCAGGGCAGCGGAATAGGTCTGTCACTTGTCAGGGAGTATGTACAGTTGCACGGGGGAACGATTTCAGTACAGAGTGAACCGGGGAAGGGCAGTATCTTTATTATCAGAATGTCAGCTGAAGCTGCTGATGCAGCGGTATCTGCAACAAAGGGGAGCCCGAAAAACCTGGTGACTGTTTCATCTGAAAGGGAAATAAATGCTCAGTCAGGTGAATTTGACCTGCAGGGTGAAAAACCGCTTCTGCTAATTATAGAAGATAATGAAGATTTCAGATTTTATTTGAAAGACAACCTGAAGTATGCATACAGAATCATGGAAGCTTCCAATGGTAAAGAGGGGTGGGAGAGGATGATTGAAACTGATCCGGATCTTGTGGTAACGGATTTGATGATGCCGGTTTTGGACGGTTTGCAACTGATCAGGAAAATAAAGAAAGATAACCGGTTCATGCACTTACCTGTAATATTGCTTACCGCCCGTACTACCCGGAATGATGAACTTGACAGCCTTGAAGCCGGAGCTGATGCTTATATACCAAAGCCATTCAGCTTTGAAATACTGGAATCAAAAATTAGAAATCTGCTTGAACAGCGTAAAATGATCAGGCAGGCATCGCCGGGAAAAATTGAGATAACACCTTCAAGTATGAATCTTCATTCAGCAGATGATAAATTACTTCAGAAAGCACTGCAAATAGTTGAAAAAAATATGGATAACCCGGATTTTTCGGTAGTGGAACTCAGCACCGAAATAGGAATGAGCCGTGTGCATTTATATAAGAAACTTACAGCTCTGACAGGTAAAACTCCTATTGAATTTATCCGTTCAATCAGAATGAAGAGGGCTGCCCAGTTACTCAGGGACAGTCAGCTCACAATTTCAGAAATAGCCTACAAGGTAGGATTTAACAATCCCCGTTATTTTTCAAGGTATTTCAAGCAGGAATATAATATGCTGCCCTCCCGCTTCGCGGATAAACATAAAGGTAAATAATTGTTCCAACCAGCTCATTGGGTTTAACTGTAATTTTCTTCTCCGGATATGTCAATTTACATTCTATGCATAAACAAAAAACATTTCATACACCAATCTGTTATTTTTTTCACCATTTTCTAACATTTTAATAACATATGTTTTAGAAATTACTGATATCTTTGAAATCGATTGTTTTTCCCATAAATGCTTTCAAATTGATGCTATACTGAGTGGGAATAAAATCAAACAGAACGGGAGTTGAACGCAAAAAACTTATTAAGTGTGAAAGAAGAAAAAGATATAAACAGAAGGATCAAGTTACTTAATTTGTATGAGATACTGCTTATTTTGCTGATTGCCTCCCTGATTGTTTTTGTGATTACCCTCTGATGAATCTTTTCGGATTCCTGACAAAAGAAATATATCACCTTACTTTCGGTTTTTTTGATGGACAGACTTTTAAATCTGCTGCATATTTGCTAAATAGCAAGTTGAAAATCTCAATCCTGAAAAAATTATCATGAATGAATGGGTGAGGAAAACTATTGGCAGGTATGCACCATTGAATGAGGAGGAATGGAAAGCTTTTTACAAATATGCAAAAACTGTAAAACTCAGTCCCAGGGAAGTATTTCTTAAAGCTGGAGCTGTTGCTGATAAGGCTGGCTTCTTAAAAGAAGGTATTCTAAGGGCTTTTAATGCTGATGAGCAGGGCAATATAATTACCTCCTATTTCTATTTTGTACCCAATCATGATATAGTAACGCTTCAAACTTCATTTGCCGAAAATATTCCCAGTGTACATACAGTAGAAGCAATCACTTCCTGCGAGATTATGTATCTTGAAAAAAATGATCTGTTACAACTGTACAGCAAGTTTCACAATTTTGAAAAGCTTGGCCGGATCATTGCAGAAAAACATTATCTGGAAACATCAAAAAGAGCACAATCACTTCAGACAATGAGCGCCAGACAGTTATATAAGGATTTTCTTGCCGAAGCCGGAGATATTGTCTTGCATGTACCCCAAAATATGATTGCAAGTTATCTCGGTATTTCACAGTTTACCCTCAGCAAAATAAAAAACGAACTGTAAATTTTTGTCATTTGACAAAAACTTTCCGCTCCCGGAATAATACATTTACGGAATGGGAAATCTTAGTGTAGCCTGAGAGAATTAATCTTTTGCGTCAGGTTTGCAGGCAGAATTCCGGATGCTGTAAAATGGATCACATTCCCTTTTGGAAAAAATACTATAAAAATTTGTGCAGCTTTTTTTGAAGAAATACCGATTATTGCCTTTCTTTTTAATGTTTTTCTTTTCCGTAAGGGGACAGAATATTGAACAGATAAAAGATAATGATCCGATTCAGGTAACAGGAGGATGCAGTGCCAGTTCAACCATTTACTCTGGCAGCGAAAAGAATATGATCCGGGATCCTTTTGTATGGGTGCTGAATGGCAATTTTAATCTTAACTTTTATGGAGTAGTGAATGCTCCGGTTTCTTTCTTTCTGTCGAAGGATAACCGTTCACTTGACGCCAATACCGATGCTTTTAAACGATTCGGTATCAGTCCGCAGTACAGATCTGTTACCCTTCATTTGGGTTACCGGAATATGGAATTTTCGCGCTATACCCTGTCTGGTATTACTTTTCTGGGAGGCGGGATTGAGTATGCCCCCGTCCATACAATGTTTAAAATAAAATCTTTTTACGGACAATTTGCCGCAGCAAAGCAATACAAAACGGTTTCGGCCTTTGATCCGGATGCATTGAATAATTTGCCGGTATTTGAACGACGCGGCTATGGAACCATGCTTACACTCGGGAAAAAGGGGCAGTTTGCCGATATTATACTGTTCAAAGGCCAGGATGATAAAAATTCGATTACGATTCCGGACAGTATCAATGTTAAACCTGCCGAAAATTTTGTGATAGGTTTCCGCACCCGTAACAGCATTACCAATAAGCTGCATCTGAAGGTCGATTATTCGCTAAGTGCTTTTACTACTGATACAAGGCAGCCCCGGGTGATTCAGGAAAGTTATACCTATGCCAATAACCTGGGGTTTCTTTTTACTCCGCGAACTTCTTCACAGTTTAATAATTCAGT
Source organism: Candidatus Hydrogenedentota bacterium (assembly GCA_963745075.1). Classification (GTDB taxonomy): domain Bacteria; phylum Hydrogenedentota; class Hydrogenedentia; order Hydrogenedentales; family SLHB01; genus JAHDWY01. The sequence goes on along the minus strand of CAVUWV010000036.1, from coordinate 307,907 downwards.
TCAGGCAGCACTCGATTATGTTTTCGGTCCGGCCAGTATTGGTTTAAGCTATAACAGGGTCGATCCCCAGTATCAGTCACTCGGAACCTCCTTTATCAATAATGATATTGAAGAAGTAACGGCTGATTTTGGCGGATCTTTTTTGAAAAATAAAATATCAATTTCCGGAAATTTTGGTTTCCAGCATAACAATCTTGATAACAGTCTGCTTACAACCAGCCGCCGGTTGATTTCCTCTTTCAACTGTACCTGGCTTGCCGGTAAGAAGCTTAATTTTACCGGATCTTTTTCCAATTTCAACAGCAGTGCATTGCCCACGCAAATCCTGTTAATTGATTCGATAAAATATACCCAGGCTACTACTAATTTAACACTGTCATCTAACTATCATTTTGAAAAGGAAAACAGCAAACAGGGAATTACCCTTGTTACAACTTACCAGAAGGGAAATACGTTGAATCAGTCGGGAACGCAGGTGACAGATGTTTCTAACTCTTTTCTGAATACCAATCTGATGTACCGGCTGGGGATTGTCCCCGGTGATGTTTCCATATATGTCTCAGTCAATTTTTCGGTATTTACAGCAGAAGAATTGCAGACCTCCTCTTTGGGTCCTACGCTTGGGGTAACAAAATCACTGTTTAAAAAGAAGGTGGGCCTGACGATTAATACAAGCTTTCTAAATACTTCTACTGGTTCCGATCAATCCTTTCTGATCAATAACAGGGTTACATGCAACTGGCAAATCAGCAGCCATCATTCCTTCAGAATGGGTATTATTTACCTCGATAAATCTTCGGTTGCCGGCAAAGTAAATCAGTTTCAGGGAAATCTGGCCTATAATTTTATCCTTTAACGATGGAAATATGAAAAACAAAATTTTTCAGGGTTTACTCTTTATCATCCTCAGCACACTGTCTGTAAAAGCTCAGGTAGCCTCCCCGGTTACGGTAAATACCCTGTTAACACCGCCTTATTCCTCTTTTCTGGATGATTATATTTCCACATGGTCCGATAAACTTGTGGCCACCCTTGTTTTTAATGATATGAATGAAACATCATGGAATGTAAGACTCAGAATCACTATCGAAAGCAGTCAGATTAGCATTTCCACCAAAGAGAACTTTCGTCCGGCTGTTCCGGTCACCCTTATTCCCGGCTCTCCCCTGCGGTTATCCGGAAGTGATCTTGCACCCTTTCTGAATTACAACAATATCAATGTTTCAGGGATATCCATGGCCGATTTACAGAAAAACGGCAAACTTCCTGAAGGATACTATACCTTTTGTGTTGAGGTATATGATTATAATTCAAACCGTTTATTGTCGGGTAAATCATGTGCGGGAGCCATGTTGCAGTTAAATGATGTACCAATGATACAGGCTCCTTCAAACGGTCAGGTGATTGGACTCTCAGGGCCTGTAAATATTCCCTTTCAATGGCAACTGACTACTCCGGCATCCAATCCCGGAAGTGTGGAATACCAGCTGAGTTTGTATAAAATCCTTGATCCGGATGTGAATCCTGAAAATGCAATTGATAACCGGGTGGTAGAAAAGATATGGCAATCAAGTTATGTGCCACAAACATCCCTGGTGTATGGGACGGCGCAAACCGCGCTTGAACCCGGACAAAAGTATGTTTACAGGGTGCAGGCACGGGATGCTGTCGGCAAAGATAATTTTAAGAATAACGGATACAGTCAGGCGCGGTGGTTTTATTATGGATATCCGGGCGGAGGGAATATCGCGGTGATCTCTCCTTTTAGTGGCAAAAGTTTCACAAAAAATGAGTTCAGGCGTTTTCAGTGGCAGGGACCGGATAACGCAAAAACGGGGCAACAGGTCAGTTATCATCTGAAGATCGTAAAAATTAATGAAGGGCAGGATTCCTCCTCTGCAATATTGAGTAATCCGGCCTGGTATGAAACAACAACCGGGCAATTGCCAGCTCGTTATGGAGGTGATGTAATGCTTGATCAGAAGCTGGAAACCCTGCAGAATTATGCCTGGCAGGTCACAGCTTTTACGGGTAGCCAGGCAGTGGCAAAAAGTATGGTGTATACATTTACCGGACCGCCCCTGATTGAGTGGTTCTGGGCCGGCAATCATAAGGTGCAGGTAACCAAAACTTTTAATAAGAACCTGAACAGCCTTTCGGGAAAAGGTACAACAGCAATTTCTGAATCAGGGAAACAGGTGGAGTTTAGATTTGACAGCTTGCAGATAGAGAATGCAGGAGGGGAGTATGTATTGAGGAGGGGAAACCTGTATGCAGACCTGTCCGGATTTACACCGGTCGAACTCACCCCTGAACTGCCTGATAACGGGAATGCTTCCTTTTTTGCTTCGGCGATACGTCTTAACAAGTCTGAACTGGCTATTAAAGGATCAGTGAAATGGAACTTTCCTCTTGCTACTGCCTCACCAGCACTCGAACAAGTGGTTACGGAATCTCAATGGATTAATTTCGATACGTATAAACTACTGGGAAGCATTTCACTTGGCAGTAAAAATAAGTTTGATTTGATTGATCCGGCTGGCTATCGCCTTTTATTCGATAGTCTTTCAAATTTCCTGATTTCTGATAATAAATACCAGCTCAGGTTATTTGGAAATATTATGTTGCCGGACAGGATCAGGAACAGCGAAAAGCAAAGGATGTCGCTGCCTTTCCGGAATGCAGATAATCTTTTTTATTTTTCCCAGCAGAATGTCAGGATACCTGAAAATATTGAACTCATATCTAACAGCGGTATTCAGCTAAAGCCGTTGGAATATGTGGTTGATTTTTCGGAAAATAGAACTCCTGATAAAGTAAGCAACGATCCGGCCTGGAAAGGAATATTTATTCCTCATTTTGTTGTTGATCTGAAAAAAAATATTGCCAAGGACGGTCAGCTTAGCTTGAATTATGAGTTGCATCCAGAGATTACCCTGTCGGTTTCCGGGCTGGATCAGTGTTCGTTTTTTTTTTTTTTTTTTTTTTTTTGGAGGGAAAAAGAAAAGAAGACCAAACTCGGTCCAAGTAAGTATAAAAAAAAAAACCGGCCACGCATTGGCTAGTTTGCTCCCGGCATAAGCGCTGAAAGTGCGAAACAAGCCCTCCAGCAAATCCCCCCCCTTGACTTTTGATTACAAATGTAATATTCTTTGAATTACACTTGTAATCAAGGGAGGGCGGTCATGGCCAAGGTTCCCCAGATTTCCGAGGCGGAGTGGGAAGTCATGCGCGTGTTGTGGGCCGAGGCGCCGCAGACGGCGAACGAGGTATGCGCGGCGCTGGCGGAGTCGACGACGTGGAGTCCGCGCACCATCAAAACGCTGCTGAACCGTCTCGTGAAGAAGGGCGCATTAAAATTCACGCAACAGGGGCGCGTCTACCACTACCGGCCGGCGGTGAGCGAGAGCGCGTGCGTGCGCGCGGCAAGCCGTACCTTTCTCAAGCGCGTGTTCGGTGGCGCGTTGACCCCCATGCTGGCCCATTTCCTCGAAGAAGAGAAGTTGAGCGCCAAAGAAATCGCGGAGCTGAGGTCCATACTCGACGAGCGGAGGGACTAGTCATGGCCGCGTTTCTGGACGGGCTTGCGACCGCTTTTGACGGCGTCATTCAAACGACCTTGCAGGCGACGGTGCTGGTTGCTTTCATCCTGGTCCTGCAGCGACTCTTGCGCAAACGGCTGGCGCCGCGCTGGCAGTACGCGTTGTGGCTGCTCGTGCTGGTGAGGCTGTTCCTGCCCTGGACGCCGGAGAGTCCGACCAGCGTGTTTAACTTTGTTCGCACGGAGCAGGCAGCACCCATGCAACTGCTGACTGTGACCCCGTCCTTTGAAGTCATGCCGCTGGATCCGGGAACGGTCTCCCCGCTGTTCATCGACGCTGAAGAGTCGGCGTCTCCGCCATCCCTCCCGCCCCTCACGTGGACGGACTGGCTGCGCCTGATATGGCTGGGCGTTGCTGGGGCCTTGCTGCTTTACGTCTGCGTGGCAAATGGTTCGTTGTGGTGGCGCGTGCGCCGGGAACCGGCAATCGACGACGGTCCTGCGGCAGCCGAATTCGCGGATTGCCGGCGGGTCATGGGCGTTCGCACGCCGGTGCGGCTGGTGCGGACGCGGCACGTGGCCACGCCGGCCTTGCTGGGGTTGATCCGTCCGCGGCTGCTGCTGCCCGAATCCATGGAACGCGACCTTTCCACCGTAGAATTGCGTCACGTGTTCCTCCACGAACTCGCCCACTACCGGCGCGGCGACTTGCTCGTGAACTGGCTGATGGTTGCGTGCAACATCGTGCACTGGTTCAACCCGGCGCTGTGGTACGCCTTCCATCGCATGCGGGCCGACCGCGAACTCGCCTGCGACGCGCTCGCCATGAGCTACATCGCCCCGGACGAGACCTACTTCCTATGGCCGCACGCTCCTGCGCCTGCTCGAACACGTCGCGCGGCCGCGTCCCTTGCCCGGCCTCGTCGGCGTGCTCGAACGCCGCTCGCACCTGAAAAAACGCATCCGCGGCATCGCGGGGTTCAAGCCGGGTTCGTACCGATGGTCGATCCTGGCTGTCGCGTTGATCGCGGTGTTGAGCGCCGTGGCGCTGACGAGTGCATCGACGGAGAAGGCTCCGGAAGAACCGGCAGCGCCGGACGTCGTGGCGGAAGACGAGTCCGCCACATTGCCTGCGAATACGATTCGCCCGGTCGCTGCGGATGATGCCGAGGACTCTTTCGGGCCACCCTACGATATTCGCGGCACAATCACCGAGGATCAAATCCGCATTGAACCGGTTGCGGCGAATGTTGACGCGGAACCATCGCCGGAAGAACAGCTTGATCCCAACGTCCAAGACGGGACTACGGCCTCGGTCGATCCCGATGTGGTCTCGATGGACGTCAGTAATCAGAATGTCGTCGATGAAGACACTACGTCGCGCGACGAAGTAATTGACCGCGCCGACGACTCGCCCCCAGGGGATAACAAAGAACAACCCGATCCCAACGTTTTGGTTCGGACCGAGAACGGCGCTCCTAGCGCGGAAGAGTCTCCCGACGCGCAAGCTGCTCCCCCGCCCCCGAATCCTGAGGTTCTGCAAAAGCTGGAAGCGCCGGTTTCCATCGAGTTTGAGGGCGAGCACATCGCCGCCATCGCAGCGTTCATAGCGTCTTATGCCGGAGTACCCATCGAGATCGACAACAAGGCGGTTGCTCCGAAGGGAAGCGCCAACAGGCAAGATGCGACGTACGTAACGGATGGCGTGGTGCCGTATGTGAAGCTGGAGCACGTCCCGTTGAAGGATGCGCTCAAGGCGATGCTCCGCCCGCTCGGCCTCGTGTACGAGGTCCGCGGCGACACGATCTACGTCTCGACGCCGGATCGCTTACACTCCGAGAACCCCCCATCGGACGCGGAAACACGGTCGAAGCTCGATAACGTGAGGGTGTCCATCTCCTTCCGCAAAGGAACGACGCTCATGGAGGCGGTCGCGAAACTGGTTGACTCGGGCGACGTTAACATCGTAATCGACCGGAGGGCCGTCAGTCCCGACAACGGAACCAACTCGGACCCGACCGCGTGGATGGTACAGCCCGGGAAGTTCAACGACAAACCGCTTCTCAACGTGCTCCGCGAAATCCTCGAACCGTTGGGCCTGACCTTTGCCGTTCAACCGGGCTTCATCTGGATCAGCACACCCGATCGTATCGCGACGGAATCCTTTGAAGAACTCGAGACGCGCACCTATCCTCTGGATCGGATCCCCGGTCTGAATGGGGACGCCGCTTCGCGCGAGGCCTTCCTCGCGACGATCTGGCGCATGGTGCGCGTCGCGGAGCCTGATACCGGCAAGGCGATATCGCGCGTTGCCGTGGACGAAAAGAAATCCGCTCTCGTCATAACCAGCGCACCGTCTCATCTCGACGATTTAGAGAAACTCCTGCTCAATGCGGCGACGCAGAAGACATCCAGCGCGAATGCGGGAGTTCCGCAAGCCACGACAGTTACGGAAGTTCTCAACACGACGTGGGATCTATTCTCGGTAGAATTCCAGTCGTACGAACTTCCACGGCGGGAGATGGAGCGGGTCACCCAGGACTGGTCCGAATTAGCACCGGGGGTAGAGGTACTCTTCGGCGAACCGCGCGTCTTCGTCGTTCCCGACTCGATTGTCAGTCCTCATAATGCATTGCGCGATGTAGACGCAGACGATCTGGGGAGCCGCCTTACGCGCATGACGTATGGGTCAGCGGCGAAGTATGCGCTGATCACACCCGGTGGGATTACGCTTCCTGGTTTCGACTTGCGTGGATATCTTGGACACGCGCCCGATTTTCGGCGCGAGGTGTTCAAACCGGATCTTCCGGAAATCGACACGTCAATACCACAACCGAATAAGGAACAGGGCGCTCTCAAGAATGAGTCCGTGGTAATACTGCCGGGTCTTGAGCGGGGTTCGTCCGGTCCGTTGCTCGAAGTGCTCTGGCAAGTCAAGAACTCGAGGGAAGCGAACGGGCAAGGCACAGCTTTTATGAAATATCCCGTGACGTTCGGCCAGTGGACGGCAATCACGTTTCCTAAATCCCGCTCGCAGTGCTACTTGGTGTTTGCCCGTCGTGACGGAAGGAACGGAAGCCTTCGATGCGGCGAAAGCTGTCGAATCTTCGCCGGACGGCGATGCTTGACATTCGGGCACACTGAGTTTCCCATTATCTTGACGTATCTTTAGCGATTGACCGGCTCATCTTGAATCGCTTGAACACGACGCCGTCGTAGTCGACTTCTTCGATGTTGTCGACGGTGAACCCGTGACGTTCGAAGACGGCCTTCGAAAGAAAGCTGGCCTCGGTATAGAAGCGGCGGATGCCTTTGCGTTCCCCCGCGTCGAGGACGTGACGTAGAAGGCGGGACCCGTGGCCCTCTCGATTGTGGTCGGGGTGAACGTACAGGGAGGCGATGTGACCGTCGTCGCGGAGGCCGCAGAAGACAACGGGTAGTCCGTCGTTCTCGACGATGTAGGTCTCCGGGCCGAAGATAAACTCCCGGAATTTGGCTTCCTTCAGTGGGAACGATGACCACGCCGCGATCTGTTCGGGCGAGTACAATTCCGTCGCAGTCACGCGCACGGCTTGGGTGTAAACTTCCACAAGACGCGCGTAGTCGCCTTCCCGGACGCGGCGAATCATCGGGAGCAACTCGTCCGCAGATTACGCAGATGGGCGCAGATGGGAGAAGGCGTATTCGGATCGATTTTGCTCATAGACATCCTTCGGCACAGGGGGAAACACGTCTCTGCATGTCGTCGTCGCCGTAGCACCATACACGTCATTCCCGCGCACGCGGGAATCCATCTTCGTACTATCTGCGGACATCTGCGCAATCTGCGGTCACCGTCTTGGCCTACTCGGCCATGACCACCGGTTGGGTCCAGGCGGTTTCGTAGTCGCCTTTCCGGAACGGGTTGTTCTTCAGTTTCGACGAGACGATCTTGGCGCGCACGTACATCTCCTCCCCGGTGAGGGTGTAGACCGCGGGCGTCTTGGTCGTCTCGAGCAACACCTCGCCGATTTCGTCGCTGTAGATGTGCGTCGCGCGAATCACGTTTCCGTTTTCATCTTTCACGGGTTCACCGTGCAGGTCCGCACCTTTTCGCGTTCCGATGAACTGCGTCGTATACGTGACCCCCGGTTCAGGCATGATGTCGATGGTGAACTGGCCGTTCGCCGCGCGAATCGCGTTAAGTGTGACGCCCGATGTCGAGTACGAGGATCCTTGTTTCACCGCCTCGATCAACGAGTCCGCCGACAGGTCGTCGGCCAACACCATGATCCAGCCGCGCCCGGGGATGGACTGGCCCGGCCCCTCGTAGAACCAACTGTGGGCGTCGTCCGTGGCCACGCCGTACAGGGGCTTTGGTGGTGTCGCCGTCGCGACCCAGCCGCAGGGACAGCACGATGTCCCAGATACGATCCGTGGATGCAATGTGTTTCGACGGGTCGCCCCAGTTCCGGACACTGCCGTGGCCGTTGTAGATCTCGAAGACGCGTTCGCCGCCGACCTCGACGATTTCCTCCGCGGTGATCGTCGAGCTGAAGTTGGGATGGTTGATATGCGCCAGAATCGGCACGTTGTGTTCGTGGCCGTGCGCTTCGATGGCGTCGAGATTGTGTTGCAACGTCTCCGTGACCGTGTCGCCGCCTTGCGGTGGAATCACGGCCCGCGTGTTGACGGCGTTGATATGCACGGCCTTTTGCGCGGTCACTTCTTCGCCCGGGACGATCAGAAACTTGCCGGGTTGCTGAAACCGGTCGCACAACTCCGACAACGTTTTCAACCGCATCATGGGTTTGCCGTCCCGCCCCTCGACAACAACCCAGTCGTCGCCGAATTCCTTGCGAAGCGCGTCGACTTTTTCCCTGGGCAAGCGTTTGTCCTTGGCGTCGTCGATGGGGATCCAATTTTCGCCGGTCTGCAAGATGTTGTGATCGCTGATGCAAATGAAGTCGTACCCGTGGGATTGGTACCATGTGACCGCCGTTTCCGGTGCGCAGTCCCCATCGCTCCAGAGGGTGTGGAAGTGCGTCACGCCTTTGTACCACTGTTTGCCGTTGCCCTCTTCCAGAACGCTGTCGGCACGAGCGGGAATCAAAATGCAGAATAGAAGCACCGCCAACGGCGCCAGCGCTGCAAATGGGATCAGTCGTCGCATGGGTTATCTCCTGTTGGTCCAATCAAGTTAACTTAACGTTCAGCCACTGCGCCGCGAATGGGGAAGACTCGCAACGTCTCGCAGTAACCGAAGTGTTCGGTCATGGTCAATCTACCGCCGATATCGACGGGTAGAGAAGAACATCCCCCTTGATCCCCCTTCAAAGGGGGAATGGTGCCAACTCAGGTCGTCGTAGCGGTGTGGCCGCTTGCGTTGACACAAGATCGCCAGTATCCCAGTCCGTAACGCAACGCGAAGCGTTGCGAGCAATTCCCCCTTTGAAGGGGGATCAAGGGGGATGTTCTTAACATTATTTCACGATCTCAACGCGGACCGAACACCTAGCCAAGCTGAAGGCGTATCTTTATGGTCTGCTTGCGACACAGTGTACCAGGTTTCCTGCGAGATATTGGTTAGACTGGATTGCTACCTCTCAAACACGCGCGCAGCGGGCTTGCCGAGCGCATCGACGCGCACTTTGCCGGAATCATACACGACGGTCCCGGTGCCCATATGGTCGATTTCCACGCGGTTCTTTGGAAGCGTCAGCACAATCGCGCCCGAGTCGCCGTTGTAACCCGCGACGTAGAAATCGTGGTCGGGATCCGCATAGAGCCATGCCGGAGCGGGAGGACATTCCAACACCGCGTCTGCGACTTCCACTCTGCCCGAATCGCTTTGCCGGACGATGGGCGAGTCCAACATGGGGAAGCCCAAGTCCCCGTTCTCGGTCCACCGGCGCGTCAGGGTCCAGTCCATCAGATCGATTTCGATGCCCAACGTGTGCCCGTCGCGACGGTACTCGACTTGCCACGGCCGATCCGCCTCTTCCTGATAGACCGTGAAATCCGGGGCGGCCTCGTCGGTGAGATCGCCACTGCCAATCGTCGCGGCGAAAGCGGCGCCGTCGGGATACTCCGAGCGCGCAGCGACTTCGAGGTAGTACCCGCACTGGGGCTGTCCGCGATAGAACCGGCTCATGCGTTCGAGATCGTTGTGAATCTTGTCGCCGCCGAGGTAGTTGTACATCTGAAACGCGAGTTCACCCTCCGACTCCATGATACGCAGCGGCGCGCCGTACCCGAGATCGGTTCGCGTGAGTGGAAGAACGCCCACGTAGATGGGTCCACTCGCGACGACAACGGCTTCGCCGGGGTTCACATCAGCGGGCAACGACTCGATCTTGCGATTACCCGCCCAGATGCCGTCCACCGTGTCCGCCCGCGACCAGATAAGAGCCTCTTTCGCACTGTGCCACACGTCGCGGCTGCACGGAGCGAAGCTGAGGGGATGCGCGAGCGTGCGCGGCGCGCACAGGTAGAGCGCCCGCGGGCCCGATTGCACGCCCCAGAATTTGCCGGCGTTGCGCAGCCGCGTGACGGGGTTGTCGTCCTTGGGGCCGTTGGAGGGTTCGAAGTCGACGTCGTTGAGAAGATAGCGGGAGAACACCGTGCCGGGTTGGGCGGAACCCGGGATCGGGTACCGGATCACCATGCCGCTGGTCTGGCTGCTGATTTCGCGCGTGGCGACGCCCAGCGAAAAATTGGGGGCCATGTAACTCGTGGCGGTCATCTCCCAATTCGCGACGCTGGACTCGCGGATTTGCATTGGCAGCGGCACGTCACGATCGAGAATGCGGCCAATCCATTTGGGGACGGTCCCGTCCTCTATCGCGTCGCGTAGATACTGCGTTTCGGGTTCATCGGTGCCGATGAGTTGGTTGTAATAGGCGCGGCTGAACGGACCGGTCAGCAATCCCGTCGTGCGTTGTACGTGCAGCGCCGTGGTCAACGCGAGGCGCGCCGCCATTGTACGGGCGCGGACGGCGGTGGCCTCATCTCGGACCCGCGTGGCAAGCCGGTGCAGCGCATCGAGGGTTACCTTTGTGTAGCCGGGGCTGTAGAACTCGTAGACCGTCCCGTTCGCGGAGGTCAGGTCCGCCAACGCCTTGAGCTTGGCGTAGCCGCGTTGCGCGATTTCGGGATCGTTTAATACTTCGCCGCCCAGGCACGAATTTAGACAGTCCATGGTCGCGACGTTGGTGTACGTTACCGCAACGTCCATGCGGCGGATTTCGTCGACGGCGAGCTGGATGCATCGCAAGACGCGGTCGCGCGCTTCCTCCGGCAGGCGGTCACCGTGGTCGATCATCATGGGGATCATGTGCCGCATGACGAATTCGACTGCGTTGAGATCGCGAATGGCCTGGTCCTGTTGGGACCACACGAAATTCCCTTCGTGTCGCGCGCCCTCGCGTTGTTCCTGGCATGCAATAACTGCGTCCAGCACGCGCACGGCCCGCGCGATGTCGTCTTCACCGCCTCGCGCGACAAGCGTCTCGGCATACTCCGCGCCTTCGCGCGGCTGCGCGTTGCTCGTGCCGTCGATGAAGGCCTGATAAGGGAAGTCAGCGGGCGCGTCGGGGCTGGCCGCAGCCGTAACAAGGGCGAATCCAAGTACGCAGTAGAACATCGCGGCCTCTCTAATGCTGTTTTGCCAATGCGCGATTTGTCGGGAGGTATTGTCCCTTTGCACCGCAACAACTCACCATGGACCCGCACCCTGATGGTCTACGCTGATGGGATGCGACAGCTCGTTATACAATGTTTCAAGGTAACCGAGCCGCGCCTCGGGCGAATCGCCTTGGCCCAGGGGGAAGACGCAAAACGCGCTCTTCTCGCCGTAGTAGGTGTTCGCGTTTAGGATGGCCGGCGTGTCCGGCACGTAGTCGCCCCAGGGATACACGAGGGACCGGCTCCAGTAGCGGAAGTTCCAACCGTAGTCCGCGACAATCGTTGCCGTGGCGGCGAGTACGGGGGGCCAGGCGCCACGCGTGCCCGCGTGCTGTTTCAAGCGGATGCTCGCCAGGCCGAGTTGGTTCTCCTCGCGCACAAGACACACATAGGGCGCTTGGGCCGCGATGATGTTGACGATGCCCGGGGTGAGGCCTTTACCCTGTTCGACAGGTTGATACGCGATCTCGCCGTTCAAGCGCCGCCACCCCGCATGGTCCACTTCCGTGGATGGCATAAAGACAATTTCTTCATTGCGCAGCGCGTTCACGACGAGATCCTGGAGAATATCGATCGTCGACTCGACCAACACGTAGGGCGTCTTCGCGAAGAAGTGGTAGGTCACGTTGACGTCGACTTCCGTGGCTTCGGGGAGATGCCCCCAACGCCGCCACATGACCGCCACGGGACCCTGCTCCATCACGCGCTTCGGCGGTGGGTTCCAACCTTTGGTATGGGTCCAGGGCCGGTTCTTGACCCACACGTCGGGGTTGTAATGGAGCGTGTAACCCGGCTTCTCAGGAAAACCGAAGGTACGTTTATCCCCCACGCCGTACGTTTTCGATCGGAACCCGTTGATGCTCTGGTTCTTCGGATCGAGTTGGGCTTCGTAGTATTCGTTTTCGATCCACGTGGCCCCGTCGTCGCGCTGCGTGACTTTCAGATCCGATTCGTAGCTCGCCGCTTCCGCATCGGGATTGCCGTAGGCGACGACGTAATAGGATTTCCCATTTGCCGGCACGTCGACGAGGATCGCGGACTGGCACGTGGTGTAGGCCGCCTCTTGTTTGGGCGTATCGAACCGACGCTTTTCGTAGAGCACCTGGCTCGGAATCTCATGGGTTTCGCCCGTGCTCAAGTCATAGGATGCTACGCGGAGTTCCTTGGCCCACGACTGAACGCGGTCGGCAACATCGGAGATGAAAAACACGTACGGGGCGTCTTTGCGTCCGATGCCGAAGTCGTCCCGCAGCACAAGCATGCGATGTTCTTTCCAACGCGGAAACGGAAACCCGGTGCTGTCGGGAGCCGTCGCTTCGCCCTGCACGGTGAACGCCGCTTCCGCGTCCCCTTGCCGAACGCCATGAAACGTGAGCGTATAGGGCTGTCCCGAAACCCAAGGACACCGCACGTTGAACGCGGGTTTTTCCCCCTTAGGGATCTTGCCGTTCGCCGGACGATCCACGCGGCCGTCCGGTTCGCGCTGGGTCAATTCCCCGTCCACGTACGCGACGAAGACCTCCTCATTGTCCCCGACCGTCACGGAGTTGATCTTGTATTCGAAGTCCGCAGGCGAGAGTTCGACGCGCGCATAATAGAAGCGCGTCTCGTCCGTGGGCCGGTGGAAGGTAATCGCGGAAATGCTGGGGGTTTGAGCGGAGGCCGATACGGCAAGGATCAAGGCGAGACTGCAACAAAGGACCGTCCCCAAGAGCGCGTTTTGTCGGATCTTCATGGTGTCACCTCGCGAATAGAACCGATTTCAGCAAGTCGTGGAGGAACTATCGTAACACGCCGGGCCGGGATAACGAAGGAATTGACACCGACGGATACACGGAACCCAGGAATGACCGCACTTACTGGTGGGGTTGAAAAGAACTCCGTGTGCGGGCGGAAACAGACACGCAAGCGATGAGTACACGGTCATAGACTACATATGCGATGCCGCTGAAACACGATCGCTGGTCTTTGTCTTCTTTTTCAAGTCTTCACGGATGGGAAACCGTCGGCCGGCTGCGAAAACGAATTTCAGACGTTCCGTCGGTCATCATCTTGTGCACACCTTGGACTGATATCTCTAACGCGTCGGCGGCCTCTTGTACGCTTGCGATCTCGTCCGCCACCACACGAGCGGAATCGTGTCTCGCCATATGCTCGGCGAGAAGACGTTCTATCTTGCGCTCCGACTTTAGCGACCAAAACCCTTCGTCGCAGATTTCACAAAACTGTCCGTCAAGGCCGTCAATGTCCAGCGGGGGATAGTCCCGAAGATGTGCGCGTTCGTGCAAATTCTTTCGAATTCGCATGCTTTTCTTGGAACCGCACACAGGACAATCAATCCATTTCTTCTCACGCATGTCAAAATCCCTCGAGTCGCTTGAACGAGATGACGACTGTTTCTCCTTCGTCAATTTGCACCTTGATATACGCTCGCGCATCTTTGACGGTGCCATGATATACGTCCTGCCAAGTCCTTGAATCGTAGAGCGTAGTCATGGACTTGTAGAACTCATTGGGTTTGAGCTTCAGTATGCACTCAGCTACTTGCCGGGCACCGAGCAATCGAAAGTCGCGTCTTCCGCAAACCAAGGCCGTTCGGGTAACACGATAGGAACCTTCGTGAATCAACCGCTTGACTTGGGATAGTGGGAAATGAGCTTTTCGTTTCTCCACGGCCTAAATGTACCTTAATTGGTTTAAAAAATCAACCTCAAAAATTGTGCACTTATCCCGCGCCGTAGAATCGGTCGGAGAAGTTTTCCGATCAATTCGTTGCGACTTGTCAAACCGAGATCGTGAAGTAACTCGAGTGCAAGTAAGTTATTTCCCAAGCATACGGATGCATTCCATCATTTCGTCGCGGACTTGGTCGACCGTCGCGTCGTTGTTCGAATCGTCGATGACGTAGCGGGCGACGCCGAAACGGGCCTCGTCCAGGGTTTGGCGGGACAGATTCGCAACCGTCACGTTGACCAGATGGCGGATCGCGTCTTTCGTCTCCGCGTCGACGGACGAGTCCGACAGTTTGTCCTCCAGCGCGATGAGAATGCGCGCGTCCTCCATACCTTCGCGGACGGCTTCCCAGCGCCGGCTCGAGGTCTGGGTCCCGTCGGGGTTCACGTAGACCAGGGCATACTCGAACTCAACCGGTTCCCAGAGTGAATCGCCGACATTGTAGCACCAGTAACCAATCCCGGTAGCGCCGAAGTGATGGGCTTGGACCGCCGAGAACCGGTATTGCGCGACGAGGTTGATGGTCTTGGTGTTGGCGCCGACGGGCCGGGCGAAGCCGTAGCCGCAGTCGTAGGACCACAGCGTCTTCCCGGTCTTCTTGATGAACTCCATTTCCGGCGTTTCCTCGGCCAGCATGTAGAAACTCGGGCACCAGACGGAGGCGACTTCGTTAAACGCCTCGAACATGGCCAAGTCGCCGCCGCCGTTCACGTAGAATTTCAGATTCGGCCGCGCCTTGAGTCCCTGACGGCCGAACGCGATGTAGTGGTTGACGGTATCCCACCCGGCGCCCCCGGGCTCGTCGTGGGGATAGAGGGCCACGTGCTCTTCCGGAATCCCCTTGGCCTTGAGATGGGAAAACACCTGATCCAGATAGTCCGCCAGACGCGGCACGTACGCGTCGGATTCCATGGGAACGCCCAGGTTAGGAATTCCGCCCATGAGCAGAAACACGTCATGCCCTTCGAGCGGTGCAACGAATTTGTCGAGCGCTTCAAAGTCGACATTGATCGTCGGCGGATCGCCTTCGTCGACTTTGACCGGCGGCAGGCCCGGCGTGAAGACATTGTTTCCGTGAGCCAACAAATCCTTCATCGCATCGTCGTTGTAGCTGGCCCAGCAGCAGAGCCGCATCGCGCCGGAATCGGCCATGGTGAACGGCAACACGTCCAGCGTGATATCGGCTTTGGTCTTGGATGTGCCGGCATCGAAGACCACGGACACGGGGTAGGTGCCTGGTTTCACGCCCGCGAGATCGATGTCCAGCCACACTTCGCGCGTTTCGAGCGACGGGACGGTCAACTCGGATTCGCCGAGGGGCACGATGGGATCCCATGCCGTGGTGCCTTGGTTCGTCGGAACGGGCTTCACTTCGTACGGCGTTACGGCGGGCCCGTTGGCGCCCGCATCGACGTGCGCGCGCACCATGACGGGTTTGAGCGACGCATTGAACAGTTTGACGGAAACCGGTTGATGCTCTCCGGGCACGCAGCGTTTCTCAATCTTCACGGGCTGTGCGTCGGTCGGCAGTTCCTGGTCCACGTCCCGGTTTTCCCAGGTCGTTCCGGTGAACGCGACAACCGGGTCGTCCGGCTGGTTCACCAGAATCGACGGCGCCAGCCCGGCCAGTGTCAAGGCGCGTTCCGCACGCGCGTCCAACGCTGCGGTGCGGGCGTCGGTTTCCGCAGTCAACGCCGGGGGCGCGCCCGGTGCGGCCGCGTGGAGCGTCTTGAGATTCGCGGCTTCTTCTTCGATCGCCTGCGCTTCATGCAGGAGCGCACCCGTGAAACCCTTCGTCTGGTCCGGGTTGTCGCCTACCGCGTCGCGCAAGGCCAGTACGGCGCGCGCGGCGAGGGCTTCGTCGTTCTGGTATGGCTGTAGCGTCAATTCACGGGAACCCGACGCAAGCGTTGAACCATCCGGTTTCTGCAGCGTCCATTCAAAGCGATACACGCCCGGCGCGCTGACGACGAGCGGGAGCTGCAGCACGCCCGTGGAGCCGATTACCTTTCCCACCGCGACCTGCCGCGAGTTGTCGGGACGAATGCAGGTGGCCTGCGCGCGCAGAACCGTATCGTCGGCATTTGGATTCGCGACACGGAACGTGACCTCGCCGCCGGTGAGCACACGATCCCAATCCAGATTCCCGGGATGCATACTGGCGACGACCGACGAACCAAGGCCGAGCCACGCGCCGGTCAACTGGTTGTCCGCGCGATAGGTGTGCCAGGGCGACGTTTTGTCCATCGGCGCCGACGTGCCGAAACAGAACATGCGACCGGATTCGCCACCCGTGACGGCGAATTCGACGCCCGGGTGGTCCGGCACGATGTCGCCGAACGCGGCGGTCATGTTGATGGTGCGGTTGTCGAACTGATGGTTGTACAAAATCTCGCCGTCGTCGCTGAACGCCAACAAGGTACCCTGCTGCGTGCAAAGCAGGTATTCGCGGACGCCGTCGCCGTCGAGATCGATGATGTCGCCCGGGGCCAGACTCCGGCCCTGCGTGTCGATGTCCCACACCACGCGGCCGTGCTCGTCGAACCGGTACAACACGCCGAGTCCCGTGACGACGAATAAATCGGCCATGCCGTCGTTGTCGATATCCCCGACCGAAATCGTCGGCGCGACCGGACCCCGCACCGGGCGTTTCCACAGGACCGCGCCGCGATTGTCGAGACAAAAGAATTCACTCTGGAACGTAGCGATCGCGATGCGGGCTTTTCCGGACGAGTCCTTAAAGATTACCGGCGCCGGAATGGACCAGGTCGGGGCCTTCTCACCGATGGTGGACTTCCAGACGACGGTACCCGCTGCGTCCACGCAGTAGAGCAACCCCGCGCCGGTCGCAATGACGACCTCCGCATTCCCGTCGCCGTCGAGATCCGCGATCGCCGGACTCGAACATTCGCCTTCGAGCTGACAGGTCCAGCGCACGTCACCGTTGAGGGCGTCCATGGACGTGAGGACGCCGGCCGAATTGCCTTGCAGGACTTGCACCCCCCCATCGCGATCCAACGCTCCCACCGCCGGAGCGGGGCCGAAAATGTTGCCGATGTTCTTCTGCCAGACGACAGCGCCCGAGCCGTCCAGGCAGGTGAACTGGCCCTTGTTGTCGCCCGCGTAAATCAACGGTGATTTGCCCGAACGCTCCAGCACCGCTGGACACGTCGAATAGCGGCCCGCCGTATCGAACCGCCAACGTTCCTTGCCCGAGCCGTCCACTGCGATGAGGGCCTCGTAGGCCGCCGTGATCACTTCGGCGCTGCCATCGCCATCTAAATCCACGACGATGGGCGCGCCTTCCATGATCATATCCGGATCGGCGACCCAGAGTTGTTGAATATCCAGCGCGTCGGCTGTCATAAGCGCGGCACCCGCGCACAGGAGCAAAGCGGCTATCGTTAGCGGTCGGATTCGAAGATCATGAAATTCATTACGGTTGGTACAGCGTGTTCGATTCATCAGGCCCCCTCAAGATAAAGCGACATCCCGGCGGTTTTGGTGCGGCGGATTCCATGGTCTCCCCGGTGGATTCCATGCGAACGCCCAGTCCCCTTATCAGACCAGAGCCATGTCCGACTTATCAACACACGGTGGCTTGACACGCACGAGAAACCTGCGTCAGTTGGTAATCCCGGATTCACACGGTACACTGACCAAACCGATTTTGGCCGTACACGGTCCGCGTCGCGGCGGTCCGCTTGACCGGCGCCAACACCAGGAAGGATTTACACCATGCACCAGACTGCTTCGATTCCCCTCGCGCTCATCATGCTGCATCTTGCCTTCACCTTGTCTTGTACGGCGCAACCGACCTACGGCGAACGCCTGGGGTGGGGACCCAATGACCGGGAACTTATCTTCCACAACGACGATATGGGCATGTCGCACGAAAGTAATCTCGGCGGGATGGAAGGATTTGAAAAGGGTCTGCTCACGTCGTGCAGCACCATGATGCCCTGTTCCTGGGTGCCGGAATGGGCGGCGTACCTTCGCGAACATCCGGATATCGATAACGGCCTGCATCTCACGATGAACTCGGAGTGGGACAATTATCGGTGGGGTCCGGTAGCGGGTCGTAGCGTCGTGCCGGGTATGGTCGACAACCAGGGCTATCTCTACCGCGGTGTTCCACAAACGATTGCCAGTGCCAGCGCCGACGAGGTGGAAAAGGAGATCCGCGCGCAGGTTGCGCTCGCGGAAAAACTGGGTATCCCCATCACCCATCTCGACACGCATATGGGCACCTTGTTTTACTCGCCGGCCTTTTTCGAGCGGTACGTCAAGATCGGCATCGAAAAACATATCCCGATCATGATCATGGACCCAAAGGGCCTGGAAGGCGCAAACCGGCAAGCGGGACAAGCAGCAGCGCTCGGACAGACGGTTGAAGCCGTGTGGAACGCCGGCCTTCCCGTGCTCGACCATCTTATGACGTCCACCGCCGACACGAGCGATCCCAACGTGATGATCGATACGCTCATTCAAAACCTGCGCAACCTGAAACCCGGCATCACGCAGATCATCCTCCACGGGACCCGTCCCGGCGAGCACTTCGGCGCGATTTCCAGTTCCGGCGGCAAGCGGGAAGCCGAACTCGAAATGGTGCTCAGCGACCGCGTGAGGAAAGTCATCGAAGAGGAAGGAATTATCCTGACAACGTATCGGGAACTTCTCGCCCGCCGGCAGAAAGTCGATGCGGGAAACAAGTAACGAGCGAAGACGTATTTAACCCGGATGGAAGAGACTATGTACCGCGCCCGCAAACAGTCTCGCACAATGCGTCCACTACTGGCGTTGGCGGCTTGCCTCATGATTAGCGGCGGATGCGCAAGCTCGAACCCCCCACCCGTATCGAGCGCCCCGTCGATGGTCGTTGGTGATTCCTGGCGATACAGCAACGACATTGAGGAAACCGTGCGCGAAGTCCACCGGCAAGGGTACACCGTCGAGTACCGGGGTTCCTCCCGGTTCAAGGATTGCGTCCACGCCCTTCATGAGAAAGACGCGAACGGAACGGTGACGGCCGTGCTGGATCTATCCGGACACGAAATCTCGGATTGCGATCATTTCAAGGGGTGGCGAAAACTGGACTTCCCGCTGTCCATCGGCAAGAAATGGACGTTCAACGCGGAGGACATCAGCCAAAGCCTCGGCCGAATGTGTGATACGCGAAACGAAATGGAAGTGATCGCCTACGAGCCCGTAAAGGTTCCCGCGGGCACCTTCGATGCCTTTAAGATCCTCCACAAACAACAGAACCTCTGCCGCGACACGGGCGCCTGGAATACGCGCGTCTACTGGTACGCCCCCGATGCTAAGGCTATCGTCAAAACCACGGGTTGGAATTCCAGCCACGTCAAAAGCCAGTTGGTGAAGCACACGGCACAGTCGAGTGAATAACCGTTTTGCCGCCCGTCGCGGACGGCGCCACCGAGGTCCGATTCGCATGATCGGCACCGGAGTACGTTGCCTCCTTCTGTGACCTTTCGGTCATAGGCGTACCCGCGCGTATCCTCGGCTTTGTCGTTCGCCAGAACGGTTGTTTCGAACATTGGAAATTAGGTTATTTGAATTTGTTTCGGATTTCGTGCTTTGGATTTCGGATTTGGTCGCCGCGTTGCCGCGATGGGTTTCCCTCAGCATCCGAAGGGGCGAGGCCATCAAAACGCGCGGGTATGCACCCTACGCGGCGGCCGCGGTGCGAGCGCTGCGCTGCCATAGCATCGGCAAGGCGCTGGCGGTGAGAATGCATACGAACACGAAGATCGCAGCGGGAATAGCGGCGCGTTCGCCGATGTGCTGCAGGGCGAGCACGACGCCGAGGCCGGCGTTTTGCATGCCGATTTCAATGGCGAGGGTGCGTCTTCGTTGCACGTTCATCCGAAAAAGGGCCGCAACGCCGTAGCCGCCGGTCATGCCGTACAGGTTCAGCAAGATGCAGGCGGCCAGTGTCAGCCCGGTGACTTGCGGGAGATAGTTGCGGTTGGCCGCGATCACCACCGAACAGATGAATACGATGAACGTGGCCGAGATGGCCGGGAACACGGGCAGTATGGGCTCCAACCGTCGATGGAATAGCGCACGCACGGCAAAGCCCGCCAGCAAGGGCAACACGACCATGATGCATACGTCGGAGAACATGGCCCAGAACGAAACATCGAGCCGCGTTCCGGCCAGCAGCAGCGTGAGGCCGGGCGTCAACACCGGCGCGAGGAGCGTCGAGACCGTCGTCAGCGACACCGAATAGGCCGTGTCCGCCTTGGCGATATAGCTCATGACGTTGCTGGCCATGGCCCCCGGCGCCGAACCCGTCAGGATCAAACCCACCGCCACCTCGTCCGGCAGGTTGAAGACCGTGCTCAACACAAACGCCCCCAGCGGCATCAGCGTGAACTGCGCGACACAACCAATCAGAACGATCGTCGGCTGTTGTGCGATCCGCTTGAAATCCGCCGGTTCCAGCGCCACCCCGATCCCGAACATCGTCAGCGCGAAGAACCAGGTCATGTACCCCTTGAGAAAAAGAAACGGCGCCGGCGCCACGAACGCGAGCAGCCCAAAGATCACCACCCACAGCGCATAGAAGCGGGTGTAGAATGTCAGCGCCTTCGACAGCATGCCGGAGACCATAGCCCATCGCGTTGGTTGGGCACAAGACGTGAGCAGGTCAGTCCCACGTGCGCCGACGGCAAACACGACACGTATCGTACGCCGACATCAACCGGATTCCGGTCTACGGTTTGAATTGAAATGCGAAGAGGCTCGCGTTCTTCATCCGGACCGTCAACTTCACAGGCTTTCCATCAACGTCGAAGCGACTGCTTCCGCCCTGCCACGTGACCGCAGTCTCGATGTGGTCGCCTCGTATCGGAATGCAATCGTCGAGAGCGTGTCCAGCCAGGGGGCTACCCGCAGTATCGAGCAGGCCCACGCGAATTTCCCCTGCCGCGTCCGTCTTCGCATTCACATGTAACGTCGTCCCTCGGAACGCAAGCAGCGGCGTGACGAATCCCCCTTCTTCATCTCCGGCATCGACGGAGACGAATCCATCCAGGCGACTGACGACTCGGCTATAGACGCGCCGGTTCTCCGCCTTGGCCAGGGCGTCCAGGTCGGTCTCATTGTGTTTCAGCGGCGAACCGCCGTAATACAACCAGAGTTCGTTCCCGCCGCGAATCATTCCCTGGCCCATGTACAGCGACCCGCTGTCAAACGCCCCGTCCCCGCCCAGCGCCACGAAGGCCTTGCCCCGCTCAGGCCAGGACCAGTGGATGCCGTCCCGGCTGACGGCCAGATGCACGTCGAGCGTATCCGTCGAATGACGGTACAGGCTCGGAAACATCAGGTAAACTCCATCCGCGTACGGGTACTCGCATGCGGCGGGATTGTAGAGGTCACTGTCGGGTGGATCGTTATCATCGGTCTGTAAAACCAGCGTCGGCGCCTCGAACCGATCGAATGTCGGGCTTGCCGTCCGGCCGATGGCGCGCCCATGACCGGCCACCCGGCCGAACAGCACGTATTGCTCAGCCCCCTCGTCCCGGAATGCCGAGTATTGGCTGTCCGCAAACACGTCGCAGATCGGTTGCGGCAGACGCGTCCAATGCAGCCCATCCGGCGATTCCATGCCGGCGATCCGGTACGGCGGGTCGAAGCCGGTAAACAGGCCCTGGGATACCGCCTTGTACCGCGCTTCGGGCGGTGCGTCGAGGTCTTTGAAAACACCCGCGCCATGGACACGCGAACGCGCGCCCTCGTCCCCGATCTGCCGAAAGAGAATGTTGTTGTCCGTCGACCCATGGTAATCGAAAAGCCCGAGGGGCGGCTTGTTCCAATGGATACCGTCTGCCGATTCGGCATAACAGAAGGACGTGTCATCCGCGGTCGGCCACCCTTCCACGTCGTAGCACTCGTACCACATGCGATACGTGCCCGCATCGTCCATCACGCTGAACCAGTTCAACGTCGCGTCTTCCCAAGGCCGGTCGGACACGACGCTGTACTCGCCGGTCTTGACCGCCGGGTGGACGTGCAAGGCAACATGCTCCGACGACGCAAAGAACAGATCGTCGACAAACAGCTGCTTGCCCTCCCCGACATCGATCGCCTGCCCGGCCTTCGTCTCCCCGTCCGCCCCGGCGAGAACCGGTTCCGCAACCAACACCATCGCCACGAACGCGACCAGTCCGAACATCACGACCCCCGCCTGGAAGCACGTGCAAAGTGTCAGCGCCTTCGACCCCATGCCCGAGACCATAGCCGACCGTGCCACGCGGGCACAAGACGGGGAAGGTGAAAGCCAGCCTGAGCAAATTGCCTTGCTCGTTCCGTTCTTGTACACTCCCATTATACTGAGGCATCGTGGATGATCCCCATATCTGGGGGATTACTTCCCTCGACGGTTTTCGACGGCAGCGACAGGATAAGAACTTGACATGCCAGCGTTATCGGCGGCGCAGATTGTATCCGCAATTGAAAGCGCGTTCACGGATGTAACTACCACGGAGCGTTGAGGAGGAATCCGGTGCGCAATTAGCGTATTCGAGTTGGAAATCGGTTCCGTAATCTAAGTCGGTCGCAGGAACCTCGTGAGATGCAGCCAATGACAAGTCCGGGGATTCACTTCTATCCCTCCCCTACAAGAAACGGCCTCGTCGACCTATTTAAGGCGCCTCATCAAGACATTCTCGTAGCTTGTCCGTTCATCACGGCATCAGAGATCGACTGGATCTTGTCGCGGCTTTCAGAGCACGACTCAGCTAGCAGTCGCCTACGTCTGTTAACTGAAATTCGACTTGATCATGTGCTCGCAGGATCGCTCGAGATTTCTGGCCTCACGGCAATATTGGATTTCTCGCCATCTAACACTGTTACAAACCTGCCGCGCCTACACGCCAAGGTCTATCTCGCGGATAGCGACTTTGCACTGGTTACATCCGGAAATTTAACTACCTCCGGCCTGGATCTAAATTATGAATACGGGATTGGGATCACGACGGGTGCCGACGTGGCAAGAATCCGCACCGACATGGAACAATACGCGAGCCTTGGCAGTGCGATGTCGCGAGCCCATTTGGAGCGACTAGAATCTGCCGCAGCGGCGGTCCGGAGTGAGTTCGACCAGGAAAAGCGGGATTACGACCGACGCGTTCGAAAGAAGCTCGGTGATGCATTGAGGGATACCGAGGAAGAGTTTCTAACGGCGCAGGTTGGGCAACGTTCTGCCCACAGTCTGTTTTCACAGGCGATCGAATACGTTCTGCAATCTGGACCACTGACAACTCCCGAAATTCATGCGCGAGTACAGCGGCTATTCCCCGATCTTTGCGACGACTCTCGCGAACTTATAATCAATGGCCAAGCATTCGGAAAGAAGTGGAAACACAAAGTTCGGACGGCGCAAGCGCATCTAAAGCGACAGGGCGTGATAGACCTTCGGCAGATGAGGTGGTTCTTATGTGGAAGCGACTGATTCAAGAAGCAACCGAATGTCCTAACGCCGATGTCGAAGCAGTCGAGGACATGATGCGAGACGTTGTGTACAAATCGACTCTTGACTGGCAGACTCGGGATGAGTTGATAGAAGCGGCACGGCTGGCCCATCGCGTCTTGAAGCTCGAGAGAGAACAACGAGTTTAGTCGCTAGGCTTGCTTGACGCTTATTAACGTTACCCTATGTGACGTGTCATGGCAGGGTACCGTTTGCCAAAACGCGGGCTTCTCGGAGCATCTCCTCGGCCAAGTGGAGCATCTGCTCACCTTCGTCGCATGTCAGGACGAACGGCTTGTCGAGGTATCGTGCTTTTCTGCGAAGTTCTGCGAGCCTATTCAACAATTCGGCGTGTGGGGCTGTGATCAGTCCATGTCGCGTATGGAGATTATATCGCTGCTGGATTGCTTTATGACTCGTCTTTTCACGCAATCCTGCGTCGCCAACCTTGGTAAGAAGAATACTCTTTGCGGTGAGTTCAACGTTACTATATAGAGCGTCCACAAACGCGCACATGTTATTCTTCGCGACGGAGTATTTCGCCGCCTGAATGAATTCATCCGCGACTTCCAGCAGCTTTCTGGCCGTATCCTTATTCGTTATGAAATCGAACGCGAGAGTCCACCTGCCATCGATGTTGAAAAGTGTAGCGTGTCCGCAGTCTGGATAGTCACCAATCGGTAGCTTGCAGTCCGTAATTCTCTCAATTTCTTCAGCGAGTATGCGATCTCCGGGCCTCTTTTCGACGCCTGGCTTAAACGCTATTCCTACGGAAATTCGCACTTCGGAGTTGACTCGAACCTCAGGCGCTCGACCGTCTGGGAAGAAAATTACTTGGGCGGCTTCCAAGGCCAGCGGACGTGGCAACTCACCAGCTTCCTGTCTCCTTTCAACTTCCGGTGAAACAAATAGATCCAAGATCTGTCGAGAAGCATTCTGCCCTAGCTCGTGATTTTCGGAAATTAACATCGTCAATTCCGCGTTGTGACCGATCAAATACGACCGACATATTAGCACAAAGCACCAGGCGCGATTTCGGGAAAGGACAGCATTTATCCTCATTCCGATCTGGACAGGTTTGTGGAACGTCAGAGTGTCGTGGATTCAAGCGACCGCCCAAGAAGCCAATTGAAAAGCATATGAGGTTTGGCTAACTAGACCCAAATCGCCGCCCACGGTTGTATCCTGTTCCACCACCCCACGGGGGTAACGATTGGAATCGGATAGTCCGTCAACTTGTCCCTATGCCGCAAGATAGTCGACCAATCGCTCGTACAGAATAGTTCGCACCCATAGACGACTGCGTCGGTCAGAAGTACCCGGTCATTTTGGTCAACGAGATCACATACGCCAGTTGAACTGAGAATATGTAGTCTAATCGTCTCCGCTTCGCTGAAAGAGGGGAGTTCCAGATCCGTTGACAGAAACTCGCGCCAATATGTCCAGATTTCCCAGAACCAAGACGTTAGTTCATTCGCTTTCTGCGGAAGCCCTGTAGCCGCGATTTCCAAGTAAGTCAACGGCGAAACCGCGAGTTGCCACTGCGCACGGCTCCCTGTCAGTGCGATCTTTCTAAGAGCTTCCACATCAGCCGCCACGCGGTCTGGCACATCAGAATGCAGAGGCGCAGCATCATGGATACTATCTCCGAAGTCCAACCACAAGTTAATTACGGACGTATCCAGGAACACTCTGCCAGGCAGACTTTTGAATTTCGTAGCCATTCAATCACTGGCTTGGCTGCGCGCGTTTTCCCAGCCTTCCTTGTAAGCCTCCATGTTCACGACATCATCGTCGTCGTAGATTGTCAGCATTGATCGAAATCCGTCAATGGGTGGATCCCAATTGTCAGGATAATCTTGCTCGCCCTTGTTATGCCAGTATTCCGGATCAGGATTCATGAGGGTCTACCTTTCTGCGCAAAATGTCCCCGCGTTCTTGGCCGCGCGCCACACTCCCGCGTCGCTTGAGAACTAGCCCTCAGCGCCTGAGGTCTCCTTTTCTTCTGAAACGACTCCGATTTGCGCTTCTCCATTATAGTAGCCCATGCATAGTTCTGTCGAGGCTATCCGATCATGGAATGGGACGAAGACTCAAGTCTCGAGCCCCGAGGCCGCAGAAAGAGTCTTTCACCACGAAGAGTACGAAGGTCACGAAGGGTCCGTGCTGCACAGCTCTCGCATTCCTTCGTGGATTTCGTGTACTTCGTGGTTCACTATCCCAGATCGTTGCGCGGTTAGAAAGACGAACAATGGAACGCGGATGACGCGGATCCTACGGATCGTCGCGGATAAGAATTGGAAGGATCCGTGAAAATCCGCTGCATCCGTCCAATCCGCGGTCTATTGTTTCCCAGGCGAGACGCCCGTGCTCCCCTAAGCCGCCGGCCCGGTCAATTCCTCCAGACTCCGTGGTTCACTATCCCAGATCGTTGCGCGGTTAGAAAGACGAACAATGGAACGCGGATAACGCGGATCCTACGGATCGTCGCGGATAAGAATTGGAAGGATCCGTGAAAATCCGCTGCATCCGTCCAATTCGCGGTCTATTGTTTCCCAGGCGAGACATCCGTGCTCCCCTAAGCCGCCGGCCCGGTCAATTCCTCCAGACTCCGTGGTTCACTATCCCAGATCGTTGCGCGGTTAGAAAGACGAACAATGGAACGCGGATGACGCGGATCCTACGGATCGTCGCGGATAAGAATTGGAAGGATCTGTGAAAATCCGCTGCATCCGTCCAATCCGCGTTCCATTGTTTAATCCCGCCTCGGGCTCTAGCCTCCGGACTCCGGACTCCCAACTGCAACCCCCCGTGCAATATCTATAAGGAGATTTCTGCCTACCTTTATAAGAAGGAATCCACCCATGCCAACCAAACCCAAACACACGAATTCCGGCACCCCCTGCGCCCGCTCCTGGACCAAAGACTGGATCGCCACCGTCAACGCCAAAGAATCCGAACGCAACCACCCCATCTGCGGCGCCCGCCTACCCGACGCCACGCCCTGCTGCAACACCTCCGGCCACCCCTCCGGACGCTGCCACTTCCACGGCGGCTTCGACCTCACCGGCGCACCCCCCGGCAACCGCAACGCCCACATCCACGGCCTCTACTCCCGCCGCCTACGAACCTGCACCCCCAACTGCCCCCACTGGGAGAATTGTCCCATCGCCAACCGCACCGCGCCCCATAATGCTCGTCATCCTCGTCTTCGTGACCGCGGGGAACACGGCGACCCAACTCCCCACCCAAATCGTCATCCCCGCGAAAGCGGGGACCCATCTTCAGACTTTTCCGATCCGACCGATCGGTCCGATCCGTCCGATTCTTCCCAACCTTCCACCGCCGCGCCCCCGCAGTCCCCGCCAACGTGCGTCTATCAATTATCCGAATACAACACCGTCCTAACCGACGCCCTCGCCATCGTCGAATCCCAGCCTCACCCCAACCCCATGGGCATCCACACCGCCCACAACGTCGCCATGCTCCAAGTCCTCGTCAACGCCGCCACCACCCACTTGGCCCAAGCCCCGGAAGTATGGGCTTCCCCCCCTGGGGCACGGGCGTCCCGCCCGTGTTCTTCATCTCCGGAACCGTGTTCTTCCGAAGACCTAAACCAAGCACCTAACTCCAACACCATCCTAGCTTTCACCCGCCTAATGCGCGAATACCGCGCCACCCTCAAACTCCTCCACGCGCCGGCGCACCCCCCCTTGAATCGTCACAATTCCGCGGGTACACCCCCCTCACCCGATGGCATCCTCCGCCACGCCCAACGCGCCCAACACGACACCGGCCTCGACCCCGATTCCATCGCCGACGCCCAACTCCCGCCCCAAACCCCCGAGACCCACGCCAAAGCCTACATCCAACGCGCCACCCTCGCCGGAGGCCAAGGCCGCGACATCGAAATGTGCGAAGCCTTCGACGAAGCCGGCCGCATCGACGAAGAATTCGCCAAGTCCGAACGCGACCACGTCTTAGCCAGCTACCGCCCCGCCAAACAATCCGTCTCCCAAGAACTCGCCGAAGCCATCCTCGGCCACCTCCACTTGCCACCCCTACCCGACGACGAACAAGGAGATCCCGCAACACTCCAAGCCCACAACCAGGTGGACCTGTCCCCCGAATCCGCCCAACTCCTCAAGAACTACATGGAAGCCGTCCGAACCGGCAAAGTCCCCCCCGAGGCCTACCCCATTGGCTCCCCCCAACGAGCCCACGCCGAAGCCATCTACACCGGTCGATCCGCCAACCCCCAATCCAACTCAGAAGCCACCCCGGAGTAGCCCCGTGTCCATCGCATCCAATCGTGTCAGCCCGTGTCTGTCCGTGTTGGCCCGCGCGTCACCCAGCGCGACTACGGCAACAGCACCCGGTTAAACCTCCCGTACGAAGGAAAGCCCTTGACCTCCGCTTCAACACCAAAGCCCCCCCGGAAACAAAAACGGCCGGCGCCTGCATTGCGCAAGCTGCCGACCGTTGGCGATATACATGGTGCCGGTGCACGGATTCGAACCGCGGACACGTGGATTATGATTCCACTGCTCTAACCAACTGAGCTACACCGGCATGGGGTAATCGAAGGCATAGATTAGCATACGGTTCCCGACTATTTCTACTTTCATGCGCAGGGGTTGGGCGGTTCGGGGTGATGGACGGTATGGACTTTTATGGACGGGATGGACGGGAGGCCGTGCCCAAACGCGCAACATCTGGCAAGGACTTAGGGCGGGTTTGGCGGCACTTTGGTATACTTAGAAGGAGCGTTCACAGGAAGGAATTATCGCCATGATCGTTCATCGCTGCGACGGGTGCGGGAAGGAGATGCGGAAGGGCGATCTCCGGTATACCGTGAAGATCGATGTGCGCGCGGCGTATGACGAGATGGAAATCCATCTGGCCGACCTCGTCCGCGACCACCGGGCGGAGATCCTGTCGCTCATCGAGCGGCTGAAAGACAAAGACCCCACGGAGTTGGAGGAATCGGTCTACAAGAGTTTCACGTTGGATCTCTGTCCCCTGTGCCAGCGCGCGTACCTTCGCGATCCCCTGCGGTTTCATCCCGAGATGGGCGAAACGGATGCGGAAATCGACATCGACGGGTTTCTGCGTTCGCTGGGGGTGAATCGGACCGGCGGACCGGAAGAGGACGAGGCGGAGTAAGGTGTCTCAGTCGTGCGCGTGGCCGGACTTCTTCGCGCCGGAATCTTTGCGGGGTTCGGGTTGGTCGCCGTTTTCGCGGGTGTCGTCGCGCAACGCGATAACCGCCCACAAGATCAAGGTGATCACCATCAGGGCCATGAACAGGTAGTACGTCCACATCCTATTGCTCTCCTCGATTCAGGACCCTGAGTTGAAACCGGAACCACTGCTGCGAATGATAACAACCGGCCGGACGAGGCGCAATCGCGCCGGATTCCCAGGGCTGAAACGGTTTGAGGTATATGCGTGATTTATCCCCGCGAAGACCAGAAGCACCAGCACGTCGCCGACCATTATGATGACCTGAGCAAGTGGTATCTCGAAATCTGGGGCGAACACGTGCATCACGGACTCTGGGAAACGGGCAGCGAAAGCGCGGAACTCGCGGTGCAACAGTTGACCCAACTCATCGCCCGGGAAACGGGCGTCACGAGCGGCAGCACGGTTGTTGACATTGGTTGCGGCTACGGCGGAACGGCGCGTATTCTGGCGAAGGGCTTCGGCGCCAACGTCACCGGCTACACCCTCTCGAAGGAACAGTACGAGTACGCCGTGGCGAAGACGGGGGACACCGGCAATCCCCAATACCGGCTACAAAACTGGTTCGAGAACGGCCTGCCCGACGCGTCGGTGGACGTGGCGATTTCCATCGAGAGTTCCGAACACATGGAGGACAAACCCGGTTTCTTCGCCGAGGTGAACCGGGTGCTGAAACCCGGCGGCCGGTTCGGCGTGTACGCCTGGTTGGCCTGCGACAATCCCACCGACCGCCAATTCCGATGGTTATTGGAACCCATCTGCCGCGAAGGCCGACTCCCGAGCATGGGGAATGAAGAAGACTACCGTCAGATGATGTGGGAATCGGGATTCACCGATATCACCTTCCGCGATCTCAGCCGGAACGTGCGCAAGACCTGGCCCATCATCGTCGGGCGCATGGCGAAGCGGCTGTTGCACGACCGGGAAGCGTGGCACTTTCTCTTTAACGGCCCGAACCGGGTTTTCGGAATCACCATCTTCCGAATCTGGGTGGCGTATTACGTGGGCGCCATGCGCTATGGGCTGTTCACAGCCGTGAAATCGTGATAAGCTGATTAATCCGTCCGTAACGGGCGTATGAATCATAACCGGCTAAGGAGACCACCGATGCCCGCAGCGCAAGCTTCCGCAATCGCAACCGATCCGGCGACCGAACTGCGTCCCGAAGAGATCACCCTGGGCGGCGTTTCGGTGAGCCGTTTTATCCTTGGCGGGAATCCCTTTGGCGGCTACGCCCATCAAACGCGCGAACGCGACGAGGAAATGCGCAACTGGTACACGATGGAGCGCGTGAAGGAGTGTTACCGGCTGGCCGAAGAAGCCGGGGTCACCGCGCATCTGGGACGGGCCGACGAATTCATCATGCGCGCCCTGCGCGAGCACTGGAACGACGGTGGCAGCCTGACCTGGATCGCACAGACCTGCCCCGGTGTGGGCACGATCCGGCACGGCGTGGACAATGCGATTCACGGCCGCGCCCAGTGCTGCTTCATCCATGGCGGAGAAATGGATTATCGCGTCGCCAACGACGAGACCGCGGATATCTTCGACGCCGTCCAGATGATTAAAGACCACGGCATGGCGGTGGGCGCGGCGGGACATCGCACCGAAACGGTCCGTTGGGCTGCGGAGCATCTCGAGTTGGACTTCTTCATGACCAGCTACTACAACCCCGACGACCGAACCCAGCAATCGCATCGGAACTACGACGAGGAAGAATATTACGGTTCCGAACATCGCGAGGCCATGTGCGCGTTGATCCAGGAACTCCCGGCGCCGGCAATTCATTACAAGGTGCTCGCGGCCGGGCGAAACAATCCCGCCGAAGCCTTCGCGTACGTGGCCGATACGTACCGTCCGGGGGATGCCGTTTGTGTCGGGATCTTCACCAAAGACGACCGCAACATGATTCGGGAAGACATCGACCTGCTGGAACGAGCCCTGCGAGAGCGTGGGAAGTAGTAATCAAGCGGCATTGATTTGTAAGATATTTTATAGTAAGTGTTTAGAGCGGAATTGCGTTATTGGATTCGCGAAAAGAGGCACGATTCACGGCATTTAATTTACCACTTAGAAGGTCTCGCTTTGCGAATCGTCCTCGCCGGGTATAACTTCTTGCCGGAATTGCCTTGACAGGTATGGTAGACGCGGAATATAATTCGTAAAACATAAGTTTGCTATGCTAAACAAAGAGATTACACGATGAGCAAGCCCATCAACGATTCGACGTATTGGCGTGACTTCGAGAAGAACGATATCACCCATTCCGCGGCCCATTATCTTATGGCCATCGACGCGTTGCGCGAGGAATACGGATATGCCCGCGTGACGGACGTTGCGGAGATGCTGGAAGTCTCGCGCGGGGCCGCGTCCATGTCGATTTCGCAACTGAAGAAGCGGGGTTGGGTGTCGGAAGATCCTCATCGGTTTTTACTGCTGACGGAAGAGGGCTTCCAGATGGCCATCCTGGTCGAGCAGAATTTCCGAATTTTGTCGAAGTTCTTTGAGGAAGTACTGGGTGTTTCACCGGAGACGGCGCTTTCGGACGCCTGCAAGATGGAGCATTTGATGAGCCTGGAAACGGGACGGCGTCTCGTCTGGCTTATGCGATACATCCTCAGTGACGAAACCCGGGCCGCGAAGATCAACGACGTGATGTCGTGTTTCCGTCCCGGATGCGAATCGGCGGAGCACTGCCCCTTGTGTGACGGGGGGGATTGCCTGACACCGGTCGGCGAGAACTGCGAGTTCCATCGGCGGTTGGGCAAGCAGGCTCGGTCAAGTCAGTCGTAATCGTTGGAAGTTACTGAAGTACGTTGTTGATTGATTGGCAACATAACCACCGGCTCGTAGGGCCGGTATTCCAGGGGGAATCCATGGTGGGAGAGCGTGTTGTAGATTTTGAACTCCCGCTTACCGAGTGTGAAGCGGGTGAAGAAGGCGAAGTCGTATCATTGGATGCGGATACCGGGTTGGGCGCGCGGCTGCGCGAACTGGGTCTGGTGCCCGGTGCGTACGTTCGGGCGGTTCGGGTCGGGTCTCCGATGATTGTCGAGGTCGGAAATGCGCGATTTTGTTTGCGGGGCGACGAAGCGTCGCACGTCCAGGTCCGCATTTTACCGAGTTCCGACGTGCCTTCGGCCTTGGCGGGACTTGGTCTTAACCTGAACAATCCGACTTAGCCAGTGAGTTGAGCCGGGGCGTCGCATATTTGGATGGCCCATGCGAGTCCTCAGTCAGTTAAAACCCGGTGAATCCGGAGTTGTCACCGCGCTCCACGGTGAGGGAGCGATCCACCAACGCCTCCAGGAGATGGGCGTGATCGAAGGATCCGATGTGGAAGTCGTTCGCATCGCGCCCTTTGGCGACCCCATCGAGATTTGCGTGCAGGGATACCATCTTTCCTTGCGCAAAGCGGAGGCCGCCTTCGTAGAGGTTGACACCTAAGCATTGCAATGAAGACCGCAGAACTACATACGAAAAACGCCAAAAAAACGTTCGCGATTGCAGTCGTTGGCAACCCCAACGTCGGCAAGACAACCCTGTTCAACGCGTTGACGGGATTGAAGCAGATCACCGGGAACTATCCGGGCGTTACGGTCGAGCGAAAGCTGGGCCATTTGCAGCTCAACGGGAGCAAAGCGTGCCTAGTGGATTTGCCGGGGACCTACAGCCTGGCTGCGCGTTCGCCAGACGAAATGATCGTGGCCGACGTCCTCCTGGGCCAACAGGAAGGCGAACAGCCCATTGACGCCGTGCTCGCCGTTGTAGACGCGACCAACCTCGAACGCAACCTCTACCTCGTCTCGCAACTCCGGGAACTGGGCAAGCCCCTCGTGGTCGCGCTCAACATGTGCGATCTCGCGGCGAAACAGCATATCGAGGTCGATTTGGCCAAGGTGTCGGCGGAACTCGGCGCGCGAGTCGTGTCGGTTTGTGCTTACCGCCGCGAGGGGATCGATACACTCAAGAAGGCCCTCCTCGAAGCGATTTCCGAGGAACCGGGGCCGCAGCTTTCCGGCCCGGAGTATCCGCAGACACTGGTCGATGAATTGAACGCGCTGAAGACGAAGCTGGACGACCATGGTGTTGCGCTGGGGAAGGTTTTTCACTATACGGAAGTCCTGCGTTTGTTGATCGACCGCGACGGATACGCCGAGCAACGGTTGGTCGGCCGGATGGGCAACGAACTCGAATCCCTCTTGGACCAGCACCGGCAGCGGCTATCGTCAAACGGCTCCATCGCCGCGTTGGAAGCCCGAAGCCGGTACGCCTGGATTCGGCGCATCGTCTCGACGGGCGTGCGGAAACCCGCAACGCGCACCATGACGTTCTCGGACAGGCTGGACACGGTGCTCACACACCGGGTGTGGGGCACCCTGATCTTCGCGTTCATCATGGCCACGGTCTTTCAGGCGATTTATGCGTGGGCCGCGCCGGTCATGGACTTGATCGATGCGGGGTGTAGCGCATTGGGCCAAATCGTTGGCGCCATGCTGCCGGAGGGTCCGCTCCAGAGCCTGATTGTTGATGGTATATTTGCGGGCGTCGGGAGTGTCCTCGTGTTTCTCCCGCAGATCCTCATCCTGATGATGTTCATCGCGATCCTGGAAGACTGCGGTTACATGGCCCGCGCCGCGTTTCTGATGGACCGGTTATTGAGCCGTTGCGGCCTTTCGGGGCAGTCGTTTATCCCTATGTTGTCGAGTTTTGCCTGCGCGATTCCGGGGATCATGGCGACACGAACCATTTCCAATCGCCGGGACCGGTTGACGACGATCCTCGTGGCGCCATTGATGAGCTGCTCCGCGCGGCTGCCGGTCTACACGCTGATGATCGCGGCCTTCATTCCGGCGCGCGGGTACTTGGGCGGGATCCTCGGGCTTCAGGGACTGACCTTGTTCGCCATGTACAGCCTCGGCATCCTGGTCGCGATTCCGGTCGCATGGACGTTGAAACGGACCCTCCTCCGCGGTGCGACGCCGCCATTTTTGTTGGAACTGCCGAGCTACAAGCTGCCGCAATGGAGCACCGTGGGGCAGAAGGTCTACCGGCAGGGCAAAGAGTTCTTGTGGCGCGCGGGAACGATCATCTTTGCGATTAGCGTCGTGGTATGGGCGCTGGCGTATTTCCCGCATTCGAGCGCGATTGCGGACCAGTTTGACGCGAAACGGCAGGCGGTCGAGACTTCCAATCTGGCTCCGCAGGAGAAGGATACGCAACTGGCCACGCTGACTTCCCAGGAAAGCGGGGCGCAACTGCAGAACAGCATCTTCGCGCGCATGGGGCACGTCATCGAGCCGGTCGTGCATCCGCTGGGATGGGACTGGCGCATCGGAATGGCCGCGATCGCATCGTTCCCCGCACGGGAGGTCGTTATCGCCACCTTGGGCACGACGTTCTATTTGGGGAGCGATGTGGACGAATCTTCGGATCAACTCAAGGACGTGCTGCACAAGGCGACGCGCACCGACGGAAGCCGTCTGTTCACGATTCCCGTGGCCCTGTCCATCATGGTGTTCTTCGCGTTGTGCTGCCAATGCGGCGCGACACTGGCCATCATTCGCCGGGAAACCCGGTCGCTGCGTTGGCCCGCGTTCACATTCGGTTACATGACCGTCATCGCGTATCTCGGGGCGTTTGCCGTCTATCAACTCACGACGTTGATGGGCTGGGGGGGCCTGTCATGATCGCGCAGTGGATCGCGATCGGTATCATTCTGACGGCCTGTGTCGCCTACCTCGGGCGCACCGCGTGGCGCATGCTGCGCGGAAAGTCGACGGGCTGCGGGTGCAGCGATTGCCCGGCGGGGAATCGAACCAAGACCGCGAAGTAGCGTCGCCCGGCCACGCGTTATTCGTGATAGAGGAACCCGAAAACCACTTTCCATGTTTCCATTCGAGACCCGTGTTTGCTGCGACTCTTATCCTTCGCACTTTACACTGCTATTGCATTTTCGGTTCGTTCCATCAATGGATTACTCGTTTCCTGACGGGAGCTTGCAGTTGCGAGAATCCGTGCGCGGCACCGGCCGCAATGCCTTCCGATACCGTATGGCTGTTTGGCACAGGTACTCCCCTGTATCGTGTAACGCTTTGCGTGGACTTGACAAAGGGCAGATAAAAGGCGTTGACTTGTTCCCGCAGGTCACGCTAGGATAGAAGTGCGATGGGGAGACGGTGCTGCGTGCAATTGTGTACGCGGACCTCACGGTGAAGCAATCGGGTGTTCCAGTATTAGCTCATTGCTTAGTTTTTACCCGAACAACCCGGGGTAACGTGCCCGGGCGCTAGACAGAAGGGGAGCGACCAAGTGGTTGAAACCTGTCACGTGCGCAGTGGTGTGGGTAGGCGAGGAGCAGCAGGTTTCACGCTCATCGAAGTGCTGGTGGCGCTGGTCGTCATGAGCGTGGCCACCTACATCATCTTATCCATGTTTACAATGAGCGTCTCGCTAGGCCGGGGGGACCGTTCACGCCGTGCGGCCTACAGCATTGCCGAGGCCCGGCTCGCGGATTGCGCGATTGCCCCGTCCCGGTACGAATGGCCGAAACCCGACGCGCTGGCCTCGGGCGAGCTTGTCGAGGTGAAAGCGCCAGGCGACGCGACCGTCGCTCCCAACGGCGAGATGCCGGCGTTTCCGGCCACCGTCCCCACCTACCCCGCCGCGGCCGACCGAGAGCGGAGGTTCTACGGCCAATTCACGAGCAGCGTGTATGCGCGCAGCATTGACGGCGCGCCGAACGTGTACGCGATTACCGCGGTCGTCCGTTGGACGCAAGAAGGGCGGAAACAGTCCGTCAGTTTAACCACGACGATGCCGCTTCCGGCGATGGGAGGTGGGGCATGAAGCCGGACCGCAGCTCTACACTGGGATTTACCATCCTGGAACTGCTGGTGGTCCTCGCGATCCTGGCGGTTGTGAGCGGTATTGGGGCAGTTACTTTCGTAAAGATGACCGACTACTGGAACGATTTGCGGACGCGTACGGAAATGGATCGCCGGGCCGAGATCGTATTCGAGCGGATCGGAGAGGATCTGGACGCGGTTATCGCTTCCTCGTTGACCACCACGCCACTGACGGGAACCTCGGGGAATGTTAAGACCGAAGCGTTCTTCGGGATACCGCTGGCAAACGACACGGTATCGATCCCTGTGCTGACGCCGAATCTGGACGGCGATGTAATCCCGAGCGTGGTGACCTACGCGGTGGAGCGGGAAGGCAATGAAGATGCCCTGACCCGCTCGCGACAGATACTCGGGGCGAAGGAGCAGGAGCCGGATGAGGTGCGCGTCGTCCCCGGCGTGCTCCAATTTCGCGTGGAATACACATCCGACGGCAAGCAGTGGGTTTCGGCGTGGTCGGATAACGCGCTGCCTCGGGCCGTCCGCGTGAGTCTCAACTTGACGCCTCCCGGTAACCCGTTACGCGACCAGATCGCACGAGTGCACGTGTTTCCGGTACACGTTCAGTGAGGGAGATCATGACTCGTTCAAAGGATTTCCGACGAAATGAAGGCGCGGCCCTCCTGACGGCGTTGGGCTTGCTGATTGTGTTTACGATGCTGGGGATCGCATGGGTGCGATTCATGGCTATCGAGCACGAACAATCGGCGATGGACACGCATTACACGGAGGCGATATACGCGGCGCGCGGCGGCATCAACGCCGGGATAGAAACGGCCCGGGAGGCCGTCGTGCAGGGCGCGATGCCGTCCCTGGCCGAACCTATTACGTACGAGTTGGCGGTGTACCGGGACAACGTTGGAAAAGGCGCGGATCTGGAGGCGTCGGACTCCCGGGTGATTCGGGTGCGCGTGCACTTGGAGGACGAATCCGCGCGAATCAATATCAACTATGCGCCGCCGAACGTCCTGCGCGAGATTCTCGGTGTGGATGGAGAAACGGCGCGCCAGATTCGGAGTGACCTGCCCCGAAGCGAGGGCGGCGCGGGAGACAACAGCGGGAACCGGCGCTGGTTTACCGACGTGGATGAACTGGTGACCCGCGGGTTACTTAAATCGGCCCAATTGACGCCGGAGATGAAGCAGATGCTGACCGTATACACCGTGCCGAACCCGGCGGATGCAAAAGGGTATATGAACGTCAACACGGCGCCCGTGCCGGTGCTCGAGGCGCTGCTGGCCGTTACGCCGGACGTTGCGAAGCGTGTGATTGACGCCCGCAGCACCCGGCCGTTCAGCGATGTAACGGAATTGAGCGCCGCTGCCGGCAAAGACCCGGCGACCTTCAATGTGCGGCCGGCGCCCGACGCGTTGAATACGCTGCCGGACGAGCTGAGTTTTACGTCGCGCTGCTTTCGCGTGATTGGCGATGCGGAACTTGTCGATACGAGGGCGCCGGCCGAAGGACGTGCGGTATTGGCTGCCGAGGAGATCGAAGCGGTCGTATACATCGACCGCGCGGGCAATCCGGACGTGTTGTATTGGAATGAGTCGGTTGAGCGGAACGAATCGGACGACGCGCAGGAATCCACCTCGGAGAATCCGGCGGCTTAGGAACGAGTTAGACCCAAGGGAGGACGATCGATCATGGCCACGAAAGGCGATAAGCCTGCCACGGGAGGCATTAAGCGGGTATCCCGCAGCAAGAAGAAGAGCGGCGCTCGCAAAGCTACCGCGAAGGCGACCTTCGATCTCGATGAAACCGCCGAGAGTGCGGTAGCGACTCCCGTAGCCTCGCGTTCCTATTCAGGAACCGGTCTGCTCTCGGGCGGTATGGGTCGTATTCGGGAACACGACATTACGGACATCCTGCGGCAGTTGATCATGTTGCTGGACGCGGGCACGCCGCTGCTGAAGTCGCTGCAGATCCTGTCCCAACGGAGTGAACGGCCGCGGATCCGCGCCCTGGTCGCGGACATCTGCAGCTACGTGGAAAGCGGGAACGCGCTGTGGCAGGCGTTCGAGCGCCATCCGCATCAATTCGATCCCGTGTTCGTCAACCTGGTGAAGGCCAGTGAGGCCAGCGGTACGTTGACCACGGTGTTGAAACGGTTAATCGTCTACCGCGAGCGGCGGGAAATGCTCAGCCGCCGGATGAAAGGCGCGCTGTGGTATCCGGTGGTGCTGGTCGTGGTGTGCTGTCTGGTGTTGCTGCTTATTGCCAAGGTTGTGGTGCCGCAGTTCCAAGATATCTTTACGAAGCTCGATATCGCGGGCCAGTTGCCGTGGTATACGACGACGCTTATTTCCACGGTTGAAACCCTGAGTTCATGGAAGGTGGTCGTGCCGGCGATCGCGATCGTGGTCATCCTGTTCTTCGTTTACAAGGCGATGGTGCGGGTCAGTCCGCTGTGGCGTGTCCGGGCCGACCGGTGGAAGATGCGGTTGCCGAAGATCGGGCATTCGATCGTCCGGAAACGCGCGGTGGTAGACTTCACGCATTCCTTGTCGCTGTTGTTGCGCAGCGGTCTTTCGATGATGGTGACGCTGGACCTGGTCCGTAACGTAATTCACAACAAAGCGATGGCCCAAGCGTTGCAAGGCGTGCGCGACAGCGTGGAGCGCGGCGAGGGCATCGAGGAACCTATGCGCGCGGCCAAGGGGATCTTTCCGCCGGTCGTGGTCGACATGTTGGTCACCGGTGAGGAGTCCGGGCAACTCGACGACATCGCCGAGCACATCGCCGAGACGTACGAGGAGGAACTCAATATCACCATTGGCACGCTGGGCGAGATGCTGCAGCCGATTCTGACCATACTTATTGGGCTGGTGGTGCTGGTGCTATTCCTGGCGTTGTTCGTGCCGATGATTACGATGATGGAAAAGTTGGGCGCGTCTGCAGGCTCCTGATCCATCCGGAAGTGATTGATGAACCGGGGGGCGTTGTACATTGCAACGCCCCCCGGTTCTTTTGGTATCCTTCGTGTCCTTTAATGCCGCGGCGCGGCGCGATCCCGAGTGGGGGTGACTCATGCGCCTGCTACCGGCGGCGGTTCGAGCGGGAGGGACCGATCCGTGACGATTGCACACTTGCTCCAGGAACGTGCGCAGGGGTTGGGCGAGAAGACGTTCATACTATGCGACGGGGAAGAAGTTTCCTATGCGGAGATGGACGAACGCGCCCGGCGCGTTGCGGGCAATCTTGCGGGGCGCGGCGTCGGCAAGGGCGACAAGATCGTTCTACTGATGGGCAACTGCGTGGAATTCGTTGCCTTGTTTCTCGGCGCGGGCCGCATCGGCGCGGTCGTGGTCCCGGTGAATCCCGTGCTGAAACCGGCGGAACTGGCCCATATCGTCAACAACTCCGACGCAGAGACAATCGTTACCATTCCCGAATTCGGTCCGCTACTACAGAAAGCAAAGGCCCTTTTCCCGCAGGTATCGCGCTACTTTGTCATTGGTGACGCACCGGAAGGGACCGAGCGGTTCGACGCGTTGATGCAGCCCGTCGAAACGGACGGGGAGATTGTCGCCGATCCCTATGACGACGCGGCGCTGATTTATACCTCGGGCACGACCGGGATGCCTAAGGGCGTTATTCTTACCCATCGGAACTATGTGGCCAATGCGCGAATGCTCGTGCATGTCATTTCCATGGGTCCGGACGACCGGTTTTTGCTGGTGCTGCCGTTGTTTCATGTCAACGCGCAAGTTGTTTCGATTCTCGCGCCGTTGATGGCGGGCGGCGATGTGGTGATCATGAAGAAATTCAATCCCTTCGGAATTCTGCCTGCGATCGAAACGTACCGGACGACGATCATGAGTGCGGTGCCGACCATTTACAGCGTCATCTGCAAGATGATGCGCGCGGAACCGCGCGACATCAGTTCCATGCGCGTTTTCGCCTCCGGCGCGGCGCCGTTGCCGGAAAAGACCTATCTTGAAACGCAGGAAGTGCTCAAGAAACCCCTCGTCATGGGGTACGGTCTGAGCGAGGCGACGTGCGCGAGCGCCGCGGCCGACGAGAACGATCCCATCAAATGGAATTCCGTGGGCCCGCCGTTACGCTACACCAGCATTCGCGTTGTCAACGAGGACGGCATCGACGTGCCCGTGGGCGACGTGGGCGAGCTGCTCATCGCAGGTCCGACGGTGATGAAAGGGTATTACAAGAATCCGGAAGCCACCCGGGAAGTCCTGCGTGACGGATGGCTCCGCACCGGCGATTTGGGGCGGTTCGACGAAGACGGGTACCTCTATATCGTGGGCCGGTTGAAGGACATGATCATCCGCGGCGGGCAAAACATTTACCCGACGGAAGTGGAGAACGTGCTTTCGACGATTCCGGGCGTGGAGGATTGCGCCGTGCTTGGCGTCGACAACGAGCAGTGGGGCCAGGAGGTGCTGGCGGCCGTCAAGATGGCCGAAGGACAGACCATGGAATCCGGTGGCCATCATCGATTATTGCCGGGAACGGATTGCGCCGTACAAGTGCCCTCGCATCGTGCGTTTTGTGAGCGAGTTGCCCAAGACCGCCACGGGCAAGGTCAAGAAGAACGAACTCGCAGCGGCCTTCGCGGCAGGGGCGTTGGGATAGGAAAAGGAAAAATGCTAACAGCAACCATTTATTTGTCCCGTATTCCGAGAACGTTTGGGTACATTGCACCTTCACAATAAATGGCTACTGTCCCCATTCTTCTAGAGCAACTCCAGGAACTTGTGGTTGGCCTTGGGGAAGGCGTAGCGGGGGAAATGGGATCGGGGAACCCATTTCGTTTGAACGTGTTCGGTGGCCTGAGGCGTTCCGGCCAGCCATTCGCAATGGTAGACGTTGAGCGTTACTTTGAAGTGTGAGTAGGCATGGTTGACGACGGCGACGAGCCCGCCAGCGCGAATCTTCAGTCCGAAGTCTTCTCGCGTAACACGAACCAAGGCAGCCGGATGCGTCTCTCCCGAACGTACGGTCCCCGCAGGAAACTCCCACATGCCGCCGAGCAGACCCTTGGCGGGGCGTTGTGCGAGCAGGTATCGTCCGTTTTTTGGAATGACGGCGACCACGTATTCGCGATGCGGTGTGGCGGCCTTTTTCTTGCGCACCGGCCGTTGCTCGTGAACGCCCTCCGCAAATGCCTCGCATTGGCGCCGGATGGGACAATCGGGACACGCGGGCTGGCGTGGCGTGCAGATCCGCGCGCCCAGTTCCATCACGGCCTGGTTGAAATTCCCCGGCGCTTTTGCAGGCACGAGCGCTTCGGCCATCTCCCAGAGCCGGTTTCGGGTCGCGGCTTCATCCGTCGATTCCTCGACGTTGAACACGCGGGAGAGCACGCGAATGACGTTGCCGTCCAGGACGGCGACTGATTCATCGAAGGCAATGCTCGCAATCGCACCGGCGGTGTACCGGCCTACCCCCGGCAGGGATTGCCATGATTTGGCCGTGGTAGGAAATTCGCCACCCCGCTCGCGCGACAGGATTTTTGCGGCGCGGTGGAGGTTTCGGGCGCGGCTGTAGTAGCCGAGGCCTTCCCAGAGTTTGAGCACTTGCGCGTCCGAGGCGGCGGCGAGGGAGTGGACGTTGGGAAACGCGGCGAGGAAGCGCTCGTAGTAAGGCGTGCCCTGGTCGACGCGGGTTTGTTGCAGGATGATTTCCGACAGCCACACCGCGTAGGGGTCCTTCGTGCGTCGCCAGGGAAGGTCTCGTGCTTCCCTGCGGAACCACGTCAAAAGGCCGCGCCGAAGCGCGGCCCGTTTCTTGGGAAAAATGGGAAAAATGGGGACAGTAACCATTTATTCACCTATGATTACGTGAAACGACGAGATGGCGTGATAGGAATAAATGGTTACTGTCCCCATTTTTATTTCAATTCACCATTTTTCCAGATACTTCGCCACCTCGCGCAACACATCCGCGCGATCGACCCAGGGTTTGTAGATGGCGCGCATGGTGAGTGTGTACGTCTCCCCGACTTTCCAGTCGGGGATCACGAGATGAAAGTCCCAGGCGGGATTGGTGTCGTCCCCGGCTTCGGTTTTGCCGCCGCCGCTGGGTGAATGGGCGAAGCGCAGGTAGGGGTTCGGTTTGAACACGTAAATCAGCACCATGTCGCGCACGCGGCCGTAGTAAAAGGGCACGGAATACCGCAGCGGCGAGATGGAATTGAACAAGGTGTCGGACTCCGCGGGGTAGTTTAATTCCGTATCGTCCCCCTGGCGAAGGACCGCGCTGTCGTGCCCGTGTTTCTGGGTGCAGAACTGGGCCCAGAAGGGTTTGTCGAGCGTCGAGTCGCCCTGGAGAAAATAGATGCTCTTGTTGATGGGGGCGTTAATGTACGACGCCCAGAACACGCCCATGAATCCGCCTTCGAAGGCATCCTTCCGAGGGATGCAGCGGTAGGCCAAGTCGATGTAGTACGGATCATTGAGTTGGAAGGTGGTCCAGCTTTCGACGCCGAAGTATGCGGTTGCAGGCTGATGCAGTTCCGCGGTGGTATCGTCGATCTTGCGGAATTCCATGGGCGCGTGACGCGGTTCGAAGAAGATGGATGCGTCCGGGTTGCGGGGCCGCGCGTCGAAGTAGTGTTCCAGGTTCAGTCCCGCGTAAAACGGGACGTAGGGTGAGATGGATTCATTCGGCGACGTGATGCGAAAGACGCCGTTGTAGCCCTCGCGATGCACGCCGTCGGCGGCGTTGTTACCGATGACGCACTGCAACTGCGAGACCTGGAAAGTGGCGAAGTCCTTCGACGGTTTTGGGTCCTGCGCGAAGGTCAATCCACCGGCGGCGCATACCGCCAACGTAGCCAACACGAACCGCATATCAGGCCTCCTTTCACCATTGCGCCGGGATAGCCATCTGCTCGTTGGGAGTGGGTAACGGTTTCAGCCGGATGTTCCGGTACATCACCGTGTCGTTGTGTTCGGTGAGCACTATGAATCCGTGGCGCAGGCGAACCTTCAATGCGTCGTTGTCGTTCATGTTCAAGTCCTGAACGGTGACGCCGTTCAGCACGTATTTGAGATGCGGGCTGTTGAACGTGATCTCGGACGAATTCCACTCGCCGTCCGGTTTGACCGCGTTGACCGTGGGCGGGACGACGTCATACACGGAGCCGGTGCTGTTTTTGTCGGGCGGTTTGCCGTAGTCGCCGAGCATCTGATACTCCATGCCGACGCGGGATTCGCGGGCGGCCCGGGGCGCACTTATATGCACGCCGTTGTTTCCGCCTTTGGGCAAGGACCACTCCCAGCGCAATACAAAGTTGCCGTAGCGGTCGATGGTGCGTAATCCGTTTGAGCCGCTCTCGACGCGTTCGAGGACGCCATTCGTAATGGTCCACGCCTGTTGATTTCCGCCCAAAATGGTCCAGCCGTTGAAGGTCTTTCCATCGAAGATCGCGATCCAGCCGTCGGCTTTTTCCTGCGGTGTGAGGCTTGAATTGTTCGGGGTCCAGGAGTGGGCTTCGATGGGCAGCGCCGAGGCCAAGTCCAGGAGTTGGTAGCTCTCATCGTATTGCGGCATTACGAAGTGGGCCTGCTCGTCCAGGGACGGCGGAAGCGCGCCGAGTAACAACGTGGGTTTGTCGGACTTCGTGGCGGGTTTGAGAACGACCTGGATGTCGCCGCCCTCCGGCGAAGCGAGTAACAGACCGGGGGCATGCCGCTTGATCTCGCGGGCGAGCTTGCCGGCGTCCGGTCCTTCGAGGAGGTATACGAACTGCCGTTCGTCGCCGAGCCTTCGGGCGACAGTCCGGGCTGCGCGAAGCCGGGCCTTGGGATCGGTAGGGGCGTAGGGGCCGAAGACGCGGACCATACCGAGCATGGAGCGGTCGTACCCGATCTCACGTATTTGGCGCATGGCGTCGATGGCGTCTTGCGCGAGGTCGCGTCCGGACTCGCTGAGGCCGTACAAATCGAAGCACGGCACTTGCGCGCCGACGTCGGCGATCCGGTTCATGTCTTGGGTGGCGTCGGCCAGCGA
This sequence comes from Candidatus Hydrogenedentota bacterium, assembly GCA_963745075.1. Taxonomy (GTDB): domain Bacteria; phylum Hydrogenedentota; class Hydrogenedentia; order Hydrogenedentales; family SLHB01; genus JAHDWY01. Next base: position 264,346 of record CAVUWV010000036.1, on the reverse strand, counting down.
GGTGCCGGGTTTGGCCAGGTCGGGCACGTAGATCGAACGGATGGTGAATTCGCTCGAGCCCCGTTTCACGAGGCCGTGATCCACGCGCATGTCGTACTGTCCGGCAGCCCAGACGGGAGCCGTCATCACGATAAGCGCAGCCAGGGGGCGCACGGCGGATAGATGGGTTACGGACTTCACGGTTGGTCTCCTCGCGGTTGGTCCCGGAACGAAGTTATGAGCGAACACTTTATCAAATTTTCGGCATAAGGCACCAGCCGGAGAGGAAATCCGCAGTCCGCAATCGACAAGGCTGGCCAATCGTTGAACGATTTTGACTGCTGGCGTATCATTAGGGGCGTTTGACTGAACAACCGCAAAGTGGGGTACTTATGAAGTGGATCATTCCCGCGCTGGCATTGCTGGCGCCGTTTGCCGTATTTGCCCAGGATTCCGGTAAGGGAGACGCGCCGGCGCCGGCAGCCACCCAGAATTCCGAGCCCCGCGCCGCCGGACAGACCGACACCGGCGATATGGCGTCCAGCCCTTTGTTGGAGGGGTCGGATAGTCTGTTGGATGCGTTTGATGCGGTGGAGAAATACCTGGCGACGCAAACCAAAAGCGAGGAAGCGCAGGGCGGGCAACAGATGGTATTAACGGCGCGCCGCAGCGTGGAACTCGCTCTTTCCGGAAACGCCCAGGTGGCGGTGGCCCAGAGCGATCTCGAGGCGGCGCAGGCGAAAGTGGGCCAGGCGCGCTCCCAGATGAAACCGCAGGTGAAAGGGTCCATGACCTTCACGCACACGGAGTTTAACACCCGCGATATTTCGTCCCAGCTTGGGGGCATTGGTGGCGGCGGTGGCGGTCTTGGAGGCGGTCTCGGCGGAAGCGGTCTCTTAGGCGGCGGGTTACTCAGTCGTTTGATTCCCGGCGGTGGCTCGGGCGGCGGTCTCGGGGGAGGGATCGGGAAAGTCTCGGTCTCGAGATGGAAGACGATTTCCGCACGGATAAGGTGGAGTTGAACCAGGTGCTGTACGCGGGCGGCCAGATTCGCGCGGCCATCGACGCGTCCAAGTACCTGGCCGAGTCCCAGGAATGGAAACAAACCGCGACGCTGGCGGAACTGGAATACCAGGCGAAGCAGGCGTTTTATGACGCGGCGGCGACCGAGGCGCTGGTGAGCGTGGCGGAAGCGAGCGTGAAGTCATTCGAACGAAATCTGTCCGACGCGCAGCAGATGCTGGACGTCGGGATGGTCAGCAATTTCGAAGTGCTGCGTTCCAAGACTGAGTTGGGCAACCGGGAGGCCAGCCTGGTCAGCGCGCGCAACGCGCAACGCCTCTCCCAGGCGAATCTTCGCCGCATTATCGCGGTGCCGCAGGATACGGTGTTGCATCTCGAACCCAAGTTGGATTTTCTGCCCTATACGCCGGACAAGAACGAACTGATTGCGTACGCCAACGACCACCGCCCGGAGATCCAGTCGTTGAAGAAAGGCATCGAAGCGGCGAAGGCGGACTTGGATCGCGTGCGCGGCCAGTACATGCCATCGGCGGGCGCCAATATCCAATGGCAAAACGTCGACAACGGCGGCTACACGCAGCCGGATGGCTGGACCTTCAGCGTCGCCGGCCAGTGGGACATTTACGCGGGCGGAAAGCGCAAACACGAGAAGGTCGAGGCCAAGGCGCGATTAGACAGTCTTGACGGGCAGCTTCGCGATTTGGAAGCGCTCGTGGAACTGGATATCACGCGCTCGATCATCCAGATCCGCGACGCGATGGCCCGAATCGCCAGCGAAAAGGGCAACACGAAACTGGCCGAAGAAGGGTTGCGATTGGCCGAACTGCGGTTCCAGGAGGGCGTCGGCAAACAGTCCGAAACCCTGGACGCCGAACTGGCGTTAACCACCGCGAAACGGGGCTTGGTCCAAGGTCTGCGGGATATGGCGGTGGCCAACGCGACCCTCGAACGGGCCATCGGCAAGAGCTGGATGCAAAGCGACGAGGACGACGTGAAACTATCCGTCGAGCCGGTTCAACCTGCGGAGCAAAATGCGGAACCTGCCAAGCCATAGAGCAGGGTGGAACCCACCATTCAAATACGAAATCTGAAGCACGAAATCCGAAACAAGCATGAATCGCCCAAATTCTACTGACCGAAACGGGCCACAAACTGCGCCGCGGATCGTCTTTCACCTCCATCCCACCTCGACCGTAAGTGTCGCGTAACTCTGTGGATCACATTATGTCGTTGGGATTCCACGTGGAACCATCGGGAAAGACGGTCTGAAACGTAAACCCATCGGAGTCCAGATTGAGTTCGATGAGTTTCGCACCCTTCCGCAATCGGTCGGCCCCGTATCCCCCGTGCCCGGTTGCGCGGCCGTAGGCGAGCACGATGCCGTCCTTTTCGAAGTGGAAATCGTTCACGTGACTGTGCCCGACGAAGCAGGCGCGGATGGCGCCCACACGCCGGATGGGGTCGAAGCGGTCGGCGCTGTTTCCCCAGGAGAGGGCGTCCTCGAGCGCGATACCGCACACCTTCCCCGAAAGCCGGGCTGTTTCGTACTGTTGCAGCGGGATGTGAAAAAACGCGATCGCGGGAACGGCAGTGCCGCGATCCTCGCGAATGCGTACCGCTTCAGACTCGAGCCAATCGAGGTCGTCCGGCCACAGGCATTCGCCGTGTGAATTCAGGAAGTAGATGTCCCACGCGGGTCCGCCGTCGTGACGGATTTCGACCCGGCAGTTGCCACGGCCGTCGCCGAACTCCATGCAGGCGTATGGCGTGGAGGCAATTCGGGCGGTGTCGGTTTCGAGATCGGATTTGTAATCGTGATTGCCCCAGGTGAAGGCCCATGGCGTCTTCAGCGAACTCAGGAATTCGAGGTCGCGCTTCATCAAATTCGGACCGCGGTCCGGTTTGTCGTCGCCGCACCAGATGTCGCCCGTCACCGCGAGGAAATCGGGCGACCACGTCTTCAGCAGTCGACGGATGTCCGCGTAGGTTTGTTCGGTCAAGGCGTCGCTGACATCGTCGTGCAAGTCCGTCAGTTGAAGCACGCGAAAGGGCCGTTTGGCATCCGCGTGGAGTATGTTGCTCTCCGAAGAAGTCATCATGAGCCCTCTTTGCTGAGTACAAGTCCCTGCAATTACGGATACATTTTCGGAACCATGCCTTGCCCGGAAGAACATCCCCCTTGATCCCCCTTCAAAGGGGGAAATTCGCAACGCTTTGCGTTGCGTGGGGGTTAGCAACGGCTTAGAGTCGGAGCGGTGCGCATCACATATACCAGAGGCAGTAGTTGTGCAAAATTCCCCCTTTGAAGGGGGATCAAGGGGGATGTTATCTCAGGAATCGGCATGACCGCAGGTGTACCTTCTAGTGTGGCGCGTTGTACTTGGTCTGTGCGCGGTGGAGGCTCACGAGGGCTTTCAGGTAATTCGTGTTGTGAGGGAGCCAGACCTCATTGGATTCGAAGTCGGGGATGTCCAGGCCGCGCATGTCGAAATAGGGACGGTCGTCGCCGACGGTTTTCCAGGTAATGCCGTTCACAACACTTCCCGGGACCGCGCCGCGCGGCACGCCGGCCATGGCGTAGCGATGATGGTAAGACGGTGGGTTTACACTCCCGATACCTTCCATGAGGCAGAGGTCGTAAGGGTTGTTGCCCAGGATCCAATTGAACTGGTCGTAGACGAAGGCCGCGTATCGCGGGTCTGCGGTGTAGCGGTATGCTTCGGCGACGATGTGGGCGGCTTCAAGGACGTGGCTGCTGTTGCCCACGTGCCAGCCGCCGTTGTCGGGCGGGGTCCCGAAAAACGTGGCGTGGTCCGGCGATCCGTATTCGTACACGCCGAAGGGGTTGCCGGCGAGTTGCAGGATCCCGTTCGCGCGGGCGACCAATGCGTCCCGGATTTGATCCGCGTGATTTTCACCGGTAACGGCGTCATACTGTTCGATGACTTGCGCGCGATCAAAACCGGCGGCGGGAAGCAACTCACGGGCCGCCCGCAGATACGTGTCGTCTTTGGTTAGGGCGTAGAGATCGAGGGCAGCGCTCAGTTGATAAGCGTCGCGTTTGCCTTGTTGCGAACGAAAGTCGAATGCGCGTTGCGCGGCCTCGAGATAGAGGTTTCCCGGTTCGAGGAGGCGCGCAATCGCTGCCGCCGCGGCCATATGGTTGGCGGGGTCGTTACCGGAAACCTTGCCGCGAATGCGCCGTTCGTCGCCGGTGTTGGGGATGTTGTCCGTTTCGAGTTCGGGCGGCCCCCAGAACCCGTAGCCCGAGGTGATGTCGCCCCGCGACGATCCGTCGGGCGCGACCATGCGGCGCATCAAATCGCCGCCCCAGAGGATTTCGTCGAGAAAATCGCTGCGGCCGTTGCCATCCCGGTCGATGGTGTCGAAATCCGGTTGCTGCTCTTCGTAGGCGGATACGAGTCCGTACACGTAGGGCGCGTTGTTGTAGGTGTTGTAGTCGCCCGCGTCGTGCCAGCCGCCGCTGAGGCTGTATTGCCGTTTGCCGTCCGGACTGACCGCGTCGTCGAGATGGCACGCGCCGTGAAATCCCGGAATCGCCATGCCGCACCGCTGGTAGTAGAAGAAGCGATACGCGGGCTCCGCGGTCTGATTCCAGAGCACGTCTTTGCCGATTGCAAAGGGCCAGGACTCGCCGGTCTCGCTGTCCATGGTCACGCGGATTCGGTACTTTCCGGGCGCGTCGAACTCGGAGAAGTCGCCACGCCAGTAGTCGAAGCCCCAGTCGTGGCCGTACGCGCCGGTGATGCGGCCGCACGCGGTCAAGGTTCCTTCGTAGACAACGGCTCCGGAATCATCGACAACCGAGAAGGCGGGATTCGAATCGGGAGCGAAGTTGCTCCACGCCGTAAACCGTTTGGGCGCGCCCACCTCGTAGCCCACTTGATTCACGGCGGTCTTTATCAACGGCCGCTGTTCTGTCTGCGCGGCAAGGGATGCGTCGTCCCACATCACAGGGGATTCCGCGGACGGCGAATAGCAAACGAATTGAACCCATTCGGCCTCGCGGGGTGGGATTGCGTCTTGCGCGGACAGCCGCAACCATCCGTCGTTGGCGCCCACGTCCTGCAGCGTGTCGGCGCGCATAACACCTTCCCGCCCAATCCATCGAAGGGTGGCAGTGATTCCGTTCGTAGCGTTTGCTTTTGCGTAGACGTTCGCGGTGACCGAACGAACGCCGCGTTCGAGCTGCACGGGATCCGTAGCGAAACGCGTTTCCGCCGGGGCCGGATTCACGACGGCACAGGCGCTGTTGTCTCGCCCGCCGTTCTCGGCCCACCGGAGCGTGGCGCCGTTCACGGTTTCCACATGCCAGTCGCGCGGCAAGCGTTTTGCCTCTTCGGGGAGCGACGAATTTGCGGGATACGCTTCCGGCTCCGCGACCGTGTCGGGATCGTTGAAATCGCCGTTCTTGACGAGTTCGAGGGATTCGTTGACCGTTCGCGACGCGGTCGCGTTGCGGCCAAGGGTCGAACCGGAAAGGGCAACGTCAACGCGATTGGCCGGCCAGGGAATCAGTGCAGGATCGTAGCGGCCGCCGAGGGTAAGGCAGCGGAGCGTGCGGTCGCTGCCGCAGACGAGGATGTCGGTCTTGTTGTCGCCGTCCATATCGGCGATGGTCGCGGGATGGATGAGCCGCAGGTTCGCGGCGTATCGCCATTCGAGACGTCCGTTGGCATCGACGCAATAGAGGTTGTGATCGCCGCTCGCGATCAGGATTTCGATGGAGCCGTCGCCGTCCACGTCACCGAGCGAAACCGCGCCGTGCGTTGCCTTATCCGTCGTGAAGATCCAGGCCAATGCGCCGTCGGCGGTGATGCAGTGGACGTGGCCTTCGTTGTCGGGCACGACGATTTCGGGGCTGCCGTCGCCATCCAGGTCACCCACGGCGAGCGAGGCGCCCGGGTACACATCTGACGCGCCGATGAGACCGCATTTCCACAAAGGGGTTCCGTCGGCGGCGTCGAAGCAATGAAGGAAATTGTTGGCGCTGGACACGGCGAGCAGCACCGGTTTGCCGTCTTCGCTCAACGTCGTCACCACCGGCGCACCTTGGAACAGGTCGCCGGTTCGTCGCCGCCATCGAACCGTGCCGTCCGGATTGATACACAGCGGACCGGTATAATCGACAACAAAGATTTCCGCCTTGCCATCGCTGTCGAAATCGGCCGCGCCGATTGGGCCTTGCACGTGCAAATTCAGGTCATCGGCTTTGGCGAGGGTCCAACGCACGTCGCCGTTCGCATTCAACGCGACGACCCCCGCGCTTTCGGTGCCGGCAATCGCCTCATCTGCGCCGTCGCCGTCCAGGTCGGCCCAGATCGCCGCGCCCCATTCGATGGGGCCGGTCGTTTGCGTCCACAATTCCTGACCGGTTTCCGCATCGACCGCGCAGAGTTTGCCGTCGGCGTTACCGATCAGCAGCGTTCCTTTTCCAGCACGAGCCGAAAAGCTCAGCGAAGCGCCGGAGGTGAGACGGCGCGTCCAGCCGCCCTTGTACTCCCAGAGGGGATTTCCCTGGGAATCGATGCAGCGTAGCGTGCGCACCTCGCTGTCACTGACGATCGTTTCGAGTCCGGGCGTTGGATGGACGTCGGCAACCAGCGGCGACGGATAGAGGTTGGACTGGGCGTTGTAGCTCCACTCGAGCGTCGGCTGATTGGCGGAGGCAATTGCCGCAAATAGTCCAATTCCGATTGTTGAAACAATCAGGTACGCACCAACGCGAACAAGGGTCGATTCAGCGACATAACATCCCCCTCGACCCGTCGGGTCTGCCCCCTTCAAAGGGGGAATTTGGTGCGCACGCTTCGCGGCGCAGTGGGAGAACAGAAGATTAAGCGACGACAAATAAGCCTTCGGCTTGCGAGACTCCCCCTTTGAAGGGGGATCAAGGGGGATGTTCTTGTGATAAAAACGTGCTGCCGTTAACGTGCCCATAGCCGTAGCAAAGTGAACTAAAAAGGCACGCAGGTGCCTGGAACAAACCTTAAACACAGAGACTCCCCCTTCATTACTCCACGACGGCGTATAAGGTGCGCGAAGTGGTTTGCTTTTTCTTATCCGTCACCGTCAGCGTGATGGGATACCGGCCGGGTTCCTTGTAGGCTCGTTGCAGAAAGAACTCCTTGGAGTGCTTGCCGTCCCCGAAGTCCCACTCGACTTTCTTCAGGGAGAACGTGGGGTCATAGGGCACGGCCAGTCCGGCCACGTACGGCGGTTCGATGGTGACCGGCAACACGCCGGACGGTGACCGCAGCACGTCCAGCACGCTGAACGATACCGGCTCGCCCGCCTTGGCGTGAATGTCGCGGACAACCGGCATCAGGCCGAGGGGTCCCTGGCCAACGAGCACGTCGGCCACGGCGCGCATGCTTTCTTCGATGGCGGTAGGCCGGCTGTACGAAAGCACGATGGCGTTGGCGTCCGCCAGCTCCGGCAGGATATCGGGATACCCGACGAGGACGACGACCACGCGAATTCCTTTGCTTTGCAGTGCCGACACGAGGGCCAACTGGCTGCTAATCCGGATGTCCGGCGTCACGATGACGACGACCGTTTTGATCCCGCGGATGTGCGACGTGAGCCGGTCGATTTCGAAGTCATAGATTTCGCCGCCGTACTTGGCGGTGCTGATGGGCTGCCGCGAGACGGGCTTGACGTACTCCTCCAACGCGTCGGCCAGGGTGTCGACGCCCGCCACGCCGGTCACACCCACGGGCACGGATTCCTTCTTGTTCAGAGGCAGCACGTTGCCGCGATTTTGAACGAGCGTAATGGAGCGGCGCTCGATGTCGTAGGACGCCTCCGGAAAGTCCTTGTCCTTGGCGAGGGCGGTGGCCTCCTTCAGATTGGGCAATTCGCGTTTGCGCAGCGCAAACCGCTCCTTGACGGCCATGACGCGGGCGAGCGCCGAGTCGACGACTTCCTGACTCAGTTCGCCGGTTCCAATGGCTTTGACGACTTCGTCGACCGTCTTCATGACGCGATGGCCCGCTTCGTTCCAGTAGATCATGTCGGCGCCGGCCGCCAGCGCCAGGATCGCGGCCTTGGTGGGATCGTACTTGACGGCGATGTCGTTGGTGTCCATGGGTCCGGCGATGATGACACCTTCGAACCCAAGACGTTGCCGGAGGATGTCGCGCATGACGACCGAAGAAAGGCTCGCGGGGACGTTGTTGGGATCCAGCGTCGGCACGAGTGTGTTGCCGACGTGAATGACGGTCGCGCCGGCTTCGATGGCCTTCTTGTACGGGACCAAGTCTTGGTCCCCGATGACCGCCGATGGCGTGAGCAGGATAGCGGGCATACGGGGCGCGCGATTGGCGCCGCCGCCGGGAAAGCCCATCGGCACGGCCACGACGCCCTTCTCGGTCATGGTTTTGACCATGACGGCGGCGGTGTTCCCGACAAATTCGGGATCGGAACCGAGACAATCGATGCTACCCTTCGCGTCGGGGAGCGTGGGCGCCAGCGATAGGGACGGCCCAAGGTGCATGTTGAAGCCCATGCGCGTGAGGTGTTCAGCGGTCAGGTCCGTCAGGCGTCCGGTAACATCGGGATCGTTCGCGGCAGCGATGGCCAGCAGCGAGGGGAGCGCGACGAATGAATTGTCGACCTTGGCGTTTCCGCGCCGGGGCAAATCGTACAGATTGGTTCCGATGAAGAAGGGGAGGCCGGTGGCTATTTCGAAAGGCATTTGGCGCAGCGCACTCACGTAGGCCGCGGCGGTCGCCGGCCGCGCCATGGGCGGCAGAATCACGCCGCCGGGCGTGTATTTTGCCAGCAGCTCCTGGTCCGACGCATCCGGCCGCGGTGCGCCGGTCAGGGTAACGAGCATAAGTTGCGACACCCGTTCCCGCAGCGAAAGGGATTGGAGCTGCGTGCCGCGCTTGTCCAGGGAGGGATCCGTGGGCGGTTCCGGCGTCTCGGGGTTCGGCAAGCGGGACCTTGGGCGTGTCGAACGCGTCGCGCGTGGACGCGCCGAAACCGGTTTGATTCCGTTGCGCGAGCGCCGGAAATGCAACGACGATGATCAACGCCGCAACGGAGAGCAAAAAGCTGATACGCCTCATTGGGAGTCCCTCGCTGTATCGGACGATTGTATCAATTGACGGGAATGGAGGAAAGGCGCGCCAGCGCCAAGGAGAACGGAGATTACAGCCCTTCTTCAATCTGACGCCGTTCGAGGGCCAGGATGCGGTCGCGGTATTCGGCGGCCTTCTCGAATTCCATCTTGCCGGCGGCGTCTTTCATCTTCTTTTTCAGCTCGCGGACGGTCTTGGCGAGGTTGAAGGTGGGCACGTAAAGGTCGTGTTCTTCGGCGGCCTTCGCCACGGTGACATAGTCGTGCTCGTGGATGCTGTTGAGGACATCGGCGATGGCCTTCTGGATCGAGCGCGGCGTGATCTTGTGCTGCTTGTTGTACGCAAGTTGTTTCGTGCGGCGGCGGCTCATTTCGTCCAGGGCCCGCTCCATCGATCCCGTCACACGGTCCGCATACATGATGACGCGGCCATTGACATTGCGCGCGGCGCGGCCACAGGTCTGCACCAGGCTCGTTTCCGACCGCAGGTAGCCTTCCTTGTCGGCGTCGAGTATTGCAACGAGTGCGACCTCGGGAAGGTCGAGTCCTTCGCGCAGGAGATTGATGCCGACCAGCACGTCGTACTCGCCGGTACGCAGCGCGCGAACCAGCTCGATGCGTTCCAGGGTTTGCACGTCCGAATGCATGTACCGAACTTTGACATTGAGGTCGCGCAGGTACTCGGTCAAATCTTCCGCCATGCGTTTGGTCAACGTAGTGACCAAGACCCGCTCGTTGCGCGCGGTGACGCTGCGGATTTGGTCCAGGAGGTCGTCCACCTGTGACGACGCCGGGCGCACTTCGACTTCCGGATCGATGAGCCCGGTCGGCCGGACGACCTGCTCGACAATGAGGCCTTCGCTGGTCTTCAACTCGTAAGGTCCCGGCGTCGCGCTAACGTAGATGCGTTGACCAGCGAGCTTGTCGAACTCCGCGAATTTCAGGGGCCGGTTATCCCTGGCGCAGGGTAGGCGAAAGCCGTATTCAACGAGCTTGTCTTTCCGCGAACGGTCGCCCTTGTACATGGCTTCGAGTTGCGGGACGGTAATGTGGCTTTCGTCGAGCACGATGATGCCGTCTTCGGGAAAGTAATTGATGAGCGTGTAGGGCGGTTCGCCGGGCATGCGGCCGTCCAAATGGCGCGAGTAGTTTTCGATGCCGTTGCAGTAGCCGATCTCGCTCAGCATCTCGATGTCGAACCGCGTGCGCTGGCCCAGGCGTTGCGCTTCGAGCAGGCGGTTCTCCACTTCGAGTTCTTTCAGGCGCTCGGCCAATTCGAATTCGATGCCTTCGATGGCGGTGCGCAAGGTATCGGCCGTCGTCGCGTAATGGGAACCGGGGTAGATGGTCGTGCGGCGCAACTTGCGATTCACGTTGCCGCGCAGCGGATCGATTTCGTAAAGCCCATCGATCTCGTCGCCAAACATCTCGACGCGGATCGCGATTTCGGCTTCGTAGGCCGGAAAGATGTCGATGGTGTCGCCGCGCACGCGAAACGTGCCGCGATAGAAGTCGACGTCGTTCCGTGCGTACTGCATGGCGACGAGACCGGCAATGAGCGTTTCGCGCTCCAGCGTCTCTCCGGGAACGAGTTCCACGCGCAACGCGTTGTACGTTTCCGGCGAACCGATACCGTAGATGCACGACACGCTCGCGACGATCAGCACGTCCCGCCGTGTCAACAAGGCCCGCGTGGCCGAGTGGCGCATCTTGTCGATCTCGTCGTTGATCGAGGATTCTTTTTCGATATACGTGTCGGTTGTGGGAACGTACGCCTCCGGCTGGTAGTAGTCGTAATAGCTGACGAAATACTCGACCGCATTTTCCGGGAACAGGCCTTTGAACTCGGAATAGAGTTGGGCCGCGAGAATCTTGTTCGGAGCGATGACCAGCGTAGGGCGGTTGACCTTCTCGACGACGTTGGCAATGGTAAAGGTCTTGCCCGAACCCGTCACGCCGAGCAGCACCTGGTGCTCCAACCCTTCCCGGAGCCCACGCGTCAGTTCGCGGATGGCCTTCGGCTGATCGCCTTCCGCCTTGAATTCGCTGACGATCCGAAAGGGCGCCGCTTCCAACGTCTCTATGTTTACACGTTCCGGCATGAACCTCGGATTACTTGTTGCTTTCGAGTTGTTCGGAGGGCATGTGGACAACCTCGACGACACCGGGTACGGTGCGGATGGTGGCGGCGACACGGGCGATGCTGTCGCGATCCGGAGCTTCGAAGACGAATTCGAAGTGGCTCTTGCCGTTGGCGCTGGGGAGGAACTGGGCCTGCGTGATGCTGATGTTCATTGGGCGGATGGCGTTCGTGATGTCGGCCAGCATGTTGGGGCGCTGCCCGGTCGTGACCCGCATTCCGATCTCCACGTGCTCTTCCCCGTCCCATGACGCCTCGATGATGCGGGACGGGTCCCGTTTCGTATTCGCGAAGTTTCGGCAATCGGCCCGGTGGATGGTGATGCCGGGGCTCTTGGTGGCGTACCCGATGACGGCGTGGCCGGGCATGGGCCGGCAACACTTGGCGAACTGAACGGCGATGCCTTTGGACCCTTCGATCCGAATCAACTTGTCCCGGGTGGCATCGTCTACCTGGGGGATTTTGCGCTTTGTCTCCGGGAGGATGCGCACCGTATCGCGCCGCAACTGGCCTTCCAAGGGTTCGAGATCGCCCAGTTCGCGCAACCGTTGACGAATGCGCGTGCGGGCTTTTCCCGTGATGACGATCTCCAACCAGTCGAGATGCGGTTTTTGCGCGCGGGACGTGAGAATCTCCACCGCGTCGCCGGTTTGGAGGTTGTATCGCAGCGGGACCAGCTTGCCGTTGACCTTCGCGCCGATGCAGTGGTGGCCGATGTCGGAGTGCACGTGATAGGCGAAGTCCAACGGTGTGGCGCCTTCCGGCAACTCCTTGACTTCACCGGTCGGCGTGAACACGTACACGTCTGAGCGGGCGACGTCGCGCCGCAGGCTGTCGAGCAACTCATCCGGGGCATGGGCGTCCTGCAGCCATTCGTACATCTGGCGGAGCCAGCGAAGCTGGGTGTCGAGTTTCGCGTCGCTGCCGCCTTCCTTGTACGCCCAATGCGCGGCGATGCCTTCCCGCGCGGTCCGGTCCATCTCTTCGGTGCGGATTTGGATTTCGAGGGGAAACCCGTCTTCCCGCATGACGACCGTGTGGATGGACTGGTACATGTTGAATTTGGGCATGGCGACGTAGTCCTTGAACCGTCCCGGCACGGGTGTCCAGATTTGGTGGACCACACCGAGGGCGTTGTAACAACCCGCAACGGTCTGGGTGACGATGCGGACGGCGAGGATATCCATCACTTCGTCGAAGGCTTTCCCCTGTTGCACCATTTTCTGGTAGATGCTGTAGAGGTGCTTGGGGCGTCCGATGACGCGCGCGGTGACCTCGGCTTCGGCCAGCCGGTCTTCGAGATACTTGATGGTTTCGTTGAGCCAGACCTCGCGTTCGCGGCGTTTCATGGCAACGTGGGCGGCGATGTTGCGGTATTCATTCGGATTCAGATGGTGGAAGGCGTGGTCTTCGAGTTCCCATTTCCAGCGGGCAATACCGAGCCGGTGTGCGAGCGGCGCGTAGATATCGAGGGTCTCGCGGCAAATGCGTTCGACGCGTTTGGGTTCTTTCAGGAACTCGATGGTCCGGATGTTGTGAAGCCGGTCTGCGAGTTTGATCAGGATTACCCGGACATCGCGCGCCGTGGCCACGAGCATCTTGCGGAGATTCTCGGCCTGCTTTTCCTGGTGGCTCGGGGTCGGGGTGGACCATTTCATGGTTTTGATCTTGCTCACGCCGTCGACCAGGGACGTAATCTCGGGTCCGAACTCCTTTTCGAATTCGTCGTGGGTGATGCGGGTGTCTTCGAGCACGTCGTGGAGCAGGCCGGCCGCGACGGTTGTGGGATCGAGATTGGATTGTGCCAGGATAAGGGCGACCTCGACGCAGTGGGAAATATAGGGGTCGCCCGACTCACGCTCGACGCCGTGATGGGCCTCGCCGGCAAAGCGATAGGCCTTTCGCACGAGAGTTAAGTCTACTCCGGGCGTGTTCTTACGAAGTTGTTTGAGAAGTTTTGCGAAGTCTTGTCTCATGGGTCTTGGAACGCCTGATGTATTCAAGGTCGAACACCGGGATTGGCGTTCTTCATCCCACCATTCTACCACTTGGCCGATACCCGAATCATGGAGAATCGCGCGTGACCCTGCCGCAGGGGTATGGAATGCGGCAGCGGCACTGGGTGGTGTGATGTGCCGGATACGTCGCCTTGGGCACGCATGTTGCTCTCTTTGCGAGGACTGGTTGTGTTTGACGGCAGGAGGAGAGTCCCATGGCGTTCCCGATTTTGGAAGGCGTTCAATTGTTGCACGCCGCGCGCGGCCTGCTGCACGAGTTCAAAGGGATTGGCGCGGGGGGCCGGGCAAAGGCTGCAAATAAAGCGGTGACAATAGATTCCACCGCTTTCGCCAAACTGCTGGAAGCGGCCCAGAAGGGGAACGGCGCGGCCGCGATGACCAAGCAGACCGACGGGACGACGAGCGTGAGCAGCGACCGGTTCAGCAATCTGCCGCCGAAACTTGCCGCGAAACTGGAGGAAGATATTGCCGCCTTCCGGCAAGAACTGACTGGTCTTCTTAACCAGTTACCCGTCGACAAAGTGCCCGAACTGGTGCTCACGACCGATTCTTCCGGAAACGTGGTTGTGGCGAACGACCATCCGAATAAAGACATGATCGAGGCGCTGTTCAAAGCCCATCCCGCGTTGGCGAATGCGTTTCAACGGCTGAGCGTCGAAGCGAGCATGGTCCGGACGGCCGCGGTGCAGTTCCCGGCGGGATTGGGCTATCTGCGCGACCCGCAAGGCACCCTGATGGCCGTCGGCGAGTCCCTGTCCGGATCGAACAGCCCGCAGAACTTCCAACTCACCATCGGCCCGAACGGCGTGTCTACGTCGTTCTCCGACACCACGTCCACGGCGGACAGCAACAGCACCACGACCGCGTAGTCCGTAACGTTTTCCGGCCCAGGCAGTATGCGCTACACTGGCGCCGCCTCACGCCGGTTCACGACAGGCAATTCCGATCTGGTGGAAAACCGTTGGACATGAACGCGGCCCGTATCCTGTGGGTGATCTTGGCACTTGCGGCCTGCGCCGTCGGTCGCGCAGCCGCTTCGTCCTCCGGCGACCCGGCGCTGATCGCTCTTGTGGAAGAACCATACGATATTTACGGCGACGTACCGGTCCGCCTGGCCCAACTCGAAGAAGCACTTGCGCAGAAGAACGATGCGCGTGCGGTGTTTGCGGCCGTTTACCGGCTGATCACCGAGGAGGCGGTGGCGGCCATTAACGACGGGTCCTTCAAGGACCCGGATTGGACGGCCGCGTTTCTGTTGGTTTTCGCGAATCTGTATCGCCAGGCCCTTCTGGACTACGAATGCGGCCGTCTGGACGAGGTTCCGGAGGCGTGGATCGTTGCCTTCGATGCTGCGCGGTCGGAAGACGTGACGGTCTTTCAACATGCGTTGCTGGGCATTCACGCCCACATCAATCGCGATTTTCCCTTCGCGATTGCGAAGGTAACACCTCCGGAGGATCGCGCGCGACGGTATCCCGACTATCTGGCGACGAACCGGTTTCTTATCTCTACGATTCAAGATGTGGAGGAACTGCTAGGGACGGTTTACGACGAGAATCTGGGCGAACTGGACGCGGCGCTGGGCACGTTTGACGAATCGCTGCTGAGGATCGTGCTGTCACGATGGCGGTTGCGGGCGTGGCAAACGGCGGCACTATTCGACGGCAATGAGCCGGAATGGGTGCAACGGTTTGCCGCTGCATGGCTCGACCGAACGACGGGAAGAGCTGCGCGGTCGATTCGGGGATCGAGGAAAATGGTCACGGTCCCCGTTTTTCCTAAAGTAAGCCAATTAACTGTTCGACGGGAATGCCAAGGACCGCAGCAATGAGCACGGAGTTCAGCGCACCGATAACAGTCGAAACGCCGAGGTAGGCGACATAGTCGATGAACTCGAACTCGTAAATTGCATGCAAAATGAAATAGCCTGCGACGAGCCCCACACATGGACATCCGAAAAGAACGTTGACTCCCACCCCAACGAGTCCGGCACTGACAATATCTTTCAAGAATTCATCATTTGGAAGCTTCCGGACGAGCAATAAGGTGAGATACATTCCGATTGCGGCCTGCAGAAGACCCAGAATCACTACGACCGCCCATCGTCCGACGCTCACGTCCCTGAAGTCGGGAGCTTCGAATGACTTTCAGTTCCAACGGTTGCACAGCGTTGTAAAAGTCCTGCGCGCTGACATAACCGGTCTGTTGGAATACGGATCCCTTCCAATCATCTTCGACAATGGTGGTTGGGACTTCCGTGACTTCGTAATACGAGGTCGTATCGGGGTCGGCTTCGGTGTCGATTCGTACGCAGGTCCAGCCCTTAACAAGATGGGCGATGCTTGGCTCTTTCCAAGTTTCCTCCATCATCTTGGTGGCGTCGTCGCTTCCCGCGTTGTAGAAGAAAAGCAAGGTAGGCGCGACCTTGTCGAGGGATGCGTTTTTGGCGGTGTCGTAGGAATTGAACCAATAGATCTGGGGCCTGTCGTCCGCAGGTTCGGCGTTCGCCGGTTGAGTCGATTGGGCCGTGTCGGCCGATTTCGATCCGCCGACGAAGAGTGGCAGACAAAGCAGGCCCAGTACCAGTATCCCGCCGGCCACGCCGAGCCCGATGTATAGGGACTTGCGGTTGGGGGCCGTGTCGATCTGGGGTGGCGGCGCCGCACCCGGTTTGGGCGCAAAAAGTTCGCCCAGTCCCATCGGATCGGCGCCCTCGTTTCCCGGGACGGGCCCGATATCGCCCAAGTCCAAGGGGTTGAATGCCAAACCGCCGCCGGGCGCGTTCGGATCGAACATGGGCGGCCGGGCCTGCGGGACGACCCCGGCGAGTTTCTGCATAAGTTTATCGGCGCGGGGATCGTTGTAGATGGCCTTGAGCTTCTGGCAGATCTCATGGGCTTCTTTGGCCCGGCCGAGCTTGGCCAGACACATGGCTTGGGGGTACATGACGTTCTTGGCGTTGGGGAATTCCGCGTCGAGCTTCTCGAGCACGGTCAACGCCTCGGTGTACTTCTTGTCGCGGTACAGCTCATCCGCGAGCTTGAATTTTCTTCGAGCCTCGCTGGATCGCATGGAGAAACCCCGTGTCCCACACTACACCCGAATTTGATTCTAACCCACACGCCGGAAGATTTCATCCCCACCCCGCGCGCAATGTCAGGTTCGGCAGGCTCCGCACAGAATGATGAAGAAACATCTCCCTTGATCCCCCTTCAAAGGGGGAAGTGTGCATAGCCCCATTCGTGGTGGTGGATGTTGTCACTCGCGTTGAGACGAAGTCGTCGTTCGTCCCAAATGCAACGCGAAGCGTTGCGCCCAATTCCCCCTTTGAAGGGGGATCGAGGGGGATGTTTCTTGCATTATTCCAATATCTAAACGCATTAAGGATCTCGATCCGGCCGGAAATATGCTACATTGGCGTGTGGTCGAGTTGGGGACGGATCGTTTCATGAAATTTTTCAAGCGCCTGGCGAAGGTTTGCGCGGTTTTCGTGCTGCTGGCAGTGGCGGCCGGAGCGGGGACGCTGGTGTACCTTGCCCAGACGCGGCTTCCTAGACTCGACGGCACTATCGAGAATGCATCGCTCCGCGATGAGGTGCGCGTAATCCGGGACGAAGCGGGGGTGCCGCATATCACGGCCCAGAACGAACCGGACGCCTATTTCGCCCTCGGCTATTGCATGGCCCAGGACCGGTTGGTCCAGATGGAACTGATGCGGCGCCTGGCGCGCGGCGAACTCGCGGAAGTGGCGGGGCCGCCGGCCGTGAAGATCGACCGGGCCGTGCGGGCGTTCCGGCTGCGGGCCAAGGCGGAAGCCTATTTCGAGGACCCCAGCACAAACCCGCCGGAACTGGTGGCGCTCACGGACGCCTTTGTCGCCGGTATCAACGCCTTCATCAAGGACGGTCCGATTCCTTTCGAACTGGTCGTACTCGGGGACCACGTGCGCCCCTTTACGAAAGTAGACTGTCTCTCGGTTGCGGCCATCCTGCCGATTACCTTTGCCGACGGCATTCGCGGCGATCCCCTGGTCACGATGTTGAAACAGAAGCATCCCGATATGGATATCGACGCACTGTTTCCGGGGTACACCCTCGAAACGCCGGTGACGATCATGGAGACGCTGGAGGAAGCGCGCGCGTACCTGGATGCCCATCCCCCGGAACCGGACAACACCGAAGTGGAACGCTACGAAGCGTCGCTTGGTGTCGTAAAGGATTGGCTGGACGTCTTCGGAGGCATCGCGAATCAATTCGCTCCGTTCATGGGCAGCAACAGTTGGGTCCTGGCGCCGTCGCGGACGAAGTCGGGCCGGGCCATCCTCGCGAACGATCCTCACATCGCGTTCACCAACCCGAGCATTTGGTATGAGGCACACCTGAAGTACGGCGATTTCGAGAACTACGGGTTTCACCTGCCGCCGATTCCAATCCCGTTGCTGGGACACAACGCGGACCGGGCCTGGGGGCTGACGATGATGGCCCATGACGACACGGACTTCTACGTCGAACGATTCGATCCCAACGACCCCACGAAGGTCATGTACAAGGGCCAGTGGGTGGACGTGGAAACGGCGATAGAGACGATCAAGGTGCGGTTCGCCGACGACGTGCAATGCGAAGTCCGCGTGACGCCGCACGGGCCGATCCTGAACGATTTCTTGCGCGCGTACCATGGTTACGACGAGGCGCCGGTCGCCTTGTCCTGGATCTGGCAGCACCTGCCGTATACGGACATCGTCGCGTTCTACCGGATGGGCCACGCGCGCACCTACGACGAATTCGCGGCGGCGATGCCGCTGATCACGTCGCCGGGGTTGAACATCAGTTACGCCGACCGTGAAGGGAACATCGCGTGGTGGGCGGCGGGAAAGATTCCCATCCGGCCGGACGGGGTCAACAGCAAGCAGATGCTGGACGGCGCGTCGGGTAAGGACGACGTGCTCGGCTATCTGCCCTTCGAACAGAACCCGCACCTCAAGAATCCGGAATGCGGGTTCATCGCCACGGCGAACAACAAACCGACGGTCAAACCGCTCGGACCCGTGAAGGACATCAAAGGCTACTGGCAGCCGACGGATCGCGCGGGGCGGATCGAGCAGTTGGTCAGCGCCCGTTCGGACTGGACCATCGACGACTTGAAGGCGGTGCAGTTCGACACCACCGGCTACGCCACGCCGGACGTGGTCGCGAAGCTGGTGAAGGTGCTGGACGCGCAGCGCGTGCTGTTGACGGCGCAGGAAATCGACGTGCTCGACCAGCTCGAGTCCTGGGATTACCGGCATAACATCGAGTCGACCGGCGCGACAATCTACGAGCACCTGTGCGGCGCGGTGTTGCATCATGCCCTCGAGGATGAAATGGGCACCGACCTTTTCGCCATCTACTGCACGCTGGCCGACCATTGGGATTTCTTCAAGCACTTCGTGGGAGACGACGCATCGCCGTTCTGGGACGACATCAACACGCCGGGGAAGGAAACGCGGCAGCAGATCGTCATCGCCGCATTCCAGGACATGACGAACTCGCTCGCGCGCAAATACGGCCAGGACACGGCCCGGTGGACCTGGGGCCGGGCGCACACGATGACGTTCAAACATCCTTTCGGCTATTTCCCGGTGCTGGACCGTATTTTTAATTTGGGTCCGTATCCGTCGCCGGGCGCGGCACAGGTGCTGAACAATATGCTCTACGACTACGCCCAGGACGATTATCACGTGATCGCGGGGCCGTCCACACGCCGCCTCATCGACTTCGCCTCGCCCCAGGACTCGCTGACCATCCTGCCCACAGGGAATTCCGGCAATTTCATGAGCCCCCACTACGGCGATCAGGCCGAGCGCTTCATGAAGGGCGAGTATCGCCACGCCCTCATGCGGGACAAAGACATCGAAGCGTCCAAGGAGCATGAGCTGCACTTCGTGCCCGCAGGGTCGTGATTTCTTCCTCTCATCCAGGTCTTCTGCTCGCCTGAATCAATCTCCAGACCTTCACATCTTTCTATTGTATCTCCTTGCGTCCCTGCGACTTGACGTCTTTGCGTTGAGTGTCGATTACGAGTACGAGCACGAGTACGAGATGGGGGGTAGTGCGGTCCTGTCCAAGTCGTGCGTGGCGGGCTTCGCGGTGAGGTTACTCTGAAAAACCTCTAGACAGCATGGTGTATATATGCTATATATACACTTGATGGCCAACGAACCGCACAAAAAACTCCTCCTGCGTCCCATTTCGGCGGCGGCGCCGGGTCCGTTGTATCAGCAGATCGTGGACGGGGTGAAGCGGGAGATCAGCGAGGGGCGGCTGGCGCCGGGGGCACCGCTGCCGTCGTTCCGGGCCTTGGCGGAACAGTTGCTCGTGAGTCTAATCACGGTGAAGCGCGCTTACGAGGAACTGGAGCGCGAGGGGATCATCTATCGCAAGCAGGGGCTCGGTACGTTTGTGTCGGAGGAAGGCGCGGCCCGCAGCCGGGAGGCCAAACGTGCGCAAGCCGCCGCGCTCATCGCGGAGGCTCTCCGCGAAGGCCGCGAAGCCGGCATGACCGACGAGGAGTTGTTGAAGTTGGTGTACCGGCTTCTGGACCAACCGGAAGCGCTGGCGAACCCAGCAGGGAAGCAATAGCGGGAGACAAATCCGAAGCACGAAATCCGAGACAAATTCAAAGGACTCCAAATTCAAATGAGCGAAACCAGCAGACTTAGATGTTGGGTGACCCGTCTCCCCGGGCGTTGCCAGAATCCTTGAATGGGGGAACAATGGGGCACGGGCGTCCCGCCCGTGGAGTTCAAGCATCAACGGGCGGGACGCCCGTGCCCCAGCAACTCCTCGATTAAAACATTCGAATTTGTTTCGGATTTCGATATTCGGATTTCGAATTCAAACAGGAAGGGAGGCAAAGATGTTGGTAGAGACCGCTGAAGCAATCCGCATCCGCGGGTTGGAGAAGACCTTCCCGGGCTTCCACCTTGGTCCGCTGGACCTGAACGTGCCGAAGGGCGCCATCTACGGGCTCATCGGCGCGAACGGCGCGGGGAAGACGACGACCATCGACCTCATCATGGGCATGGGCGCGAAGGAGGCCGGCGAGATTGCGGTGTTCGGGTTCGACCACATCCGCGACGAGGTCGAGATGAAGAAGCGCACCGGCTACGTCAGCCCGGACCTCAACTTCAACGCGTGGGGCACGGTGCGGCGGCTCATCGGATTCATCCGCGCGTTCTATGCGGACTGGGACGACGACTACTGCACGGAACTGCTGGACCGCCTGAAGATCGGGTGGACGGACAAGATCGCCACGTTGTCCTACGGGTCGCGCACGAAACTCGCCCTCATCGTCGCGCTGGCCCACCGGCCCGCGTTGCTCCTCCTCGACGAACCGACGGCCGGGCTGGACGCCATCTCGAAGAAGGACCTCTTCACCGAACTACTCGACGCCGTCCAGGACGAAGAACGCACCGTGCTCATCTCGTCCCACAACCTCGACGACCTCCAACGGTTCACCGATCACATCGGCATCATCGATCAACGGCAAACTCCTCGAAGAAGGGTCCACCGCCGAACTCGTCGAACGCTACCGCATGGTCGACTGCCTCTCGCCCAACGGCCAACAGCCGAAGCCGACGGACGGCCTAATCGTCCAACACCACGAAGGCGACCGCTGGCGTCTCCTCGTCGACAACACGCGCCACCCGCTGGAGGCGCTCGAAGCCCAGGGCTTGACGGATATCACGACGACGCCGGTGACGTTGGAGGAATTGTTCGTAGGGCTGGTGAAGGACCGGTAGACGGTGAATCGCGCGGTCTACAGGTTTGTCTTGAAGAGTCCGGTCGTGACGTACGCCCTATCGTTCGCGGTCGGGTGGCTGACGCTCTTCTTTACCTCTGATATGGGCGATAGCGGTGCGGACTACTACGTCTTGTTCGTTTCGCCGCTTGCCTTCGGGGCTACGGTTCTCTTAACCCAAAACGTAGTCTTGGACCTGGTTTGGGGAGACACGGCTCATGCTCTAGGCTCGCTTCCGCTCGACCGGAAGCGTTTTGCGCGTTCTCTGTGGTGGTTGGCCGTTGTGGGGCCGCCGACATTTTGCGGAGTCGGTGTTGGTATTGGGTTGCTATTGACTCGGCGCGAACTCACCTACACGGTGCCGACGATTCTTTGGATTCTGGCGTGCCAATGGGTCTTTGCAATGGGGTGCGCGGCGGCCGCTTCGCTATACGCTACCGGCAAAGCGAACCGTTCGGTTTACAGAGACAGACGGCAACGGTTCATCCGCGCGGCCGCGAAGATGGCGGGATGGTTCTCCCCGTTCTCGTCCTCGGCGGCGGTGTGTTGGCGGCGTATCCTCGCTTCGCGGCCCAATGCCTTCGTCTTCATTCTGCTCGCGTGGTCCGCGGCGCTGATGATGCTCTCATATCGTTACTGTGACCATACCTGGTACCCGAGCGTAGAAGCGCGCGCGCCTTCCACGAGACGACCGCGATTCCAACACATCCTCGCGGGTGCTAGACCGGCGCTTCCAATCGCCCGCTGGTACAGTCCGCTGGTCTACAGTCTGATGGTGACAACCACGGTCGGCTGTTTGGTCTACCCTTATTGGACAGGTGATGCCCGCTTCAAAGTAGCGGGACTCCTCGGGCCACTGATCCTCGCTTTGGGCTTCAGGTACGTGCGCACGACGATGCCGTTGGACAATCGAGTCCTGCGCGCTCTTCCGGTATCACGACACGGCCACGTGCTGATGCTGTTCGGTAACCCGATAATCCTGTTCGTGCCTTCGCTGATCGTATTACTATCGACCCAGGTAGTCTTGGGCTGGAACGCACCGCGCTCCGTCGTCGCCTTTCTCGCCGCGTTCAGTCTGCATTGTGCCTACATCGCGGCCACCACGCGGTTCGCCCGTGTTTGGTGTCAGTTTCCGCTATGGTTCGGCTTTCTTGGTTTGTTCATATTCGCAATCAAGATCCAGATCGAACCTAATGTTGCTGCGGGGGTCGCAGCAATTTCGCTCGCAGCCCTGGGTGTGGCTTATGGGTTCCTTTATCGCTCAATCGACCGGAGCGACGCGCTTTATCCGCGGAGAATTCCTTATGAAAGTTACGATGCCGATTGGATCTGATTACGCCCACTGTGAGCGCAATACGGAAGGTGATAGAACGCCGATGACACGGATGCGACGGATGTGCGCGGATACGGTGCACCGCGAAGGACACGAAGGAAGATTGCCTGGTAGCTTCCCTTGTTTTCTCTCCGTGCGTTTCGTGTCTTTCGTGGTGGGCGGAATCGGTGCCGGGCGAGTGGCGGGCGGTTCTTGCGCTGACGTGGCGCCAACGCGAATCCCGGCGCTGAAGGCGCCGCGCAATTCTAGCCAGGGGCAAAGCGAAGCGCCGCCCCTGGTACCAGGACCTTCCCCGATGTGGAGCCCTGTAAGGGCGACGCGATGTCTTGTTCCCGATTTGTGTGTACGCGGTTTCTTGCAGCGCCCCTTCAGGGCTTTTCACAAGAGGGGAAACGCCTCGACCAGGGGCGCCGCTTCGCTTTGTCCCTGGCTAGGGTTGCGGGACGCTTTCAGCGTCCGGCGGGGGAACACGGTTCTCGGAAGTTCCTTCGTGAGTTTCGTGTCCTTCGAGGTGAAACTCGTTGAATTGGCCATACCGCCGCGTACATCAACTTTACGGCGCGAAGAGTGCAACAAAGGAACGATGAAGCTGAAACATGGATAAGATCCTGACAACATCGACCACGAGACGCGCACTGACGGAAACACAGCAGGTCCGCGCGTTGGTGTTCGAGTATGCGCGCTGGAACTGGCCAATGCTGGCGATAGCGTATGGCGACATATTTCTTTTCGTCCTTTTCGGCGGTGCGGTTCGAAATGCGGGGCTGTGGATTGGGGCGATTTCTGTGCTCACGGTCGGCATCAGTCTGGTAATGCACGATCTTGTATCCCGAAGACACTTTGGCACGGTGCTCGCTCTCGGTATCCCGTCTCGCATTATCGCCCGGGCCATGTGGTACGAGTCGGTCGTATTGCCCGCGCTGGTCTTCCTCTGTGGATCCCTCATACCGGCGATGTTTTGGGGTGGGGGTCTTTCCGACGATACGTTACTGTTCCGCCTTCTTGCGGTCGTACCCAATACGATAGTCGCCGCCGGGGCGTGCAGCATTGTGGTCCATGCCGCCATGGCGCTCGGACCGCCGACCTCCACGGGGTTGCGAGACCTCGCGCAGAACGGAGGCGGTGCGATCAAGTACATGGCCGCATTTCTTGCTGCGGTGGCTGGCGGCGGGTATCTTTGCTTCATCAATCACGAGGTCATCGTTTGGAACGACGAACTTCAATGGTCGGGCTTTGCTGTGGCGCTACTCCTGATCGGGGAGGTGCTGGCGGCAGTCGTTCTGGTCGCGAGTGCGCGCGGGGCGACACACCGCCTCTTGACCCGCCGCGTGCGCGTGCACAAGACAGTCGCGGTTGCGACTTCCTCCGCGGTACACGTGCGGCCGAGGAGGTTCAATGCCAGACGACCGTCGTACTTCCAGCTTCTGTGTTCCGAAGCGGTGCGACATACATTGCAAGCGTTTAGCGCCCCCGTCCTGGCGATGGTGTTCCTCAGTGTGTTCCTTCGGATTCGCGGTTACAACGCGATGGAATCGGACATTTTCACCGCGATCATCTGCTGGCTTCCGATCATGACGGTACTCTTGACGGCCCGTCAACTTGCCCGTTGGTTTTCCGGACTTAGTGCACTTCGTATGTTGCCCTGGCAGACGAGACACATCGCCACATTCATGCTCGCCGGGGCGGTATCGACCGGACTGGTGGCGGCACTGGTGGCCCTGCTGCTATCGCAGGTCCTGGGCGTGCCGGTTCAACCGGGGTGGTTTCTGTTGCTGATATGGGTGCCCGTACTCGGCTACCTTCTGTCCCCGCGAACCGGAGCCGGCGTCCTGGCAGGCGTCGCGCTGCTCGCGGGCTTCTACGCATGGGGCGCGTTTACTGCCGGCTCGGCGATGTTAGCGTGGGGCGTTGCGCTGGTTGTCATTCTACCCTGCGCCTACCGGCGAACGCGGCAACTCATAGCCTCCAGCACGTTCTACCGTCAACGACAAATTGCGTTCTTGGGAGAGGACGAACGGGGATGATCACTTTGAACTTTGAACCACGGATTACCCTTGCGTTCTGGAACTGCCGCTTCCACCACGAAAGGCACGAAGCGCACGAAGCAAGAAGTGCGCAGGGATTTTCGGGGCGCATGCGTATTCGCGAGAGCCGGAATTTTCGCCGTGGATCCTGGGGCGAGGTGTTTCGTAAATCGGCGCGAATCGGTGCAATCGGTGGACCACTAAAGCGTCTGTTCCGCACTTTCAGCGCTCGTGGGAATGGGGATGCCGGTGCCCCAGGGCGGCGCTTCGCTCTGCCCTGGACTGTCCTGTGGTGGACTTTCAGTCCGGGGATCGTGATGGAGGATCTTCGTCATGTACATCGACACGCGCGTCTGCGCCACTCTGCGGTATCTGCGGACGAGCGCACATCCGGTTGCGGTTTTCCCGCGCGGTGTATCCATTATCTTCCCTTCGTGTGTTTCGTGAACTTCGTGGTGAGGAACTCTTGATGAGAATGTACGGACCGAACTGGAAGGACCGCAGTTCGCACGCAGGAGCGACGCGAATCCCGGCGCTGAAGGCGCCGCGCAATTCTAGCCAGGGGCAAAGCGAAGCGGAGCCCCTGGTAACGGGGCATTCCTCCGACCCGAGCCCTGTAGGGGCGTGGCAAGGTCTGTATCGAGGATTTCGTTTGGTCCAATCGTTGCAACGCCCCTACAGGGCTTTTCACAAGAGGGGGGTCGCCCTAACCAGGGGCGGCGCTTCGCTCTGCCCCTGGCTAGGGTTGCGGGACGCTTTCAGCGTCCGACGGCGGAAGAAACGTGTGGTTCGGGTGGTCTTTTCATGAATAAACACCTTGTTGCGTGGCTCCTATCGATCTTCGCGCTTCCACTTGTGCTGTGCGTGGCCGCCGGTCTGGGGTCGTTTGGCGCGGAAACCTTCTTTCCGCCGGTTGCCGGCATTGTCGCCGTTGGGACGTGGTGGCTCTCGCGTTCACTCGACCAGCGGGCACGCGCGTTGTTGGCGACTCCGGTTCCCACGAAAACATACGCGACGCTGTTTTGGGCATTCGCGGTATTGTCCATGCCGGCTGTGCACACGTTGCAACAATTGTTGCCCGGCGTCGTGGGGTTTGACGTCAATTGGCCGTGGATAACGCGGCGCGCAGTCTTGTTAACGGGCGCAGCCGCAAGCATGTCGCTGAGCCTCGGGTTCCAGCACACGTCCCGTGCAGCTATGACTTCGCCATGGGCCTTGGGCGTGGTGAAAGAGCAGTTCCTGCAACTCGTCCTCCTGGGGTTGTGGGTCTGGTTCGCCTGGCTGATGACATTGGACCAAACGATGTGGGTGCCCATGATGGTGGTGGGTTTAATCCTGTCCATCGGTGTCACGATCGGTTCCTACGTCGCCCGCGAAGCAACGTGGAGCCCCGCCCGCCGATTGGCGCGTCTGACGCGCATCAAGACTACGGATTCTCGCGAACCGGACACGATGCCGTCGCGGTTCTGGCCGGCGCAATTCCTTTGGATGTGGCGCGGGCACCTGTTTCTGGGCGTGAGTCTGGGTCTGCTTTTTCTCGTGTTGAACGAAGTCGCGCATCTACTCGCAAACGTTCGGGTTGACGGGATCTGGGTGTTCGCCTTGTTGTTTGTCGGTTGCGCCGACGTGACCCGCGCGTTGGATGTGCACACCGTTCGTTCCATGCCCATCTCGCGGCTGCGGCAGACCGCCTTGTACTTGGCATATCCGGCGACGGCGTTCGTGCCGTCGTTGCTCATGGTCCCCATCGGCAGCGCGTGGTATGGGTGGGACCTGTTGCACGCGATGGGCATCGTCCTCGCCGCCATGAGCGTGCACGGCCTTTGCAGCGCCGCCCAGATCGTGACCGACGAGACCTTCTTCGTCTTGTTTGAAGGCGTGCTATTTCTCGGTGTCGTGCTGCTGTTCATGGCTCTGCCGTGGCCGGTCGGGTTCTACTACGTGGTGACGGCAATCTTCGGTTCGGTAACGCTGATTGCCGTGTACGCCCTGCTCGGCTCCAGCAGCGCCTACCACCGCGGCAAATGGGACGCCGCGTTCACGGATCGCGTGCGATGAAGATTGTTCACCACGACGGCCACGAAACACACGAAGGAAGAAGTGCGCCAGCATTTCTGGGCCACCTGCGTATTCGTAGGAGCCCGGATTCTGGTCTTGGCGCCTGGGGCGAGTGGTATCTTGGATCGGTGTAAATCTGTACTGCAAGTGCGTGTCTATCGAATTCGTACATCGGCAAGTATGAGCGTTCTTTACAACGGGCCAACAAGACAGATGCGGTTTCCAGCCGCGTTGGTTTTTCAGGTCCGGTCGGTTCGTCAGACTTAGCACTTCTAACAAAAACCATAACCTTTCCGACGGTTGTGGTGCGGGCATCTCTGCCTGCTCCATGCCACCAGACAAAAAGCAGCCAGGATGGCCGCACCACAATTTGACCACCTGTCTTTTGTTAGAAGTTCTTCGTAGTGCCGTTTAGAGCGGAGAATTGGCGCGGCTGGAAGCCGCGTCTACTTTGGCCGCCGCACTTCGGAACCCACCCTTAAGCTCAATTGAAACGGACGACTACTCTCCGTCCGAATTTTGAATTTCTGCCGCAATTGATCATGGCGAGATTCCACCGCCGTTCCAGGGCTTGCGGAATCAGGGGTCCCTATCCGTCAACATCGTTAGAATCTACCGCATCGATCAAGGGCGCTTTGAGCCACCAATACCGCAAGCAAAGTAGGATGGGAATGGTTCCCGTCCAGGGAATTCTGAGGTATTGTCCGGTTTGGTTAGCCCGTATGTTCGGGGTGAATATGTGGGAATGCTGCGAGCCTAGAGGGGGGGAGAATGGGACCGGACGGGAATCATACCCATCCTACTTGGGAGCGGAAGCCTTCAAGAGGTAGTGGGCCGGTACCAGCGGACCCGTACTAGCTTTCGGCTGCGCCGCGCTGTGTTAGTCCGAGGCTTCATTATTTTCGCTCGCGACGTAGACGAGCACATCGCCAGATTCCAGCGCGGGGAACGCAACGCCATCGAAGTGATCCGTTCCACGGAAAACGCGGAGGACGCAGATGCCGGGGAGGTCGTGGGGGTGTTTGCCGACCTCTTCGGGGCGGACGGTGCGTTCGTCCATGCGGAGGGCGCCGCCGACGGAGAGTAGGTCTTTCATGACTTCGGCGAGGTGGGGGCGGCGGGTCGCAGCGGCCATGAGGTTGCCGCCGGCGGTGGCGGAGGAGACGATGGTGCGTGCGCCGCTGCGTTGCAGCAGTTTGACGTTTTCGGCTTCATGGCACATGGCGATGATGTGGCAGTCGGGATTGAGGTCCTGGGCGGTGAGGGCGATGAGGACCGAGGTGTCATCGCGGCCCGCGCTGATGATGACGTGGGCGGCGCGTTCGATGGCGACGGTCTTGAGCACGCCTTCCTTTGTCGCGTCCCCTTTGATGGCGGCGAGGTTCATGGCGGTCGCGGCTTGTAACGCGATCTCATCGGTATCGACGACGATGATTTGGTCGGGGGGCGTACCCTGCAAGAGGAGTTCGTTGGCCACGGCGGAACCGGTTCCGCCGAAGCCGCAGAGGATGGTGTGGCGGTTCAGCTTCTCGATGATGTGTTTCAAGCGATATTCCTCCTGAAAGCGCCGGAACACGAACTGATAAGCGGTCCCGAACAGGGTGAAGATGACGACCAGCCGAATGGGGGTGAGCAAGAAGGCGTCGGTGAGGCGGGTGATGGTCCGATCCGGGGTTATGTCTCCGTAGCCGACGGTGGTGATCGTGATGATGATGAAGTAGAGGGTATCGAAGAATCCCGGAGGCTGGCCCGTTTTGTGGATGACGAGACCTTCCTCCCACCACATGGCCGTGGTGGCGATCAGAAGCAACCCCACGATCATGCTGCCGCGGATCGCCACATTCCGCCACGTCGGGAACGTGGGCGGGTTATAGAGTGAACCTTCTCTGGCCATGGTCTATTCGGTTGCGGGCACGGACGCGCCAAGCGCCAGCATGTTGGCGAGAAGCCGCAGCGCCCCGGGGTTCAGTTCCCGGATCTGCCGGTACAATCCCAGCGCACAATACAGGTAGTCGCCGTCCCCCACGTTCGCATACAAGAGACTGCCCGGCGGGATGTCCTCGCCGGGGTCCGAACACGCCACCAGGGGTGTGTACTGTTCGGCCCACTGGTCCGGGAAGTACAGGCCACGCTCCTGAATCCATCCGGCCCAGTCTTCCTCGCCGATCGGATTGGGCGTGGTGAAGATGGGGTTGTCGGGCGCCAGCACCGTCATGGGCGCGTCTTCCAAGGTAACGCGGTTGTGCGACACGTGAATCGGATAGGGCGCGTATTCGGGTTTCCATTCCTGAGTCTTCTGATACATCACGAGCACGCTGCCGCCACGTTTCGCGTAGTCGAGCAGGGCCTGATTGTTGGCGACGAGATCGGGTCGCACGAGGTAGGCGCGGATGTCGACGATGATCGAGGTAAACGTATCCAGCCGGGCGGGTGAGAAGTCTTCGATGGACAGGGCCTCGTGCGGTACGTGCAACCGGTCGAGCGTGGCCATGAAGGTGTCGTCGTAACTTTGAATGACGCCCACCTTCAGACCGTCGGGAATCTGAACGTCCACGATCCGCGCAAAACCAAAGTGCGGTTCCGTCTCGCCTTCCACGAGCACGTTCATCCAGTAGTCGCGCGGCTCGAGGTTTTCACCGACTACTGCCGTGACGGGGATGATCTTCTGATCGCCTTCCGCGTCGAAGGAGAACTCGGCCCGCTGCTTGTCGATCATGAAGCCGGGCGCCATGGAGAAGACCGACCGCGCCGGAATAGGGGCCGGGCGTATTGTTCGTGAGCAGCACGTTGAACGTGCATTCCTTGTCCACGCCGCGCCGCACGAGATAGGGGCCGCCTGCAAAGGCGAATGTCCACGGGACGCGCGACTTCCAGCGTGACGGGCAGACGCAGGTCCAGCGCATCCGTTCCCGCCGTGACTTTGGCCACGACGTTGAACTGGGGTTCCAGGAAATGAGCGTCGAACAAATGGTCCGCGGGCGGCACGGTAATCGCCGCGTCATCCGGGATGCGCACGGGAAGATGCGCGATGACCGTCTTCTGCTCTTCCATCTTCCCGATGGCATCGTCCGGCGCTGTGATGCCGCTCCAGGGCCGGGGTTCGATGCTGAAGCGGACGCTCTGCGCCTCGGGGGATCCGTAATCCGTGACTTCCACAGTGACGGATACCGTCTGGCCGGGCACCGCGCGGGTGTCGTCTGCGGTCGCCTTGAGTTGCAGCTCATCCTGCAATGCGGCGACGCGATCGCGGCATTCGCGTTGCGTATCGAGCGCATTTCGATCGTGGAGTCCGGCGAACAAGATGCCGCGCGACGTGTCCAGGGGTTGCCCGGGCACGCCGATGTGAAGTTTTTCCTTTTTCAGGATGTAGTGGGCAGGGATTGTGCCGTTGAGATACCGGTCGATGAAGAATTGCATGCCCTGGGACTTGTGCTCTTGCAATGCGGCAGCGGCGATCTCCGCATAGGTTTTGCCCCGCGTCGGATCCAGCTCGTTGATGTCGATGGTCACGGAATCGGGCGTCGGTTCCCAGGTACGCAGGTATAAGCGTTGCGGATGCCAGGGTTCCAGACCCTCCTGGGCCAACTCGGTGAATTGCGTCGGATCACCCGCGGCGTCGAAGGCTTCCTGCAACGCGATGCCCACGGCCTGATGATGTCCGTGGTCTTTGTACAAACCGTGGTTCGAAATGATGACGTCGGGCCGCGTCTCTCGAATCACGCGTACGAGCCGGCGCACGGTTTCCTCGTGACCCCAAATCGCGAAGGTTTCCTCCGGCGATTTCGAGTACCCGAATTCCGGCAGGTTCAGGAAATGGAGTTCGGCGCCGGTTATCGCTGACGCCCGCATCATCTCGTGCGTGCGAATGACCCCCAGTTCGTTGTACAGTTCGGGTCCGATTTCGTTTTGACCGCCTTCGCCGTGTGTGGCGATGACTGCGATGGTATGGTAGCCGTACTTTTTGCGGTACATGGCGAGGGTCGCGCCGTCCTCGTCGTCGGGATGGGCCGCGACGCACATGAGGCGCAGATCGGTGCTGAGATCGAGTACCGCCTGATGCAAGGCGATGTCGCCGAGTTCCGTTTCATCGGCATTAACGACCGGCACAATGAGTGCAAAAGCGAACAAGCAAATGAATAGGAAGAGGTTGTATCGTTTCATGCCGCACAGTATAGCATGCAAGACCGTTAAGGCCATGCCACACAACAACTATGGAATCCCGATCATCGTCGCACTGCTCCTTACGGCGGGATGCACGTTGTTCAACGACAACCTGCGCCCGGTGGAACGGGATGAACTCTGGCGGTCCGCGCAGATGTCGCCCGAGCGGCTGGAGTACGCAATCCAAAAGCATGGCATCAAGACCGTGATCAGTCTGCGGGGCGTCAACGAAGACGAAGCATGGCACCGCAACGAGGTCGCCAAATGCGCTGAGCTTGGTGTGGCACACTACGACCTGCCATGGTCCATGCGGCACATCCCGGAGCCGGAATCGCTCCAGCGACTTCTCGACTGGTACGAAACCGCGGAGAAACCGATCCTGGTGCACTGTCAGGCGGGCATTCACCGGGCGGGCGTGGCGTCGGCGTGCTACGAACTCTACAAAGGGGCCGACGTGAAGATCGCGCGCCAACAGTTCGGCATTTACTTTGCGGGCGCGCCCATCGGCACTCTGCTGGACCTATACGAAGGCAGCGACAAACCCTTTTCGGGGTGGGTGCGGACGGACTACCCGACGATCTACAGGGCGCATCTCGCCAAAGCGGACAGGAAATCGAAGGGATCCGATTGAGCGTGACGTTTAATGGCATTCAAGCCGTCCTGTTTGACATGGACGAAACGCTGATTCATAACACGCGGACGTTCGAAGACGTTGCGCGCGAGACGTACGACGCGTTTTCCGAGGCGTTAGATCCCCTGTCTTTTGACGAATACTGGGCCACGCTCTGGGACAAGGCGGTGGATATGTGGTGCATGATGGTGGACGGGGCGTTGCCCGGCGACGTGGCGCGACGATACACGTTCATCAATACGCTTCGTGTACTGGACGCAGACCCCGCGCTGGCGCCGCGTCTTTTGGAGCACACCGATGCGCGCATCCTCGCATCGACGCAGATTTTGCCGGATACCGTTCCCGTGTTGACCCGGCTCCGTCGTGAAGGATATCGCCTGGGCATCGTGACGAACGGGTTCAGTTGCATCCAGCGGATGAAGATCGATCGTCACAGGCTGGACGGACTTGTAGATTTCGCGTTGGTGTCAGAGGAAGTCGGCGCTCACAAACCGGACCCCGCGATTTTCGGCGAAGCGCTTGCACGGGCGGCCTGCATGCCCGAATGTGCCGTGTTTGTGGGGGATACGCTGGAGAATGACTACACCGGCGCACGTACGGCGGGACTGGAGGCGATCCTGATCGATCACGATGGCACGCGTGCCGATTATCCGGTTGAATCGGGCCGGTATATCCATTGTCTCGGGGAATTATTGCCCATGCTCGGGCTTCGCGCATAGTCGAGGACATCAACTCAACGCCGCGAATACTCTTCTCGATTCGCTTCAGAATGGGTCGTCGCTGTGACTAGAATAGAGTGCTCGCCGCCGGGAAGGGTTTGTCGGCGGGTTCAGAAATCGGAACTTCGGGAAGGACAACTACTTGATGCGGCGAACCCTCATTGCAGCGTTTACGGGTCTTGCACTCCTTTTCTCCTTTGCGATTGGATACCTGACGCATAGAAACGAGTGGATCCCCCTTGAGGCGCGGGATTGGTTGCGGAATGTGACCGGTACCGCGCATGCTCCCGCTCCGCGTCCGGCTCTCTCCGCACAATGGTCCATGGCCCGCGATGCACCGCCCGCGACTGGGCGCGTCGCGCCCGAAGACGCGGCCGCTCTCGATGCCCTCGGCTATGCAGGGGGGGTGAATCCGGCGCCGGCGGTCTCGGATGTCACCGTATTTGATGCCGAGGCGGCTTGGGATGGATTGAATTTCTACGTGTCCGGGCACGATTCCGAGGCGACTCTAATGGACATGCGGGGGCGGGTGTTGCACACGTGGCACTACGACTTCCGTGATTTCTGGCCCGACTATTCGCCTCCAAAAGTCCTCCCGCCCGTCGGCGAATCCCACTGGCGCCGAGCGCGGCTCCTGCCCAATGGCGACGTGATCGCGATCTTCGACGGCATCGCCATGATCAAACTGGATAAGGACTCGAATCTGCTCTGGGCGAACAAGGGCGGGTTTCACCACGACATACAGATATTGCCCGATGGACGAATTGCCACCCTCAGCCGCAAAGTTCATGTCATTCCCCGCTGGAATAGTCGAGAACCCATTGCCGAGGATTTCTTCGTCTACCTCAGCGCCGACGGTTTGGTGCAAGAGAAGATTTCGCTATTGGAGTGTTTCGAACACTCGGACTACGCCTCCTTGTTGGATTTCATGCCTCATGGCGGCGATGTCTTTCACACCAACACAGTACGTGTGTTGGACGGACGCCACGCGGACCGGGCTCCATTCCTGAAGGCCGGCAATGTCCTGGTCTCCGTCTGGAGACTGAACACAATTGCGATCATCGACGTTGAAAAGCGCCGGGTTGTGTGGGCACTCACGGGCCTTTGGTCCAAACAGCACCAGCCGGTCCCACTTGAGAATGGAAATCTGCTCGTCTTCGACAACCAAAGCCTTGGCGGGGCATCGCGTGTTGTGGAAATCGACCCATTGACCCAGCAGATTACGTGGACGTACCAAGGTACGGAGAAAGCCCCCTTCTACAGTGAATTTTGCAGCGCAGCCCAACGCCTTCCAAACGGAAACACGCTAATCACGGAAACAAATAACGGACGAGCGTTTGAGGTGACCTCCGAGGGTCGCGTCGTGTGGGAGTTCTACAACCCGCACCGCTCGGGCGAACGGAACGAACTCATCGCAAATCTCTTCGAGGTAACACGCCTTCCCAAAGACTATATCTCGTTGGGCTTCTAGCCGATGCCGAGACCTCGACGTTGGATTTGCCGGCCAGGTTCACTCCAGACGTTGGTGGATGCGGTTGATTGATTGCCCTTTCTTGGCCCATGCTGTCCTTCGTGGAAAGGAGCCTCATTTGTCCCCATGAGTTCATTGACTGTCTTGATCCTGATACCGGATGCGGGCGACCGCCTTGAGCGCTGTTTGAAAAGTGTGGAATGGGCCGACGACATCTTCTGCGTCGTCGACCCCAACACGTCGGACGGGTCAGACAAGGTCGCGCGCCGGTATTCGTCGCACGTGGTCACGCACGAATACGTGAACAAGGCGGACCAGTGCAATTGGGCCATCCCACAGATTGAAACCGAATGGGCCCTGGTGCTGGATGCGGACGAATGGGTATCGCCGGAACTGGCGGACCGGATCAAAGAGGTCATTCAGAATTCGGAGCGGTACGACGGGTATCGCATCAAACGGATGTCGTACTTCTTCGGGAAGTTGATCGAACACTGCGGTTGGGACCACGACTACAACGTGCGGCTGTTTCGCGCGAAGAAAGGCCGCTACCGGGAGCAGCGCGTGCACGCCACCATCGACGTGGACGGCGCCATGGGCTGCATCAACGAGGTCATGTATCACGACGACAAGCGGAATTTTGAGGAGTATTTTCGCACGTTTCAGCGCTTCACGACGTGGTCGGCGCAGGATCTCTTCGACAAGGGCAAACGGACCTCGTTGGTCGATTTGACGCTTCGGCCGGTTTCACGCTTCATTAAGATGTACCTCCTTCGCCGTGGATTGCTCGATGGCTATCACGGCGCGGTGTTGTGCGGGTTGGCGGCCTTCTCGGTGTTCACGAAGTACGCGAAACTGTGGAATATCGAGCGATTGGCGAAGGGTGGTTTGGAACGGCCGTAAACGTTTGAGGCCCGCGCTGGTCCGTGTTAGCATGATCCCGTCATGGCTAAATTCTCCAACGATATGTCAACCCGTATCAACGAGCTCGTGGACGCCTATCGGGTTCGATGCCTCTGGTTTCTTCGCGAAGACTATTATCCTGAAACGGTTGAAGACGCCCTGCGCGTCCTGAAGAACATCCAGCGACACGGCGATCGGGAAGCCTTTTCCAAAGCGGGTGAATTGGTGCAATGTCTCTCACCGAATTCCAACAATCCGTCTGCGGTCTCATAGCCCGCAACCGCATCGAGCAGGGTGAAAGCTACGTTGCAGGCGGCGTGGCGCTGAACCTCTTGACGGGAGGTACCCGGATTTCGCGGGATATCGACCTGTTTCACGATACGGAAGAAGCGCTGGAGAAGACCTGGGACGCCGATCGCACGTTGCTCGAACAAAACGATTACCAGGTTCGTCTGGTGCGAGAACGCACCGGGTACGTCGAGGCGGAGGTCGTCAAAGGTTCCGAAAGGGTTTTGGTGCAATGGGCGCGGGACAGTGCATTCCGCTTCTTCCCCTTGGTTACGCACGAGCAGCTCGGACTGACATTGCACCCGTTCGATTTGGCGACGAATAAGGTCTTGGCCCTGGTGGGCCGGCTCGAGGCGCGAGACTGGATCGACGTGATGACGTGCCATGACCGTATCCAGCCACTGGGGTATCTGGTGTGGGCGGCTTGCGGCAAGGATCCGGCTTTCGGGCCGGCAAGCATCCTGGAGGGAGCCGGACGGTCATCGCGTTACACGCAGACCGAATTGGACGAACTCGAGTTTGCCGACACCGCTCCCGACGCGACGATTCTGGCGCGAAAGTGGCAGGAGATGCTGGCGCAGGCGCTTGACGTTGTTTCCGTTTTGCCGTCGGACCGTTCGGGTACGTGCGTCCTCGACCGGGAGGGGGCGCTATGCACCGTCGAGCCCAACGACCTGAGAGCGTTAGTCGCAGCAAATGGGATTACATTCCACGCGGGAAGCATCCGCGGCGCGTATCCGCGACTTGCCGGTTAGTCGAACTACTTTTCACATGCAAGGTAAAACGATTCGTTTAGATTCTTGGGGAGAATGATCGACGTGTTAGGGACTGTACGATTCAATAATGTGATGCTACTCTTCGTCGTCTTCATGTGTTTCGTGGTTTGGCCCGGAGCCGTCTACGCCGGCGGGTTTACGGCGGATTGGTCCGGTGTGCCGAACCGGACATGGATCGGGCCGGAATTCTGGGCGAATCGATTGCAGGACTGGCGCGTGCAGGACGAGCGCCTGGAATGTGTCGAGTCGGCGCAGAACAAGCCGTTGCGGGTCGCGCATCGGTTGACGGAGTCATTGACCGGAGATCAGGGCCAGTTTTTGACCAGCGTGGTAATCGCGCCCCTCAGGCCCGGCGGCGCGCGGTCCGCCGATACGTGGGCCGGCTTTCTCATCGGTGCAGGCGGACCGGATGTGGACTACCGGCTTACGGCGTTAACCCACCAATGGACCGGCGAAGACGGTGGATTGATCGCCGCGATTGATGGCACGGGACAAGTATTCTTCCGCGATAACACGACGGAGGGACGTCCACTACTTCAGACGACCGTCCACGCCGGCAACGGGTTCTCGGAGGCGTGGGAGCGGCCGGTTTGGTTGCAACTGACGGGGGAGCGGCGTGACGACAGGTACTTTCTGACACTTACCGCGACGGATGCGGAGACCGGTGACTTCCTGAGTCACGTGAGACTTCCGGGAACCGATCCGGAACTCGTCAGCGGTAGCCTGGCGCTGACCTCGCACCACGGTACGGGGTACTGGTTCGACGATTGGGCAAGTGAAGGATCCGCGATTGTCTCCTATCCGGAACGCGCCAACGGGCCCATCTTCGCGGCGTTGCACACGCTCAGCCGCGGCACGCTCAAACTGACCGCGCAATTCCCGCCGCTTGGCGCCGACGACACGCAGACGGCGCGATTGGAGATCATGGACGCGGATGGCAACTGGACCGTTGCAGATGAAACGCGCATCGTGGAAGACAGCTACACCGCGCCGTTCCGGGTCGAGCGCTGGGACGCGTCGCGCGACGTACCCTATCGCGTTGTCTACGACCTTCGCGGTAGCGGCGAAGCGCCGAAGGTCTGCACGTGGGAAGGCGTAATCCGGAAAGACCCCGTCGACCGCGACACCTTGACCGTTGCCGCGTTTACCGGTAACAAGATTTACACCGGCACGCCCATGGCCTTCAACAGCAGCGCCATCTGGTTTCCGCATAACGAACTCGTCGCGGCGGTGAAGTACCAGAAGCCGGATTTTCTCTTCTTCTCCGGTGACCAGATTTACGAGGGCGATTACACGGGCGCGCAGCGGAATCCCATCGATAAGGCTATCCTCGACTACTTGGACAAGTGGTACCGGTGGTGCTGGGTTTTCGGAGACATGGCCCGCGACGTGCCCGCCGTCGCGATGCCCGACGATCACGACGTGTACCACGGCAACATCTGGGGCGCGGGAGGACGTCATGCAGAGACGCAGGATGCCGGCGGCTACACCATGCCGGCCCGTTTTGTGAATATGGTGCAGCGCACGCAAACCAGTCACTTGCCCGATCCGGTGAATCCGGGAACGGTCGGCGAGGGGATTACCGTCTACTACACGGAACTTGTGTACGGCGGTATCAGCTTCGCAATCATCGAAGATCGCAAATTCAAATCGTCGCCGACGGATATGATTCCGGAGGGCAACGTGGTCAACGGGTTCTTCCACAATCCGGATTTTGATCCCGCCACGCAAGCGGACGTGCCCGGCGCGAAACTGTTGGGCGACGCGCAACTGAAATTCCTGCGCGACTGGGCGAAGGAACAGGACGCAGGCGTCGCCATGAAAGTCGCGCTATCGCAGACCGTGTTCAATGACGTATCCACCTTGCCACAGGACTTCGATTCCGACAAAGGCACGCCGGGCCTGCCGCCGGTACCGCATGATGTGTTGAACGACGACTACAAATTCATCGCCGACGCCGACTCAAACGGCTGGCCCCAGTCGGGCCGGAACGCCGCCGTACGGGCGTTGGCCGATGCTAACGCCTTTCACATTTCCGGAGACCAGCACCTCGGCATCGTCGTGCATTACGGAGTGGACACGTGGAACGACGCGGGCTTCGCCTTCTGTGTGCCGGCCATTGGCAACACCTGGCCGCGGCGCTGGTATCCGCCCGTCGAAGGCCAGAACCGGGACCCGAACCGCCCGCCCTACACCGGCGAGTACCACGACGCCTTCGGTAACTACATGACCATCCTGGCCGCGGCAAATCCGCTCAAATCCGGCGTCGAGCCGTCCGACCTCTACGACCGCGCCACCGGCTACGGCATCGTCCGCCTCAACAAACCCAATCAAACCGTCCGCATCGAATGCTGGCCTCGATGGGTCGATCCGTCCCAACCCGGTGCGAAAGAATACCCCGACTGGCCGGTGACGGTGGATATGAAAGACGGATCGGTGGAATATTGAGTTGGCGCGGGGAAGCCATCTCAGGCGTGACAGTTCGAAAGCGCGGATTTGCTCGCGAAGAACCTCTTTTGGGCACGTGCAAGTCAGGCGGCTCCGTGTTATACTGAGCCATTCAACTGAAGCGAGTTCGTGGCTCTGCGGGTGGTAAGGAGGTGTAGAATGTCAACTTCGTTGAAGCAGATTGAAGAGCAGGCTCGATCGCTGAAGGCCGAGGAGCGGGCGAAATTGGCGGAATCGATGCTGGAGTCGCTGCATACACCTGTTTCCGCAGTGGAGGCCGCATGGGCGGAAGAGATCGAACGTCGGGTTGCCGCTTTCGATCGCGGGGAGATTCCTTCGTATCCGGCCGAGGATGTGTTCGCTGACGCCCGTCGCCTGTCGCGGTGAAGCGCGCACGTTTCATTGCGCCGGCACGGCGAGAGTTTCTTGCAGCGGTTGTTTATTACAACGGCAAGGAGCCTGGACTTGGCGCTCGTTTCGCTGCGGCTGTTGAAGAGGCTACCGCTCGGGCTGTCGCTTTCCCTCTTACCGGCTCGCCGGTTTCAAAAGACACTCGGCGAGTATTCGTTAAAGACTTTCCGTTTGCGCTCGTTTATCGTCCGAATGACGACGAAATCGTCATTTTCGCGCTGGCGCATCACTCTCGTTTGCCCGAATACTGGCATCCGCGAATTCAACGCTAATCCGCTTTTTTCTCTGGGCTCGGATGCGCGTGCCATGCCATTTTCGTGCTATGATCAACGATTATGGGGATACGCATTGCGGGGACATATATTTCCGGATCGGAGTATGGCGTGCAATCCATAGAGAACACCGAACTTACGAAAGACATCGTTGACAACGACGAACCTCGGCTCAGCGCCACGCTGACCGTCACGGAGATCTACAAATCCGTGCAGGGCGAATCGACCTGGGCGGGGTTGCCGTGCATCTTCGTGCGGTTAACGGGGTGCCCTCTCCGGTGCGTCTGGTGCGACACGGAATACGCATTTCACGGCGGTGCGAAGATGACAGTCGGCGAGATCGTCGATCGGTGTCTCGAGCTTGCCTGTCCTCTGGTCGAGATTACCGGCGGGGAGCCCTTGCTACAGAAGGCGTGCGCCACGCTCGCGCAGTGCTTGCTCGATCGCGGCATGACGGTCTTGTGCGAGACAAGCGGCGCGCTGCCCATCGACCGGTTACCTGCGGACGCGATAAGAATTATGGATCTCAAATGTCCGGACAGCGGCGAGTGCGACAAAAATGACTGGTCGAATCTGGACCGGCTCTCGCCGCGGGACGAGGTGAAATTCGTTATTGCCGGCCGGAAGGATTACGAGTGGAGCCGGGAGGTAGTCCGCGATCACAATTTGCCGTCACGCTGCCACGCGGTGCTGTTTTCGCCGGTGCTTGGTTCGGTCGATCCGCAGGAACTCGTGGAATGGATTCTCGAAGACGGGCTCGACGTCCGGTTCCAGCTTCAGATGCACAAGTTTATCTGGCCGCCGGATCGGAAGGGAGTGTAGGTGAAGGTCGATCTCATTAAATCGTATCAATTCGAAGCGGCTCACCGTACGAGGCCGGCGGAGGGGGGCAACCCCCGATTGCACGGACACAGCTACCACGTGGACATACACGTTTCCGGCGAATGCGATCCGAACCTCGGATGGCTTATTGACTATGGCGATATTACGCGGCAGTTTGAGCCGTTGTACCGCCAGTTGGACCACGTCGATTTGGATGATGTGGAGGGACTGCACGATACGTCAGTCCGCGGCGTTCGGGACTGGATCGCTGCGCGGTTGGACCTTGAGACAACGGCGAAGACGGACGTACACGTGTGCATCATCGGGAAATGTGTGTACCACGCGGTGCCGGTGGCGGCGGAGAAGACGTACAGCCTTCCACCGCGCATTCGATTCGGGTTCGAGGCGGCGCACGCGTTGCCGAACCTGCCGGAAACCCACAAGTGCCGGCGCATGCACGGCCACAGCTTTTCTGCGGAAGTGGGTGCGGCGGAAACCATGCATCTAAGCGACCGTTTGCCCGACGTATATCACCAACTCGATCATCGGTGTCTGAACGAGATCGAGGACCTGTCCAACCCCACGTCGGAGCACGTGGCCCGATTCATCTGGAACCAATTGCAGCCGAACGTACCTGACCTGTCCGTAGTGGTGGTGGCGGAAACCTGCACGGCCCGGTGCCTTTACCGGGGCCAATGACGAGGAAGGAATTCGTTGATGCCTGACAAACCCGCGAACCCGGTCCGGGATCGGTTCGAGGCCCATGACAAGACCCTCCCGTTCAAAGGACCCGAAGCTATCGACGCGGGTTGCCTGGAGTGCTTCGAGTACGCGTACGCGGACAAGCCCGTCGGCGAACCCATGGAAATCGTGACCACGACCGACGAATTCACGTCGGTCTGTCCGTTCTCGGGCCTACCCGATTTCGCGCAGGTGACGATCGCGTACACCCCGGGCCGGTATTGTCTTGAATTGCGTTCGTTGAAGTACTACCTCACTTCGTACCGCGACGTAGGGATCTGGTACGAACACCTCGTGAACCGCATGCTCGACGATCTCGTCAAGGCCTGCCAACCGCGGCACATGAAGATTGTCATCACGTGCAATCCCCGTGGCGGACTTGCCAGCACGGTTACCGCCGCGTATCGCGACAAGGGGTAGTGCGCGCCCAAAAATTCTATGCGAGGCGCTACCAGACCGTCACGCGGGTTTCCATCCCAGAAAATGAAAATAGGGAACGTACAAGAACGCTCCATCTTCAATGGTTCCCGTTATCGCTCGCTCCAAAGGGCGCGCGGTGTGTACGCCGCATTCCACGTCGAATCCCGTGCGCCGCATGGCCTCGTCCAGCTTGCGGCCGACGCGCGGGTCGGCACCGTCGCGTGCCAGTTGCGTTTCGAAGGACTTTGCTCCGGCGTCATTTTCCGGATATTCGATGGCGCCGCCGTAATCGGGTTCGGCTGCGGCGATTAGAATACTCCCCGGATGAAGGATACGGAAGATTTCTGCGAGGACACGTTCCAGCGGTGACGCCCACAGGAAGAACATTTGGGTGAAGACTACATCGAACGCGTTGTCCGCGAACGGCAATGATTCGGCCCGAGCGTTAACCCGTCGGCCACGGGCCAGTCGTAATACGGCGCCGTCGGCATCGAGGCCGACGGCGAACCCGGCCGCCCGCCGATCCAGGTTTTCCAGGAGTTCGCCGGTGCCGGTCCCGAGATCGAGGACGCGACGGCACCGCGCGATCTCGGCCTTGCGCAGGAGCCGGTTGCGTTCACCCGCGAACCACTCCGCTTGCCCGCGATAGATGGCGCGTAATTCTTCGGGCGCGGGCATGACGATCCTTATCGTCCGCCGCCCGCACAGGCGCAGGCACACGCACACCCGGCGCAGGCGCACGCGCAGCCCCCACCCCCGCCGCCTCCGCCGCCGCCCTTGGCCAAACCGCTCAAGACTTCTCCGGTGAACTTGTCAAGACCGGAAAGATTAATGGTCCCGGCTGTCGAGCCAGAAAGCGCGTCGAGGCTTCCCACGACGCGGCTGGAAGTGCCTTCGAAACGGCCCACAATGGAACTGGCGACGTTGCCAAAAGAAGTCGACGGCGTAGTGCCGCCGGACGGAATAGTTGGAGCGACGCCACCACCGAAGACGGGTCCGTGGCTTTGTCCGTACCCGTGCCACCAACTGGGGTAATAGGGCGTTTCCGCGGTGGTATCCTTCAACCGGCGGTCCCACGAATCGTCCATCAGCAGCCATTCCAGGTGGCGGTCGAGCCGTTGGTAGCGGGCCTCGTATCCCGCTTCCGTTTCGACCATCATCCAAGCGCGCGAGACGATGCTGCGGTAGTATTCGCGCGTGGCCTTGAGATCAAACCCTTTCATGGCCGTGACGACCCGCTCGATGACTGCGTCAAACGGTTCGTCCAACTTCATGGCTTCGACGGGTTTGTCGTGCTGGTCCTTGAAGATCCGCAGGAACGACTCTTCGAACGGCCAGATCTTTACGTCTTTTCCGTCCGGCCGGGTCCAGACCCGCAATTTCCGGTGTGTGGCGACGAC
Organism: Candidatus Hydrogenedentota bacterium; assembly: GCA_963745075.1. Classification (GTDB taxonomy): domain Bacteria; phylum Hydrogenedentota; class Hydrogenedentia; order Hydrogenedentales; family SLHB01; genus JAHDWY01. The sequence continues at coordinate 222,425 of CAVUWV010000036.1, read as the reverse complement.
TTCGATGCGCATGGGGTCTTCTTCGCGGACTTCAATGAGCCCTTTCTTGGCGAGTCCAAAGATCACCATGGTCAAGATCTTGTTCAAGGGGATTTCGAGAAGGATGGCGGCTTCGACCGCGGTCAGGCCGCGCTTCAACCCACCGCCTTCGCGGCACAGTTCGGCCGGGAAGTACCGGCGTTTGCGGCGCTGCCGCATCAGGCATACGAGCAACACAAGCGCGAGCATCGCCAGGTACAACCACAAATGAAACACGACGCTCTGGTACATCCCGTAGATGAACCCCGCCGTGGCGATAATGTAGAGGGCGAACCCCGTGCCGCGGGTCAGCATGAAGAAGCAGATGCTGAACACGAAGAGCAATGCGACGCCGCTCATGAATTGCGACGTCGGGATTCCCCTTGAACCAGCGCAGGAACAGGCCCCAGATCGAGTCTTTCCGCACGTTGGTCACGAAGCGCTTGGGAAAGGAGACGCCGTATTCGTGGGGGCCCGTCAGCCGCACGGTATCCACCCAGGCGACCGAGGCGACGTCTTCGCCTTCCATCACGCCTTTGACATCGAAGTCCTGCCCCTTCTTTTGCCACAGGATTTGATCCTTCGCGGCAGGATATTGCGCCGCCGGGATTGGCAGCTTGTAGCGCAGGGTCAAGCGGGTGGTCCCATCGACAAATTGGGAACCAAACCAGGTCGGGGTGAACCGGAACGATGCCAGGTCCGGGTTGGTCGTGTCCTGCCAGACCATATTCTGTTCGCGCGCCGTGAACTCGAAGACGCCGGTCTGGCCGGGCCGGATCGTGTGCCGGCCAAGTTGGATCTCATACCCGGAGCCGCGCGGTTTGAGATAGGTCGAAATTCGAACGCTGCTTTGCGGGATTGGGTTACCGTCGATCGTGGCGCCGCCGGGCGAGTGTTTTGACAGGTTGGGCATGCCGATATCTACGACGTTCGATGGGATGTGCACCGGACCGGCACGTGAATGTCAGCCGGTACTGAATCAGCGCGGCACCGTCAGGTTGGATGGTAACCGTGACTTCGGCCTCGGGAATGGCGAAGCGATAGTTTTGCGCGTGCGCAACGACGGCAAGCCCGGCGGCTAGGATGAGTACAAGTGCGAGGCGTTTCATCACGCTATCCCTCCGAAGGACTGTCCGAACACAGGAACTGATCGCCGCCGCTCAAGGGGCATCCGCCGCCGCAGACGTCCATGTCGGGGCATTCGCGGCAATCTTCCGGCAGTTCCGTTCGGTTGCGAATCGCCAGGAACAAGGGGCTTTCCCAGATGGATTTCCAGTCATCCTTGAGGAAGTTGCCCACGGGTTTGTAGTAACTCTGACACGGCAGGACCGCACCGTCGGGTTCGATGCAGATGTTGTATTCGGCGGCGGTGCAGCGTTTGAATCCGACGCCCATTTCGGCGGGATTCAGCACGCAATACTGGGTAGGACTGTACCAGATGAAACGCATCCCCAACTCGTCGGCCTTCTCCGTGACGAGTCCCAGGATGGGTTCCAAATCCTGCTTCGTCGATGCCGAGACCCGATTTCGGCGCGCGTCCCGTGTTGATGAAGGAGTTCATGGCGAACTGCCGCACGCCGAGGCCGTGCAGGAATTCGATAGTCTCTTCGATGTCGTCCGCGTTAAGCGCGCACAAGGTGGTATTGGTGACGAGGTAGATGTCTTCCGCGAGGGCGTTGCGAATCCCCTCGACCGTTTCCTTGTACGCGCCTTCCGTGTCCACCATGCGGTCGTGGACCATTTCGTCATGGCTTTCGATCGTGATTTGCACGTGGTCAAGACCGGCGTCGCACAGGCGCTTGGTGAACTCACGATCCGAGAGCTTGCGCCCGTTGGTCAAGAGCCCCGTGATGATGCCGAGGTCTTCCGCTTTCTCGACAAGATCCCTGAGATGCGGGCTGACCGTGGCTTCGCCGCCTGTGAAGCATACGTGCGGCACACCGATGTCGCGAAGCTTTTCCAGTACTCGAATCCATTCATCGAGCTTTAGGGGCTCCACGTCTTCGGGCCGGCGCGCAACGTAGCAGTGGGTGCAGTTGTCGTTGCATGCGTAGGTCAACGCGAGATCCGCACGGTACGGCGCGGAAGGTTTGCGGCCAAACGGCGGGATGGAGGGAACGTTCACGGAATAGACCGGACACGCGTCTTCGGTGGTTTCCAAGTGCCGCACGATATCGAGAATCTGGTCGTAGTCCTTTTCGACGCTGCCTTTTTTCGCTCCGCGGTAGACTTTCCTCGTCCATGTTACGGCGTCGGCTTTCGACTTGCCGTCGAGGACCTGCTTCATCATGGCGGCGGCCGTTTCGTTGAGATGGAGCACGCCCGACGCATTCACGGAAAGCATGCCGGTATGGTCGGGGTCGATTCGCAGATGCAGGCGCATGTACCGATCCGCCAACTCACGCTGGTAGTGGTAAAGACCCGGTTGGACCGGCCCGGGCTGTCCGAAGATGTCGCGCATCTTCTTTTTGAGGGTGGTTACCATTTCGGTGCCTCCTCCATCTGGTATTCGGTTTCGCAATAGGGACAGCTCACGAATACCGCCCCGGCACGCACGGACACGCTCTTGGAATCCAATGTGGCGCCGCAATTCTTACACGTCAGTTTTTCGAGGCTGACATCCCCGGTGAGGTCGATTTGTTGGGTGACGGAAACGCGGGTTTCGGGGGTCTTCATGCGCAGGAAGTACACAACGGCAAGGCCCGAACCCAAAAGGATTCCGCCCAATATCCATCGTTGCCAAAGGCCGGTGGCGCCGGCGGCCACACAGAACAGCATCCCCAATACAATCAAGAATCCGGCAAACAAATAGCCCAAGGCTTTCATCCGGTCTTCCCCCTGATGTGCCGGTAGGTGCTGCACCGTCCAGGACGACGCTCTCCCCACGTCTCTATGACATTATGCGCCGGAGCGCCGAATTTCGCAACGGGCGATGCGTGTGCCATGCTATACTCCTCTTCTTCTCGGAGTTACTGCAAGGAACGAACATGCTACCTACTGGCGTTATCCGGCTCGTCACTTTTGCAGCGTGTCTTGTTTTCCCGACGCTTCCCTCCTTCGCGCGGGCGGAGGCGGAGCCGCCGGATCTTGCCACTACGGTGCCGGAGATCCTTCCCGGGGACATACGGCTCCATCTGGATTACCTTGCTTCGGAGGTCATGGAGGGACGTTCTACCGGCACGCCGGGAGAACACCGCGCGACGGATTACGCCGCGGAGGTTTTCGAATGGCTGGGCCTGGAACGGGCGGGCGATGACGGGTCGTGGTTTCAGTCCTTCGACTTCACGGCGGGCGCGTCGTTGGGGCCCGATAATCAGTTATGCGTCGTGCGGCCCGGTGCGCCGGAACCGGATTGTTATCCCGTGGACGAGGCGTGGCGTCCGGTGGCGTTCTCGAAAACGGGCACATTTGAAGCGCCGGTTGCGTTCGCCGGCTACGGCATCGTCGCGCCGGAACATGAGGACCTCCCCGAATACGATTCCTACGTCCACCTCGACGTGAAGGACAAGTGGGTCGTCGTGTTCCGGTATATCCCGGAGAATGTGTCCAAGGAACGGCGACTGCACCTCACCCAGTACGCCGGACTCCGCTACAAGGCCATGATTGCCCGCGACCGGGGCGCGCTGGGAATCGTGTTCGTGAGCGGACCCAATTCCAAGGTGTCCGATCCGCTGGTGAACTTGAGTTTCGACGCGTCGTTCTCGGGTACCAGCATCGCAGCCGTTTCGGTAGACGACCGGGTCGGCGAATCCCTGCTGAGCACGGCGGGCCGCACGTTGGAGGCGGTGCAATCCGAATTGGACACCGGCGATCCGGTGATGGGTTTTGAACCGCCGGACACGACCCTGCGCGTGGACGTGGATATCGTCCAGGAGAAACGCACGGGCCGCAACGTTTTGGCGCGGCTTCCTGCGGACGACCCAGCCGAAGAGGGTGTAGTTGTCGTAGGAGCGCACATCGATCATCTCGGCCGCGGTTCGGGTACGGGATCGCTCGCCCGGGACTACGAGACGAACCGCATCCATTACGGCGCAGATGACAATGCGTCCGGCGTGTCCGGGATGTTTGAGATTGCCCAGTATCTTGTAAACCAAAAGAAGGCGGGCGCGTTCAAGCCGAAACGCGACATCCTCTTTGCCGCGTGGTCGGGCGAAGAGCTGGGGCTCCTCGGTTCGGCGAAGTTTGCGCAAACCTATCGCGACATCCCCGAATCCGAACCGTTGCGTCCGGCGATCGCCGCGTACGTCAACATGGACATGATTGGCCGTCTGCGCGAGTCCGTCATCATCGGCGGCGTGGGTTCGAGTTCGATCTGGGAAGGTCTGATCCCGAAATGGCGCGAGGCGGCGGGCAATCTCCAAGTCACCACGCAAGACGACAGCTATCTGCCTACCGACGCGACGTTGTTCTTCGTGCGCGGCGTACCGTTCATCAATGCCTTCACGGGTGCGCACGAGGAGTATCATACGCCGCGCGACACGCCCAGTACGATCAATTACGCCGGGGCCGCGCAAGTCGCCCGGTTCATGGCGGAAGCGACCGCGTACCTCGCCGAATGCGCCGAGGCGCCAGACTACATCCCGCAGGCGAAACCGCCGGAGCGCGAGGGCGGCGCGGGTTTACGCGCGTATCTCGGCACGATCCCGGACTATTCACAGGATAGCGGCAACGGACTGAAACTCTCCGGCGTGGCCGAAGGTGGACCGGCCGCGCAGGCAGGCGTACAAGGCGGCGACGTGGTGGTCGAACTTGCCGGCACGATCATCGAAAACATTTACGACTACACGTACGCCATCGAGGCCTTGAAGATTGGCGAACCGGTCACCATCGCGGTGATGCGCGATGGGAAACGGCTGGAGCTTACGATTACGCCGCGGGCTCGCGACTGAACTACTGTGTGGTCGCGGGGCGGCGGGCCTGCAGCAACTCTTGCCGAAGACATTTCAGATCCGGTGTATGCACAGCATCGACCTGCTGCAGCACGGGAAGGTAGGCTGACGCGGCGCGTCCTCCGGCGAGAATGAGGACCTCTGGCCCCAAAAGTTTCCGGAGTTTCCGCAATTCGTGTCCCAGTAGCGGATCGTCTTCGGGATACACGATGCTGAGGGCAACGACCTTCGCATCCACGGTGAGAGCTGCCGCTGCGATTTCTTCCGCAGGCAGATTCGGCCCGAGGTAAGTCACGCGCCACCCTTCCAAACCGGCGGCGGCGGCGGCCATAAGTGCGCCCAGTTCGTGCCACTGCGCGGCGGGCGTGGCAAACACCACGACCGGGGCATGCTCCGGCGCGCGCATCCCTACCCGCATGGTCGTAAGGAATCCGCGCACGACGCTCGAGGCCAGATGTTCGTGGGCAACGCGCAGAGTCCCGATGCGCCACCGGTCTCCCACTTCCTCGATCAGCGGCAGAACCACATCTTCAATCACACGGACCTGGCTTAGGCTGGTCTCGGCCTCCGCGAGCGCGGCTTCAAGCTTCTCTCCATTCAATTCCTCCACTGCCTGCACGGCGTTCGCCAGAAAGGTCTCTGGTGTCGGGGGTCCGTCGATTCTATTGCGACGGGCGACTACGGTGCGCGGCACATCCCTAAGCAGGTCGCGCAGTTCATCGGTTGGAAGTTGAGCGACTTGGCCGACACTGCGCCCTTCTTGGGTCGCGCGCAACAGTAATCGGAGCCGAGCGATATCGTCGTCCGAATACATGCGGCGATTGGTCGGGGTACGCGCGGGCTGCACGGCGCCGTACCTGCGCTCCCACGCGCGGATTGCGTGCTGGGTCAGTCCGGTCTGGGCCGCGACCACTTGAATGGGATGCCGTTTTTCGCTGCTCATACTTACAGTTATACTGATTTGTTCAATGAATGTCTAGAAATATGGCGAAACCAGGAATCAATCCGGATGGAAAAAGGGAAGTTGGAAGAGTATCGGGATACGGTGGCGATGGGGCCAATTCGTATTGGCTCAAATTATTAAATGACTGCTATGAAATGATTTAAGTCTATAATTGGACCATCTGAGTGTTGGAGGGAGAATAATTTTGCCTTTTCGGGAATCTTGTGTCACAATCGTGACGTTATTTAGACATCACTTAGACAACACAATCCTGGGCAAAAGAGTCGAGACGGTAGATGGTCAGTCAAAGCGGCAACAGAGTATTCGGTTTGGTTGGGCGTCCACGATGCCGCTGGTTTCGGCTCCGGCTCAGCGCCTGCGATGAGTTTGCTTCCTCTCTACCCGGCCTGTGCGGGCCGAAGCCCGTGGGAGAATTCGGCCGCGTCTCCCTCAGTGCGTGGTTTGCTTGCACCTCGCATCACCTCCGACTCCCGCAAAGCAAGCCCGTCCGTCCTGCGTGGCGGAAGTCCGCACAGGTCCTCCCCATCACGCGAACGCCGGAGCATCGGTCCGCAGGGCGAGATGAGAACAAGCAAACCGGCGAAGGAGAGACGGGATGAAAACCTCCGACACGAGTATCTGGTCGCTTGAGGATTGGGTGCGACTGGAGAACCGTATGCGCAGCCGGGTGGTGCACACCGCGACGGAAGACGCCGCGCGGGACGTCATCACCCGGCAGGCGCGTGCGGTGTTGCAGACCTACAGCACCAGCTTCTTTGCGGTGACGCGATTCCTGCCCCCACGGAAACGTGTTCAAGTCGAAGCGGTGTATGCCGCCGTTCGGTATCCGGACGAGGTCGTTGACACCTTCCCTCTTCCGGCCGCGGAGCGGCTGCGAATACTGGACGCATGGCGGGACAGCTACGAGCGGGGACTGCGCGCGCGCACCACGCAAGAAGCCGTGAACGACGGGGTTCCCTGTTTCCTTGGGGCCTTCACCCGGGTGGTGCGGGAAACGGGCATTCCGGAAGACCATTATCGCGCCTTCCTCGACGCAATGCGGTTGGACGTGGAACCTCGGTCTTTTGAGACGATGGAAGACCTCATTGACTCGTACATCTACGGGAGCGCCATCGTGGTCGGGTACTTTCTGGCGCACATTTATGGTCCGGCGCGCCCCGCCGACTTCGGCCGTGCGATCGAAGCGGCCCGCAGCCTGGGTATTGCGCTGCAATTGACCAATTTCATCCGTGACGCGGGCGAAGACCAGCGGAGGGGAAGGCAGTACTTGCCGCTGGACATGTTGGCGGCAGAGGGGATTGAGCATATAGACACCCAGAACCCCACACAACATCACGGGCTGAAAAGGGTCATTCATCGCGTGGCGACGGTCGCCTCGACCTATTACCTGGCAGCGCAACGGGACCTGGACGCTTTCGCACCGGACAGCCGGACGGCAATTCAGGCCTGTATCGACGTGTACGGTCAATTGAACGAACGTATTCGCACAAGTCGGAACGGAGTTGCGCACCGGGAGAGCGTGCCGATGCGCGAGAAATTCAGGGTACTGCCGCGCAGCAAGTACTGGCGGCTCCCGCTCGCCTACATGGGGTGGTGAGAGCATGGGCACGACAAACGCACCCTCGACCGAGGCTAAGAGCCGCGTCGTCATTGTCGGGGCCGGGCTTGGCGGGCTGAGCGCAGCGATCCATCTTCGCGTCGCCGGATTCGACGTCGTCATGTACGAGGCCAACGATCGCGTCGGCGGCCGGGCGAACGTCATCGAGGAAGCTGGCTTCCGGTTCGATACGGGACCCTCGCTGTTGAATTACCCGTGGGTGTTTCACGAACTCTTCGAAGCGGCGGGACGGCGGCTCGAGGACTACGTGACCTTGCTTCCGGTCGAACCGTCCGTGAGTTTTCAGTGGCAGGACGGTACGCATTTCACGTTGTCCAGCAATCTCGAGAAACTGTTGGCCGAGTGCGACCGTATTGATCCCGGTTCCACGCCAGGCGTCTTGAGTTATCTGCGCGATGCCGCGGCAAAATACAATCTGGCCTTCGACAAACTCGTGACCCGGAACGAGGACAATCCGCTGAAGTGGATCGGCGCTCTTTCGCCGCGTCAGATGGCGAAGCTCAGCGTGTGGCGTTCGCTATACAGCGAACTCGGACGCTTTTTCAAAAGTCGCTACATCAAAGAGGCACTGGGTTCCTACGGCATGTATCTGGGCGGCTCCCCCCACGAATTGCCGGGGTTCTTTTCCATCCTGCCCTATGGCGAACTGGCGTATGGCTTGTGGCTCCCCAAAGGCGGCATCTACGGTCTGGTCGAAGGCATCGAGCGGCTCGCACGGGATATGGGCGTCGAGATTCACACGGGACGGCGCGTCAGCCGGATCCGGATGGAGAATCTCCGGATTACCGGGTTGGACCTTGCCGACGGCGAACGTGTGCGGGCTTCCGCAGTCGTGTCGAACGTGGATGTGCCGACGACGGACACGATGCTGCTGGCCGCGAATGGACTGGGAGAGGACCTCCAACGCAAAACGGACCGCACGCGCATGACCTGCGGCGTGATGACGTTCTACTGGGGCATTCGGGGCAAAGTCGAGGGCATGCCTCACCACACGATCTACTTGCCCGACGATTATCGTGGCGCCTTTGATGATCTCATGCGCAACCACCAGATTCCCCGTGGACTTCCGTTCTACGTGAGCGTGCCTTCCGAGACGGATCCGGACCTCGCGCCGGCAGACGATGCGGCCATGTTCGTTCTTGTGCCGACCCCGCTGCTCAGTGAAATGCCGGGCTTCGATTGGCGCAGCGCGATCCCCTCGGTTAAGAATCGCGTGCTGGAACGGCTCGCCCATCACGGAGCCGAACTCGATCCGCAACGCATTGTGTTTGAGCGGGTATACACGCCCGAAGACTGGCGCGACACTTTCGGGCTCTACGACGGTTCCGCATTTGGTGCGGCACACAATCTATTCCAAGTTGGCCCCTTCCGTGCGAAGAACTATCTCGACACCGTGGAAGGGATGTATTATGTGGGCGCGAGCACCACGCCGGGGACGGGGATGCCCATGGTCGTCCTCGGTGGACGTCTGACGGCGGAAAGGATCGCGGCCCGTGCACGTTGAACCCTACGGCACCGGTGGAACGGCCTATCTGGCGGTGCACGGGTGGGCGGGCAATCACCGCACCTTCCGTCCGCTGGTTCCCTATCTGCCGGAGGAGGCCGCGCTGTACAGTGTCGACCTTCCGGGGTACGGTCTTTCGCCAAGACCCGTCGCGTGGACCTTGGATGCGATGGCCGACGCGCTCGCAGAACGTCATATGCATGGTGTCGCGCGAGCCCGTGACGCTGCTTGGCTATTGCGGCGGCGGGAACCTTGCCATGATGGCGGCTCAACGAGTGCCGGATCGGGTGGCGCGGCTAGTGCTGATCGATCCGTTCGCGTACATGCCGCTCTATTTCAAAATCTTCACGTGGGGCGAATTCGGGCGACGCGCGTACTTCAGCACGTTTGCCAACCCGGTGGGTCGCCATTTCACGAACGCGGTCCTGCGAAAGAAACGCACCGGCCATTCCAGTCTTACAAGATCTTTTGAAAACGTGGACCACGACTTTATCCTGGATGTGTTGCGGGCGTTTCGCCGCGTGCCGCATTGGGAAACGTTCTCCGATCTTGCTATCCCGATTGACCTGGTTTGCGGAGAGCGTTCGTTTACTGCGGTGAAAAAATCGGTTGTGATCTGGCAATCGGTCTGGCCGCAGGCTCGGGAGCATGCGTTGGCCGGAGCCGGTCACAGTCCCCTCGTGGAAGCGACGGTTCAGGTCGCCTCCGTCGCATTTGGACCGGGCACACCTTCCGGGATATGCCCGGTGGGATCGCAAACTGCCGACGCCATTCGTCGTCACGCACTGACGCATTCGCCAATTGAATGATAAGGAACCGCGGTGCTGATTCTTGGCTACAGTGTTTGCTTCATGAGCGTTCGGCGCGCTCTTGCTCGTCATGTGGAACGTCGTGTCTTGGCCCGGCGTTGCGCATGCCTTCGACGGGGCGAGATCGCCACGGTGTCCGTTCTGATCCCTGCGCGCAACGAAGCCGGGACACTGGGAGCGTGCATCGAATCCGTATCTGCGCCAGGGCGGTGCGGTGCGGGAAGTGCTGGTGTACGACGACCATTCCACGGATGGCACCGCCGAAGTCGTTCGCATGCTCCGCGCCGATGATGAGCGGGTCCGGCTGCTCGAACCCCATGCGTTGCCGAACGGCTGGTGCGGCAAAAACTTTGCCTGTGCGCGCCTAGCCGCCGCTGCGCGGTCCCAATGGTTGTTGTTTTTGGACGCGGACGCGCGGCTGGAGCCGCAAGCTGTGGCGCGGATGATTCACGAGGTCCGGGCCCGTGACGTCACGCTCCTGTCCTGCTGGCCGGGATTTGTTCTGGGCGGGTTCTGGGAACGTTTGCTTATGCCCATGTTGAACTTCATTGTGTTCACCATGTTCCCCGCGCCCTTGTCCTTGCGGCGCTGGGATACGTCGCTCGGTCTTGCCCATGGTGCCTGTATCTTCGTGCAGAGAAATGCCTATGCTCGCGTCGGGGGGCATGAATCCGTTCGCAATGAAATCTTCGAGGATACGCGTATTGCCCGTGTGTGGCGTCAGCGCGGAGAGCGGGGTATCTGTCTGGACGGGCAAGATGTCGTCCGCGTGCGCATGTACGGATCGTTGAGCGAGATTTGGAAGGGATTCCGAAAGAATTTCTATCCCGCGTTTCATCATGGGGCGGTGTTCTGGTTGTTCCTGGTTTTCCACGGCCTTGTCTTTCTAACACCATTTGCAGCGCTGCCCATGGCGTTAGCCGGCATTCCCGGATGGACGCCGCTCGTGGGGGCTTCGGGATGTATTTTTGCGTCCCGCGTATTGCTTGCCATGCGGTTTGGGCAACCCCTATGGTCTGCGTTGGGACATCCTCTCGCCGAAGCGATGCTGATCGGCTTGGGCGTCGCGTCCTGGTGGCGGTGTGCTACGGGCCGGGGTGTCGATTGGAAGGGCCGGCAATACCGGACCAGTCACTGAGGGTTTCGGGGCAAACACGCGGGATCATGGACAAGACACCAACGCATGCAGCGGTTATTGGCGGCGGACTCGGCGGATTGGCGGCTGCGATTCGCCTTGCGGCGCGCGGGTGGCGGGTCACGGTTTGCGAACAGGGTCCCACCGTCGGCGGTAAGATGAACCGGTTTCAGTCCGACGGTTTCACGTTTGATACCGGACCATCGTTGATCACGATGCCGTGGGTCTTCGAGCACCTGTTCGAGGCGGCGGGCAAACGGCTTGCTGACTATCTCGACCTTACACCGATGCGGCCCCTGGCCCGCTACCGTTTCGACGACGGCACGGAGTTCACCTATTCCAGTTCCATGCCGGAATGGCTGGAGACCCTTCGCGGGCTGGAGCCGCGCGACGTGGATGGTTTCCTGCGGTTCCTGCGGCTTGGCGCGCGCTTATTCGAGCTATCGAACGCGACCTTTCTGCGTCGTCCGCCCGGCGACCTGCCGGATTGGGAGGGAATCCGGGCCTTGCGCCATTTCCCCGTGCGCCACGCGTGGGGCAATTACCACAAGGCGGTCGTGTCGTTCTTTAAGAGCCCGCATTTGCGGCAGCTCTACGATCGGTACCCGACCTACGTGGGTTCTTCGCCGTATGCGAGCCCGGCGACGTTGCTGGTGATTCCGTATATTGAATTCGCGTTCGGCGGTTGGTACGTCAACGGCGGTCTGTATCGCATTGTGGAGAGCTTGGTTGCCATCGCCCAGGAGTTGGGCGTCGCCGTGCGCGTGAATACTCGAGTAACACGTATCACTCAAGAAGACCGGCGCGTGACCGGTGTGGAAACCGACGGCGGGGAGCAGATCGAGGCGGACGCGGTCGTCATGAATGGAGACGCCTCGTCGGCTCCATCATTGTTGGGCGACGCTTCGGATTCGACCCTGGCGGCGCCGGAGCGATCCATGTCGGGGCTCGTGTTTCTACTCGGTGTGCGCCGGTCGCTGCAAGAATTGCATCATCACACCGTGTACTTTTCCAAGGACTACGCGCGTGAATTTCGCCAACTGTTCGAGGAACGGCGGTTCCCTGACGATCCAACGGTGTACGTCAGCGCACCGAGCCGGAGCGATCGTTCGTTGGTTCCCGGCGAGGGAGAAGCCCTATTCGTCATGGCAAACGCGCCCGCGAACGACCACGACCCCTGGGACGACGCGCAGATTGCCGAAGCGCGGAAGCGCGTGTTTGCGCGCCTGGCAAAAGGCGGGTTTCCGGATATTGCGCAGGACATCCGGGTGGAACAGGTTTGGACGCCGCGCACCATCGCGGACCGCTTCCTGATGCCGGGCGGGGCGATTTATGGAACGCACTCGCACGGTTGGCGTCGCGCGTTTCTTCGACCACCGAACAAAGACAAACGTTACGCGGGACTGTATTACGTGGGAGGAAGCACGCACCCCGGAGGCGGCACGCCCACGGTCTTGCTTTCCGCGGCAATGACCAGCGAACTGATCCGGAAGCACGAGCATGCGTAAGGCGATGATGATAGCGCTCGTCTTAGCGTACGGATTCTTCTGGCTTGGAGGCGTCGGCGCCTATTGGATTTTCGGCGGTCCCCCCGAGCATGTTGCCTGGACGGCGCCGCTGTTTCTCGCGTTGGCGGGGGTGCTCGTTCTAGCCGGGAGCGCGCCGCGCAATATTCCGCGCATTCTGTTGTGCGGGGGCGTGGGATTCGCCTCAGAGATTCTCGGCGTGCACACGAACCTGCCGTTCGGCGCGTACGCATACACGCATGTGCTCCGGCCGCACCTGTTCGGCGTGCCCGTCGTCATGATCGCGGCGTGGATGATCCTGCTTGTCTACATCCAGGACATGCTGCGCGAAATCAGCCTGCCCGCGCGGACACGCGTGCCCCTGGCGGCACTGTGGATGACCGCCATCGATCTCGTCATCGATCCGTTGGCTGCGGGCCCGCTGAATTACTGGGCCTGGGAGCACCCCGGCTGGTACTACGGCATCCCCGCGACGAACTTCCTGGGCTGGTTAGTTGTGTCATTAGTCGCCTTTTCCGTCGCAGGAGGCTCTTGGCGACCCAATCGCTACGCGCGGTGGGTGGGTTTGAGCGTAGTTCTGTTCTTCGTAAGCGTTGCCCTCGCCAAGGGCTTGCTTCTCGCTGCGGCGGTCGGGGTCGGCTTGTGCGCCGTGCACGGCGCGGTTGCCTTTGGCGAACCGAATCGCGCGTCGTATGAGGTGAACGCCGGAGCCCCCACAAACTACACGTAGCCACACGAGGTCCCTATCTCGTACAAGCACGAAGTACGCGAAGAGAAGAAGTTCCTTTCTTATTTCTTTCGTGCCTGTCGTGTGTTTCGTGGTGAGGTAACTCTTCACCGGCAAGGTTGCGCGGGGCGTTCGGGTTCGCTATGGTCTCCGGTGCAAGGCGGTCAAGCAGGAATCCTGTGGGGCATGTTGTGCCTTTCGGCACCAAACAAGCAGGGAGGGAGTACTGTGTCCGAGGACAAGCACGAGCAATACGCGCGGTACTGGCGGGCGAACGAGCGGCTCATCGCGAAGCTGCTGGTCATCTGGGCCGTAGTCTCGTTTGGGTGCGGCATTCTGTTTGTGGAGCAACTGAACCGGATCACGTTTTTCGGCGTGCCGTTCGGGTTCTGGATGGCGCAACAAGGCTCCATCTACGTGTTCGTGGCGATGATCTTTTACTACGCGTGGCGGATGGACAAGTACGACATCTCGCACCACGTCGACGAGTAAACCGCCATGATACACATGACGACGGAAGCCTGGACGTTTGTCTTCGTAAGTGTCACCTTTATCGTGTACCTCTACATCGGCTGGCGGTCGCGGGTGCGCGAGTCGGCCGGCTTCTATGTGGCGGGGCAGGGTGTACCGGCCATCGCCAACGGCGCGGCCACCGCGGCGGACTGGATGTCGGCGGCGTCCTTCATTTCCATGGCGGGACTCATCTCGTTCATGGGCTACGACGGTTCGGTCTATCTCATGGGATGGACCGGCGGCTACGTGTTGCTCGCCTTGCTGCTGGCACCGTACTTGCGCAAGTTTGGGAAGTATACGGTCCCCGATTTCGTGGGCGATCGGTATTACTCCTCGACGGCCCGCGTGGTGGCGGTCATCGCGGCCATCTTCGTTTCGCTCACCTATGTGGCAGGACAGATGCGCGGCGTCGGAATCGTCTTCAGCCGGTTTCTCGGCGTCGACATCGCCACCGGCGTTGTCATTGGGATGGTCATCGTCGGGTTCTTCGCCGTACTCGGCGGGATGAAGGGCATCACGTGGACGCAGGTGGCCCAGTACTTTGTGCTGATTGTCGCCTATCTGATTCCGTCCATCGCCATCGCCCACATGCTGACGGGGATCCCCATCCCGCAGGTGGCGTTTACAACGAGCGACATCGTCGAGCGTCTCAATCAGATCCAGGTGGACCTCGGGTTCAACGAGTACACGAAACCCTTCACCGAAAAGTCCATGCTCGATGTCGTCTGCATTACGCTGGCGCTCATGGTGGGCACGGCGGGGTTACCCCACGTGATCGTGCGGTTCTACACGGTGCGATCCGTGCGTGCGGCCCGGTATTCGGCGGGATGGGCGCTCTTGTTCATCGCGATTCTGTACACCACGGCGCCGGCCTTGGCGGCGTTCGCGCGGTACAACCTGCTTACATCCCTAGAGGGCGCGACGATCGACCGTGTTGACCCGCCCAACGAGGAGGAAGAATTTCCCATCTACCATCTGAGCCAGACAATGGAAGACGGATCTGCAAAGAGCCTGCACTGGACCGTGCAATGGCAGAAGACGGGTCTGTTGACCTTCGACGACAAGAACGGCGATGGCGCCATCCAGTTCACGTCGGACAAGGCCGTCAGCGAAGCGACCATCGACCGCGACATCGTCGTGTTGTCCACGCCGGAAGTGGCGCGGCTTGCGCCCTGGGTGATTGCGTTGGTGGCGGCCGGCGGACTGGCTGCGGCGCTGTCCACGGCGGCGGGATTGCTGCTCGTCATTTCGAGTTCCATCGCGCACGACATTTACTTCCGCATGATCAATCCCCATGCCGATGAGATTCATCGCGTACGCGTCGGACGCATCATGGTCGTCGGAGCTATTTTCGTGGCGGGATACTTCGGAATTAACCCACCGGGCTTCGTCGGCGAGGTGGTGGCGTTTGCGTTTGGACTGGCGGCGGCAAGTTTTTTCCCGATCATCCTGTTGGGTATCTTCGACAAGCGGACGAACCGCGAAGGGGCGATTGCCGGAATTCTCGTGGGATTGATCTTTACGGGCGCGTACATCCTCGGAACCCGGGCCGACAAGATCCTGCCGGGCATCGACGAGCCCTTCTTCGGCCCCTGGTTCTTCGGGATTTCCGCCCAAGGCATCGGCGCGGTGGGGATGGTTTTGAACTTTATCGTAACGCTGATCGTGTCGCGCTTGACCCCGCCGCCACCCGGGGAAGTGCAGGAAATGGTCGAGAACGTCCGGATCCCGGGCCATCCCGGCCGGGCAGTCATTCTTGACGAAGCCACCGAATAAGGTGAAAAATAATCCGACCCATTGCCGGATCGCGTCGAACGCGATACAATATAGGTAGGAAGATCGACATGGGGCCGTGTGAAGGTATGCTGTAGCGCGGAATGCCGGCGAATGCCGTGGGGTAGATACGCGTCACGGCGGAGCGACACCCATGACGGACGATTGGACCAATACGGAAGACGCTTTCGGAGAGACCCCCGTATCACGGGCGCTCAAATGTGGCCATTCCGCGACCGCGACCTTGATCATGAAGGTCATTGAGCCACCCAATCCGGCACTCGACACCCCCCTTCACGAGGCCGCCCGGAATTCCCGAATCGCGGACGTGAAGTTTTCCCTCGAAAGTGGAGCCGACATTAACGCGACGGACGGATACGGGCTGACGGCGTTGCACTGGGCGGCGATTACGGGATATCTGGATTTGGCCAAGCTCCTCATAAACCGCGGCGCCAACATCAATCCGCGGGAAGAGAGCATTACGGACCTGACGCCCTTCGCGCTCGCGAAGTGGCTGGGCTACGAGGAATTCGCCGAGTTCCTGGAAGCGCAGGGCGGCGCATACTGACGGGTGCACGCGCGGACCGCACTCATTTTTGCTTGACCCCTCCGAGTGGTATACTCGATCCTCGCGTGTCGCGGTATTTGGTAACCGGGGTAGTAACAGAGAGTTTAGAAACGCATGAGCGGACAAATCGGCGGAATGCTGCGTAGTTCGGTGTTCAAGAAGCAGATCGTGGCGGTGACCGGCCTTGTCGGGGTTGGCTTTATCTTAATGCATATGGCGGGAAACCTGCTGATTCTTGTGGGTCCCGAGTCGCTGAACGGCTATTCCGAGCTGTTGCACGCCATCCCGGAACTTTTGTGGGTGGCCCGCCTGATTCTGATCGCGGCCTTCGTCGTACACGTCTATTTCACGATAGCCCTGGTGCTGGAAAACCGCGCGGCCCGCACGCACCGCTACGCGGTTCAAAACGACCTGGGCGAAACGAATTTCGCGAAGAAGACCATGATCTACACGGGGCTTCTGGTCTTCTTCTTCATTTTCCTGCACCTCACCGACTTTACGTTTCCCGCGAAGACCGGTCCTGACACCGTCCTACCGACTGCGGAAGGCGACGTCAGTTTCGGCCTCTACGGATTGGTATGGAACTCCTTCACGTTTCTTCCCCGCTCGCTGTTCTACATTCTCGCGGTATGTTGTGTCGGTCTGCATTTGAGCCATGGCATTCAGAGCCTGTTTCAAACGATCGGCTTTTTCCACGATCGCTACACGCCCCTGATTCGTAAGATCAGCATCGCGCTTGGCGCCATCGTAGCCATCGGGTTCAGCCTCGTACCTGTGTATATTGTCATTCGCCATTTCACCATAGGGCCGGGCGTGTAACGCGGTCCGTGCGGAAAGGATTCGGAGTACTGGAATGAGTGGTAACGGCCTCGATTCGAAGATTCCCAGCGGCCCCATGGCGGAAAAGTGGACCCGCCACAAGTTCGACATGAAGTTGGTGAATCCGTCGAATAAACGGAAGTACACGGTCATCGTGGTGGGTACCGGGCTGGCCGGCGCTTCGGCGGCAGCCACGTTGTCGGAGTTGGGATACAACGTCAAGTCGTTCTGCATCCAGGACAGTCCGCGCCGCGCCCACAGCATCGCGGCGCAGGGCGGCATTAACGCCGCGAAGAATTATCAGAACGACGGCGACAGCGTCTATCGCCTGTTCTACGATACGGTGAAGGGGGGCGACTTCCGGTCGCGCGAGGCGAACGTGTATCGCCTGGCCGAAGTCAGCGTGAACATCATCGACCAGTGCGTCGCGCAGGGCGTGCCTTTCGCGCGCGAATACGGTGGGTTACTCGACAACCGGTCCTTCGGTGGGGCGCAAGTGAGCCGCACATTCTATGCGCGCGGCCAAACGGGGCAGCAGTTGCTGCTCGGGGCCTACAGCGCCCTGATGAAAGAAGTCAGCCGGGGCGGCGTGACGGTGATGCACCGGCGCGAAATGCTGGACTTGGTGGTCATTGATGGCCAGGCGCGCGGCATCGTATGCCGTAATCTGTTGACGGGCAAGATCGAGTCCCACGCGGGCGACGCGGTTTTGTTGTGCACGGGCGGTTACGGCAATACGTTTTATCTTTCCACCAACGCGAAGGCCTGCAACGTGACGGCGGCTTGGCGCGCGCACAAAAAGGGCGCGTACTTCGCGAACCCCTGTTACACGCAAATCCATCCCACGTGCATCCCCGTTCACGGCGACTACCAGTCCAAGCTGACGCTCATGAGCGAAAGCCTGCGCAACGACGGGCGCATCTGGGTGCCGAAAAATCCCGACGATAAGCGTCCGGCCAACGAAATCCCCGAAGAGGACCGCGACTACTACCTGGAACGCAAGTACCCGAGCTTTGGAAATCTCGCGCCACGCGACATCTCATCCCGCAGCGCCAAGGAGGTCTGCGACGGGGGTCACGGCGTGGGCTCGACCGGGCAGGCTGTGTACCTGGATTTCCGCGACGCCCTCGAGCGGCTGGGCCACGACGTTATCGAGCAGCGCTATGGAAACTTGTTCGAGATGTACGAACGTATTGTGGACGACAACCCGTATCAGGTGCCCATGATGATTTACCCGGCCGTGCACTACGCTATGGGCGGCTTGTGGGTGGACTACAACTTGATGAGCAACCTGCCGGGGCTGCACGTATTGGGCGAAGCCAACTTCTCCGATCACGGCGCGAACCGGCTCGGCGCGAGCGCCTTGATGCAAGGGTTGGCCGACGGCTACTTCGTGATCCCGTACACGCTCGGCCACTACTTCGGCAGCCACAAGTTCGAGAAGGTCGATACGGACCACGCAGAGTTCAAGAAAGCAGAGGAAGACGCCAAAGCGCGCATCGACACGTTGCTGGGCATCAAAGGCAAACGCACCGTCGACGATTTCCACCGGCAGCTTGGTCTGCTGCTTTGGGAAAAGTGCGGCATGGCCCGCAACGCAAAGGGACTCGGTGAAGCCCTCGAAGAAATTCCCGCAATCCGGCAGGAGTTCTGGGAGAACGTCGTCGTCACCGGCACGGAAGAAGATCTCAACCAGAACCTCGAAAAGGCCGGACGCGTGGCCGATTTCCTCGAATTTGCCGAACTGCTGGTGCGCGACGCCTTGCACCGGGAGGAGTCGTGCGGCGGCCATTTCCGCGAAGAACATCAGACAGAAGAGGGCGAGGCCAAGCGCGACGACGAAAACTTTGCCTTCGTGTCCGCATGGGAGTTTACCGGCATCGGCGAAGCGCCGGAACTGCACAAGGAATCGCTGGAATTTGAAGAAGTACACTTGGCGACGCGGAGTTATAAGTAGGAATGGTGGAAAACGGGGACCACAACCATTTATTGGTCAACGGCCTCCATCCAAGGGACTTATCCTATCAACAAATAAATGGTTACTGTCCTCATTTTCCTCAGCATCGCCCGTGAAATAAAATGACTGGAGCATGGCAATGTCGAAGAAGATCAACCTGACATTAAAAGTCTGGCGACAGAAGAACGCTGCGTCGGAAGGGCGATTCGAGACTTACGAAGCCCGCGACATCGACACGGACGCGTCGTTTCTCGAGATGCTGGACATCGTCAACACGAATCTCGAATTGCAGGGCAAGGAGCCCATCGCCTTCGATCACGATTGCCGCGAAGGCATCTGCGGCATGTGCGGCGCGGTCGTGAACGGCCAGGCTCACGGGCCACAAAAAGAGACCACGCTGTGCCAGCTCCACATGCGCAAATTCAGGAACGGCGACACCATTACCATCGAGCCGTGGCGTGCTGAGGCGTTTCCCATCGTCAAAGATCTCGTGGTGGACCGGTCGGCCTTCGACCGGATCATTGGGGCGGGTGGATTCGTTTCCGTGCGGACCGGGCAAGCGCCGGAAGCGCACGCCGTACCCGTGGCCAAAGTCAAAGCCGACTTCGCCATGGATGCGGCGCAATGCATCGGTTGCGGGGCTTGCGTGGCGGCATGCCCGAACGCGTCCGCCATGCTGTTTGTCGCGGCGAAAGTGACCCACCTCAACGTCCTGCCCCAGGGTCAGCCGGAGAAGAACCTGCGCGTTCGGGGAATGGTTGCCCAGATGGACAAGGAAGGCTTCGGCAACTGTTCGAACCACTACGAATGCGAGGCGGCCTGCCCGAAGGGGATCAGCGTGAAGACGATCGCCAAGATGAATCGGGACCACTTGGCCGCATCGCTGACGGGATAGTCTGCATTTCTCACCGCCCGAGAATCGCGCCACGGCGTGATGGGCAACGCTCCCTGGAAGATCTGTGCGCAGGAGATTCTTGATTACAGTGTAAGTCTCTTGTAAGCGGTGACTTATACAGGATGGTCCGCGCCGAAACCCCGCCGAATACCCGAATCACTATATGGCTAAATGAGTATTAGGTGAATTTGTCAATAAATTATTGCACAATTTGGAGGGATACTGTATTCTATCTCCACTATATATTGAGTTTCGCCGGATCAAGCTACCTACGCAGTGGAAGGAGAGTTTCGCATGGATCCGTATCGTGTTCGGTTGGGGGCCGCCACGACCTCTTATTCTAGGATTGCTACCATCGCCATCTTGCTCGTGTGTATGGCCTTTGGAGCGTTCGCGCCGGGTACCGCCATCGCTGAAACCAAGATCGCCTATGCCCACGACCTTAGTTTGTCGGTCAGCGATTCTCCAGACCCTGTCGTTGCGGGCAACCTACTGACCTACACCATTTCGTTCTCGAACAACGGAACCGATAGCGCCACGGGGGTTGCGGTTACGCAGTTCGCGCCCGCCGGCACTTTCTTCGCAACTTCGTCAGTCCAAGCTCCTGCCGCGGGATGGAATAACACGATTACGCCGGATGGCAGTGGCGGCTTTGGGGCGCAATTCACCAAAGATACCGTTGCCTCCGGTGAAACCGCCACATTCACGGTCACGGTTCGGGTTGACGCGACGACCGCGAGCGGCTCGGTCATCAACGGGTCGGCGACGGTGACGGCGAACGAAACGGACGAATACCCCGCCGACGATACCGCGACCGAACAGACGACCGTCTCGACCCAGGCGGACCTTGGGGTCGTCATGACGGATTCCCCGGATCCCGCGACGCCGGGAAGCAACATCACTTACCTGATCACCCTGTCGAATAGCGGTCCCAGCAGCGCGCAGGACGTGACCATGACCCTTCCCACACCGACGAGTACGACGTACGTGTCCGCCAACCTGAATGCCGGATCGGGATGGACTATCACTTCGGCGCCGAGCGTCGGCGGGACCGGCAACGTGGTGTTCTCCCGATCCACGGTGGGCAAGAGCGAGGGCGCCGTCTTCCAAATCGTTGTGAAATCCTCCAGCGCCATTACTGACGGCGGGGATGTGAGTGCCAGCGCAACGGCGGCCAGTACAACCACCGACCCGGTGGCTTCCAACAACACCGCGACGGCAACGACGTTCTTCCACCGAAAAGCGGACCTGGACGTTGACATCAGTGACGCCCCCGATCCGGCGGATGCGGGCGACACGATCACCTACACGATTCCGTACACGAACAACGGTCCGAATTCCGCCGCGTCTGTCGAAGTCACCTTACCCACGCCGGCAAACACGTCTTTTGTGTCGGCAAGCATTAATTCCGGGACGGGTTGGGGATCATCGGCGCCGTCCGTAGGCGGGACCGGAGACGTGACCTTCGAGAAGTATTCGTCGCCATCGGGGGATACCGCCGAACTGGAAGTGGTTGTCAAGGTCGATCCCGCCACGGCCAGCGGAACGGCGGTCGGCGCCAACGTGTCTGCGACCAACCAAATCGACGACCCGGATTTAACGAACAACAGCGCTTCGACGTTGACCACGACCACGGCACGGGCGAACGCGCAGATCCATCTGTCCGACTCGCCGGACCCCGTGGTCGCGGGCGCCAACCTGACCTACACGGTCTCCTACGATAACGCCGGCCCGAGTAACGCCAACTCAGTGACGGTTCTGCAGGCCGTTCCGGTGAATACCACCTTTGTATCCGCCAGTGCGAGCACCGGGACGGGCTGGTCGTTGAGTTCGCCCGCGGTCGGCGGTGCAGGCAACGTCATTTTTTCCAAGACCGCCAGCGGCCCCAGCGACTCCGCCGAGTTCGAAATCGTCGTGAAAGTCGGGGCCGGTACGGCCAATGGCACGACCATCAACGCATCCGCGTCGGCGACCAGTTCCACGACAGAAGCGAGTCCGGGTGACGAATCCGACAGTGCGTCGACTTCGGTAGAAGTCAAGGCGGACCTGCAAACCACGCTGGGCGATTCTCCGGATCCGGTGATTGCCGGCGAGAATCTGACCTACACCGTATCCTTCACGAATGCGGGTCCGAGCGACGCCGCGGACAGTCACCGTGACTCAGGCGGTACCGTCGAACACTAGGTTTATCGGCGCCTCGGCCACCAGCGGCGCCGGCTGGACGCCGACCCTGCCGTCGGTCGGGGGAACCGGTAACATCGAGTTCGCCAAGAGCGCCGTCGCGGCGGGAGAAAGCGCCGAGTTTGAAATCGTCGTGCTCGTCGCTTCGGACACGGCGAGCGGGACGACCATCAATGCCTCCGCTACAGCTCAATCCGCGACTGCCGAAGCCAACGCGGGCGATGAAACCGGGACTGCGTCGACGACGGTGGCGGTGGATGCCGACCTCGCGATGACGTTGGGCGACAGCCCGGATCCGGTAGACCCTGGCGTCAACCTCGCCTACACCATCGATGTCACGAACAACGGCCCGAGCGATGCCCAATCCGTGTCGGTGACGGAGGCGGTGCCGGCAAATACGATCTTCGTATCGGCGTCGGTGATCACCGGAACCGGGTGGACCCCCGCAATGCCGTCCGTGGGCAGTACGGGGAACGTGGTCTTTTCCAAGTCGACCATGCCGGCGAGCGATATGGCGACCTTTGAGGTAGTGGTTCACGTCGATCCCGGTGCAACCAGCGGGGATACGATCGATGCCACGGCCACGGCCACCAGCAGCTCCAGCGACAGCGTGCCGGGGAACAACACGGACGACGAAACCACGACCGTCTGCGGTGCGGTGACCATCGTGGACTACGTCGACACGGACATCGTCTGTGTGGGTGAAACAGCCACGTTCGCCGTAACGGCGACGGGCGATCCAACGCCGGATATCCAGTGGCAGGTGGACGAAGGCAGCGGATTCGTGAACCTTCCGAGCGAAACGGGCGCGACCCTCTCCTTCACCGCGTCCGCGGATCAGAGCGGCAACGTCTACCGTGCGTATGTGAGCAACATGTGCAGCGAAGACTACACCACGGAGACGACCCTCACGGTCAATACCGGCACCACGATTACCCAGGAACCGCAGAATACGGACGGGTGTGTCGGCATGAAGACGGTGTTCACACTCGACGCTACCGGCACACCGGAGCCGTCCATTCATTGGCAGGTGAACGATGGATCGGGTTTTGTCGACCTGCCGGGTGAGACAGCCAAGAAGCTAAAGCTGCTCGACGTGACCGAAGACATGGATGGGTACGTCTATCGCGCGGTGTTGAGCAACGCCTGCGGCGCCGACCTGATGACGCAGGAAGCGACGCTGACCGTGAACGCCGTTCCGGAAGTCTCGACGAATCAACTCACCGTCGGGAACAACCCGGCCAGTGACTACACCGCCGCATCGGACGGAACCTACAACGACAAGGTCCAGGTTACGTGGTCCGCCGTTCCCGGGGCCGACGCGTATCGGGTTTTCCGTTCGACCAAGTCGAACTTCTCAAATGCGGTACCCGTAACCGACTGGATTGCCGATCTGGTTTACGACGACTTCGACGTAGGCACCACCACGTCGAGCAGCGGTTGTTCGTCGACAACCGTACCAATGCTTTACTACTACCAAGTCAAAGCCCGGGGGATCTGTGGCGAGAGCGACCCCAGCGGCGCGGACACCGGCTACATCAACATATCGAAGGCGTCCTACGCGAGCGTGCTTCCCGCTAAGAGGGATGACGATGGATACCACGTCGCTGGTCCCACGGACGCTATTGCCGTGCGGTTGAACGCGGGCGAATCCATCGATCCGGAGCGCGTCTGGGCGAATATCTATTCCGAAACGGCGCTGGACGCAGCCGGGGTCACGATTGTGCCGGCCGCCGGCGGGGACGGAAATGACGTCTGGGTGCAGTACACCCCGTTAGTCCCCTGGCAGGACGGCGAGAAGATCACCATGACCGCGGGCGGCGTCACGGTGAACGGCCGCGATGCGGGAACCCTCACCGCCGTCTTCCGCGTCGGGAGCGGCTCGGCCATGAAACTGTCCGACCTGGCGCCGCAACCGGCGTATAGCGATTTCGACTCGTCCGGCCTGGACCTGACGGTGGAATCCAACGACCAGGTATTCCTGGCCCTGCGTGATGCGCAGGACTTGCCGGTTCTGCCGGGCGCAGTCGGCGCGGCGTACGATGTGGGCCCGGCGACGCCGTACAGGATGGCCCAACGGGTGTGGATTCCGGTGCCGGAGGGTGTATCCGCTGACGCGACGGACGTGTATTACTTCGACGAAGACGGTGCCTCGGGACAGTGGCTGCCGGGCGACGCCGTCGACGGTTGGTTGGCCGCGCCCGAACGCTATGTGCTCGACGTGAACGGGCAACAGTACCTGGGCATCCTCGTCAACCACGGAGGCGCCATTGTCCTCGGACCGGCCGATGCAAATGTGCCGGCCGTATCCAAGGCGGCGGTGGGCGGGCTTTCGCAACCCAGCGGTTTTGTCAATCTCATCCTGCTCCTGGCCGTGGCCTGGGTGGGTCACTGGGTGGCGAGCTTCAGATTACGCCGTTCACATCGTGGGAAGGAGTAGCGGCCGAGATTCGGTAGCGCTAGGACCTAAGAACGGCATTTGAAGAGATGGCATCGTCGTTAAGATGGACCCCCAAGGGTTTTGATAGAACGTGGCGACCGGCATGTGGTGTACTCCGAGTCTTCGACCGGCCGCAGCCGGGGGCGACTGTGGTCTTGATTGGGTAAAAACGGCATTAGTTTCATTCAACCGCCGGTTTTTGGGTTGAAGCAGGAGTGTAGCGAAAGGTGAGCGCGCTTCGCTCCGGTCTTTTCCTTTTTTTAGCTCAATTTTTACAGAATTCCTTCCTCTCGCACGTGTCGCCTGGTGGCGCCGGAGCAAATTCAGAATTCCCCGCAGGTGCGCTGGTTTCTACCCCGTTTATTCGTTAACAATCGTTTCGTTTTGAGGTATACTAAATGGGGCTGGGTTTCCAAGTATACCGACGATTCAAGTACGGGGCGTCCGCAACTGGGCGGGCGCGTTCCCGTGGGCGCCACTGATCTCGAAGGAAGGAGTAGCACCATGCTTCCACAGGCTGGCACAGCCAAGTTTTGCCGCGTCCGGACACTTGTACCATTACCCGTACTTTTTGTCGCGATGTTGCTGAGTGCACCCGCGTTTGCGCAAGACTTGAGTTTGACGCTTTCCGATGGCACGGACCCGGTGGTTGCCGGCGATTTGCTGGTGTACACGATGTCGTTGGCTCACAACGGGGGCGCTGACGCGACGAACGTTGCGGTGACCCAATACGATCCAGCGAATACAACCCTGGTCAACTTCCAGGTGTTGACCGGCACCGGTTGGTCGGTCACTGTGGTGCCGGACCCGGGTGGCGGTTTTGGCGCCCAGTTCAGCAAGGGCACGGTAACTTCGGGCGAGACGGCGTCATTCAGCATCACGGTTCGGGTGGCGTCCACTACGCCCGACGGGACCATTTTGAATGGCGCGGCCAGCGTGGTCGCCGATCAGGCCGACACCAACCCCGGGGATGAGAACCCCACCGAGCAAACCACCGTGTCCGCCGAGGCCGATCTGGCCATCAGCGGCATGGTCGGCACGCCGGACCCGGTGGATGCCGGGAACAACCTTACCTATCAGTATGCCTTCGTCAACAACGGACTCAGCAGTGCGCAGAACGTGACCGTGACTCAGGCCGTTCCGGCGAACACGACCTTCGTTTCGGCGAGCGTCACGACGGGCACGGGATTCAGCATTTCGGCGCCGTCGGTAGGAGCGACCGGTGCAGTCCAGTTCTCCAAGGGGGCCGTCATCAAGAATGAAGGCGCCGTTTTCCAGGTTGTGGTAAATGTGGACCTTGCGGCGTCCGGAAACGTCGCTTCGTCAGCAACCGCTGCCAGTACCACCACGGAGGCTGCACCGGGAGACGAATCGGATTCCGCCAGTGTCGCCGTGAACGCCGCACCGCCGAGCTTACCGCTAATCTCCATTCCCCGTTTCGATAATGCGGAGTGACGAAACGTAGGGGCCTACCGATCAGGATCGCGTGGCGGGTTCGGCCGTGTCGGGCTGTGCCTCGTTTGCGGCCGCCATGGCGGCCAGTTCGGCGGGATCCAGGATCGGCGGGAAGGCGTCGTAGACGTCCTGCACCATCCAGGTGTATTTGCCATCCACATAGGACCGGGAGACTTTGTCGATCAGGCGATTGTGATTCCGCTTGACGGAATTGAAGGCCGCTTCGATCCGTTTTCGGGCATTGCAGCAGAACAGGTCCACCACGTTCTGGAGATCCTGGTCGCCGGAATGGTCGGCCAGTAGCCGTTCGGCCCGGGCGAGGCTGGCGGCCATGGCAAAGAGGTCGGTGCCGACATTCACAAAATCTGCGAGAATCAATTGTTCCCGCTCGAGTTTGGGCCCGAACTTCACTATGGTGTGGAACATGCTGCGCGCCAAGCGTTTGGCGCTCTTGCCGATGTAGCGAAGATGGGCCTGATTCGCGGCGGATAGGGTCTTGCTGGAAAATCCGCCCGCGGGCAGCCAGGTTTTGGGATACCAACGCAGGTAAAACTTCGCAGCATTCAGGATGTGTTTGAATCTACTGGACTTATCGCCGGGCTTCGGCATGAGGATGGGCATCACGCGGCTGACGTGGGTGTCCATGGCTTCCCGGGCGATGAAGAGCTGCATGACTTCGCTGGTGCCTTCGATGATGCGGGACACGCGAGCGTTTCGCATGGCCATCTCGGCAGGGATAGGTTTCTCGCCACGCTTGCGCAGGGACTCCGCGGTTTCGTAGCCGCGGCCGCCGCGCACCTGGATGAAGTCATCGCAAATGCGCCACGTGGTCTCGGTCGCGTAGTATTTGGCCATGGCCGCTTCGAGGCGGATGTCGACACCGCCGCGGTCGGCGTAGGCGCAACACAGCGCATCGATGCTATCCATAGCGAAGGTGTCGGCCACCATGTTGGCGAGCATTTTCCCGACGGCCTGATGGCGGCCGATAGGGGCGCCCCATTGGACGCGTTCGTTGACCCAGTCCCGGCACGCGTGGAGGGCCATGCGCGCGCCGGCGGCGCAGGTTCCCGGCACCGTTAACCGGCCGGTGTTCAGGGTAGTTAGCGCGATCTTCAGGCCCTGGCCCGGTTCGCCGATCATATTTTCAGCCGGCACCTTGACGTCGTTGAAGCGGAGCAACCCGTTCCGGATGCCGCGGCACCCCATGAATTGGCAGACGTGGGCCACCTCGAATCCGGGCGTATCGGTCTCGACGATGAAGGCCGTGATTTGCTTCTTCTCCTTGCCATGGACGATTTTCGAAGGCGTAACCGCCATGACGACAAGGATTTCCGCAACAGGCCCGTTGGTGCACCAGAGTTTTTCCCCATTGAGGCGGTAGTAGGACCCGTCTTCGGAAGGCGTAGCTGTGGTGCTCATTTTCGCGGGATCGGAGCCGACGGCGGGTTCCGTCAGGGCAAAGGCGGAAATGGCGCCCCTGGCGAGGCGCGGCATGAACTTTTTGCGTTGCTCCTCGGTGCCGAAGAGTTTCAACGGTTGGGGGACCCCGATGCTCAGGTGCGAGGACACGTAGACCGAGGTCGACGTGCAATAGGTCGACATGTACCCTAGAACCCGGTTGTAGTTGGTCTGGGAAAAGCCGAGACCACCGTACTCTTTGGCGATCTTCAGGCCGAAACAGCCGATTTGTTTCAAGGCATCGAAGGCGGCCTGCGGAACTTCGCCGTTCCGGTCGACGGCCTCGGGATCGATATGCTGTTCGAGGACTTTACGCAGTTTTTCGATGTATTCGTCGCCGATGCGCTTGTCCTCGGGGTCCTGAACCGGGAACGGATGCATCAGATCCCATCGGAATTCGCCGCGAAACAGTTCGGCCACGAAACTGGGATCGACCCATTCCTTTTGGCGCGAATCTTCGGCGAGGTCCATGGCAGCCTGTTTTTCGTGATTCTCACTCGAACTCATGGCGGGATCCCTTACGTGAGTGGTGACTGTCCGGCGTGAAGGTGTAAGTCTAGTGTATGCTTGGGTTTTTGTCAATCAATGGATGGACGGTATGGAGACCGCGATGGGGTAGATGGACTCGATGGCCGTTGATCCCTCGTGCACGGTGTCCATATTGTCCAGACCGTCCGTTCGTTATGGGGTTTCCGCATGTCGCACGGCATCGGGTATAATAGCGGGGAGTTGAAACGGGGGTGGTGGCAATCCGGCCATTCATAAAGAGTAGACAAGGTAGGACTTTTGACCTATACTGGGTAATCTAACTACCTGTAGGTAGGTTTCCGTCAGTCGCAAAATAACCTCGGGGTGAACAGCCATGGCAGAAGTCGACAATAAAGCGAAAGAAAAAGCAATGGATTTGGCCGAGGAGGCTCGGCAAACCGAGTGGAAATTCCCGAGCTTTACCGCGGAATTGTTCCGGGGCAAGTTCCGGTGGGACTTGATGCACCCGTATCCCGCGCAGGACCCCGAGGACAAGAAGGCCGGTGACGAGTATATCGCCAAGATCCGCGCGGTGCTGGAGAAGTACGTCGATCCCATCGAAATTGACGAAAGCGGCGAGTACCCGAAAGAGGCCTTGCGCGCTTTTGCCGAAGCGGGCGCGTTTGGCATGAAGATCTCGAAGGAGTACGGTGGCATTGGTTTGTCCCAGACCAACTACAGCCGCGTGCTCTCGTTGATGGGGAGTTATTGCCAGAGCACGACGACGTGGATTTCCGCGCACCAGAGTATCGGCGTGCCGCAACCGTTAAAAATGTACGGCACCGATGAACAAAAGAAGAAGTTCCTCCCGCGCTTGGCCGCGGGGGAGATCTCGGCGTTCGCGTTGACGGAGCCGGACGTTGGTTCCGATCCCGGGAAGATGAGTACGACGGCCACGCCGTCCGAAGACGGATCCTACTACCTGTTGAACGGGGAGAAACTGTGGTGCACGAATGGACCGGACGCGGACATTCTTGTCGTCATGGCCCAAACGCCGCCGAAGATGATCAAGGGCAAGGAACGCACGCAAATCTCGGCGTTTATCGTAGAGAAGACGATGCCCGGTTATTTGGTCGAGCACCGGTGTTCGTTCATGGGGTTGAAAGGTCTGTCCAACGGCCTGCTGAAATTCGAGAACGTGAAGGTGCCAGCGGAAAACCTCATCGGACAGCCGGGGCAGGGCTTGAAGATTGCCTTGGCCACGCTGAACACCGGGCGGCTCGGAATTCCCGCTGCGTCAGCGGGGGCGTGCAAGCTGTGCGTCCAGGAAGTGAAGAACTGGATAAACGATCGCGTCCAGTGGGGCGTGCCCATCGGCAAACACCAGGCGATCGCGAAGAAGGTTGCCACCATGGGAGCGAACACCTTCGCCATGGAGAGCGTGGTGTGGCTGGCCTGCGCCTTCGCCGACAAGGAAAACGCAGACATCCGTCTGGAAGCCGCCATCGCGAAGTACTTCTGCACGGAAACCACCTGGCGCGTGCTGGACGATTACCTGCAGGTGCGTGGGGGTCGCGGCTACGAGACGGAGCATTCGTTGCGCGAACGGGGCGAACAGCCGGTACCGGTCGAGCGGTTCCTACGCGACTCGCGCGTGGGTCGCATCTTCGAAGGGTCGAGCGAAATCATGCACCTCATCATGGCGCGTGAAGCCATGGATACTCACTTCAAATTGATCATGCCGCTCATGAATCCAAAACTGGCCAAGGACGAGAGCAAGATGTCGCTCATCTGGAAGGCGGTGAAGTTCTATGCGAGCTGGTATCCGAAACTGTGGCTACCGTCCGGGACCAACTACAACGTGAAACACCTCTCGCCGGCCTGCCAGGATCATCTTCAATTTGTGGATAGCGCCTGCCGGAAACTCGCGCGCTCCCTCTTCCACACCATGGGCAAGTACCGCGAGAAGCTCGAGTACGAACAGTTGATCCTCGCGAACTTCGTCGAGGTGGGTGTCGACCTGTTCGCCATGGGCGCGTCGCTCGCCTACGCCGAATATTTGATTGGTCAGAACCCCGGCGATTCGAGCCCGCAGGAGTTGGCCGATCTGTATTGCGCCAACGCCCGCGACCGCATCGCAGAAAACTTCCGCGCGGTGAAACACAACCACAACCATCAGTTCAGCGCCGTGACCAATTCGCTGATGGACGGCAAGTTCGGATGGTTGTCCACGGACATCGTGGAGGACTACGTCCGCAAAGCCGCCGCTCGTGAACTGGGCACCGAATGCGTTCACGAGGAAGAACACGCGCATGTGAAGTGAGCGTTCGGACGGCGTAGTGAAGAATCGCATGAGGCCCTCACGGCGTGGGGGCCTCTTTTTGGTCCGGGCGCGGACTCGCTGCACCGGTCGTTCGGTTCAGTTCATGGTGCTTTGCAGTTTTGCGAAACAGTCGGGGCAGAGGCCGTGGGATAGTTCGGGGAGCCGGGGTTCTTCGAAGAGGTCGAGACGGGCGAGGGCTTCTTCGACCGGGAGCCAGATGTCGTCGCAATTGACCTTTTTGCACACGCTGCACACGGTGAGGATATCGTCGGTCCGGGACAGGGAGTAATCGAACAAAGGCATATTGGGACGTTTGCGTTGTTCCAACAGCGTGGACGAGAACGTCACGTTCCCTTCATCGGCGGATGAAATCATAAGACGAAAGAGCCGGACGTATATGCTGTCGTCGCAATGGAACTGGAAATCTTTCGGTTTGCCGGTCGCGCGGACGTGTTCGACCAGCATGCGGTACAAGGCGCGGACGTTTTGCCCCTCGACGAATTCCCAGAGACTGCGTCCGATAACGGCATCGGTGGTAAGGGCCGCGGCACCGTTGGCGGATGCGAACGCGTCCCAGTCACCCCGGATCGCGGCGATGGTGTCGTCGCCGAGGACATCGTATTCGATGTGCATATTGCATCCTCCGGCCTCGGGAGGTCCTGTTTCTCGGTAGCGGCAGTGCGTTCGAAGATCCAACGCGGCTGGAAGCTGCGTCTACTTTGGATGCCGCAGAAACGTAGCTCGAACGTTGAGTGGGGTGCCGCTGTCCCTCTTCGATGATACGCTCCGTTGGGCAAATGCACAAGGGGCGCCAGTCCCACAGTGCCGCGTTTTGCTTCCGGTCTGCACTTTTTCGCTGGTCCCGTCCGGGTGGCGAGTCCGTCACGGTTGCTGTTGCGGAACGGTTATGCGGCCGATGGCGTCGTCTTCAACGCTGCCGAGGTAGAGGGTGTCGTCGAACTGGTTGACGCTGGTGACGGGCGCGACGACGGCGCGGGGGCCTTGTAGGTTGTGGATGACGTTGCCTTCGAGGTCGAGGCCGAGGGCGAAGCTGTAGGGTTTGGCCTGGGGGATGAGGGATTTTGGCAAGCGCCAGACCACTTTTCGCAGGAATGGGTACGGCGCGAGCATGTCGCCCATGGGATTGCGCGTGGTGAACAGGGCGAGCCAGAAGGTGTCTTTGCCGTTTGACGAGATGTTGTCGGGGAAGCCGGGCAGGTTGTCGATAAAGACGTCCCACGTGCCTTTCTTGTCGCCTTCGAGCCAATAACGCAACACGCGGTAGCGCCACGTTTCGTTCACGAGAACGAACGTCTGGTCGGGACTCAGCGTCACGCCGTTGGCGAAGGCGAGGTCGCCGATGAGTTCGCGCGTTCGTTTCGTCGTCGGGTCGTAGGCCAGGAAACGGCCGTTGCCGCGGCCGTCCATGAGATCGGCCATGTAGTTGGGCACGTGAAACCGCCAACTCGCGTCGGTGAAATAGATGGTGCCGTCATTCGCCACGTCCACGTCGTCGGTGAAGCCGAGGGGGATTCCGTCCGCTTCGGTCACCAGCGTGGTTACCTTCCCTTCGGGATCGACGGAGAGCAGGCCTTGAAGCGCGTCGGCGACGATCAGGTTTCCATTCGCGTCCCAGGCCATGCCGAGCGGCCGGCCGTGGGTGTCGGCGAAGACCGCTACGTCCGTCCCTTCCGAGTTGAAGCGAAGGATTTGGCCGTCGTCGACGCCGGTATACAAGTGGCCGGTGGCGTCCCGGGTCACGTCTTCAGGACCGGTCAACTGTCCGGCGAGCAGGCGTTCGGCGCTGTCGAGGCGATAGTTAACCGCATAGATCCCTTCAAGCGGCGGCGCCTTGGGAGGATTCCACGCAACGGGCTGGATCTCCACGGGCCAGAAAAGGAGGTACATGGCCGGCAGCAGCATAAGGACGAAGAGTGTGAGGAAGAGTTGTTTCATGAGGCTCCGATGCCGATCATACGCCGAATTGCCGCAGGTGATGGTCGAGGTGGAGACCGTGGAACTTCATCCAGCCGTTGGGCCCGATCGTTCCGAAGAAGGGATGGTGTGGCGGATTGAAGGCGCCGGCGCGGTATTTCTCGAGCATTTCTTGTAGTGAGGTTTCAAGGGTGGGGAGGTCGGCAACCGGGGGATCCGAGGACCGTGCGCCTTTGACGTTATGGGGAATTTGTTTGAACCCGTTGAGGATTAAGGGGGCGAAGATGTGCCTGGTTTTCCAATTGCCTTTGAACGGAATATCGGGGCCGTATCCCATGGAGTAGCGTGCCGCGCCGTTCAGGTGGCCGATCATCTGAGGTGCGGTCATTTCACCCCAGAGCGGTTTCGCGTCCGGTGCGATCTGTCGAAAACGTTCCAGAAAATCACCGAGCGTCGATTCGGAAAGGCGGGCCATAGCGATCTCCGTGATACGGGTGCAACTTGCAGCAGGGACCGATTATGCGGGATTGGATGGCGCAATCCAAGAGGCGGGGGGAGATTCTGCGTGGACCCACACGGACGGACACGGACCTGCACGGACGGACTGACGCAGATTTGGTTCGTGGCGAATTCCTCCAGCCTCGAGACTCCGCTGCGGCTGATTCGGGCGTCATCGCTGTAGTATACTTCGCGTTTTCAGGCGGAGAAGGAAGGCCTCGAAATGAAGACATTGGTGTCGGTAGTCGTCCCGTTTTACAACGAGGAGGACAACGTGCGGCCGTTGGCGAAGAGGATCGCGGCGGTGTTCGGCGAGTTGCGGGAGTATGACTACGAGTGTCTGTTCGTCAACGATTGCAGCACCGACGCGACGCGGGAACGGCTGGAGACGCTTCAGGCGGAAGATCCGCACGTGATACCGCTGCATCTCGCTGAGAATCGGGGGCAGTCGGCCGCGCTGGTGGCGGGCATGCGGCGGGCCCGGGGCGACTATATCCTGACGCTGGACGGGGACTTACAGAACGATCCCAGTGATTTTCCGAAGATGTTGGAATTGTTGAAGGACTACGATTGTGTGTGCGGTTACCGGGCCAACCGGCAAGACACCTGGATTCGCAAGATATCGAGCAAGATTGGGAACGGGGTGCGCCGCATGATTCTCGACGACGGTATCCGCGACGCGGGGTGTGGCAGCAAGGGGTTCCGCCGGTGCTGTGTGGACCACATCGTGCCGTTCAATGGGGTGCACCGCTACTTCGCGGTTATGGTGCGCAACGGTGGGTTCTCGTTGACCGAATGTCCGGTTACACACCACCCGCGGATTCACGGGGTGTCGAAATATGGCATTCATAACCGGCTGTGGCGGGGCATCTACGATCTCATCGGCGTGGGCTGGCTGCGGCGGCGCTATGTAACCTTCCGCGTGGAAGGAGAGGAGTGACGTGAGCGAGTATCTGTCAGACCCCGTCAATTTGTGCTGGTTGCTGCTCGGCACGACGGGTGGCGTGATATTCTACGGCCGGTTCTACGTCCAATGGTGGGCCTCGGAACGCCAGAAGCGCAGCGTTGTGCCGGTGGCGTTCTGGTATATGAGCAGCGCCGGTTCGCTGATGCTGTTGACCTACGCCATCCATGATCAGTCCCCCGTAGGCGCCTTGGGGCAGAGTCTGAACATCGTCATCTATTCACGGAACCTCGTGCATATCTGGCGCGAAAGAGGCAAGCTGTCGCCAGCGGCCAACTGGGCGATTCACACGGCAGTCGTACTCATATCGACGGTGGCATTGGCCGTGGTGGCGCACATCTGGCTCACGGAATACCGGCACACCCAGACGATCACCCAGGACGAGGCCAGCCAAATCTGGTTCTGGCTCGCGATCGGGGTCGTGGGGCAAGCCCTGTTTGCATGCCGGTTTATCATTCAGTGGATCGTGACAGAGATGAAGCGCAAGAGCGTGATCCCCCACATATTCTGGCATATCAGCGTGGTCGCCAGTCTGCTGCAACTGACCTGCTTCTGGCAGCGCGGGGAATGGATTTTTGCTCTTGGCATGATGGCCAACATTCTGGTGTACAGCCGGAACCTCTGGTTTATCTACATGCATCCCGAAAACTCCCAGAACAACCAGGCCGGGGTCCCCCAAAAGTCATGATCAAACATCTGCCGCTCATTTTCGTGCTGGCTTGCGGAGCCGTGCTGTTTGGAATCAACGTGTGGGGCTACAACCTTTGGGCACCGGACGAACCGCGGTTTGGGGAGGTGGCCCGCGAGATTGGCGAGACCGGCGACTGGCTCGTCATGCACGTGAACGGGCAGCCCTACTACGAGAAGCCGCCGCTTCTGTTCTGGAGTATGGCCGTCATTTCGCTTCCGTTCGGCGAGGTTTCCGAATTCACGGCGCGGATGCCGTCGATCCTGGGCGCTTTGGCCGCATTGTGGCTGACCTTCCTGCTGGCGGAACGGATGTATGGCAAGCGGGTCGCGTTTGCCTCGACTGTCATCTTGATGACAACGGCTCTCTTCTGGTGGGAGGCGCGGACCGCCCAAACCGATATGCTGCTGACGGCGTGGACCACGCTGAGTCTCTACGCGTTCTGGCGTCACTTCGAGTCGCGGGAGACAAAATGGCTCATCGTGCTGTATGGCGCGATGGCTGCGGCGGTGTTCACGAAAGGTCCGCCCGGCGTGGTGTTCCCGCTGTTGCTGACGTTTACTTTCTATTGGGGCAAGCGCGCGGATCGCCGTTCGCTTCACTGGGTGGTGGGTGTGCTGGTGGTAGCCGTTCTGATCGGCCTCTGGCTGGTCCCCGCCTACTCCATGGCGAGCGGTCAGGAAGACCGGCCCGAGATTGCACAAGACACGTCCGTGGGCATGATCGTTCAGAATCTGTACCGGCAGACCATCGGCCGTTTCGTGCTGGGGGTCAGTAAGAAGCAGCCACCTTGGTATTACATCGAGAACCTGCCGATCAATCTGATGCCCTGGACCCTGTTTCTGCCCTGGACGATCTATGCGATTTGGAAGCGGCGGCGGGAAGGCCCGGCGGTGCGGTTCCTGGTGAGTTGGACGTTGCCGGCCATCGTGTTTTTCTCGATCAGTTCGGGCAAACGGGCGATTTATCTCCTGCCACTCTACCCGGCTTTCGCGATTCTGATCGGCTCGACGGTGGTCGACCTCATGGATAGCGATCGTGCAACCTGGCGACGCCGAACCGGTTACGTATGGGCGGCGTTTCTGCTGATGCTGGGGTTGCCGACGATACCCCTCGGGTACCTGGCGTGCAGCGGGCATCTCGAAGGGTTTAACGCTTATCTTGCGACCTGGGACCTTCCCATGGCGGTGACCGACAACGGGTTGACGCTGATTCTGACGGTACTGCCGCTGACGGTGTGTGCGTTGATCTTCTCGATTCACGCCTTCATCGCGGCGCGTCGGAACGAAGGGCGCATGGTTCCGTATGCGGTGGCGGGCCATTTTGCGGGTCTGGCGACGGTGGTGGCAGTGATCGTGTTTCCGTTCATCAACACGTTCAAGGGCGCGGAAAGTTTTTGCGCACCCATCCGCCGACTGGCGGAAGCGGGGGACGATTTCCGGCTGTATTCCGTCGCATTTTCGCGGGAATCATACATCTTCTATTCCAAACACCATCATATTCCGTTCCTCGTGGAAGAGTGGCCGTTGCCCGTACCGGAAGGCCGCGATCCGACGGAAGTCGCCGTGGAACAGCGGGCGATGGGCAGCGTGTTGCGGCGGGCAACGGCGGACGTGCCGATTGCGGATATCAGTGCCGTGACGGATGACGAATTGCAGGCGTTGAAAGGCGCCGCAGATGCTGCGTTTGCCTTTGCGGAAAGCAAATCCGACCTTGCCAAACCATTCCGCGCGGCGGTGGCGGAAGCGATCGGGAAGTTTGCGGTCGACTTTGGTGGTCCCGAACCGGCGTTCATGTTCGTGCAAACCCAGGATTGGCGGTGGCTTCTGACTTTTGCGCCGAAATTGGGCAGGTTTCCCGTGGTGGGGTACGAGTCGGTGGGGAGCCGGCAGGTCCTGTTGATTGCGAATGAATCGGGGGCGGCCCTTCTGGATAAGCCGACGAAGGCGCGCCCCACGCTGACGGCGCTACAGACGCCGAGCGTGACGCCCAATCGCATGTAATCTATTGCTACTTCGGTTGTATCGTAATAGAATTCAAATTTCAGGGAGTTGTCGGCCGATCTCGCCGAAGAGGTGGCAGGGA
Organism: Candidatus Hydrogenedentota bacterium; assembly: GCA_963745075.1. GTDB lineage: Bacteria > Hydrogenedentota > Hydrogenedentia > Hydrogenedentales > SLHB01 > JAHDWY01. The sequence continues at coordinate 186,215 of CAVUWV010000036.1, read as the reverse complement.
TAGGGGTTGGGGTGTCGCAACGCGAAATTTGACGCGAGGTTTTGGGGCAATCCTTGACAAACGCAATCGGGATTGGGTAGCATAGCACGACGTTGGATGGCTCATCGTACATTTTTTGAGAAGGAGGAAACGGACATGCCGATTTTTGACAGTGCACTTGGTTATTTCTCGGATTTTTTGCTTAGTAGCATCGGTGACTTCGGCTACTCGCTGTTGCTCTGGCTGATCAATCTGCTTCTGACGTTCCAGATGCCGGCGTAACCGGTCGCAAGGACGAAAAAGAGATTCTGAGTTTGAACGGCGCCCGCGCGTCAGAGGATGGCGGGCGCTTTTCTCTTTGTGGAGGGGGAATCCTGCGGGAGGGGGCTAGCACGGCCTCTTGCACGCGCACGCCGTACCAGGTACACTTGGCCTATGAACAGGCCTCTCGCATGGGTTGCGGTCGCCTGGGCCGCCGGCACCTTCGCGGCCGGCCAGGAGTGGATCGCCGGGTATGGGCTGCCACTGGCCGGTTTTTTCACTGGCCTGATCCTCGCCTTTTTTGCACTCCGTAGACCCGCCTTGCGGCCCCTTACCGTGGCGCTGTGCTTCTTCGCGCTGGGAGCACTCCTGTGGAACGCGCGGCACGCCGGACCGCCGGGCGACGGCGTCTCTCGCCTCGTCGAACTGAACAAAGAGGCGCGGTACGTCATGACCGGCCGGGTGCAGCGCACCGACTTGTACGTCGACGGCGAGGCGTCGATGAGTCTTGTGCTCGACGTTGACGATGTTGTCATAGATGGACGAAGGTACGACGCGGCCGGCCGGGTACAGGTTCGTTGGCGCGAACCGGAGCGCCCGGTCTTTGTGGGGCAGCGCATCCGCGCCGAAGGCGCCGCATCGAACAAACTGGGTGCGGTCAACCCGGGGATCTACGATGCGGAAGACCACCTTCACGCGGAAGGGATCCACGCGGAGCTAACGGTACGGAAGGCGGCTGACGTCGCGAAGGTGGCGGACGCCCCGTGGTGGTCCTTGCGTTACCAGGCGTCGCGTTTCCGGGTGGCCGAAGCGGCGTGGTTCCACGAAATTACGCCGGGCCGGTTACTGCCGTTCATCTACGCGGTGTGGTTGGGCGACCGGAATCATCTGCCGCGGGACAGCTACGCTATCTTCCGGCTGTCGGGCATTGCGCATATCCTTGCGGTTTCGGGGGTCCACGTCGGCATCATCTTCGCGAGTACCATGTTCGTGTTGCGACTGTTCATGCGGAACGGGCGGTACCGTGCGCTGGTAGCGATGGCGACGGTGGTGCTCTTTGCGTTCACGGCGGGCGCGTCCATGACGAGTCTGCGGGCGGCGTTGATGGTCTGCATCTATCTGGTCGCGGAACTGTTCGACCGCGAACCGGACGTGCCGACGGCGCTGAGTATCTCCGCGGTCCTCTTTCTCGGATACGATCCCGATACGCTGTATCACATCGGTTTTCAGCTTTCCTATGCCAGCGTGGCCTCCATCCTGATCTTCGCACCGCCCATCGAAGGGCTGCTCGGTACGTTGCCTTTTGGGGTGCGGCAGTCTATCGCGGTTTCGTTGGCGGTGCAGATTCTGCCGGTACCGCTGGCGGCCTACTATTTCCACGTGCTCCCGATCTGCGGCCCGTTGCTCAATCTTATCGTGGTGCCGTTATTGACCGTTGTATTATGGCTGTGTTTCCTCGCCACGCTGGCAGCACTCATTTCGCTTCCGATTGCCGCGGTATTCGCTCACGCGATATTGCCCGCCATGGCCGTCATACTGTTCCTCGCACGGTGGGGCACGGCCGTTCAGCATTTCATGCCGGCCATAACGTCACCGACGGCTGGCGCGGCTTTTGCCTACGTCATGGCGGTATTGCTGGTAGTCGGTATCCGTACGGTGACCCGGCGAGGACGCTGCTTGCACCTGGGCGCGATCGCGGTCCTATTGATTTGCGCGGTCGTTTTCTGGCGGGAGTGGTACCCGGTCCCCGGCGTTGCGTTTCTCGACGTCCGGCATGGCGACGCAACTGTCATCCGCTCGCCCGGCGGTACAGTCGCGGTTGTCGACGCGGGCGACCGGAACGAATACGTCGATTACGGTGAACGGGCGGTCGCACCCTACCTTTGGTGGCGCGGCATCAACCGGATCGATTACCTCTTTCTCACGCACGCGGATCGCGATCACATGGGGGGTGCATTGTACCTCGTGGACGAAATGTCGGTTCGCGAGGTGTTGCTGGGCCCGGTGGCGGGGGACAGCACCACGGAGCGGGAACTGGTCGAGCGTTGCGCGAAAGCCGGTATCACTATTCGGCGCATATCGGCGGGCGATATCTTCGATTTGGGCGGGGCGGAACTGCATGTGCTGCATCCTCCCGCCGACTGGGAGGCTGCGCACGACGACAACGATTGCAGCATCGTGCTGCGCCTCGACTGCAATGGAATACGGGTCCTGCTCACCGGTGACATCGAATCGGAGGCGGAAGCGTTGGTTGCCGAAAGCGACTGTCGATCGGATATCCTGAAAGTGCCGCATCATGGCTCGCGTACGTCCAGTTCCCCCCGGTTTATCGACGCGGTTGCGCCGCAGTATGCGGTGGTGTCCACGGGCGGTGCATTCGGCCGGGGCGCGGTGTCGCAACAGGTCTTGCAATGGTATCGAGAACGAAAAATCCCCGTCTATCGCACGGACAAATTGGGCGCGGTGATCTTGCGTTTCGATGATGGAGCCATCACACTCGCCGGAACTCGTTGGCCGGGTCCGTAATCGATGAGAAGAACAGTGATGCAAGACTTCCTGAGGAGATGGTCGTGAACTTCACCGGCAGTCGTTGTAATCGAATGCTTACCGTCCTTGCTGTCCTTGTTCTCCCTGCTGTTCTTTCGTCGGCCCAAAGGAACAAGGGCGACCGGATTCAGCCCTACGCGGCGAATCCGCATTACTGGCAATATCGCGGTGCGCCGGTGCTGTTGCTGGGCGGCAGCAAGACGGACCACATCTTCCTGTTGGACGATCTGGAAACGCATCTCGACGAGGTTGTCGCAGCGGGCGGCAACTATGTCCGCTGTGTCATGAGCCAACGGGAAGGGGCAACGCTGAAACCGCATCGGCTCTTGCCGAACGGGAAGTTCGATCTCGATCAATGGAACGAAGACTATTGGCAACGCTTCCAGCGCTGTCTCGATTGGTGCGAAGCGCGCGACATCATCCTGCAGATCGAGTTGTGGGACCGGTTCGACTATTCGCAGGAGCAGTGGGCGGCCAGCGCATGGCGGCCGGTCAACAACGTGAACTACACGGGGGACGAATCGGGACTCGCGGATGAATACCCGGCGCCGGCCTATCGCGATAAGCAGCCGTTCTTTTTCACGGTTCCCGGTCTGCCGCAGTACGATCCGCGGTACGCCCGTATTTTTCAGTATCAGGACGCGTTTGTCGCGAACGTGCTTTCGTACAGTCTCCCGCGCAACAACGTGCTGTATTGCATCAACAACGAGGGCTCGGCGCCGGCGGAATGGAGCGCGCATTGGGCACGGTTGGTACAGGATACGGCTCGGAAAGCCGGCGTTCCGGTCTACGTAACGGAGATGTTGGACCAGTGCAAGCTGGAACCCGTCGTAAGCCGTCCGGATCTCTACAACTTTGTGGAAGGATCGAAGATCCTCGGTCCCCGCCGCCAGGCCTGGGCGCCGAAAGGAGAAGGCCAATGGCAAACGGTGCTCGACACGATGGCCGCCATGGGCGATACGCCGCGACCTATCAACGCGGTAAAGATCATTACAAACCAAGATGACGAACTCGATACGTATTCGCGTCAGAAATTCTGGCGCGGACTCATGGCGGGCATGGCGGGAATCCGCTTCCACCGCGCACCCGCGGGATCGGCCCTCGATGACAGCGCGAAGGCCTGCATCGGAGCCGCGCGCCTGCTGGAAAGCCGGATGAAGTTGTGGGACCTTGACCCCCATAATGAGTTGCTCGCCGATCGCGATCCGGACGAGGCGTACCTTCGTGCGAAGCCGGGCAAGGCTTACGCGCTGTACTTCCCGGAGGGTGGTTCGGTGAAACTCGATCTCACGAAATCGTCCGGAACGTTCACGTCGCAATGGATCGATATCCGCAATGGCGCTTGGGGGGATACATTTACGCTGAACGGCGGAGAGCGTGTTGATGTTGCCCCGCCCGATTCGGGAGCGTGGGCTGCTGCAGTTGTCTCGTCGCAATAGATTGGTCTTCTCTTCTCCCACTGCACGGTTTATCGAGTTCTCGGACTCGTACGATGGTCAACGCGCAACTTTACGTTCTCAGCAAGGATTACATGCAGTACGCCGACCGGCCCATCTGAAATCCGGAGCAGGACGACACATGATTACTGCGCACGCGCCGGCGGGATATGCCGTTTCGAAACTCGCAGTCTCTCTGGGGCTGATCCCCGATCGGACATTTTCGCCTCGAACGATAATTGGAATCGGAGTTTGTGCCGCACTTCTACCCGACCTGGACTTGATCTATTTCTTGACGATCGACGCGCGGCAGCATCTGCATCACAGTTACTGGACGCATATTCCCTTCTTCTGGCTGGTCGCATTCTCGGGAATCATCGCGTGGTGTTACGCGCTACGGTGTCGGCACTACATCCCGCTGGTTGCTCTTGTGGGCGTGAACGTTCTGCTCCATTGTTTTCTCGATACGATCGTTGCCGGCATTCGGTGGCTGGAACCGTTCAGTCACCGGTATGTGGTGTTCTTCGCCGTACCGAACGTGTATCCCTATACGCTCCTCAATTTTATGTTGCACTGGACCTTTGGATTGGAAGTACTGGTCTGGGTCGTGGCCATCGGCTTGTACGCGTGGACGCCGCGCAAGCATGCGGTGCACGATCCCATTCTCAGGCGGTCGTTGTCACCCGTCGCGGAAGACTGACTCGCGAACGTCCCGCGTCGCACTTCGAAATCGTTACTTCGCCTGCATCGGAATCAGCCGTACCGGTCCCAGCAAACCGGACTCGACGACGGGCCAGTCCTGGGGTTTGAACTCCGTGTAGTCGACCGTGACGATGTTGATGTCGCGCATGACTTTCCAATCGTCCGAATGTTGCGCCAAGTCACGGATGCGGTTGGCGGAGAGATTGGTGACGTCAATTGCGAGCGTGTTTTCACCGGGGTGCAAATATTGACCGATGCGCATGCGGAAGGGAAGCGCGACAAGGGTTCCCGCGTCTTCTCCGTTCACGTTTAGTCGCGCACTCTCGCGTACATCACCCAAGTCGAGGATCCAATCGTCCGCGTTGGTGTCCCGGGGCAGATCAAATTGAACCGTATACCGGCCGGTCCCGGCGAAGGCGACGGCGTTGCCGCCGGGCTTTTCGGTCCAAGACGTCAACGATTCCAGCGTCGCCGGGCCGGGTAGCGTGGGTCCGCCTTCGATGAACGCGAGTGACCAGGGACCGGCGATGTCGATCCCATCACTCGCGGGTATCAGGTAGGTCCAGCGAGAACCGTCCGCCTCGGCGCCGCTCGTGCGTAGGATTGTCGCGACGCCCGGATCAAGCTGTAGATACACGGCTTGCTGGCCGTCGACTTCGCCCGTTTGCAGCGCTCCCGACGCGCCGGTCATGGGATCATACAGCGTTGCGGACGCGAAGGTGACGCCAAGCGGCAGCCAATCGTCCCACGCATTTGCCGTGTGGTTGGCGATGAAATAGTAATAGCCGCCATCGACGCGACGCCGAATGAACTTCAACCCGCCGTCGGTCATAGGCTCCCGCGTCACGCCGGCCGCGTCCAAAGCCTCGGGGAGATTGCTTACGACTTGCGCGGCCTGTGCGGCGCGTTTCCGTTCTGCAGCAAACGTAGCCCTGCGCGTATCAAGATCGGCGAAGCCCGGGACATCCTCCGGCAGCGCATCTTCAAAAAGGATCGGTGCGCCTTGTTCCGCGAGATCGGCGAGGGCCTTCAAGGTTTCGGGGGGCATGTATTCGCACTTGGGGATGACGACGGCACGGTAATCCGAACCGGTCGCATGGAGCCGGCCATTGCGATACACGACATCCTTCAGCATGGCATCGGAGACGAAATCGAAGGTATACCCCTTGTCCATGAACTGCTTCGCCACGGCGCCGGCGCGGGACTCGGACATCCACTTGGGGCCGTGCACGGCGAAGCGGATCTCCATGCCGTCCGGCGAACTCCAGAGATCGTGAATGGGCCAGTAGAGCAGGATATCGTTGGCGGGCGTGCCCGCTTGCAGCACCGACTGGCAGCGCGCGACGTAGGCGTTCAGGTACGGCAGGTCGTGCCAGATGGAATTGCGCCAGTCGAACTTGGTCGAGGCGTAGAAAAACCAACCGGGCCATGGCGCATCCTGTGGCGAGTAACAGGTGCCGTGGTAGAAGACGTGGTTGATGCCGGCGAGGAAGAAGCGGTCGAGTTGCAGTTTCACGTCGGCCAGGTTGGTGTGCCAGTGCTCGCGCAGCCACGTGCACGTTTCCGAGGAGACCAGTTGTTTGCCGGGCTCGTGGACGACGTGCGCAGCCGATGCGGCCAACATGCAGACGCGCGTGTCCACGTCGCCTTCGCGAGACATGTCGGGGTTGAGACGAAACCCGGGAATGGGAAAGTCGGGCGCGCCGAACATTTCCGTTTCGGGGATGTCCGCCGCGGCGTATACGTCGAGCAAATTCGCCGGGCTGCCATGCGCCTGGTCGCGCGTGAGCATGCCCCGCGCATGGCACCAGTCCACCCACGCGCGGATGGTTTCGAGATGCAGTTCGCCGAGGGTCAAGCGGTAATCGTACTTGAGACGGGATAGGATTTCGAGGTCTGCCCCTGAATTAAAGAACTCGGGGAGGCGCTTCATGAGGTCATACCCCCGGCGCGACTGGAACACGTCCGGCAGATCTTCGGACCAGTTGCCTTGGTATTCGAAGGAGTCATGGTACTGCGCGCGCGGTAACGCAGGTTTGGCTTCATCGAATGCGTTCGAGAAGCGCGCCAGGTAAAACTCCATCGCGGCGGGCGAGTACGGGTTTAGCATCATGCCTTCGCCGCCGGGGGCGGCGCGCTTTACCTTGCGTCCGGGTTTCAGTGCGAAGGTACCCGCGTCCGCGTCCCATTCGATAACCGTATCGGCAAAGGCGCCTTCTATACCGGGTCCGCCGAAACACCAGCCCGTGCCGGTAGTCATGTCGACGTTCATGTCCAGCGACTTGCCGGTCTGCACGATGAAATCGAGCATGTGCATCCATTCCGGTGAAAGAAAGTCGATGTAGCGGTCTTCGTATCCCTTGGCGCCGTAAATGGGGACGATGTGCGCGTTGCGAATACCCCCGTCGTGCATGGTTTTCAGGTTGTATGCAATGTCATCTTCATTCCATGCGCTGCCCGGGCACCACCAGTACGCCCCCGGCCAATGCTGGGTACCGATCGTCTGGGGCCAGGGGATTGCTTCATCCGCGAACGCACTGGTTACAAAGCCAAGACTCCATGCTGTCGCCAGGAGGCACGTTCCGAAAACTATCGATGCGCGAAATCCACTCGTACGCATCGCTTCAATCTTGATGTGCATTTTCGGTCCCCCGTACTTGCATTGGCTGAACGAAATCCAGTTACCTTCTGCCATCATAGGCGTTCACTTGCCGCCGGTGCCACCCTGGCGACGCGTGCCTTCCCACAGCGGCCCATCACGGTTTATAGTGTCTGGCAATTCACGTATATGGTGACGACCCCTTACCAAGGAGCGAACATGACAATCACGGATGTCTTTTCCAAAGACCTTTTCACGGGCAAGACCGTTTTCCTCACGGGCGGCGGCAGCGGCATCAATCTCGGCATCGCGAAGAACTTCGCGGCCGTGGGGGCGAACCTCGGGATCTGCGGGCGGACGCAGGAACGGCTCGACGGCGCGGCGGAGGAGTTGCGCGGTCTGGGCGCCAAGGTGTGCGCGGTCGCGGCCGACGTGCGGAATCCGGAAGCGTTGCAGGCGGCGTTTCAGCAATCGGAAGCCGAACTCGGCCCCATGGACGTGCTGGTCTGCGGCGCGGCGGGGAACTTTCCGTGTCCGGTGGAAGGGATGAGCGCGAACGGGTTCAAAGCGGTGATAGACATCGATCTCCTGGGGTCGTTCAATTCCTGCCGGTTCGCCGTGGACCAACTGAAGAAGACGAAAGGCAGCGTCATTTTCATTTCGGCGGGCCAGGCCTTTCTGCCGTACTTTGCGCAATGTCACGTGGGCGCGGCCAAGGCCGGTATCGACAATTTCATGCGCAACCTGGCGCTCGAATGGGGCCCATACAGCATCCGCTGCAACAGCATCGCTCCCGGACCTATTGAAGGCACGGAAGGTTTTCAACGGCTATTGCCGGACGGGATGCGCGAGAAGTTCCGCGATGTCGTGCCGCTAAAACGCTTTGGCACAGTCGACGACATCGGGCAATTGGCCGTTTTTCTGGCGTCGCCCCTGGCATCGTATGTCACTGGCGCGTTGATCGTCGCGGACGGCAGGCAAAACCTGTTGGGTTCGGGGATTTTTACGCATATGCTCATGCAGGCTATGGCCGGGTAGGCTGGATTTCTCTCCCGCGCGCACGGGACAGACGTAGGGCGCTTTACGTTTTCTCGTAGCCGCCGCTGGCTTTTCGTATTTGGAGGATACAAGGATGGGGAAAATGGGATTGTCCGACGGAGCACCTCCCTTTTCGCTCCAGCGGGTCGCTGGTTGTGTCGAGTACGAGCACGAGGAATCTGCGAATGTCGGGGTCATCGCGTCATGCGCATACTTTACCTTTCCATGGGAGAGTCCTATAATGCGGGTCTGACTATTCTTTTTGGGTGTTTTCACGTTTATCAAGCGGAGCATGGCTATGAAAACCAAGACAGCAAAGAGCCGCAAGGCCGCGGCTAAGAATGGAAAATCGTTGCATCGGGTGTATTCGTCCCACGTCACGGAGACGGTCGAACGGGCGCCGTCCCGGGCCATGCTTCACGCGGTGGGGTTCGAGAACAAGGATTTCAAGAAGCCGCAGATCGGCATCGCGTCGACCTGGAGCATGGTGACGCCGTGCAACATGCACATCGACGTGCTTGCCGACGAGGCCGCGGAAGGCGTCAACACGGCAGGCGGCAAGGCCATCGAGTTCAGCACCATCACCGATCTCCGACGGCATCTCCATGGGCACCGAAGGCATGAAGTACTCGCTCGTCTCGCGCGAGGTCATCGCCGATTCCATCGAGACGGTCGTCGGGCTGCGAAGGCATGGACGGCTTCGTCGCCATCGGCGGCTGCGACAAGAACATGCCGGGCTGCATCATGGCCATGGCGCGGCTGAACCGGCCGTCGGTCTTCGTCTACGGCGGCACCATCCTGCCCGGGCAAGCACAAGGGCAAAGACGTCGACATCGTGTCCGTCTTCGAGGCGGTGGGCGCCCACGCGCGCGGCGATATCGGCGACAAGGAACTGAAGCAAATCGAAGCCTGCGCCATCCCCGGCGCGGGCTCCTGCGGCGGCATGTACACCGCCAACACCATGGCCTCCGCCATCGAAGCGCTCGGCATGAGCCTGCCCAACAGCTCGGCCCAGGCCGCCATCTCGAAGGACAAGGCGCGCGATTGCCGCGAAGCCGGGCGCGGCGGTGCTGAACCTCATCAAGAAGGGCATCCGGCCCCGCGACATCATGACGCAAGAAGGCCTTCGAGAACGCCATCACCGTGGTCATGGCGCTCGGCGGCTCGACCAACGCGGTGCTCCACCTGCTCGCCATGGCCCACACGGCGGGCGTGAAGCTCACCATCGACGACTTCACGCGCATCGGCAAGAAGGCCCCCGTCCTCGCCGACCTCAAGCCGAGCGGCGCGCTACGTCATGGCCGACCTCGTCGCCATCGGCGGCATCGACGCCGCTCATGAAGATGCTGCTGGACGCGGGCCTGCTCCATGGCGACTGCATGACCGTCACCGGCAAGACGCTCACAGAGAATCTGAAGAACGTCGAAGCCATACCCGAAAGGCCAGGACGTCGTCCGGCCCATGTCGACGATCCCATCAAGAAAGACGGGCACCTGCGTCATCCTCTACGGCAACCTCGCGCCGACGGGCGCCGTGGCGAAGATCACCGGCAAGGAAGGCGTTGAAGTTCACGGGCAAGGCCCGCGTGTTCGACTCCGAAGAAGACGCCCTGAAACGCATCCTCGACGGCACGGTCAAGAAGGGCGACGTGATCGTCATCCGCTACGAAGGCCCCAAGGGCGGCCCCGGCATGCGCGAGATGCTCGCGCCCACGTCGGCGGTCATGGGCAAAGGCCTCGGCAAAGACGTGGCGCTCATCACCGACGGCCGCTTCTCCGGCGGCAGCCACGGGTTCGTGGTCGGCCACATCACCCCCGAAGCGCAGGTCGGCGGCCCGCTGGCCATCGTGAAAGACGGCGACTCTATCACCATCGACGCGCAGAAACGGCAAATCAATCTCGGTATCCCGGCAGCGGAGATCAAGAAGCGCCTCGCGAAGTGGAAGGCGCCGAAACCGCGCTACACCAAGGGAGTGCTTGCGAAGTATGCGATGCTCGTCAACTCGGCTTCCGAGGGCGCGGTCACGGACGCGAATCTGAAGCTGCCGTAGTATCTCCACGAGTCATCACCACGACGCCGCGGGCCGAATGAGGTTTCGCGGCGTCGTTTGTTTTACAGTATGCATGTCCGGCTAAGAGTCGGTGTCCGTTTTCGGATACGCATCGAACGGAAACCGCGAGAGATGATTCCCATGAAGACACGTTATTTGATCCAGCTCGGCATCCCGCGCGGGGAGGCGATGAAGCTGGCGCAACTAGCCATGCGCGACGCGGCCGATGCGGGGATGAAGAAGAGCGCGATTCGCGAGGCGATGGCGTCGGTCGTCAGCGCGCCCGAGAACTATCGCGACGACGAAACCTTCGGCGCGCTGGCGCGAAGCCTCGCGTCGCGTCCGCCGGCGCCGCCCACCGAACGGGTGGGGGGGCCGGCGCCGTGGAAGCAGTGGGGCGCGAACCTCGACCGCAATTCCATCGATCAAATGAAGAATGCGTGTGCGCTTGCCGGTGTCGGTGCGGGGCGCGCTCATGCCCGACGCGCACGTGGGCTATGGGCTGCCCATCGGCGGCGTGCTCGCCACGGAGAATGCGGTGATTCCGTACGCGGTCGGCGTCGACATCGCCTGCCGCATGAAGATGACCGTGCTCGATCTGCCCTTGAAGACGCTGGACGCCGATCCGGATCGGCTCAAGAAGGCGATCCAGGAAGAGACGCGGTTCGGCATCGGCGCGAAGTTCACGAACAAGCGCCGGCCACGACGTGTTGGACGAGGACTGGAACGTCTCCGCCCATTACGCGCCACAACAAAGACAAGGCCTGGAGCCAGCTTGGAACGAGCGGGAGCGGCAACCATTTCGTCGAGTTCGGCGAGTTGGAGATTGTCGAGCCGGGGCTGGCGCTGGAGCCGGGGCGCTATCTCGCGTTGCTCAGCCACAGCGGCAGCCGCGGCACGGGCGCGTCGGTCTGCGATCACTACAGCAAGCTGGCCATGCGACGGCACAAGGAATTGCCGCGTCCCATGCAGCACCTCGGCTGGCTCGATCTCGACACGCACGAAGGGCAGGAGTATTGGGCCGCGATGGAGTTGATGGGCAAGTACGCGGCCGCGAACCACGCGTGCATTCATCGCGCACATCGCGCGGCATCTCGGCGTGGCGGTGTTGCTCGACATCGAGAACCATCACAACTTCGCGTGGAAAGAAGAGCACGACGGCGAAGAAGTGGTCGTCCATCGCAAAGGCGCGACGCCCGCGGGCGACGGGGTCATCGGCATCATTCCGGGCTCCATGGCGACGCCGGGGTTCGTCGTGCGCGGCCGCGGCAACGAGGAGTCGCTCAAGTCCGCCGCCCACGGCGCGGGCCGCGTCATGAGCCGCAAACAGGCGAAGAAGACGTTGTCCTGGGAGGAGGCGAAAGCGTGGTTGAAGAAGTCGCGCGTGACGCTGATGTCCGCCGGGCTCGACGAAGTGCCCATGGTCTACAAGAACATCAACGAGGTCATGTCCGCGCAAAGCGATCTCGTCGACGTGCTCGCGCGGTTCCACCCCCGCCTCGTCAAGATGGCCCCCGCCGGCGAACGCCCGGAGGATTGAGGGGCCGGGGGGCTCCGGAATCAATACAAGCTGAACGGCACGTGCTTCGCGTACCGCTTGAAATCGTTGTCCGTCGTGTGGACGGCAAGATCGTGGCGGACCGCCACCGCGCAGATGAGGAAATCGGTGTTCGACCCCTGCACCCCCTTCGCGCGGCACAGGTTGAAGAAGCGCGCCGCTTCAACGTAGTCGTCCGTCTTCAACTCCAGGTCCGGGAAGGCGTCGAGCCGTTGTGCGAGTTGGCGAAACTGCTTCTCCTCGCGGACGCCGGACAGCAACTCCTGCCGGACCGGGCCAATCATGATGACCCGCCGTTCCTGGATGAGCTTCTCCAACACGCGGACTTCACGTGGCGGAGTGCCGGCGCGACGCCGCAACGCCAACGACCATACGCTGGTGTCCACGAGAACGTTCATCGCTTGCGACGCTGGGCTTTGTAGTCGTACGCGGGATCGATATCCACCGTTCCAAACAATTCCGTGACGCGCAATTGCTCGAGATGTTGCACGTACTCGACCAGCGCCTGCGTTACCGCGGCACGCTTCGTTCGGTGACCGCCAAGCCGTACAGCTTCACGGATGAGTTTGTCATCGAGATCCAGGTTGGTTGCCATGATGTGCGTCTCCACACATATTATCACACAATCTTATGTGTGAGTCAATAAGCCTGTGCCGGCTTATCGTGCGGGCGCGTCTTCCGGCACGAAGAACGCACTCGTGGTACCGGACACGAGCCGGTATCGCTTCAATCCCAGGGGATGATCCGGCGTGAGCGCTTTCAAATCCGGCTTCGCCGATGGGGACAATAGCAATTCGCCTTCGCAGCCCTCGGGCAGGGTGACGGTGACCCGGTGGCCGCCGTTCTCGGGGACGGCGGTGAAGGGAATCGGCCCGTGGGGCGTGTAGGCGGTGAGTTCCAGTTTGCCGAATCCCGTGAGCTGCGGGCGTATCGACGCAGGTGTCGAAACCGGGCGACGCGGGCGTATCCCGGCGATGTCCATGAACAGGATGAAGATCGGCGAGATGGGGCAATGGCTCCAGAGGTTGGAGCTGTCCGGCTTGGCGCGTCCAGTTTTCCCCCAGGCTGTTGTTCAGCGCGACGGAGGGCATGGTGGCCCAGCGCTCGCGCCAGTCCTTCACGATGACGTCCGTGCGGCCGAGTTTGGCGAGCGCCCAGTAGCGCCAATACGCGTTGGCGGGATAGGAGAGGCCCATTTCGGGCGGGCAGTCCACCAACGGCTTTAAGCGCCGCGGCGGTGTTGTTGTCCGGACATTGGTCGAAGAGGATCGAGGTGGCCAGCGACCGGTCGCACAGCCGCACTTCGCCTTCTTCGTCCTGCCACGGGAGGTTCGCTTCGAAGCGGCCGCGTTCCGCGTTCCAGTAGCGCGCGACCGTGGCCTGAAGCAGGCTGTCGCTGAGTTCTTCGAAATGGTCCGCCTTGTCCGCATCGTTCATGGCGCGGCAGATGGGCGCGAGCGCATTCTTGAACATGGCGGACGCGTAGAGATTGAACGCGCACTGTTTGTGGCGGGTCTTCTTGTAGGCGTTGTGGTCGATCCAGACGGTTGGAATCGTGAGCCCTTCGACGGGCAGCAGTCCGTTCGCGTCGAGCAAGGTTTCCAGGTACGCGGCGAAGCGCAGCAAGCGGGGATAGGGTTCCGTGAGCGCGTCGAGGTCGCCGGTGCACTGGTAGTGCCACCAGCAGTCGAAGTTGAACCCGACGCCGTGATCGAGCAGGGGCCCCCAGTAGGCGCCGTCGATCTGCTTTTGCGATCACACGCGCGAGCCGGTCGAAGGCGGGCCAGCAATCCATGAAGTATCCGTCCGGCGACTGGCCTTCGCTGAAGGTGCGCAGATAACGCCGGGCGAGGCGGGTATCGCCGAACGCGTAGTACGCGACCAAGGGCTGGACGCCGCAATCGCCGCTGTACTGCTGCCGTTCGCGGCCCATGCCGTCCACAAAGGTTTCGATGGCGCTGTTGTAAAACGTGTTGACGGTGGCGTCGAACAGCCGCTGCAGGGACGGATCGTCGCACACGATGTGCGGCATTTCCGGCCAGGAACACAGGCGCCGTTGGATGCCCACGTTGCGGATCACCACGGGACGGCTCGCGTTGCGAACGTGCAATTGCACCCAACGCGCGCATTCGTAGTCGAAGGTCTGGAAGGTGTTTACCCCTTCGCGACAGATGAAACGCGTCCAGGAGTGCATGTGCGTGTCGAGCCACAGCGGCCCGTTGTCCACGTCGTGTCCTTCCTGGATCATCAATTCGACGATGGTTCCTTCGGGCGCGTCGATGGTGAAGTACGGCCAGCCTACGACTTGCTCGGTGAACTCGAAGGTGGCGAACACCCCCTCATTCGGTTTCGCCGTGGCGGGCAATTCCCAACCGTCGCCTTGGGGCGTCGCGATGTCCGCGCGTTCGATGGTGAACGAATGCGGAATCTGCATGTCAAACCAGTCATTGGGGTCGCGCAGCCACGTGACGCGGCCGGTCTGGGCCAGCCGTTTGGCGGGCACGGGCACTTCACGCACGGCGGGAATCTGGCGCGCACGCAAGGCGCTCTTCTCGGGATTGGCCCGGTCGATGGTGTCGTTGCTCTCGTGAAACCCGCATGCGGCGGGCTTGTCGGGCGGACATTCGATGGCTGCGGCAGGCATCCAGGCGGCATCGGGCGTGAATTCAATTGTGTCCCAGCCCACCGGGCGCAGCCGCGCGTCGTACTCTTCCTGCAACGATCGCAGATACCACCGTTTGTACTGCGCCCGGACGGTGTGCCCGATCGAGCAGGACCTGCCACGAGGGGTCCGACACGATCCGTTCGGTATGCCCGTCGGCGATATTCGAGCACGGCGTGGAAGATGAAGCCGGGCTTGCCCGGCGGGCCACGTCCCGTCGCCGAATCCGTAAAACAGCACTTCGGCGCCGATGACGTTCTTTCCGGCATGTAACAACGCGGTCAGGTCGCAGGGGTCCACGTCGAGTTGCCGGGGGTCGCAGGGCGCGGGCCCCCACTGCACGTGCTGTCCGTTGACCGTCAGGAGGTAGCGGCTGTCCGCGGTGAGCCATCCGGTTGCACGCACCGGCGCTTCCTTCAGGTCCATTTCCTTGCGGAAGAGCGCAAACGTGTTGGACAGCGTGCGTTCGCCGGGCAGCCAGATCCATTGCGCGGGCGCCATGGTCATAGGTGTGGGTTGCGCCGCCGCTGCGGGATTGTCGTTGCGAAGTTGATTCAATTCGTCTACGTTCAGCACCTGGCCCCCTTGAGCGAAGGCTGTGATGCAGCTCGCCAGAGCGAGCATGCTCGTCAGCATTGTCGCGTTCATCATTCTCTCCAACCTTATACCAGACAATACCGGGTTGCTCCGCATCGCGAAGCAACCCGGCGTTTTCAATCTCCAAGCCCGTTGGCTGTTTGTCGCTTATACGACGATTTTCTGTTGCAGGGCGTCGAAGCGGGCGACGTTGCCTTCGCGGAGGGCGAGCGTGCCCATCTGCAGCGCGGTCTGCACGTTTAACGCGAGTTGCGCCGTGCTCCACGTATCTTTCGTGCGCGTGCGGCAGCAATCCAGGAAGTGGCCGAAGTACCGCACCATGTCTTCCTTGTTTTCGATGGGGAAGTTCTTAGGCTCGCCCTTCGACTCCGCCGCGGGAACGAAGATGATTTGTTCGCCCTGCACCGTCAGTGTGCCATCCCATCCGCGCAGGATGGGGATGCGACCGCCCGCGCCGCGTCCGCCGGTGCCCTGGTAATCGTTGCCTTGGGTGCCAAGCACGGCGATGGTGCACTTATCCGGATAGTCGATGAGCATGTTGTAGGTGTCCGGCACTTCGCGTTCCGTGTAGCGGAACATGCCGCCGGTGGAGACCGCCATGTTGGGTTGACCGAGACCGAGCATGTAGACGACCGGCGTCAGCGAGTGCGGGAACAGATCGGTGGACGGTCCACCCGCGTAATCCTCGTACATGCGCCAGCGGAAGAAGCGGCTTACGTCGAAGGGCCGTTCCGGCGAATCGCCCAGGAAGGCCTCCCAATCCAGATCGGGACCGGGCTTCGCATTGGGATCGTCGATGGGCATACCGCGTTCGCCCCAGTCGCCGACGCGGAAGTACCCGCATTCCGCGACGATGGGCTGGCCGATAATGCCTTCCTGCACCAGTTTCTTCATCTGATGCCAGGCCGAGTCCGACATACCCTGCGTGCCCAGTTGGAAGACCTGGTCGGACGCCTCCACCTCCGCCGCCAATTGCCGGACCAATTCGAATTGCCGCCAATGGGTGACGGGCTTTTCGCAATACACGTCCTTGCCCGCGCGAATGGCGTCGATGGCCTGGTACCCGTGAAGGTGGTCGGGCGTGGCGATGAACACGACGTCCACGTCGGGGTCGGCGAGGAGATCGCGGTGGTCCATGTAGCTCTTCGCGCCCCAGGCCTGCGCGGCCCGTTCCATGCGCGGACGGTACACGTCACACACCGCCACGACGTCCACGTTGCCGCCGTTTTCTTTCAGGTAGCCGAGGGTTTTCAAGTGCGCGCCGCCGCGGCCTCCGCAGCCGATCTGCCCGACCCGCAGCAAATCCTTCTTCGGCTCCTGCGCCGCGACGTGCAATGCCGACGCGGCAACCGTCGCCGCGACCCCTGCCGTTGCCGACCGGCCCATGAATTGCCGGCGTGTCAGATTGTCCCCCGTTGGATGGTTGGATGTGGTGCCCATAGCGACCTCCTTAAGAATCGTCTTCCCCCGTTCTTCCTCGCAATCGTATTCTTAATCGATTATCGAAATCCGACGTTATGATGCGGCGCTGCCCGCATACCGAAGAACATCCCCCTTGATCCCCCTTCAAAGGGGGAGTTGCGCACTCTCATCCGTGGCAATGAGTATTGTGACACTCTTCGACAGTAGTTGGTCGGCGAACTCAAAACGCGACGCGAAGCGTCGCGAACGTTTCCCCCTTTGAAGGGGGATCAAGGGGGATGTTCTTCTTCCGGTCTCAAGATTCAATTTGACGCACACGCGCTAATACTGCCCTCAATCGATCCCCGCCTTTTCGAGCCATACACGGTACATCGCCTCGATATCCGCGTCAGTGGGTTCCGCGTCCCAGATAGCGACGCCATAACGCAACTTCAATGTGTTCCCCGCTTCGATGACCAAGGGTTCCGCTTTCAAATCCAGCGTCGCCGACATATAGGCGAAGCCGACCGGCATGGTGAACCACGTCGCCGGATGCCGCGCGTTGGCGGGGTCGTCGAACATGGCGACGGTTTCGGGTTTGCCGTCGACCACTCGCGGTGTAGCAAGACCAGTTCGCGCGTCCGTTCCGCTCTTCGCCCCGGACAATGTGTCCGAGGTCCCCTGCGGAGTTTCGGAAGGTGCCGATGGCATCCATGCTCGGCGGGAACCGGAACCCGAGGCCGAAGTAGTGGGAACCCGTCAACGTGACCGACGGCAATCCCGGCGCGGGCGTCAATGCGGATATCCACGTCACGAGTGTCGCCGGCAAGTCGGGTGCGCGGTACGTTGCGATCGTGCGGGCTTCGTTCAACAGGGTTGCGTTGTCGTCCGGGCGAACCCAGTCCACCGCTTCGGAGAAGGTAGCGCGCGCAACTCCACTCACTTCGTCAACCGATACGCCGGTGAATCCACGGTGCATCTGCTTCCCGCAGGTTTCCGTTTCCGCCCAGAAATCGACGTCGTTCGCGGCCACGGCAAACATCAGCCCGTGGTGGTGCAGGTGATCGGAAGGCGCATCGAGCAAGAGATTGAACCCGCGGGGCGAATACAACTCCTGCACGTAGGGTTTGAACGGAACGTCGGTGTAGTGGTAGCGCAGGATGGGATCGCCGGAGGCAATCGTCAAATGGGTGGCATCCAGTGTCATGGTCAGGTTGGCTTGCCCGAACGCGGTAGGCATCGTGCCGAGGCCCATCAAAACCACTACACCAAGAATCCAAATGTTCCGTCGCATAACCATCACGTTGATTCCCCCTCACACGATGTTCAGAGCCAGTAGTCCATGCCCGCGTTACTTCAACAACGGCTTCAAATGCGCCACGCTCCGTTCCGCCTGATCGACCGTGCCGCATTCCACGCTCAGGACAATATCCCGCTTCGCGCGCTTGCACACCTCGACGACCTTGGCCCAATCGACCACGCCTTCGCCGCAGGCACAGCCCACGGGCGTGCCTGTGACTTTACCGCGTTCCGCGTCGCTCTGCTGCACGGAGATGTCCTTGGCATGCAGATGCACGAGCCGGTCGAGAACGTGTTCCAACCATTCGACCGGATCTTCCCCCGAAAGGTAGCTGTTGCCCGTGTCGAAATTAATCCCGATGGCCGGTGAATCGACGAGACCGTAAATCTTGTCGAGGCCTTTCGGGGTTTTGCTGTATTGCTGGTGCGGTTCGATTCCGATGAGAATACCGCGCGCTTCGGCCAGTTGCGCGGCTTCGTGCAGGACGTACCGCATGAGGGTGTGGTCTTCCTCTTCCGTGGTCCATTTTGGTTTCGGGCCTTCGTCGGTATTGATGACCGGCGCGCCACACTCCGCCGCGTATCGCACGGCCTGCTTCAGGTATTCCGTGCTGATTTCCGGTTTGCACAAAGGGCAATGCGCGGACAATCCCGACAAGCGAACGCCGGCCTTTTCGCAGGCCCGTTTGACGCGATACGGATCGTCCAGCATGGAGACGCTGTGAAAATAGCCCGCTTCACTCAGCAGTTCGCGCCCCCAGTGGACCATGGGCTCGACGAAATCGTAGCCGAGTTCGGCGGCCTTCTCGACGCCCCACTCCATGGGTTTGTCCTCGTGCCGCACGTATTCCAGATTGATGCCCAGTAAAACGTTTCCCATTGCACCGTTCCTCCCCGAAACGTGTGTACCCCCGGTTTACCGCGACAAGCCCATGCCGCACGGGAACGTCGTTCCCCGCAGACCATCATACGCCAAATCCGGGGAAAAATCTTGCGGAGGCTGGAGGGAGCGTCTGCCAATTTCTGGGCTCGCGATTACGGCGGCTCGACACACAGCAACAGTGGTTAGAGCTCTGTACCGGATGGGACCGATCGGACGGATCGGTCCGATCGGCCCGTCGGTACGGCAGATTGGCGCGGAGAATCTGTTCTGCAACTGGGACTGCCTTGTTGCCTCCAGTCTCCCCACCTTCTTGAATTGCCCGCACCCCTTCCGTCACTCTGGCTGCGCATGTAGATGTACGACCTCGGGGAATGTTCTTCTATGAAACGATTTGCGGTGCTGGTAGCGATAGTTCTGGTTGCGGGATGTAAGACGACTCCTCCCACGCCGCCGGTGACGGAAGGGCCGAACGAACCCGTCGAACAGTTTCCCGTTGCGGTGGACACGGGCGATCTGGGGCCATTGCAGGGGCGGCGTATTTGCCTCGATCCTGGCCACGGGGGCCCTTGGCCCGGCGCTATCGCGCCTACCAATGCCGTTCGGGAAGCCGATGTGAACCTGAACGTTGCGCTGCGTCTGCAACGCATGTTGGAACAAGCCGGCGCGACGGTCATTATGACCCGCACCGACGACGCGGTGTTGCAACCGGAAAATCTCGCGGCCGATCTCGCAGCGCGCGCGGGCCGTTGCGAACCAACAGCGGGTGGACGCCTTCGTCAGCATTCATCACAACGCCGACATTGAATCGGGATCGGACAAAAACGATCTCGAGGTCTATTACAAACTGCGCGAAGAAGGGGCGAGCCTCGACCTTGCCCAGGCATTGACGCGATCCCTGGCGCGCGAACTGGGGGCGACAGCGACGGCACGGCGCCTGCTCCCCGGCAACTACAAAGTACTGCGGTTGGCGGAAGTGCCGGCGGTGCTGCTGGAGTCGTCGTACATGACGCAAGCGGCCAACGCGGCGGCGCTGGCCACGGACCAGACGATCACCGCCGAGGCGCACGCCATCGCGGTGGGTCTCGCGAACTATTTCGCGCTCGATCCGCCGCAGATCGCCAGTGCGGAACTCGTCGCGTTGGAAGATGGTCGCGCCCAGGAATTGCGCGTTCGGTTTGCGCGCGGATTACCCATCGACATGACGACCGTTCGGGTCTGGTTGGACGACGATCCTGCACCGGGTGCGGCGGAACCAGCGGAAGGTGGCTTTGTTTGGACGTTTCCCGACACCTTACGCAACGGCATGCAGCATCTGCGGGTAGCCCTCCGCAACGGCAAAGGCGCGGCGCTTGAATTCCCCCTGGACGCGAAGGTTAACCGTCCCCCCGCGGCCATTTCCGTGACCCAGGCGCCGGATCCGGTTGCCGCAAAATCCGGTTGCGAAATCTTGATCCAGGCGCATTTACTCGACGCGCTCGGGTTCAGCGTAGCCGACGGCACGACCGTCGCGCTCGAAGAGACCGGTGACACCGCGACGACGGCCGGCGGCGTTGCGCGGTTCTACCTCGCAGACCCGAGGGTAACTCCGCAACTCACCTTGACCAGCGGCCGCGCGCGCCAGTCGGCAACGCTGCACCTCGACGATGCGCGGTACCGCAGTTTGCGCGTGATGCGCGCGGATACGAACGCGCTACTCGGCGGCGCTGCGGTTGCTGTCAACGGGACGACGGCCGGTGTCACGACGCCGGAAGGGTGGTTTGCAGTTCCGATTTCCGTGAATGACATCTACGTGCGGTGTCCCGGGTACGAACCCGCATTCGTGACGCTGAAGAACCCCCGTACCGATGTGGCACTCAACCCAATCGCTAATGGTGTGCTCATCGGCAAGACGATCGTGCTCGATCCGTCCTCCGGCGGACGCGACGCGGGCTCCATCGGACCGAACGGTATGCGCGCCAGCGACTACGCCCTCGACATCGCGCGCCGGACCGCCGCGCTTCTCCGTGCGGCGGGCGCGAACGTACAAATGACGCGTCCCGGCGACATCGAGACGTCCGAACCCCGGCGCGTGATGGTTGCTGAAGATTCGGGCGCGGATATGATGGTGTCAATCGCACTGGGGTCGCGCGGTGAAAGCGCGAAGACACTCGACGCCTCGGGTCACCGCGCGGATCGCAGCGCCTTTGCCGGCCACTATCCCAACAGTCCGGACGGGGCGCGGTTGGCCAAGGAGATCGGCGATGCGCTGGGCGGGTTGCCTGCAGTGCCATCCGTGGCGTACGTCGTGCAACAGACCGGGTGCCCGGCGGTGCTCGTGCAGCCCGCCGACATTGCAGAAGGCGATAACGAAGCGCGGTATCGGTCGCCCGAAGTCCAGCGCAAAGTGGCGGACGGGATTTACCGGGGTATTTTGGCGTATTACGGGGCGGCGGCGGCGCCGTGATTTGGCTGATTCTGAACCAAACACAGGAGCAACGTTTGAAGCGAATGCTTAACATCCCCCTCGACGCTTCGCGTCTGCCCCCTTCAAAGGGGGAATCGCGCTCGCTATACTCGCGCGGCGGGGACAGCCGAGAGCTTCAGATCGCGCAATCATATGAGAACATTTCCACCAGTGGGGTTTTGAATAATTCCCCCTTTGAAGGGGGATCAAGGGGGATGTTCTTGAGTCGCAACACATGGTTTACGAATGGGCCGTGCGTTCGCGGCAATGAATTCTTGCTGTCTACACCTGTAACGGGGACTTACCGTTGAACGCAGCACCGGGAAGACTACGGCGCATCGGGCTCTACCTCGGGCCGATTGCGTTGCTCGTGACGATTCTGAGTCCGACGCCCGCGGGGATGTCACCGGAAGGCCAGCGCGTCGCGGCGGTCGCCGTGCTCATGGGGGTCTGGTGGATCAGCGAGGCGATCCCCATTCCAGCGACATCGCTCTTGCCCCTGGCGCTGTTTCCCCTTCTCGGCGTGATGAGCGGCAAGGATCTCGCGGCGTCCTACGGCGATCCCAACATTTTCCTGTTTGCCGGCGGGTTCTTTATCGCGATGGCGATGCAGAAGTGGCGGCTGCACGAACGCATCGCCTTGAACATTGTCGCACGGACCGGCGGCAATCCGAGCCGGCTTGTATTGGGATTTATGATCGCGACGGCGTTTCTGTCGATGTGGATCTCGAATTCCGCGACCGCCATGATGATGCTGCCCATCGGCCTTGCGGTGATCGATGAGGTGGCCCACAAGACCGGTGACAAATCGGCCGGTAACTTCGGCGTGTGCTTGATGCTCGCCATCGCATACGCCGCCAGCATCGGCGGCACCGGCACCATCGTCGGCACACCGCCCAACATCGTGCTCGCGGGAACGATGAACCACATTTTCCCCGACGCGCCGCGCATTGGATTCCTGCAATGGATGATCTTCGCGGTGCCGTTCGTCGTAGTCTTCATTCCGATTGTTTGGTTGCTGTTGACGAAGGTCCTCTGTCCTATCGGCGAACTGGGAACGCAGTCCGACGGCGAAAGTGCGGTGCGGGAACGGCTGGCCGCGCTGGGTCCCATGAACCGGGGCGAAAGCATCGTACTGATTGTGTTCTGCATGACGGCGCTCGCGTGGATCACGCGTTCCGATTTGCAGATCGGTGACTACACGATCCCGGGATGGTCGAGTCTGTTGGCCCACGCGAAGTATGTCAACGACGGAACGGTGGCGGTCTTCTTCGCCGTGCTGCTTTTTGTGATTCCCGTCGACCGAAAGACGGGCGAAACCACGTTGGACTGGGATTGGGCCGTGCGCATCCCGTGGGGGGTGCTGCTGCTGTTCGGCGGCGGTTTCGCTATCGCGCAGGGGTTCAGCGACACCGGCTTGGTCGAATGGGTAGGCGGTCACCTTCACGTGTTGTCGGGATTCCCGCTGCTCGCGATTCTCTTGATTATGTGCGCTGCCGTCACCTTCCTCACCGAGTTCACGTCAAACACCGCGCTGGCGAACATCATGCTGCCCATCCTCGCCGTGACGGCCACAAAGGCGTTGCATCTCCACCCCCTCGTCCTGCTCGTGCCCGCGACGCTGAGCGCATCCATGGCGTTCATGATGCCCGTCGCAACACCGCCCAACGCGATCGTCTTCGGCAGCGGCCACATCACCGTGCCGCAAATGGCCCGCACCGGGTTCGTGCTGAATCTGGTCGGGGTCGTGCTGGTCGTGTTGGTCACGTACTTAATCGTCATGCCGGTCTTGAACATCACCCCCGGCGAACTCCCCGCCTGGAGCCAGTGAGGGACAGCATTGCGCAATTTCAGCGCAGCTGTGGAGTGCGGCCGCTTGCGGCTGCTTTTGATGAGCAGGCTTGCCTGCGGTTTGTGAGCAGCGAATGCAACTGTCTTCTGGCGACACGAGTTTTGTACGTATTAGGACACTTGAAATAGCCGAAGAAAAGCAGCCGCAAGCGGCCGCACTCCAAAATTTTGCGAAGAAATTGGCGGTCCCGTTCTTTACCCAAGCCCTCACCATCCACTACGATCACCTTGGGCGCCCAAACCGCGCTCCGGGGGGACCATCAACCATGACCAATTCCTACGTCCACGGATACGACCCGCGCGAAAGTACCCGCCTGCAAGATCAGGCCAAGACCCTCGACGAATTGCTCCACGGTAACACGGCCTATCCCGAGGGCAGTCACGTGCTGGAGGCCGGGTGCGGCGTCGGCGCGCAGACTCATATCCTCGCGAAACGAAGTCCCGGCGCCCGGTTCACGTCGGTGGATATCTCGCCGTCGTCGCTGGCGCAAGCGCGCGCGGAGATCGAGCAACGCGGTTTCGACCAACGTCACCTTTCACGAAGGCGACATTTTCAATCTACCCTTTGACGACGCCTCCTTCGACCACGCCTTCGTATGCTTCGTGCTCGAACATCTGGCGCAACCCGAGGCTGCACTCGCCGCGTTGCGCCGCCTCATCAAGCCCGGCGGCACGCTCACCGTCATTGAAGGCGATCACGGCTCGACCTTCATGCATCCCCACAACGACGACAC
This sequence comes from Candidatus Hydrogenedentota bacterium, assembly GCA_963745075.1. GTDB lineage: Bacteria > Hydrogenedentota > Hydrogenedentia > Hydrogenedentales > SLHB01 > JAHDWY01. Next base: position 162,175 of record CAVUWV010000036.1, on the reverse strand, counting down.
CCTGAAAGCCGTCGCAGCCCTCGTCGAACTCCAGGCCCGCGCGGGCGGCAACGCCAACATCGGCCGCCAACTCTACCCGCTCCTGACCCAGGCCGGCTACCGCGACTGCCACGTCTCCCCCCGCATGGTCTACGTCGACTCCAGCCGCCCCAACTACGTCGAGGGATTTACCAAGAACACCTTCACCGCCATGATCGAAGGCGTCCGCACCGACGCCATCGGACAACACGTCATCGACGCCGAGACCTTCGAAAACGGCGTCCAGGGCCTCCGTCGCGCCGCGGAGGAAGACGGGGTGTTTTGCTATACGTTCTTCAAAGCGGTTGGGAACGCGTGATTCCCAAAATCCGCGTTCTATTGTTCTCGTCATTCAACGGTCACCCCGCAGATGTGCTACGGTAGCGGGACCAATCACAACGGTGAATTCCACGTATGAGCACCAACAACCACTGGCAATTCTGGATCGACCGCGGCGGCACGTTTACCGACGTGGTGGCGCGAGACCCGGAGGGGGGGATCCATGTCCATAAGTTGTTGAGCGAGGACCCGGAACATTACGACGACGCGCCGTTGCACGCGATCCGGGTGTTGATGGGGTTGGGCGCGGACGAGCCGATTCCGAGCGCGCGGATTCGATCCGTGAAGATGGGGACGACGCTGGCCACGAATGCGTTGCTGGAACGCAAAGGTGCGAAGGTTGGGCTCATCACGACGCGGGGGTTTGCGGATCTCCTGGAGATTGGGTATCAGGATCGGCCGGAGTTGTTTGCGTTGGAAATTCGGAAACCGGTTACGCTGGCGCACGCGATTGTCGAGGTCGATGAACGGGTGCTGGCGGACGGGACGGTGCGGACGCCGCTTTCGGAAGACGCGGTGCGCGTGGCGTTGCGGGAACTGCGGGATCGCGGCGCGGATGCGTTGGCGGTGTTGTTCCTGCACAGCTACGCCTATCCTGAACACGAGTTGCTCGTGGAGCGCCTCGCGCGGGACGCGGGGTTCGCGCAAGTCAGCCTCAGCCACCGCGTCGCACAGGAGATCAAAGCCGTAGGCCGGGGCGACACGACCATGGCGGACGCCTACCTCACACCCATCATGCGCGGCTACATTGATCGGCTTCGCACGTTCCTGGACGACGGCACACCGCTGCGGTTCATGCAATCTAATGGCGGACTGGCGGACGCGGATCGGTTTTCGGGCAAGGATGCGATCCTGTCCGGACCGGCGGGGGGCGTCGTGGCCTACGCGCACGTGAGCAAACTCGCGGGTTTTCAAAAGGCTATCGGATTCGACATGGGCGGCACCAGCACGGACGTGAGCCGGTACGACGGGCGCTACGAGCGCATCTTTGAGAAGTTCGTCGCGGGCGTACGGATCAAGGCGCCGATGATGTACATCGAAACGGTGGCCGCGGGCGGCGGCTCTATCCTCGCCTTCGACGGGCATCGCTTCACTGTGGGACCTGAAAGCGCGGGCGCCAACCCGGGTCCCGCGTGTTACCGGCGCGGCGGTCCGGCCGCGGTGACCGACGCGAACCTCGTGCTCGGGCGCATCCAGCCCACGTATTTCCCCACGTGCTTCGGTCCCGATGCGGATGAACCGCTGGACGCGGAGGCGTCGCGTGAAAAACTGGTGACCATTGCGCAGTACGTGCGCGAGAGCACCGGGCGCGACCTCACGGTCGAGGAAACCGCGGCCGGGTTCGTCCGCATCGCCAACGAGAACATGGCGAAACCCATCAAAGAAATCAGCGTGGCGCGCGGGTACGACGTGCAGGAGTATGCCCTCGCCTGTTTCGGCGGGGCGGGCGCGCAACACGCCTGCGCCATCGCGGACACGCTCGGCATCCGCACGATTCTGTTGCATCCCCACGCGGGCGTACTCAGTGCATACGGCATGGGGCTTGCCGACATGATCCACGCCGACGTGGAAGCGGTGTTGTGCCCGTTGGACGCGGACACGCTGGAGCAGCTGGAATCCCGCTTCGCGCGCTTGGAAGCGGACGGCCGTCGCACCATCGAGGCGGAAGGGTTTGACGCGACGCATACGACCGAGGAACGTTCGCTCGATTTGCGGTACGTGGGGGTCGATACGTCCTTGAACGTGGTTATTCGCGATCCGGAAACCTTGCGCGAGGATTTCGAAGCGCAGCATCAAACCCTGTACGGATTTGTCAAAGAAGGCCATCCAACTGAAATCTTAAACATCCGCGTCGAAACGGTCGGGCACACAGACAAACCGGATGAGCCGGAAGCGCCTTGCGAACCGCGCGACGTTCCTGACGATCTCCGCATCGACACGGTGACCGTGCATTTCGATGTACTCCACGAGGACGGAACGCGCGCGCTTGAAACCGTTGATACGCCCGTGTACGAACGCGCGCGGCTTGAACCCGGCATGCGCGTGACGGGTCCCGCGCTGATTGTGGAGGTGGTGTCCACGGTCATGGTCGATCCCGGTTGGACGGCGGAAGTGAATTCGCACGGCCATCTCGTGCTCACGGCGAGTGAACGCATCGCGCGGGAACGCGTCGCGACCGAATGCGATCCGGTCCTGCTGGAGGTCTTCAACAACCTGTTCATGTCCATTGCCGATCAGATGGGCACGACCCTCGAACGGGTGAGCCATAGCGTGAACATCAAAGAACGGCTCGACTTTTCCTGCGCGATCTTCACGGATGCGGGCGAACTGGTCGCGAACGCGCCGCACATTCCCGTGCATCTTGGCGCCATGGGCGAAAGCGTGAAGGCCATGGTAAAGGCGAATCCGGACGGGATGCGTCCGGGCGATGTGTACGTGACCAACGATCCTTATCACGGCGGTTCGCACCTGCCCGACGTGACGGTCGTGACGCCCGTGTTTTCCGAGTCCAACGAACTGCTGTTTCTCGTGGCCAATCGCGGACACCACGCGGATATCGGCGGTATCGCGCCGGGGTCCATGCCGCCGTTCTCGCGCAGTCTCGACGAGGAAGGCGTCGTGCTGCACAATTTCAAATTGGTATCCGAGGGCCGGTTCCACGAAAGCGATATCGTCGCCAAGCTTAGCGAAGGCCCCTATCCCGCGCGCAACATGACGGAACGTCTGAGCGATTTGCGCGCGCAGATTGCGGCGAACAACGCGGGCGTGCGACTGTTGCGGGACCTCTGCACACAGTATGGTGTCGACGTTGTGCGCGCGTACATGAGCCACGTCCGCGCGAACGCGGCGGACTCCATGCGCGACGCCATCCGCGCCTTGCCGGACGGCGTCCACCGCTTTGAGGATCACCTCGACAGCGGCGCGGCGATCCGGTGCGCCATTACGGTCGAGGGCGAACGCGCCATCGTCGATTTCACCGGCACCGATGCGCAACTCGACACCAACCTGAACGCGCCACCGGCAGTCACTATCGCTGCCGTGCTCTACGTATTCCGCACGCTCATCGGCAAACCCATTCCGTTGAACAGCGGCTGCCTCGATCCGATCGAAGTCCGCATCCCTGAGGGATCGCTGCTTAACCCCACGTATCCCGCTGCTGTCGTGGGCGGAAACGTAGAGACTTCGCAGCGGGTGGTCGATGTGTTGTACGGCGCCTTGGGCGTGGTTGCCGCGAGCCAGGGGACGATGAACAATTTCAGCTTCGGCACCAAAGATTTTGGCTACTACGAAACCATCTGCGGTGGCGCGGGTGCGGGTCCGGGGTTTGTTGGCGCGTCCGCCGTGCACGTCCACATGACCAACACCCGCATCACCGATCCTGAAGTGCTCGAACTGCGGTACCCGGTCATTCTACAAGAGTTCAGTATCCGTCGCGGGTCCGGCGGGAAGGGTCGAGGGCGGGGTGGCGACGGCGTCATTCGCCGCATTGAGTTTCGCGAACCGATGTCCGTCTCACTGTTGACCGAACGCCGCATCACGCAACCTTTCGGCGTCGACGGCGGCGAACCGGGCCAACCGGGCCGCAACACCCACGAACGCGACGGAGAAACGACGGAGTTGCCCGGGCATGCGGCATTGGATGTGGAGACCGGGGATGTCATCATCATTGAGACTCCAGGGGGCGGCGGGTACGGCAAAGCCGAAAAGATGACCGGCGCCAACGCCGAAGAGGTGTTGCAACCGGTAGTGAAACACCGGTCACGTTGCTTGACGATTATCTCGAATTGGCCTACCGTGCGGAATGACGGTTCTCCACGCGCGTGCTGGGCCGTCCGTAATAATCGTACAACCGCATCTCGAACTCCTCGTTGACGGGTTCCGTGGGATCGAAGGGCGGCGCGTCTTTCACCGTAGCTTTGGGCAGACCGAGATGGACCTTCCGTTCGTCCCACGCGACGCTTTCGATCCATTCATTCGCGAGCAGCACGTGTTTCCCGGGGAGCCAATTGCGGGTGTCGACGACCATCAATTTCATTGTCCAGGAGGTCATCTCGGCGATAAAGTCCGAGACGTGCCCGATCCCGTCGTCGATGCAAGCTACATGGTAGCCGATGATCTCGCGCATGCTGCGCAAGTGCGGGTCATGTTCGCCTTCCCGCGGGATTCGCCGTTCCGACTTCGGCGGGATCGGCGTCGGCATACCGGGCGATGGGAAACCCGGCGTCCAGTAAGGCACCCATTCGAAGTACTCGTGGAGTTCGGCTTCCACTTGCTCCGATACGGGTTGATCTTTTTCGATGCCCGGGCTGTGCCGGATCTCGTCTTTCGTGTGGTTCACCGGAAAGAGCCGCGTCGCCCAGTCGGGTTTGCCCAGCGCGGCCGGGACGATAAGCACCTTGCGGCCGGGCAGGAACGTGCCGGTGTCCGCCACGAGGTAGCGTAGCGACCAATCCGTGTCCTCGAAGTAGAAATCTTTGACGGTTCCGATGGGTCCGTCTATAGCTTCGAGGTTATATCCGAATAATCCCTTCAAACTGCGTAACATATCCAAACCCTCCTTGTCCGTTGAATTGGGGACTGGAGATCGCTCTCATGGGTGCCTTGTCTGGGTCTCCGCTATCTATACCGGTCAATGGGCCGTCTTGCGGCCGGGGCAATCCCTAAACGTGGTCCGAAGCCGCGGTCAATTGCCGCCGCAGATCCGCGTCTTCGATAGGGAAAATTAATATGTTGGTGTGCGGATACTGTTTCACCTGGTTCCCGAGATGCATGCGGTACATGGAAATGGCCACGAGCACCGGCGTATCCCGAACCGGTGTCATGTTTCGCAACGTCTCGCAGGTCTTCAGAATCTGGTCGTCGCTTTCTTGTTCCGCGTCGACCACGATTACATCCGGCGGCCGGGACAGACCCAATTCGGCGGGCTGTTGGGGCCAGCGGTTGGGCGCTTCCGCCCAGCGGTATTCCGGGATATCTCGCTTCAATTCTTCGGTTCTCCCCGGTTGGGGGTAGACGACCAAGGCCGTCGGTTTCTCGCGCGCCGCTTCAGCATTCATTTCACTCAGTCCCATCCCGCTATCGATTTGTTGTGACCTTCTATGTGCCGGAACGCAGTACACGCGTTCTGTTGGAAGAAGGTGCAACATTGGTGCCAATCTGCGGCAGGATCGCTTCAACGTACACGACTACAGGGGGTTACGCCGGAAAGTGGTCGCGCGGCGCCAATTGGCACGAACTCGATTTGGGGTATACCGGGAGGTGGTGTGCTCATTGAGAACACATCGGTCGCCGGAACTGGCTACAGCGCGGAAAATGGCGTTGCTCAACGCGGGTGCCTTAACGGATTTTCGGCCTTTCAGAACAGCAAGACGCTGTCACTGAACACGTTATAAACTTCCGGAAAAGTCGTAACCTAAATGCACAACTCGTGTCGAATCTGCACACCCGGAAACGGCGTTCAGCGATATCCACGGGGGCGGCCGGGGCGATGTGGCCCAATTCACCACATATTGTGTGGGTCTGCCGGGAGAGGGTACGATGGGTTCGCAGTCCGCATTTCTCACCGCTCAAGAGCCGTCGTCTTGCGGACCGATAACTTTTGGGTACGGTGAGAAATGCTCCCGAGAAAAACGGTAAGCTCACTGTCGAGGAATTCTCACACGCACACTGCCAAATCGAAAAACCGTGGTCGTAGTTGGAGATTAAAGTACCTGGGGAAGTTACACGGTAGGTGTGCCGTGCGTGTGAGAAATCCGGGGCAGGGTAACGTATTAACCTGCGGAAGATTACGGCGAAAGCCCGGAGAAACGGATGAACATCCTGGGATGGCGCGAGTGGCTGGCCCTGCCGGAACTGGGAATTCCCGCGTTGAAGGCGAAGATCGACACGGGGGCCCGGACCTCGGCGTTGCACGCCTTCACCTTGGAGACGTTCCACGTCAAACGGAGGCGGCGGGTCCGATTCGGGGTACATCCCCTGCAACGCAAGACTGCGCTCGAGATCTTTTGCGAAGCGGATGTCGTCGATGAGCGCTACGTGAGTGATTCGGGCGGTCATCGGGAACGGCGGTTGGTCATCGAGACGCCGATACGGATCGGGGATCATGAGTGGCCCATCGAGATTACGCTCACGAACCGGGATTCCATGCTGTTTCGCATGCTCCTTGGACGGACGGCCCTGCACCACCACTTCTACATCGACCCGGCTCGCTCGTACGTGTCCGGGCGGACGCTGCCGCAGGTCTACCGAAAGAAGAAGCGGAAGTAAAAGAGGGCGGGTTTTCTTACCCGCCTTCGAGTGCCCGCACGGAAGGGGAAGGCATTGTGTTTGAAGAAGGTAATCTTGGCTAATTGCCAATTGGATTGGAAATGCGATCGTGGGATCGTTGGTTCGGCGGGTTTGAAAACCCGCCCTCCTCGAACGGAAGCGGGTGAGGCGGCAGACACCTATGGCAGGTAATACGAAGTTGACGGGGAAGACGGGCAAGCGGTCGCCGTTTGTGCTTTCCGGCGTGGAAGTTCAACGCGGTGAGCGGCGCACCGTCGATGTGCCGTTACCGCAGCTTTACACACACACAGCGATCCCCATGCCGGTCCAGGTCCTGCACGGAAAGAAGGATGGCCCGCGCCTGTTCCTGACCGCGGCGCTTCACGGCGACGAACTGAACGGAATGGAGATCATCCGGCGCGTGGTGGCGCGGCTGGACCCGGCACGCATTCGCGGCACGGTCCTGGCGGTGCCGGTGGTCAACATGTTTGGATTGATCACCCAGTCGCGCTACTTGCCGGATCGCCGCGATCTCAATCGGAGTTTTCCTGGAACCCCGAACGGATCGCTGGCGTCGCGCCTGGCGTGTACGGTCCGGCGCGAGATCATTCGATCGTGCACGCACGGGATCGACCTCCATACCGCCGGGATGAATCGAACGAATCTGCCGCAGATCCGGGCGAACCTCGACGATCCGGAAACGCGGCAATGCGCGGTAGCCTTCGGGGCGTCCGTTATCATAAACTCCGCGGTCCGCGACGGATCGCTTCGACAGGCTGCGGTGGAAAGCGGCGTCCACGTGCTGGTTTACGAGGCGGGTGAACCGTTGCGATTCAATGACGACGCCATTGAGACGGGCATTTCGGGCGTGTTGCGCGTGATGACCGTGTTGGGCATGCGGGTAGGCCACAGCCGCATCCGCCGCAATCCGCGCCTGGAAGTTCGATCGAGCAAATGGATTCGTGCGCGCCGCAGCGGGATCTTGCGTCTATCCGCTGCCGTAGGGGATCATGTGCGGAAAGGACAGGCCATCGGCCAGATCTCCGACTCGTTTGAGGAAAGCAAAGTGGTGGTGCGTTCGCCTCATACGGGCTTGGTGATCGGACAGACGGTCAACCCGCTCGTCTACCGTGGAGACGCGATCGTGCACGTTGGGGTCCCGGAATAGAGACCCCTGACCTGCGGTGTTGTTTCTGATGTGCCCAGCGGCACAGGATTCTGCAAGGGAACTGGATACATCGTTTCGAACCGGACGCGCCGGGCTGTGTGCCGGCCGAAACGGGTTGCTCCGCTCGATCGGTAGTAATTGGGAGAGACTTTTATGAAGATAGCGATCCTCTCGCGAGGGCCGCGGCTCTATTCGACGCGCCGGCTGCGCGAAGCGGCCGTTGCGCGAGGCCATCAGGTCAAGGTTCTGGATACGAACTTTTTCTCGATTCACGTGGAAGAAGAAGAGCCCAGCCTGTCCTACCACGGCCGGAACGTGCCGCATTACGACGCGGTGATTCCCCGGATTGGCGCCTCGATCACCTTCTTCGGCTGTTCGGTGGTGCGCCAGTTCGAGCAGATGGGCGTCTTCACGCTGAACTCGTCGCACGCCATCGCGGTCTCGCGCGACAAGCTGCGCTCGCTCCAGATCCTCAGCCGGCACAGCATCGGCATCCCCCAGTCCGCCTTTGTGCGCGACAAGAAGGACGTGCTGCCGGCGGTCGAGCGAAGTCGGCGGCACGCCGGTGATCATCAAACTCCTGGAAGGCACGCAGGGCATCGGCGTCATTCTCGCCGACTCGACCGACGTGGCCGACGCCATCATCGAAACGCTGCAAAGCACGCGGCAGAACGTGCTGATCCAGAAATTCGTCGCCGAAAGCAAGGGCACGCGACATCCGCGCCTTCGTCGTGGGCGATCGGGTCGTGGCCGCCATGCGGCGGCGGGCGCAGGGGCAGGAGTTCCGCAGCAACGTCCATCGCGGCGGCCAGACCGAGTCCATCAAGCTCGACGAAGAATACGAACATACCGCGGTGCGGGCCGCGCAAATCATGGGGCTGCGCGTAGCGGGCGTCGACATGCTCGAGGCGGAGGACGGACCCAAGGTGATGGAGATCAATTCGTCGCCTGGGCTCGAAGGCATCGAATCCATATCCGGTGTCGACATCGCGGGCGCCATTGTGGAACTCATGGAAGAGCAGGTGCTCTTCCCCGAAATCGACGTACGCCAGCGACTCACGGTGAAGGGCGGCTACGGCGTCAGTGAAGTGCCCGTCGGCCCCAAGTCGGAGTTCGTCGGCAAGACCATTTCGGAAACCGGCTTGCGGGATCGCGATGTCCTCGTGCTCAGCATCGACCGCAATGGTGTGGTCATCCCCAACCCCCGGGGATCCCGGGAACTCCTCGTCGGCGATTCTCTGCTGTGTTTCGGTAAGATGTTGACGCTAAAGGGTATGGTGCCCCCACCGCGAAAGCGGCGCATGAAGAAAAAGAAGAAGACTCGCACTTGATTGCGATTGATCGTTGTTCGGTAGAAATACGGGCCGAAAAAGGAGTAGCGTGGCATTATGGCTCGCGTATGGCTGGAAGTTGCGGACCCGGTGAACCGGTTGACGCTGAAAACCCTCCTCGAGGCGGACGGCCATGTCATGACGGACGACAATCCGGATGTGATCGTGACCGACGACCTCGAGCGATCGGTCGCGTTTGCAAAGGAAGAGCCGACGCTCGTTCTGGCCGCGGTGAATCAATTGCGCGACGCAGTCGAGGCCATGCGCGGCGGCGTGTTCGGGTACATCTTTCTCCCCCTCGTGCCCGGTGAGGCGGCGCTGATGATCCGGCGCGCAACGTCCATCGCGCCCGTTGCCGCCGAAAAGCCGCCGGCTCCGCTCGAGGACATCGAAAACGAACATATTCTGGAAACGCTGCACCGCTGCAAAGGCAACCGGGCGGAAGCGGCGCGACGGCTGGGCATCGGCCGCAATACGTTGTGGCGAAAACTCAAACGCATCGAGCAGAGCCGGCAAACCAGACCGGATTCGGACGATTCTTAACCACGAAATCGTGTAGAGGGGAGCATCGAACGATGGCTGAAGTGTCCGTAGCGGAGATGTTTCAGAAAGGCCGAATCATTGCGGGCGCGATACTGATGGCGACCATCGGATACGCAGTCATTGGCACCATTTTGATCCTCGGCGGAACCATCCCGTCCGGGGGGCTCACGGAATTGGATTCCCAAACGGCGCTGATTCTGAAGGTCGTACTGTTGGTTGCGGGTATCGGTTCTCTGGCACTGTCGTTCGTCATTCGCCGAATTTTGGAGGGCACAGATCCCGGAAGGGGACGCCGCGTTGCCCGCGCGCTTCCGGAACATGATTGTCGCCATGGCTCTCGGCGAGAGCGCGGGCTTGATGGGATTCGTCGTTGCGCTGCTGACGGCCGACGCCATGTTTGCGCTGCTGTTGTGGGGCGCGGCGATTGCGGGCTGCATCCTGCACTTCCCGACGGCCTCCGCCTTCGGCGCCGATCGCTGAAACCGATTCGATCGAGCCATGGGGTTGTCCATACCGTCCATAGAACAAGTTGCCTCTTAGGAGTTGTGCCGATGCCGGAACTGGAGCGTGTCAGCATGTCCATCGAAGCGCCGTTGCTGCGGCGCCTGGAAGATCTGGTGCAGACCAGCGGATACACCAATCGCTCCGAATACATTCGCGACCTGATCCGCGGCAAACTCGTCGAGGAAGAGTGGGAACGCAACGTGGAAGCGGTGGGGACCATTACCCTGCTCTACGACCACCATCAACGGGGACTGAGCGACCGTCTGAATCACTTGCAACACAATCACCACAGCAACATTCTCGCAACGACCCACGTTCATCTCGATCACGACCTGTGCGCCGAAATGATCATGGTGCGGGGCCAAGGCAAACTCATTCGCGCGCTCACCGACAGCATGCGCCGCGAGAAAGGTGTCCTCCACGCGGCGTTGTCGCTGAATTCCACGGGCAAGAGCCTGGCGTGAATGCGCGGCAGCGGGGGGATAGTCCGTCACCAGTGGGCCCGGATCGGCCTGGTAGCCCTGATTATCGGAGGGTGCGGCCGTGAGGAACCTTCGGCTCCCGCTGCTCCGTCTGCGTACGAATCGCCGCCGCCGGTTGCCACCTTTCAGGACATGTTGCCCGACGCTGCCGCGCTGGCCATCGCGGTGCCGAAACTCGGCACGGCGTTCGCGAATGCCACGGCCCTGCTCCACAGGCTACAATACCCGGACTCCGCTGACGCGCTGCTCCTCACGTCGACGGGCATGCAAGGCGACGCCATAGAATGGATGCACGCGCATGCCATCGACCCGGACGGCCCTGCCGTGTTTCTGTTTCGCGTGCCTTCCGCGGGGGACGCTTCGCCCGGTGCGGTAAACGCCGTGTCGATCATGCGCGCGGTCAACCCCGCGCAGTTTCTGGAGACAATCAAGTCTGCGGCGGGGCCGAATCCCCTCCCAGCTGAGACGGTCGGAGATTGGGCCCTCCTGGGCAACGATCCGGAGTTCCTGAGAGCGGCGGCAGCGAAACTCGAGGCCTTGCGCAAGAATCATGGGTCGGTCCAATTCGATGCGGATAATCGCTGGCACGGCGCGATCCGGCCCACAGGGATTCGCGCGTCACTCGAACCATATCTAACGCAGCGCAGCAAATCCGCCCCGGCATTTCTGGCTACACCGCTCTCGAGTTTTGTCGATTCGCTGTCCGACGGCTTTGCGGATACCGAACCGATCCCGTTCACGATGAAATGGAACGACGAAGGTATCTTGTGCGACGTGACATGGGTTTCGCAGACGCACCCCGCACTGGCTGCGTGGCTCGACGAGGCGCCCCATAGCGACGGCTCGCCGGACGTGCCGCGCGAGGACAGCGGCGCCTCGTTGACCGTTCGCTTGATCCCATCGCTCCGTTCGCTCGTTACCAATGCGCTTCACAGCGCCGCGTTGGAAATGAACGACGACGACGCCACCGCCGCCGCGGAAACCTTGTCGGCGACCTTGGGAACGATAGCATGTCTCCGAATTGACGGCGGGTCTGTGGCGCTCGGATGGGCCGTGACGGACGACGAACGGGTTCGGGAACTCTACCGGGCGACACTACCCTCCATGTCCTCGGCCCAACCGGTTACTTACGGAGCGCTCACTATCGACACCGTACGGGTTGTAAACCCGCTGCTCGTGACGGCCGGCAACGGCATCGCGGCCATCGGAACGGGGATTGCCGCCGTGCAGGACGTCATTGATACGCTACACGGATTACAGGTCCGACGCGACGGCGCGGCGGGGGGGCTTCGGTTCGACCTCCAAACGTCCGTTCCGCCGCCGATGGAAACGGTACGTCGTGTATTCGCATCCGAGCCGGGTGAGGCGGTCGCACCGTCCGGCGCCGGCCCAAGGGGCGCTTAAGATTGCATGGTCCGTCGACGCCGGGACCGAACACCTCCGAATCTCCCTCGATTCGGCCGCGACGATGAAACGGGGCGGCGTGTCGCCAGGCCGTCGGTGAAGACCGTCAGTCAGGTTTGTTCGGCGCCGGTTGCGAGGTCGAAATGCGCGCCGTCATCTGGAACCGGTGCGGCAAATGTGGTACCCTTCGGCCTACGAGTCCGGGTCCCCACTCCAACACACCTCAGCGAAGCCGGGATGCGGCATGGTGCGTTCGGGCAGTCGCAGGGAGCGTGACTGCCTCGCGGCGGGCCCGGTTACTCGCCCACCACACCTATCGAATGCCGGCGGGCGAGTCATGGAGAGTCGCGCATGTTTCGGACACGAATCGTTGGCACCGGCCACAATTTTCCGGAAAAAGTATTGACTAACGCAGATCTCGAAAAGGTCTGCGACACCACCGACGCGTGGGTGCGGCAGCGCACCGGCATTCAGCAGCGCTACATTGTCGAGGACGGCCAGGGACCTTCCGATATCGGCGTCCCCGCCGCCTTGCGCGCCCTGGAAGCGGCCGGCCTGTCGGTTTCCGACGTCGACATTATCCTGTTCTGCACGACGACGAGCGACTACGTATTCCCGGCGGCATCGTGCGTGCTTCAGGAAAAACTTGGGCTTGCCAATACTCCCGCCTTTGACGTGAACGCCGCGTGCTCCGGTTTCATGTACGGCTTATCTACCGGGGACGCGTTCATTCGGAGCGGCCAATACGAGACGGTGCTGATCGTGGCCTCCGAGGTCGCCACCAACCGGATCAATTTCACGAAACGCGACACCGCCGTGTTGTTCGGGGATGGCGCGGGCGCGGTCGTGCTGCGCGGCGAAGAAGGCGACCGCGGGGTGTTGACGACGCACCTGTGGGCGGATGGCTCCGGGCGTGAAATCCTGTGGCTGCCCGTGGGCGGTTCGGTTATTCCTGCGAAGCGCGACACGGTAGACACCGATCTCAACACGATCCACATGAAGGGGAAGGAACTATTCAAACGCGCCGTCGTGGAGTTCGTTGCAGCCGCCAAAGTGGCCTGCGAAGCCGCCGGCGTTTCGCTGGATGACATCGACTACTTCGTGCCTCATCAAGCCAACGTTCGGATCACGGAGGCCGTGGGCCAGCGCCTCGGCTTCGGTCCGGATCGCGTGGTATCCAACATCGACCGCGTGGCCAACACCGTCGCCGCTTCCATTCCCATCGCCCTCGATGAAGCCGTCCGCGACGGGCGCATCAAAGAAGGCGACCTCGTCCTGCTCGCGTCCTTCGGCGCCGGGTTGACGTGGGCGTCTTCCATCGTCCGCTGGTAGTTCCCCGCGATTCTGGCGCGGTCGACGCGTGTCACAAGAACGCCCGGATTCCCGCCAAACTCGCTGCCAGCCGGGAAGCACGGGCGAAGGACCGGTCGGCCCCTTCCGTTTGTCCCAGCGCCGCCGCCACGACGCCGACGTCGAGATGGAGCAGCGGATCCTCGGGATCGAGTTTCAGGGCGGCGACGAATGCGGCCAGGGCCGATTGGGCATCGCCGTGCCGCGCTTGGTTCTCCCCGGTGGTCCGCAGTTCGTGGGCCTGGAGGCGCTGTTGCACTTCGATGAGCCGGGGTGCGGTGTTCCGCAGCGCGTCGAGTTGTTCTCGCGCCTCGGCCGCGCGGCCCGCCAAGTCCAACGCGCGCGCGAGATATAATCGTGCCATCACATGGCCGGGCACCGTTGTGACGACCGCTTCCAACCGTTCCAGCGCTTCGTTTACGCGCCCCTGGCGGCAGGCAATGGCGGCCAGCGCGGTCGTCACGTGGGGCGGAGAGGTGCCGTCCGCTTCCAAGCGCAGGAACAAGGCGCTCGCCTCGTCCAAATCGCCCTGGTTCAGCAGGATGTTTCCGAGCGTCGTCGCCGCGCCGAGATGCTCCGGCTCCAATGCCAGCGCATGCCGTGCCGCCGCTTCGGCTTCGTCCGTGTGGCCGAGCGACAACAGTTGCTCCGATAAATCGTGCCACGCCTTTCGGATCGTCCGGCCGTTGCACGGCTTTCTCGCGGGCGATCGATAAATAGTTCCGCGCCTTTTCATTGTCCGTAGGGCCTTCGTAGCCGTAGTGATGAATGAGAATGGGCTGGGGAACGATGACGCCCTTGGCTTCTTCCACGCTCTCCGTGATGTTCTCGTGCACGGGTTCGCGGTATTCGTAGCCGCGGCGATTGCGGAACAGGCGGAGCAATCCTACGGCAATATACCCGGACTTGCCTCGCGCGTACGGGTCGTGTGGCGCCGCGGCCACCCATCGCCAGGCGCGGGGCGTGTCGCAGTAGTTCGCCAGCGTCACTTCAATGGCATCCGCGCCGTCGCCGTCCGCATCCACCATAGCGCGGATACGCTTCGCGCCCTGGGGATCGACGACTTCGTCGGCGTCCATATGAAACAACCAGTCGCCGGTGGCGGCACGAAGCACTTCGTTGCGCGCTTCGGCGAAGTCGTTGTGCCACTCGACGAAAATCACGCGTGCGTCGAAACCCCGGGCAATGGCGACGGTCTCGTCCGTTGAACCGGTGTCGCCTACGACGATCTCGTCCGCGATGTCGTGGACACTTCTCAGGCAGTCCGCGAGGCACTGCGCCTCGTTCTTCACGATCATGACTACGCTGAGCGTGGGCATCTAGATCTTGTAGGGTGGTTTGTCGTGCGTGCTGTTGTTCGCGGAAGGCCCGACGACGATGGGATTGGTGTACACCCAAGGGGTCCAGGTATCGAGAATCAGCAGGTCGGCCTCAAGCCGGTATTTGCCGGCGTACGGCACTTTGTACTCATATTCGCGGCCTTCTTGCGTGTCGATCAATTCGCCGTTGGAAAAGAGCTTGAAGCGCACGAGGTTCGGTGAGGCCGCGCGGAAGACCAGTCCTTCCTGCATGGGCACTTCCTGACCCATGACGAACTTGCGATCGCCGTCGTCGGCGAAGAAGACAAACCCGCGCGCGTCGGCGATCATGTCGAATGCGATGAAGGACCGGCCTTTGCTCAGCGCATCGAGGATGTCCTCCTGGGTGAGATTTTCGGCCAGCACGTGATTGTTTACAAACCGCAGGCTGCGCGCGTAGGGGTCAAGATCGACGCGGAACAGTTGTTCGCCCGGCGTCAACGGACCGAACGCCCAACGCAACAGCGGCCGAGTCAGGAAGTTCAACTTCCACTCCCCCACCGTGTCGTCGCTGGTCATGCGGAGCAAGAACGTGTCTTGGTCCGTGTAGTATCCGCGGAAACCATTGTTCTGATGGGCGTCGTTGGCGGATATCCCCGCCATGTACCGATTCTTGTTGAGATCGTCCCAGAGTTTGAGGATATCAATTTGCGGATCGTAGATCGTTCGCAGCACCTGGTCGGGATACTTGCGCAGCGACAGAATGATGTCGGGCGCCATCTCGGAAAGGCCTTCCCCTTTGAAGTCGGTGTGGATGTTGTAGATCTCCATGCCCGAGATCTCGGGAAGATCCCAGTCCCGCTCTTCTTCGGAGTGGGCGATGAAAAGCACGCCGCCCTTGTCGACGATTTCTTTGGCGAGTTTCTCTGGGTCTTCGCCGCAATCCAGCACCGTATTCGGCGGCAGCCCCCATGGCATAAATCCGTAGCTCATTTCGTAGCCGCGAACGAACAACACGCCGTCGTGGAGACCTTCCCACCCCTTGGAAAAGTCCGCCTTGCCATCGTCACAGTGGTCGGACATACAAATGAAGCTGATGTCGGCATCTTTCGCGGCTTGCAAAATCTCCGGGAACGGGACCTCGCTGTCGTGCGACAACTCCGAATGGCTGTGGCAAGCGCCGCGGAATTCCGTCCATCCGTCATCCAGCGAAGGCGGGACCCGGTCGGCCCGGATTGCGTCCCAGGCGGCCGCGTCGCGGGGAAAGTAGTAGAACCGGTCGTAAAGCGCGCCCCGGAATACGTATAGGAACGCGCACACCACAAATACCACGACCAGCGCGGCCACCCGAAAGGTCCACCGCAGCACAAACCGAAAGCATCCCCGCTTTTTCTGTTCATCGCCCATGACGGTCAAGCTCCCCGAAGTCGCAATCCAATCGCCAACCCGTGCAACGGTACTCCAATTCGCGGGTTCGGTCAAAAGCCATGGGTATGCAAGGCCTTGCGGGCTGGGGCGGCCGGCTGGCGGATCTCCGTGTTGTGGCGTGCTGTGGCACGCGCGCGTTGACTTGGGTTCCCGGAGTATGCGACTATACGGACCGCTTTGCGCTGTCGCGCAGGGTATTGTTGCGTTTTTATTCAGGAATTGCAGGCTGGTTTCGCATTTCACGTAGTGGTTTCCGGCAGTGCGCCATCCGTTCTTCGGCGTCCCCATCGTCTAGCCTGGCCTAGGACACCGCCCTTTCACGGCGGCGACACGGGTTCAAATCCCGTTGGGGACGCCATTTTTGTTTCAGGCTGTGCCACATGGCCCGCCACCGGTCGCTCTACCGAGGCCGCACGCATCTGGTACGATGATCTCATGGCTGAACCTTTCGACCAGACATCCCGAGCCGAATCACCGCCGTTTCGTTTGCTCCGGTATCTGGGTCTCGCGTACGAGATGCCCGAGCATCGGGAAGGCCGATCCTGCGTGCTGCTCCAAATCGACGGATTGAGCCATGCCGAATTTATCAAGGCGGTGAAGGACGGCCAATTGCCGTTTATCGCGAAGCTACTCGCTTCGGACAGGGCCGTGGCCGTCCCGTGGCGGTCCATGTTGCCGGCCTCGACGGGGGCGTTTCAGTCGGGGCTCTTCTACGGGGACAACCACGATGTACCCGGGTTCTTCTGGTACGACAAGGAGAGACATACAGAGATTCATCTCAATGCCGTTGACGACGTTGCGGGGATTGAAGACGCGTTGAGCAAACGTGTGTCCCCTTTTCGCGGCCTGCTCGACCGAGGTGCCGCGTACACGGCGATCTTCACGGGCGGGGCGCGCGATACGCTGCTTACCTTCTCGCGACTGTTTCGGCCCAGTTTGAACGTGGGTACGCGCCCCCGTTGGATCCTACTCTTCGTGGTCTCCCAGTTCGTGTTGCTCGCACGACTTGTGTATTACGCATCTGTTGAAGTCGTAGTGGCCTTGTTTGACCTGGTGTACGGACTATTCTCGCAACACAATAAGTTTCTAGAGTTTCAGTTTCTGTTTCCGCGAATTGCGTGCGTGGTGTTGTGCCGCGAGATTGCGACGTTGGCCGCGATTCTGGATATCCGGCGGGGTGTCGGTCCGATCTACGTGAATTATCTGGGCTACGACGAGCACGCCCATCATCGTGGACCCAACAGCGCGTTCGCGCAGTGGACGTTGAAAGGGCTGGACGCGTCGGTACATCGCGTGTACGACGCAATACAGCGGGCCGAGCACGACGGTGTGCGTCAGTACGATCTTTACGTTTGGAGCGACCACGGGCAGGTTCCCTCCGTGCCCTTTCAGGAACGCTTCGGTCAAGAGCCCGCGCGGCATTTTGAACTGCTCTTCGACATACTTCACGGGGAAACGGACGATGTTCGAAAGGACGCACGGACCCAACGGGACCAGGAACGGCTCGGCAGAGGCCGGCTCATTAAAGGGCAGCGGGGCCGTCGCGACCTGTCGCGCATCAAACGTCAGGCCGGCTACGCCCACGAAGTGCGGGAACTGCTGCCCGGCCCGCTCCGGCGCTTGTACGACCGGCTCCTTCGCGCGGCACAGGAGGCATACGCCCACGACGGACGTGAAATCGGGTCGCCGGAATCGCCGCGACTGAAGTTTGTATCCACGGGGCCGGTGGCCGGACTGTACCTCGAAGGAGTGACCGGTCCGGTTGACTTCGAAGTGTGGGGCGGCCGTTTCCCGGAGTTTCTGGAGGAGTTGGCCCGCCACGAGGGCATTGGCTTTTCGCTGATCCGAACGCGTAATGGGGGTGCGAAAGTGGGCGCTGCGGGAATGTGGTTCGAAATTGATGACGCCGACGCCATGGCGACTGCGGGATTGCCGGAGTTGAGTGAACTGCTCCGGGGAAACCGCGACGGGTTATGTCGCTGGGCGAACATGCCATCGGCCGGCGATATTTTGATTTTTGGGCACCGATCCAGGACAGGACCCGTCATTACCTATTCCTACGAACGGGGTGCCCACGCGGGTCCGTCCCGGCCGGAACTGACGCCGTTTATCGTGGTGCCGCGCCGGGCCGCGCCGATATGGCCGGAAGTGTTTGATTCTGACGGGGAGCGGTTAACGTTGCGTTCGCTACACGAACGGTTACGCGACAACTATTACCACTCCGATGACGGGGAGGCCGCCGATGGGTGAGCGGTTGACCCTAGTCACGTACAACGTACATGGCTGCAAAGGCCTTGACGGACGCCGGAGCGAAGCCCGGATCGCCCGTGTACTCGAGGCGTGCGACGCGGACGTGATCGCATTGCAGGAACTGGACGCGGGCCGGTCGCGTTCTGATTTCATCGGCCAGGCGAGCCATTTGGCCGATCGGCTGGAAATGGACCACTATTTCAGCCCCGCCGCACACTGGGAAGAGGGCGAGTACGGTTCCGCGATCCTCAGCCGGTTGCCCATGCGTCATGTGAAATCGGCGCCCCTGCCCGCGCGCGGTTTTCATGAACCCCGCGGCGCACATTGGGTGGAAATCGTCGTGCGGCGCCGGAAGGTTCAGATCGTGAACACGCACCTGGATTTCCAGCGGTCCTGTCAGGCCGATCAGTTGGACGTTTTGCTGAGCGACGCGTGGATACGAAACGAAGCGTTTCACCCGCCGGGAATTCTGTGCGGCGATCTGAACTTTGGTCCGTCCAGCGCCCTGTATGGAAAGCTCGGCCAGTGCCTGAAGGATGCCGCCCGTGAAAACGGACGGGCTCTTGCCACGTGGATGGGGCTGCGGCGGTTGGACTATTTTTGGGTGACGCCGGACGTCACGACGGAACGTGTTCGGCTTGGGCGTACTTTGCGGGCGCTGGTGGCGTCCGACCACGCCCCATTGATTGCGGAGTTGCGGGTGTAGTTCATCCGCGTAACGAAGAGGAATGCAATGTCCGTTGGCGCTGTGTTTTTCGATCTCGACGATACATTGATGGAAGAGGAAGGGCCGCTGGTGGCGGCGTACCGGGTAGCGTGCGCGCCGGTGGAGGAGCGGCACGGAATTCCGGTCGATGAGTTTTTCGCGAAGGCGCGCTTGCTGGGGCGCGAGGCGTTTCGGACGGCGCCGGGCATTGACCACCTCCGCGCCATCGACGCAGGGTCGTCGGATCTCTTGTCCGCCGATTATGATGCGAACGCGCCGCATGCGGAAGCGATGGTCGAGTGGCTGGAGTGGTATCGGCGGGGATTCTTCCGCAACGGGCTGGCGGCGTTCGGTATTGAGGACGATGGCTTGGGCGACGAATTGTTGGAGCGGTACGTCGCGAATCGCCACGCCCATCACCGGATCTATCCGGAGACGTTCGAAGTGCTCGACGCGCTGGTGGAACGGTTTCCGCTGGTGCTGGTGACAAACGGCCCCGGTCATCATCAGCGGACGAAAGTGGAAGCGGCCGGATTCACGCCATACTTCAAAGGTGTCGTCGTGTCGGGCGAAGTCGGGGTCTCGAAGCCGGACGCCCGGATGTTTGATGCTGCGCTGGACGCTGCGGGGGTTCGGGCGGAAGAGGCGATCATGGTCGGGAACAATTTGCCGCGCGACATCGGTGGCGCGCAGGCGCATGGGATTCCGGGTGCGTGGATCAATCGCGTCCGCGAGCGGGCGAACGGGGTAACGCCGCGCTGGGAGATTACGGATCTGCGCGAGGTGCTGGCGCTGGTGGGATAACGGAAAGACGCTATGACGCACTCGCCGCCTACATTTCATTTTTGTGCCGCGACGAGTTTGTTGACCTCCGTTGCCAAGTTATCAAGGGCTTCCTTTGGCGTCTTCCTTCCGGTTAGGGCCTGGTACATAGCTTCGCGGATGGCGGTGCCGATTTCTTCCCAGTGCATGAGCGGGATAGTGTGGCCGTATGGGATGACGTCGACAAAGACTTTCCAGTTGGGGTCGTCCTGGAAGTGGGCGTCAGCAGCGACGGCCTTCTTTTCGGGGAGGATGCCCTTCTTCGCAAAGGCGAGGCGGTACTGATCCTGGTACGCGAACTGCACGAAACGGGCGGCCTCGTCTTTGCGTGGTGAATACTTGGCCAACACCAGATGGTCGGTGATGATCTGCGTGACGGGTTCCTTCAGGATGGGTAGCGGCACGACGGCGAAGGGGACTCTGGGCGCGTTCTTGCGCATCTGTTCGATGCCCCAGGGACCGGTGGCAAACATGGCGAGCTTGCCTTGTTCCAGGAGGCCGCGCGTCTGTTTCCGGTTCCAGGCGGTGACTTCGGGTTGGGTGACGTGATATTTGTTCACGAGGTCGCAGTAGAACTGTAAGGCCTGCACGCCCGCGTCGCTGTTCAGCGTGCACTTGCCGTTGGCATCGAAGAACCGTCCGCCCGCGGACCAGAAGTAGAAGAAGAAATTGTCGTCGGTTTCATACTCGCGCGCGCCGGGAAGTCCGAGGCCGTACACGTTCGGGGGATCGTTCAAGGCCACCGCCGCGCCGAGTTCCTCGGCCCAGGTCTTCGGTGGTTCGAGACCGGCCTTCTCGAACAGGTCGGTGCGGTAGAACAAGGCCTTCGTCGACGTGGCCCACACCAGGCCGAGCAGATGGCCCTTGTAAATGCCTTTCTGGTAGAGGACGTCGAAGAATTCGTTTTGCATTGCTGGGTCGACGTAGGACTCGAACGGTTCGATGTCGTCCGCGAATTCCGCGAGCCAGATGTCCGGCACGACGATCAAGTCGGGTCCGGTTCCCGATTCAAACCACGCGGCGATCTGATCGTGGGCGTGGTCCCACTTCTCGAGCGTGATGCGCACGGACGGCGAACCGGGTTCGGCGGCATACGCTTTGGTGAGGTCGTCGTAATACGCCTGCTCGCCCGGCAGGTCGTAGGAATACACCTGCATCCATAACCCCTCACCATTCGCGGCGACGGCGGGAATTGCGATAAAGGCGCATACCAGTGCGGAAAGTACATGCATCGCAACTATTGCCCTTCCAGGCTGAGTTCGGTTCCGCATTGTGAATTCTCCCTGTATTTGCTCCGTCCGCATACCCGGTCTATGATAGCCATGGTGAAACGCCTCATGTCACGCCGTCGCTGAACAAATCCTCATTGCCGTTCCGCAGCGACCGTATTCACTTTCCCTGTTTCCTCGGATAACAACACCACCGGTGCTTCGCCGCGAAACGTGTTGTTCTGGACGACGACATCGGTTACGCCGTCGCTGAGATACACGGCGGCGGTTTGTTCCGGGGTGGTGTAGAAGATGTTCCCTTCGACACGGATGTCGCGCGTCTGCACTTCAAACTTCTCGCTTTCGTCGATGCGGACTTCGCAGTCTTTGTCCGCGTCGTCCTTGCGGCCGTTGGTCCGGAAGATGTTGTTCTCAACGAGAATGCCTTCCACGTCCGGCGCCCAGAGTCCTTCGCGGCCGCTGTCGGACACGATATTGTTGACGAGCAGACAGTCGCGGCTGTTGCGTTCGATGGTGCAGCCCCGGGAACCGTTATGGTCGATGTGATTGTTCGCGGCGATAACGTCCTCGCAGCCCTCGATGAAATAGCCACCCATCTTGCTGCCGCGCACGACGGAGTTCATGAAGCGGCCGCGATGGGAGTGGTAGAAATGCGTGCCGTCGGACTGCGACCCTTCAAACCAACACCCGTCCACGAGCCAGTCGTTCACGTGGTACATGGCGACCGTGCCCTGGTCTTCGCGGACGCTGCCTTCGGCCGGCCCGACGCGATCGGAAAGGTAGTCGCCATAGAAGTTGCAGCAGTTGTAGGCATGTGCGCGCATCAGCGTGACGCCGGACATGGGAACGTCTTCTTTGCCGAAGAACCCGAAGGCGTTGCTGGTCAGATCGCGACAAGTGAGATCGGCAATCTGAATATCGTGGCAATCCCCGGTCGCGCGCAGGCCGGCAACGTTTACACCGGGATCCCGAACGTCGCGGCGGCCAACGATCGCGCCGCCTTCAAGGGTAACGTTCGATACGCCATCCAACAGGAAGGTCTGGCCGTCCTCGTTCACATCTTCCGCCCACACGAACCGCGCGCCCCGCAGGATGACAATGCAGTCGCCGGGCAACCGCACCCCTTTGGGATCGGTGAATGAATACGCACCGGGCGCGACGACAAAGACGTGATGACCGGAACCCGCTGCATCGAAGGCTGCTTGCAGCATTCGCTGATGGTCCGCAGAGGCCTCCGGATCGAAGGGGCCGATCGGGACCCTATCCGCGACGCTAGCGCGCGCGCAGCAGATCAACGCGAAGACGGCGGCCATGAAAACCAGTGGCTTTGGCATCGGATCCCCCTCTCGCTAGACGATAAATCATGCATTGAGGCTACCGGCATACGACCGATATTACAAGCGATCCGCAGGGAAATGGAGAGTATGGACTCGATGGACGAAATGGACCCGCGCAAATTACGTCGCGCCGACGGGTTCGTTTTCTTCGCGCTTGAAGAGATTGCGGATCTTGTTGCCGATGACCTGCACGATCAGGGGCGCTGTTCGCTTCGGGGCGACTTCAAGCAGGGCGAAGGTGATGTCGTCGTGACCGGGGGTGTCGGTGCCCGCATGTTCGGTGAAGGCCGCGATCAGTTCACGCGCGGCGTCTGGGAGCGGTTTGCCCGCCACCGCCGACAACACGCTCAGCAAACGGTCGGTACCGAACAGTTGCCTCTCGGCATTCGGCGTTTCCGTGAGGCCGTCGGAATAGATGAAGATGCGGGAACCATCGTCGAGGGGAAAGCGCGCGTGGCGGTATTCGGTTCTTTCCGAGACGCCAAGGGGAAGGTTCCGCACCTCGCCGTTCTCCATTCGGTCGGACTCCAGATCGAGTGGTTTCCACGTGCCTTCGCCCGGCGGACAAACGAGCATGGGCGGGTGGCCCGCGTAGCAGACCGTGAGTTTCCGATCGATGGAATTGAAGGTCATGGATGCAGCGGTGGTCATAGCGTCCAGGCCGAATTCGTGAACGCGTTCGTTCAGGGCGTTGAAGACAAGCGCGGGTTCCTCGTAGTTGACGATGTCGCGAAGGATGTCGTGCATCCAGTGGCTGATACGCACCACGGGTTCGCCGTGGCCGGTCACGTCCGCGAGATACAGGCGGCTCACCAAGCCGCCGGAACAGGCCGTGGCGTAATACACGTCGCCGCCTTTGTGCCCTTCGCTGGATTGGGAGTAGAGAAAGCCATTGAGGCCGGGGATTACCAGGTCGGTGGAGATGTTCCCGTTGCCGCCCCAGACTTCCGTGCAGATGAGTTCATGCATCGCCATGCCTGCGTACCTCCTACCCGCCGTGCCACCGGAGAAGTCATCGTAACACAATTTGACCACCGTGCATGGGTCTATTCACGGAAGGCGAGATATCAGGTCGGGGAGTTACTGGGAGCGCCATGCACCAGCGTGGCGATTTCTGCCGCGAAGCCCGAGGTGGTCCGCTCAAAACCCCGCCACGCTGGTGCATGGCGTTTCCAGTGATTAGGCGATCAATTGCGGAACGAGTTTGCCGGCCACGTCGGTGAGACGGAAGTCGCGGCCCTGGTACCGGTACGTGAGCTTCAGGTGGTTGAGACCGAAGAGGTGCAGCATGGTCGCGTGGAAATCGTTCACGTGGATCGGGTCCTTGACGATGTTCCAGCCGATTTCGTCGGTTTCGCCGATGACCTGGCCGCCTTTGACGCCGCCGCCGGCCAGCCACGTGCTGAACGCGAAGGGGTGGTGGTCGCGGCCCGTGTTAGGCGTTCGGAATCCGGCGCGGTTTTCGCCGAGGGGCGTGCGTCCGAATTCGCCCATCCAGATGACCATGGTCGAATCGAGCAGACCGCGCTGTTTCAGATCCTTGAGCAACGCCGCGATGGGCTGGTCGCACATCATGCAGTTGAAAGGCAGCCGGGAATCGAGGTCGGAATGGTGGTCCCAGGTGGCGTGGTAGATGTTGATGAACCGCACGCCGCGCTCGACCATCCGCCGCGCGAGCAGGCAATTCGTCGCGAAGGTCTGGAACTCGTCCGGCCCGCCGCTGCGCAGTTTCTTCCACGTCTCGCCTTCGGTGCGGTTCACGCCGTAGGCGTCGAGAGTGTCTTGTGATTCGTTGGAGAAATCGATCAGTTCGGGCGCTTCCACCTGCATGCGTCCCGCCAGTTCGTAGGTGGAGATGCGCGACAGGATCTCCGGGTCGAGGGTCTCCTGGTATTTTAATTGGTTCATGTCGTGGATGGCATCCAGGCCGAGCCGCTGGCAGTCGTGCGGCAGGTCGCCGGGATTGGTCAGAGTGCAGGATCGGGATCGCCCTGGTTGCGGAAAAGCACGCCTTCGTACGTTGATGGCAGGAATCCGCTGGACCAGTTCGACGCGCCGCCCGTCGCCCCGCGGCCGGCGGTGAGCACGACGTAGCCGGGCAGGTTCTGCGACTCGGAGCCGAGCCCGTAGGTGAGCCACGACCCCATGACCGGCCGCCCGAAGGTCATCACGCCGGTGTTCATCATGGTCTGGCCGGGATGGTGGTTGAAAGCTTCCGTGTGCATGGACCGGATCAGCGCGATGTCGTCCGCGCAGGACCCGATGTGCGGCAAGAGATCCGAAAGCTCCATGCCGCATTCGCCGTAGGGGGTGAAGGTGCGCGGGCTGCCCCGCAACACGGCCGTGTCCTTTCTGGATAAAGGCAAAGCGGACGTTTTTCGTCATGGACTCGGGGAGCGGCTGGCCGTCGAGTTCGTTCAGCTTCGGCTTGGGATCGAAGAGGTCGATCTGGCTGGGCGCGCCGGCCATGAAGATGCAGATGCAGGCCTTGGCCTTCGGCTCGAAGTCGGGCTTCTTCGGCGCGAGGGGGTTCGTCCACTTCCGGCAACTCATCGGCATGGGCCAAAACCCCGTTCTCAAAGAGCATCGACGTCAAGGCAAGCCCACCGATGCCGCTGGCCGTCGTGGTCAAAAACTCCCGCCGGGATTTGAGAATGCGTTCGATATTCGATTCCATGCCTACTCCCTCGTGATAAATTCGTCGAGATTCATGATAACGCGCGCCAAGGCCACGTAAGACGCGCGTTCCGGCGCATCAACGTCTTCCGGCACATGCTGGTCGGCAAATTTCGCCGCGACCTCCGGGTTCGCCTGGAACGCCGACTCCTGGCTGTCCAGAAACTGTTTCAGACGCGTCAATTCCGCGTCGGACGGCTCGCGTCCCATGCATTCGCGGAAGGCGAACCGGACGCGGCTGTCTTCATCTTTCGGCGCTTCGGTGAGAATACGACCGCCCAAGGCCTGGGCACACTCGAACAATACGGGATCGTTCAGCAGCGTCAGCGCCTGCAGCGGCGTATTGGACCGGTCGCGCCGGACTTCCGCCGAGTTGGAATCCGGGCAGTCGAAGGTCATCAGCATGGGATAGGGCACCGTCCGCTGGAAGAAAATATACAAGCCGCGGCGGTATTTCGCGGGCCCCGTGTCCTCCTGCCATTTGATCGACCCGGCGTAACCGAGTTCCGCGATACCCGGCGGCTGCGGGGGACGAATGCTCGGCCCGCCCACGTCTGCGTTCAGCAAACCGCCCGCCGCGAGATAGGCGTCGCGCGTGATTTCCGCTTCCACGTGGTACCGGCTCTGCCGCGCGAGCAACCGGTTTTCGGGGTCGCGATCGTAGATTTCCGGCCGCACGTCGGAGGACTGCTTGTACGTCGACGAATTCACGATGAGCCGGATCATGTCTTTCGTGCTCCAGCCCCGCGGCGATGGCTTCTTCCGCGAGCCAATCCAGCAACTGGGGATGGGACGGCGGTTCGCAGCGCGTCCCGAAGTCTTCCGGGGTCGCCACGATGCCGCGTCCGAACAAGCGTTGCCAGAGCCGGTTCACGTAGACGCGCGGAGTCAACGGGTTGTCCGGCTCGACGATCCAGCGCGCCAAGTCAAGCCGGTCGGGTGTGTCGCCCCGCGGTTTCAGCGGCGGCAACACCGCCGGCACGCCGGGCTGCACCTCATCGCCTTTGTTCAGGAAATCACCGCGGATATGGATGAATGATTTCGGCGGGTCGGGATTGCGCACCAACGCTTGCGCCATCGTTTTCGGCGGCTGCGGTTTGGCCTTCAGCAATTCGTCCAGGGGCGCTCGCAATTCGCGATATTTCGGATCGAGATTGCAGTAATAATCGAGCAGCGTTTTCTTCTGGTCGTCGGTGCGCTCCTCGACCGGCGTCTTGAGTGCCGCATAAACTTGGTCGGAATACTTGATGGTGTCCGCCGGCAGTTTCGACACCGACAAGCGCACCCGGCCGATGTTGTGCGCGCGGCCGTAACGCTGGTCCAACACGAAGGTCAGGATCGTGCCGTCCGGATAGCCGATGCCTTCGTCGGTCTCGAATGTTGCGTAGCGGCTCTCATTAAAATTGCCGTCGTGGTAGATGGCCCACCCGGAATCGGGATTGCCGTCGATGGCGAGCGCCACTTCGTGTTCCGGTTCTTCAAAATCCGCCTTGGGCCGGACCAACTGCACTTTCGTCATGTTGTTGGGGTCGTTCATGGGGGCCGCGTAGACCTCGAATTCGCCCAACACGAAGTTGCCGTTTGCGGCGCGGCCCGGACCCTTGTTGCTCAGGGAATCATCGGTCAACGCTTCCAGCCGGAAGGTCTTCAGCCCGATCTCCCGTGAACGGGCGACGATCGTGTACTTGTCCGTCGGGGCCAGCGTGCCGCGTCACCAGGAGCGAGTTATCGTCCAGCTCCTTGAACTCGCTGCCGCCGGTGGAGGTGTAACTGGCGGGGTCGAGGACCGTCCACCCCTCGGGCGGAACGTCCAACCCCGCTTCCCATTCCGGAAGTTTCTCGGCGAGTTTCGCGCGATAGTCGTCCACGACTTTGCGCACGTCGCCGACCTGTTGGTTGAACCGATCCAGGGCCTGCTTGTACGCCATCTCCTCGCCGGGCAGCGGCGCGGGGACGTCTTTCTCCATGGCCGCGTTGTAAAACGCGTAGAACTGGTAGTACTCGCGCTGGCTGATGGGATCGTACTTGTGGGAATGGCACTGCGCGCAGCCCAAGGTCAGGCCCAGGAACACGGTCGCCGTCGTGTTCGTCCGGTCGACGGCTTGTTTCACGCGATCCTCTTCGGGGTCGATGCCGCCTTCCTTGTTGGTCAGGGTGTTCCGTTGAAAACCGGTCGCCATCAGGTCGCTCGTGTCGGCGCCGGGAAGCAAGTCACCCGCCAACTGTTCGATCGCGAACTGGTCGTAGGGCATGTCGCGGTTTAACGCGTCGATGACCCAGTCGCGATACCGGTAGGCGTAGGGCCGCACGCCGTCTTTCTCGTAGCCGTCGCTGTCGGCGTAGCGGGCGAGGTCCAGCCAGTAGCGGCCCCAGCGTTCGCCGAAGTGGGGGGATGCCAGCAACTGATTCACGAGCCGGCCATAGGCCGACGGCGAATCGTCGTTGACGAACCGATCCACCTGTTCCGGCGTCGGGGGAATGCCGATGAGATCGAAGTAGAGACGGCGGGCCAGCGTGACCTTGTCCGCCTCCGGCGACGGCGTGATGCCTTCGCTCTCGAGTTTCGCGAGAATGAACCGGTCGATGTCGTTGCTCGGCCAATCCGTGTCTTTCACGGCCGGCACGTCGGGCCGGACGATCTTCTGGAAGGCCCAATGATCCGTCGCCACCTGCACCGGTGTGTCGGAAGCCGCTTCGGGCCATTCGGCCCCGGCGGCGATCCACGCCTTCAGTTTTGCGATTTGTTCGGCGGTCAAGGGGTCGCCTTTGGGCGGCATCTGGCGGTCCGGATCGGCGCCGGACACCAGTTGAATCAGCAGGCTGTTATCCGGGTCGCCCGGCGTGATGGCGACGCCGGTATCGCCGCCTTTCAGAGCGGTTTCCCGCATATCCAACCGCAGGCCGCTCTTCTGTTTGTCCGGGCCATGGCAGGCGAAGCACCGCTCCGCAAGGATGGGTTGGATGTCCGACGCAAAGATCGAAGTATCGGCCGCAGGCTGTGCCGCGGGCACGGCATCGGGGGCCGTTTCAGGTTTGGGTGTGGCGGGTGCAGGCGGTTCGGGAGGGGTCTCAGCGGGGGGCGTGTTTTCCGGTGTCGTTTCGGCAGGTTTCGCCGGGGTCGCGGCCGGTGGTGCCGCGCTTGTGTCCCAGACCGCGCCTTCCGCGATCCACTGCTTCAACACCCCGATTTGGTCGTCCGTCAGCCGGTCGCCCTTGGGCGGCATCACCAAGTCCGGGTCTTGGCCCGACACCAACTGGATCAGCCGGCTCCCGTCCGCGTCGCCGATGATGATCACCGCTCCGGATTCGCCTCCCCGGAGTGCCGTTACCTCCAAGTCGAGTCGGAGATCGGATTTTTGCTTCTCCGGACCGTGGCATCCAAAGCAATTGGATTCGAGGATGGGTCGCACATCCGTATCGAACGCGACCTCCGCCTCGGCGTAGACACCGGGCACCAGCCCTACCGCGAGCAGACAGAATACAACCGTAGCGTAAAGACTTCTCATCATCAGCCAGCCTTGCAGTTCTTGCTAACGTTATCCAGCATCCATACTAACACAATTCAAATCGAGTGACTACCCCGCGGGATGAACGGGCGGTCCGTCCCAGCGCATTCCAGAGGGACCGGTCTTTCAGGTAGAATATGGCGCTGACTGCGTTGGGATGGGGATAAGTATCCCGTCTTCATACGCGTAACGAGAGGCTAATCTTCCTTGGAAACTCCCGAAACACAGACTTCGCAGGACGTGGTGCAGGCGGTGGAGCGTCGGCAGCGGACGCAGAACAATGCGCTGGTCCAACTCTCGAAAATCACGATTTCCGAGATTTCCGATGCAGACGACGCCATGCGGGCCATTGTGGAGGTGGCGGCGCGCACGCTGGCATGCGAACGGGTCAGTGTTTGGCGGTTTTCGCGGGACGATGAATCGCTGAAATGCGTTGCGCTGTATGAGTTTACGAAGGACGGGTTCTCGGCGGGGATGGTGCTGGAGCAGCGTCAGTGCCCGGCGTATTTCGAGGCGGTGCGCGGCGAACACCGGATCGTGGCCCACGACGCGACGCGCGATCCCCGGACCCGGGAGTTTCATCCTGACTACCTGGAGGCGCACGGCATCACGTCCATGCTGGACGTGCCCATCGTCCACGGCCGCAGCGTCATTGGCGTGCTGTGCAACGAGCATGTGGGACCGCAGCGGCAGTGGTATACCGATGAGGAGAATTTCGCGTCGTCCATCGCCAACTTGGCGTCCATTGCACTGGCGGCAAAACGCCGGTCCAAGACCGCGGCGGAACCGCTGCGCATGCGGGACGCCTTTCAGTCGCTGGTCGAAAATACCCTCGACCTCATCGCAATCGTAGACGAAGACGGAATCATCACCTACGTGACCCCCTCGGTCGCCCAGGTTTTGGGTCATGAAGCTGAAGACCTGGTGGGTCGTCCGAGCAATGAGTTTATCCATCCCGAGGACCGGCGCGAGTTGGCCCGCGCCTTTCGCCGGCAAAACCGGGCCAGGGAAGCGGCACCGGTCATTTCGTGCCGAGTGCGCCATCGCGAGGGTACGTGGCGATACTTCGAGACCTCCGGTAATCGATTGTCGCCGGATACGGGGATACAAGGGTTTCTCGTCAGCTTTCGCGACGTGACCGAACGTAAGCGTTGGGAACGCGCGATCCAGGAAAGCGAGCGTCGCAGCAGCGCGGTGATCGACAGTGCCATGGACGCGTACATCGCCATGAACACTGCCGGGCTCATTATCGGGTGGAACGCCCAGGCCGAAGCCATGTTCGGGTGGCGGCGGGAAAAGGTGCTCGGTCAGCGTCTGTCGTCGGTGATCATTCCGCCGGAATACCGGGAGCACCACGAGGCCGGGCTCAAACGCTACCTGGCAACCGGCGAAAGCACGATGATGAACCGGCGCGTGGAAATGACGGCGATGCACCGCGACGGGCACACGTTCCCGCTGGAACTGTCCATAACGCACGTCCGCATCGGCGACAGCAACACCTTCGGCGCCTTTGCGCGGGACATCAGCAAACGCAAAGCAGCCCGCCGCGCCTTGCAGGAAAGCGAAGAGCGGTTCCGTACCCTCGTCGAGCATGCGCCCGAGGCCATCGTGGTTATCGACGCCCGAACCCAGCTCTTCGTGGACGCCAACCGAAACGCGGAAAAACTGTTCGGCTACGAGGCTGGCGAGATCCTGCGGATCGGTCCGCGCAACGTCACTTCGGCGGACGAATTGGTGGGTCGAACGGTGGAACAGTTGATCACCGAACGGCTCGATCAAGCGTTGCGCGGCGGCGCGATGAAGTTCGAGTTGACGTGCCGCGACAAGTCCGGACGCAAATTCCCGTGCGAGGTCCGGTTGGTGCGGTTGCCCGCGACCGGCCGCGAACTTATCCGCGGGAGCGTCATCGACATTTCCGAACGGAAATGGGCGCAAAAGCTCCACCAGGACTACAGCCGCACGCTCGAGGAACAGGTCGCGCAACGGACCGGTGAACTGGAAGCGAAGAACGTCGAACTGCACACCACTTTGGAAAAGCTCCGTGAAACCCAGCGCAAACTGATCACCCAGGAAAAGATGGCGTCGTTGGGCGTGTTGACCGCGGGAATTGCCCACGAGATTAAGAACCCGCTGAACTTCGTGAACAACTTCGCCGAACTCACGGCCGAACTCACGCTCGAACTCCAGACCCTGCTCCACGCGGAACGGGAGCGGCTCGAGGGCGCGCGCGCGGAGGCCATCGACACGTTGCTGCAGGATATCGAACTAAACGCCCAGCGCATTCTCGAACACGGAAAACGGGCGGACCGGATCGTGCGCGGCATGTTGCAGCATTCCCGATCCGAGTCCATGCGGCAACCCACGGATATCAATGCGCTCGTGGACGAGTACGTCAAACTCGCCTATCACGGCTTGCGGGCGCGCGACGCCTCGTTCAACATCCGGCTCGACTTGCAGTACGATGAACGTTTGGGCCCAATTCCGGTGGTGCCGCAGGATCTCAGCCGGGTCATTCTTAATCTCGTGAACAACGGTTGTTACGCCGCGCACCAGAAGAAGAAATCCATCGGCGGCGAATTCACGCCGCAGCTCACCGTGCGGACGCGCGACGCGGGCACCCACGCGGAGATCCGCGTCCGCGACAACGGCCCCGGCATCCCGGCCGAAATCAAGGACAATATTTTCAATCCCTTCTTCACGACCAAGCCGTCGGGCGAAGGGACGGGGCTGGGCTTGTCGATTTGTTACGATATCATCGTGCGCGAGCATCTCGGGGAACTCATCGTGGATACCGAACCCGGCGAATTCACCGAGTTCAGCATTGCGTTGCCCAAGAAACCACCGCAAAAAGGCCGGCGGAAGCGAAAATGAACATTCTCGTAGTCGACGACGAACACGATACCGAGTGCCTGTTTTCGCAGCGGTTCCGGAAGGAACTGCGGGAAGGGTCCGTCGGTCTTCAGTTTGCCTTGTCCTCAGAATCCGCGCTGAAATCGACGGCCGGAAACGATTCGCCGGACGTGGTCCTGATCCTGTCCGATATCAATCTGCCGGGCGCGAGCGGTCTGGACCTGTTGAAGGATCTTAAGAAACGGGATGCGCATGTGCCGGTATATATGATTGCGCCGTACGAAGACGACGGGCGCCGCACCCTCGCGGAACAGCTCGGCGCCGACGGCTTTCTGTCCAAACCCCTTGATTTCGATCAACTCCGGCGGGACGTATTGCACCTGCCATGAGTGAGGTTCTGTTGAGCGTTACACCCATAAAACTGCTGGTCGTGGACGACGAACCCGACCTGGAAACCCTGATTCGCCAGCGGTTCCGGAAGAAGATCCGGGACGGCGAGTTCGTGTTTGTCTTTGCCCGCAACGGCGTCGATGCCATCGAAAAGCTCGACGCCGACGGCAACATCGACATCGTCTTGACGGACATTAACATGCCCGAGATGGACGGGCTTACCCTGTTGTCCCGGCTCTCCGAATTCGATCCGCCCCGGAAAGCGATCATCGTGTCCGCGTATGGCGACATGGAGAACATCCGCACCGCGATGAACCGCGGCGCTTTTGACTTCCTGACGAAGCCCATCGACTTCAAAGACTTGGAAATCACCCTGGAAAAAACGACCCGCGAACTGGCGGCCACCAAGGAAGCCGCTATGAATCGAGACCGCCTTCAACTGGTCGAGCAGGAACTGGAAGTGGCGGCCCGGATCCAGCGGTCGATTGTGCCGAGCACTTTTCCCGCCTATCCCGAGCGGCCGGATTTCGACATCTACGCCAAGATGATTCCTGCGCGCGACGTGGGCGGCGACTTCTACGATTTCTTTCTCATCGACGACAACCGGCTCGGCGTCGTCATCGGCGACGTGGCGGGCAAAGGCGTGCCCGCGTCCATCATCATGGCCGTTTCGCGGACCCTGGTGAAGGCGACCGCCTTGCAGGGATTTCGTGCGGCGGACTGCCTGCGGCAGGTGAACCGCCTGCTCTGCGCGGACTACAGCGCGGGGCTTTTCGTAACGCTTTTCTACGGCATACTCGACACGTCCACCGGTAAGGTGGATTACTGCATTGCGGGACACCAGCCCCCTTACGTCATTCGCGCGAACGGTGACGTCGCGCCGCTGGACCATCCCGGTGGACTGGTGCTGGGCGTCTCGTCGGAGGGTGAGTATCACGGCGGCAAGGTGCAGCTCGAGCCCGGCGATAATTTGTTCCTGTACACCGACGGCGTCAGCGAAGCCATGGACGAAGAACGCAACCTGTTCTCCGAGACGCGGCTTCAGAAGACCTTGGCAAAGCACCATGGCGATCCCATCGAACAACTCGTGAAGAGCGTCGTAAGACGGGTGCGGGCGTTTTCGGCGGGGGCGCCGCAGACCGACGACATCGCCGTGCTCGCGTTGCGCTACCACGGGCGGTAATGGGTCACTCCCGTAATTTGGATAACACTTTCGAGTAGAAAGAATATGGAGTGCGGCCGCTTGCGGCTGCTTTCCCAGAGCAGGCTTGCCTACGTCGTATTCTTACGCCGTATGGAGTATCACCGTAGATTGCATGACTTCGTGGGATTAGAGTTTCCGCAATAGACGCAAGAAAAGCAGCCGCAAGCGGCCGCACTCCATATTGTCACCTCATCTACTGGAAGCTGTACTAAGCATGGAGTGTATCGGAAGAAACTGGACGGGAACCATTCCCGTCCTACTAAGAGATCTCAATCCTGAGTGGTGATTATGAGAGCCTTATGATTGCGAGCAGAAGCGGGGAGGGCTGAAGTTGCGGCTGATTGCCATGGTCACGCGGGCGTTGAAACATCCCGACGAGATCGGTCCGGCGCTGACCTGCATCTGGAAGCGGCGGCAGGTCAAGCGTGTGACCGAGAATGGCTCCGTCTTCTACGAGTATCAGGACGAGCGGTATCCCGAATACCTCCATCACGGCAATGCCGCCGAGCACATTCTCGACACGGCCAAGCGCTATTGCACGGGGATTGGAATCGATATCGGTGCGAACCAGTGGCCTTTCCCCGGCGCGGAATCCGTGGACGACCGGTTGGGCGAAAACGCCTACCGGCTGGAGCGATTCCCGGACGAAAGCCTCGACTACGTTTTCAGTTCGCACTGTCTCGAGCATCTCGCCCAGTGGCAGGACGCATTGCGCTTGTGGATCGGCAAACTGCGCGCCGGCGGTACGCTGTTTCTCTACCTGCCACACGAGTCGATGCTATTGTGGCGGCCGGGTGGTCCGTGGGTCGGTGGCGGGCACAAGTGGAGCCCCACGTGGCAGGTGCTCGTTCCCTTTCTGGAGGGGGAAGGCATGGAAATCCTGGAGTGCAACCGCGACCGCGATGCCTATTGGAGTTTTCACATCGCCGCGCGCCGTAAGGGATAACGCAGATGGAACGTGATACACCGTCCCCTGAACCGACCGGATCCACCCGGTGTACGCTGTCCGTCGTGGTGCCCGCGTATAACGAGTGCCAGAATCTCACGCCGCTGTACGAACGGCTACGCGCTGCATTGGAGCCGGTGGACCTCGATTGGGAACTCATCTTCGTCGACGACGGCAGTGCGGATGATTCCCGCGACGTGTTAGAGGCGCTGCACGGGCAGGACAACCGCGTAAAGGCGATCTTTCTGTCCCGCAACTTCGGCCAGAGCCAGGCCTTGACGGCGGGCATCCAGGTCGCGCAAGGGGACGCGGTCGTCATCATGGACGCGGACGGCCAGGATCCGCCGGAGGTTATTCCGGCCATGGTGGCGATGTGGCGGGAAGGCTACGAAATCGTGGGTGGTCATCGTACCCGGCGCGCAAACGATCCCCCGGCACGTCGGGCCGCCGCCTATCTGTTCTACCGGGTCATGAATGCCATGGTGGGCTGGGATCTCCCCTTCGATACGGGCGAGTTCCGGCTGGTGGACCGGGCCGTGGCCGAGGTGTTTCGCCAATGCCCCCAACGCCACCGGCTGGTGCGTACCTTGACCTCGTGGTCGGGGTTCCGGCAGACGACGGTGGATTACGAGCACGCCCCACGCCTTTCTGGAAGGAGCAAGTACACCTGGCGGGCCAACGCGCGCCTGGCCATCACGAGCGTCACCAGTTTCAGCCTCATGCCCCTCCGCGCGGCCATGCTCCTCGGCATGCTTGCGGCCGGCATCGGAGGGGTTGCTACGGTGGCCCTGCTGCTTCGCCTGGCCAGCGGCGCCGACGTTTCCTGGGTCTCGATTTCCCTAGCCGGGCTGTGGACCTTCGGCGGGATTCAGTGCATGTTCATCGGAATTGTCGGCGAATACGTGGGTCGCACGTACATGGAGACCCAGCACCGGCCCATCTACGTGGTTCGGGGTACCATGGGACTCGACCGCGTTGGAAGCGTTCGACCGGTGGGGGCACCGGGCAACGTTGACGAGCAACCGCGAGAGCAATAGTTTGTCACGTTTGACAACCTGTCACGTCAAAACACTCGTCTGGATGATCGTGCGATTTCGTGTGTAATCCTGGAAGTCAATTAAATTCAATAGGTTAAAAATTTCGGATTTGTTGGCACACTTAATGCGGCTCTAACCCTGGTCAGGTAACCTTCCCTGGATGGCGCTACTGCGCCTTCAGTTCTGAATGATTCTCGAATAACCCTCCGGGCAGGAGTTTATTTTGTTGAAGTTGAAGTCTATCTATGCGTTGGCACCGCTGTGCGCCTTGACGTTGATGGGGGCTGTCACCGCGACGGCCCAAGAGCAATCGAATTCCGAGTCTGGAATAACGGAAACACACGGCGTGCCTTTCTGGCTTCAGACGCCCACTTACGAAAACGAAGACCAGGAGATCGCCGACTCCTACCGGCCGGATTGGGGGATGCAACGGTTCGACGCGTTCGGCGTTCCCCGGACCACAGAGTTTGAACAACCCGATGTCGTCGAAGTCGACACCGGCGCGCCCGCCATCGTGCCCGAACCGGGAACCATGGTGCTTCTGGTGGGTGGTTTGGCCATGCTGGCCGTTCGCCGGGTCCGTCGCTCCAACACTGCCTGAGCTTTCCGTGCGAATCAGCCCCGTGCCACCGCGATAGCTGTTTCCGCCAACCGGACCAATTCCGCCGCATCCTCCAGCACGTCCGGCGGGATTTCCATATAGTTTTTCAACGTCTGCGCGGCGCTCGGCTGGAACGGTTCCATCCCGGCGACCTCGTAATCCTTCCGCGATGCGGCGTCGGTCTTGAAATACACCCGATCTCCATGGACGATCCCGAAAAACGCCCCGCCACAATACAACCCGAACCCGCCGAACATAGCCCGGGCTTCAACCTCGCCCAACGCCATGAGCTGATCCACCACGAATTGGACGAACGAATCATCGTTGCGGCGGCTTCTTGGCATTGCCGGTTCCTCCTTTTCCACGCAGGTGGCGCGTCTCGTGGACGAGGATCCTATGGACGGCAGCGTGGCGGCTTTGGTACCGTGCCGCGGGGTTGCATTGCCAAGCAAGTCGTTTCGATCGCGCCTTATCCATAGGAGACCTTGACCGTGGCCGAACTGCTAACCGTCGAAAGTCTGATCGCGCTGGTGACGTTGACCAGCCTCGAAATCGTGCTGGGTATCGACAATATTGTGTTCATCGCCATCCTGACAGGCAAGCTGGACCCGTCGGTGCAGGACCGGGCGCGGCGGATTGGGCTGGCGTTGGCGATGGTCACGCGGATCTTGTTGCTGCTCGCTCTGTCATGGGTCATGGGTCTGACGGCACCGCTGTTTGCACTGCTGCACCACGAGGTCTCGGGCCGGGATCTGATCCTGTTGCTGGGCGGTTTGTTTCTCATCGGCAAATCGACCTTCGAGATTCACGACAAGATCGAGGGGCACGAGCACGCCACGAAGGCGAAAGCGGCCGCGTCGTTCACGTCCGTCATTATTCAAATTATGTTGCTCGATATTGTGTTTTCGCTCGATTCGGTCATCACGGCGATCGGCATGGCACGCCTCATCCCCATTATGGTCGCCGCGGTCATCATCGCCGTGGGAATCATGATGCTGTTTGCCGGGGCGGTGAGCCGGTTCGTTGAACATCATCCCACCATCAAGATGCTAGCCCTGTCGTTTCTCCTGCTCATCGGCGTTATGCTCCTCGCGGAGGGGCTGGGCCGCCACATCGAGAAGGGGTACATCTACTTCGCCATGGCCTTCTCGCTGTTCGTCGAGCTGCTGAACCTGCGGGTCCGCAAGACGGCCGCGGAACCGAACGAGGCGGGGTCTTAGGCGGTCAGAACCTATACACGTCCCTGTGGTTCCGAGCCCAACGACAGATAAACCAGTCCCGTTCTTCGCGAGTCTTCGCATTTTATAAGCCAAATAATATAAACGCATTAAAGCATATTCCGCGTATTAGCGTTCCTTGCCACCTCTTGACACCGCCACATATTCAGACTATACTTCGTCATATGGCGAAATATAGGATTGAGTGATGAAGCAGTTTTTGGAACTGGCTCGGGCGGTGGCGGATGAACAGCGGGTGCGGGCCCTGCTTGCGTTGCAGGGCCGCGAGCTTTGCGTGTGCCAGATCATGGCCATGCTGGGGCTGGCGCCCTCGACGGTGTCCAAGCATATGTCCATTCTGAAACAGGCGGGGCTGGTGGAGGCGGACAAGCGGGGTCGCTGGGTCTATTACCGGCTCCCGGAGCGCGGGAAGGATGACGCGCTGGACCAGACGCTGGACTGGGTCTTTGCCCTGGCCACGGATGAGCGTAGGTTGGAGGAGGATTTGGACCGACTCTGTGCGATCCTGTGCATGCCCGCCGAAGAGCTGTATCCTGGAATGGTCTTCGAATGACGACGCTGGAGAATACAGGGAGTATGTATTGGATGGCTGGGAACCAATACATGGCCGGACTGGGCCAGATCTTACTCGTACTCGTACGCTCGAAGTCAGACAGTGTTCGACTGGGTTTTGTGGGTTGAGGTCGGTTCTGGCGTGCGCAGCCTTGGGCTTATTTCGAGTACGAGTACGAGATCGAGTACGGGATGGGACGGTTTAACCTCAGTCCCGCGTGATTGATGATTTATGGCCGTGAGGTCAGGGAACTTATGGAGATTACACTGCGATGAGTACATCCACGGAACAGGAACGCGTGCGGGAGACAGTGCGCGAAGGGTATGGGAAGATTGCCGAGAGCGGCTCGTGCTGTGGACCGCACGCGTCGTGTTGCGGCGCGGGGGCGGGGGATGCCTTGGCCACCCAGCTCGGCTATGACGAGGCGGAACTGGCGACGCTGCCGGACGGCGCGAACATGGGACTTTCCTGCGGGAATCCGACGGCGGTCGCGTCCTTGAAACCGGGCGAAGTGGTACTGGACCTCGGCAGCGGGGGCGGGTTTGACGTGTTTATCGCCGGGAAAAAGGTGGGTTCGACGGGCCGGTCCATCGGCGTGGACATGACGCCCGCGATGCTATCCAAGGCGCGCGCTAACACGCAGACCTACGAGGAGCGCACCGGACTAGACAATGTCGAATTCCGCCTCGGCGAGATCGAGCATCTGCCCGTGGCCGACAACAGCGTGGACGTGGTCATATCGAACTGCGTGATCAACCTGTCGCCGGACAAGCCGCAGGTGTGGCGCGAGATCGCGCGCGTATTGAAGCCGGGTGGCCGCGTGGCGGTGTCGGATATTGCCTTGTTGAGACCTTTGCCCCCGGCAATTCGGGAAACGGTGGAGTCGCTCATCGGTTGTGTGGCCGGCGCCGTGCTGGTGGAAGAAACGGAACACATGGCAATGGACGCCGGCCTGACCGGCATCCAGATCGAACAGAAAGCCGGGTACGTGGATTCCATGACGGAAATGAACGACCCGTTGTACCAGGAGATCCTGCAGCACCTGCCCAAAGGCACGAAAGCCGGCGACTATATTACGAGCCTTGCCGTGTCCGCGACCAGACCGACGGCGGCCCGCTGCTGCGGCTGAGATCGAGTCTCAGCCCTGTTCCTGTAGACGCTCGATTTCGGCGGTGAGGGCGGATTCGAGTTGTGCCTGGCTATCGCCGTAGATGGTGTCTTCGCGGAGGAGTTCGAGCGCCGCTTTGCATTTGACGAGGGCGGTTTTGGCGTCTCCGGCTTCGATGGCTTTTTGCGCAGACGCATAGACGCGCTCGAATTTCAGCCGTGTGTTTTTCGCGAAGGACTCCGCACGTTTCGATGCCACTTCCGATTCGCTCGGACGCAGCCACGGCGAAACGTAGGGTGGGACCCGTTTGCCGTGTTGGCGGGCACGCATCGCTTTGATGGCGTGCTCCGTGCGGGCTTTAGCGTCGGTCGCGCGTTCCTTGGAGACCTTCTTGGGATCGAAGGCGGCTAGGTAACGTCCCGTGCCCGGTGCGAAGAGTCCGTCGTGGATGGCCTGTTCCAGGGTCGGTAACCCCTGGACCTTGCCGTTAACGCTGATCACCGCGCCGGTCCAATGGCCGGTATCGGTGCGGTCGTCCTGGGGTCCGATGACGATGACCAATTCCGTACCGGAGGCGGCCAGCCGCTGCAAGAGCGGTTCGTGACGCCGCAAATCCCCGGATCGTTCCATGCTCGCCAAAACCCCAGTCCCGAATCGTGTAGTCGCTCAGCCCAACTTCGCCGGAATCGTACCACAGGGAACGCTAATACGGCGAATGAAACGATGCGCGGCCCTTTACAAACCATACTCACGCAGTTTGTAGATGAGGTTGCGACGGCTGATGTTGAGCAGGGCCGCGGCACGCGTTTTGTTCCCGCCGGTTTTCTCCATGGCTTCGAGGATCGCGCGACGCTGAATTTCTTGCATGTCGCCTACGAGCACGCTGCCGGGTTGTTCGACGGGCTTGGCCTGCTGCACGTTGGGCGGCAGATCGGTGGGGAGGATCAGCGCGCCTGCCGTCATGAGGGACGCGCGTTCCAAGGCGTTGCGGAGTTCCCGGACGTTCCCCGGCCAATCGTAGGTCATAAGAGCGCGTTCCGTCGCAGGCGCGAGTTTCTTCTTGCGATCGCGCAGGAAACCTTCGGCAAGGGGGAGGATGTCGTCGCGCCGTTCGCGCAGCGGGGGCAAGGTCAGGCTGAACACGTTCAGCCGAAAGTACAGATCTTCGCGAAAGGCACTCGCTTTTACGTCGGTTTCGAGATCGCGATTCGTCGCGGCGACCACGCGCACGTCGACCGCGATGTCTTGACCACCACCGACGCGCCGGATGATGCCGCGTTCGAGGACGTGCAGCAGTTTTGGTTGCAACGCGAGGGGCAATTCGCCGATCTCGTCGAGGAAGATGGTTCCGCCGTCGGCCTCTTCGAAGCGGCCCCGGTGTTGCGCGTCGGCGCTGGTGAACGCGCCCTTCTCGTGACCGAACAGTTCACTTTCCACGAGGTGTTCGGGCAAGGCCGCGCAGTTTACGTTCACGAAAGGCATCGCCGCGCGCGGACTGCCGGCGTGAATGAATTCCGCGACGACCTGCTTCCCCGTTCCGCTCTCGCCCAGAACCAATACATTCGCGTCGGCGGGGGCCACGCGCGCCGCCTGAGAGAAGACGGTTTGCATGGCGGCACTTTCGCCGACAATGCCTTCCGGCAGCGCGGGCGCGCCATCCTCCGACACGGTGCGACCCGATGCGCCCAACGCGTCGTCCACGGCGGCGATGAGTTCGTCGAGATCGACCGGCTTTTCGAGGTAGTCCAAGGCGCCGGTTTTGATGGCGGAGACGGCGTCGCGCACATCGATGAACGCGGTGAGCAGAATCACCGTCACATCGGGATGGTCGCGCGTGACGTGTTCCAGGACTTCCAATCCGCTCATGCCGGGCATGCGCACGTCGAGCAGCATGAGCGCGCAGTCCGGCGCGGCGGCGAGGCCTTCCTTCCCGTTTTCGCACAGGCGAACCGTATAACCAGCGCGTTCCAATGCATTGGCGAGGAGTTGGCGTTGGGCCGGGTCGTCGTCCACAACGGCAATCAAGGGATTGTCCATGACAACTATCCTACCGCACGCACGCCGTGGATGGACACGCGCGTCCCCGCGCCCGGCGTCGAGTCAATGTGCAAGGTCCAGCCGTGGGCGCGAACAATGTGGTCTACGATGGCGAGGCCGAGACCGGTGCCGCCCTGGAAGCGGCTGAAATAGGGCTCTTTTACACGGGCGAGATCCTCGGAAGATATGCCGGACCCGGTGTCGGAGACCGCAAGTGTAACCGCGTCGCCGTCGCGGCTTGCGCTCAGCGTAACCGCGCCCTTGTCGTCGATGGAACGAATTGCATTGATGGCGAGGTTCATCACGCAGCGGCGGAGCAAGTTTTCGTCGGCCTCGATGCGCATCCCGAGTTTTTCCGCGCGGAACTCGATTTGTTTGTTCGACCCCTCGGCTTGGAGCAAGGGAACCAGGGAGTCGAAGAGGGCGTCGACGTCGACCGGAATGCACGTGGGATCCTTGGGGCGTGCGAGATCCAGGAACGAATTGACCTGGCCCACGGTTCGGTCCGCTTCGTCGACGATGTCGCGGGCCATGCGCTTGGTTTCCGGCGGCAGGCCGGACGTATCGTGGATGGATTGCGCCAGTCCCCGCACAATGCCCAGGGGGTTTTTTGTTTCGTGGGCGAGCCCGGCGCCGATACGGGCCAGCTCTTCTTGCCGGTGCGCCCGCTCTTCCGCGATCAGGAGATCGGTGGTCAGCTGCCGTTGGCGTTCCCGCGCGCGGAGCATGGCGAGTACGAGCGGGCACACGAGGCCAAGCCAAACGATCGATGCCAGAAGTAATTGCCGGAACTCGCGATCTCGTGCGGTGCGGAGCCATGCCGTATCGACGGCAACCGTCAGCACGTACTGACCCGTGCCCCACGGTACGCTGTCGGCGTCCATCATGGTGCCATGCATGCGACCCCGGCCGGCGCCGAGACCGGGTCCGTGCTCTTCGAAACTCATTGCGCGCGAAAGGATCAGGTAGTTGCTTTGCCAGAGTGGCGGCGCGTCTGGGGCGTGGTCGGGGAAATTCTGGTCGCCGCCCTGAGCGGTGACGGTTCCGGACGGGCCGGTAAGGCGGACGCCGGCGATGCTTTGGGACTGGGCCAGCTCGGAGAAGATGTCCGCGAGATAATCGGGACGGTAGCGCCCCATGCGCGTGTTACCGCGAAGGCCGGCGGCGAGCGATTCGAGGACGGCCTCTCCCCGTTCCAGGGCGATCTGGGTGCTGGCCGCGTCTTGTACACGAAAGTCGTGGAACAGCCAGAGCATTCCGGCGGCCGCCACGAGGGCGACTACCGGAATGCTCCATCGGTTACTTCGGCTCTTCACTACGTTCACGTGGGCTTTTCGATGTTACGAGCCTAGCGGTTTATGCAGCGGCACTGGCCGTTACCGCACCCATACCCTTGGCCACGGCCTTGGCCGTTACCGAACCCACGGCCCTGGCCACAGTCCATCATCGCCTTGTTGCGCCCCTGGCCTTGTCCGGGACCTTGGCCCATGCCATAGCCGCGGCCCTGGCCTTGTCCGGGACCTTGGCCCATGCCATAGCCGCGGCCCTGGCCTTGTCCGGGACCTTGGCCCATGCCATAGCCGCGGCCCTGGCCATGTCCGGAACCCTGGCCCATGCCATAGCCTCGGCCTTGGCCGGGACCATTGGCATTACCGTGCATCCGGCCGCGACCCTGACCGCCTTGGGCCATCTGGCGTCCACGGCCCTGGCCTTGTCCCTGGCCGATGGCTTTCCCGCGGCCCTGTCCGGGACCCTGCGCGTTAGCGTGCATGCGCCCCTGTCCCTGGCCCGGGCCGGCCATCTGACGGCCGCGACCTTGGCCACGCCCCTTGGCGACGGGACGATTGTCGCAGATGCCGTCCTTGTCCGCATCTTCAAATCGTGGACCTTGTCCCCGGCCGGCGGCATTGGCCTGGCCGCGTCCCCGGCCCTGACCGGGTTGCCAGGTGTTTGTGTCGGCTTTGTCCGTCTGGGGGGCGGCCGTGTTTTCCTGCTTGGCCGTTGCGGGTTTATCGTCTGTCTGCGCCAAGGCCGGCGCCACTACCAGGGCTACCGCTGCAATCCCCGCTACCGTCGCTGCTGTCATCCAAGTTTTCCACACCATAACACACCATCCTTTCTGACGTTAGAACGAAGAAACCGGCCCGAGTGTCAGGCGCCTCCGTTCCTTTCCGTTTCATCTCAACTGTCGCCAGTGAAAGGGCAATCGGCGTGCCAGCGATTTGGCATGGTTTTGCGGAGAAAATGTTGCAAGAAACGCACGATCGGGTATGCAGGTGTGCAAGATTTGCAGAGATGGGGGCCCATCACCCGAGGCAGTGAGAAATGTGGATTACTCCGCGGGCTCGGAATCGTCCGAGGAGGAGGAGCTTGACGGGGACGAGTCGTTTCGAGTGACGAGCTCGCCGAAGTAGGCCTCATTTTGCTGCTGCAAACGGATTTGGCGGTGGCAAACGCCGCACTGAAACTCGAAGTCCACCGAGGCATTTTCCGGTAACCGGATGTAGGTGCTGCAGAAGGGGCACGCGACGCTCTTCTCGTCTTTCTTGTAGTAGTCCTGAAGGATGCGGTCGATTTTGCCGTCGCGGTAGCATTTGATCAACGCGTCGACAATGACGGGATCGAATTGGGAGCCCTTGCCCTTTTCAATCTCCGAGATGGCGAACTCGGGATCGAGGCCTTTCCGATACGGCCGGTTGCTGGTCATGGCGTCCAGCGTATCGGCCACGGCGAGGAGACGTCCTTCCAAGGGGATCTCTTCGCCTTTCAATCCAAAGGGATATCCTTTGCCGTCATACCGCTCGTGGTGGTAGAGGGCATAAGGAATCAGGGGAACAAGGAATTCGATGTCCTGCATCATGCGGGCACCGCGTTCGGGATGGACGCGCATCTGGGCGAACTCGTCCTCGGTAAGTCCGCCGGGCTTGCGCAGGACGGCGTCGTCGATGGAGATTTTGCCGACGTCGTGCAGCACGCCGCCCATTTCACATTCGCGGAGCTTTTCTTCGGACCACTCGAGGGTCCGGGCGATTTCGAGGGCGAAGTTGGTCACGCGCCAGGTGTGGCCAACCGTGTAGTGGTCGCGGAGTTCGATGGCGTT
This sequence comes from Candidatus Hydrogenedentota bacterium, assembly GCA_963745075.1. GTDB lineage: Bacteria > Hydrogenedentota > Hydrogenedentia > Hydrogenedentales > SLHB01 > JAHDWY01. The sequence continues at coordinate 118,453 of CAVUWV010000036.1, read as the reverse complement.
GGCCAGGGCGATGAGCGTGTCCTGGTAGGCCTTTTGGATTTTGGCGAGATACTGGGCGTTGCGGATCGAGGTGGCCGCGGGTCCGGAGACGGCGACGAGCAATTCGAGATCGCGCTGGGCAAAGGCGTTCTGTGTGCCGCGGGTATCGACGTAGATGATGCCGAGGATCTCGTTCTGGTGCTTGAGGGGGGTACACATGGCGGATGTAATGTTCTGGGCAATGATGCTGGCGCCCGTCTCGAACCGGGCATCGCTCGCGGCGTTGTAGGTGATTACGGCTTCGCCGTTCTCGAAGGCGCGTGAGACAATACTCGAACTCATGGCGACTTCCGACTGTTTGTTGCCCCGCTTGACGTATTCGGTTACGAGTTCGCCGGTCCGCTCGTCTTTGAGGAGGATAACGCCGTTGTGGGCGGGGACGAGACCAAAGATCTGGTCCATCACGCGCTCGAAGAGTTTCCGTAAATCCCGCTCGCTCGAGATGATTTGGTTGGCCTCGTAGACCGCGGCGAGGCGGTTCTGCGCGTCCCGCAACTGCTCGGCGCTGACGGCGTCCTGCGGGGCCTGGAAGAAGGTGCGGTAGACGTTATCTGCGGCGTTTGCCTCGATCTTGCTGGCCGACTCTTCGGCATGGAACCGAACGCTCTGGCGCGGGTCGGAACCCTCGGGCGGACTCTGGACGGGGCGCGGGGTGGTCATGGCATCGCCGACGCGGATTTCGAACTTCATATCCATGGGACCGATGCGGATAACATCGCCGTCGGAGAGGCGGTACTCAAGCACGCGGCGATCCCCAATATATGTGCCGTTGCCGCTGCCGAGGTCGCGGACAATGGTGCCGGCGGGCGTCTGCTGGATGACGGCGTGTTTGCGCGAGACCTGTAAGTCGTTCAGTTGCAAGCCATTTTCCGGACTGCGCCCGATCGTCAACGACCCGACGATGTCCCGCTCGCTTCCTTGGAGCGGTCCAGAGAGGAGTACAAGAAACTCGCGCTTCATAATTGGGGCCGATTTGGGTTCAAGTTCATGGTTTTCAGCCAGTTCATTGAAGTTGTTTCACTTATAACACAAGCCCGGAAGCGGCGCAATGGGGTTCCGCAACGGTGCACCATTCTGGTCGACCGGAGGCTGCGTGACCACAATATTTGGTATAAATCCGGAAAAACCCATACCACAAATTGTAAAATCCGCTTGACACCCTCTAAGCGCTTGGCTAGAATATCAGTATCTTAAGCGGGATTCGCACTTGATGGGACCTGCATGGCCGGCGGTACCCGTAGAATATACCGGGTGTAATGGGATGCGTGTCCGGCGCGTGTGGGCGTACAGGAGAATGCCACCCGCGAGAAGAGCGAGATCGGATTCGCCAGTGTCGTCTGGTTCCATCTGCGGCAAGCCCAGAGCGCTGCTCGCGGCGGAGCAGAGACGGGTTTGCGGTGTTTCGTAAACCGGCAAAACTTGACACGGGGGCATACCAATGAATGGACACGCGGCCACGCCGAACGAAGACGTTTGGGGTCCGGACGAGCCGGGAATGGGACGCACGGGATTGTCGTTGCTGGACCACTTTGGCCTGACCGAACAACCCTTCGCGGCGACGGCGGATCCCGCGTACTATTACGCCACCAACGCCCACCGGGAGTGTCTTTTTCATCTCTGGAACACGGTCGACGAGCGGCACGGCATCGCGGTGGTGCTCGGCAGCTACGGCACGGGCAAGACCACGTTGTTGCGCAAGCTGCTCACGGGGATGCGGACCCGTTCGGACCGGTACAACACGGCGGTGATCGCGTCGCCCATTCCGTCCTGGACCAGTTTTTCGCTTCTTGAGAGCATCGTCACGCAGTTCGGCTTGCGGCCGGAAACGCGGTCTTTTGTGGGGTACATGGAGTCGTTGTACCACTACCTGTTGACGAAACGCGAACGAATCAACACGCTTATTATCGACGATGCGCAGAATCTGAATAAGCGTGGCCAGTTGGAATTGTTGCGTCTTGTGCAGAACCTGGAGACGCCGCAGCACAAACTGATCAATCTGATCCTGTTCGCTCAGTTGGAGTGGATGCACGTGTTGCGGGCGGCGCCCAATTTCGAGCAACGGGTAAACATGACGTATACGCTGGGTCCGCTGAGCGAACGGGACACGCGGAGCCTCATCGATTTCCGGCTGCGCCAGGCCGGGGCTTCGGAACGGGGCCCGGAGTTTGACGACGACGCGGTGAAAGTGATTCATTCGTACGCGGAGGGCAGCCCGCGGGTGACGGTGACCTTGTGCCGGAACGCGTTGTTGCTGGCGTGCCAACTGCGTACGCGGCATATTGGACAGGCTATCGTATTACACACGATTCAAAAGACGACGCTGCCGGACGACGAGAAGCGTGCGCGAATCGCCGACCGGTTTATGAAGGCGCCGCGTCCGGCCCATGAAATGCCGATTGAACTGGAAGACTCGCTGCGGCCGGCCGGTTCCGTTGCCGGCCAGCGCCGGGCGGGTACGGTGTCGACGTCGCGCGCGAACCGGCTTCTGTTAAAGGCTGCGCGAACGAATCCCGACAGGGTCTTGTTGACAGAACTCCATGACGAAGCATCCTGACAATCACGAGGACGAGGAAGGACGCGAACCGGAGGAAGACTCCCAAGCCCCGTTCGATGAATTTGACGAACAAATTCAGGAGGGTCTCCAAGCGGATCCGCGTCTTGACAGCGGAGTCTCGCCTGAGGAACGCGGAGGCGACCTCGAATTCATTCAAATGAGCGGGCTGACCGCACCGCCGCCTGCCGAACCGGAAACTCCACCCCCTGCCGAACCCGAACCCGAGCCGACGCGGGATCTGGATCCCGAACAACCGCTGAGCTTTTATGAAGAGGGTGTCGCTGACGTAGATTCCTCCATGGCGCCCACGGTGGACAATGAACCGCCACCGGAACAGGAATACCCGTCGGAATCGGATAATCGTGCGGCGATGGAGCACCTCCGCGACATGATCGCGGAATTGACGAAAGATGAAGAAGCTCGCGGACCCGAAGCGGGGACGCCGTCACCGGCAGAGCAGGAATCCGCCCCGTTTGAATTGACGCCCCGCGCCGAATCCGCCGAAGAAGCGGCGCCGGTGGCCGATGTGCCGTTGGAACCTCCTCCGCCTTTGTTGGAGGAAGCCGTATCGCCCCCGGAAGCCGCGGAGCCGGAACCCCCGGTTGAGCCGCCCGAAGAGCCGGCGCCGGTGGAGGAACACCCCGAAGAAATATCGGCTGATGCCGCGCCGCCGTTGGAAGAGGCCGCGCCGTTTGAGTTTTCACCGGTGGAAGAAGAAGCGCCGGAGCCCAGTCTGCGGGAAGTCGAGAAAACGCTCGATCCGTCCGCGGCTGAACCGGTGTCTTCCGTTCCGTTTGAAGCGGTGGAAGAGCCCTCCCCCGCGCGGCCGTCAGGCGGTTTGAATGTGGAGCCGCCGGTCGCACCGGAGGAGCTTGGCGAACGTGTACGGATTCCGACGATTGAAGAGGCGGAAGAGGCGATGTATCTCCGCCATACGGGACCCAAGACGCGCCGCCGCCGTTCGGGACATCGAAAGGATGCACGCCGCCGCATGTTGCGCGTGGCGGCGGGACTTATTGTACTGGCGGCCGTGGCCGTAGGTGGTTACGAGGCGTATACGTGGTACGACGAAAACGTATCGAACCCCACGGCGCTTTATAACGAGGCGGTCACGATGGCCGCGAAAGGGGAGTACCGGCAGGCGTCAGCTACTTACGCAGCGTTTGCAAAGCGGAACCCGGGAAGCGAGTTGGGGGCGGATGCCCAGTTTGCAGCGGCATTCACCTTGCAACTGCTGCAACCATCGTCGGTGGATGAACGCCAGCAGGTGTATACGCGATCGATCGAAATGTTCAAGCAATTTCTGGATGCGTACCCGACGCACGCAAAGGCGCCGCGAGCGCGGACCTTGATGGGGCGGCTGTACTACGAGCTTGGCGAGTATCAGCAAGCGATCGAGCTACTGCGCGATCCGGAGCTACGCCTGCTGGATCCGATGGCCGCGGTGCCGGCGGTGCGAATCCTCGCGCGCTCGTACGCGAAGTTGGGCCAGGACGACTCGGCGCGATCGTACTATCTTCAGGCGGTTGGGATGCAGGACAACCATACCCCGGACGTGGACTATACGGAACTCGGCACGTTGTACCGGGCCTTGGCCGAGCGCGCACAAGCACCGGCGAAACGTGGCGAGTGCGAACAGCTCGCGGTGGTGGAATGGACCCATGCGGTACAGAGCCCGGGGATCGATCCCGCGACTAAGAAAGAGTTGCGCGCGAAGATGGACGTCCTTCGCGAACGCAGCCAGAAGGACGAGGCGGCCGCGGTGGAAGAACAGACGAACGGGGCGGACGACAGCGCGGCCGATTCCTCATCTGCCACTGCACCGGAAGACGATGTCCCGTGGGAAGCGACGGCGCCCGCGCTGGAAGAAGGAACCGACAAGGCGGATACGCCTTCCGAACCGGTGTCAGAACCCGAAAGCGACGCGGGATCGATGGAGCAACCGGACTCGACGGAGCCGGATTCCGCCGCGCCGGCGGAGGCATCCGAAATCGAGGCGCAGGTTGAAGTGCCGGCGACGGAAGCCGTGTACCAAGTAGTCGCGGGCGACACCTTGTCCGGGATCGCGGCGGCGCACGGCGTAAGTGTGGCGGACCTTATGGAGTGGAACGACCTTTCCCAGAGTGTCATTTTTGTCGGCCAGGAACTGATCATTCGCAGCCCGAACCCGCAATCAACCGGCCCTTCCGCCGAGGCGGATGGGAACGAAGAGGGCACCTCGTGATACGTCATCTGAGAGAACGCGAACCGCAACTGCGTGACCGGTCCGGTCCACAATGGATCGTGTGGCTGGTGGCGGTGCTGGCTGCATTGCCGGCGGCGACACAGGACGTTCCAGCGCCCAAGGGCGTCTTGGAGCCCGGCGAACTGGTCTTCGTCGACGTTTACCGGCGGCCGGAAGTGTCGACGACGACGCAAATCGACAGCGACGGAAACATTCAGCTTCCGTTCATCGGAAACGTTACCATCGCCGGTTTGTCGGAGAACGAAGCCTCGGCGCGGATACGCACGGCCCTTTCGTCGGTGTTGAAGAATCCGCGCGTGACCGTGTCGCGAACGGCGCCGGAGATTGGCGGCGGTTACCGGATGCCGGACATGAAGACGGAGATTCTCCCGCTGAATAATGCGGACGCGGAAACGCTCAGCGTGGCGTTACAGGGGATGACGTCCGCGGGCGGTAGTATTGCGTACGATCCGGATACGAACAGTCTAATCATAACGGATACGCCGGACGCGATTCAGAACATTCTCAATGTGACGGCGCGACTGGACAAGATGCAGAGCCAACTCACGCAGGTGCGCATCGAAGCGAAGATCGCAGAGGTGAAGGCCGGCGCGATGAAAGAGTTGGGCGTTCGCTGGTTCGTCCAAGGAACGGATGTGAACGGGGGCTATTACCCATTGCCAAGCCAGGACACAAATATCAACGCCTTGAAGGGACAGTCGGCATCCCCTCTGAACAACGAAAATTTTGGCGGGATAAATGGAAACGGAAACCAAAACAACGACAGGGGGCGAAGCTTTGTGGACGGAACGACCTTTGACCGTCTGCTCAATGTGCCCGCGCAAATCCCGAAAGTGGGACAGATGTTTTTCGGGCTCATGAACCAGCAAGTCGATCTCGGGATGCTGTTGGATGCCTTGGTCGCGGACAACCAAGCTGAATTGCTGGCCAATCCGAACATTCTCACGGTGAACCATAAGAAGGCCGAGATTTCGATGGTGGATGAATTTCCGTACACGGAATTCGGTATCGAGGCGTCGGGCCGGGAGAATTTCTCCGTGCGTTTTCTCGATTTGGGAATCAAGATGGCCGTGACGCCGCATGTGCTCAAGGATGACAAAGGGACCTATGTGAAACTGGAGTTCGAGCCGGAGGTTTCTTCCCCCACCGGGTCCAGCAATGGAATTCCGATTCGATCCGTACGGAAATACCAGGGCGAATCCAACGTGCGCGACGGACAGACCCTGGTCGTGGGCGGTATTTACCGCAACGATCTGCAGGACGTGGAGCAGCGGGTGCCCGGGTTGGGTAAGGTTCCGCTGTTGGGCAATCTGTTCAAGCACACGGAGAAGTCGCATGCCCAGACGGAGCTGATGATGTTTCTGACGCCGACGGTCCATGAGTCCCCGGAGACGGTGACGTGGGATCGGATGCTGGACGTGACGGCGAATTCGAAGATTGTGGGTCCCGCGATACGACAACCGCAAGACGTGACGGAATCCCGGAGAAACTGACTCGGATGGCAATGGAAACTGCAGGCCTCGAGCAGGCGGCCGGCCAGGCGCCCCGCGAGAACCAGTTCCGCTATATCCTGAACGTGGGGCTGCGCCGGTGGCGTCTCATCGCCGTGTTCACCTTGGTGGCATCGGTGGGGTACGGAATCTTCGGTCTGTTCAGTTTCGATGTGAAGCCCCAGTTCGTCGGATCGGCGCAACTGCGGGTGGAACAGTCTCCCTGGGAGAAAAGCCTGCTCAAAGACGTGGGGGCCAAACCGCTTTTCCTGAACACGCCGCAGGCGTTGGTGGAGCGGGTCAGCCGTCACGGTGTGGCCGAGGATCTCACCCGCGCACTCATCCAGCAGGGGATCGCGGACGGTCTGCCGAGCGGCGGAGTTTCGACGGAAGAGGAGTTTCTGGCGAAGGTCGCGGAGATCGAGAGCCGCGTGCGCATCGAGCCCAATCAGGAAGCGGGCATGATACAGATCACGACGACGGCTTCGAGCCAGGCGGAGGCCAAGCGGATCGCGGAATTTGGCGCGCGGGTGTTTATCGATCGGAACCGGGAATTTCTGCTGGAAGAAGAGGAAGAGACGCACAGCTTCGTGCTGCAAAAGTTGGACGACGTTCGCCAGGATCTCGACGAGGCGGACGGCAAGCTGTGGGAGTTCCGGAAGAGCATGGGGTTCCGGACGAAGGACGAGGTAGTCAACGAGATCCAGTCGCTCGCCCGCGAAGTGACAAACGCCGAAACGCAGCAGGAAGAAATCCGGGCTAAGATGGGCGGCATCGAGGATCAGCTCGCCGCGAAGAACGAACAGCTTCCGCTGTCCATTGGGCAGATTTCCGACGACGTGGTGACGGGACTGCTTGGGGAACTGAACGAACTGCAACGGCAGCGAATTCAGCTTTCGGTGATATGGCAGCCGCACCAGGGTCCGTTGCGCGATCTCCAGGCCCGTATCGAAGAGAAGGAGCAGGCGATTTTGCAGGCCATGCAGGAGGTGGACGAAGGGGTGACGTCCGGCATGAACCTTTTGCAGGATCGGAAGCAATTACGGAATCAATACCTCTCGCTGCAACTGCAGCTCACGTCGCTCGACATTCAGAGTTCCACCAACCGTCGCCTGATCAAGGAACTGGAGCAGATCATTCCGTCGTTGTCGGACAAAGACAAGGAATACCAGAACCTAGTTCGCGAGGCCGATCAGTTGCGGCGTCAATTCAACACCCTGCTCGACAAGCGGCTCGAGATCGCAACGGGATTGAACCGGGAGCAGGGCTACGTGGAGCGGCAAAGCGTGGCGACGGCCAGCGCAGTGCCGGTCGAGCAGCAGGTCAAGCCGTGGATGAACTTCATCATCGGTGCGTTTGTGGGGCTGGTGATCGGGTTCGGGTTGGCCGTGATGGCGGAAATGAACGACACGTCCATCCGGTCGATTGAAGACGTGACGGAGTACATCGGGCTGGACGTGATCGGCACGATCCCTCAGATGCGGTTCGGAAAGCAGAAGGTCCGCCGCGGCGGGGATTACGTGGTGATGAGCGACGAAGGGCAGGTGGATGCCTGCATTGTAACGCAGCACGATCCGAAATCGCCGATTTCGGAAGCGTACCGGACCTTGCGTACGACGTTCCAATTGGCGACGATCCACGAGAAGCCCAAGACGATCATGGTGACCAGTTCCGTGCCCGCGGAAGGCAAGACGACAACGGCGGTGAACATGGCCGTCACGTTTGCGGACAGCGGGTTGCGCGTGCTCGTCATCGATACGGACCTGCGGCGCCCTCACGTGCACCACGTCTTGCGGATGGAACGCGGGCCGGGGCTGGCGGACGTGCTCCGTGAAGGATACGACGTGCACACGGTCATTCGGCCGACCCGGGTCGAGAACCTGTGGATTATTTCCAGCGGGCGGGTCCCGCCCAACCCGTCGGAACTGATCGGGTCCGATCGCATGCGGAAGCTGCTGGAACAATTGGGCAGTGAATTCGATCTGGTGATTTGCGACGCGCCGTCTATGTTGGTCGTGACCGATCCGGTGCTGTTGGCGACGGAAGTGGATACGGTCGTCCATGTGGTGTCGGCCGACCACGCGCGGCGCGAGACGGTTATCCGGGGCAAGAAGCTGTTGGAGACGGCGCGGGCCAATATCGCCGGGGTGGTGCTGAACAATCTGAAGGCCACGCGGCGCCATTATTACTACTACTATTACTACTACGACGATTCCGCATCGGAAAAACCCAAGCGGTGGTATTATTTTTGAATGAACCGGGGTTGATGTCCGTCTCGCTCGCCTATGACGGGTGACGACACCATCACGGGAAACGGCCACAAAGCTCGAATATCGAGTCTTGAAATCCGAAACAAAATCAAATGACCGAAACTAGAATGACCAAGACCAGTTGGGTTCTGCACCGTGACGGAACCGTCACCGCGACGGATGTTTTCGCAATTCGGAAATTTGAACATTTGAAATTGTTTTGGATTTTGGATTCTGGATTTCGGATTTGTTCCTATCGGAGACCCTAACGGTGGCCCTGTTTCAGCGTTCCCAGTACGGTGTCGGCCGCGGTGAAATTGCGGAAAGTAGCGTCGAGTTTCCGTTCTTTGTCGGGTTCATGCTGTTGTCGGCCATCGGGCTGCTGGTCCTTCACAGTGTTTTCCAGAACCTGACGATCACGATCGCCGTTGGTGTGAGCCTGCTGATCTTCGGTTTGACGATCCTGCGGGTGGAGCTGGGGGTCTTTTTCCTGATCGTGGCCATGCTTCTGTCGCCCGAAATCGAAGCGGGCAAGGTGGGCATGGGCAATCGCATGCTCAACCTGCGGTACAACGACGGTCTGATTATCGTAGTCTTTGTCGGTGCGCTGGTAAAACTTGCCTTTGAAGGGCGCAAATCGCTCTGGCTGCCCAGTCCGATCAATCCGGGAATCACCGCCTATTACGGAGTCTGTTTGTTTTCGACCATGCTGGCCTATCGAGCTTCCATTCCGCTTTTCGACAAGAAGGAAGCGCTGTTTACGATGCTCAAGATGGCCGAGTTCTACATGATCTTCGTGCTTGTGGGTAATTCGATTCGGAATGTGAAACAGATGCGGCAACAGCTAGGCGTGTTCTTTGTCGTGGCGATGATCGTGTCGTTGTTTGGGCTTTACACGCGATTCGTCAGCGGGATGGAACGCGTCAGCACGCCCTTTGAGAAGGGCGGGACCGAGCCGAACACACTGGGCGGCTACCTGGTGATGGTGATGTGCATCGCAGCGGCGCTGTATACCCAAGCGCCGACCAAAGGGCTGCGGCGGGGGATGCTGTGTCTCGCTCTGGTCGCGTTCTTCCCGTTCCTGTTCACCTTGTCGCGTGCGTCGTATATCGCGTTTATCGCGGGGTTGGTGGTATTGGGACTTGCGTCGCGAAAGCCATCCATCATCGTGGCGGTGATGGTGGTGCTGATCGCCTCGCCCTTTATCATGCCGGATGACGTGAAGGATCGAGTCAACTACACGTTTCAACGAGGCAGCGGCCAGGAGGTGGCCATCGGGGAATATGACACCGGGCTGCAGGTGGATAAGTCGACGCACGAACGGCTCTACGTATGGCAGAAGGTGCGGTACAATCTCCGGATTTGGCCGTGGTTCGGGGGTGGTGTGTCGTGGGACCGGGTCCTCGACAGTCAGTATGCCCGGGTCCTGATCGAAAGCGGGATTATCGGATTTATCGCGTTCGTCTTTCTACAGATGCGCCTGCTCAAAACGACGCGGGAGGGGTATCTCTGGTCGACGGACTGGGTCGCGCGCGGCGTGTCGCTGGGCGCGTTCGTGACGACCCTTGCGCTTATCGTCCACTCCCTGGGCACGATCTCGTTTCTCATCGTGCGCATCATGGAGCCCTACTGGTTCATCATCGCGTTGGCGAATATCAGCCGCACGATCGCCATCGAAAACTACATTCAGGAAAGGCGCACACAGGCGGCAGCGCAGGCCGAACCGGCGGCGCAACGCCCGTTGCGTCCGCCCACGGCGGCCGCAAGGGCGGCGACGTGAGCCATTACGAATTGGGAATTACGGCGAGGTTTTTGCCGGTTCGTGCCATTACTGGCCCATGTTGCGCTGTTGCTGGAGGATGACCGACTGACCCGTTTCGTACATGGACGGATCGGGCAGGTTGTCGTCGTAGATTTCCACGCCGTGCTCTTTGCGTAGCAGGTCCATCATTTTGGCGTAGAGGATGTCGCGGTCGAGTTCCGGTTTGGCTTCTTCCAAGGTCATCTGTACGGGGGGCGTATAATCGGTGACTCTGCAAACGAGCACGCCGTCGGGTAGTCGTTGCGCGACGCTCTGGCCCTGCGCGTTTTGTCGGATGGCCTCCCAACCGGTCACGTAGATGGGGCCGAGAATGTCGCCCTTCTGCGCGCCGGAAGCCTGCTGCCAGAAACCGGCATACTTGGCGTTGCCGCTGTTTTCCAGAGCGGACTCAATCACGCTTGCATTCACGTTGCGCATCTCGCTTGCGATATCTTCGGCGGATTCGCCGGTAGCCAAGCGGCCGCGCACGGCGGATGCCGCACCGACACTGGCTTCCCCGGAGCCGGGGATGAGGAGGCCGGAAATAGCGATGCGCTCGGGATGTTTCAGATCTTCTTTGCGCAGGTCGTATTCCTGCTGGTACTCCTGTTCCGTGGGCTTGAGCGTGCCATTTTCCACGGCTTCCTTGATCTTCAAGTATACGGCCTGCTCGGCTTCGAGCCGGTGCACCTCGTCGTCAATGAGGTACTCTTGCTCCTGTTTCCTGTATTGCTCCGAGCCCTCTTCCTGGCCGTAATCTTCCGGGTTCTTGATATCGACGAATTGTTCGGGGTGCTTCGCTATGGTGATCTGCCGGGCGAGTTCCCGGTCCACGTGAATCTTGCCCTCTTTGCGCATCCCGTCGGCCAGTTCGTCTTTGATTTGTTTATCGATGAGATTCTCGAGGGCCCGGCGCACGTCGCCCTTGGTCCGGATGATGGGCCGCTCGTCGGCCGACATGGTGCGGATAGCCTGTTCGAGATCACCCCGGGTGATGTAGTCGCCGTCTACGCGGGCGATCTTGATGCGGTCTTTGTCCGCGATATAGCCGCAGCCGACGCTCAGCACGACGGCGAAACACATCCAGCGAGCCCATCGAACGTTCTTGATATCCTTCACGGCGAACTACTCCAGCGATCCACGACAGCGTTCCGTATCAAGAGAGTGTAGCACGAGGAGAAGGGGCGAACAACGGATTTGCCCGGACAATGGCAATCGAGGCATCAACGCGGGTACAGTAAAGCTGCGGGGTCACCGCCAGGGGAGGAACTGGGCATGCGAAAGGAAGACCTGGATCATCTGAAACTGCTGTCTATTTTTCACTACGTTTGTGCCGGGTTGACGATGGTGGCGTCGTTGTTTCCGGTGCTGTATATGGCGCTGGGTCTGGTGATACTGATATCTCCCGAATTCGCGCAAGAGATGGAAGGTGATGTGGAGCAGGCGCAAACCTTGGCTGTCGTGTTCGTCCTGGTGGCCGCTGTTTTCCTTTTTCTGGGCGTTGCGGTTGCGCTTTGTCTGTTCCTGGCCGGTCGATTCCTGGCGCGTCAAACGCACTATGTTTTCTGCATGGTAATCGGGGCGTTGGAATGTTTGTCGTTTCCCTTTGGCACGATCCTGGGTATATTCACCCTGGTGGTGTTGTCGCGCGAATCGGTAAAGCAGCTATTCGGCCGCGGCGCTCCCCTGCCTCCGCTGCCCGACCAATCGATGGGACTATCATAGGGGGCACGCCGTCCGCGTGATACCGTTGTAACCCTCGATCCGTGGGTTCTATAATTCGATCCGTTTCGCGAAATGTGGGGTATGCATTGATTCCGTCGTCGACACAAAACCTATCCGGTTGGGGCCGATATCCGGCGGAGAAATGCGCCGTGTTCCGGCCGGAAAAGCGCCGGACGGTCGCCGAAATCCTGGAGTCGGACCAACAACCGCACTACATCGCGCGGGGGTTGGGCCGCAGCTACGGCGATACGGCGGTAAACGGCGGGGGCGGTGTGCTCTCGACGGTCCGGTTGAACCGGATGTTGGCCTTTGCCGATGACGCCGGCGTTCTGGAGTGCGAAGGGGGCGTCAGTCTCGCGGAAATCCTCGAAGTATTCCTCCCGCGGGGGTGGTTTCTACCGGTGACTCCGGGCACGAAGTACGTCACGGTGGGCGGTGCGATCGCCAACGACGTGCATGGGAAGAATCACCATCGCGACGGTACGTTCAGCGCGCACGTCCTCGAGCTGACGCTCTTGACGCCGACTGGACAACGAATCGTGTGTTCGGCCGATGTGGAACCGGGGGTGTTTTGGGCCACCGTGGGCGGTATCGGGTTGACAGGAGTGATTCTCACGGCGAAGGTGCGGCTGCAACGCGTCGAGAGTGCGTATATGAAGGTCGATTACCGGCGTCTGAAAAACATCCATGAGACGCTGGATACGATCCGCGAGACGGATGCGGACTACCAGTATTCGGTGGCGTGGGTGGATTGTCTGGCGAAAGGCAAGAGCCTTGGGCGTTCGGTTCTGATGCTCGGCGAACACGCGGCGGCGGATGCACTGCCGGCCGTTACTAACGACCCGTTTGGTGCGCGCGCCCGCAAGAAGCCCGGGGTTCCTTTCGATTTTCCGGGGATCGTGTTGAATCCGTTGAGCATCAAGACGTTCAACGCGTTTTTTTACGCGGCCCATCCGTCGTCGGACGGAAAAATCATCGATTACGACTCGTACTTCTACCCGCTCGACGCGGTCCACAACTGGAACCGCATTTACGGGAAGCGCGGATTCACGCAGTATCAGGCGACGTTTCCCACGGGCCGGGAGGAGGGTCTAATCAACTTGCTGGAACGGCTCAGCGCGGCCTCGTGCGCGTCGTTCCTGGCCGTGCTGAAGCGATTCGGACCGCAAGGGCCGGGGCTCTTGTCGTATCCCTTTGAAGGGTACACGCTGACGCTGGACATTCCGATTCGGGAAGGGTTGCTGGCCTTCCTGGCGGAGTGCGACCGGCTCGTGCTCGAGTACGGAGGGCGTCTGTATCTTGCCAAGGATATGTGCATGAACGCGGAGGCATTCGCGGCCATGTATCCGCGCGTGGGAGAATTCCGGAAGGAGCGGCACAGACTGGATCCGCAGGGGATCTTGTCCTCGCGCATGGCGCGGCGGCTGCACTTGGCGAAGGATGAAGAATCATGAGCGAGCCTGCGCAGGAAACCATTGCTGTGCTTGGCGCCACGTCGGCCATGGCCCGGGCGCTCGCGGATGAGTTTGCCGGGGCGGGAAACACGGTGGTGCTCGCCGCGCGCGATGAGGAAGAAGCGGAGACCATCGCGGCGGATATCCGGACGCGGTGCGGGGTGGATGCGATCCCGCTGCTCCTGGAAGCGGAGGATTTTGAATCGCACGAGGGTTTCGTCGCGCAGTGTGTGGAGGCCGGCAATGGCGGACTGGGCGGCGTCGTGTTGTGTTACGGTTTTATGGACGAGCAGGAGCATGCCCAGGCCGCATTCGATATCGCGCGGCGAACGATTGACGTGAACCTGACGTCCGCCGTGTCCTTGCTGGAAAAGTTTGCGGCGTATTTTGAAGAACGGGGGTCGGGCTTCATCGCGGCAATATCTTCCGTGGCCGGCGATCGGGGGCGTCAGAGCAATTACATCTACGGCGCATCCAAAGCGGGCTTGAGCGCGTATCTGGAAGGCTTGCGGAACCGGCTCTATCACCGGGGCGTTCACGTGACGACGATCAAGCCCGGCTTCGTAGACACGAAAATGACCTTCGGCCTGCCGGGACTGTTCCTCGTTGCCTCGCCGCAACAGGCCGCCAAGGCCATGTGCGCAGCCATCGTCAAGCGCAAGAATACCGTCTACGTACCGTGGTTTTGGCGGTACATCATGCTCATCATCCGTCATGTCCCGGATTGGCAGTTCAAGAAGATGAAGATGTAGGACGCGCTTGGTCCGAACAACCCGGCGTCGCAATGGTCCTTGCGGGAAACGCTTCGTGAACTCAGTTGTAATCTGTGTGAAGGGACCAGGCTGCTTACCGGTGACCGAGTCTGGCGATTTGCATTTCAAGGTGGAGGCGTAGTGTCATGAAGATGAAGCATCTGAAGATCAATTCGAGCCTGAAGAAGCTGCCTGTTCTCGCCGAAACGAAGGGGCCCGGTATTGTGGACCCGTGTGCGGGCCTCACGGGGTTGGAACGGAAGAAGTGCGAATGCAAGGCGTACAAAGGTGGGGTGGTGTATTAGGGCGATTTGAGCACGCGTTGATCGATTACAATTACGAGGAAGCGGAAGATCTGCCCGGGTGGACGGATTTTTCCGCTCGGGAGTGCGGAGGTCGGAGTGTTATGAAACATATCGGTTCGCATTCGAAGGCCAAAATGTTGCCCGGATACGCCGTTCAAACCAATGGCGTCAAAATCACCATCAACTGCAATCAGGACACGAGCGAAGACGGCAAAAAGTGTGACGTCGTGATTACCAAGCTCGGCGATCAGCAATAGGCACCATCCACCGGGTTGCTGACAATCCGGTCTCCCACGTTGGCGGAAGATTCCACGAGGGAACTTCGTCGCGTGCATCTTGCCGCCCCTTCGGCCTCCCACGGGCCGAAATTCACTGTAGCATTCGCTATCTGTACAATAGGGAATCCTCGTTGCACGTGGACGGGCCGCGTCGAGGCGGGCTTCGGGCGTGTTTCGCGTTCTTGCGTCAATTCAGGAAAAGGAAGTCCATTGAGCTACGTAGTACTGATTGCCGGTTTTGTCTTCCTGATCAAGGGGGCGGACTTTCTGGTGGGCGGCGCGTCGTCCATCGCGAAGCGCCTTGGCGTTTCCGAACTGATCATCGGTATGACGATCGTTGCATTGGGCACGTCCCTTCCGGAACTGATCGTGAGCGTGTTCGCGGCGGCGAGGGGGGCGACCGGAATCGCGATCGGCAACGTGGTGGGGAGCAACATCGCCAATGTATTGCTGGTGCTCGGCGTGGCGTCCATTATCAGCCCCGTGTACGCGTCGGCGGGAACGGCCCGCAAGGAAATCCCTTTTTGCATGCTGGCTGCGGTACTGGTAGCGATCCTTCCCAACGACCGGCTCATCGACGGGGCCGCGCAAAACGTGCTCAGCCGGACCGACGGATTGGTGTTGCTCAGTTTTCTGATTCTGTTCTTGTATTACGTCTACGAGGTCGTCCGCACGAGCGGCTCGAAAGTCGCCGAAGTGCCCGAAGTCTCGGAAACGATTCCGCGCTCGCTGCTGCGGGTTGTGTTTGGGCTGATCGGTCTGACGCTGGGCGGGCAATGGGTGGTCGGCGGCGCCACGGCGATCGCGCGGACGTTCAACGTGAGCGATGACGTAATCGGTTTGACGGTCGTGGCGATTGGCACATCGCTGCCCGAACTTGCAACGTCCGCGGTGGCCGCGTACCGGAAGAACTCCGACATCGCCGTGGGGAATATCGTCGGTTCGAATATTTTTAACGTGTTTCTCGTGTTAGCCGTGACCAGCATTATTCATCCGCTGCCGTTTTCGTCCGTCAACAACGTCGATATCGGCGTGATGATCGGTTCCACGGCGTTGCTGTTTCTGTTTATGCTCACGGGGCGCGAGAAGTATTCCATTCAACGCGGGGAAGGATTCGTGCTCCTCGCAAGTTACTTCGCCTATATCGGCTTTTTGATATACCGGGCATAGGAAACAGGGCAACATTCAGGCTGAGTTGTTCTTTGGGCAGACATCCCCCGAAGGAGGTCCCGCGCTCAGAATGACGGTGGACGCGGGTCTTGAGATAGCCTTTGCAAGGAACGAGGGGAGGGTTGCGAAGTGCGTGTGATAGTCACCGGTGCGAGCAAGGGCATTGGGCGCGGTATTGCCACATTTCTCGCGATGGACGGGTTCAAGGTTTCCATGCTGGCGCGGTCCAAGGATCTGTTGGAAGACGTGCGGCAGAGCATCGAGGAGCAGGACGGCGAGTGCTTCTCGGTGGCCTGCGACTTGCGCGACCCCGACGCCACGGAATACGCCATCAGTGCGGCGGTGGAACATTTCGGTGGCGTTGATGCGCTTATTAACAACGCGGGCCTAGTCATCCGCAAGAACGTCTTCGATATTTCGCTCGAGGAATGGCGGACGATGATCGACACGAACGTCAACGGCCTGTTCTACGCCACGCGGGCGGCGCTGTCTCACATGAAACGGCAGGGCAGCGGGCACATCGTCAACGTGTCATCGATATCCGGGAAGGTGCCGTTGCCCGGCGGCAGCGGATACGCGGCGACGAAGTACGCGGTCACGGGATTCTCCCAGTCGTTGTTTCAAGAAGTCCGGGATTTCGGCATCAAGGTAACGACTGTATACCCGGGTTCGGTGGATTCGGCGTCGCACCGCCACGACCCGGATGAAGATGCGGAGTGGAAGGTTGCGCCGGAAGAGGTGGGGGAAGCGTGCGCGAACGTGCTGCGTACGGCGTCGGGGACCGTGATCAGCGAGTTGGAGATTCGCCCGTTGAACCGTCCTCCGACGCGATAGATGCACCGAAGTCGCGGCCGCAGCGAACCGGAAAACGAACCACCCGATTGGAAGCGTACGTTTGGTCCAGGCGCGTGCCATCCATGCAACGACGATCGCCGAAGACGTTACGATTCGCCGCCGCCGGTCTCTTCGTCGACGTGTTCTTCCCACCAGTCGTCGCGGGACAACGCGTTCCAGTAGGCCTGCTCGAAGATCAAGGAGAACTTGCGCAGGCTGAACGGTTTGGAAATGTAGCCGTCGGCGCCGGCGCGAAGGGCGGACGACAAGGGATGGGCTTCTTCGTATCCCGTCATCAACACGATCCCGATCCGGGGGTAGTTCTTCCGGGTTTGGCGAAGCAGCTCGAATCCATTGACACCGGCCATCTCGATATCGCTGATGACGAGATCGAATTCTTCCTGTTCGATCGCTTCCAGCCCCTGCTGTCCATTGGAACAGGTGTGCACGGAATACCCCTTGGTTTCCAAGAATGCGGACAACACGTCGATGATCGTTGGATCGTCGTCTACGACCAGTACGCGCAGATGTTTTATCATTGCGCTCCCATTTGATAGCCTGGAATGCTATACACCCAATTGACCCCATCACGCATCGCCTCGGCTCGAGGACATATTCCCCATTATACAAACCAGGGGCGCACATGCAACGATGGGCGGCGCACACGGAACCACAAATAGATAAGTGTTGCTTGGGATGGCCGTGGCGCGGGTGGCATTCCACGGAACGCAGGGACGATGACTGTTCCGTGTTCGCCGTATTGGAGTCCGAGCCTTGTACCGGGTTGCCAGGGCGCGTTACCGTATAGGGCAGTGGGGCGTCGACAATCGGACTGGTGGAGGCGATATCATGCGACAAGTGATCGTTCGGCCTGGGGTGGACGGGTTCTGGCTGGTGGAGTGCCCGAGCCTGCCGGGATGCGTAAGCCAGGGTACGACGATGGAGGAAGCGGTCGCGAATATCCGGGAAGCCATTGTCGGGTATGCGGCCGCGCTGGATGAGGACGACCTGCCCGTGCCGCCGGAACGGTTCGACACGTATGTCGTGCTCGTATGAATGCGTTGCCTCGCATATCCGGTAGCGCTTGTGTCGCGGCGCTCACGTGGGCGGGTTTTCACCTGAAATGGCAGCAGGGCCGTCACATGCTGATGCGCAAGGACGATCCGCCTCTTCAAGTGGTGGTGCCGGACGTTCCGGAATTGGACCGCGCGGCGCTTGAAGTCATTCTCCATCGGGCCGGCCTCACCGTGGATGCGTTCCGGGAATTGTTGTGAACGGGATGCTGCAAAGATTGGACGTGAAGACCCCCTCTAACTCCCCTCGTGTACGGGGGGGGCCGGCTCCCACCCCGTTCACGAGGAGGGTTGGGGAGGGCGTCTCGATCCAATTCGTTTTTGGTGCTTAATGGCGCGAACAAAGACAACCCAACTTTCCAACATCGGCGTTCTCCTTTTGTTGGCGGTACTCTGCGGTTGTGCGACGGTCGGAGCGACGCACGGGCGCGCACATCTCACCGGAGTGCTCTGGTGGCTGAGTCCCGTTGATGCCGCGCGTAGTGTGGATGCATGGCAGGAGGACTTGGACGCCATCGACTTGTTGGGAATGGACCTCTTCGTTTTTACGGGACCGTACGCGGGCGCTGAACCGAAAGCCGGCGAATCCGATCCATTTGACGTATTCCTCGGAGAACTCGATCGACGGCATATGCGCGTCTATTTGGGCACGCTGCAAGCGAACGCCTGGTGGACGCTGACGGATACCGGCCCCGAGATCGAACGTGCGCGGCAACGGATTGACCGTTTGGAACGGCGCTACGGCGATCACCCGTCGTTCGAGGGATTCTACATCCCGTACGAATGCTACGTCATGTGGGGACCGCCGGCGGAGACGGCGAAACAGCTTTACCAGGGCGTATCGGCAGCGTGCAAGCAGATTGCGCCGGACAAGAAAACGCTGATCTCGCCATTCTTCATTCTCGACAAGCAGCACCTGTTGGGGGGCTTTCGCTGGGCTACGCCCGAGGAATATACGGCGTATTGGACGGATATCCTGCAAGGGGCCCACATCGATACCGTGGCGCTGCAGGACAGCGGCGAACATCTCGCGTGTTACACGCTCGAACAGCGGGCCCCGTTTTTCGCCGCGATGAAGACGGCCTGCGAGGCGACGGATACCGCGTTTTGGGCCAATATCGAGACCGGCGAGCTGAACGTTTCGAGTCTGGAAGATTACGTCGCGCGTTTCGGGTTGCGGACCCACGTCAACGATCCAAAGACGGCCCCGTTCTGGCGGGGCGTTCCCGCGGACAAGTTGGTCGAAAAACTGACCTTCGCGCGGAAGTACACGGGCACCGCCATCACGTGGGGATATCGCGAGTTCGTGCGTCCCTCGGATGGGACAATTGCAGAGGAGTTGTACCTGGCGTATTATGAAAAGCTGCGGTGAACGACGCTTTGGAGAACTTTGACATGATTCGCTACGTTTCAGTCTTCCTGCTGTGCAGTTACTTCGTGTCGTGCGCTTTCGCGTTGGATGTTGGGGTGGCCTCTTGCGACATCACGCCGGACGTCAAGGCTCACGTTGTGCCGCTGGCGGGGTATGGGGCCCGTAAAGGAAAGCCCGCGGAGGGCGTTCACGACCGGCTCCAGGCGAAAATCCTGTATTTTCGCGACGCCGATACCGAGACTGCATTGATTACCGCGGACCTGCGCTCCATCACGCCGGAATTCATCGCGCAAATTGAGGAGAAGACGAGTTATCTTGGGCCGGTCTCGGAGCATCTGCTGGTGTGTGCATCGCACACACACGCCGGGCCCTCCATGTATCCTGAACCGTTCTGGCAATTACAATTTGGCGTGTACGATCCCGCCATCGTCGACGCGATGAGTACGTCCGTGGCCGAGGCCGTCGCGCGCGCAGTGAAGAACGCGGCACCCGCACGCATCGGATTCGGCGAGAAAACGGTCGCAGGCTTTACGAGGAACCGGCGATGGGGTTACGACACGGCGGCACGGGAAACGGCCGGCGAAACTCCATTGACTCGGCCCCGTCTTTGGGTAATGCGCGTTGACGACATGGACGGGAAGGCTCGCGCATTGCTTGTGAACTTTGCGGCCCACCCCACCATTGCGGGGGCGGACAATATGCTTGTGTCGGCCGAATGGCCGGGGGTACTTCAGCGGGAACTCGAGCAGGCATTTCCCGGGGCTGTGGCGTTGTTTACGAATGGGGCCGAGGGCGACCAGTCACCCGAAGGCGCCAAAGGAGACGACGCCTTTGCACGGATCGAGGATTATGGTTCGCGACTTGCCGCACAGGCGCAAATCCTGGCCAAAGAGATTTCCGGTAAACCGAATCTAACGGTGTCCGCCCTATCGGCAAGACCGGAACTCCCTGAAATCAGTTTTAGCGAAGGTATACGGACCGGATCTTACGCGAACATGCTCGGGCCCGCCCTCGAGGCACTGCCCCGGAAAGCCGACCTTCGGTTTCTGCGCGTAGGCGATACCGTCCTCGTTGGTCTGCCCGGAGAACCGCTTTGTGCGGTGGGCGCGGCGGTGGAAGATGCCATTCGCGCGCAGGGTTTCGGCGAGGTTGTCGTAGTGGGTCTTGCCGACGGCTACATCGGCTATATCGTAAACGATCAAGAATACGCGCACGGCGGCTACGAAGTGGACCTGCGTTCGTACTATGGGCCGGGACTTGGCGCGTTTATTGCCCGAGAGACCGGCGCTGCAGTGAGTGCGCTGCATTGAAACGGAACGCGGACAAGGATTACCACGGGATGATGAACGACTCTCTGGACGAAGTTATAGGTGCGTCCCGGGATTCCGGTTTTGATTATCCATTCCGTCCATCTCGCTAATTTCCCCTTTGTTGTTTGTGGCCTCTCTCTTGCACCCCGTCGCACCAGGTGCTAGCGTGATTCCCACATACCCACAGGGAGGTACGAATCATGCGACAAATTCTCATGGTGGCGATACTCGGTGTTGCGCTGGCCGGTGTTGCAGCGCAATCGGCAGAAACGAAAGCAGCATCCAGCGAGACGACGGTTCATCCCGGAACGATCCAACTTTTCAACGGCGTGAACTTTGACGGGTGGAAACGCTTCATCCCCGCAGACGAAGGGGTGGATCCCAAGACGGTGTGGGAAGTGCGCGACGGCGGCGTCCTGTACTGCAAAGGCAAGCCGAACGGTTATATCCGCACGACGACGCCCTATGGGAACTACCGGCTTACTTTCGAATGGCGTTGGCCAGGGGACAAGGGCGGCAACAACGGCGTGCTTATCCACATACAGGAACCGGACAAAGTCTGGCCGAAGAGCATCGAGGGACAGTTGCAGACCAAGAACGCCGCGGATTTCTGGGTTATCGACGGTTCGGAGTTCAAGGAACATACCAACCCGGACGATCGCCGCGTACCCAAAATGCACCAGGACAATGAGAAGCCCCTTGGCGAATGGAACCATTGCGAAGTGGTTTGCGACGGCGATACGATCCGCATGACCGTCAACGGGCTGCTTCAGAACGTCGCGACGGAATGCAACCTGACCAAGGGCTATATCGGCCTTCAAAGCGAGGGAACGCCGATTGAATACCGCAACATCGTGCTGGAACCGCTGGAGAAATAGGCGTGGAGCGTGCGTGATAGGTTTGGCACTCAGATGCGCCGCACCACGATGATGGGGCGGTTCACGGGCCGGGTGCCGTCGATCGGTTGCGCGAGGTCCCAGTCGTTCCACCAGCCCACGAATTCGAAGTGGGGATGCGCTTCGATGTACGCAAGGAATTCCCGGGGAAAGATGCGACGGCGCGTTGCCGTGTCTTCGATCACAACAGGTTCGCCGCGATCGTCGATGTCGAGATGGATGGTATCCTCGTAGATCTGCTCGACCCGGTTCACACAGCGGGTCCAATAGCTTGCTTGCACGTAGACGCCGTCCCGTTGCACCGCCCATGAATCGACCACGTCCACGAGGGGATCGAAGTCGACGGTCCATTCCATGAAGTAAAGACCGCCTGGCCGTACTGCACGTGCGACGGCGTCGAAATGGGCGCGCAGATGCGCCGTGTCCCGTGCGTACAAGGAACCCAGCAACACGCACACGAAATCGACTGGATCGGACAGCTCAAACCCGGCGAGGTCTTGTTCCAGGAAAACGGCGTTCGCCTCCAACGGGGCGGCCTGTTCTCGCGCCATGCCCAGCATCGCGGCGCTTGCGTCCACGCCTACGTAGCCGATCCCCCGCGCATGCCACGCACCCAGATGCGGGGCCTGTCCACAGCAGATTTCCAGGACGTGACGCGGCGCACCGTCGCCAAAGCGCTCCGCGCAGGCGCACATCACCGCCACTTCGGCGGCATAGTCGCGCCAGGAGAAGGCGAGGTCGTAGTAACGCGGGAAGCTGTAAATGGCCGGCATTGCGAGAATCTCCTGGGGAGCGAGTTAAACGCGCGGCGTTACAACCGGAAATCCGGCACGATAAACGATGTTCCCATGAGCTTGTCGAGCATGCCGAGTTTTTCGTAGCGGAACTGTTCGGCGTAGTCCATGCCTGCCTCTTGGCCGATGGTTTCACAATAGGATCGGATGCCGGCTGCGATGACGTTTTTGTGACCTTCGGCGTCCAGATTTTCCAGCGCGGGCACCTCGACTCCCAGGGTTTTCGCTTCTTGCACCAGCATGTCTATGGTTAACGCCATTTGGCAGTCGTGGGTGAGCAAGGCTTCGATCTTCTTGTCGATGGTGGATGAGATGTCTACAAACAGTTCCGCGTTCCATGGGCTTTTGGCAAACCAGTAGGCCTCCGTCACCGCGTAAGGCGGATGGGCATGTTCGGGATGGAACAGGGGATTGCCGCTGAAGCTTGCGGCTTCGAGGGTGGCCATGGCGACCATCCGATGATCGGGGTGCTCCTCGTAGGGCGCGAAGGGATCCCAACTCATGACGATGTCGGCTTTCACCTCGCGAATGAAGGCCATGATTTTGTCCCGGAGGACGTTGGGGTGCGTCTCGTTGAGGCAGCCATCCGGATAGCCTTCGAGCCGTACGTCTTTCAGTTCGAGAATCTTACCGGCTTCGATGGCTTCCCGGGCGGACACGGCGACGAGTTCCTTCGGCGGCAAGCGGTACGACCCCTTGCCGTTATCGGTCAGTATGTATTCGTAGACGTTGTAGCCGAATTCCGAGACGAAGCGCGCGACGGTCCCCGCCGCGAGGAATTCCATGTCGTCTGCGTGAGCCACGACCACCAGGACGGTCTTCTTTCTGCTCATGACGAATCTCCCTCAACAAAGCCCGCGTCCAGTGTACCGGATACGAGCATCGGATAGCAGTTGCTCGATTCGCGTTGTCTCACCGCTACGCGATAACGGAAGGAGGCCTCTGGGGCACGGGCGTCTCGCCCGTGAATCGATGATGCCAACCAACGGTGCGGCCAATTGCGTCCTCATGAAATGCAAACACCTATCACGGGCGAGACGCCCGTGCCCCTCTCGACCTCAGCGACGTTTGTGG
Source organism: Candidatus Hydrogenedentota bacterium (assembly GCA_963745075.1). Classification (GTDB taxonomy): domain Bacteria; phylum Hydrogenedentota; class Hydrogenedentia; order Hydrogenedentales; family SLHB01; genus JAHDWY01. The sequence goes on along the minus strand of CAVUWV010000036.1, from coordinate 95,038 downwards.
AGTAGGATGGACCTTTTCGAGGATTACCTGATGGAGACAGAACGATGGCAGCATGGATTCGCGTGTTGTTGGGTTGCATTATGGGAACGGCCGTGATGACGGCAGCAGCGCAGGACACGTCCGCGTTTGAATCGCTGGGAACGCCGGTCACGAAGGCGGGGCTTATGGGGACTATCGTCGGACCCGGTCCCACCCAGGGGTCCGAACGCATCTACTTCAACTTCCGCCAGGACGGGGGCAAGCTCTTTCTCGTGGCGGTGGATCCCGACACCGGTGAATCGCAGCAGTTTCAGTCGCCCGCGGGGACCGGGGCGTGGGGATTCATCGTCGGACCGGACAATAAGATCTATCTGGGCACGCACGAAGGACCCGATCCGGAAGACAGCGGTCAAATTCTCGTGTTCGATCCCAAACAGCCGGATAAACAGATTCAGGTGGTGGGCCGTCCGGCCGAATCGGAAACCTATTTGTGGATGTTCACTCTCGGGGACGACGGTACGATTTACGCCTGCACGTATCCCGGGGCAAGACTGGTTTCGTACAACCCGTCGACCGGAGCGCTCGCCGACTTGGGGAAGATGGACGATACCCAGATGTACACCCGGAGCATCTGCACGGGGCCCAAGGGCAAGATCTACTTGGGCGTCGGCTACGGTCAGGCAAACGCGGTCGTTTACGACCCCGCGACGGGCGAGCATCAGTCCATCCTGCCCGAGGAGTACCGCAACGATCCCAAGCAGACCGTAGCGACGGTCTGGCGCGGCGTGGACGGGAAAGTCTACATCTCGGCCATTCGAATGGAAGTGTTGAACGGCGATCCGCAGAACGGGGAAATCACGCGTCCCGAGAGCGTGACGCTTCGTGTGAAGGACGATCTCAGCGTCCAGGAAGTGGTGAACCCGCCCACGGCCGTGAACCATCTCACCTTGAAAGACGGGCGGCGCGTGAACAATCCGACCCTGGACGGCACCTACGACCTGGTGAGTCCGGACGGCAACGTGACGCACGAGACGTTCCAATACGCGGGCGCGGGTTCAGGCATCTTCATGGTCAGCACGGGACCGTTGAATCGCATTTACGGCGGTACCTACATGCCCAACGAACTCTTCTGGTACGACCCCGCGACGGGCGAGATGGAAAACCCCGGCAATCCGACGGAAGTCGGCGGCGAAATCTACTCCATGCTCGACCACCACGGGACGCTCTATGTTTGCGCCTATCCGGGTTCGTTCCTGTCGAAATGGGACCCGTCAAAGCCGTGGAACTACGGTCACGACGCGGACAGCAATCCGCGCGGGTTCGGCCCGCTCGGTCCGGGGCACTTGCGGCCGCGGGCCATGATTTACGGGCCCGATGAGATGATCTACATCGGCAGCTACCCGGAATACGGCATGTACGGCGGCTCGCTCGGCGTCTGGAATCCGGAACAGGACCGCCTTATCGAGAACTATCATCCACTCATCAAGAATCAATCCATCGTCAGCCTGGTATACGACCCGGAGACCAAGTTTATCTTTGGCGGCTCCAGCATCGAGGGCGGGGGCGGCACGAAACCGCTGGAACCGGAAGCGAAGTTCTTCGTCTTCGACACGAAGATGCAACGGGTCGCGTCGGAAGAAGTGCCGTACCCCGGTTCACCGGCCATCCGCACACTCTGCCGGGTGGACCGCCGCATTTTCGGCGTGTCCAACGAAGACGACCTGTTCGTCTACGACATCGACCGGCGCGCCATCGTGCAGCGGTCAAAGCTGGGCGTGGGTTCCGTGTTGGATTGCAGTCTCGGACTGTGGAAGGACGGCATGCTGTACGGACTGTCCGCGAAGAAAGTGTTCCGGCTTGACCCCAAAAACTGCGAGGTCACCGTCCTGGCGGAGTACCCGGAAGCAATCCGCTGCGGTTTCGCCATGGACGACCACGGCATCTACTTCGGCCACCGCGCGGAACTGGTGCGGTTTAGCTGGCCGAAGGAGTAAACAAACGCTGCTTTTCATTCTGGGCGTCCCGAACATGCTATGATGGTTGCCTTGTGATATGCGTAGATTTCCGGTTTTGCAGCGGCCAAAGGAGTATACCTCGACGGGATTGTGTTGGAGTGATGGAATCTGGGAGTTGAGACACTTTGGAGTTTCGTGAAACTGTCAAGAAGAGTGCCGCCCAGCGTCTCTTATTCTTGCCTCACGCAATTCGCCAGATGTCGCGGCCCGAACGAACGATTTCTACCGCTGATGTGCGCGGAGTTGTCGAGTGCGGAGAGATTGTTGAGGACTATCCAGAGGATGTGCGCGGTCGCAGTTGTTTGATGCTCGGGCAGGGAAAGGATGGAAGACCGCTGCATGTGGTTTGCTCGCCAAAAGACGATTACTTGGCGATTATTACTTCGTATGTTCCAGACGCGAAGCAATGGACGAACAACTATCGGACGAGGGTTGAGAAATGAAGTGTATGTACTGCCAAGGGGATATGATCCGTGGAACGTCCCCGTTTCATTTGGATCGAAAAGGCGTACACATCAGTCTTGATGAGGTCCCCGCGTGGGTTTGCACGCAGTGCGGTGAAGCTTACTTCGAAGAGAAGGAAGTGGATGCGATGCAAGCGATTTTTCACGCGGTGGACCGGTGCGCAAAGAAGCTCGCACCCGCGGGGTAGGTGCGCCGTGACACCAGGTTACAGACCGCTTCATCTGCCGCCGGAAGAGCCGAAGCGGAAAAGTTGGCTATGGGAATTCCTCAATGGCGGGTGCGGAGTGAAGCAAGGCAAAAGCCTGGTGGCCCAGCTTAACGCAAGGGACTCTATCCCGCCCGACGTGTGGGGTCCCGACAGGGATCGGCAGCGCTTTGCCGCCGCCATCAGCAGGATCATCGCGAACACCATCCCGTGGCCGAACGCGCACTTCATCCCTGAAGACCCGTTTGGCTTGGTGACATTCGCCTTGCCGAACGGAGAAGATGACTTCGAATTGAACACGATCCTCATGGCAACAGAATCTCTTCTCGGGTGGGATGTGGACGAAGGAGCTCTGGGCCTGCTTGACAAAACGTTTGGCGAAGTTGTCGATACGCTGCTCGAGCGAACACGGACCGAACAGGCCCTGCCTTTGGTCGGGCCTGGCGCCCCGGAGAATCGACCTTGCCCCAGTCTGGCAATATTCCTCGACCTGCGGAACAGCGTCGTATCGTCTTCGCCGGGACTGTTGCGAAGAGCGGTGCGTCCTTCGATCAAGCTCCACGATGTCTTGTCCCGTCGCGGGGTGACGACCCTGGACCATTATGTCCGCCAGCGCTTCGACAGAGAAGGGTTCCTCGGGCCGGAAGTCCGGGGAACGGCGCTACCCGCCTTGTGGTCAGGGCTGATTGCGGCCCTCCTGTGCGCCCTCTGGCTGGTCGCCGGTTCCGTTTTCTACGGTTTCCAGTTCCCTGATTCCGGTGTTTGGACTTGGCTTCAGACTTTGCGGGACATTCTTTCCACAGGGATGTTCTTGGTGTTTTTCTTTTTCGCGTTGACGTTCGCGGGGTTGCTGTGGTCCCTCTGCCGCCGGCTTGTGCAAAGAGCCAACTGCTGGAAGAATTCGCGCACCCGTACCTTCGGTGACCTTGTCCGGCAAATCCAGGCCGCAAGAAACCGGAGGCTGCCGCGGAGCGCTTAGATCTGGAATGAACTAGATATGAATCTCGCGCTTGGCGACGGCGAGGGCGGCTTCTTTGACGACTTCGGCCAGGGTCGGGTGGGCGTGGCAGGTGCGGGCGATGTCTTCGCTGCTGGCGCCGAATTCCATGGCGAGGGTCACTTCGGCGATGAGGTCGCCGGCGCGGGGGCCGATGATGTGGACGCCGAGCACGCGGTCGGTGGAGGCGTCGGCGAGGATCTTGACGCGGCCTTCGGTCTGGCCGAGGGCACGGGCGCGGCCGTTGGCGATGAAGGGAAAGACGCCCTTCGTGTAAACCACCTCCAGCTCTTTGAGTTGCTCTTCCGTTTTGCCGACCGAGGCGATCTCCGGATGGGTGTAGACCACGCCGGGGATGGCGTCGTAGTTCACTTCGCCGTAGCCGGTGGCGATGTGTTCCACGCAGGCCATGCCTTCTTCTTCCGCCTTGTGGGCGAGCATGGGACCGCGAATCACGTCGCCGATAGCGTAGATGTTGTCGGCGGTTGTGGCGAAATACTCGTTCACCGGGATCGTCCCGCGCTTTTCCAATTCGATGCCGACCGTTTCCAGTCCAAGGCCGTCCGTGTTCGGCACGCGGCCGACCGCGAGGAGCACGCGGTCGCAGGTGATGGGATCCTGGCCATCGACCTCGACCGTGCACACGCCGTCTTTCACGTGGGCGCCGGTAACCTTACATCCCAGTTGGAACGTGAGGCCCTGTTTCTTGAAGATCTTTTCTGCTTCCTGGGACAGTTCCCGATCCATGCCGGGAAGAATGCGGTCCATATATTCGAGGACCGTTACCTTCGCGCCGAGCCGCCGCCACACGGAGCCGAGTTCGAGACCGATATAGCCCGCGCCGATGACGACCAGATGTTCCGGCACCTCGGGGTAGGACAGCGCCTCCGTGCTCGTGCCGATGTAGTCGCCGTCTACTTCCACACCCGGCAAGGGCGCCGACTTGGAACCCGTCGCGATGATGATGCGCGTCGCTTCGATTTCGACGTTATCCGTGCCTTCGACAACGATGCGTCCGGGTCCGGCGATGCGGCCGGTACCTTCGTAACGGGTGATCTGGTTCTTCTTGAACAACCCGGCGATGCCTTGGGTCAACGTGCGAACGACGCCGTCTTTCCGCTTCAGCATCGTCGCGAGATCGAGTTCGACGGAACTCACCTTGACGCCGTGGCCCTTGAGCTCGTGATGGGCGACCACGAATTGTTCCGAGGATTCCAGGAGAGCCTTGCTGGGGATACAGCCGACGCGCAGGCAGGTACCGCCGAGGGGTTTCTCCTTCTCGATACAGGCCACGTTCATGCCGAGTTGCGCGGCACGGATGGCGGCAACGTAGCCGCCCGGGCCGGCGCCGATCACGACGAGGTCATGAGTCTTGCGTTCCATGGGCCACTCCTTCCTCTCCGGCAGGCGCGAACAGCTTGCTCGCAAACAACAAAAAGATCCCGGCCATCACCGCCGTATCCGCCACGTTGAACACGCCGGTATGAAGCCGCCCGATTCCCATGACCATGAAGTCCACCACGGTCCCGTCGCGGAAGACGCGGTCGATGAGGTTCCCCACGCCGCCGCCCAGCAACAGACTGAGCGACACGACGTCGGGTCGCGGAAGTCCGCGGTTCGTGAGCAGGACGTACGCGATGCCCGTCAGGACGACCGCAGTAAATACCGTCAGCAACCAGAACCGCGCGCCGTCGGGGAGCGACGCGCCGAGGCTCAGAAACCCCCCGGTGTTTTCCGCGTAGCGCAACTCGAAGAGTTGGCCGAGAATCGGGATGGATCCGTGGTTGTGTCGCAGCGTGGCGTGGGCGATGAACTTCGTCGACTGGTCGATGCCCACCGTCGCGACAATGATGCTTCCGATGCTGGCTATTCTGGGGCCTGATACGAACTGAACCATGCGTGCCTCTCAGAGTTCGAGTAACAGGCGCGCCGGCTTCTCGATGGATTCCTTGATGCGCCGTAAAAAAGTGACCGCTTCGCGCCCGTCCACGATGCGATGATCGTAGGTGAGCGCCACATACATCATGGGGCGGATGACCACCTGCCCGTCGATCGCCACCGGGCGGTCCTGGATGGCATGCAAGCCGAGGATGCCGCTTTGCGGCGGGTTGACGATCGGGGTCGACAACAGCGATCCGAAGACGCCGCCGTTGCTGATGGTGAAGGTGCCGCCCTCGAGTTCTTCGAGTTTAATCTTGTTTTCCTTCGCCCGCGCGCCGAAATCGGCGATCTGCTTTTCGATATCTGCGAAAGACATATTTTCGGTGTTGCGCAGGACCGGCACGACCAGCCCCTTGCCGCTGCTCACCGCGATCCCGATGTCGCAGTACTGGTGATAGATGATGTCTTCCTGGCGGATTTCGGCGTTGACTTTGGGATAGGCTTTGAGCGCTTCGACGCACGCCTTCACGAAGAATGACATGTAGCCGAGCTTGACGCCGTGCTTCTCCTGAAACTCGGCCTTGTGCTCCTCGCGCCACGCCATCACGTCGCCCATGTCGATTTCGTTGAAGGTGGTGAGCAGCGCGCCCGTGTGCTGGGCCTCGACCAGACGCTCGGCGATACGTCGCCGCATGGGCGTCATGGGAACGCTTTCTTCGTCGCGCGTCCCCGACGGGGCCTTCGCCGGTTGCGGGGCTGCTTCGGGTTTGGGCGCCGCCTCTTCTTCTTGTTCGTCGCGCAGGCGGTCTCTCGACACGGCCCGCATGACGTCTTCTTTCAAGATGCGCCCGCCTGGACCACTGCCTTCGACGTCGTCGGCGGACAATTCATGTTCCGCCATAAGTCGGCGTGCCGCCGGCGCCACCCGGGACCCGTCTTTGGCGGTATCGGGTTCTTCCTCGTCAGCGGCTTTCCGCCCGGTTTCGTCTCTCGATTCCGCAGGGGGCGGCGGGGTAGCCTTCTTTTCGGCGGGCTTCTCCTCCTTATGTTCCGTCTCAGCTTCTTCCCTACTCTCGACCTTTTGTTGCTCTGCCGGCGTTTCTTCTTTCTTGGGTTCGGATTTCTTCGCAGGTTTGCCGTCGGAGGGCTTGGCGGACTCTTCCATGTAGCCGATGACTTCGCCGACGCCGGCCATGTCCCCTTCCTTTTTCAGGATCTCGGTGATCGTGCCGGCGATGGGCGCGGGTAGCTCGACGGTCGCCTTGTCCGATTCCAGTTCGACCACGGCTTCGTCCCGGTCGACCCAGTCGCCGGACCCTTTCTTCCACGGGCCGATATGCACTTCCGTGATGGATTCGCCTACCGTGGGGACTTTCAGTTCAACGGCCATTCCGTCTGGTCTCCCTGAGTCGATTGAGGACGGGGCCACGGGCCGCGTGGACCGTCCGCATAGTTGCTTTTCGAAACGCCGGTACTTGCATCGCCAGAAATCAGGAGTCGTACTTCGAGGAGAAACCGACTGGTTCTCCGAAAGCCTCGTCCAACAGCGCCCGTTGCTCGATCTTATGGCTGGCGGATGATCCTGTTGCGGGACTCGCCGACGCGGGCCGGTATACGCCGTAGAACGGAAGCCGGCCCAGCAAGATATAGCCAAACTTGCCGCGCATCCGGCGCCAGGCGCCCATGTTCTCCGGTTCTTCCTGGACCCAGAAGACCGGCGTGTTGTCGGGATACGGTTCGAGGGCGGCCTGCAAGTCTTCCGGCTGCAGCGGGTACATTTGTTCGACGCGCAGGATGGCCACGTCGTCCCGGTCGAGGCGCTCGCGCTCCTCCACCAAATCGTAGTAGATTTTGCCGCTGCACAGAAGGACGCGTTCCACGTCGCCACAGATGCCGTTGGCGTCCGGCAACACGCGGCGGAACCCGCCTTCCGCGAGTTCATCCAGGGTCGATACGCACTTTGGATGGCGCAGCAAGCTTTTCGGGGTCAACACGACGAGCGGTTTGCGCCAGGGTCGAACCACCTGCCGGCGCAGGCAATGGAACAACTGCGCGGGGGTGGACGGGATGCAGACCTGGAAGTTGTCTTCCGCGGTCAATGAGAAGAAACGTTCGATACGCGCGCTGGAATGTTCCGGACCCATGCCCTCGAAGCCGTGGGGGAGCAGCATGGTGAGTCCGGACAGGCTGCGCCACTTATCTTCGGCGCTGGAGATGAACTGATCGATGATCACTTGGGCTGCGTTCACAAAGTCGCCGAACTGGGCCTCCCACATGATCAGACCGTCGGGATACGCAATGCTGTATCCATACTCGAACCCGAGGACGCTCGCCTCGGCCAGAGGGCTGTTATAGATCTCGACGGGCGCTTGATCCTTGGACAGGTGCCGCAAAGGCATATATCCCTGACCGGACTCGACATCATGCAGTACTGCGTGACGATGACTGAACGTGCCGCGCTCGCTGTCCTGCCCCGTGAGTCGGATACGCGCGCCTTCCGTCGCCAGGGTACCCAATGCCAAGGCTTCGGCAGCGGCCCAGTCCAGCGGGGCCTCGCCCGCGGCCATCTTTTTGCGATGGTCCAGTTGCCGAACGAGCTTCGGGTTCGGATGGAAGTTTTCAGGGTAGCGCGTGGTGGATTCGAGCAGCGCGGAAAGACGCGCCTTGTCGATGCCCGTATCCACGTCGGGGACTTCGCGGTCGGCGCCGCCTTTGTAGTTGGCCCAGATTCCGCGCAACGCGCTCGGCGGACGCGGCCCGTCCTCGCGACGCGCCACGGCCAGTTCTTCTTCGAGAATCTCGCGGCGCCGCACGGCGATTTCTTCGGCTTCCGCGCGCGTGACGCCACCCAAGGTCAACAGGTGTTCCAGGTAGGCTTCGCGCACCGGCTTGCGCTTCTCGATGGCTCGATACAACACAGGTTGCGTGAACGCCGGCTCATCGCCTTCGTTGTGGCCGCGCCGGCGATAGCAGTACATGTCGATCACCACGTCGCGCCGGAAGGACCGCCGGAATTCCATCGCCAGATTGACAGCCTGCGCCACCGCTTCGGGATCCTCGCCGTTCACGTGGAGGACGGGGCTTTGCAGCATCTTTGCGACGTCCGTTGCGTACACACTGGAGCGTGACTCGGCGGGCGTGGTGGTAAACCCGATCTGGTTGTTGATGACGACGTGCAATGTGCCGCCCGTCGAGTAGGCTTCCAACTCGCTCAGGTTCAGGGTCTCCTGCACGATCCCCTCGCCGGCAAAGGCGGCGTCGCCGTGAATCAACAGGGCCATGCCGCGCGCCCGTTCCCGGTCGCCGATGCGGTCCTGCTGGGCACGTACGCGGCCCAACACGACGGGGTTCACGAACTCGAGGTGGCTGGGATTGAACGCCAAGGCGATGTGGACCTTGTGGCCGCTGTGGGTCATCCACTCGGTGTGATACCCGAGGTGGTACTTCACGTCGCCCCGGCCCTGGTTGATTTCGCCGTCCTTGTCTTCAAACTCGCGGAAGATGAGGCTCGGGCTCTTGCCCATGATGTTGGCCAGCACATTCAAGCGGCCGCGATGGGCCATCCCGATGACGATTTCGTCGATGTCTTGTTCGCCGGCTTTTTCGATGGCCAGGTCCAGCAGCGGGATGACGCTTTCCGCCCCTTCGAGTGAAAAGCTCTTTGCGCCAATGAATTTCTTCTGGATGAACTCTTCGAAAATGACCGCGTCGGTGAGCCGCGTGAGAATGCGCAATTGCTGTTCGCGGGTCAGCGAAATGCGGTTGCAGGACCCCTCCATGCGGTCGTACAACCACTCGCGGATGGATAAATCCTCGATGTGCATGAACTGCACGCCGATGGACCGGCAGTAGGTGGCGCGAAGCCGTTGGATGATCTGGCGGAGCGGCAGGATGCCCGTGGTGGACAGGGCGTCCGCGTCGAATTCGAGGTCCATATCATCCGGGCCAAATCCGTGATAGGCCGGGTCCAACTCCGGTTTACGGGGCCGCGGCATCCCCAGGGGATCGATGCGCGCGATCTTGTGCCCTAACACGCGGTAATTGCGGATTAGCATGTCCACGCGATGTTGGAGGGACCCGATCTCGCGTTCGCGCCCGCACACGCTGCAGATTTGCGTTCGCTTCTTCCGGGAACGCACGACGCGGTGAGGACGCGGGGGTGTGGGGGCGAGCACGGCGGCGGGAGCGGCCTTGGAAACGGTCGCATTGCCGCCGTTCTGAGATCGAAAGTAGGTCCGCCACTCATCCGGAACCAGCGCGGGGTCGCGGAGATAATCTTCGTACAGGCCCTCGATAAAGGTAAGGCTCAGGCTATTGGGTTCGTTGCCTGCTTCGGGCGTTGAACTCCCGCTGGAATCCATAACTACCTCGTGTGCCCGTCTTTAGGGAGCGGGCCCACCATCCCGCATGGGGGGAAGAAGTCCTCGGCTTCGTTTGTGCCTTGGCTGTGCCAAATTGGCCGCTTCGCGCAGCCATTCTACCGTATCATACCTAATGTTAACACCCCTTTGCATCCTGGACTTCCCGGAAATCGCCGAGTTCCGCGGTATTGGCGGGTTGGGTGGTGGTAAATCGGTCGTAGCGGGAGCATTCTAACTTCTTTTATCTCCCTTCAACCGCACTCGGTCTCGTACTACCTACGCGTACTCGACAAGAGCAGACGTTCTGACACGGTCGAGAAATGGTGTGCAGGGCAAAGCGAATTGCATTCTCTTCGGGTTACCGGATCCGAGTACGAAAGGACGGCGGCGGCTACGAGAAGCCTTAGAACGCTTTATAACGAAGCAGCCAAGACGTGCAGGCCAGGCCGAATCCAATCCATGCGGCGAGCGTGATCCACCGCCCGTAGACGTAACCGGGTGGTGCATATTCCATTACGATGCGATGATCGCCGGCGGCAAGCGGTACGGCACGAAGCGCGTAATTCGCGGGCAACAGGTCGTACCGTTCCTGGGGAGGGTCGACGCCGGCAGGGCGCACCCGCCAGCTTTTCGCGTAGCTGTCGGTGACGACGAGAATGCCCGGGCTTGCCAGAACCGCTTCGAGGACCGTGTGATCCGTGTCGCCGGCTATGATGCGAATGGAGTCTTCGCCGGGAGCGGATTGGGGTTTTGGTTCGGGTTCTTGTTCGAGTATGACCGTCCGTTCCGGGTCGAAGGTCTCCTGGTCCATGGCCGCGAAGACGGACTCCTGGCCTGTAGCGACGTGGTACTCGTGCACGACGAAGTAATGGGGCATGGGGTCGGGCACTTCGTGTGGGGGCTTGTTGGATTTCGGGTTTGGTACCACATATTTACATCGTACGATTCGGTGCATGGGGCGGTACCGAAGGCGGGGCACGACCGTGTCGACAACACGTTCTTCGAGTCCCAGACTATGGCCAAAGAACTGGGCGTACCGATCGGGGATGAGCGCATCGTACCCCCAGACGCCGTACCCGCCGGCGGTTATGGGGGCGTCGTAGTCCGCGCGCATGAGGACGCGATAGTCGCCGGGATCTCTGGCGTAGATTTGCGCAACCGTCGCGGCGGCCGTGTCGTTCAGATGTGCCATTCCCCGGTGTGTTCGCGCGAAGACCCCGATCTCCATGACGCCAAACGCGATCAACACGCTAATCGCCCACGCGCGTTTCTTTGCGATCAGGCAAAGGACGGATAGAACGACGCAGGTCATCGCGGCGATTTCCAACGCGTAGGCGGAATACGCCACCTGCGCGCGCATCTCCGGAAAACGGGAGGGCCAGGTGTCGATAAAGGACTGCCGCATGGCGCCGATCCATGCGGGGACAGGCGCGCCGGACATCAGTGGCGCGGCGGTCACGAGGCCGGCAAAGGCGAGCGCCGCAGCCAGTAGGAGGAGACCGCCCGCGATCGGGCCGAGGTGGTCGCGACGCCCAGTGAGGAGCATTCGGATGCCTTCGCCCGCGAGCAAGGCGGCGAACATGGAGAAGAAGATGGCAAACCGGCCCATGGCGCGCAAGCGGTCGAATCCGGGTGCCCAGGTGTAGAGGATGCGAAAGAGCGGAGTATACGCGCCCAGCGTCAACACGAGCAGCACGAACGCCATGGCAAGCAACACGTATTTTCGCGACCACGGCGCGGTGAGGGTACCGAAGGCCGCCAGGACTAGCGTGGCAATCCCCACGAATGCGCAGGCCTCCCAGAAGTGGTTCCACGCGAAGTAGGGGACATGGTGGTCGTCGCCGAAGACACCGGGGGCCAAGAAGGTGAGGAGGTTTTCGCGCGGCAGGCTGAAGCTCATCACAAAGCCGTAGGGCAACCCGGACCCACGCACGCTTTCGGCGCTGGTTTCTATGCCGGTCCACAGTTGTGCGGCGCCCATCAGGGCAGCGGACACCGCGATGATGATGACTAGTCCGGTGACGCGGAGGCGATGCGTTGCGGAGGGGACGGTCAGCGCCCAGTACAGGCCGAACACGACGGTAGTCATGAAGATGCCTTGGGGCCAGCCGGCCAGCGCCTGCATTGCCGCGCTGCCGGTGCCGACCAGTACCCAGCCTAATCCCCCGCCCGCCCGCAACCGGTCGTAGGCGAGAAAGAGGAGCGGCGTCCACGCCAGACAGGCGAGCATCGGCAGGTGCCCGCACATGACGTGGAGGAAGTACGGCCCGAACATGGCGACGATCGCGGCGTAAAACGCCGGAAGGGGCGAGAGGGCATTGCGCGCCCACGCATACATGGCGAGTCCGAACAGCGTCACGTGAAGCCAGAGATCGGCGTTTACGGCCATTGCCAGTGGCAGGACGAGGTAGATTGCGTTCAGGGGGTAGAGAAGCCCGGCTTGAAAGGCGCCGAAGCACGGTTTGCCGGCAAAGATGTGCGGGTCCCACAGGGGAAAATTGCCGCGGGCGATTTCGCCGAACGCGAACCCGCGCACGGGGCCGAAGTAGTCGAGCACGTCCGACGAGGCGAACCCGGCAACGGTATCGCCACCGTGCATGAATACATCGATAAAGACGGCGAGACCGAGCGCAACAATGCCGGCAGCCGCGAAAGCATCGTGTCGCGCCGTCTTACTCAGCGCCGTGTTCCCTTAACAGCTCTGCGATGGCCCGGTGGTTGCCTTCGACGGCATAGTCGAGGGCCGTCTTGCCGGATTCGGTCTCGACGGCGTTGACGTCGACCCCGCAATCGACGTAGATCCGCGCGAGGTCAAGGTACCCGCTCTTGGCGGCCTGATGCAGTAACGTGCGGCCGCTGACGTCCGCCACGAAAAGTGCGCCTTCCGGACTGCGTTCCAGCAGGTACTTGACCACCGGGGTCGCGCCCGACATGGTCGCCATGTGAAAAACCGACCAGCCGTCAAATTCCTTCGCATTGACGTCGGCGCCGTGCTCGACCAGGAGTTTGGCCAGTTCGAGGTCGCCCACATCCGCCGCGGCGAAAAGCGGAGTCCACCCCTGAGTGCTGGCGAGATTGGGGTCGGCGCCGGCGTCCAGAAGGATTTTGGCGATTTCGACATTCTTCAGTTCCACGGCGGTGGTTAGGATGGACGATTGATCGGGAAGTTTCAGATTCACATCGGCCCCGTGACCGATCAAAACACGGACCACATCGGCCCTGCCGTTTCGTGTGGCCTGATCGAGGGGACCGCCGGGGTAACGCGTTCCGCCATCCGGATTGGCGCCGGCGTCGAGCAACGGTTTGACGTACTCATAGTTTTCCCACGCAACGACCTCGGCCAACGGCGTCCAGGTCGCATCGCCGTCGGGTTCCGGATTTGCCTGATGTTCAAAAAGCAGTTCGACGAACTCGCTATCGGATTGGCCCAACGCGTACTCGAGTGTGTACTTTCCGTCCTCGTCCTTGCTGTCCGGATTTGCGCCGGCCTCCAACAGGCGTTCAAAGATCGCGGGCTCATCTTGGGCAATCGCAATTTGGAGAAGGGGATCGCCGTCAAGATCGGTCGAGTTCGGGTCCGTGCCCGTGTCAAGCAGTTGGACCACCTTCAAATACGCGCCTTCCCGGATGGCCGTTTCGAGGGGAGAGGGGCCTGGGTAGGGTTTCCCCTCCGCGGCCCATTCACGATAGGCTTCGTACCGCGTCTGCGAATCCAATACGGAAGAATCCCAGGCATCGCCCAGCCGTTCGAAAAGCTCGGCGGCCTTCGCTCGGTCGTCATGCACGCAGGCGAGCCAACAGTACTTGTTCAGCCTCCACCCCGATTTCGGATACGCGTTCAGAATGTCCTCGTATCCCTGTTGGATGCGGGGCCATGAAAAGCCATAGGAACGGAAATCTTCTTTGCCTTCGTACACGACAACTTGCGTCGCGATGACGGCGTACAACGTGTCTCCGGCAAGTTCCTTGGTGTCGTCGGCGGATCGTTCGGCAAACCGCAGCATCTCGCTTTGGGAGCCGCCCCAGCGGGGCAGCAGGTGTCGCACGCGCGCGTAGTACAGGGGATAGTACAGGGGTTCCAATGCGACCCCTTCCAGGAAGGGCGCGCGCTCCCGATCGCCCACTAGCGAAGGCATCAACAGGCTGGCGAGCGCACCGATAAAGGATCGCGGTGTGGAGTCACTGCGAGGCGATTCCATGGTGAGCGTAGCGCGCAGCAAGTAATACTCAGGGTCTTTCTCTGGAATGGCCGCTGCCTCGTCAATGACGGCCCATGCTTTGTCCATGTACTGACCGTAGCCACGCCATCCCTCCTGCGTGACGGTATTCGAATATCCGGATCCCCGGTAGTCCCAGGCGCGATCGTAGTAGGAATCCGCCAAGATAATCCGCCAGGTTAACGAATCGGGATACTTGGCCTTCCATTCGTCGATTTGCGCAAGGAAGGCCTCCTCCTCTTCATCGCTCCTGAAGTCACCGGATTTTTCCAGCCAATTGTAAAACGGTTTCAACTGCCACTCCCCGGATTGAAACCGGGACTTTTCGGAACGCAGTCGCTTGGCGAGTTCCTCGAGTTCGGTGTAGTCTTTCGTATTCCACAGATACGACACTTCATCACGGTCGATCATGCCGTTCCGTGTAAAATCATTTCCCAAACCGCCGACGTAAGCGTCTTTGCCCACGTAGATCCCATACCACTCGTTGTCCTCCATGACACAGTTCCGCGCCGTCGCGTGCACGTCCGGCCCGCTCAAGACAACGCCCGAACCTTTGTTGTTACGCATCGTGCATCCGATGAATTCCGGTTGCGCTTCTCCGGCGCTAACGTATACGCCGGACCATCCGTTGTTCTCGATGCGCACGTTATTGAAGGTTGGTGCACCGCCGCTCATGTAAACACCGTGACAGGCACCGTCTCGTATCGAGCAATCCGAAAACAGCACGTTACTATTGAAAAGCATTACGACGGAGTTGGGAAACAACACCCTGTCGGGATCCCCGGCGAGCGGCAACTGCTGGAAGGTAAGGCCGGATATGGATGTGTCGGAGACGTCGCTGGCAAATATCGCGGAATCCTTCAACGGCTCGCACTGCACGATGGTCGATTCTGCGCCCGCGCCTTCGATACGGATGCCGCTCTTCAGGACAAGGGCCTCGCTATACGTGCCAGCGTTGACGTGGATCACGTCGCCGGGCTGGGAGGCGTCGATGGCGGCCTGGATGGTTTCGAAGTCCCTGGGAACGATGTGTTCGGCGGCGTAAGCCGTCGTGAACAACCACGGAATTACGCATAGGACGAGTCGGCTTCGCCGTATCATTGCCCGCACTCCTCTGGATGTAGCCATGGAATTCTGACCGAGACCGCAGCCCACGATATTTATGCCATCTCCTTCTTATGCTATATCACCGACGGCCCATTAACGCAACTCAAAAGTGTCGATAACCACGTCCGTATCGGCGGCGTCGCAGGGGTCGAAACGCAGCATGGTTATGGGGCCGCGCCAGCGCGGGTTGGCGCGTAAGTCGAAGGTGTAGCTGTGCACGGCGCCGTCCGTTTCGAGGGGCACGGACACGCTGGCCGTTTCGCTGGTGGCGTTGCCGCCGCGGGCCCAGAACAGTTGGGCGCGCATGGCGGGCGGCAGGTCGCCGGTCACCTGCATGGTCACGACCGCCGTTGAATACTCGGAGCCGTTGATGCCGGTGAGCGGCACGACGATGGCGGGGTCGCGGCCCAAGGCTTTCATCCGCAGCGCGCCGTCCTCCGCGCGAAAGTCGCCCACGTTCATCATGGCCTGCCATCCGTCGGGACCGTCGTTGAACTCCCACGCGGAACGTGGTTGGACGGGAGGATAATCGTAGGGGCCCAGGCCGACATCGCACGGCGCGACGTTCACCGGCCACGAGGCCGGATCGCCCTCGGCAAAAACCTTGCGCACGGCTTCCAGCATGGCAAAGCCGAACTCGGTGCAGGGTTCGATATAGCTGCCTTCGCCCCACTCGTTGACGGGGCCCAGAATGACCGTGTGCTTGCCGTTCGCTTCGCAGAACGTCTTGGCTTCGCGTAACAGATCTTCAAAGAGCGCGGGGGTGCGCCCTTCGATGGCGAGCGACTGGTCGCCGTGCCAGGGACGCGAGTCCCAGCCGGTATCGACCAGCGGATAGTAGGTGAGCGGTTGGCACATGGCGTTGCGCCGGACCCACTCCTCGGGCGCCGTCGCGACGACATCCGCGTACTGCGCGCGTTGCGGACGCATCATGTTGTCGGTGGCGGTGCCCCACTCGTGATAATTGGTCGCGCCCGCGTAGCCTTCCTTCGCGAGCATTTCCACGAAGGCGGGCGATTCCGCCGTGTTCACCGCAACAAACTCGATGCCCTCGTATCCCGCGTCGCGGGCCAATTGCTGGGAATCATCGAGAGCGGCTTTCGCGCCTTCGGACCCGTCGAGATCGTTGCGCAAGTTGCGCGGGTCCCACAGGAAGAGCGCGGGTTTGTTCCCGATGCGGTAGTAACTGTCCATCCCGAAATAGTTGTCGATCCATTCCTGCGTGACGTTGCGCCAATCTTCGCGGGAATGGGTGCCGGGCGGGTTGTGATTGGCCCACATGATGGCGACTTTCAGCTCGTCGCGGTAGCGGGACTTCTTGTAGGCCTCGAACCAGTGGGTCAGGTGTTGGTTGCCTTTGATCCAGTACCAGTCGACGAGGAAGACGGAGATGCCATTTTCCGCGGCCCATTTGATTTGCCAGTCCACGCACTCGGGATTGCCTTCGTCGTAGTAGCCGAGCAGCGGTTTTCGGATGGGAGCCACGCGGCGGATGGGATCCCACTTCGCGGGGGAATCCCATCCCGGGAAGTAGTAGGCGGCGACTTCGATACCGGTCTTCACGGGGTGCGGTTCCGGTACGTAGTCGGTGCGAGCCAGCCCCAGCGGTTCCGTGAACGTCAGGTCCGTCGACGCGGGTTCAGGGATGGCGCCTTTGCCCGAGAAGGTGACGTGGATCGGAAACGTCCCGGCGGCGTTGGCACGCACGGTCCACGTGTAGTCCGCGTATTCTTCGTAGGCCAACCCTGCGTTCGACAGTTGATCGGGTTGGTGCACCACTTCGATGCCGTCCGGCACGTCGAGGTCAATACCGCGAATCCCCTGGAGGCGTCCGCCGAGATTGGATACACGCAGGAGCACATTGCACTCGGCGCCGGCGCGATTGATCCCGTTTTCAAAGCCGAGATACGTGACCGCAAGTTCCGGCGGGCCGGCCGGTTCCTCGCCGATGGACACATTGCGCAAGTTTACCGCCACGTCTTCCGGAAACTGCACGCCCAGGGTAAGCAACGTTCCTTTCCACACGCGGTTGCCGTCGAGTTCCAGGTTGTAGGCACGCGGTTGTTCTCCGGCGCGAATGGAAAAGGATTCCGTTTGCACGCCCGGGACGCCCTCCACGACCCAGAGCAGCGTGCCGACAGTGTCCGTATCGGATTGGAGTTCGACGGTCGCCCAGCCGCGATCTTCGATGGGAAGACGCAGTGGCGGCGAAAAACGTTCCGTCGTGCTGTCGGCTATGCGCCACGTATCGTTGCTATCGAAGGTCCAATCGTATTGGCCGGTGATGGGATTGTCCGCGTCACCCCAACTGTGGATTTGGATGGTATCGATCTCGAAGTGGGCGCCGTCGTAAACGTCCAACCGCAACTTCACGATTTGTTTTTCCGCCTGCCAGAAGGGAAACACGACGACATCGTGAAAAGCACCGTCGCCTTCTAGTCGCCAGCTTCGGCTGCGGTCCTGCGAGAGTCCGCCGTACTGCCCTTCCTCCGTGCCGGTAAAAAACAGCTCGCCCGTTCCGGTGCGGTCGGCCTTAATCCGAATGACCACGTACTGCCAGGGCGTTGCGGGAACATTGAGCCCGGTACAGGTAAAGAAAGGGTCCCAATCGGTGGCGTCGGCGGCAAGGACGCCGTCGTGCATGGCGACATTGGCAAGGTGCGCGTTGGCGACCCAGGGGTTGGGCTCGTCCGGCGTATCAAAGGACCAGGACGGCAAACCGGCCGCGGCAACCGTTGCCGCGAGAACGAAACTGCTTATGGTAAACATGGATGACCCCCTTAACGACTTCGACTAGACCACAAGTCGTAATCGTAATCGTTATCGTACTCGTAATCGACTTTTGGCTGGTGGTCAATGTTTCGAACGACGCAAGAACATCCCCCTTCAAAGACAGGACCGACAAAAGTCCGGGGCTTGCTATTTGTTTTGTAATGTATTGTTTCCAAAGGAGATGCATGAGTTTTCCTCTTGACAGGGGATTTTGCGCATGTTATACCGAAACCCTTAAACGGAAATGGCTTACAACAGTTATGCGGAAAATTGTGGATCCTCGACAAATCTCCCTGGTTGACCCCTACGCGCACGTCCTGTCGCCCCTGGCCCGTAAGGCCTTGGATACCGGTTGGCAGTGCGTCTTCCGCAAGGTCATCTTGGATCTGATGCCGGCCACGGCCCTTGCGGACCGGTTTCACGAATCGATGGGCGCGCCCACCAAGGAACTGTATTCCGTGGCGGGACTGATGTTCATCATGGAGTTCCAGAACTGGACGGTCCAACAGGCCGTCGACGCCTACATGCTGGACATCGGGGTTCACTACGCCTTGAACCTGGACCCGGGCGGCCAATCCATGTCGTCGCGCACGGTGGAGCGCTACCGGCAATTGTTCCGGGAATTGGACTTGGCCGCCGCCGTGCAAGAGCGGGTGACCAAGGCGTTGATCGAGGCCTTGGAACTGTCCGTGGCCAAACAGCGCGCGGATTCGACCCACGTCTTCAGCGACATGGCGATGTTCGGACGGACCCAACTCATGGCGGTGACGGTCAAACGTTTCCTGACCCAGGTGCTCCGTCACGACCGGGAAGGCTACGATGCCTTGCCCGAGGACCTGCGGGCCCGCGTGCGCGGAAAGCCCGCCGTCTTCAACGCCATCCGCCTGAAGGCCGCGAGATGGAACGTGATGCAAGCCGCCAAATCCAAGAAGATGCGGGAACTCCTCGCCCAACCGGCCAAATTGGAGACCTTCCGGGCACGCCTTCAAGGCGTACTCGGCCGTTTCTGCGCGTTCATCTCTTATTTCATCTCGCTTCATCACCCGATCCGAACCATGTACAGGAGATTCCGCGGTGACATCACCAACTGCTATGAATTTCCCCCTCAACGACTTCCACTTCTGTCGACCCTGTCGTTGAAGGGGGATCAAGGGGGATGTTCTTCAATGCCCGGCCAGCATCCCACGATTTGTTAGAATGCGACAAACGAAGACGTTGGGGAGAATTGATTCATGCAGATAGTAATCGCTGCCTTGTTTGTCGCGTTGTCACAATCCCAGTGGCCGGTCGAGTCCGTACCGGTACACGTCGCCGAGGGCGCTCACCCGTACGCCTTTCTCACTCCGGACGAAGCCGCTCACGTCCGGGAACGAGCCGGGCAACAGGACTGGGCAAAGACCGTCGTGGGAAAGGCGCTAAGTTCTGCCGACGCCCTGGTCGCCCAACCGCTGGATATCCCGCACGCGGGCGGACAGTGGTCGCACTGGTACACGTGCAAAAAGGACGGCGGCCGCCTGGAGGCCAAATCGCCGACGGAGCATGTGTGCGCGGTGTGCGGCGAGGTCTATACCGGCTGGCCTTACGATGAAGTCATTATCACCTACCGGCACAACGGCTATTTCTCGGAATTGGACACGCTTGGGACCGCGTACGTACTGAACCCTAAACCCGAGTACGCGGAACGCGCGAAAGCGATTCTCCTGGAGTATGCGTCCTTCTACGAGTCCCTGCCCCTCCATGACAAGAACGGCAAGGAATCGAAATCCGCCGGCCGGCTCTTCGCACAGACGCTTAACGAAGGCGTGGCCCTGTGCCGCATCGCGCGGGGTTACGATTTCGTGTACGACGCGCCGTGCTTCACGCCGGAAGATCACGCGACCATCGAGATGCACTTCCTGCGTCCGATGATCGACACGATCCGGCTGTACGACGCCGGTAAGTCGAACTGGCAATCCTGGCACAACGCGGGCGTGGCGTCGGCAGCCTTCGTCATGGGCGACCAGGACCTCGTGAACTGGGCCGTGAACGGGCCCAGCGGCTTCGTATTTCAGATGCGCGAAAGCGTGACGGACAGCGGCATGTGGTTTGAGGCGGCTCCGAGTTATCACTGGTACGCGTTGTCCGCGCACATCTACCTGCTCGAAGCCGCTGCGCGGGCGGGCATGGACCTGTACTCCCTGCCGCCGGTCAAGAAGATGTTCGATGCGCCGCTGCGACAACTCTTCCCGGATTTGACGTACCCCGCGCTGAACGACAGTTCACGCTCGTCCATTACAGGCGCGCGGAACCATTACGAAGTCGCGTACCGGCGGTTTGGTGACCCGAACTACCTGCCCATTCTGAATCCGCGCGACTCGGAGGATGCCCTGCTGTGGGGCGTCGATACGCTGCCCGAAGACGGGCCGAAACGTTTGCGGCTGCGGTCGTCGAACGAACCCTCTGACGGCCTTGCCGTGCTGCGGGACACCTCCGGCCAAACCGCCGTGTTCTTCGACTATGGTCCCGGCACCTCCGGCCATGTCCACCCCGCGAAGCTCGGGCTGATCCTCTATGCCCTCGGTGACGAACGCTTCGTCGACCCCGGCCGCCTGCCCTACGGCAATCCCTTGCACCGCGGCTGGTTCACGCAAACCCTCGCGCATAACACCGTCGTCGTGAATGAGACCTCGCAGAAGAAGGTACCTTGCAAATTGAAAGCCTTCGGCGTCACCAAGGATTTCGACGTGGTCCGTGCCACCTGTGAAGGCGCATACCCCGGCGTCGTGCTCGATCGCACTCTGTGCCTGACCGGCAACGTCATCCTAGACGTGATCCACTGCACGTCCGAAGAAGACGCCACCTTCGACCTACCGCTCCATTTTCGCGGGAAACTGATCGACGTGCCCGAGGCCGAAGCCGTCGATGCCATTGGCGAGAACGGACCGTACACGCTGTTGAAGAACACGAAGCGGTTCCCCGAACGCTTCGAAGCCGCGACGCTGGAGGTCAACGACAGTAAACGCATCGCCCTGCGCTTCTTCGACGCCTCCACCTGCTTCTACGCCGAAGGCTTCGGCCCCAACATGCCCGAACGCCTCCCCATGCTCCTCCGCCGCCAACACGGCAAAGAAGCCTGGTTCATCGCCGCCTACCACATCCTCGAAGGCGACGCCCCCGTCAAAGCCACCAACGCCACCATCACGGACGCCGGCGCCTCCGTCTCCCTCCCCGGCTTCTCCCTCCGCGTCGGGGGTGAGACGCGGATCGCCGTGCAGGGCGATGATGGGGAGTTTGTGGTGTTTACCGTGGACCGGGGCGGGGTGAAAAAGGCGGCCATGTAGGTGGTGCAAGATGACTACGCGAAAGCAGAAGGTACCACAGGTTGATTGCTCAAAAATTCGGAAAAGCGTAGAAGCCATATACCCAAGATTCACGATGACTGCAACTTTGATTCTTCAAGTGCTACCGCCACGAAAGAACGATTAGGACTTCACCCATATGGCAGGGAATGACTTCCGTAAGAAAAGGGACGTTACTCTGTTCCACATGCGGTATCTGTGGGAAATCCGATCTAATCGCGACCATCGAATCGTGCGCCTCCCTTCGACCGATCACGTCCTCTCCAAAACAATTCTATCACCGAAGGATACTCTTGTACTGAAATCCGAGCACAAGTCTTTGGTTATGCGCCCTATCGACAAATGTTGAATGAAAGTGACTACAATTGGAAAAGGATGAACGAATGTCTTGATCATGGGGCGATGTACCGCCCGGATTAGCAGCAAGTATCGCGAGACCCTCGCACGGGCGGAGTTTTACACGATACTAAGAAACTCGTCCGTTTGTATCCTCTACGTTGAGATTCCAGCAGGAAACCAGCTTTTTTGAAGTATCAATGGTTGAAACATCGGTAATGAAATCAACAAGGACACGCGACCAGCTATCGCATCCGTTTTGAGGGTGAGATCATTCCACTGAAAAATTCCACCAGGGCGGGGCAATTGGGCGCGAGGGCGAATTAGATCATTAATGAGGCAAATGATTTGCCAATCTTAGAAGTTGCAAGAAAATCAGGCACGAAAGTCTATTGGCTGATCTTGACCACTGAATATGCGACTTCGTCGCCCAGAGAGAATCTGTGTTGACATGGGAAGTGCCGTTTACAAAGAGCTGATACGTTCGCAGAATTCTCAGATGGAGCTTTGACCTTGGGGAGAGCATCTGACACTCTCTAGGCAGCTTTTCCGCCGACGGTTTTTCATATCGGACGTTTAGCTTCAGAATCTCCAACAAACCTCGATGGTGTTTCTGGGAATTTCAATAGTCTTGACTGGGAGCCCAGACTATCCACGAAGCACCTGGCGCGTAAGCTCAAAAGTAGCCTGCCAAGGGCGTGATCGAGAAACTCCACCAGTTTTTTCGGATGAAGGATATGTATTTCTTCCTCGCGAAATCGGTGAGTCTTCCGACTTAGACTTTTCGACATAGTCGAGCCTTTGGTACCCAAGCTTAAGAAGTCTGAACGACAGCAGTCTTGTTGTTTTACAGCGAGCATTTCATTAAGTCCGCAGGCGAGAGACGCCTGCGCTACATACTCCGGGGCGATTGCTGGTACCTTCGTTCGGCTCCGCCTACACCGTCCCCGACTCAATCGCCACGACGGCTTTTCTCCCAAGCAGGTGGACCATGACGATGAGCATGGCGAAGCGTTCGTCTTTGGTGAGGCCTTGTTTGTAGCGGTAGTAGATTTGCTGGACGATGACGGCCAGTTTTAACAGGGCGAGCACGTAGTAGAACAAAATGTTGGTGATGTCGCGGCCGGTGCGGGCGGCGTAGGCTTCGGCGAGATCCATGCGGGTCATGGCGCCGGGTTCGGTGGTGAGGAAGCATTGGACGATCTGCATCTCTTCGTCGTTGGCCTGGATCCAGTAGGCGAGCGACGTGCCGAGATCGGCGAGGGGATCGCCGATGGTCGCCATTTCCCAGTCGAGGACGCCGACGATCTTCGTGAGGTCGTCGGGATCGAGCACGATGTTGTCGAACTTGTAATCGTTGTGAACCAGCACCGCGCCGGTGTCGGCGGGGATGCGTTCGTGGAGCCACGCGATGACGCGGTCAATCTCGGGGATGTCGTCGGTCTGCGATCCCGTGTAGCGTTTCGACCAGCCCGTCACCTGGCGCTCGACGTAGTTAGGGCCTTTATACAACGCGTCGAGGCCGATGGCCCGGTAATCGAGCGCATGTAGATCGGCCAGGTTTTCGATGAAGGCCTGGCAACACCCGCGCGCGAGTTCGGGCGTGGTTTCCAGTCCAGCCGGCTTTCCCGAACGCAAGATGACGCCCTTCACCCGTTCCATGACGTAGAACTGCGCGCCGATGACGGACTCGTCTTCGCAAAACGCCAGGGGCTTCGGCGCGGGCGGATAGACGGGATGCAGGTTCGACAACACGGTGTATTCGCGCCCCATGTCGTGGGCGGATTTCACCTTGCTCCCGAAGGGCGGACGGCGCAGCACGAGTTCCCGGTCGCCCGCGCGCAACAGGTAGGTCAGGTTCGAATGGCCGCTGGGAAACTGTTCGACCGCTACCGGCCCCTTGACGCCCGGCACGGCGTCGGACAGGTACCGCTCCAACGCCGCCGCATCCAGTTCCTCGCCTTCGCGAACGGGCGACGTGCCGTCGAGGGGACCCGTCATTGATTGGCCCCGGATTTGATCGTGATGCCGTGCCGTTTAAGGATGCGTTTCGCCACCGACTGCTTGTGCACCTCGTCCGGCCCGTCATAAATCCGCGCGGGACGTTCGTGACGGTAGAAGTACGGCAGGATCGAATCGTCCGCCACGCCGTAGCCGCCGAGACACTGGATCGCGCGATCGACAACGCGCTGCATCGTATTCGCGACGGTGAACTTGATCAGCGAGATCTCGTCGCGCGCTTCCTTCGCGCCGTGTTGTTCGATGGCCCACGCCGCGTGCAATACCATGAGCCGCGCCGCCGTTGATCTCCGCGCGGCTGTCGGCGATCCACTGCTGCACCATCTGCCGCGTGCCCGAGGGGACGCCCGGCGCGACTTCGCGCTTGGCCGCGTGCTCGCACATGATGTCGAAACTGCGTTCGCAGATCCCGATCCAGCGCATGCAGTGGTGAATGCGCCCCGGCCCGAGCCGCTCCTGGGCGATGGCGAAGCCCATGCCCTCGCGCGCCGAGCAGATTCGACTGCGGCACGCGGCAATTCTCGAACACGCACCTCGCCGTGACTGGCCCAGTCCTCACCCGCGTCGCCCATGACACCGATGTTGCGCACCAGCCGGTAGCCGGGATTGTCGAGCGGCACGAGGATCATGCTCGCACGGAAGTGCGGCTGTTGATTCGGATCCGTCACCGCCATGCATACCGTGAACGTGGCGCCTTCGGCCGACGATGTATACCACTTGTGGCCGTTGATGACGTAATCATCGCCCGTCTTTCACGGCCGTCGTGCTCATCCACACCGGGTTCGAGCCCGCGTGCTCGGGCTCGGTCATGGCGAAGCAACTGCGCGTCTCGCCGCGCAGCAGCGGCTCCAGGAACGTCTTCTGCTGTTCCGGCGTGCCGAACTGGATGAGGATTTCCATGTTGCCGGAATCCGGCGCCTGGCAGTTGAAACAGAAGTGGCCCATGGGCGTACGGCCGAGTTCCGCGCTGAGGAGTCCGTGCTCGACCAGGCTGAGGCCCAGCCCGCCGTGCTCTTTCGCGATTTGCGGGAGCCACCAGCCGCGCTTCTTCACCTCGCCGCGCAGGCGCTGCAGTTCCGGCAACAGCGCCCTGAACCCTTTCGCGTGGTCCCGGCGTTCCAGCGGGATAATTTCCTTGTCGACAAATTCGCGCACGGACCCGAGCAAGTCCTGCATATGCTGGGGAATGGAGAAATCCATCGTCGGCTTCCTTTCTACGGCAGGCCCCGCCTACCGGTACGTCCAAAGCATGGGGTCGTTCAAATGCGGCACGGAATTGAACGAATTCAGGGTAAAGCGTCCGTCGGTGAACAGAAACTCCGTGGTGGACGCGTTGCGCACCTGCCACACCAGTTCCAGCGTCGTTTCCGCGCTGGTACCGAGGGCCATATTCAAGGCGATGGCCGTCGGCCCGCCCGACGTGAAGGCGGCAATCCGTTCGCCGTTCGTCGCCGCGGCAAGGATGTCGCGATAGGCCTGCGTGACGCGTTCGCGGAAATGCGCGAAGGTTTCGATTTCCGAATCCTGATATTGCTCGTTCGCCCAAAGCAGCATGAGTTTCTCGAAGGCTTTCTGAAAAGTCTTTTCCTTCTCCCGCTTGTCCTCGGTTTCGGTGAACCGCTGCATGAGGAGCAGGACCTGCTCGTCCTCCGCGCAAAGCTGCGGCATGAACCGTTTCGCGAGCTTTTCGACGGGCATCTCGGCAATGGCGTCCACGATCTCGATTTCCGGAAAGGTCTGCGCCCGCTTCCGTAAACACGTCGCGAACGATCTCCGCGGACCGCCGCTGCCGTGCCAGCGGTCCCGAGCACACGCGATCGAAACCGATCCCATGATGGACCCAGAATGCGCCGAGATGGCGGCACTGCTCTTCGCCCAGCGGACTCAGCTTGTCGTAGTCCTCGTCATGAAACGAGGCTTGCCCGTGTCGGACAAGAACGAGTACACCCATGGGTAGATTGACTCCAAATATGTAAGAGAAATCCGAAGCACGAAATCCGAAATTCGAAACAAATTCTAATGCTCGAAATCCCAAATGGGGAAAACGGACATGCCGGCTTGCATCAATCAGTCTCCGGACTGCTACGTTTCAGTCATTTGGATTTTGGTCATTGGAATTTGTTTCGAATTTCGTGCATCGGATTTCGCACGCCCCCTATACCTTACGTCATCGCCTCGGGCGGGACAAGGCGCTCACCCGTTTCCAGCGAACGAGTCACCGCATCGAGGAGCGGTTCAAGGTCCGCATCGGTCACGTGCGAAAACCAGACATTATCCGGAAAAACCATGATATTCGGACCGTCTTCACATTTGTCCATACAGCCGGACTGGCTGACCCGCACCTTCGAGCGCATTTGCCGCGCCTTCACCATCGCCTTGAGTTTGTCGCGCAATTCGCCTCCGCCACCGCCCCGGCAACATACGCGCTCGCCTTCCGCGCGTTCGTTCGTGCAGACAAAGATGATCTTCTCAAAGGGTAACGTATTCGTTTCCATAAAGAGCCATTCGTTTTGGGAACGCCATTTCACCAGGACCGATGGGCTAGATTCTGCCGCGTTTTGCGCGCAAACGCAACCGCCCTTGGCAGGTGCCAGACGATGGTGCAACGCACGCATAGTTTGTACATCAGTCCCCGTTTGTGTGATAGACTTCGGGTGCTCCATGTGTGGGGTTTATCTGGAGCCACTTGGGGCTGCCCTCTGCGGGGGCGGCGCAACTTATAGGATGGGTCCCGACATGACAACCAAGCGCGTGTGTTTCATTGCGACTCTGTTGCTGTGCGCCGCGATCCTGTTCAACGGCTGCGGCAATCCGGACCAGGGCAAATTGCTGTTCAAGCCAGAACTCAACGTCGCCCGGACGGTAAACACTTCCGAAGCGTTTACGAACACGTCCAAGTTGATGGGGATGGACATGACCTTCGGCACGTCCAAGGACGTCACCTATGTGATGACGCCGACTGCGGTAGACGACGAAGGCACGGTGGCCGTTGACGTCGTCTACGATTACGTGGATACGGAAGTGACAGGTCTTGATGCGTTGCTCGGCGGCGCGGGGGCGGCGCAGATTCCGGGCATGGACGATCCGTTCGGGACCAAAGCGATGCAAAAAGCCCTCGATTCCCTCAAGGGCGAACGCTTTACGGTGCGGGTCAGCAAGTTCGGCGACGTGCTCGGTGTAGAAGGGGCAGACGAGGTGGCCGGAAAGGTGGCCGACGCCCTCCAGGGACCGGCGCACATTCCCGCCGATCAACTCAAGTCCCAACTCCGCCAGGGATATGGAAATGAGGGAACCCTGGAGCAGATGAAGCAAATCTTCATGAAAGTGCCCGACAAGGCGCTCAATCCCGGAGACTCCTGGCAAGAAGACCTGACCCGCGAAGATCTCGGAATGCCGATCGATATGACTATGACGATTACGGCCGGAGAGCGCAATGCCGGCATTCTTAATCTAAACATCGCAACCCAGTACTCGGTGGACTTCAGCAAGGGCCCCATGGGGGAGGCCATGAAATCCGGCGGTGGCAGCGGTACCATGGAAGGGTCGGGCAGTGGCACAGCCGAGTACGAGGATGCAACCGGCTGGCCCCGCAAAGCAGTCATCACGGCCAAGGGCACGGGAACCATTTCCCCCATGAAGGGAATGAACATGACAATGGAGTTCTCGGCCAAGAACGAAATCACGTCATATCCGAAGCAATAGGCGCACTCAAACGCCGCAATTACGACAACGTCACGGGTATCCTGAGACTTGCCCGGCTATGGTGCGGCGCCCCGTAGGAATTAGTACAACCCCAGGACAAAGGAGTTCATGACACACCAACCTCAGCATCTTACAGCGATTCTCGCGGTCGGCATCGCGATTCTATCGACCGGTTGTCACAGTGCTGATGACGGCAAACTGCTGTTTCGCCCGGATCTGAACGCACCACGGTCGGTCCATACGTCGGACAATACAACGACGAAAATGAAGCTCAATGGGCGCGACATCACCTTCGGGAATGTCCGGGAAGCCACGTACAGCATGACGCCGACGGCGGTGACGGACGATGGTACCGTAACCCTCGACGTGGTGTACGACAGCGTTCACGAGGAAATGTCGGCTCCCGAGGGTCTGCCCGGCGGAGATGCGCCCGGAATCGACGACCTTTTCGGCAACAAGTCGAAGCAAGAAGCGCTGGATGTTCTGAAAGGCGAACGATTCACGATTCGCGTGAGCTGCTTGGGCGAGGTGCTGAGCGTCGATGGCGCCGACGCCTGCGCGGACAAAGCGGTGGATGCCTACAAGGCGCCCGGCCATATTCCGGGTGAACAGGTCAAGCAGCAGATTCGCCATGGCCTGGACAACGCGGCCATGAAGCAGCAGATGCGGCGCGTCTTTCTGAACGTGCCCGACAAGGCACTGAAACCCGGCGACGCCTGGCGAAACAACTCGGAGTTTGAAGGCCTTCCGATGCCAACGAAGGTGGAATCCACCAACACGCTGGAAAAGCGTGAAGACGGCATCGCCACGATCGACACCGACTATGCATACACGGTGGAAATGAGTAAGAGCCCGACGGGTGGCGCGTCGAACCCCAATCCGAAGAATGCGGCCATCACGGGAAAGGGAAGCGGCACGGCCGAATATGAGGAAGCGACCGGTTGGGTGCGGACGTCGGTTTCTACGATGACGGCGTCCGGGACTGCCGCCGCAAAAGGAGGCGCCAGTTCCCCGATCGAAGTTTCCGGAAAGATGGAAACCACGTCGCGTCCCGCGTCGTGATGAAAGCCCACCGAGAAACGCTCGAATCCTTGCTAACCGAAGTTCGAGCGTGCCGAATCTGCGAAGACATGCTGCCGTTGGGCCCACAGCCCGTGCTGCGTGCAGCGGCGACGGCGCGAATTCTCGTGGTGGGGCAAGCCCCCGGCACGCGGGTACACGAGACCGGCATCCCCTGGAACGATCCCAGTGGTGACCGGTTGCGCGCGTGGATGGATGTGGACCGCGATACGTTCTATGACGAGCGGCGCGTTGCGATCATTCCCATGGGCTATTGTTATCCGGGGCGGAATCCGCGCGGCGGCGATTTACCGCCCCGGCCCGAGTGCGCCGAGCATTGGTTCGCACGGCTCCTGGCGCAGTTACCGAATGTGAAACTCACCATCCTCGCCGGGCAATATGCGCAGCGCTATTACCTCGCGGAAAAACGGAAGAAGACCTTGACGGAGACCGTCCGCGCCTGGCGGGAGTACTTCCCGGAATACGTCCCCATGCCGCACCCGTCGCCGAGGAATACCTACTGGCTGCAACAAAACAATTGGTTCGAAGCAGAAGTCATACCGGCGCTACGAAAACGCGTGCACGCCTTGCTGGACACGCGGCGCGAATAAACCGTGATGTTACAAAGCCTCACGGGAAGTAGTGGATTACGTTTACGAAGGGAGATAATGCCGTGCGCATCAAATTTGCAGGTTTGACGGCCTTACTATTGACGACCCTGGTTTCCGCCAACGCACAGAGTGTGTTTCCGACGGGGAAATGGGACACGCGCTCCCCGGAGGAAGTTGGACTCAAGAGCGAGGAACTCGATGCGCTGCGCGACTTTATGGGAGGCCGGGGCTGCGTCGTGCGGCACGGGTACCTGGTCTATTCGTGGGGCGACATCACGAAAGCGAGCGACGTGGCCTCCGCGTTGAAACCGTGGATCACCCACTTCCTCTTCCTCGCCGTCGAAGACGGAATATTGCCGAGCGTAGACGCGCACGTCGCGGACTATGTGCCCTGCCTCAAGGACTTGAACGCCGGCCTCGGGTACAAAGACCGAAAGATGACTTTTCGCCACATGGCCAATCAAATCTCCTGCTACGGCGTTCGTGAAGATCCCGGGACGGCCTACGACTACAACGATTGGCAGATGGCCCTACTGTGGGACACCGTGTTTCTCAAGGTCTATGGCGTGACCATGGACACCGTCGACGACACCGTGTTGCACGCGCGTCTCACGGACAAGATTCAGTGCCAGGACAATCCGTCGTTCCTCGCCTTCGGAACCGGCGACCGGGCAGGCCGCATTGCGGTGTCGCCACGAGATTTCGCCCGATTCGGTCTCCTCTATCTGCACGGCGGTAGTTGGGACGGTCAACAACTTATCAGCGAGGAGCACGTCAAACAAATTACGACGAGCCCCGTCCCGAACACCATCCCCCGCACGACGGGCGAAGAGGCAGAAATGTGCCCCGGTCAACGGACCATCGGATCGCAGCGTGTCCCGGACAATCAGGCCAACCATGAGGGAAGTTACAGTTGGCTCTGGTGGCTCAACGGCGTGAACGCGGACGGTGAACGGCTCTGGCCGGACGGTCCTCCGGACATCTTTTCCGCATTGGGGCACGCCAACGGCATGCGCGGCATGGCCGTCATTCCATCGCTTGACATAATCGTCTCCTGGAACGACTCGGCTATCGGCGACATGCCGGAGAAGCCCGAGCCGTTGAACACGGCCTTCAGACTAGTGGCCGAGGCGGCTGCAAAGTAGTCACCACGAGGTGAAAGCGGTCCTCCACCCGTCATCGAGGTGAAGCCCCACTGGGAGCGCCTGGCACCAGCCTGGCGTTTCAACCCAGGACTGAACGCAAGGGCCAGAGAATGAATATCGAACCGGTCACGAATTCGTGAGACGCGTCCTCTTGGACGGGATTCAAGCAGTCGTTGTACTGCTTCTCGCCGGTACTGCCCGAGACAGCCACGCTGGTGCCTAGCGTTTCCAGTGGAATCCGTACATCGATTATGCGTGCGGTTACACCTTTTCCAAGGGTTCGACGTTGCCGCGATGGATCTCCTTCACGCCGGACGGCGCCGCCCATTTGATGCCGTTATAGATGACGCGGAGCACGTGCTCGTCGTAGTAGATGGGCAATGTCTCGTGGCCCGGCCGGAAATAGAAGATCTTCCCTTTCCCACGATGCCAGCAACAGCCGCTGCGGAACACTTCCCCTCCCTGGAACCAACTGAGAAACACCTGACGATCCGGCTGGGGGATATCGAAGTGTTCTCCGTACATCTCGGTGCGCGGCAGTTCAAAATACTCCGGCAGTCCTTCCGCGATGGGATGGGCCGGATCGACGACCCAGATGCGTTCCCGTTCGCCGATATCGCGCCAGCGCAATTCGCACGTCGTGCCCATAAGTTTTTTGAATATCTTCGAGTAGTGGCCCGAGTGCAGCACGACGAGGCCCATTCCATCCAACACGCGCTGATGCACCCGGGCGACGTTTTCGTCGCTGACTTTATCGTGGGCGGTGTGCCCCCACCATGTCATTACATCCGTCGAATTCAATACGTCATCCGGCAGGCCCTGGTCCTTGTGATCCAACTCCGACACCTGGACCGTCGCAATCCCGTCTTTTCCCGACAAATACCCGGCAATCTGGGCGCCCATGCCGTTGGGATAGAGCTTCCGGACTTCTTCGATTTCCTTCTCGTGAACGCCTTCGTTCCACACCGTCACCCGAATAGCACCGCTCATATCACTAGCCCCTTACACTCCCGTTGCACACATCGATTGCCGTCGCGCCACGCCCGTCGCCCATCCGCTAAACAATATTCCAAACCGCGCTCCCTCGCGTGTCCCAGCGCGATTTCGAATGATAGTACACGCCTGAGTAGCACCGCAAGAGGTACCCGGAATGGTTGTTTTCCGGGAAATACGGCAAAAACTTGACCGGTAAAGTTAATCACGGGTAAAGTAGCGGCATTCTGACCTACGGGGAAGTGCGTTTGTTCCCTTCATGAGTGATCGAGCCGCGGAAGGTTTCTTATGGAAAACATTATTGGTCTTGCCGGTGTCGACATCGTCATCATTGCTGTGTACATGATCGGCACGCTCGCTCTGGGTTTCTTCTGTACCCGGTACGTGGGGAATGCAGAAGATTTCTTCATTTCCGGTAAGGCTCTCCCCTTCTGGGCCATCGGATTCTCCATTGTGGTAAGTGATATCGGCGCAACGGACTTCGTGGCCGTGGCCGGGGCGTCCTTCCGATACGGCATATCCGCTGCGAACTTTGACTGGATCGGATCGATGCCGGCCATGGCATTCGCGGCGTTCATCTTTGTGCCCTATTTCTGGCGCACGGGCGTGTTTACGATTCCCGAATTCTTGGGCATGCGCTATAACACCGCGGTCCAGTTTATCCAAGCCATGATCTGGGCTATCGTGATGTTCCTGGGCTTGGCGATCATGCTGTGGGTTACCGCCGACAAGCTGATGCACACGATTCTCGGCTGGAACGCCATGCGGTCCGTTTGGCTCATGGCGATCGTTACGGGGCTTTACACATTCTCCGGCGGGCTGACGGCCGTAGTCTTCACCGATGTCGTGCAACTCGTCGTTATGTACGTCGGAGGATTGAGCTTGCTGACCCTCGCGTTGTGGGAAGTCGGCGGATGGACGGCCTTGCAGCAGCAGGTCCTGGCCAAGGGTGACCAGTATGCGCACCATTTCACCATCCTACTTCCCCACAACACAACCGGTCCTTTCCCGTGGACCGGGATTGTGTTCGGGCTGGGCATTGTACTTGCCATTGCGTACATGAGCGGCAACCAGGTGATCGTGCAACGCACCTTGGGTGCCCGCAGCGAGTGGGACGCCAAGGGCGGTATGTTGTTGGGTGGTTTCTTAAAATCGATGATTCCCCTGATGGTCGCTCTGCCCGGGTTGTGTGCCATCGTATTGGTGCCCCACCTTCCCATGGAAGAAGCCGACCGCGCCGTACCGGAGATGATTCGCCTGTTGCTTCCGGCGGGGCTTCGCGGACTCATGTTCGCGGCGCTGTTCGCGGCATTGATGTCCAGCATTTCAAGTACGCTCAATTCAGCTACGACGATCTTTATTACCGACATATACGGACAGATGCGAAACTGGTTTGGCAAGAAGGCCTTGTCCGAGAAACAAGCGCTGAAACTTGGTCGTGGGTTTACCGCTTTTCTGATTATTACCTCGGCAATTCTTGCCAAACCTATCGCCGACCGTGAGAGCATTTACGTATTCACACAGACGATTCTCAGCATGTTCCAGGGCCCCACGCTCGCCATTCTGCTGCTGGGGATTATTTGGCCCCGCGCCAACCGCTGGGGCGGACTGGCCGGGCTCGTACTGGGCGTCATGTTTTGCTTTATACTAAAGAATACGCCGGGTCTTTTTACGTCAGAAGACCCCTTCCTCTTCGTAGCATGGTGGTCCTTCGTCTTTGCAGTAATTGTCACTATCGTAGTCAGCCTGCTTACGAAGAAGGAATCGGAAGAGAAGCTCCGGGGTTTGGTTTGGAGTTCGGTCGTGCAGAACACTGCGGCGCAAGACGCACTTGAAGAAAGGAATTCCTGATGTTTGCTCCCGTCCGTGAAGCACTCGTCACACTATACGCTCAAATCGCGCAAATGGTGGATGCATTTTGCACCACCTTCTGCTATCCAATTCTGATCAAGTTCTTCGGTCCCATCAACTCATTCCTGGCCCCTATCTACCAACCGTGGGCAACCATTGCCGCCATCGGTTTCTTTCTGGGTACGATGTTGTGGGTGTGGTTCTACCTTGGCAAGTCCTATGTAAATCTGGGACGCCGTGAAGAATCGATCTGGACTGACCTTCGCATCTGGACCGTTGTTTCCATGCTCCCACACGTGTTTGTGTATTTCTATTTCTACGGACGAGGATAGCCCCATGACCAGTACGATTAATAAGAAAGCCGAGCGACATACTCGGGCCGAAATGATGAAGCGCGACGGCGAAACGTATATGGCCGTCGGACTCTTCGTGTTCGCCTTGGCCGTCCCCGTATTAATCGCAACGTTTTGGGCAACCAGAACCCACGCCGCCGTGGTGAACGTCATTGCCGGCCTCATCCTCGGCGTCCTCGGCTCGGGCGCCATCGCGTACGGATGGAGACTATTCAAGCGGTCCAAGACAATCGTTTCGTGAGCAGCCTTGTCCTCCCGCCGCGGCTAGAACTCACGGACGCCGCGCGGGTCTTCTGGAGGCCCCGCGCCCGCAATTTATTTGGTCTCCTGCGTCCGCGACCAGTCAGAACTTCCGAAAGCGGACTCCCCTCCTCAGTGGAACTGGTGTGGATGCCGGTCTATGCATTTCGAATGGTCCTTACCCGAGGAAAAATGGAAAGCAGCCTCTGGGTTTCCGTTGATGCTAGTTTCGGCGGGTTCGCACTCTTTGAGCGACTGGACGTTCTGGAAGAACGCGCGCCGGAGGGCGAGACGTTCGATCCGGTTCTCGACGTTTCGGAAGCGGAACAACACGCGCGCGACGGACTAATTCGTTACTGCCTCCGGAAGCGGGGTCCCAAACCGAGTGCGGTCCGGATCGAAGAACACTGCACTTATCACACGCCAATCTGGGTCTACTACTTTCGCCGGTTCGGCCAGAAGATCGACTTGGCCGTGCTGGATGGCTACACCGGGGAAAAGATGGGCGGGCGGATGCGCATTGCCGTGCTCAATGCTTTTATCGAACGGCGCAAACAACGGATGGCCTAATCTGCAACGAACGACGCGAGTCTATCAGTCGTCGTCGGCCAGCCCGTACTTCTTCAACCGATAGCGTAGCGACCGCGCGGTGAGCCCCAGAAGATTGGCGGCCCGTTTCTGGGAATACTTGGTACTTTGGAGCGCCTGTTTGATGAGGCTGGTTTCGATTTCGGCCACGTACTCCTCCAGATCGAGACCGCCTTGAGGCAATTTCTTGGCGGTTTCTCCCGGAGTAGCCACGTGATCGCGGATATTCGGGGGAAGGTCGCCAATCTCGATAACGTCGCCCCGGCACAGCGCCACGGCCCGCTCGAGCAGATTGGTCAGCTCGCGCACATTCCCCGGCCAGGGATAGCCCCCCAATAGATCCTCGACGTCGTTGGAAACCTGCAATTCACCGCGATTCATCTTCTCGCCGTGGACCCGCACAAAATGCCGGATCAACAGAGGGATGTCATCGGCGCGCTCCCGCAAGGGCGGCACGGTTATGGGGATGACGTTGAGCCGATAGTACAAGTCTTCCCGAAATGAACCTTCCTGAGCCATGGCGGCGAGGTCGCGGTTCGTCGCGGAAATAATCCGGACGTCGACCTTCTTTCCCACCGTGCCGCCGACTGGATGGACGATACTGTTGTCCAACACGCGGAGCAGTTTCACTTGCAGGGCCATGGGCATTTCGCCAATCTCGTCGAGGAACAGTGAACCGCCATCGGCTACCACAAACAGCCCTTCTTTGTCTTCATAGGCGCCCGTGAACGACCCCTTCTTGTGGCCAAACAGCTCGCTTTCCAACAGATTCTCGGGGAATCCGCCGCAATTGACGGCCACGAACGGTTTGCCGGTGCGGCTGCTCAATTGATGGATGCCCCGCGCAACGAGTTCCTTGCCGGTTCCGCTCTCGCCGTGGATGGCGACCGTGCTGGGTAAATCCGCAACGCGGCGAATCATCTCGCGCAATTCTTCGGTGGGCTTGCTTTTGCCGATGATGTTGTCGAGGTTGCCGCGCTTGGCCTGTTCTTTTCGCAACGCGATGTTTTCGCGTTTGATTCGCGTCTGCTCGATCGCCCGCTGAATAAGAATGCGGACTTCCTCATTCTTGAACGGCTTCATGATGTAGTCGGCCGCGCCCCGCTTCATGGCCTCGATGGCCGTTTCCACGGAACCGTACGCCGTCATCATGATCGATGGTGTGGACGGGCTGTTTTCATTCAACCACGTGAGAAGCGTCATCCCGGCGTCGCGGTCGCTGCCCATGCGGAGATCGGTCAGCACCACGTCAAAACTCTGGTCCTCGAGAAGTCTCTGGGCATCATCGACGTTGGAAGCCGTTACCACGTCGTACCCGTCTTTGGCGAGCACGATTTCCAGCAGTTCGCGCATGCCCGACTCGTCGTCTACCACGAGGATTCGGTGTTGGACAGCCACTCCGTGTTATTCCTCCGTTCCCGCTCTGGGGAGCCTCACGCTCATCGTCGCGCCGCCTCCTTCGCGCGACGCGGCCCGGATGGTGCCGTCGTGGGCAGAGACTATCCGAAGACAGATAGCCAACCCCATGCCAACACCGGTGTCCTTCGTAGTATAGAAAGGCTCGAATATGCGCGCAACCTTGTCGGGATCGATACCCGGTCCCTCGTCATCGAAACGGACCTCGACGGAGGACGGTCCCAGGACAACCGCGATGAGGAGACGCCCCCGCTCGTCCATGGCTTCCGCGGCGTTCTTCGCGAGATTCACAAAGACTTGACGGATCTGAGACCGGTCGCCGGACACAGGGCAGATCGCATCAGGAATCTCTGTTTCGATCGAGAATTCCGTGTTCCCCTCGCATTTCCGTTGCATGAAATCGGTTACTTCATCTATGAGCCCGCGCACGTCGAATATGTCGCGACGCATACGGGGTTTTCGTGCAAAGTCAAGAAAATCGGAGACGATCGCGTTGAGTTGGTCCGATTCCCGTAGCGCGATGGAGAGTAGTTTCTCCGCGACTTTCGGGTGATCCAGGCTCGTGGTAAGTTCGTCTACTGCGCCGCGGATAGCTGCCACCGGGTTCCGGATCTCGTGGGCCAAACCGGCGGCCAGTTCGCCTACGATGGATAGGCGATCCTGCCGCTTGAGTTCTTGCCGCATCTGCTCCAGTTCCGTCAGATCGCTGAAGGACGCGATGATCCCCGTCATGCGCCCGCGCCAGTCGTAGATGCGGCTGGTGCTCAAGCCGAGAAGCATGGTCTTGCCCGGATTGACAAGACCGGTGTATTCGTAGCGTGTAAAATCACGCTCCGACCGCAACGCGGTAATCACCGGGCATTCTTCGCCCGACGCGACGCGCAGGATGTCCTGCACCGGCTTGCCGATGGCTTTGTCTTCCCGCAAATTGAGAATGCGTTCCGCCGCCTTGTTCACCACCGTGATCCGGCCGGCGAGATCGGCGATCAGAAATCCATTGTTCATGTTGTCCAGGATTTCCCGCTGGAATTGCTGCAGACGGTGCAGTTGCTGATTCCAATACCCGCTGATCGATGCGGTAAGATAGTAAGCAAGCACCTGGATGAGGTAGCCGTACCAAAGGGTATAGCGATCCTGGTTGTACCATTGCTCTGCAATCGGCAGGCCCTCGGCCGGGACTGTCCGCATGAGCACCAGAACCCCCATAATTCCCGTGCACAGCGTTGCGAAGATAAATCCCTGGATCAGTCCGAGCAGTATGCCCGCTTCCAGAACCACGATGACGAACAGAAAGGTGTACAGACTGCCAAGACCGCCGGTGAAACTGACGGCCGCCGCGACGACGCCGAGATCGACAAGCACCTGCGCCCAGGTGAACAAGGGCGTCACGTAGTGCACCCGCCGCAGCGCCAGCAGGTACCCGGCGCTGCACACCAGCCCGAAAAGGTAGAACGCGGAAAGATAGATCGACT
Organism: Candidatus Hydrogenedentota bacterium; assembly: GCA_963745075.1. Classification (GTDB taxonomy): domain Bacteria; phylum Hydrogenedentota; class Hydrogenedentia; order Hydrogenedentales; family SLHB01; genus JAHDWY01. The sequence continues at coordinate 57,916 of CAVUWV010000036.1, read as the reverse complement.
CACTCCCCGCGTATTCACCAAAAGAAAGCGTGCCCGCCGCGATGACGCAGACAGCCGCCACCCGGACGCTTCCGATGACGAACTGCCACGGACCGAACGCGCTCAGCGATGGCCGGACGGGAATGGGAAGGCCGGAAGTGGTCACAGCCCCTTTTCCATCAGGCGCCGCAGGCCTTCCGGATCGGCACTGCGCTTGAACGCCATGTCGCTCGTAATCACGTTGCGCCGCATGAGCCGGTAGAGGGACTGGTTCATGGTCATCATGCCTTCGCCCGCGCCAATCTCGATCATGGACGGAATCTGCTGAAGCTTCTGCTCGCGGATGAGCGAACGGATAGCCGTATTGGGTAGCATCACCTCCAGGGCGAGGGCCCGCCCCATACCGTCCGCGCGCGGGATGAGCTGCTGCACTGCGATGCCTTCCAGCACGAACGACAACTGCGTGCGAATCTGATCCTGCTGGTTCGAGGGAAACACATCCACGATACGGTTAATCGACTGGAGCGCGTCGTTGGTGTGCAGCGTGGCAAAGGCGAGGTGCCCCGTCTCCGCCACGGTCAAAGCAGCGGCGATTGTCTCCGGATCGCGCATCTCACCAATGAGAATCACGTCGGGATCCTGACGAAGCACACGTTTCAACGCTGCGCCAAAGGACTTGGTGTCCGCGTTGACTTCCCGCTGGTTGATTGTAGCCACATTGTGATTGTGCAGATATTCGATGGGATCCTCGATGGTTATGATGTGCACGGGACGTTCGCGATTGATTTTATCGATGATCGAGGCGAGCGTGGTCGATTTTCCGCTACCCGTCGGGCCGCAAACCAGGATAAGCCCCAGCGGGCGGTAGGCAAAATCCGCGACGACCCGGGGCAGCCCCAATTCTTCAAAGCCCCGGATTTCAAAGGGGATCGCGCGAAACGCCGCCACCACCGATCCCCGGTCGCGGTAGACGTTGAGACGGAACCGGCTAAGTCCTTCAATCCCGAACGAGAGGTCGCACTCGCGGTCCGTTTCAAACATCGCGATCTGTTCTTCGCTCATGACGCTATAGATGATTTCCTGCGTCTCGTCCGGCTTGAAGACCGGGTATTCGTGCATGGCCTCGAGGTTGCCGTTAAGCCGAATGATGGGCGGCGAACCAACGACGATATGCAGATCGCTGGCGCCTTTTTCGATGGTTTTGGTGAGCAATTCTTTGATGCTGATATCGACCATGATTCCCCCTCGGTTCGCGATCGTGCTAGTCCATCGCGGATACGCGCAGGACTTCCTCAATCGTGGTAACGCCCTCAGCCGCTTTTTCGAGGGCATTTTGCCGCAGGGTCCGCATGCCGCAATCCACGGCCACCCGCTTGATGTCGCTGGCCGGCTTCCGCGTCATGATCAAATCCTGCAACTCGGGATAGTTGGTCATGGCTTCGATGACCGCGAGACGGCCTCGATAGCCCGTGTCTTTGCATTTGCCGCAGCCGCGGCCACGCACGAAATTCGGGGCTGGCGCGTCGGGCAACGCCGTGTACTGAATTCGCTCCAACACATCCGGCGGCACGCGAATGCTCTCTTTGCAGTCGGGGCACACGCGGCGCAACAGGCGCTGGGCCGCCGCCAAGGCCACGGAGGACTGCACCAGGAACGGTTCCATTCCCATATCGATTAGGCGGGTAAAGACGCTGGATGCATCGTTGGTGTGCAACGTGCTCAACACCAAGTGACCGGTCAGTGCCGCTTTCACGGCGATATCGGCCGTGTCTTCGTCACGAATCTCACCAACCATGATAATGTCCGGGTCCTGGCGCAGGATACTGCGCAAACCGGCCGCAAACGAAAGGCCGATTTCCGCCCGCACCTGAACCTGGTTGACGCCGAACAATTCGTATTCGATGGGATCTTCAACCGTGATGATGTTCGTATCCGGACTATTGAGTTTATGGAGCGCGCTGTACAATGTCGTGGTCTTACCACTACCGGTGGGTCCGGTGAGCAAAATCATCCCGAAGGGCCGGGCCAGCGCCTCTTGAAATGCCTGCATCGGCTGAACCGCAAAGCCCAAGCCATCGAGGTCCAGCGTCAGGCTGCTCTTGTCGAGCACGCGCATCACGATCTTCTCGCCGTGGTAGCACGGAAGAATCGAAACGCGGAAATCGATGTCGTGCCCCTTGAACCGGGTACGGAACCGGCCGTCCTGGGGCAGACGGTGTTCGGCAATATCGAGGCCCGACATGATTTTGAAGCGTGAGATCAATGCCGACTGTACGCTCTTCGGCGGGTTCTTCGTCTCTTCGAGCACACCATCAACGCGATACCGCACACGCAAAACCTTCTCAAAGGGCTCGATGTGAATATCGCTCGCGCGGGCCTCGAGGGCTTTCAGCAGAATGAGATTCGCCAGGCGGATGACAGGCGCATCCTGCGCCTCGGCCTGCATGTGCGCGATGTCTTCGATCTGCTCCTCTTCGTCGACGACCTCGATTCCATCCTGCTTGCTTTCGCCGCCGATGAGTTCGTCAAAGAGGTTCGAGCTGGTCTGACCGCCGTAGTGTTTATGAATGGCATCATTCAGTTCGGACTGGACGGCTACCACTGGCTCGATTTCGTAGCTGGTCAGCATGCGGAGGTCGTCCAGCGCCATAATGTTGAGGGGGTCGGCCATGGCCAACGTGAGGACGTCGCCCGTGACCGATACCGGAAGCATCTGGTACTGACGCGCGAGCGACTCCGGCACCTCGTTCAGCACCTCCTGGGGAATATTGTAGTTGGCCACCCGGATGTGGGGGATGCCCAACTGTTCGCTCAACGTAACAACCAGATCCTCTTCGCCCAGATACCCCTTGGAAACGAGGATCGAGGCCAGGCTCTGGCCCGACGAGCGCTGAAGGTTTATGCATTCGTGGAGCTGCTCCTCCGTAACGAGACTCTGCTCCAGCAACACATCACCCAAACGGCGTTTGGCTATTTTAGGCGGCACAGGACACTCCTACCAACTACGCGGCGTCATCGGCACCGAGGCTATCCAGTACCTCGTTAGCCATCTCGCGCGTAATGTCTTGCTCGACAAGTTTGGCATATGCGATGACTTTTCGCAACGCCCCCCGCATTTTGCGGACGTCCGTGGCGATCCGGGTCGCGACCAGCGACAGGATCTCCTCCGGCACGGCTACCCGGTGCATTTCGGCATAACGCTTCAAAATGGCCAGACGCACATCCATCTCCGGTGGCCGTAATTTCGTGACGATCCCCGACGAGAACCGGGACGCAAGTCCCTTCTGGAACTCCGGAAGCTTGTCCGGGGAACGGTCACCCGCGATAACCACAACCCGGCCCTCATGGACCAGGGCATTGAAAATGTGAAACAACTCCTCCTGCGCCTCGGTCCGTCCGGCAAGGAACTGGATGTCGTCAATCAGCAGCACGTCCCACCGGCAAAACCGATCCCGAAACTCCGAAAGCTCGTCGTGTTTCAGCGCCGTCGCAAAGGCGCCGGCAAAGTGGCTGGTGGACACATACGCCACCCGCAAATCGGGATTTCGCCCGAGCAACGCATTACCCACCGCGTTGAGCAGATGCGTCTTTCCCAGACCCTCGTCTCCGCAGACATACAAGGGGTTGAAATCCAGCGTCAGTTGCTCGCCCAGCGCGCGCGCCGCTTTCAGCGTGAAGGTGTTCGCGGGACCGACCAGAAACTCGTCAAACGTGTAGCCGTTCAAAATCCGGTCGCTGTCCACCGCTTCCCGGACGCGCTCGTCCGATTCCATGCCGAGGCCGGGACTATCCAGCGCGCCGGCGTCCGACAATTGTCCGGTCGAAATTTCGCTGGTACCGGGAAAGATTTCGAGGTTGGCGATACGCGTGGTGTTTTCGACGGCTCCTTGGGTCTGTGCGCGCTCCTCCTGGATCGCTCTCAAGGCCGCTTCAGCGGCCTGCGTCGTCTTGACCATCACCTCGGTCATCTCGGCCAAGCGCTTCTCTTGTTCGGCGACCACACTGCGTACGTTCTCGCCAATAAGGGACGAGAGTTCCGGCGAGATGCTCGAACCCTGTTCCCCCCGCTCCTGCAAGGCATCGTGGATGCCCCTGGCAAGCTCCGCCAGCGGTTTCTCGACGCTGCCTTGAATCAACCGGGCCAGTTCATCCGGTTGCGGCATGGCCGCGCCGCGCGGCGACTCGTCGCGCTGCGCTCGAAGCATGGTGTCAAGCCCCGCCAATACCGAGTCCCGCAACTCCTGGCTGACTTGCCCCGCCCACATTTTGGGGTCCGGCGGCGGCGTACTGTCCGAGGACCGGGCTGCGGACAGCTTCTGTTGCTCGGCCAGCAGGGGTGCAATGACCTCTTGCAGGGAATCGCGAATGCCGGATTGAAACGCCTTGGCGTCCCATGGCGGTGCGTCCGTTCGCGCGCTGGCGGCCAGCAAGGGCGCCAACGCCTCGTGCAACACCGCCCGGATGCTATCCGTCACTTGACTGTCGGCGGCTTCAACCGGTGTGGCCGGAGCAGACGGCGGTGCTGGTTTCACCGGCCGACTGGACTCGACTGCCTTTTGGCTTCCGCCATCGGCTCTTGGAGGCGCCTTGGCCTCCCGTTTGACGGTTGCTGCGGCCTCTTTGACGAGGGCGTCCACCGCCGCATCCACCGCGGTCCGTTCCTGTTTGTCGGGCTCTTTGGGCTTGGGGCGGGATTTCTGTTCGGAAAGCCCGAAACTCCCGGCGGTGACTTCCTGGATTTCCCGCGCCTCCGTGTGAAAGACCTTCCGCGCAACGCTGTCGAAGTGGTTCCAGTCACAAAGAATCGGTTTGATTTTGATATCCGGACAGGACTTGCGGACCTCTTCCAGCGCTTCCACGTCCAAAGGATCCACCATGGCCAGGGTCAGGATCCGCCCCAGTTTATCAATGGGAAGCAAATTGTGTTTCAGGCAAAGTTCCTTCGGAACCAGCTTGAACAGATCTTCGCTGACCACGTAGTCAACAAGGCTGATGTGCGGAATCTTGCACTGCTTGACCAGGAAAGACACCAGGGTCGCCTGGGTGATGAAACCCAACTCGACCAAGACTTGGCCGAGGAACCTTCCGTTTCCGCTTTGTTGCTGGAGCGCCTCCTCCAGTTGTCCCGGTGTGACGACCCCTTCTTTGACCAGGATTTCGCCCAGCCGACCCGCGTTCACGCGCGGTCGCGATGGCGGGGGACCGGTAACGGAACTTGGTTGGGATGATGGTGATGCTGGAGGCGCGGCGGCCCCTTGGGCCTTCCCCAAAGAATCCTCTTCTGATTTGTCTTTACGCCAATTCAGCATACACTCGCACCCCAAGTCATTCGGAAACTGCAGCGTGCGCCGTCAGCCTTGTGAGGCGGGCCCCCCACGCATGCTGAATTGTACCATTCGGAAGGCTGTCCGTCAAGTATTTACAGTCTGTAAGCTATTTAGTGACAGCAATTTGACGATTTGACAAGCAGAAACCGCTATCAAAAATCGCAGGTCATCCAGCTACGGATTTGTGGTGGTAATGAGCGCGCGATATACAAGATATCGGGTCCGCCCAGACAGCATGCACACCGTTCCCAGGCGCCGCAGCAGGGAGGTGTGGGACATCACAGACCGAATGGAAGCCTCGCCACCGTGGCCGGGAGCTACTTGGATGATTTGGGTGATTCCGGTTCGTTTTCGGTAAATTGGTCGCGCAATTCCGGGTTGGCGCGGATTTGCCGATCAAGATCCAGATACACGTGGAGGGCCTTCTCGTCACCCGTGACCGTGCTGGTAAACTCGCGGATGGCCTGGTCGCCCTTCCTGGCCAGCAGCATTTTTCGAATATTCTCTTTCGCCTTGTCCAGCGGCACTTCCTCGCCGGGAAGAATCTCCACAAGCTTGAGGATATGGTACCCGTATTCGCTCTTGATCGGCTTGCTCACTTCGCCCGGCTGCAATTTGTTGGCGGCTTCCACAATAAATGGGGGAAATTCGCTGACCGGTCGCGTGCCCCAGTCCCCCCCGTCGTCTTTATACCGGCCGTCGGACACGGCCTTGGCGACGCCTTCGAAACTCTGTCCGGACTGAATGCGTTTGTATGCCTCTTCCGCACGGCTCTGGCTCGCACCTTTCTGGGCGTCTTTACGAGTCTTATCAGCCTCAATAAAGATCTGCTTCAAGTGCATCATGTCGGGGCGGCGCGTACGGTCACTGTTCTTCGCATACCAATCCTTGACTTCCTGATCCGAAACGGAAACGCCCTTTTCATTCATGATGGCTTGGCGGGCCTTCTCGATAAGCAGCGCTTTGCGCAATTCCGCCAAGGCCTCCTCGCGCGTTGCGCCCGCCCGCTTCAGGATTTCCGATTCGGTCAAATTCGCGTCGTCATCCCCGGAGCCTGACTTCTTCAACGTGTCGAGTTCGTCCTGCCACTTCGCTTCCAGTTCCGCGTCGGATACGGTAAATTCGCGCTTCTGCGCTTCCTGGTAAAGAATTTCGCGTTCGATCAGCATGCGCAAACCGTTCAACGCGATGCCGAGACGCACTTCGTCCGTAACCTCTTTTCCTGGGTTAAGTTGCGCCCAGCGAAGGACTTCTCCCATGTAGAGATCTTTAAACTCCTGGGCACTGATGGGTTCACTGTTAACCAGCGCCACCGGACCATCCGGAACGGATTTCAACACAATGTCCATCAAATCCAGATTCGGCGCTTGGGCATAAGCGACCAAGCCGGCCATAGCTACAAAGACTGCAAAGCAAACCCGTCTCATTCCATTTCTCCTGAAAACTCTTCGTCCGTTTCATGTGCTTCCGCTTCGGCGGCCCGGCGTGCGGCCTCGGCGGCCAGGCGCGCTTCCTCGAGCGCGCTCATTTCCTCGCGTGTGGTCCGCTGAATGAACCGGAACGATAGAAAACAAACTCCATACGTGACCGCGAACGCCAAACTAACCCGAAACGCAACCTCGAAGCTTTCGATCTTGGCATAGAACAGGCACAAAACGAGAACCACGGTGGCGACCAGCGCCGCCACGGCAAGGGCTACTCGGTCCGCGTCCATCAAAAGGATTGCGCGAACCTTGCGTTCTCGGGGTAAACGCGGCATTGGCTAATGCTATCACAAGACTTCGCGCCAAGGGAATCGGCAACGTCAGGCCATCCTATCCGGCGCCGCGTGCGCGAGGGACCAGGTGTCCCGGTGCACGTGGCGATGAACGTCAAACCGGTCGGGATACACCGTCACCCGCGAGAACTCACCGGTGATGTCCTCGCGATGGTTGACCCGGAAAAAAGCGCCGGTGCATAGGTGGTGCAGGGTGCTGTATTGCGGATCGCGCACGAAGCTGAATCGGTGCACGTGGCCGGCCACGTACAGGACTGTCGCACCGCAGTTGCCGAGGATTTTTCGCAGACGATCTGCATTTCGCATACGCCGTCCAGGAGTTAACGTATAGCCTGGGGTTTCGTCGAGCAAGGGATAGTGACCCGCCACCACCAAGGGGGAAGCTGTATGCTTCAGCAATCGCGCCACCGCTTCGAGTGCCGCCGGCGCGATTCTTCCTTTGGAGGATATGACGTTGGGACACACCGTCGGCACCAGCAGCAGCGGCGTTCCTCCGGCAAGCGTCGTCATGGCCGGATACCCCTGCTCCGGCACGTACGGGGCGAAGTGGCGCTCGAACCGGTGTTGGCGGACCGACTCGAAGGTGTAAACGTCGTGGTTGCCCGGCATCAGGTGCAGGGCAAAACCCCGCTGAACGAGGGTGTCGACAAAGCTCCGTGCGCGCGCAAATTCCTCGTCCAAGGCGGTAGACGCAAAATCGCCGGTAAGCACGAGTTGCCGTTCCCCCGTCGCATCGAGTCCGTCGATCAACCGTTCCGCCTCGGCCATCGGAAATTCGTTGCGTCGCCGAAGCCATACATTGAGGTTGCCCAACGCCCGCTTGTTCAGCAGACGAAAGGGATTGAAGACGACCTTCCAGAAATGCAGATCGGCCACGTGGAGAAACGTGTCCAACGCCGTATCCGTCTCGGACGATATTGCTTCTGGATCGGTCACAGGACTCCTGCCGTCAGCATCCCGCTGTGCAATACGTCGTTCGGCGCGCGACCTGAAACCGCGCAGTAAGACCTCATCGCCTGGTCCCAGCCGGGACCAGGGTCGTACACCTGCAGCGCGCGGTGTCCGTATAGCGCGGCTACCGTTGCGACATCGCCTACGCCGCGAATACATGGCATGTACGCTCGGTCAATCCATGCTTCATCGCTATCGACGTTGAATCCGTTCGCATCGACCAGCGTCGTTCGTACACCGTCGTCCATAGCGCCTGCAAAGAGGCACCACAGCCCGGCGTCACCGATGCCGGTCAAATCAAGCGGCGCGTCCGGGGAAGCTAGCGTGCGGGCATGGACCAACGCGGTCAATACATCCTGAATCCGATACGCGGTATTCGTCGGCAGGAACGTGTCGGGGTAATCCGTGGAGCGGCGCGCGGTGGGCGTCAGGGGCGATTTGTTCTCGCCAACCAGGAACGGATCGATTGTGACGACGACCTTGCCGGCGTCCATCAAATGCTGAATGGTTTCGCCCGGTGTGCCGGTTGCCAAATCCACCAACGCCGCCTTTCCTTCGCCATGCACCAGCACCGTCACGCCCGTGGGTTTGTTGTCGGCGGGACGAAAGATGAGGGCCGGCACCGCGCTGGTCGCGCCGTGGGACAGGACCACCCCTTCCACGCTGTATCCGTCTTCCTTCGCGGTGTTTATCGTCTGGGCGGTCACCGTGCCCTCACAGGGCAGTTCGTCCGCAAGAATCTCCGCAATAGCGGGGCGCGCTTCAGTGCGAAATGCCGCGAAGTCGCCGAAACTCGCCGGCAACTCCGCCGCCCACTTGGCGCGCGTTGCGTCGATGATGTTTGTGACCAGCTCGTCATACTTCGGGTACCCTGCCGGCGGCGTACCGTCGGGGAAATTCTTCAGTTTATCGAGCGATTCGAGCGCGTAGCCCGGCTCCGTGAAATTCGCGTACCTGTCTCCCTCACCCAACACCCATTTGCCAAAGAAGCGGTACATGGCCTCGCGACTGTCTTTGTTGTAATTGTGGTGTGCGTCGATGGGGACGTTCTTGACGCGGTCCGCCGTGCCGTACAGTTCGTAAATCCCTCGAATGGCCGGGTACTCGAAATTCGGCGTCTCGCGGGTCCAGTCCCCCGTCGCGGATACCATCAGCATGGGCCGAGGCGCAGCGAGGGCCCCTACCTCCATATTGCTGGCGTTAAACCGAATGAGCGGCGCGTTCTCGCACACGCAGCCGCCCTGCATGGAATGGGAGATCATGTTGACCGGCGCGGACACCTTGACGCGCTGGTCCACGGCATTGAGCGCGAAAGTCTGTGTGCCGCCGCCGGAGGCGCCGGTACAGTTAAGGTTATCGGGATCGACGTAGGGCAGGGATTCCATGAAGTCGAGGGCGCGAATGCTTGACCACAACTGCACCGCAAAGGGATGGAGCCCCCATAACGCCTGGCGTTTACGGTCGGCTTCCGGAATGCCGCCGTGCCCCCAGTCGTGACTGAATTGGCAACTGTCGTTGTAGCCCACCATGTCGTACGTGAACACGACCATGCCCATCCGCGCTAAGGTGATGCAGCGCGCGGGGACTGAACCGCGTTCCGGATCGTCCGCGTACCGGCCAACACTCCAATGGCCGTGGGGACAAATCACGCCGGGATACGGGCCGTCACCCACCGGACGATAGATGTTCCCGGTCACCAGGAGTCCGGGGCGCGCTTCGAAATAGGCTTTCTCGACGATGTAGTCGGAATGCTCGACAGGGTCGTACACCTTTGCGTTGAGCGGGGTCCGTTCGGGCAGGGGATACAACCCGCAAGCGACCAGAAACCGCCGCCGCAGGCTGCGTGCGTACGACTCCCACGCATCGAGGTCGTCGAAATCCGTCATGTAGAACAGGCTGTTGGTGCCGCGATCGATCTCGGGACGTTTGTCCCCCGCCGTTTCAGGTTGGTCAAACACACGGGCGATCGGCATGGCTTTCCTGGGATCGAAATCCGGATTGGTCGACCCCGCGACAGCAGCAACGGCGCTCGGATTCGAAAACGAAACGTCCATGGTGCCCGCGCTCAAATAGACGGGACCGACGGTGCGCCAGGTGAACTTTCCTCCGCTCTTTTCGTCGTTGGGGATTTCGACTTCACCGGCGCTCGATGTCGCATAGCCCGCACCATCCTTGGCCCAGAACCAGACCGTATACTCGCCGTCGGCCGGCACGGTAACGCCGTGCTGCTGGATATCCACCGCTTCGGCCCAGATCACGCCGTTTCCCTGTAACGTCGCGCCAAGCATGGCTAAAATTACCATGACCATGATCGTTTCTCCTTTACACCGTATCCCGTGGCTTGGGCGTCCCGCCCAAGAGCCCTTGTGACAGTTTTTGCGAGCCTAGCGTATTTCCGGGGAAAACCGCAACGAGGGGGGTGAACACGGACACACACGGACGGACACGGATCGGTTTGGGACCACTTCAATCGGCGTGCGATCAGATCAAGTAATTCTCCATCAGATACTTGAACGTGGGCGCGTTCTCTTTGACCACAACCGGATTGTCGATGTGGATGAAATCGGGGACGTCTACCTTCTTCTGTCCCCCAGCGCAGGCGTAGTAACCGACCATGAGCGCGGTCCAATGGATGCGACCCGCGGCATTCATGGCGGAACAGATGAGGTCTCCGTTGAGCACGCCGTTGATGCCCTGTTCCTGGGCGTCGATGCTACCGAAGACAATCTTACGATTGCCTCCCGCGCGCTTGACGGCCTGCACGGCGGCCATGGCCATGTCGTCGTTGTGACAGAACGCCCCGTCGATTTCGGGAAATTTGACGAGAAGGTCGTCCCAAATGCGGCTGACCTTGTTGATATCCCAATCGCCGGGTTGTTCGTCGATGACTTCGACCTCGGGGTATTTGGCCACGACGTTGTGGAACCCTTTAGCTCGAAGTTGGGCGCCGGTGTGCGAAAGCGCGCCCTGGGTGTGCACGATCTTTCCTTTGCCGCCCATGTGTTGAATGATGATCTCGGTGGCCCGCTCGGCCTGACCTTCGTGGTCGGGCGACATGAACGTCCACAACCCGATATCCTCCCCTTCGGGCACGATCCGCGTGTCGTAGTCGATAACGGGCACGCCCTTCTCGATGAGCTGCTTGACCGGTTCCTCGAGGGTCTTAATGGCGTAGGCCTGGATGGCGACGAAGTCCCAATCCTTGGACGCCATGTCTTCGATGTCCTGCCGTTGTTTGTCGATGGTGAACTGGGAATCGTAGACCGTGATGTCGACTCCGAGCCAGTCGCCCCAGCGTTTCACGGTATCGATCCCGTGGGCGCACCACGTAGACTGCAACCCCGTGTTCGAGAAGGCCGCTTTGTAGCGTTTGCCCCCTTCCGCCGCGGTCGGTGGCGTAGCCGCGGGCGTACACCCGAGAATGCCCGCGAGTCCTCCCATGCCCAACGACGCGGTGGACCATTGCAGAAACGTCCTTCTCGATTCCGATGACTTCATGAACTCCCCCTTCGCCCGCAAGGCGTCCGGTGCGATGTTTGTGCCGGGTGCAGTCTATCATTGCTCTAAAGCCCGACGCCATTCACCGTTCCACCCACGGTCCCCACGATTAAACAGATGCAGGGAGGGCGGGTTTTCCAACCAGCCATTCAAGAGCCTCGATGGAGTAGCACCACACCAAGCGGTAGAGAATCGCGCGCTTGATGCGTCTTTTCTTCGTGCCGTAGCGCTTGGCACGGCGGGTTGGAAAACCCGCCCTCCTATCAAAAGGTTCATCTCCAAAGCATGGGGAGAGATCGGTTCCTTTACGGATTTACCCAATGCAAACAAGACGCAACCAGTTTCGATCGAAGCATGGTCCCCGGAATTGGGAGATGACCTATCAAAGGCGCTTCGATGTCGATACAAATGGGCAACCCGAAAGACGATGCCCCGGCCGAGACCGGGGCGTCGTGACACCAATTCATCTCAACCATCGGAACCGCTACGGGGCCGGCGTCGACTCCGATGTGGTCGTATTCGCATTTCCGGCGGGTGCCTCGGCCGGAGCGGCCGGTTCGGCGGTCGCAGGCGATTCCGGCGCATTCTCCGCGGGCGCTTCGGCGGGCGCAGATGCCGCATTGCCGACTGGTAGTTGAAGCACATTGCCGGACCCGTCGCCTTCCAGCTCTTTCTCCGCCGTCGTGGCGTCGGTGCCCGAATTGCCCAAACCCAAGGCCTGCATAAACGCGGCCTGATCGACCGGATAGGGGCTGGATTCGCGGAGCGCGCGCAGCCGGTCGTCCAAGCGGGCCTGTCGCGCCATGTTGTACGCGACTTTCCGCATCGACTTCTCCGCCTCCGGCCATTCATCCGCCCACATCTTTTCGTCCGGTGGCGTCCGTTTGGCGACTTCGACGAAGTACTCATCGCCAAGAAGATCGTTGATAGGTCCGGTCATCACCCCGGTTTCCTTGTCGCCGACCGCGGCGTACAGATCGCGCGGCATCCACGGCGGTGCGCTACCAAAGTTGAAGTCCTTAAACGAGTATTTGTCGACGGATTCGACTTTCGCGTTCAAGTCCGGGAACATCGTGGGAATATCGTCGAGTCCGGTGGCTTTTTCCTTGATTTCGTTCACAATGGTTTGCACCTTGGCGGCGTACTCGGGCGACTTTCGGATCTTCGAAATGGTTTGATCCTTCACGTCTTCGCGAACCGCTTCCAACGGCTGGGGTTGCGGAGGCTCATATCCAACGATTTTGGCCACGTACAGATTCTTGCGACCGGAAACTACGTCGGAAACGGCGCCATCGTCCAACGTCGACAAGGTGACGCGGAACGAGCGGGCATCGTCGGCGGGGATGTTCTCGATGGTCAGCGAATCGGTGGAGAACAGGTCCGTTTCCTTCACGTCCAACCCGTAATCTTTCGCTACAGCGGCCAAGTCGCCGGACTCCTTCGCCTTGGTGTCAATCTCATCGGCTTTCGCGCGCCGGGCTTTCATCTCATCGGGATCCAGGGTCGCATGAAGCACGATTTCGCGGGCCTTCACGTCGCGTTGTCCGCTCAGTTCACTGGTCCGTTCCTCGTCCACCTTGAAGATGTAGTAGCCAGCAGGCCCTTTTACCGGTTCGCTGACTTCACCCGGAGCCAGCGCAAACAAGGGCTTCTGATACTCCGGCAGCGCAAGGCTTTCCGTAACCCATCCGATATCGCCGCCTTTTTCCTTCGAGTCATCCTCCGAATACTGCTTCGCAAGTTCGGCGAAATCTTCACCGGCGCGCGCGCGCTTCACCAGTTCGTTGGCTAACGGCGGAACCGGGGCTTCAACCGAGATGGTGACGAAAGCGGCTTTCCGCTTCGCCGGCAAATCGAACGCAGCGGGATTGTCATCGTAGGTCTTTTGAATCTGCTCGTCCGTCGGTTCAATGGGCGGCTGGATTTTCACGTAGCGAAGACTCAATGTCGTGTTTTCGCGCTCGAACTGTTCTTTCAACTCCGAATCCAAAACGCGCCCGGAGGCCATGAGCCGCTCGATGTACAACCGGCGGCCAAGCTGCTCGCGAAGACTGGCATAGATTGCGTTCCAGTTTACGTCGCCCCGCTCGACGACGGAGTTCCAGGCCCGGGGATCGAAGTTTCCATTCTGATCCTGAAATTCCTGCATCTTTTTCATCTGCTCGGTCAGGAAGGCTTTGTCGAAGTCATATCCCTGCGCTGCAGCCTGTTTGGATATGATGTCGCGGCTTACAATAGATTCAAGCACACGAAGCGCCGTCCCGTCGGCCAACATCTTCTCCATAGTCGGTTCTCGGCCCATCTGAGCCAAGCGGTCGCGTTCCGCATAGAGCGCGTCCCGAAACTCTTCGGCTGTGATGGTCATGTCGCCGGAAACGACGATGCCCTGCGACTGGCCGGCCTCATCGCCGCCGAGTTTGCTGGCGCCAAAGCCGCCTCCCCACAACACGAAGGGACCCACGACCAGGACCAATATGATCGCGAGCAAAAGCCGCTGATGCTTACGCATCAAGTCTTGAATGATGAACATGTAACGGGACTCCTACGAATGCGCCGCAAGTGTGTGAAAAGTGCGCGGAACGGCAGGTGTTTGCCTGCTTCCGAAACCAAAAAAGAGTAGCAAATATCGCGTCGGACAAGCAACCGCACCACTCGGGCGCTCGAACCAAGTCGATTTTGTCCAATCGTTCCGTCACACCCGTCGAATTCACCTGCACGCACTATTCTGCTTTTGACAGGTCCCGCCGGCGAATGCTAGACTCGCGCGATTTTTCGCACGTCTATCCAATCCAGCGAATAGAGGAATCGTCCTTTATGTCTCTCGTTATCGGTACCAATTCCCGGAGCACGATTCTCGACGTGTTCCGCACCGGTGTGCATGAAGTCATCCGCAAAATGGGAGTCCCGGTCGAGCTAACCTTCAAAACCGATCACACGGAAATGGTGGCCCGGTCGAAGGAGTTCGGCAAGCGGGTCGACTACTACCGGATCGAATTTCCGTTGAAGGAGGGCGTAAGTCCGGAGTCCATCCGCACCGAACTCGAAGGAACGCGAATCCCCAATCAGGTCAAGGTAACCGAGGGACGCTGCTCCCTGATCCTGCCTCCCTTTGAGTGGACGCAATTGCAGCAGTTGGCGCCGGTCGACAAGGTCGTCCAGGACAACGCGGCACACACGCTCCGGTCCCGGTCGTGGCACGTGGACATTCAGTCCTTCCACCGTTTCGAATTTAACATCAATATCCTCATCGAGGAAATGATGAAACACAACGGCTCGGATATCCATCTTCGCGCGGGAGCGCCGCCCTACATGCGGATCGACAGCGATTTGAAACCCCTTGATTTGGCGCCGCTCAGCGCAGATGACATGCGCGAAGTCATCTTTCAGCTCGGGGGTCAACAGCAGGTCGATCTGTTGGAGACGGAAAAGGAAAGCAGTTTTCAGTACCATCTCGCAGGGATCGCCTACCTGCGTTGCAGCGGGTACATCAAAATGGGCGCCATGGGACTCGCGATCCGGTTTATCCCGGAAGAACCGATTCCTTTCGAGAAGTTAGACCTGCCCATTCACGTCCGCGACATCTCCGATGCCCACCGCGGCCTCTTCCTGGTATGCGGCGTAACGGGCAGCGGTAAGTCCACCACCCTGGCGGCCATGGTGGACCACATCAACGCGACGCGGCACGCACACATTATCACCGCAGAGGATCCCATCGAGTTTGTTTATACGGACAAGCAGAGCATTGTCTCGCAACGGCAAGTGGGGCGAGACACCTTCTCCTTTGCCAACGCGTTGCGCGGCGCCCTTCGCGAAGACCCGGACGTCGTGCTGGTCGGCGAGATGCGCGACCGCGAGACGATCCGCGCCGCCATCAGCGCCGCGTCAACCGGCCACTTGGTGCTGAGCACCTTGCATACTATGACCGCGGTCGACACGGTCAACCGCATCATCAGCTATTTCCCGCACGACGAACGCGACGTCATACGCCAGGAACTGGCGTATTCCCTGAAGGGCGTCTGTTGCCAACGGCTGCTAAGGCGCAAGGGTGGCGGGCGCATCCCCTGCATCGAATTGCTGCTGTGTAACCTTCCAATGGTCCGCGACGCGATTCTCGAGGGCGACATTCAGCGACTGTACAACATCATCGAAGTCGATACGGAGATGAAGAGTTTCGACCAGTATGCCGTGGAGTTGTACAAGAAAGACCTGGTTACCCGGGAAGAGGCGGTATCCGCGTGCAGCGACGAAGAAGCGTTCCAGCGCGTTATCACCGGCATCAAGGGCACGGAAGGCCGCAAGCTCCTGAAGTAGCTTGGGCTATACCAATCGGTGCACCACTGCGCCGGAAGGCAGTTTCGGGAAGAAATACGTGGCTTTCTGGGGCATGGATTCTCGGGCATCCGCGCAAGCGCATACCTGGCCGGGATGCATGTTCCGCAGAATGAACGCCATTCCCTTTTGGCCATTCAGTACGGCACTCACCGCCGCGTTAACGTCTTTCTCATAGATAAACTCGGAATCAGCGTGCAGGTCTAACACGCGTTCGAGTATTCCGCCGTGCAGCACCGACACATCAAGATCCCGCCAAGCCGGCCCATGACTATCGCCAAGCAGATCGACCCGATCCATGTCCCGCAGCCGCAGCAGATACTGCGAGCCGCTTCTCAGGACGACGCCGATGACACAGTCCTTTTCCGCTTGCACCTGGCGAGGCAAATGTTCGCTCGCTTTTTCGACTGAAAACCACGGTTCGAGTTTTTTCAGGAACGTGGTTTCGTCAAAACCTGAGGGCTCATCCAGTACCCGGTGCGCGGGATAGACGAACAGACCGGGATCGTCCAGCGAGACAAACCCCATTAGCACATAATCGTACGCCCGGGGCCCGTCGGAGTTTTCCTTCAGACGCATCCGATCCCGGTAGGTGTGAGCCGTGCGGTACCGGTGATGCCCGTCGGCAATATAAAGCTTTTTGGCGGCAAAAAACGCGGTCACCGCAGGATCGGCGGGCACGCGCCAGAGCCGCTGCTGCACGCCGTCAATCGTCTCGGCAACCATGTCCGCCGGACGCTGCTCCATTTGTGCCAGGAAAGTGCCGAGAGCGTGCTTCGGGTCGTCGTACAGCACAAACACCGCGCCGAGATTGGCTTGCGTCGCATCCGTCAGGGCCAGTCGGTCGGTCACCTTCCATTCGAAAGTGCGCTCGTGGCCGAGAACGGTTTCCTCTCCCGGCTCCGGGATTTTGGTCACCGCAAAGAAGCCTCGGCGCACACAGCCTGTCCCGTCAAGACTTCGAAACCGCTGTTCCAGCAGGTAGAACGATTCTTCATCGTCCTGTTGCATAACGCCTTGGGCGATCCAGACTCTCGAGATCCGCGGCCGAGGTTTCATACTTCGACCGGCCTTCCCGCTCGTCTGGCAGGATCAGACGAGCGTAATTGTGGGGACTGCGAGCGAACAGCTCGGTCCGCTCCTCGGGAGTGATGACGTCAAACGGCGGCGTCACCACGTTGGTGTAATCGCTGACACGGTCCTGATTGTACCGAAAAGCGCGGAAACCGCATACCTCTGCCATGTTGATCGAACGTCTCCGTCAGTTGGAGTGCGAGAAAAGACGAGTAGGAAGGGCGCATTGTAGTAGAGGGTTGCGGGATGATTCAAGGTTGGTTCGACCCAACAAACGGCTTACAAACGCGCAAAACGATGTTTCAACTGCATCTTTTTCAATGGTTTCGGACATTTACCTTAGGTGGAACGACCGCCCCATGGATCGGCGCCTCGGCATTCGGAACGGCGTATACAGTCCACTTGTGAAGTGATTAGCAGGTTGCATACAATTCGGTATATGACGGTTTTGAAGGATTTCATCGTTCGGGCAGCGGGGGTGTGTCTTGTTCTTGTGTTGACGATAAGTACCGTTAGTGCAGAGAGTTACCCTCCATTGACGGTAGAGATCAGCGCCTATCACCCGCTCTTCCTTTTCCAAGCGCCGGGTAGCGGTTCGGGCGATACGGAGGTGTATACCCAACGCGTGATCGGCGCGTGGGCGTCTCTGCCCAACGGGATGAAACCCTACGCAACGCTCGTCGTCGACATGCAGGGTTCCGACGCGGAATCGCGCCATCTGCGGTTTACGAACCTGCTCAAAGCGCTGCAAAACGCGGAAATCCCCACGGTGGTCCACGTTGCGGACGCCAATCCGCAGCGAGTTTATCCGCTTAACCTGCTGGAAGATTTGGTGGCCCAATTCACGTGCGTCAAGGGAATCAACGTCACCGATCTCGCATTTGACGAGTATTACGCGTTCAGTGGCGGTGATGACATCGCGATGCCGCCGAACGTAGGGTGGCTGTCGGGCGCGACCAACTTGGCAGCGAGTTACGGCCGGTTCGTCGCAGTCCGGCTGGACGGCACGGGGTGGCTGCACGTGATGGCTAACGCGCAGTGCCGCCCCCTGCTCGATACGTTTCGCGCGTGCAGCGCGTACGTGGTCCCACTGGTGGGGCACGATCAAGGATCGACCATCGCACAACAGGGTGCGCTTATGGGCTTGTGGTTGGAGGGCGCGGTCGCACAGTGGGGTGTCGCCCCCACATCGCAATGGTACGTGCACGCCGGCCTGGTTGAACCCGGCGAGTTTGGCATCGCGGCCGACGGACCGGGGATGCCGCCGTCGTTGTACCGGGCCATGGTATTAAACGGCGCGTCGGGCGGCGCCTGCGCCTATTCCTTTCCAGAAGACCGCGATCTCTGGACCGGGGACCGCGTGCAGTACTGGGCGAAAGCGATCTTGCCCGTTTTGCGGCAGATTGCCGCGGACGGGTTGATCGCCGACAAGAAATTCGTGGCGGAGAAGATCCGGGTGGCCTATCAATTGGGCGTTTCGCGCACACCGCAGGAGTTCCAGCTCAACCTGCGCGATCTCGACGGCGTGCGGGATGAGGGGCTTATGCTCAAAGGCGCCTACGGCATGGAACGCCCCGGCCAGATCGTGGAACTTATCCCGAATTCAGGCCGTCATTATTGGGTGCCTATCATGTCACCCTATGCGCCGTCCGACGTGCTCGGGGCCTTGCCCCGAATTGTAAGACCGGCAAGTGTGCCTTCGGCCCAGGGTTGGACGGAATTGCTGGACCAGTATCTCGGCCCGGATGGGTCGGGTTCCGCCTTCATCGTGCGGGCCGGACGCGGCGTGTTTGTCATGAACACGCGCGAGAGCCACTACGAGAAACAGACTTTTGTTATTCCGTCGCTCCCGGCGCCCGTTCGCGACGTTCACGCGGAGCGGCGCGACACGACCGTGACGTTGACGTGGCCGTTCCGCGAGGGAGACGTGTCGTACAACGTCTTCAAGCGGTTGTACCCGACGGGCGAGTATACAGAGGTCGCCAAGAATATCGACGAGCGAAGCTGGACCGACCCGTCCGTGGACCCCGCCCAGTCCGTCGCGTATGCCGTGACGGCATTGACCAACGAACGAGAACCCTACGAAGGGACCGTGAATTTCGGCGACTATCTGGCGTTCAGTTGGGTGGAAAGCCGGATCGATGAAGAAGTCGTGCTGACGGATCTGGTTGCCCAAGCCCAGAGCCGCCCCCTCGAAGGTCCCATGAGTATCCTGCCCGAGTCTCAGGCATGGTGGCCCACCTATGAAGGCGTCAGCGACGACCATCGCGATGTCGCCAAAAAAGTCATTGCCCGCATCGAGCAGTGGGACGACGACTTCACCAACGAGAATCTCGACGGGGTCATGGACCTCTACGGCACCGACTACCGCGATCCCCAGTGGTGGCAGTTCCAGTACGCGAAACGGGCGTACCAATGGTTTTTCGAACGGTACTCGGCCTGCAAGATGACGCGCCAACTTCGGAAATGGGACTTCGCCGATTACGACGCGAAGGGGGAAGTCCGCGTCTTACTGTATTGCCGGTTCACGGGCGCCGCGATCAGCGACCCGACCGGCCGCTTTGCCGGGCAAACGGCGTGGTTCCCCCGCACGGAGCGTGGGGAAGTCTGGCTCACCTTCACCAACCAGGAAGGCGAATGGCGCATCCAGCGCAGCGACCCCGCCCTCCCGAATTTCGCCGACATCCTCAGCTTTTCCGCGGGCCCCTACGATTCCTTCCCCCCCGGCCCGGATATCTTCGGCCGGTAAGACGCAGCATGGCGCCTCCGCTTGCACTCGGTTAACCGATGAATTCTGACCATGTGGGCTTCTTGGCTGAAAAATGGAGGGAGCGGCGGGCCTTGGGAACCCGCCGCTCAGTGCGGGGAGTGCCTGAAACCGTGTTCCGTGTATCTTGGCGCAAGAGGGTCACGGTCTCGAGCGTACATCTTCTGAAACCATTGGGCTGCGGTCGTTGGCCTCAGACAGCTCGCGTCTTGTGTGGATCCTATATGGCCTGGGCTGCGGAATGACTTCACGGTGCGATGAAGTCGTGACCAGATCCACACGTTTGGCTCCAGACACTGAAGCGAGTTTACCACAACATATAGGGGTTGTCAATAGGGTCAAGTGTGTTTTTCAAAAAAATTCCCGATCCCGGAAATTCGCATAAAATGTGTCTTGATGTGACATTGCCCCTATAAATTGATGCCATACGGGCCATCCGCGCCATTGTGGTAAACCGCGTGCAACAATCTCCGATCCTACATATAGTGGTCCAAAGGCAAAGTCCTCCACCCCGTCCCTCGTCCGGCGCGCCCATATGAACGGCGGAATACTGCGCGATTCCGGGAATTCTACGGCTGATGGAAGCTTGGACGGCCACAACCTGTTACGATAGCAGGAGGGCGCAAGCACTCGGGCAAGGACGTAAAAGTTCGAACGAACGGGAGGTGACCAATGGCATTGCATCATGCGGCCCCGGGCGAGGTCGTGGACCTGGACACTTGGGGAGACGACTTACCCTCGGGCGGGACGAAAGCGGTCGTGAAAACGGACAATATGGAGCTGATTCGGATGGCGCTCTCGGCCGGTAAGACCATCGATCAACACCAAGTCGCCGCGCCGGTTGTCATTCACTGTCTTTCCGGGACCATTGAAATCGACACTATGGGGAAATCGGAAACCTTGAAAGCGGGACAGCTCATCCATCTCGCGCCGAACGAGCCTCATGCCCTTCGAGCCAAGGAGGATTCCAACCTGTTGCTGACTATCGTCTTTTTACAGTAGGCAATTCCAAGCTGTGTGGCCGTTCGCGGCCGTAAACGTTGTGAACCCCGCCATTGTCTGGTATCATTTGGGGGGTAGGTCTTTTTGCCGCAAGGTACTGCGGCGTGGAGTGTTGCAATGCCGTTGTTCGTGTTTGAATGTAAGGATTGTCACGCGGAAAACGAGATCCTCGTCCGCGGTGAAACCGTCCCGGAATGCCCGTCGTGCGGGTCGAAGAAGCTGGTAAAACAGGCGAGCGCTTTCGCGGCCCTGTCGGGCGGCCCGTCACGCGGGGACATGCCTGCGGGCTGCGGCGCGTCGTCGTGCTGCCAGCTTCAGGGTGGCGGATGCCCGCTTAATTAGGGGGCGACTACGAATTGATGTTGGAAGCACGGAACTAAATTTGAAATTCGAAGCACGAAATCCGAAACAAATTCGAGTGACCCAGTGGGGAAATGACCAAAACGGCAGGGGACGTTCCGATTTCGTGTAGGGTGTATTCCATCGCGAGCAATTGTCTGGATCATTCGAGTTTTGGATTTGTTTCGTGTTTCGATATTCGGATTTTGAATTTAATCATCGACGGAAACTTCCATGGGTAACGACGACCGGATCAAGGAAGCAAAGACGCTGGGCATGCATTTCCGCAAGGCCTGGAAGGACGCGAACCGTTCGCGGCCGTTCAGCTTCTATCTGCTCTTGGCGATCATTGTTGTGCTGTTGCTCGGACTCCAGATCGTCCACGTGCGGGACAATCCCCGGCAGTTCGCGTTCTTGTTATCGTTGTTGTTCATCTTCTTCTTCGCGGTGATGGTGCGCGCAATCGTGGACTTTGGGGAAATCACACGCACCCATTTCGCGGAACGGCACAAGCTCTACCGCACGACCCTCGGCGAGGACGAATTCGTGTCGGAACTTGGCCGACGGGTAGCGGAAAAGCGCGACGAGCCGTAGTCCATCCCGAATCGTCGCGTCGATCCCGCTGACCAAAATGCGCACCGCGTGGAAATCGTTCGAAACGTGAAAACCATCCTGGCATTGATTCCCAACTGGATCGGCGACGTGGCCATGTGCACGCCCGCGTTGCGTGCTTTACACCATCGCTTTCCGGATGCGACGCTGATCGCGGCGGGCCGTGCGGGCGCATGCGCATTGGTTGAGGGGCTGCCCTGGATCGCGGAGACTGTGCCGGCCGGGAGGCGGGACGGATTGAGCGGCGTCATTCGGTCCGGATTGAAACTGCGCCGTCGCAAGCCGGAAATCGCGGTTGCCTTTCCCCACTCGTTTCGCGCAGCGGCAACGGCATGGCTGTCGGGCGCGGGCACGCGGATTGGTTACGCCCGCGGCGGCCGTTCCGCATTTCTTACGGAACGCGTGCCACCTCATCAAGAGAATGGTAAGGTTACGCCGGTCTACATGGCGACGGAATATCTGGATCTCGTGCTTCCCCTGGGGTGCGAGGACGACGGTGTGGGCCTGGAACTGGCCGCGGATCCGTCCCTTGTGGAATCGTACCGGGACCACTTCGCGGGCGACGGCCCCTTGGTGGGTTTTGCGCCAGGCGCGGCGTTCGGACCAAGCAAACTCTGGCCCGCCGAACGGTATGCCGCCGTGGCCGATGCCCTGCACGATCGGCGTGGTGCGCGTTGTGTTCTGCTCACGGGCCCCGGCGAAGAAAAAACGCGCGAGGCGGTCGTCGCTCACGCGAAACATCCGCTGCTCCGCCCGCCCGAATCGCCGACAATCGCCGGGCTGAAGGCCACCATCTCGCTGCTCGACTTGCTGGTCTGCAATGATTCGGGCTCGCGGCATGTCGCGGTGGCGTTCAAGGTGCCGACGATCTGCATCATGGGGCCGACCGCACCGATCTACAGCGAAGGCCCCTACGAACGCGGCGAAGTTATTCGGGTGGATGTCGACTGCGGCCCTTGCCAGAAACCGGTCTGCACCACCGATCACCGCTGCATGACCCGCATCGATCCCGAACGGGTCACGACTGCTGCGTTGGAATGGCTGGCAGAAAAGCCGGTTACCTGACCGTCACGCCAACTCCGCGCCGAACGCCTCGATCAGCGTATCCAGGAACAACCGATCCAGCGCCGCCGTGTCCCGCGTTTTGGCGCGGCCCTGGTGTTCGGCGGTAAGGCGGTCGAGTTGGACATTGAGGTAATCGGAGATGACCGGAATGCGCGGGCCGCGATCGAGTTCATGGCCGGCGCGTTTGCACTCCATGAGATCGTCGATGGCGGTGCGAACTTTAGAGTCATCGACGACACGTTCAACGAGTTTCGCGAATTCAGTGGGCACCACACCGTGGCCGCGTTCGATCCAGATGCAGGCGAGTACGGGACGCAACACGTAGAAGTACTTCTTCACCCAGACTTCGTCGCTTTGCAGGTACTCACGGTTGTTGCCGCTGGCCATGTGCAGGTAGTGGTGCATGCACGAGATCGGCGAGTAGTAATCATCGAGCAAGGCTCGTAGTCGCGGGACGGCTTGTCCCCATTCGCGGTAAACGATAGGAGACTGCAGCCATTCGAGCAGGGGCGGGTTAGATTTCCGGAACAGGTGCAACGCCTTCGGCAAATCCCAGCCGCCAATATCCAGCCCTTCGCTGATGGGCCGCTCGACCACGTCGCGTCCCCGCTGGATTGACAGATACCACTGCGGCGGACGAACGTAAAGAAAGCGCACGTCATAATCGCTGTCCTCCGACGCAAACCCCCAGGCCCGGCTCCCCGATTCACAGGCATAGACAATCCGCACGCCCTCGTCGCGTTCGATGGCATCGAGTTGGATTTGGATTTGATCGAGGATGGTATCCGTCATCTCGTTTTGCTAACCCGCATCTGGACTATCGTCCTCTTCCCAGAGTCTCCGATCGACCGGTGGCCAGCGCTCCGGCACTACCCCTTCGAGGGCCTTATCCAGGTTTGCATGAAGTTCGGCGTCGTCCAGAAACTCTTTCGCCTTAGCCGTGTACTCAACGGCCTCCGGTTTTCGATCGTTCAGGACGAGCAGTGCGACCAGCGAACAAACACGGTGTGAAAACGATTGTCGGGCGAATTCCATCTCCTCTTTGATCCTGTCTGAGGATTCTTGCGAGGCGTGTGAATCTACGTAGCGGGAGTGGACCTCATACGCCGACATCGCGGTCTCAAAATCGTGGGGGAGATTCAAGTACTTCCCACACAACCAATACTCGCGGAATTCGACGAGCACCTGCCAGCAATAGTAGTAGGCAAACCGTGCGACATCCGGCCGGTTCGCGTCAAGCCACCGAAACTGTTCCACCGTCTTTTCCGGTTCTTCCAAAACATCGTTCAGGGCCGCTACATCAGCGAACAGATCGGATTCTGGGCCTTCTTCGTACATACGTTGTATCGAGGCATCTCGGATGGAACGCAGCTTCGCCAGGGCAGGCGGGTAATACTTTCCGAGCCGCCGCCACTCGAACAGGGCATAACTCAATCGCACTCCGAATTGCGAACGCTCAATGCGCAACGCATTCTCGTGATACCAGACGTGCTTCTCCAGGGCCTCTTTGTATCGGCTCGCCTTCGTCGCGGCCTCGGCTTCTTTCAACACGTGATCTGGATCGGGTTCCGTCATGATCGGAAAGCCTCCTATCGAAACCTGGCACGTATGGCCGCGAAAACCATATGGAGTGCGGCCGCTTGCGGCTGCTTTTGCAGAGCAGGCTTGCCTGCGGTTTGTTTTGAAATGAATTAAGTCGCCATCTCCAGTTACATAATGAAGTGCTCTATAAGCTCTTGCAACAGGCCCAAGAAAGACGGCTACGCCAAGGCGTGGCCACACTCCATACTAGAAATCGTCTTCCACGTTGATTCGGTCGTGTTTGATCGAAAGCACCATGTCTCGAAACTTGGGATCCCCTTCCCGGAGGAACCACCCCATGGAACACCAAGGATAGTCTTCGGCCTTAGTGACGAGACCGTGCTTGACGGGATTGTAGTGCGTATAGTTCAAGCGTACGAGGTAGCTCTTCTGATAGGTGAGACACGTGTCGCGGTAGCGATACCACACTTTGCGTCCGGGCGTACCGTCCTGCTTGTTCAACCAGATCGCCGTCTTTGAATGGAGCGCGTTCAGCATTGGCTTGAGGCTACCCGCATCTTCTGGCGCGCAGGCGACAAAGTGGTAGTGATTTGCCAAGACGGCCCATGCTTCCAGCCGCCATTTGAAGCATAACGCTTCTTTGAACAAGGACTTCAACAGCAAGTCCCGTTTCTCAGGCGTGTTGAACAGCATCGGCTTCATATACGTCCCAGCAGTAACGAAGTACGTGGCGTGCGGGACAAACAAGTGCGAAGGGGCGTGGGGCCAGTCAGAAAACGTCGTGTCGGAATCATAATGATTCATGACGCTCCTTTGGAGCGCGGCCACGCCTCGGCGTGGCCGCTATTCTTGGGCTTATTCTGACAACCCCAATGCTCTCAATCTGAATCGTCGTACCACGTGAAGTTCTAGTCAGTGGTCGGTATGAACTCGCAGGCAAGCCTACTCGAAGAAAAGCAGCCGCAAGCGGCCGCACTCCAAAAGGTGTCCATACAAACGTTTGGTCCACTTTCGCATCGAAATCCATTACGCGTCTCACGGGTAGATCGACTCCGGTGCGGCACCTTCGTATTTCAACCACGTCACGTACTGGTTGCCGGTCTGGCCGGCGCTGGAAACATCGCAAACGCGAAGCGTCGTACCATCCGACATAGGAATGGACATGAGGCTCCACGGCTCGATGGGACCGTCCCAGGTTTCGGGCGTGAATACGAGCGATTTCCAGTCCACCGCCGGTAGCGCGCCGGGATTGACGTTGTTGTAACGCGCGTCGTAGGCGTAGAGCAGCGGGCCACGGTATACGCAAAGCTTGCCGTCGTAAGCTTCTCCGCCCACCCAGTATCGCGGCGTGAAATCCAGAGACAGCTCGATCTGATCGCCGGTTTTCCATTCGCGGCTGAGCGTGAGATAGGTTCCTGGCGTAACGTCCTTTACCGGTTCGCCATTCACGGACACTTCCGTGTTCTTCGACCAACGCGGAATGCGGAGGCGCAATGTGAAGGTCTCCAACTGGTTGGTTACGACCGCGATATGCACACGCCCGTTGCGCGGGTAGTCAGTGTCTTCCGTAAACGTGACGCGATTGCCCGACGGCAGCGCCGCCGCAAGCGTGCCCGGACCGTAGAAGTTCAACGCCAGCCCGTCAACATGCTGCATCAAAGCCCACTGGCTGATCATCCCGAGGGGACGATTCGCGTTAACCGCGCAGCAGTTGAGGTCGGGTCCGGCCTTTGGCGACTGCCACGGCAACTCCACGCCGAAGGTGCGGGTGCCGTCCATGGGCACGTTGTACGCGCAGGCCCGGCCGCTGTACGGGATCGCGCCGAGTGCGCTATTGAACGTGCTCCACTCAATCTCATCGGCCACCGTCGAATCCCCGGTCATGCGCAGCATGTCCACGGACATCGCAATCCACGCCACGGTGCAGCAAGTCTCGATAGCGCCGGGGTTGTACGGCGATCCGGTAAACCCTTCGCCGGAGGTCATGCCGCCGGTATTGTGACGGTCGCCTTTCACGGCGCTGTGCCAGATGTGCTCGAAGGCTTTCTGATACTGCTCGTCACCCGTCAGCCAGTACAACTCGGCGAGAGCCTGCCAGTCGTGAATCGCCTCCCACCGGTGCTGCGGAAACTCGGGCACGGGAAGTCCGTCCAGAGCCGATTCGAGGTAACGGCCCGCGCCCGGTTCATTCCACGCGTCGTGAACGATGTACTTCGCGAGATCGAGGTAACGCGGCACACCGGTCTTCTTGTACAGCAACACCAAGGCGTGGCACACCGCCATGTTCATCTGGCCGCCCGCACCGTCGTTCGTCAACACCGGCCCGCCCGGACCGAAGGTCTCGAACAGCAAGATCGGCGGCCTTTTCGCAGGCATCCAGCGCGGGTTTGTAGCCGGTGTCTTCGTAGTAGAACATCAACCCGAGCATGCAGTGGTAATGGCCCCAGATGTCCCAGTTGCCGCCGGTGAGTCGCGACGATTTCGGGAAGGGTCCGAGGTAGCCGTTGTCCGCCTGACACTCGATGAGATCGTGGACAAACGTGTCGATGGTCTCCTTCAATTCTGGATCGCGCGTGAGCCGCCAGGTGAGTTGCGCGCAGGTCAGGTATTTGCCCGCGAACTCGCCCGCCCACGGCACGAGCGGGTCGCGCACGGGCGTCTTGTCGCGATCGCGAAACACCTGGAGGATCGCCGGACTCGACTCCGGCGTCTCGAGCAGGTAGCGCTGAATCGAATTGTCAATCCGCTTGCGCAGATAGCCTTTCAGATCGTATTGCGCGTCGTGAACCGGGTTGAGCACCGGCACGACCGCGTCCTCCGGCTTCTGCATGGGTTGATCCCAGTCGTAAAACGTCAGCGCGCGGCGCACACCGGCTGGAACTTCCCCTGCGGCGCTACGAGCCGTCACCGTCCACCATAACGAAGTCGGCATATCGGCGCGGTTCAAGAACCACGTCGTGGCACCGCCCGTGTTAATGGTTTGCACCGGTTCCTTCGCGTCGGCGCTTCCATACAAGTCGACCTGATACGATTCCGCCGCGGCCGATGGCGACCATTTCAGCGTCACGCCTTCGCGGTTTCGGGTTTGAAATCCATCTGCCGGCTCGAGCAGGCGGAAACCGCCGGGCGGCGGATCGGGTTCGCCATAGGCTTGCGGCGGCCCGAGTACCATGATCATGTCCCGTTCGCCGAGGGTCCCGGTTTCCGCGCGAATCCAGGCGTCCGACCGGGCAACGTCGGCGATCCGCACTTCGTCGATTTCGCCGTGGAACTGCCATGGATCGAAATGGAGCAACCCGCGGCCGATGCGAATCTCATCGACCGCCAGCGGTCCCGGCAGTGCGGAATCGCGTTCCAGGATCGCGCCGTCCACGCAGATGGTCCGCGTATGGTTCGCGCTGTTGTAGACCACGGCGGCCGCGTGCCAGTGGTCCGTGTCGATGCTCTGAACGTTGAGTTCCGGCGCCCGCTGGCCGTGACTCGTCGCGTTGGTGTGCATGACACTCGGCACGTGAAGACCGAAATTGAACCACTCCTCCGGGCCTTCGGAGCGATTACCCGAAACAAGGGTTTGCTGCGCGGGTCCTTCCTGTACGCGGAACCGCACCGTGATGGTCAGGGCGTCGCCGATGCCTTTCAAAGCATCCGCATCAAGACGCAGGTATCCCGGTTCCTCGGAAAACTGGGCCGTTTTGCCGAAACCTACCTTGCCTTCCAGGGCAACTTTCGTATCGTTGTGCGTGGCGTCGGACTCGTTGCCCGCGAGGTGCAGCACGGCGCGGTATGCGTCGCCCCACACGGTGCCCCCGCGCTGCGCGATGGCTTTCGGATTGCCGTAATAGAGATAGAAATGCTGCCTCGGAGCATGGGCCGCGATGCGCGGGACGCGAAGGTGCATTTCCTGTACGTCGGTATCCCACCGAACGATTTCGTAGTCGAGGGCGTACCCCTGGGGATCGATCGCGCGAAGATCGCGGCCGTCCCGGGCGGCATGTTCGTGGATGGCCAGCGACGGATCGAGCCGCAGGCTGACGGGGAAATCGACGAGGTCGGAATCGAGACTGGACGCATCCACGTCGACGCGAATGCGGTATCCCCAGGACGCGTCCCACCAGGGGGCCGCCGCGCCCGCCAGTCCGCAACACCCCGCAAGAATCAGAGCCAGCACCACCCTACGCATGATCGCTCCCCTCTCCCTGGTTGCCCCGAAAATGCCGAGTACGGGGCGGTCCGGTGCGCAAAGTCCGTGCAATAACTATAGGGGGCATGCGTGTTTCGTGCAAGGCAATGCTTGGGATTGACGGATACCGGCCGGATCCTTTTCCACGCTTTTGGCCAAAACGCTCTCAGTGTCGTCTAAAGTGTGGAAGAACGCCTACGTTAGCACGAGGTGATTTCTGATGAGCTGCACGAAACGGTGCGCTGACAATAGATTCTGGGCAATCGGATATTCCGGGTTCGCGCTCATCGCGCTGCTCGCGACCCTGACAATTGTGGCGGGGCACGCCCTGGCTTCGGCCGACAACACCCCCGCCGAAAGAGCTCCGCTGCCGATCGAACTCCCGGACCCCTATTTTGGCGGTACCCCCTCGGACTACTCCTCCGATCATCTCGAAGAAAAGAGCTACGTTCCCCGCCCGCCGTTTCTGGCGCCGGCCGGGGCGGCCAATCTCGCAATGAACAAGCCCGTCACCAGCAGTTGCTCCAGCCCGAATTACGGCAAGCTTTCGCAGATCACCGACGGCGCGAAGAGCTACCAGCCCGAGCACTGCGTGGAACTTGCCTCGGGCTTGCAGTGGGTGCAAATCGATCTCGGAAAGGAAATGGAAATCTGTGCCGTGGTCGTGTGGCACCAGCACAATCGGGACAACGTTTACTTCGATGTCGTCGTAAAGGCCGCCCTCGATCCGGGATTTCGCACGGGGGTCCATACGCTTTTCAACAACGACTTCGACAATTCGTCCGGCCTGGGCGTGGGCACAAACCTGGAATACTTCGAGTCCTACGAGGGGCGGCTTATCGACGCGAAAGACGTCCGCGGACGCTACGTTCGGCTCTATTCCAACGGCAACGCCATCGATGACTTGAATCACTACGTCGAAGTCGAAGTGTACGGAATAGCCGCCGGGAAAGGATAACGCGTCGAAACCGTCCCGACGCCCTTGCCACGCATACGTACGCGTACTCGGTCTCGTGCTCGTACTCGATCCGGCATTGGTTTGCCGAGCACGTATGGTTACGTAAAAGCTTGAGATGTATCCGGTCTAATGACGTGTACAATAGAATCGGCACTCACCACGAGGACCCGGCGTTGGCTACAAACGACTGGACATTGCTCGATCGCTGGACGCGCGAACGCGATGCGGAAGCCTTTGCGGATCTGGCAGGGCGATATGCGGGCGTCGTGTATGGCGCGTGCCGCCGTATTCTGGGGGACGGGGCGGATGCGGAAGACGCCGCTCAGGAATGCTTCCTGACGCTTGCGCAGACGCGCGTGCCGCCTAGCACGAATCTCGGCGCTTGGCTGCACCGTGTGGCGGTGAATAAGGCCCGGGACCGTGCGAAGGCCGCCGCCCGGCGTCGAGAACGCGAGCGCCGCTACATGGCCGCCCAACCCACGGAAACCATCGCACAATGGCGCGAGATCGAGACCCTCGTGGATGAATCCGTGGCTGAGTTGCCGGCCGAAATCCAAGAAGCCGTCGTCGCGCATTTTATGGCCGGGGAGAGTCACGCCGTCATCGCCGAACAACTCGGCGTATCGCGCCAGACCGTGACCTATCGCGTCGGCAAAGGGGTCGAGGCCATTCGCGAGTCGCTGCGCAAGAAGGGCTTGTCTATTGCCGTAGCAGCCCTCGCCACCGCTCTGACCGAAAACCTGGCCGAAGCCGCGCCGGCACGTCTCGTGTCATCGGTGGGCAAGATGGCCGTGTCGGGCGTACCCGCGGCGGGCGGCGTCGCAGCGCTCACGGGCGCGGTTACATTGAAGTTTGTCGTACTGGGCGTATCGGTGTGCGCGATGCTCTATGCGGGATTTCTCGTAGTGTCCCCGTTTCTTGCAACGCCCGACGATTCGCCGGCCATTGTTGCGGCACCCGATCCGGCGACACCGTCCGCTCCGCCGAACCCGGCTTTATCCGCAACCGGGCCTACACCCGCCGGTCAAGTTCCGAAACCCCCACCCACTGGCGAATTCGTGCACGAGCCCGAAGCGAAACCCGACCGTCCGACGTTGGCGGGTGCGTCGGGAGGCGGGTCGGACGGCAGTCAGTTCCGCGTGCGCGTTACAAATCCCAACACAGATTTGCAGCCGCTTCCGATTGAGTTGCCCAAACAGCATTTCGGGGGGACCCCGTTGGATTACTTCAGCGAGAATCTGGAGACGCCGCGCTCAAAACTACGCGAACCCTTCCTGGCTCCCGCCGGCGCAACGAATCTCGCGCTCGACAAACCGGTGACCAGCAGCGATCCCGACCCCGTGTACGGATCGCTGGCTATGGTCACCGACGGCGAGAAGGGGTATCAGCAGGAACACGTGGTCGAAGTACGTTCTGGAAAGCAGTGGATTCAGCTTGACCTCGGTCAAGAATCGGAGATCTATGCCGTCGTTATCTGGCATTGGCACGCGAGTGAACGCGTGTATTTCGACGTTGCAGCCATGGTGTCTGACGAACCGGGTTTCGGTTCGGAATCGCATCTCCTGTTCAATAACGATTACGACGACACCTTGGGATTCGGACCCGGCAAGGACCACGAATACATCGAAACCTACGAAGGCCGGCTCATTGATGCCAAAGGCGTCCGCGCGCGCTACATCCGCCTCTATTCCAACGGCAATACCACCGATGACCGCAACCACTACGTGGAAGTCGAGGTGTACGGAAGACCCGTCGCGGCAGGACAAACCGATGACACGACGCCAGACATGGACGCCGACGATGAATGAGTCTCCAGCGCCGGCAAGCCTCCGCATGAACGAAGAAGGCCTTCGCGCTCGAACCCCACGATCGAACGGTACGTAGGAGGAGGGCGGGTTTGCTTACCCGCCTTCGAGAGTCTTTTCGGAAGGAAAGTACCCGCGCATTTCGGGAGAGGCCTTGCCTTAGGTCCGCTTCGGGTGGGCCTGTTCCACCAACCAATCGGGCATTCGTAGGCAGAAAGGAAAACCCGACCTCCTGGTTAGCACGTCTTGGTTTCTATCCCTACCTTTGAGAACGCTGAGTCCCGCTCCAGTTTGCCTTTACCGTCTCGAATCACTAGAATGCTGCCCACCTGCCGGGTGGCGGTCTTTCCGGTGCAATTTCTACAGTTTCTGGTGCTGCAATCTTTCTCGGAATTACATACTCTCGTCATGCATAAACGCGTTGGGTTTACATTGATCGAACTGCTGGTGTCCGTCGGCATCATCTCACTGCTGGCGGCGTTGCTGTTGCCCGTTCTGTCCCGCGCGCGGGAAAGCGCTCAACGGGCCTCCTGCACGAACAACCTGCGACAGATCGGGATCGCCTTCCAGCTCTACCTGCTCGAAAACTATGACACGTACCCTGCGGCGGACGACCCCGTCAGCCTGTCTCCCTACTACTGGCTCTGGATGGGGCGCGGCTGGCGCACAAAATTGACCGAATATATCCCTGGGAACGAAGACAATCCCGGTGTCTTCTGGTGCCCGTCGGATCCCCGGTCCGTGACGCAATACGGAAGCACGTCCTACGCCTACTCCATGGCGTTTTACCATTCGCCGGAACAAATCGACTCCATGGACGACATCACGGACAACTACCTGTCCGCCCTGCCGACCATCCCGCAACGCTCGGTTTCCGTGCGGCATCCCACGCAGAAGATCCTCGTGGGCGAGTGGTACGCCAACCATGCCGCGTTCTCGACGGATCAGGGCTGGTTCGGCATAGGCGGGAAACGCCTGTATCTATTTGCCGATGGCCACGTGGAGTACCTGGACTCGACGAAACTCAATACCGCCAACGACGGGTTGCCCAATCCGAATCTCACCGTCGGCGGTATCTCGGGGAAGGACGTTCCGTAGACAGCCCCATCAAGATCGGGAGTATCTTTTACCTTCTTGCTCGTAATCGTTATCGTGCGTCGTAATCGTAACCGACTGCGTTTTGTCGCGGGCGTGACCTCACACCTTCAACCCCACTGCGCGCATAAGTTCAAGCGCGTTACTCTTCCGCACCACGCCCGAACGCATCCGGTAGTCGAAGACCAGCTTCCCGTCTTCCAACTGATCCTCGAAGTGGACGTTCGCCGCACGGTTACCAAGGTCGTCGGCCGTCTTGGCGAGAGCGAGATCGTGCGTTGTGACCAATCCTGCCGCGCCCGCATCAAGGAGGCCGCGCACAATGGCGTCCGCGCCGATTTTGCGGTCGTGCGAATTCGTCCCGTGAAGGATTTCGTCGAGCAGAAACAGGAGCGGCAACGGTCCCTCGGTTAAATCGACGAGCTGCCGGATCTTGCTGATCTCAGCGTAGAACCGGGAACTGCCGGCCTGAATCGAATCCTGAATCCGCAACGTCGCGCCGATGGTCATGGGAGACACGCGCAATTGTTTCGCCCGGACCGGCGCGCCCGCGAGGGCCAGCACCGTGTTGATGCCCACGGTGCGCAGCATCGTGCTCTTGCCGGACATGTTCGAGCCACTCACGACCAGGAGCCGCAACGCGTCTCCGAAGATCACGTCGTTGGGAACGCAGGTCGCCGACGGCAGCAGGGGATGGCCCACCTGTTCGCCCTCGAAACGGGGACCATCCTCGACGATCTCCGGGAACGGGTCGTGGGGATACTCGTACGCGTACGCGGCCAAAGCCACGAGCGCTTCCAAGTCCCCCACCGCGTCGAGCCAACGTGACACCTGCTTGCCATAGGTCAACCGCCACCGCTCGAAGGCATAGGCAAAGTGCACGTCCCACACCAGCAGGATGGCGAGCGGCGCAAAGAGCTGATTGCCCCGCGCTTCGTGCCATGTGAGTAGCCGCTGTAGATTTCGAATGCACGACGATGCCGGGCGCCCCTTTTCGGAAAGGAGTGCGTGGACGCGTCGAAGGCGCTCGCAGGAGAGGGGTTCCCGTTCCAGTCGCGCGAGCACTTCGCCGAGTACGTCCAGTTCGCGCCCGGGTTCTTCGATGTCCTTCAGCACTTGTTTGACGCGCCATTTGGTGACGCGGTTCAACACCCAGATGCCGAACACGGACAGCAGGAACGGAATGGGTCCGAAACCGAGCACACCCCAACTGAAGAGCGAAACGGTCGCTGCGACTGCAAGCACGTGCGCAACCCACAACGGCGCGGAAGAAGCGAACAACGCAGGCGCGGCACCCCATCGCGCGACCACTTCGGGCAACACGCCGCGTCGCACGTCCGTGCCAAGCAACGCAAGCTCTTCGCGCAAGTCCAGCCGGGGTCGCAACTCATTTAGCGCCTCTTGTCGGGCCCGGATTTCGTCGGGCTCGGCCGGCCCGAGCAGCCAGTCCGCAAGCGTCCGCTCCCCCGCCCGCGTCCGCGCCGTGCAGAGCAACTCGAACAGCGAGCCCTTCCCGAACAGGTCCAAGTCGGCGGCGTAGGGATGGTCCTCGGGCACGAGATCCGTGCCGGGAAGTCCGGTGCCCGCCCATCGGTGGTCCAGCCGCGCGAGGCAACGCTCGTAGAACGTCACCGCGGCACTCGCAATGGTCTTGGCGCGCAACGCCCGGTCGTGGGCAATCACCAGCGCCACAAACCCGAGGACCGGCACCGCCGCCCACCACGGGTTTACCGCCTTCTCCCAGATACCTGCCCACGCCACGACAAAGACCACCACGAATACGACGAGCCGCCCGTTGGCGATCCAGTCCGCCCGGCGTTCGAGGGCTTTCGCGGTCTTCCGTCGCGCAGCCAATCGGGATTCGTATTCCCCCCGGGGATTTGGTAACTGCTCCATCATCGCGAAACTATAACACAGCTCGCGCACCCAGGCCCGGCTAGTAAGAACAGGGCAATCGCATTAAAAGTCATACCTGCATGAGGAGTTCCTCGAGGTAGTCGTTGTTCCAGCCGATAGCGCATGCGGTATCTCGTCATGGACCACCTGGAGCGGAGGCCCCCATCAAACGAAACGAAACAAGGTGACATAACTGTACTAGCAACGCACCGCTCCTCCGGAGGAGGGGGTGAACAAACCAAGACGTCACAACGGGCAACCCGGAACTTCGTGTTCACCACGGCTCTTTTACAGAAACTTCTTGACATAGGCGGAGCAAACGATGGCCTCTTTTGTCTACCCCCTTTTTACAGAAGCTATCTTACGCGACCAGTCGTTGCCGTGTTTGGGCCGCCTTTCCAAGAATCGGACCTTTGGCGACTTTTGTCGGTCCTGTCTTTGAAGGGGGAGCAGGGGGATGTGAATTCGACTTTGCAGCATGTCCCGGGTGTATCCTTGATCACGTTTTGCAAAGCGGAGGTGGCGTGTGGTGACTTGCTCCAAGCGATTCATAATTGCATTCGTTGCAGTTGTTGCCGGAACGATCGGACCTTGGCACGAAGTCGGGGCCCAGGAGACAGCCAGGGCCGGCGATGGTTTCTACTTTCCTTTGACCGGCGTCCACGTCGACGGCCAGGCCGTATTGCTGGCGATAGACGACGTGTCGCTCCAACTGAAGCGGAACCTGGCGTATTTCATCACCAAACCGGAGGTGCGGGCGGAGCCGGTGCTGACACCGAGCCGCGACAATCGCGATGCGCCGGACTATCTCGCCACGCACTTTTACGGAACCGTATTGCACGACGACGGCAAGTTCCGGATGTGGTATTACCCGTGCCACATCGGGCGCAACCCCGATTGGCCGCCGGAGCTGACGAAACAGGCCGATCGGTGGACGAGCAAGGTGATCCCCGGTCCGTTGTGTTACGCGGAAAGTGACGATGGCATTCATTGGACCAAACCGAACCTGGGTCAACTGCTGTTCAAAGGCAACCGGGACAACAACGCAATCGACTTGCCCAGCGCGTTGACCGCGAATGCGTGTGTCATCAAGGACGAAACCGATCCGGATCCTGCGCGGCGTTACAAGCTGGCGTTCTGGTCGCAATACGATCCCTATGAGTATCCGACGATGCGCATCGCGACCAGTCCGGACGGTATCCAATGGACAACGGCGAAGGAGCCGCCGCTGGATTCGTTTCTGGAGCACGCGTCCTTTTATCAGTTCAACGGCAAGTACATTGTGAACGCGCAGACCTTCTTGCCGGGCGAATCGGGCCGCAAACGAGGACGGCAAGGCGCGGCATGGATTTCGACGGATTTCGATCGTTGGCTTCAAGAAGGCGCAGAGTCGTTTGCGTTACCCTATGCTGAAGGTCCGGAACGCAACGAGGTACACCTCGGCGTGGGCGCGGCAAGTTTCGGCAACGTGGCGGTGGGGCTCTACTGCATCTGGCACAATAACCAGGATTTCGCGAAGATCTCCGGCGATTTTGGATTGGTCGTGAGCAACGACGGCGTCGCCTTCCGCGAACCGGTGAAAGGGTTCACGTGGTTGTCCTCGACCGAGTCGCCGGCAACACCGATTCCCGGGGTGGCGTACAACACGATCCTGTGCCAGGCCAACGGCATCCTGAACGTGGGCGACGAGACGAGCATCTACCACGGACGCTGGCGGAACGTGGGGTGGAAACCCAGCATGCCCGCGGAGGACTACTATGCCGAGGTGGCGCTGGCCACGATCCCGCGCGATCGCTGGGGTGCGCTGGGGTTGGTCGGCGACAACACGGAAGGATCGGTCTGGTCCACCGCGATTCGCCTGCCGGAGACCGGCTGTGCACTCGCGCTCAACGCGGGCGGCGTTACTGGCATGCGTGTCGAGATTGCCGACACGGACTTTCATTTCTATCCCGAGTACTCGGGCGAGAACAGCGGCGTGGCTGGTGCGGAAGACGGGCTGGATTGTCCGGTCGCGTGGCCGTCCAGGGCGTTGGCATCACTTGCCGGCAAGACCGTGCGCTTTCACGTGACGATGCACGGCGACGGAGAGGTCAATCCGCGTCTGTATGCAATGTACCTGCATGCGGACGAAGCCGCGACGGAAACCGTTAAACCCGATATGCGAACGACACCGAAGGGCACGGACTTCGCCATAATCCAGGCCGCGAAGATTCCCGCGCCGACCTTGCTGGTCTGTGCCATGGACGCCGAATCGACGTTGACGAAGGACCCCTACGGCCACACGGGAGCAATTCTGCATCCGCAGGGCTGGAATGTAATTGCCTTGGATCTGCCGTGTCACGGAGCCCAGCAACGCGACGGCGAACCACCTCAATTGGACGGCTGGCGGTACCGTGTCGAGCACGGCGAGAACATCGTGACCGATTGGCGTGCGCGGGTGGATGACGTGTTGGCGTACCTGGTGGATGCAGGAATCGCCGCGCCCAACCATTTCGTCGCCGAGGGCACGTCACGCGGCGGGTACATGGCTTGTCAGGCGGCCGCGGGCAATTCGTCCATTCGCGCGGTGGCCGCGTATTCTCCGGTCACCGATCTCTGCGCATTACGCGAATTCGACGGTATGGACGACAACGCCTTGGCGCAGCAGTTGTCCTTGATCACTGTCGCCGACGCGCTTGCGGATCGGCCGTTGTGGATCACGATTGGTAGCCAGGATACCCGTGTCGGAACCGACGATGCTATCGCGTTTGCACGTCGTATCACGGCGGTCGCGGGCGGACATCAGCAAGCGGGACTCGTGACGCTACGCGTGACTCCGACCAAAGGCCACAGCAGCACCAACGCAGACCACGAGCGCGTTGCCAAATGGATTCGCGGCTTGGACTTGGTCAAGGAATTGCGCTAAGGCCGGGTGCCTCTTATACTGACTTGCATCGAATTAACCCGCAAAAATTCACAGGCCGCTAACAGGCCTTCGTCCATACGGTCCATATCGTCCATTCCGTCCATCGGGAGAACAACCAATGCCATTCACGCGTAGACAATTCCTGGGAACCTCGGCAGGCGCCGCCGTGGCAGCCGGATTCATGACGCAGTCCTCCGTATTCGGCGCGAACGATCGCATTGGCGTGTGCTGTGTCGGCGTGCACGGGCGCGGGGGGAATCATATTCGGAACTTTCTCACCAGTTCAGAATCGGACGTGGTGGCGTTGTGTGATGTGGATCATCACGTGTTGGGCGTTCGCGCCGATCAGATCGAAGAGCACACCGGCAAACGTCCCAAAACCTATACGGACATGCGCGACGCGTTTGCCGATCCCGACGTGGACGTGGCAAGCATTGCGACGCCGAACCATTGGCACACGCTCGCGGCCATGTGGGCGATTCAAGCGGGGAAGGATGTGTACGTGGAAAAGCCGATTTCCCACAACATTTGGGAGGGCCGGCAACTTGTCGCGTTGACCGCGAAGTCCGATCGGATCGTCCAGCATGGTACGCAGGATCGATCCATTCCGTCGTGGCAATGGGCGATCAAACGCATTCGTGAAGGCATTATCGGCGACCTCTACCTGGCGCGCGCGTTGTGTTACAAGAACCGCGACGCGATCGGCTTTGGCGAGGCCGCGGAACCACCCGAATTTCTCGACTATTCGATGTGGCAGGGACCGCGTCCGGAGCGACCATATCGGCGCCGCAAGGAGGGCTCTGGCAACCCCGATTGGCACGCCGTGGACGACGGCGTGGGCGGCCTGTTCATTCACTACAACTGGCACTGGTTCTGGGCCTACGGGAACGGCGACATTGGTAACCAGGGCGTGCATCAGATGGATGTCGCGGTGTGGGGAATGCACAAAGGTTTGCCATGCACGGTTTACGGTGCGGGCGGACGGTACGGGTACAAAGACGACGGTGAAACGCCGAATACGCTGGCCGCAACGTTCACCTACGACGACGGCACCATGTTGGAGTTTGAAGTGCGCGGCCGTGCGACGAACGGGGAAGGGCCGGTTACTATCGGCAACTTGTTCTACGGCTCCGGCGGTTGGGGATACATCGCGGAGGGTAAGGTCGAATTCTTCGATCAGAGCAACCAGCTTATCGAGAAGGTTCCCGAATTTCCCACGCCCGGAAGAAGGGCAGCCGGACATCCAGTACGTCCGGTTCCTCAACGCAGTGCGCAGCCGCGACAAGGCCGATATCCCCGCGACGGCCGAGCAGGGCCATATTTCTGCGGCCCATTGCCACCTCGCGAACATCAGCTATCGTCTTGGCCGCTCGCTGACCTTCGACCCAAAAACCGAAACCTTTGTTGGCGACGACGATGCGGATAAAATGCTGAAGGACGAGTATCGTCCCGGATTCGAGGTGGAACAAATCGCATGAGAGCGTTCATTAGGGGTGACGGCCAAATTGTGAAATGGTTGTTGCGCAACCATGGGGGATCGCCACGATGCATCGCATATTCATGGTGTCGGTGGGAATTGTCGTCGCCGTATCTTTGCCGGCCGTCGCCGCTCGCGCGGACGTGATGGATTCACAAGTACGCGCCCGGGAACTCTCCGATCTGCGCTTCGGTATGTTCATATGCTGGTCCTTTAGCACCTTTTCCGGCGAGGAATGGACGCGCGGCGTAAAAGACGTAAGTTTCTTCAAGGCCACCGGCTGCGACACGGACCAATGGTGCGAGGCAGCCAAAGCGGCCGAGATGAACTACATCCTTTTTCTCACCAAGCATCACGACGGGTTCTGTCTCTGGGACACGCAGACCACCGACTGGAAGGTCACCAATAGTCCCCTTGGAATCGACGTTCTGGCGAAACTGCGACAGTCCTGTGACAAATACGGACTGAAACTGGCGCTGTATTTCTCGGAAGGCGACTGGACGTGGCCGGACATGAAGAATCCCGAGATGAAGAAGGCGCAGTTGAAAGAGTTGTGCACACAGTACGGCCCCATCGAGTTCTTCTGGATGGACCACGCACAGTCCGATGGCGGCTTGGATCACGAAGCGACTGTAGAATGGGTCCACCAGTTTCAGCCCAACTGTTTTGTCGGGTTCAATCACGGTCAACCTGCCGGTCGCCTTGCCCTGCGTGAACGGGGCCAGCCCGGGCCGGTTGGAGATGTGAATGCATCGAAGTACAACAAGGAAGGCGAGGGTAAGTACAAGGGTTATCTCGTCGCTGAATTCACCTATCCTATCCTGCCGGAACATGAAGGCGGCGCACAGTGGTTTTACTCGCTACCCAAGCACGATGCGCTTTGCCTCCCTGCCGAAAAGATCTTCGTCGATTACATCGGCGCTGCCAAATATGGGAACCTGTTTTCCCTCGACGTAGGTCCGGACTACGCCGGGCGCCTGCGGAACGTCGATGTGAAGACGCTCAAACAAGTCGGCGAAATGATCCGCGCGTGGACGGCGAATCCGCCCCGGTGAATCACGGCATTGGCGGTAACTCGATGTCCTGGCGCAATACCTGCCCGTCCGCCACAGAGAGATCGACTTCGTGCACGACCGGCTCGTACGGATTGGAGGTATCGATCCGGGTTACGCGAAGCACGAGATTCCCGGCCCACACTTCGTCAAAGCGATAACTGCCATTCGCTCCTAGTGTTGAGCGCATGGACCCCGTTGTGTCACCAACCTCCCGCCTCAATTCGAGATATCCCTTGTCAAGGGGTACGCCGTCTACAGTTAACATACCTTCCACGACCGCGGCGCCACGATCGAAGATAATATCGACATGAACATCCTGGCCGGGCATGAGATTGATCGTCTTCGTCACCGACCTCCGATTGCCCGGAGCATTGGGCACAACATTGATGTTAAGCAGCCCCTCGGACAAACCGTCGAATCGAAAAGAGCCATCCGGCTCCGGTTTGCGGTAAGTGCCCGGCAACCATCGCGCTTCGGGGTAGTAAACATTCATGAACAAATCGCTCTTGGCAACCCCTTCGATATGGATGATTCCGGTCACACGTGCGGGTTTGGGCAAGATAATCGTGTTTTCGCCGGGAAGCGCTATGACGCCAACTCCGTAACCCGGAGCCGAGGCACACAGGTGTTTTGCATCCGTCGGCAGACTATCCACCACAAAGCGACCCTGCGCGTCAGAATGCGTCGCCGCGGCGCGGTCCATCTGATCTATCGAGACACCGGTCGCAAAGTATACGGTCGCATTCGCGACAGGCACCCCCGATTCGTTCACCACCATTCCCGTGAAAGGCGGCACCGCCGTCAAGCGAAACACCGCGTCGGTGGCCCTGTCTTCTTCCACGTCGACATACTGCACTTCCGGCGCACAGCCGGGCGCCCAAGCCGCGACCGTAATACCGGCCCGCTTGTGTCTCGCCGATGGAAAAAGTCCCGTCGCGCGGACTCAATGGATTGTCCGCCACCAAAAAGGATTGCATCATAATCGCGCACCTCACCCATGACGTACGCCAGCGTATACGCCGTAAGCGGTTCGCCGGAATCGGCCCGCACCACGCGACCGGCAAGTCTGCCTCGTCCCTTCAGAACGATCTCGGCATCGGTCGTGCCCGCGCGGAACTGTCCCCCGCCTCGCGAATAGTGATTGTGCTCGACCGACAGCGAGCACAATTTGTCCTCAAGGCCGGTGATCAGAAAGCTGCCGTCAGCCCCGGTATAGGCGGTTTCCATCCCCTGGTCCATGTAGCACGCGACGCGCGCGCGTTCGATGGGCTGACCTTTGTGTCAACGACGTGCCCGGAGATTGCCATACCCTCTTTCTCGCCGTAGACGATCTCGATTCCTTCCAGCGCCTCGCCGGGCTTAGGGTGAATGCGCAGATACTCCTCGGCCGTGCTGTAGCCGTTGACGCCTTTCGGCGTTACGACAACGCCAAATTCCGCGCTGGGAAGACCGGTAATGTGGAAGCGCCCATCTTTCTCGGCTTCTCCGGAAGTCCCGTAGTGAAGGACGCTCCCGTCCTTGCGCACCAGATGGAGTTGCGCACCCGCAATTGCGTTGCCCGACGCGTCGATTACGACACCGCTCAACGATGCCGTTTTCGGCCGATCCAGCATCAATACCACACCCTCCAACCCGTCTTCCGCGAGCGGGAAAGTACCTTCGACACTACTCTCCGCATCGTTGGTTTGTGCCTGGACGCGAAGTTGGTCCGATACCTCGGGCATGTATAGTTTGAATAGCCCCTGCTTATCCGACGAGGTCCGAATGGCGTTTGGCGTCGTGGCAATTGCCGCCGCGACCTCCGCATCCGCGACCGGCTCGCCGTCGGCGTTGATTACCATGCCAGATACGGGGATTCCGGGCTCGAGAGGGAAATCGATCCCCGTGACAGGCTTGCCGTTCTTGAGCGTTACGGAAATGTGCCGGCTACCTCGTGGATCGGGATAGCCCTCAATCTCACCCAGATTAACGGAATACATACCGTCGCCGATTGGAGGAATGAAATAGCGCCCGTTTTCATCGCTCAGTTCACTGCGGCCCACGTACGCGCCACCGCCCGCCGGGTACACATTCGCGCGGACTCCCGCGATACCCGCCCCCGTCTTGGCGTCGTAAATGCGGCCACGGATGGAAAACGGTTTCTGGTCTTGACTGGAGGAAACGGTCGGAACGGCAGCACCAGTAAGGACCGA
Organism: Candidatus Hydrogenedentota bacterium; assembly: GCA_963745075.1. GTDB lineage: Bacteria > Hydrogenedentota > Hydrogenedentia > Hydrogenedentales > SLHB01 > JAHDWY01. The sequence goes on along the minus strand of CAVUWV010000036.1, from coordinate 16,091 downwards.
GGGCCGAATTGCAGGTCCTGCTTGGGCGGCGTCAGGGATAGGCTCGGTGATATCTGCGTTTTCCGATATGTCTCCCGGAGCGGGACTCCATACACTTGATTTCTCATGTACCTGATTCTGAATTCCGAACCAAACAATTCCTCCGACCATGAGTATCGCTACGAACGCGGACACAACTTTCAAGGTTAGCGCCGCGGACCCGAACGTAACGCCCGGTACGCCAACCGAACCCGACATGGCCAGCTTGCCCAGACGCGCAACGAGAGTTGCCGGGGCCGCCTCGACCCCCCGCGACAGCGTCGAAATGAGTGCTGCAGCAGTCACCATCACGCGTTTGCGCCGGAGGGTTTGCCGAACCCGTTCAACGCCCATGTCGACGCGATATCGGATTGTGGATTCGGCCACACCAAGTTCACGCGCCAGATCCGTGTGGGCCTGATTCTCCAGGAAGCGTCCGACCACGGCGGCCCGGTAGACATCCGGCAGTTCGGCGATTGCCTCGTCCACGTGCGATAGGATCTCGTCAAGCGATACATCCGGCACGGGCGCGGCGGGCTGTTCCGCCACAAATGTGGTCTCGCGCTTACGCCGACGCGCATCGCCTTTGATCCGGTCGATGCTCCGCCGGACCGCCATCGTGTGGAGCCATGCCCCCAACGACACGCGCACGGAGTCGCCGCTCTGCATAAGCGCCAGAAAACATTCCTGAGTTATGTCTTCCGCCAGGATGCGGTCGCCCAGCATGCGCCGGCAGCAGGAAAAAACCATGTCCGAATGGCGCTGCACCAATTCCGTAAAGGCGTCGGCGTCACGTTGCCGCTGCCATTGCTCCAGAAGAATCGAATCGGGGGTACTCATAGCGGGTTCCTCGCCGTTGGCCATTATCAAATTCACCTGTAAGTCGACGCAAGACGGCCAAATCGCAACGAAACCTTGCGATGGAGCCGCTGACGCCCACTGGGCATTGTGCCTCTGTTCAAGCCTCTCATGTCAGGCATCGCATCGGCTGAAGATGCCGCGCCGCAGGGCCTTTGTGATGGTAAGTTGTTTCATATTAGTTGTTTATGCTTAACCGTCATATTGTAACGAGGGTTGATAGCACGTTGCATGACCAAGCTAAGGCAGCCTGAAGAGGCCAAAATCATGCAAAAATAGCTAAATCCTCCTAAAAAGGCGTAAAATGGAATAGAATTGTCCATAATCTAGAAAATTCATGAAGATTCTTGCAAACTATACCATATTATGGCATACTGAGGTTAAATATGATGTTTAAGCACGTTGGATTGCGAATCTAATGCATCCGAGAGCGGAGGATTTCTTAACGTACGGGGGAATTGCGGTAGTGATTTACCGGACGTGGTGTGCCGGCTGACCTTTCCAAGGGGCCGAAACCTCCAACGCCACGCGCCGACCGCAAGAGAACCTCCGGACGCCTACCGAACTCCAACCCCGATTGACCTCAGGGTCTCGAACATAGTGAGGAACTCTTCATGGCAGACCACGAAATCATGACGCTCGAGGAAGTTGCGCAGTTTCTGCGCGTTTCGGAGCGAACGGTCTATGACTGGGCCCAAAAGGGCGACATCCCCGGCGGGAAACTGGGCGTAAGCTGGCGTTTCAAACGGCAGGACGTGGAGCAGTGGGTGGACCAGCGGCTGGGCAAGGGAGATTCCTCGGATACCACGTCACCCTTATCCTTGGAGAAGTTTATCCGGCCGGAACGGGTCCTCCTCCTAAAAGGCACAACCAAAGCGGAAGCCTTGCGGGAACTCATCGCATGCATGCACTCGGCCTCGGAAGTAAAGAAGCCGGAAGCCCTGACCGACGCCGTATTCCATCGGGAAGCGCTTATGAGCACGGGGATCGGACTCGGCGTGGCCATTCCCCACGTGCGGCTGTCCTCGGTGACGGACATCGTCATGGCGGTCGGCGTCTCCAGGGATGGCATTGCCGATTATGAAACGCTCGATGCGCAGCCCGTGCACGTCGTATTCCTCATCGCCGCGGGCGAAAAGCAGCACGGCGAATACCTGCGGCTTCTTTCCGGCATCAGTCGCCGGATTAAGGACGAGTCCTTCCGCAAGTCGCTGCTGGAGGTTTCGACGCCCGAATCGTTGTTTGAAGTGCTTACCCAGGAAGGATGAGTGAGGCCGTGGTTAGTCTTGGTGTACTGTTCATATTCGGTGTAGGAATCTTCGGCGGCATGATGGGGGGGTGGCTGTTTCAACGCATTCGCATTCCCCAAGTGGTGGGATACCTGATCATCGGCATTCTCATCGGACAAACGGGCCTGAAGTTGGTGTCGCAAGGCGACATCGAGAAACTCCAGGCTTTTAACCTCTTTGCTCTCGGTATCATCGGTTTTCAGGTGGGCGGCGAATTGCTCGTCAGCACCTTCAAGAAATACGCCGGCCAGTTTATGGCCATCCTGTTTGGCGAAGGGCTGACCGCATTCGCATTGGTCGGCGTTCTTTCCACGGCTGTCATGTACTACGCGCTGCACGATATCCGGTCGGCGCTCGCCGCCGGCGTCGTCTTCGCGGCCATCGCCTCGGCCACCGATCCCGCTTCCACGATTAGCGTATTGTGGGAGTACCGGTCGCGGGGCGTCCTGACCACGGCGCTCATCGCTATCGTAGCGTTGGATGACGCCTTGGCCATGACGCTCTACGGCATCGGAACCAGCCTGTCCGAGATCTTCGCGAACCAGGCTACGTCGTTGGCGCATCACTTGAGCAAAGTGTCCATCGAGATTTTCGGTTCGCCTGGCGCTCGGCTTCGTGTTTGCCCTCATCCTGACGTACATCCTGCGGTGGCGGCACCAGACCGACCGGACCCTCACCTTCGCCCTCGGTCTGATTCTCCTGGTCATCAGCATCGCGGCCGCCTCCGGGATGGACGTCATCCTCGCTACGATGATGATGGGATTCTCACTCGTCAACCTCGCGCCCAAACGCAGCCAGGATCTCTTCAAACTGATTCGCAGTTTCTCTGTGCCGATCTACGTGCTGTTTTTTGTCTTTGTCGGCGCGCGCTTATCCATCGGCGCCATGCCGGTTTGGATGTGGGGCGTTGTGCTCGTCTACGTCATTGGCCGCAGCGCGGGCAAATTCATCGGCACTTACGTCGCCGCGCGCGCCACGGGCGCTGATGCAGCCCTGCAAAAACACATGGGCTACGGTCTGCTCGCGCAAGGCGGAGTGGCCATCGGGTTAGCCATCATGGCGAGCGAACACTTGTCGCACATCGAAATCGCGAAAGGGCTGTCGCTGGGCGACGTCGTCATCGGCGTCGTCACAAGTACGACTATGATTGTCCAAATTCTCGGACCACCCCTCGTCAAGCTGGCGATCAAAATGGCGGACGAGACGGGCCGGGATGTTACCGAGGAAGACGTCATCAACAGCATGACCGTGCGCGACGGCATGAGCACCATCCCGCACCGCCTTCTGGAAAGCGCATCGTTGCGTCAGGCCATGACCGCCTTCGCGTTGTACGACGAGGTTGCCATTCCCGTCGTCGATGCCCACGATCGGTTGAAAGGCATGTTGTCCTTGAGCGACTTGAAGGAGGTCCTGGCCGACCAGGCGTCTTGGGAGTGGCTTATCGTCGGCGATGTAACCACCCCGGCGGACGACTGTGTGTCGCCGGACCTGCAACTGGGCGAAGCCATCGCGAAGATGCAAGACCTCAAAGTGGATCGCCTGCCCGTGGTCAACGGGTCCGACGGCACGGACTTGGTCGGTATTCTGAGCTTGCCCGCCACGCACGCGAAGGTCGCCAAGGAAGTCTTACGCCGCCAGGTCCCTGCTACGCAAGCCGCGGTCTGACCCTGCCCTTCGCCGTAGCCGAGGTCGGTTCATCCCGTCATCGACGCGATTTTGCGTTATACTGAATTAAGCGCTGTTCAGGATGACGGTGACTCGATCGACGTGCGACGTGCGCAAGGACAATCCGAGGCGAAGTCCACACGTAGGTGGTTGACGACATCGCCATCGACACAACCAATCGGCGGGATAACCTTCGGCCCAACGCGACGCGACGAATCGAGGGTGATGCCATGGGCTACAGTTTCCAATTGCAGTCGGAAGGGAAGCTACTGCTGGTCGTCGTGGAAGGCACATTGACGTTGGACGAGGAGGAGCAGCTCATCCGCGAGTGCGGGTCGTTTCAAGCCGAGCAGCCGAGTCTGAACGTCTTGATGGACCGGCGCAACGCGAAATCGGAGTTGGACCCGCGTGATGTCCAGGCGCACATCGGCCTCGTCCGGTCGCACGTGGTAACGCAAGGCAAACCCAAGCTGGCCGCGGTGGTCTCGACGGACTATTATTTCAGTTTGGGCCGCATGTTTGAACTGCTGGGAGGGGACCAGCTTCCCCACCGGATGCGGGTCTTTCGAAGCCTTGAGGACGCGTGCCATTGGTTGAATGTGGACCCTGAGGCGATCGTGTGGCCGTAGAGGCCGGTTGGGACTGTCGATCGCATCCAGAAGCAGACGTTGTGATACGCCGCCTCATCTGATCTATACTACGACGTGCAAGTTGGCTCCTACCGGTTGGCCGTGTCGAACCGCCTTCCCCACCGGAACCTTGCCGAGACAGCGTTTCGGGTACATCGCCCGCATCTTACCTGAACGATACGAAACACGCGTTCTCGACCCGCGACGATCCCGGTGATGGAAAACCGCCATCTGCACTGGGAGGATTCCACGAAAATGCCTTTTGACGCGTTCGAACTCGACCCGCGGTGCCTGCGGGTCTTACACGAATCGAATATCACCACGCCGACGCCCATCCAGGAACAGTCCATTCCCATCGCGGTTACGGGCCGCGACGTCATCGGCGTCGCACAGACGGGCACCGGCAAGACGCTCGCCTTCACGCTGCCCAGCTTGACGCGGCTAGCTCACGAGAAACTGCGCCGGAACATGATGCTCGTGTTGGTGCCCACTCGGGAATTGGCCGTTCAAGTGGAAAAGGTGGTGGAGGAAGTGGGGCGGCCCCTCCAGATCCGCAGTGTGGCCGTGTACGGTGGCGTCAGTCTGGAGCGCCAAGCCAGCGCGTTGAAGCGTGGCCGGGCGGTGGTGGTAGCGACACCGGGCCGCCTCCTCGATCACATGGGACGCGGCAACATCCGTTTTGACGACCTCTCGATCCTCGTGCTGGACGAAGCGGATCGCATGCTCGATATGGGATTCCTGCCGGACATCCGCAAGATTCTCCGCAAACTGCCTTCCGATCGGCAGACCATGATGTTTTCGGCCACGTTCCCCGATGAAATCTCACGGCTTACGCGGGAGATGATGCACGATCCCGAACGGGTCACGGTCGGGGCTATTTCTCGGCCCGTCGACGCGGTACGGCAACTACTGTACACCGTCATGCCCGAGCACAAGTCGGAGTTGTTGCTCGAACGTCCTGCGGTCCCAGGATATCCATTCCGCCTTGGTTTTCTTGCGAACCAAACAGCGAACCGAGCGGGTCGCGCAGACGTTGCGTAAGCAGGGTTTCAAAGCTTCGGCTATTCACGGCGACCGTTCCCAAAAACAACGCGAACAAGCTCTCGATGGGTTTCGCAAAGGCAAGTATCGCATCCTGGTCGCTACCGATGTAGCCGCGCGCGGTCTCGACGTGGAAGGCATCAGCCACGTCATCAACTACGACATTCCACCCACGGCCGACGATTACATTCACCGCATCGGCCGCACCGCCCGCGCCGAAGCCGAAGGCGACGCGATTACCTTCGTCTCTCCCAACGAGCACCTCCCTCTCGAGGCCATCGAACGGGCCCTCGCCAAACGGCTTCCCCGTGCCGCCTGGGAAAAGGCCGTGCCCGTCTTGTCCCTTTACACCCCGCCGGGCGAAAGTAAAAAGAAACCGACCGGACGACGCCGGAGCGGCGGACGATTGCTGCGCAGACGTTAGACACCCGGCGACCTTCTACTCAGTGGACGGAACCAGATTTAGCTCTAAGGTCACAAGCTCGCCGTCCGTCAAACCGAGCGTTTCATTTGCCTTGTAGACCACATCGTCAATCTGCGTGGTTGCTTCGACCTGAATCGTCGACGGTGGAAGCTGAGCCAACCGAAACGCGCCTTGGTTGTTTGCAAAGGCGTCGACGTAACTCGTGCTACCATCTTTCGTTGTAAGCTGCATCTGCAATCGGCCACGTACGGGCGAACCATCCACGAGCAATACTCCGGCGATTGCCGACGAACCGGAGCGAAAGTCAATATCCGCCGTCGCGGGATGTCCCGGATTGACCACAACGTCGCGGAAATATTTCCGCTGGGTTCCTTCGACAGTCCTCCACACATAGACCGTCGCCGGTCCTTCTGGGATCCCATCAATAGTGTACGCTCCGGTAACATCGGTGTGTGCGCTCTCATCAACTTCGTATCCGCGTGTGTTGAAACTCGCGACAACGAACTCCCCGGCAATCGGCTCCCCGTCTTCACAGACCGTCCCATTGATGGTTCCGCCGTCAGGCAACGCAATCGTGAGACCAGACAACGAACCGGTGAACTCAGTACCGCCGGGTCCGTAGCCTTCCCCGGTTGCCACAATCAGCCGCGTGTCCTGGGGTACGTCTTCAATAACGAACTGACCGTCGGCGTCGGTCCGGGCAACGGTAAGCCCGATCCGTTCGGATACTGACGGTAGATCATCGAGGAACAGTGACGCGTTCTCGACGGGTTTACCGGCGTTGTCGACAACCCGGCCGCGAATCGTAGTCCTGATTGCGTCATGGTGACCGGGGGGACGTTCAGGTGCAAGCCACAAGACCACGTTTTGGACCGTCTGCCCTGGCAAGACTTCTACTTGTTGATAGGCCGGTGCGAATCCTTCGGCCCAAGCCGCGACGGTATGGGTGCCCGCGTCAACGTTCGTCAAGGAGTATGCACCCGAATCATTCGATACAAGTGTCGCCTGCCGCTTGTCATCCGTTCCTATCATCGTTCGGTCGCCGTCGAGTGCATTCACGTAAAACTTCGTCACGGGATCGGCCGATCCTGTTGAGAGAACCCTTCCTTCAATCGAGCCGGTGACGACCAGTTGTACTTCTAAATCCTGCTGGCCCGCCTCAACTTGCTTCAATTCCGTGGTGCCATACCCGTATCTCCAGGCGAGTAACCGATAGGCGCTTTCCTGGAGCCCGGCAAATACAAAACGACCAAAGCGGTCGGTTCTCGTATGGAGTGTGTCGTGGGATCCAGTGAGAGAGTAGATGTTCAGGAACGCCCCGGCAATCGGATTGTGGCTCGCGTCGACAACTGTTCCGGCAATTTCCAAACCTGAGGTCGCCGGAAGAACGAGCGTCACATCATCCCGCACTTCTCCCGGTTTGACCTGGACGTGCCCCAATTCCACTTCAGCCGAGCCCTCCGGTTCGGCGAGAAGACGATAGTCGCCGGGAACGAGTCCAGCGAAGGCGAAGCGGCCGCCTTTTGTTGTTTTCGAGGACGTCGCGGTATAGACGCTGATGTCCACGCCGCGATGCCACATCGTCACATTCTCGACAGGCATGCCTGCGTCGTCCACCACCTTGCCGAGGATCGTCGCCGGCTGCGCCATGGTCATGGTGACACCGTCAATCCCTCGCTCCGTCAAGCGCGTCATGATATCTTGCCCGACCCATCCAGGCTTCTTCGCGCGCAACCACAGCATGTCGGACGGTGGTACATTTTCGATGCGGAAGGTACCGTCGTTGCCAGTGGTCGCTTTGGCCAAATCCCAGCTCCAATACTGGTCCAGAGCGGTGACCTCGACCCCGGGCAATGGGCTTCCACCGTTGTCGGTCACAACACCGGTAATTGTTGCCACCCCTTGGGGATACTGAAAGTCCAGGTTTTCGCGTGACTTACCTGCTTCAAGCACCACGCTCTGTTCGGAAGCGGGATATCGCGGATATACGGTTACAACGCAATCGCCCGGCGCGAGCCCCGCAATGCGGTATCGGCCATTCTTGTCCGTCTGAACCTTCGTGGAGTGATTGTCCTTTGATCCAGCAACCGTGCAATCGGAACAAGGCAAACCGTCCGCTCCCGTGACAACGCCCGAAACGGCGGCCCCGGGTTCCAGAATCAACTGCTGAAAAGGGGTGTCCCGCTCACCACGGACATCGACTGGAGCCAGTCTTTCCGACAGGTAGTACCCAGTGCCGGGGGTCGCATCCGTGGCGCCAACGTATGTCAATGCGTATTTCCCCGGGGTAAGGTGGTCAAATCGGAACGTTCCATCCGCCGCTATTTCCGCGCGAACTTTATTGAGAAAGCGATCCGCCGGGTATAGACGCACAGTTCCGTCGGCAACGGGCTGGTCCGAGTCCGCTGCAACGGCCATGCCACTGAGTGAACCGCCGGAAGCTAAAACGATTTCGGCGTCAGTCGTTCCGGCTGGAATCTGGTCACTGATGCATGGCGCGTATTCCGGCGCGGTAACTTCGAAGGCCCACGTGCCGGGCCTCAGCAATTCAAAGGCAAACCGCCCATTCGCGTCCGACGTTTCAGGGGTTTCCAATGCTTGTTCATTCCACCCGGAAAGATCATCGCTGTTCCACGCGCATGGCGTTACCCTCGCCTCGGCGACGGGCTGTCCCGATCGGTCAACGACTCGTCCAGCAATCCGGGCCGCCGGTTCCGTTTCAAGCCAGACAAACCATTCCGGAAAATCATCCGTAAGCCCGACGACGCGCACCCCGGCTAACCGTCCCGGAACGCCGGCGGTGATCCAGGCGCGCTCCAACGGAAGGTTCTCGATGCGGAATCGGCCGTTCGCATCGGCGGCGTTTTCATACCGGTAGTGAACCGGATTCCCTCCAGAATCGGACCAGTCCACGATTTCGACACGAATCGAAGCACCATCAACAGGTGCTCCGTCCGGTTGCAGCACTGCGCCTGAGATAACGCCGATTCCCGTCGGACGCGCGTTGGCTTCCTTTTGCGATGATGAAGGGGCAACCGAAATAGCGGATAGTGTCCCCTGATCCGATGGAATACTCGGCGCGGATTGAGTACCAGGCTCCGTGCTTGGTACTACCGGTTCGGACAGAGCGACCGGGTTGGAGCGGTGGAGCAGGTACACACCAGTGATCGTCGATGCCAGGACAACCAAGACAATGGCCGTCTTCAGGCCGAAAGAAGTAACTGCGGTCGCCACACCGGCGCCGGCTGCGGCGCTTCGCCACGCCTCTGGCGTCGCGGCCACGAGCCCCATGATCGTCTTCGTTCGCGCGCTCCGATTGGGCTGCTCTGCGGTGGCGGCCGTATCCAATACGCCAAGCACACGCTCGCTCAAAGCATGTCGGCCCCGCTGCAGTCGCTTGGCGGCCACTTCCTTGGAAATGTCGAGCGCATCGGCCACTTCACGTACCTTCATCCCGCTGAAGTAATGCATCAACAGCACTTCACGGTACGGCTCATCCAACTGGTTGATTTCGCCTTCGAGCACGGAAAGTAGATCGCGCCGCTCGATTTCAGCGGCTGGATGTGGCGTTTCCGTTTGGGCGAGTGCGGGCGACGCCTTTGCGTCCCGCGCTTCCTTTCGCAAAACGGTCATGGCAAGATTGCGAACGATGGTGGCGAGCCAAGATCGAAAGCGTTCTGGCTGCTGGAGTCCATCCAGGCCGGTGTACGCCTTTACAAAACCTTCCTGCACCACGTCTTCGGCATCGGGCCGCTGTCCAAGCTGCGCGTACGCAACTGCCTGCGCCATAGGCAAATGCCGTTGAACGAGGATTTCGAAGTCGTTCGTGCGCCCGGCCAAGACTCGCGCGACAATCTGACGGTCGGTTAAGAGCGATTTCCATTGCATGGGTGTTAATTGTTCCTTTCACCCATCAAGACGCACAAGTGCGAGGATTGAGGACAGGAGTTCTCCACATTCATATCGCCGCCAAGCGAGAAACAGCACGGAAGGTCTTGCGTTGAACGCCCCCATCTTCACGTCACGAGGCGCAACCGTAGGTCCTTGTCTTCGCCAATGTGGGAGAACCGGTCTATTGGCTTGCATGGTGCTCGTAGCGCCTGGCCTGCACGCCAGGCGAGTAGTCTTATACGTCGTAGGTATCGCGAAGACCCTTACGCAGCAATTGTTCCGTCGCAGCGGGAAGGTTCCTTAATTCGGGTGGTCGTCCCCGCAGCGCCCGTTGGAACAAGCCTGCCAGAAGAACGTTGATTCCCAGGAGAGCGAAATACGCGGCCGCTGCAGCGTGGATTCCGTACCAGAACGCCGGAATGTCCGTCACGGCATATCCGTACTCCCGGTGAAGCATCCAACAGCATCCAGCCCAACCAAGAAAGCACAATGCCGCGAAGACTATGGGGGCTTAAAATCGGGTGGGGGGCAGTGAGGGAGACGAACAAAGCGCCAATGCTTAGAAAGACAGTGAAGAACACGAGCCCAAGGATCTCTTCGTGCTTGGGTGCTGTGGAGCCGAAAATATACAGGAATGTGAACATCGCCGCGAGGATATATTCGACGAACGTCGTGATTGGAAGTTGCAGAATCTTCATATTGCTGCCTCGTGAACGTCCCGCCAATTGCCGGTGGTCTCGGCGTTAGCAGGAATCCTATACGGACTCCTTCACACTGTCGGCTTCCGCGTGCAGTTTCAGGCCCAACGCCGCAACCACCTTGAGAATAGTGTCAAAACCAGGCGTACGCTCTCCGGAAAGTGCTTTGTACAGACTTTCACGGGACAGACCCGTATCGCGTGCCACTTGGGACATACCCTTTGCGCGGGCAATGTCGCCCAGTGCCTTGGCAACAAATGCAGCATCTCCATCCGCTTCATCGATACTGGCCTCAAGATATGCTGCCATGTCTTCCGGTGTACGAAGGTGTTCGGCAACGTCGTACCGGGTCGTCTTAGTCTTAGCCATGCAATGTTCCTATAGGTTGCGCGCCAACTGCGCCGCGGTTCTGATATCTCGCGATTGCGTACTCTTTTCTCCACCAGCCAATAGAATGATCAATTCCTGTCCGCGTCTCGTGAAATACACGCGATACCCCGGCCCGTAGTCAATACGCAACTCCGAAATGCCTTCACCGACCGGCTTCACGTCACCTGGGTTACCCGCTACCAAGCGCTCTACCCTGACCAATATTCGGGCCCGCGCGCGGATATCGCGCAACCCATCCAGCCATTTGGCGTAAACGTCCGTCTTCCGCAACTCGATCACAATCCAATTGTAGCCTGTAGGCTACAGGTTGTCAACAGAATGATTGGCACCGTTCTGGTGTCGTGAACGCAACATCTGACGCGATTCTGGATTCCGCACGTCGCATTTCTCCAAGTTCAGTTCGGCCAGTATAATGCCCGCTGCTTACGTATGCTCGTAATCCCTGAAGGCGAACCCCAAGTGCAGACCATTCGCTTACTTCTTGTCTTGCCCTTATCCCTCCACGTCGCTTTATTCGCCCACGCCATCACGCCCGTCCCTGATACACCGTTCATCCAGGAGTATCACGAGCCGTACCCCATCCAACCGGGTGGGGCGGGCGATGATGTGCGGGCGGTTGCGGTAGATCCGTCGGACGCGGTTTGGGCGGCGACGGGGGGAGGCCTGTGGGTGTTGCGCGACGGGACATGGTCTCGTCAGGAAGGCGTAACGGACAGCAAGACGTATGACGCGTACGTGGACACCACAGCGGCGGAGCCGGTGGTTTGGGTCGCGGCGTGGGATGGACTGTATGCCGTCACAAATGGCATCGCGGTCAAACAGCCAGTGGTGAAGGGCCCCGTGTCCATCGTGGGTCCGGGCCCGGACGGTGTCGTTGCGATGGGACCCAACGGATCCTGGACGTTGAAGGACGGCACGTGGACTGTGTTAACGGGCAACTGGTCACGCAACCTTCGCGATGTGACCACCGGGCCGGACGGCAACCTGTGGATCGCGACCTACATGGGGTTGTACAAGTTGAGCGATGCAGGCCTGCGGCGATTCTTTCAACCCAACGAGTTGTACTCGGCCGCCGTAAACGGGATCGCGTTCGCCCCGGACGGCCGGCTCTGGGTTGGCAGTTGGGGCGGCATCAGCGTGTTGGAGAATGACGTCTGCGTCGACCAGATCATCGGCAAAGACGGTCTCCCCTGGTGGAACGTGACCTGTATGTCCTTCGCCCCGGACGATACGCTCTGGGCCGGCACGACGAAGGGCGTCTCCCGTTACAACGTTTCGCCGGAATGGATCGCGCGCAATAACGGGAGCAACTGGTCGCTCCGGCACAGCCGCCGCTGGCTCCTGAGCGACGACGTGCGGTCCATCGCCTTCGACAGCGAGGGCACGGCCTGGATCGGGACGAACAAAGGCGTGAGCGCCATCAAACGCCGCACCATGACGCTCGCGGACAAGTCGGAGTATTTCCGCAAACGCCTCGAAGAGCGTCACGTGCGCCCGCCGGGCTTCGTCGAAAAGTGCCGGTATCCGGACCCTGATGACCGCAGCACCTGGGAACCCATGGACGATGACAACGATGGCGAATATACAAGCCTGTATCTCGCGACCGAATCGCTTCGCTATGCGGTCACCGACGATCCGCGGGCCAAGGCCAACGCCGACCATGCCTACGAGGCGCTCGAATTCTTGCAGACGGTTACGGAATCGGACGGCTTCTTTGCGCGCACGGTGGTGCCGACGACGTGGGAGTCCATGGCCGACATGAATCAGGCGTTCACGGAAGAAGAGATCGCCGACCATCTCGTTCAAGATCCCCGGTGGAAACCCGTCGAGAAACGGTGGCGCACATCGTCGGACGGGAAGTGGTACTGGAAAGGCGACACCAGTTCGGATGAGATCGTGGGGCACATGGCGGGATACTTCTTCTACTATGAATACGCCGCGAACGATGCGCAGAAAGAGCGCGTCTCAAAACACGTGCAGAAGATTGTGGACCACGTCATCCGCCACAACTTCACGCTTACCGATCCGTTCGACGGCAAGCATACGCGCTGGGGCGTCTGGACGCCCGAGGTGTTGCACAACGATCCGGACTGGTGGGTCGAGGGCAAGATCAACGTCTTTGAGATGCTCTCGTTCCTCAAACTGACCTATCACATGACTGGCGATTCAAAATATCAGCGGCTCTACAAGAAGTGGCTGGACACGTACAACTTCAAGGAGATCGCGCGGCGTCCGAAAGCGCCCAACCGCTCCGAGTGGAGTCACATCGACGATGGGATCCTGATGGAGTGTGCGCCTGCGCTCATGCGGTACGAAACCGATCCCGAACTTCGCGCCCTGTACCTGGAAGGCATTACGTGGTCCTACCGCATGGTCGACAACGATCAAGACCCGTGGTTCAATTTCACCTTCGGCTTGCTCGGCGGTGAGGACTTTCATCTAAACGAAAGCGTCGAGTTTCTTCGCGATCAGCCCCTCGACCTTATCCAGTGGGAGATCGACAACTCCTTTCGCGACGACATTGACCTCGTCCGCAGTCCCATGCAGGAGCCCCTCCAGACCAGCCGCATGCTACCTGCGAGCGAACGCGGTGTCATGCGGTGGGACAAGAACCCCTGGGCCGTCATTTCGGGCGACTTCTCCGACCCCGACGGCACCCTTGAAAGCAGCGGCGTCTTTTGGCTGCTCCCCTACTGGATGGGCCGGTACTGCGGGTATATCGAAGCACCGACGGAATAGAGGAGGCAAACGCTCATGCGCCAATACGGAACGGACCGCAAGCCGGACCCCCATTTCCGATTTGCGGTATGGCCTGCCTCATTTGCGGAATCGTGGTAACGTGCCTGGGCGGGGCGATTGGCGTTTTTATGGCGTAAGCTACTCGTGCACTGAGGATTAGAAATGGCGTAAGCTTGGGTCTTTCGTGTCCGATACTTGGCATAGCCGTTGCTCCTTCCATGGCTATAGCTGATTCGAGGCTATCCACTCATGTGACCGTTCGTGGTGAAGGAGGTGAAGCCCCATGAGTGAACCGGAAAACAAACCACCCGAAACTGCACGCCCGAAACGCTCGCGGTGGCTGTTTGTCGTGTTGGGTGCCGTGGTCGTGGCAATCGCGATCCAGGGCGGATATATGTGGCAGATGCACAAAGAGCTAAACAAAGCCGTGGCCGCCCAGAGCAACGACGAAGGCTGGATTGAGATCCCGCGGCCGAACGACACCGGACAGGCCAACGCCAACCAGTCCCAGTCGAGCGCGTCTCAACCCGGTACCCTGTCACCGGGTACGCCGGACCCATTCGTGCAGCCGTTCAATCCGAAGACTTGGGATCCGTTCCAGGAAATGAGTCGCATGCGGGCTCAGATGGACCAGATGTTTAACCAAGCCTTTGGACGGTTCCAGGACAGTCCGCAGTTTGGAAAGATCGCCGGCGAGGCAACGTTCAGCCCGAGCTTCGACCTCACTGAAGAACCGGACCGGTACATTGTGAAAATCGACGTCCCGGGTTCCAGCGCGCATGACATCAAGGTCAAGCTGGAAGGACAGACCTTAACCGTCAGCGGCACGCGAACCGATACGCAGGCACAGAAGAAGGACGGCAAAGTCTTGCGCCAGGAACGGGTCGTGGGCCAGTTCGAACGCAGCATGAACTTGCCCGAACCCGTCGATGACGACAAAATGATCACCAACTACAAAGATGGTGTCTTTACCATTACCCTGCCGAAACTGCACTCAACCCCCGATCAACCTAGCGAAAGCGTCCGAATGCAGTAGAGACAGGTTTTCCAGGATATACGCGTGAAACCGCGAAAGGCGCCTCCGGCCAAAAGCTGGAGGCGCCTTTCGCGTCTAAATTCACCGGTCTTACCGCAGCCTATCGATGATGTCGATCAGCGCGGCGCAGATGTATTCGTTGTCGTCGTCGCTCATGGCGGGGTGGATGGGGACGCAGAAGAGGCGGCGGCCGAGTTCTTCGGAAAGCGGCAGACGCTGGCCTTTGGTGTGGTCGGCGAGAAGCTTACGCTTCTCGTAGACGGGCGGGTTGGCCACGACGCATTTGATGTTGTGATCCTCGTCGAGCATCTTCATGATCTGGTCACGCTTCTCGCCCTGCCAGTCCTTTTTCACGAGGATGGTGTACAGGTAGTAGCTGTGTTCGCAGTCCTCAGGCTCGCAGGGTAATGTAATTTCGTCGATGCCGTCGAGCAGCTCGTCGCGGCGTTTGGCCAGGCGGCGGCGCGACGCGATAAATCCGTCGAGCTTGCTCAACTGCACGAGGCCCACGGCGGCCTGGACTTTGGTCATCACATTCGACGTGCCCCAGACGTCCGTATCCATTCCGTAAAACCGGGAGGACCGGCAAAACGCGGCGACGTCGTCTTCGTCGGTGGTGACCATGCCGCCTTCGCCAAGGGTACACATGTTTTTCATGGTGTGGAAGGAGAACACGGTCATGAGACCGGCCTTGCCGATCTTCTCGCCCTTATATGAGCCGCCGCAGGCGCGGGCCGCGTCGCCGATGACGGCGAGGGGACCATGCTTTACATGAGGGTGACGTTTGGCGATCTCGAAATAGTCGTCCATAGGCGCGGCAAGGCCGTTCATGTGTACGGGAAAGATCGCGCGGGTGCGCGGCGTGATGCGCTTCTCGACGTCGTTGGGGTCGAGTTGCAACGTCATCGGGGTCCACTTCGCCCCAGACGATCTGGCCTCCCGCGCCCATCACCGCCAAGGGTGAAGCGACGAAGTTTACGGCGGGCACGATGACTTCATCGCCGGGTTGGAGGTTAGAGGTATCGCATCGACATGTCGAGGCCGGGACCCGCGCTGTTCAACGTCACGGCGTGTTTCGTGCCGCAGTATTCGGCGAACGCCTTTTCAAAGTCTGGAATCGGCGGCGCTGAGAACCCAAATCCCTTGCTCGGTGTTATGGAATCGCGCATGGCGGCCACCGCCGCCTCGATCTCCTCCTCGCCGTAGGTGCCGCCCAGCAAGGGTTCGCCTTCCCAGGCCAGAGAAGTTTTGCCGCGTTTCAAGATTTCGGTTCGCGCGTCGGTTGTAATCATGAGTCAAATACTCTCGTTGGTTGGTTGCTTGGTTCAAACCTACTGGGGAGCATCGTGCCATCCTTTGACCGCGAACGCAACCCACGGCCCCTCCAGAATCCGTTGGCGCACAGAATGACCG
>CAVUWV010000035.1:0-16961 GCA_963745075.1 Candidatus Hydrogenedentota bacterium | reverse complement strand
AAGGAACACTTGCGGCAGATGGTTGAAAAGCGTAACGGCTAGCCAAGCGCCACCAACTCCGCAACCGATGCGCAGTATCCAGTGCCAAATCGTCGTGCGTCGTGCGGAACCACACCACGCGAGCATACACGCCCCGATACCGGCCCACGGCACCCCCGCGATGAAGAGCCAGAGGAACCCATAAGCGCGCGAGATAGGAACGAACTCGCCTTCCGCAGAGTTGGTTTGCAGATGTCCCTCAAAAAAGCTGGACCACTGCATCCACCCCCGCGCGCCGGCCATGCCGATACCGAACGTCATCGCCAGGATAATCCAGCCGGACGTATACCGGCGCGACTGCGTGCCACTCGGATCGCGCGCGATAAACCACCACGCGGCGCCCCACGTGACCCCCGCAAAAATGCAGCCCGACGACCCGCCAACCCGGAACAACCCCGTACCGCCCAAGTCATCGCACCCAGGGCCGCGAAGAGAATTGTGGGCAGGATGAGGTTGTGGGTAATACGCGCCCGAATGGATCAGTGGTAGCCGGTTCGCCGATCTGTGCAGACTCCATGGGACGAATTATGGTGGGATTGTGCGAGGGGGTCAAGCAGTATCAGAAAAGAAAAGACGAAGGGGACCGAGGCAACTTCGTAGGGTAAACACTTTTTGGAAGGCCCCGAACGCCTCCCAAAGCCTTCCCCATCGGCTCTCCCCTCCGAGCCCACGCCGAGTCCACATACACCGGCCCACCCACCGGCCACTTCGAGTCTCAATCCACCGAGCCAACCTCCACCACACCACAGCTCTCCAACCAAGGCGGGTCCATCTAGGTCCATGTTCGTCCATACCTGCCCGTACTGCAATCCGTCCGTGCCGGTCCGAGTCCGTCCGAGTCCGTCCGTGCCGGTCCGTGTCCGTCCGGGGTCCCACACTTGCCAACTCCGCGCGACGGCGCGATAATGATCCTGCAAGGTTGCGAAGCAAGCAATTCGTCCGAATTCCGTTCCTGGAGAACCACCATGTCCGATTCCTGTTCTGCGCGCCCCAAACCCAAATCCGGCGGTGGCTGGCCGTCGATTCTCTATACGTTGCGGAAGGCGCGGCAGGCCGGCGGATTCCTCGCGTTGTTCACGGCGTTGCGTAGCAAGAATGCGTGCAAGACCTGTGCGCTGGGCATGGGCGGTCAACTGGGCGGCATGGTGAACGAGCGCGGCCATTTCCCGGAGGTCTGCAAGAAATCTATTCAGGCCATGGTGGCGGATATGCAAGGCCGCGTGCGCGAGGACTTCTTCCGCACCGTCAGCCTCGCCGACCTCCAAGGGTTCAGTTCCCGTGAAATGGAAGCCTCTGGACGCCTTGTCGAACCCGTGACGGCAGAGCCGGGCGCCACGCATTACCGGCCGATCTCGTGGGACGCCGCGCTTGGACCGCATCGCGGAGAAGCTGAAGACCACCGGCCCGATGACTCCTTCTTCTACTTCAGCGGCCGTTCGTCGAACGAGGCCGGTTTTCTGCTCCAATTGTTTGCGCGGCAGTACGGCACGAACAACGTGAACAACTGCTCGTACTACTGCCACCAAGCGTCCGGGGTCGGCCTCGCGAGCGTGTACGGCTCCGGCACGGCCAGCGTCGTTTTGGACGACGTTGAGCACTGCGATCTGCTATTCCTTGTGGGCGCGAATCCGGCGTCGAACCATCCGCGGCTCATGTCGACCATCGTCAACATGAAAGCCCGCGGCGGCAAGGTGGTCGTGGTCAACCCCATCCGTGAAGTGGGCCTTGTAAACTTCCGCGTGCCGTCGAAGGTGCGGAGCATGTTGTTTGGTTCACCCATTGCCGATGTATACGTGCAACCGCACATCGGCGCCGACATTGCCTTCTTCGCGGGCATTGCGAAGGGATTACTCGATCGCGAGCAATACACGTTGGATCACGACTTCATTCAAGGACATTGCGAACACTGGGAAGCGTTCCGCGATTGGGTGAATGGGTTGACGTGGCAGGACATTGTCAAAGCTTCCGGTGTGGATCGCGAGACGATGGCGCGCGTCATCGAGATGTATGCCAAGTCGAAGGGCACCATCTTTGCCTGGGCCATGGGCATCACCCATCACGAGCACGGCGTACAGAACGTACAGATGCTGGCGAATCTCGCGATGATGCGCGGCATGGTGGGTAAACCCAACGCGGGACTGCTTCCCATTCGCGGGCACAGCAATGTGCAAGGTATCGGTTCGATGGGGGTCACGCCGAAGTTGAAGACCGCGGTGTTAAAACGCCTTGAGGAGAATTTCGGATTCACCGCACCGACGACTCCAGGACTCGACACGTTAGCGAGTATGGAGCGCGCGGCGGAAGGTGGAGTCCGGTTCGCCTTCTGCGTGGGAGGGAACCTTTATGGTGCGAATCCGGATGCGGATTTCGCGCGAGAAGCGTTGAGCAAGATCGACCTCGTCGTGTATCTGAGCACAACATTGAATACCGGCCACGCCATGGGACTCGGCAAAGAAACCATCATCCTGCCCGTCCTCGCGCGGGACGAGGAGCGCCAATCCACGACGCAGGAGTCCATGTTCAACTACGTCCGCCTGAGCGACGGCGGCCCCGCGCGGTACGAGGGTCCGCGGAGCGAGGTCGAAATCGTCGCCGCCCTGGCACAGAAGCTCTTCGACAAGGATGGCCCAATCGATTGGCACGCGATGGAAGAACACGACGGCATCCGCGCCGTCATCGCCAAGATCATCCCCGGGTACGAGGCCATCGAACACGTGGCCGGCCACAAACAGGAATTTCAGATCGGCGGCCGCACGTTCCATGAGCCCGAAGTTCAAAACGCCGTCCGGCAAGGCGCAGTTCCACGCCCTGTCGTTGCCACCCGCACGAGTGGAAAGCGGTCTCACGCTGATGACGCTGCGTTCGGAAGGACAATTCAACACGGTGGTGTACGAAGAGGAAGACGTCTATCGCGGCCAGGATCGGCGCGACGTCATCATGATGCACCCGTCCGACCGCGAACGGCTCGGCCTGCAACTCGATCAGCCGGTGACGGTACGTACGTCCGCAGGAGCGCTGAGCAACGTGCTTGTACGCGAATTGGAGATCCGTCCCGGCAACGTGGCCATGTACTACCCCGAGGCGAATGTGCTCGTGCCGCGCACGCACGATCCCGCGTCGCGCACCCCGGCGTTCAAAAAAGTGCCGGTCGCGATCATCGCATAGATTCGGTCAGCGACTGTCTGCAAACGCATCGCGGTGCAACGTAACCGTCGGCGGTCCGTCGTCCGGAATGAGAACGGAGACGATGTCGAAACGATAATACATGTTGGGGTCGTCTTGCGCGTCCATATAACGGTGCGCGGCTTGACGAATGCGGCGCTGCTTATCGGGAGTTACGTTGGCTTCGGGATCGGCAAAGCTGTCGGTGACGCGGGTCTTCACTTCCACGAAAGCAACGGTATCGCCTTCCCGGGCGATGATGTCGATTTCATACCGGCCCAAGACCACGTTTCGTTCGAGGATACGGTAGCCGGAACGTTTGAGATGACGAGCGGCGAGATCCTCTCCGCGCCGTCCCAGCGGCTTGCGTTCGCGTTTGGTCCAGGGCCACTTCACGCAGAAGCGTTCTCCGCAGCGGCCTCCAACTGCTCGGCGGGCGGGAACAGCCGGATTTCCTCAAACGCATGGTGTTGATGCGCGCGGAGCCGGCCCATTCGGCACATCTCGAGGATGGCGAGGAAACAACACACCAACTCCATGCGGCTGCGACAGTCCTTGAAGATCTCCGTCCAGGCCACGCTGCCTTCGCGGGCGAGTCGATCCTCGATGTATTCGATCTTCTCGTCGACGGACGCGCCTTCACCTTCGATGGTGTGGACCAGATCGTCGGTAAAGAACCGCAACACCCCGCGAAAGGCCTGTACGAGATCGTGGAGTGTGACCTCCAGGAGTTCTTCTTCCTCCTCGGAGGGCTTTTCAAAGACAGGCTTCACTTCCCGGGCAAACCAACGCTGCCGCTCCTGTTCCAAAAACTTCAACCGCTCGGTCACTTCCCGGTATCGCCGGTACTCGAGCAGCTTATCCACCAACTCCAACCGCGGGTCTTCCTCGTCGAACTCTTCTTCCTCATCCGTTTCAACGTCGGCGGGAAGCAGCATGCGGGACTTGATCTGAATGAGGGTCGCCGCCATGACGAGGAAATCGCCGGTAACGTCCAGATTCTCTTCGTGCATCAGTTCGAGAAAACGGAGGTACTGCTCCGTAATCGTCACGATGGGAATATCGAGGATATCGATTTCCTGTGATTTAATGAGATAGAGAAGCACCTCCAGCGGCCCCTCGAACTTGTCGAGGTGCAACCGAAGGACTTCGTCTGTCGCTTCGTCAACGATAAACTCGGCTTCAACGGAACCCTCCGGATTGCCGGAGGCCCCTTGTAATTCCTCGGTCATAGGTCGTCCTGAAACGGTTCCAGTTCGGGGATGTCAATCCCCCTTCACAACTCTTCCGTGATGGGGCCCTGCGTGCCCCGTGATGGGGCCCTGCGTGCCCCGTGATGGGGCCCTGCGTGCCCCGTGATGGGGCCCTGCGCGCCCCAGTATACCAGGACCGGGCACTCTTGCGCTTTTAGCTGGCGTCGCCGCAAACGACGCGCAATTCCAGATCGATCGCCCCTTCGTCAATGGACGCCAGGGCCGAGACTTCCTTGACGACCGACGCAGACGCCTTCCATTGGGCCGCTGCATCTTCGAAGGAATCGCCGGTATACCCGCGAAGTCCGTTGAATTCGGCCAACAAACGGCCCGATTCCGTAATCGCTTCGACCAACGGAGCGGGATGAACCCGGATAAACAGATTCCCCGGTTCGGACAAATCCTGTTCCGGCTCGTTTGTTGCCAGGATGGCCTCGGCGACCTTTCGGCTGCTACTGACCAGCAACGCGTCGTGATAGAACGTAGCGGCGGGTTCGAGTGATGGCCCGCCAATCATCGGCACGTACGCCAACCGTTCGTCCGCTTCGTACCGGGGAACAGAATCCCACGGCTTGACCGAATCCGGCGCCGGCGGAATCGATTCAAAATCCTTTTCGATTCGATTGGGGTCCGCATCCACCGTACCCGCGAGCAGCGGCATCGGGACCATCTCGTTTACGTCGACACCGGTGAGTGACAACCGGATACCCGGTCCCGCTTCACCCAGCAAGTTCGTAATGAACTGCGCGATCCCCGGCGGTCGGTCGGGATCGCCCTCTTCCCAGGCTTTCCATTGGGCATCGGACAACCACGACACCCCCGCGATCTCGCCAAGGCTCCCCCACATGTCCCGAATCGGTCGACCCAAGTTGGCAGACAACTCGATCATCCCCGGGGGAGGTTGCTCGAGCGTAACCGGTCGTGCCTCGTTCACAACCGCGGCCAGCCGATTGGCGGCGTCCGGCCGGAGACGTCCCCGGCATTTCGCCTTGGCGGAGTCCGCATCGATGCGAACCGCGAAAGCGATCGATTCGAAGGTGTCCGCGAGTGGAGATCCCGCCAGGGTGGTCCACGTGCCGCGAAGGTCCTCGTTGCCGGCTTGGACGAGTTCGTCGAATTTCTCCGGCCGTAACGTGTCCGCTCCGGTAAGGGTGAGGGCTCGTATCAACGCACTTCGCGACGGGCTGGCCACCAGAATTCTACCCCGCACGGCGTAATACAAATCCTGCTCGGGAATCGACCGCAGTCGAAGTCCACCGGCGTAGTCGTCTTCCACTCCCGAAAACCAACCGTGGAACCGTTCGAGGATGGTTCCTATGCGCGTCATACGGGTCAGCGCGACGATATCCGGGGACTCATCTACGCGATTGCCCGTTAAAATGACGCGCTGGTGAACGATGTTGTTCAGAACCCATTCCGGCAACCCCAGATCCGATGATAGCGTGTCGGGCCGCACCGGGCCGGTCCACGACGCGGGTATCGCTTGCCACACGCGCGACTGCACGATTCGATCCCGCGCCTGCAACGGTTCGGCGAGAACCATCGTGAATCGCTGGCCTCCCGGTATGCAGTCCGTAAATTCATAGGTATCGCGCGTCACCCACCATCCCGCGAGGACTAACAGAACGAGCAACGGCAAGACGATTCTGCGGATAACGTGGCGACCACTCCGGCGTCGCCCACTGGAACGAAGGGATCCTGCCTGACCGGTGTAATTGCGTACGGTGTCGCTCATGGCGCGTTCCCCCCGACGAGCGAGAGGGCGCGGTACTGCGCCTCGCCCGCCAAACCGTCGAGTACGGCGACGAGCAGTTTTCGGGATTTGGGTTCAAAGACAACACTATACCTTGTCCATTCGTTGCGTATGGTGGCCTGCCCGGACCGGCCGGCCGCGCGATCCTGCAGAAAAGCGCCCATTTCGTCCGCGGAAACGATGCGTTCCGTCGAAACAAGTTCCGCGATGCGCTGGTAGCGGGCTACCGCGTCTTCGTCACCCGCGCCGGAAGCGGGATCGATGCCCAGGAGAACCCCGTCTACCGGTTCACGCACGACCACGGTGCTTCCCAATTCCAGCACTCGGGATTCCACTCCCGAAGGCCCGGCAACAAGCACGTGGTATCCACTGGTTTTCGCGTTGGCCTTTAGCATCTCTATCGCGGAAGCTGGGTCGGCGGCCGTCTCAAGCACGTCCCGAACGAGGAATTCGATGGGCGGCACGTCCAGCGACGGTTCTCCCCGATTTTCCACGCGCTCGACCGAAACGACGACACCGGCGTCATTCATCCCGGTGAAGACGCCCGCGCTCCACGGAAATCCAATCGCAATGAAGTGCCGGCCGCCCTGGGGATACGTGTCCAGTACCACCGGGGACTCCGGCTCGGACCAATCGAAATTCCGCCCGACCACACAATCGTCGGCGCCGGCCTTATCGCCCACGGCGGCGACCATGGTGCAGAACGGCGAACGGTACAGGGTAGTCACATCGGTTCGGGCGGCGTACGTCGGCGCGCACTGCGTAAGCCAGATGGCATCGAAGGGGAGCCCTGTGCCGTCGGCAATGCCCTCGATCTCTTTGAGCCGCTCGGGCGCAAGTCCGGCCAGCATCGGTCGTGCGCCGATTGCCAGCCTCGGGAGCGCGAGAGGCGTCTGGTCAAAGAACGGCGGCGCCCACGACCAGAGACCAGTGCTCGGAATCCACTCGCCGGACGTGCAGCGGGCAACGACGTAATCGTCGTAAGCGGACTGAATTGCCTCGCCAAAAGCCCCGCCGCGCGCATAACCCTGCGCATAGGCATCGCCCTTCAATCGAAGCTGCTCGGCGCCGTCGATCGCTTCGATTTTGGCCGGTTCGGGCGCAGCCGGCGGCTCGGCAAGGTCTCCCTTGGTCATAAGTTCCGCGAATCGATCGTAGAACCAGCGATCGATTCGAGGTCCGTACATGTTCATGCCGCACTCGTAGGTGAGCGTTCCGTAGAGTTCCTCCGGCACAAAATACAGGAGGTGGTCGTTCGCGAGTCCGACCGTGAACTGATTGCCGTATCCGCGGCTGCGCGCTTGGCGCCGCAATTCAAGTCCGATTTCGACACACGGTTCACCCGGGAAAAAGGTGAGCAGGAGATTGTCGATTTCCAGCGTCTGGAGGATGGTTTGCTCCGGCATGAACGCGCTGGCAATTGTGGGCGGCAGCGCGGGCGTCGCATACCCGACGTGGAGCTTGGCCTCCTTGCACGCAATCTTTTCCGAGGCTTCGAGCACCAGTGCGGCCAGCGTTTTACCGACGGATTCGGTGCGCGCCCATCCCGAAAGGTTTTTCGGGTTCGCAGGGCGTTGGTTGCCTTCGGCGCCGTTCAAGAACATGGCGACGCACCCCGGCTCCGCCTGGCGCTCGACTTCATCGTAGAAGTACCCGGGATAATCCGCCGACACGGAAAACTTGTCGTCGCCCCCGACGGTTGTAGGATGTGCCGCGAGGTTGCCGATAATGGCAATGGCGTTTCCGTCGGAATCTTCCACCCGAATCACGCCAACCTGTTCGTCGACCGGCCCGTCCGGAATCTGACGGTTTTCGGTGAGACCTTCCTGCTTCGTCGTGCCGTAACCGATCGTGGCGCGCATACGCTTGTCGTAGGCGGAACCCATGGCTTCGACAAAACGCCGGGCGGTGGACTCCAAAATCTCCGGCATGTACCGCCCGGTGATTGACCGTGCGAGCAACTCATGGTTCATAGCCCCTTGCGCGCTGTGCGTGTGCGTCGCGGTCATGATGATGTTTTCGGGCGGCACGATCTCCGGCGCAAGTTCCAGAACCCGGTCGTGCAGTTCCCGGTTGATGATGCACAGATCGGCATTCAACAGGAAGACGGCAGTTTCGCCGTCGCTGATGTAAAGACAGCGCACCCAAACCGGATCGTGCACATCGGCGGCGCCTCGGCCCAATCGGTCGTAGTAGCCGTTCAGAGGGGTGCCAAGAGGGGGCGTGATTTCCACCTTCGCGGCGCCCGCTTCAAACGCGCCGGCGTCGCAGACGACGATCAATGTGATCAGCGGGACTAATACGAAACGCAAGTCATTTCCCCTGGAACTGCGGCGCGCGTTTCTCCAGAAACGCCGCGATACCTTCACGAGCATCCACGCTGGCGGCGCATTCGGCAAAGGCTTCCGCTTCCAGGGATTTGCCGGCCTCCGGATGACTTGCCCGTTCATGCACGGCACGCAGAATCGCCTTCACCGCGACCGGCGGCTTCGCCGCTAACATTTCCGCCATTTCCGAAGCCGCTTCCGGAAGCTGTTCTCCCGGAACGACTTTCGCGATCAATCCCGATTCCAACGCTTCCTGCGCGTTGACCATTCGCCCCGTCAACAGCCACTCGACGGCTCGGGATTCACCAATCAGCCGGGGCAATCGATGACACCCGCCCCAGCCGGGAACGATGCCCAGATTGATCTCGGGTTGCCCGAAGACGGCGGCATCCGAAGCGATCCGCACATGACAAGCCATCGCCAACTCGCAACCGCCGCCAAGCGCAAAACCGTTGATGGCGGCGATAACGGGGATTGCGCTCGACTCGATTCGCTCCATCAGCTCAATCCCCGCGGGCAACGGCGATCCCGGGCCAAACGGGTTGTCCAGCGACTCCTTCAGCGCCGGGATATCCGCCCCGCCGCAAAAGAACTTGCCCTCGCCGCCGGTAATGACGATGGCCCGAACACCGCTGTACGATTCGCTGGTATCCAGGGCTCGCCCAACTTCCGCGATCAACTCCGATGACAATGCGTTGACCTTGGGCCGGCTCAAGGTAATTGTGGCATGATGGCCGGAAAACTCGAGGACGAGATGCGAATAATCCATGGTACGTTTACCCTCACCGCAACTGAAACCCGAGTCTAGCATAGAGCAAAGCGCGGAATCACGACGATCGGAACCGAAATCGGGAAAAAGACGCGCTCGCGATTCAAAGCTCGGCGAATTCGAGACGCAGACTGCCGTATCGAGATTGGTCCGCCTTGGCATCACAGCGGGACTACGGATCGATCAGCGATCCAGTGACACGATATTTCCGAGTCGATACCGGCGACTCCCGCAGACGCTACGGATTGACATCAAAGAGCGGCTGCGGTTTCAGCACCTGATGAAGCGTCAACGTCTCGGAAAGCGTGGGCGGGTACAACACGTGAATGGGACCATCGCCATCGCCATCAAACCATCCCGCGAGGCGCTCCAGGCCCTCGGTGGCGGCCTCCCAAACGGGAAGCCACACGTGCGCCACGGCTTCGGGAAGCACGGCGGCCTTTTCGGAATAGGTCCACGCGACGATCTCTACGTTTTCGCCCGGTTTGCGGCCCGCGAGGCGGCATCCCTCGCGGATACTCGCGGCATCTTCGGCGCCGCTGGAATCGATTAACGCCGTCACGGTGGGGTCCAGGAGCAGCCGGTGCACCGCGCCGGTGAGAATGTTGGCAGCGAACGACACGTCCGCGAGAAGCGATTCGTCGGCCTTCACCCCGGCATCGGCGTGCGCCCGGATAAACCCTCGGCGGCGCTCCTCGCCGGGCTGATATCCATGAAACCCCTTGAGCACGCCGATCCGCTTATGGCCTCGCCCGATCAGATGGGAAACCGATAAGCGCATCGCCGCTTCGTAATCCACGGCGGCGCTACTGCACTCGGGCAAGCTATCGAGACGTCCAAACGCGAGATAGGGAAGTCCCGAGCCATGAATCCGGTGGATGGCAGTGTCGTCGGGACTTAACGGACCACAGAGTACGCAACCGGCAAACCGTCCCTCGAACAATCCCCGGGCGTAATCCCCATTGGAGGAGCCAAAGTAGGGGTTCAGATCGAAACAGATGTACTTCCCGCGAGACCCGAAAACGCGATACAAGTGTGAAAAGAGCCGAATAAAGAAATCTTCGTGGACCGGCACGTCACTCATGGGAGCCGGAATGGTGCACCCGATGCAATCCCGGTACTGACTGCGCATACTGCGCGCACCGACGTGAGGGTGGTATCCGACGCGCTCGATAAACTCGGACACCCGGGACCGGGTTGACTCGCGCACGCCGGGTTCTCCGTTCACAACCCGGCTCACGGTCTTGGTAGATACCCCAACTTCCCGGGCGATTTCTTGCATGGTCCATATGAAAGACACCCGGTCCCTCTTGTCTACATAGTCTACTTGCTTCGTCATTCCACGTTCACCCAGGATTCGTTATGGGACTTCGGAGGCAAGGCTCGCAGCTTCGACGCCTGCCAATGACTCGCGTTCGTCTTTTCGGATGCGCCCCCTTAAACTTCAGCCTACGCGGATCGGTGCATGCCCCGTGGCCACGTTACCCTACCCCTACTAATTACCCTACTCCCGACAACGTTGTCAAGGAATTTCGCTGGCTGGAGCGGAGAATCCAGGATTCCCGCCCGCTAGGCACCGCGTGGCTTCGCGGTTCAATACCGGAAAGTCTCCTGCGCCACTTTCGAATCAGATTACGCGCCGAATGCCCGCCGAGGCCGATTACCCGCCAAGCAAGAAATGAGTTCGGCTTTGCCTTTAATTACCCATTAGGGCAATCGCATTAAAAGTTCTGCGCCGCTAGCTACGCCTCCGCGTCCGTGACCCCGTGTATTCCGCTTGAATTCCCAGGAGGGATCGATCTGCGAAGTAATAGTAGTTTGATATATAACTATCTGAAAACATATCCTCTCCCCGGAAACCAAACCACGAGGGAGATTGAACCCAATGACGGAAAATGGCAGCGTATTCATTTCGTGTTTCGGGCGCGTCGAGGACCCCCGCTTGGACCGCAAGAAGCAGCATAGCTTGCTCGACATCATGGCCATCGCCGTCTGTGCCGCCATCGCCGGCGCCGATAGCTGGACGGAGATCGCCGACTTCGGCCACGCCAAGCAGGATTGGCTGCGCACCTTCCTCAAGCTCCCCAATGGTATCCCCTCTCACGACACCTTTGGCCGGGTCTTCAGCTTGCTGGACCCCGACCAATTCGAGGAAGCCTTCCGGGAGTGGGTGAAAGCCATTCAGGGGCGGGTCCGGGGCCTAGTAGCCATCGACGGCAAGACGGCCCGGCGTTCCCATGACCAGGGCAGGGGAAAGAAGGCCATCCATGTAGTGAGCGCGTGGGCACGCGAATCTTCCTTGGCCTTGGGGCAGGTTACGGTGGACGAGAAGTCCAACGAGATCACCGCCATTCCCGAACTCGTACGCCAGTTGGACCTGAAGGGCTGTCTGGTCACCATCGACGCGATGGGATGTCAGCGCGGGATCGCCAAGACCATCATCGACGCCCACGCCGACTACTTGCTGGCCGTAAAAGGCAACCAGGAGACCCTGGCCGAGGACGTTGAAATGGAATTCAAGCACGCCATGGCCGACGGCTTCGCCCACATGGAGCACCACTACCACGAGACGCTGGACAAGGGGCACGGGCGCATCGAGCAGCGCCAGTACTGGTATACCCAGGACATCGCGGGTCTGGGCACGGCCGACAAATGGCCTGGATTGCGTGGCATGGTGATGTGCCGCGCCACACGGACCCTTAAGGCAGACACGTCCGTCGAAGACCGCTACTTCATCACCAGCGCCAAGGATGAGGATGTGGCCACCATTGCACAAAGCATCCGAAGCCACTGGGGCATCGAGAACAGCCTGCATTGGGTGCTCGACGTGGCCTTCAACGAAGACCAGTCCCGAATACGAATCGGACACGCCGCCGAAAACATGAACACCATCCGCAAGATTGCCCTCAACACCGTCAAGAGAAACAAGTCCAGTAAACGCGGCGTAAAGGGAAAACGAAAGCAAGCCGCATGGAACAACGACTACCTCGAGGAACTCCTCATGCAGGTATGACTTTTAATGCGATTGCCCTGAATTACCCATTGACAGAAATCAAGAACCCTGTTACATTATGTATTGACAACGATGTCGCGGTGCTCGGCAAGGTTCGGTTGCGGGCCCGAGCAATTGGGGGTTAATGCGGGGGATTTCGGGGATTTCCTTCCTGGCAAAACGCATACAGGGCCTGTTCGGCTCTACCTAACGGTAGGCAGAATTGTACAGTGTGTTTTCCGTGGTGCGTGTTCGCATTGTGCGAAAACCGCGGTTCATGACGGAGTCATAATTAAGATTGGAAAGGGGAAGAGAGTTATGAGGAGTAAACGAGGGTTTACGTTGATCGAATTGCTCGTGGTAATCGCGATCATCGGTATTTTGGCGGCAATCCTGTTGCCCGCCTTGGCGCGTGCGCGCGAGGCGGCCAGAAGGGCGTCATGCCAGAACAACCTGAAACAAATCGGGCTGATTTTCAAGATGTTCGCCAACGAAAGTGAAGGAGAAGTTTTCCCCCTCATCGAACTCGGGGGATTTCCCGGATACGACTGCGAAGCGGGTGGCACCAACGCGGACATCCTGGCCGCACCGCCGAAGGACACAAACGGTGGGGACGCCTTCTTTGCCCGCGTTGCCGATATTTATCCGGAGTATATGACGGACCCGAACGTGACGATTTGTCCGTCGGAATCGGACCCGGGGATTCTTGTGAATCCCGAATCCGGTGAAAACTGGGTCTGGATCACCTGCGATCAATCGGATATGGGTACCAGCGCTGTTGATGAAAGCTACTTTTACCTCGGCTGGATGATCGATCGGGCGGATGGGCAGGACATCCCGGCGTCCACGATTGCCGCTGCGGTGAGCGATGTCCAAGACCTGATTGATGAAGGCTACATTAGCGGAGATGAGTTGCTGTCCCTCCAGGTGATTGGTGCTGTGGATGCATTGGGACAGGTAACAGATGCCGTAGAGGCGGCCGTTACCGCCGCGATTATCGGCGGCGTGTCGCCGACCGATTTCGACACCCTCAACCGGGTAGCCGCAAAAGCTGCCAACATTAATCTGGATCTGGGTGGCGGCCCTGGCGCCGGCTATGGTAATGGTGGAAGCGACACGATCTACCGTATCCGTGAAGGGATCGAGCGCTACCTGATTACCGACATCAACAATCCGGCGGCCGGCAACAAAGCCCAGAGCGAGGTTTTCGTGTCCGCAGACCTGGTCTCGGCGCACCCTGAGAACTTCAACCACATTCCGGGCGGTTCGAACGTGCTGTTCATGGACGGTCATGTTAAGTTCGAAAAATATCCGACCGGTACGGTTGTCAACAAGAGCATGGCGGTTATCGTCGCTGCGAACGACTAGTCATCAGTTTCCGACTTCGTGTAGTAAAGGGTCCGGCTTCGGTCGGGCCCTTTTTGTTCCTACAACGCTAGGATTTCCGGCGTGGAACGATGGACTCGGTGGCCGTTTCCGAGACCCTGGATTCCCTAAGTTCATCACCTACTATCAGTTAGACGGCGGCCAGCGTAGACACGGCTTCCAGCCGCGCTAATTTTCCGCCCTAAACACCACTGCCAAGTCTGACGAACCGAGATGCGGGAGCGGAAACGGGTGTTTTGCCCCATTTTTCGGATTGACAGAAATCCGATTCCTTGATACATTACCTATGTTGGGTGGTGACAACGATGTCGCGTTGCCCTCCGGGGCTCGGTAGTGGGCGCGAGAACTGGGGTTTCCCCGCCGTCAAGACAAATCCAATATATTCGGGCATCATAGCTTAATGGTAGGTCGGTCTTCCTGGTGTGTCTTCCGTGGTCTGTGTTCGCCAATGCGAAAACCACGGTTTATTTCGGAGTCATAAGTAAAATGGAAAGGGGATGTGTGTTATGAGGAGTAAACGAGGGTTTACATTGATCGAATTGCTTGTAGTAATTGCGATCATCGGGATCTTGGCGGCAATTCTGTTGCCTGCCCTTGCGCGTGCGCGCGAAGCGGCCAGAAGAGCGTCATGCCAGAACAACCTCAAGCAACTTGGTTTGGTGTTGAAAATGTTCGCCAACGAAAGCGACGGTGAAGTGTATCCGATCATCGAAATTGGTGGATTCCCAGGGTACGACTGCGAAGCGGGCGGCTCGAATGCGGATATTCTGGCGGCTCCGCCGAAGGACACAAGCGGTGGAGATGCCTTCTTTGCCCGCGTTGCCGACATCTATCCGGAGTATCTGTCGGACCCGAATGTGACGGTTTGCCCGTCGGAATCCGACCCGGGGATTCTCGAGAACCCGGAGACAAAGGAAAACTGGTTTTGGATCACCTGCGATCAATCGGATATGGGTACCAGCGCGTCAGATGAAAGCTATTTCTACCTCGGCTGGATGATCGATCAGGCCGATTCGCAGGATATCCCGGCGTCCACGGTCGCGGCTTTGTCCAGCGATGTCCAAGACCTGATTGACGAAGGCGTGATTACCGGCGATGAGTTGTTGTCCCTCCAGGTGGTTGGCGCTACGGCTGCGTTGGGACAGGTTGCAGACGCTATCGAAGCAGCCGTTACCGCCGCGATTACGGGCGGCGTGTCGCCGACCGATTTCGACACTCTCAACCGGGTAGCCGCGAAAGCCGCCAACATTAATCTGGACCTGGGCGGTGGCCCTGGCGCCGGTCATGGCAACGGGAATAGCGACACGATCTACCGTATGCGCGAAGGGATCGAGCGCTACCTGATTACCGACATCAACAACCCGGCTGCCGGCGCCAAAGCCCAGAGCGAAGTTTTCGTCATGGCGGACTTGGTTTCGGCGCACCCCGAGAACTTCAACCATCTTCCGGGCGGTTCGAACGTGCTATTCATGGACGGGCATGTCAAATTCGAGAAGTATCCGACCGGTACGGTTGTGAACAAGAGCATGGCGGTCATCGTCGCTGCCAACGACTAACGTTCAGTCTCAGCATCCAATTCGTTTCGGGCCCGGCTTCGGCCGGGCCCTTTTTTGTCCGTTGGAGCGGCCCGCTTCCATCGGAAAGCGCCATGCCGACAATGCGACATGCGAGACGCCGGCCACTGCTGGAAGCTTCGGCAGGAATTGGACGAATCGTGCGAGTGAGTCTTTCGAGATAGCTGCGCGCGGCGAACACCGTCGTCAAAAACTCTGATTCACCGCAAACCAGAATCCAGGATTCGTGTTCTACAGTGAGCCTACAGTCTTTCTCGGGATTTTCGCACGCACACCATATAGTCCGGGGAGTGCGGCTATTGTCCGAAGTCTCAACACACAAAGAGGTTGCGATGTGGGTACGCTGTGCGCGTGAGAATCCCTGCTCAGGATCGCAAAGGCGGGGGTGCGCGGGGCAGGACGACTCCAAGACCGAATTTGGGCACGCCAAGAAATGCCGTTTCTTGGGACGAGACGCGGGAAAAGGGCAAAAAACAGGGAATTTTCGCCCTTTCTTTCCCATTGACAGAAACCGGAATCCCTGCTACATTAGGGAATGACAACGATGTCGTCACGTCCGCCGGGGTTCCGTACCGGGCGCGGTAACCGGGTTGGATGATTGGGACCTCAGGGCAATTGTGACGAATATCGAGTTTTGGGCGTGAAGCGAGTTTTCGAGGTGCGCATTCCGTGGTACGTGTTCGTCACAGACGAATGCCGCGGTTCATATCGGTGTCGTGAGTCAGTAAGAAGAACTGGAAAGGGACAACTATTATGAAGGGCAAACGAGGGTTTACGCTTATCGAATTGCTCGTGGTAATCGCCATCATCGGCATTCTGGCCGCGATCCTGCTGCCCGCGTTGGCACGGGCGCGGGAAGCGGCTCGGCGGGCAAGCTGCCAGAACAATCTCAAGCAAATGGGCATTATCTTTAAGATGTACTCCAATGAATCGAAGGGGAGAAGTATCCCCACATGTCGACGATGACTGAGGGGACTACGCCGGGTGTATGCGATCTACCCAGCGGGGCAGGATTCTTCTTTGAAGGGGCGGAACTGTATCCGGAATACCTGACGGATGCGGGTATTCGATCTGCCCTTCGGATGCTGAAGGCCAGAAGACGTTGAAAGAGGACTGGCATGTCGGCGGCGATCCGAATCTTCCGATTCTACCCTGCAAGTTCGACAATGAGTCCTACAACTACTTCGGCTGGCTCCTTAAGCCAGAAGACACGCTTCAAGGGCAGCCCAAAGAAACCCTGAACGCGACCGCTTTTACCACGCTGAATCGGGATTCCAGTACGGCAAAACTTCTCACTGCAATTGCTTCCACCGGAATGTCTTACGATGTCCTGGCAGCGATGTTTGCCGTGAGAACTGTCGTCGATGATGATCTTGGTGCAGCGATACTGGGATATGCGTCATATGACGAACTCGCGGATTCTGATATCGACGTTAACGATGTGATGTCTGCTGCTGGCGCAGCGCTCGGGGTTCCGCCGATGGGAACAGGAGGGATCGAGCCCCGTCTCCGAGAGGGGATTGAGCGATTCCTCATCACCGACATCAACAATCCTGCTGGTTCGGCGAAAGCACAAAGTGAAGTCCCCATTATGTGGGATCGCGTTGCCGTCGCGATTGAAAACTTCAATCATATTCCGGGCGGTTGCAACGTGCTCTACATGGATGGACACGTCCGATTCATTAAATTCCCGGGTGACGACCCCG
>CAVUWV010000034.1:0-129226 GCA_963745075.1 Candidatus Hydrogenedentota bacterium | reverse complement strand
CTTAGCCAGTAGTTTTGTCGCCCATGCGCCGTACCAGGCATAGCCGACGCGTCGTTCGAGATCGACTTCAGCAAGCGTGTAGACCTTCCTGCCGTCGCGGTTACAGAAGAAGGGCTGCCCAGTTTCGAGATCGTAATACCGCGCCCAAAGTGTCGGAGCGTGCGGATCTTCGACCACGCGCACGTCGTGCGTGGCGGTGTAGGACTTGAACCGCTGTGGCGTAATTTCGAATCGCTCGATCCGTATTCCCTCGATACGCGCTGCATCTAACCAGGCAACGGCAGCGTCGACTGCCTCCATAACGTCGGGCGTTGGACTCGGAAGGCTCATGAGGAAGTACACCACCGACACCGTCTCCGATCCGCCAATCGACGGCAGTTCGTAGCTGCGTGCCTTGACCGGTTCGAGGGTCACGTGGTCGTGCTGCTGGCACCACCCGGTCTTCTTTCCGTTAACCTCGATCTGGCACGCGATCGTAACCGCAATAGCTCGGTCAAGCGCGCGCGACAACCGGGTACGGCGGGCATCATCCAGCCAGGCAAACTGTGGTGCACCGTCGCGGATTTCCAGTAAGAGTTCCATCACGCCCGTCATGACGTCATCGTTGTACGTGATGGCATCAACGTCCCACCCGCGCCAACCGCCACTGGGACGCTGTTCGGCAAGAACGTAATCCAGACCCCGGCACACCGCTTCCCGGTACCGCTCTAGCCCGGTCGCCACATAGACCTTCGCCAGGTAATCGATCTGCGTATACGTGTTGCGGTTGTCGAACGTGCTTTGGTCGTAGTTGTCCCCGATCACGCTCCGCACCACGGACGGCTCCACAACAGCCAGCCAATCGATGTTTTTGGGCCAACCACCGTCCTCGTGCTGATACGCGAGCAGGTTGTCCGCGATCTCGACGATTTGATTCGGCGTGTAGCGCGGATCGTTGCGATCCCGGCCATACGCCCCCTGCCAATGGTGGATGCTGTCGCCAAATCCCGAGATGTCGATGGGCGCGTAATCTTGTGCGGCACCGGCCATATTTACGAAGGCGAAAACGCACAAAGAAAAGAGGATCGAAACGTAGCGTCGTCGACCCGTCATGAGGGGACTGCTCTCGAATTGCCGTATGTTGGAGACCACGACCTGATGGTGATTGAGAAAGATGCCGCATTTCAAGCCACGGTATCAGAAATGACTGCAACCGGGTTCGCCGTGCGGGCGAGGCTACTGCGCCAAAGGAACGCTCACTACGGCCAGAACGCAACCGTTCCGGGGATCCTGGACGAAGGACGCAATGTGAAGTTGCCGCCGATGCCAACTGTGTTCGAGCGGCAGCTTAACGTCGTATTGAAAGGAACCGTCCGCCCGGGCGACGCCAATCTTCTTAAACGTGCGGACAACCCCCGTGTGGCGCAGCGTCGTCCCGGCGTTTTCGCCGCGCGGCACATCCGTTTGCAGACCATCTTCCGTTATTGCGATGAGAACGTCAGGGGGCGACTCGCCTGCCGTCAATCCTCGCCCCGCAAGCCGGAACGACACAGACTCGCCCTCCACCGCCACGTTGGTCACATCAAGCGACGCCTTCGGCTTGGACGCCGCATCGCGAATCGCCTTCTGCGCAAGATGCCGATTGCTCCCCACAAATGCGTTCGTACCGTCGACGACCATCTGCGGCGTGTAGACGCGGTTCGTGCCTTCCAATGCTCCGTAAGCATATTGCCGTTGCGTGTAGGTGGGTTTCGAGAAGGGGTCCTTCCAGCCCAAATCGTTCCAGTAGTCGACGTGGAACTCGAGGGGAACCACCGTGCAGCGGTCGTCAGGCCCGGGCTGCGCCAGCGTCGCCAGGAGCGCGTCTGCGGGCGGGCAACTGGAGCACCCTTCGCTGGTGAACAGCTCGACCAGTATCGTTGGCCGTTCGGTCGGAGCCGCATCTGCCTGGCGATTGTGATAGGGCCACATAACTCACGAATTCCCATGAACATCAGACCAGCGATCAGTGTGCTTCGCATTCGACTCGCTCCGCGAATATTTTCACAACCACATGAGTGTACTTCACGGTGCTCTATTCGCGAAAGAGCCAATTCCATTTCACGCGTGGACCAATTCGCACACTTCACGGCCATGCCAGCCGGAACGCGATTGCGACGTAGACGGCCGCCACGACCCATTTCATGCGCCGCTCCATGCGGCCCAACGGCCCCGCGCGCAACCATCGGCTCACCTGTCCCGCAAAAACTCCAATCGCGCCGAACACGACCACCACCTGCGCGGTGAATACGACGCCGAGCAGCAACATTTGCACCCATACGGGCCCGCGATCCGGCGACGCAAATTGCGGCAGGAAGGCCAGAAAGAAGAGGGCCACCTTCGGGTTTAGCAGATTCATCAGGACGCCCCGCCGGTAGAGGGCTCGGCCTTCGGAATGCAGAATCGGATGGCGGGGCATTCGGTATTCGGACCGGACGACTTTACGCGAACGGTTTTCACCGCCAGATACAGCAAATAAATCACACCCGCAACCTTGAGCCCGTGGAAGGCAACCACGGAAGTCCGGAAGATGACGGACACGCCCAGCGCCGCGGCGGTTGTATGCACCAAACACCCGCTGGCGAGTCCCATGGCCGTGAAGATTCCAGCCCGGCGTCCCCGGCTCACGCCTTGGGTAATGAGAAAGATGATGTCCGGCCCCGGCGCGAGGGTCAAGATCACAGATGCGCCAATGAAGAGGAACAGTGTTGAACCGTCGATCATTGCTGGTTCACAGGATGGACGGTATGGAAATGACGTACACGTGATCCGTTTTGCCAAATTCACTCGATGAATCCATGGTATCGGCCCATGTAGTAGGGCAAGAGGTAGAACGTGCCTTCGTGCTCGGACCACCCGTCGTCCTCTTTGGCGTCGAGTTTGAAGCCGTCGCGGTCCTGCCGGACGTGGCTGCGTTCCTCGATGGGCAGCGCTTTGCGATCGACCTTGGACCAGCCGACGTCGGGCTCCTGGGTCGGCGTCTGGTCGAATTCCACGTCGAGTCGCTGACTGTTCTTCATCTCCCAGCCGATGAGCTCGAGCGGCATATGACGGAGCGTATCGAGACTGTCTTCGACGGCGCAGTCGAAGGTCGTGAACTGTTTCGTGTAGAGCGCGGCGTACGGTCCGGATTTGGGGAACGCGCCCTCAAAATAATTCTGCTTCGCCAGTTCGGCGAATCGCTGCGCCCCGGCGCCGTAAGTGAAATTCCAGAACGGATTCTTCTGACGGCTGATGAATTGCCAAAAATCCTCCAGACTCTGGCGGTACAGCAGCAGCAATTCCGGGTCGTTCTCATACTGCATGAGCGGATAAAAGCAAAGCAGTCCGAGATTGTTGTCCCACGGCACCACGTTGGCCGGGGGAAATGTTGGGCGTGGGATCATCATGTTGATGTGGTAATGGTATTTGTCGCGCAGCATCTTTGCCGTGTCGGCATACTTCGGATCGCCGGTCACGTGGTCCGCCACCGCCAGCATACCCAGCATCATGAGCGAATTCAGACCGCGCTGCGGCCACCCGTCCTCGCTGTCCAGGAAATCGGGGCCGAACCGCCCCCATCGCGTGGGTTTGCCGTCATGGTCGACGAGATTAAAACCGTTGCGGATGAGATGATCGGTAATGTCGCGCACCACCTCGCGCACCGGGGCTTTCTCTTCTTCGGTTTCCGCAACGAGGTCATAGTAGATGCCGTAGAAGAAGTAGTGGCCCGGCGAGTTCATCCGAACTCGTATCGCATTTCCATAGGTACTTGCCGTCTTCGCTCGTCACGAAACGGGGCGTGATGAGTTTCCAGAACGGGTCTGTCTCACGCCGCTTTGCGGTTGTATTCGTCGCTGTACTGCTCGTTTAACGGCTCCGGCCAGTCGATGGGGACGATCACACGCGCGGGAAACCCTTTCATCGAATCCGGGACGATATCGACGAGCCGCTTGCAGGCATCAAAACTGCGTTTCGCGAAAGCCTTGGCGTCGGGATCTTTCGTCACCGCATACCGGAACGCCATGGCTGCGCCGTACCACGACGTGTACAATCCATCGTTGTCGGTAATGCCGGGGACGGCACTCGTCACGTCGCCCCGCCGTTCCAGGCGCCAGTTTGTAATGTAGCCGTCCCGGTTGTGACGCGTCTCCACCTGATCCGTGAAGTATTCCGGCTTTCGATTCCAGCGTCATGTCGCCACGGTAAATGCAACTGATGCCGCCGCGCGTCGCAATCCACGCAGTACCGTCCGGTTCCACGGCAATATCGTTGACGTAATCGTCCGGTAACCACCGCAGGCCCGCGCGGTAAGACCAGTGCTCTCCGTCAAAACGAATGGCCCCCCATTCCGTGCCGAACCAGATGACGCCATCTTCACCCGCCGTGGCGCACGTGAAATGATCGTAGGGCAGTCCTTCATCGCCCGTGTACAGATGCCAAGTGTCGCCGTCGAGCATGCCCACACCCAAGTCGCATCCGAACCACAGCCGGCCCTTCGAATCGAAGGCCACCGCACTCACGTTACGCGGGATTCCACGAGTACTTGGCGTCCGACCGGGTATAAGGGTTTGAATTCACCCCTTGGCGCCGGAGCGCAGGTAAAGCGCATTGACAGTCCCTACGGCGATGGCACGATTCGGGCCCCGCTGCGACGGACAGGATGAGCTCGCCGGGACTCAAACGCCACGCGCCGCTTCCGCTGGGTATCCTCCCAGATCTTTGACGCAGTCGCGATGACCTTCATCCCGTCCGGCCCGCGAGAACCGTCGACGATGCGATTCGCTTCCAACGTTTGATTGTCGTCCGAGCGGTACGCTCTGCCCGAGGTGCTGGCAACGAAGCCGTGGAATTGCGAATCGGACACGTGGTCAAAGAACGGCCTCAACCAGCGCCACGTCTGTCCGTCGAACTCGAGCAGCTCGATGTTCTGCATCGTCGAAATCGCTGCCGCGACCACGCGCCCGTCATCTGTTAGCTCGATGCTGGTTACGTCCGCTAACTTGGAACCGTCCGGCAGGGTATTGCCAGGCAATCCGGCGCCAAAGGCATAGCTGGTTCGGGCCTCTTGGGGGAAAGGTTGGTTCAGAATACTGTCCGCATGCGCAAGAACCAATGCTGAAAGAGCAGCGAGTATTAAGCGGAATAGCATGGAAGGTCCCTCTATGACACTTGCAAGAATTGACTCCACGTCCAGATGGGCGAGCATCTGATACGCTTCATGATGATAATCTTACCTTAATGGGAATACTACCAAAAATCGAGTTTTCTGGGACCGGATCGTGTACAATAATTCCGTGGATTGCTACGGAGAAGACTGGTGATACTGGAGCGTGAACAAATCTTGTCCTACTTGAAAAGGGCGAAGACGCACTTCGCCCGCGACTACGGCGTTAACCGGATTGGACTTTTCGGTTCTACTGCGCGCGGACAGCATTCCGCATCCAGTGACATTGATATCATCGTCGAAATGTCGTCACCGACGTTCGACCGCTACATGGATTTGAAGTTTGAATTGGAAGACCGTTTCGGCGCGCCGGTCGATCTCGTTCTGATGGATAACCTGAAGCCCCGTCTGCGTCCTACTGTCGAGCGAGAGGCCGTCTATGCCTAGGGACTGGCGATTGCAGCTTGACGATATCGACGAGGCGATCCGAAGAATCAAGGGTTATACCGACCATCTGGATTTGGAGTCATTTACAGCGGACGAGCGAACGCAGGACGCAGTCATTCGCAATCTGGAGATTATTGGCGAAGCCGCAAGTGGACTGCCTGAAGATGTCTGCAAGCGTTGTCCGGAGATTGAATGGCGCAAGATCGTTACACTGCGTAATCTACTGATTCACGCCTATTTTGCGGTCAACCTCGAGATTGTTTGGGATATTGTCACGACGAAACTCGAACCACTTTCGCGCGCCGTAGATACGCTGCGAGAATAGTGATCGATCCTTTACTCCCCGCCGCTTCATCAATTCCGAAACAGCGCCGGCGTATAGGGCTCATCGACCTGGAATTGCACGCTGTCGGTTTCGCCGGTTGGCGTCATGCAGGTGAGCTTGTGATCCCCCGCGCTGAGGTCCAGGAAGAGATCTTTCCCGGGACCGGACTCGCCCAGGTACTTGGCGTCGATGTACCAATGAAGCAGGGTTGACGTGTCGATGGACGCCCGCAGTTTGATCTTGTCCGCGTTCGCTTCACGGGTCAGTACAAATTCGGCCTGATGCGACGGCGCAAGAATCCGCAGCCCCTTCGATTGACCCTGTTCGGCCTCGCGCGGGGTCATGGGCGAATCGACCTTCGCAAGATTCCATCCCTTGGCACTGGCGGGCCAACGTTCGAAGACGCTGTCCTCGCTTGCCGGATAATGCACGTCGCATCGACGGTTGAGATACTGGTTCGTGGGGAGCAACGCTGTTTTCGTGCGTCTGCACCACGGAGAAACCGGCAGCCCGCTCGCCGCGCAGACCTTCACCTCGCGCAAATCGCCGCTCACGTCCGGCCACGATGCGCTCGTGCCGGGTTTCAGCGATCGAAAGATACGCCCCGCCAACGGCAACGCGGCGCGCGATCCGATCAGCAGGTTCGAGGATCGTCCGTCGTTGTTGCCGAGCCACACGCCGACAACATATTGACTGTTGAACACGATGGTCCACGCGTCGTGAAGCCCCGTTGAGGTCCCGGTCTTCCAGCAAACCCGCGGGGTATATCCAGTTGCCTGGACGATGTCACGGTAGAATTCGCCGGGCAAAGGCTGCTCCAACATCTCGTAGAGTTCGAGGCAGGTGCCGCGCGTAAGCAGCGCCCTACCCGCGAGGATGGGGTCTTCCTGCAATTCACGCAGCGGCCGCCACGCACCAAGGTTTGCGAGCATACAGTAGGCCGTCGCCAATTCGTCGAGGCGCACTTCGCAGTTCCCCAGCGTCAACCCCAGCCCGTAGTACTCGGCCGACCGCGTGAACGTGGTTAGCCCCGCGCTACGGAGAAACCGGTACATGGGCTCGCAACCAAGACGGTTCAACACCATCACGGCGGGCACATTCAGCGACCGCTGCAATGCATACGACGCGGAAATCAATCCCCGGTACTTCCCGTCGTAATTCTCCGGGTTGTACAGGCCATAGTCGAGCGAATCGTCCAGCAACATTTCCGACGCGTAAAGCTGGTCCTCTTCGATGGCAAGGGCGTAGGTGAAGGGTTTCAATGCCGACCCCGGCGAGCGTGCCGCGCGCGTCGCGTCGACCTGTCCGCCGCCGGGCGTATTGTAGAAATCCGCCGAGCCCACGCGCGCGAGCACCGAAGCCGTCGGCACATCGATCACGATAACCGCTGCGTTGGTGATTTGGTTGTCGAAGGTCTTCAATAAGTCGGCGACGGCGTGCTCCGCCATCTCCTGCACGCGCAGGTCAAGCGTGGTCGTGACGTGCTTCTCCTCGAGCACGCGGTCGCGATACCACATGGCGAGATGCGGCGCCGCCTGTGGATACTCATTCCACTGCGCGCCGAGCGGCATGTTCGACGCCCGTTGGCACGTGGCCGCATCGATAGACCCTTCGTCGCGCATGCGCCGCAATACGTGATTGCGCCGCATACGCGCGCTCTTCGGATGGTCGAGTGGCATCAGTCCTGTGGGCGATTTCGGCAAACCCGCCAGCAATGCCGCTTCGGACAAGGTCAACTCCTTGGCTGTCTTGCCGAAGTACCTCCGCGCGGCAGCTTCACATCCCACGAGATTGAGGCCATACGGCGCGGTGTTCAGGTACGTGCGCAGGATCTCATCCTTCGACGCGTGGCGTTCGAGCCGCAGCGCCTGCATCGCCTGCCATGCCTTACCCGCAATCGACCGCGACGGCTGACCGTTCAGTTTCACGACCTGCATGGTCAACGTCGATGCGCCGGAGCGGATTCCAAGACCGGTGACGTTCTGTACCATCGCCCGTGCGACGGCTACGGCATCCACGCCGCGATGGGATCGAAAACGCTGATCCTCCGTCGCGATCGTGGCCTGGACGAGATACGGACTGACGGCATCCAACTCGCGCGGAAACTGCCATTGCTCGTCCTCATTGAGAAAGGCATACATAAGGCGTCCGTTGCGGTCGAAAAGTTGGCCCGACGACTGGGTATGCAAATACGGCGACGGGTCCATGGGCCAAAGCAGCAGCGCCGTAAACGCCACGACGAAGATGAGCGCAACACCCAGAGCACCAGTTGCCGCACGATGTACACGCCGGCTTCGCAGGGCACGGACACACACCGACCGCCGCGGACGGATGTGGGCCAGCAAGCTCTTGAACCGATTCCGCATCAGCGTTTCACGACCTCGACGGTGCCGGTCTCGCCGCGACCATGAACCGAGGCGTCGTACATGCATTCCGCCTCGACGGCGGGGTACTGGTACGTGCCCGGCGTCACCGCGCGCGCTATGTAGTAAAACTTGTGCGTGCCGTGATCGAGTTCATCGAACGCCACCACCAACCGATCGTCGCGAATCTCCAGGTACGTTGGCGTCGCCGCACCTTCAAAAGGTCCCGTCGGAATGGCGTCGGGTTCCAGGCGCGGGTTTTCAATTTCAAACCCGGCCGGGATCAGGTCCGCGACAACCAGGTTCTTGACTTCCTGGTCGCACTTCAGCTCGAAACCGATCACGTAGCTGTCCGACTGCCGGTACGCGCTGTCGCCGAACGCTTCACCCGTGCTCGTATACACAGTCCGCGTGACGGCGATCTTATCCGCGATGGGCGACAGATCCGGATTCTGAGGAATGCCGCCGGTGGTCGCATTCACGAAGATCGTCGTGCCGCCCGTGTTGGACACCGTGAACGATCCGCCCGCTCCTTCGTGCGTGCCGCTATAGACCTTGTTACCCGACACGCTGGCATTGCCTTCCGAACCGCTGATGGTCGCGGCCGCCTTGTCCACGTTCTTGGCGATATCGGCGAGATAGCCGCCCAAGGCCGTCACGATGAACGCCGTTTCCTGCGTATTCCCGTGATGATGCTCTTTCAAATAGGCGAACAATTTGTCCGCTTTCTCGGCGCGATCCTTTTCCGTGCCTTTCAGTTGCTGCAACGCCAGCAACTCGATGGCCGTGCTGCGTACGTCCGAGTTCAAGGTGCCGTCCGGTTCGGTGACGGAGTACGGCTCGCTCGGCGTGTTGCTCAGGTAGAGCTTCACGCGATCGGCATCCTGTGTGTTTTGCGCAAGCGCCGCCGCCAGCAGCAACCGGGCCGGTCGCGGCAGGCTGACATCGTCGAACCGGCCGATTTGCTTGATGGCATCCAAATCGCCGCCCAAGGCCAACACGTAGGTTGCGTACGCCCGTTCGTACAGGGACGACTGCGTCGATTGCGACCAATCTTCGGCAATGCCTTTCACGTACTTCTTGAGATCCTCGAAGTTCTTTTCGGGCAGCGGATACTCCCGCCCGTTCTTGACGAGCGTCAGGAAATGGAAAGCGTACACCGAACCGTACCGGTACGGATTCTCCGCGCCGGGCCAAAAGCCGAGACCGCCGGATTCCGTCTGCATGGAGAATAACCGGTCGATTCCGGATTGAATATAGCTATCCAGCGTCTGCTCTTTGTTCAATGCCATTTCCATGAGACCGGCATTTTGTTTCAGCAGATACATGGGCATGAGGCGCGACGTGGTCTGTTCGACACATCCGTAGGGATAACTCACAACATACTTCAACGCTTCCTGTAACCGGAATTCTGGATTCGCGCTCGCGGTGACCTTGACTTCAGCGCGCGCATCATTGAGGAATTCCGTGTTCTTAATCGTCACGCTCTCTCCCGGTTTCAGCGCATGCAGCTCATGGTGGGTCTGGTAAACCGCCGGCGTGCGCACCGGCACGGGAGCGTGTTCGTCAAGTTTCTCCAGTTCATTGCCGTCGGCGTCCTTTAAGACCGCTGTCCAGTTTATTGCGCCCTGGCCGATCGCTTCGGCAGCGGCGAAGTCCGCCAACAGCGACGCTTCGCCGTGAGCGGGAACTTCCACCGATTGCGTGCCCGTAACGTCGACGAGCGTACCCTCGCTGGACCAATTCAAGTCCGCCGTACAGGCCGCGTCCGTATTGTTAAACAGTACTGCACGGCACGCCGACCGGTC
Organism: Candidatus Hydrogenedentota bacterium; assembly: GCA_963745075.1. Taxonomy (GTDB): domain Bacteria; phylum Hydrogenedentota; class Hydrogenedentia; order Hydrogenedentales; family SLHB01; genus JAHDWY01. The sequence continues at coordinate 119,119 of CAVUWV010000034.1, read as the reverse complement.
GCCCGGCAAAAGAAAACGCGGCATGCTCGTGCGCAACGTATACGGACGCCGCACATAAACATAGTCCGTTTGCGCACCTGCGGCATTCGCAGACGCGGCAACCGCGACGAGCCGTAACTGGCCCGAGAATTCCGGCACGTCCATCGTAATCGTCGCGCGTCCGTCGGCGTCCGTGTGCACCACGCCCGACCACAGCGCGACCGGTTTGATCCAGTTTTCGTCCACGGCCGCCGCGCGCTTGCCCAGCAACGCTTCGAGGTCGCCGCCAATCTGCGTTTTGTCGAAGTCGTAGGCGACCTTGTCGTAGTAGTGCGCGCGGCGATAATCCGCCCGGCGCGGACGAGACAGATACTCTACCGGCGCGGGACTCTTATACCCGGTGATCGAGTGAATCCCCTCATCAACCGCCGCCAGCGTCAGCTCGACCGACGCGGGATTCCCCTCGCCATCGGTGGTTTTCACCTCGAATTGCGCCGGCTTCGCAGGAAGAATCTCTTCAGGCAAGTTGGGGTATTCAATAGCGATGCTCCGGCGCGGGTCTTCCACTTTGACGGATTGCATCGCGAAACTCGAGAAGGGATAAACCTGGTCGCGCCCTTGCTTAATCGCGTGGACGACTGTGGCCTCGACCCAGACGTTGGGGTACTGTTCCCGCGTGAGCATAAACGTCGTGGTGCCCACACCGTCTTTGATCTCGACCGATGCAATGCGCTGGATTTCCTCGCCCTGAATCACGACAAACCCGCTGCCGTCGAACGGCGCCTCGATCCGGACCGTAGCCTCATCGCCGATGGCGTACGACTTCTTGTCCATGGTCAGCTTGATGAGACTGGGCCGCGCCGAATCGACGAGATTCACTTCGCCGCCATAGGAATAAAAGGACAAGGTGCTGTATTGCGGCGTCGCATCGGAATGAACTCGAACGCGATAGTACCCATAGTTCCCGAACGTAAACGTCGTCGATCCGGCGCCGTCTTTCAACGTTACGTCACGGGTCTCGATCGGCTCGAAGGACTCCGACCAGTTCGGTTGATGATAGTCGTAGTACCGTCGCACATAATAGTTCCACACCTGTTTTTCGAGCGTCACTTTGACCGTTTGGAGGTCCGAGGGCGTACCTTCCGGACGAATGGCCGCGACGTTGACCTCGACACCACGCCCGCCTTCGGGTGTATTGGCGCGAATCCCGAGACAGGTGTCGGACGGGAAGAGGGTGACTTCCTTCGTACCCGCGACCGCCCGTCCGCCCAATTCGAAGACGCGGCCCACCACCAATGCGCTCAGTGGAAACGTGGCCGTGGGCGGCGCCTCGTACTTAAACGGAAACGTGACGTTGCCTTGGGCATCCGTCGTGCCTTCGCCGGTGGAGATGAGGTCGGTTTTGAATTCGGAATCGTTTCCGAAGGTGTAGCCCTTCCATCCCTCCGGCCGATAGACCGCTGGGCGGAGCACGATTTTCGCCTCGCTTTTCCGGTCGGCCGCAGGCGCGCCGAAGAAATGTTGGGCGTTTATCGCGATCGTGTAGTCCTTCCCGGCCAACCACTGATCTTCCGCGAGCTTCACTTCGGCTTTGATCCGATTGGGCACGAACTCCTCGACGCTGAATTGGTACGTGCCAAGCGGGCTATTCGTATCCGGCACCTTCAACGTCGCCAAATACTTTCCGGTGGGATAGGACTTCTGCGTGACAATATCCGTACCGCCGGTGCCCAGTTCCGACAACGTCGTCGGTTGACTCAACAGATCCTGCCCGTTCGGCTTGGTTACGGTGAGCACCAGCGGCACTTTCGCCAACGCATCGCCGTAGTGTGTGCGGACCAGCCACCGCAAATGCACCGTCTCGCCGGGCCGGTACAGGTCCCGGTCCGCGTAGAGAAACGCGTCGTACGCGTCCCGGTCGAAGGCCGGCATTTCCGGCGCCTGTTCATCGATTTCGTCATTACGCGGCTGCAATTCGAGGAAGGTATAGTCGTCGCCCTTTTCGACCACGACAACTGAGGGCCGCCCCAAGGCCGTGTCAAAGGGTTCCAGATGCGCCATACCTTGCGCGTCGGTGTTGCCCGTGCCAAGCACCTGGTTCTTGTGTGAATAGACCGTGACCTTCGCAAGGTCCAACGGCTTCAAGGAATACAGGTCATGGGCGAATACCACCAGCTCGTCGTCCAGCCAGTGCGCGAGCACGCCGATATTCGTGAACAGCACCAGCTTCGTCGCAGGTTGCGCGTGCCGGTAGTAGTCGTAGTCTTCGTACTCACCCTCGGCCGCGTCTTCGTCGGGATTCGTGGGCGAAATGTCGTCCACCTGCAAACAGAAGACGCCGTGTCTGTCCGACGGCATGAGCGAATCGAAGGAAATCGGATTCTGCGTCATTTGGTCCGGCGGAAAACGCGACGTCCCGCTCGTTCTTGGTCAGAGACTCGCACCACGAGTCCATGTATTGGTACCATGGCTTGCCGTCGTTCATATCGCGAACCGCCACCGCGATGTTGGACGGAAACATGCGGTACAGATTGACGCGGACCTTACGCACGCCGCGTGCGGCAATAGGCAGGTCCAATCCGCTCCGGCGCGGGAAATAGTATTTATCCTCCTGGCCGAATCCGAGGTAGGGCGGCACTTTATCGGTCGTGATCGTTCGCGAAAAATCCTGGTCCAGCTTGAAACCGTCGCCGTATGGCATGCCCGCAGTCAAGGTAAATTCGTACGTCGTTTCGGACTGCCACTGCCCGAAGATCCGGACGCGCTGGTTGTTCCAGGCGGGTTCGATACGCAGATCGGGAATGTCCCGCGAGGTCTTCAAATGCGCTTTCAGGTCCTGCGGCTCGACCTTCTGGTTGAATCCGAGGTTCAGAACCAGCCCCTCTCGCCCTTCCTGGCTCCACCACTCGTTCTCGAAGCGCAATGGTTCGCGCTCCTGCAATGACCGGGCGATTAGTTTCCGCTTCACAGGCTGAGTCAGTTCCGACCGTTCGGCTCCGGATAGCCCCGATGCGAAGTCAAGGAGCAGCGAGGTCTCGGTAGGCTTTGCGAGGTGAACGACTACGATTTGGTTGGGACCTTGCATCAAAGGTTCGACGGAGAATGTAATCGGACTACCCGAGTCGGCATCGGTTATCGTGAGGTTCTTCTCCAGGTCGGTAGAATCGACCGCCTTCGAGAATTGGATGGCGATCTGCTGCTCGCCGTCCTCAATCCGGTTCCAGGTTACCTTCTGAATCGCCAACTCGAGTTCCGTGGGATATGTGAACTCCTGCGCGTCGGAAAGCGCAAGATCACCGGTAGCGTCTTGGAGTCCGGCGGAGAATTGGATACTGACCGGCCAACTGGTGTTGCCCTCGATCGCGAGCCGCTGGATGGTGTTGGACGTACCCTCCTCGATCGCAAACGGCACCGGCTGTCCGTCAGCGGTCTGGATTTTCGTATGGTCCCGCAGCATCTCGACCGTCACCGGGACGGGAAACACGACGCCCAGCACTTCGCGGTCGTCCGTCGACTCGAGGGACCACACCCGTTGCGCTTCAAACGTAAACGGTGCGAAGGTCAAACGACGGTCCTGAGGATCAACGGTCTTCCCGTCCTTCGATTGGATCGCGTCTCCCAGTTCAAGCGTCACGATCTGGTCTGGAGGGAAGTCGTCGGAACGGATGTCCAGGTAGTTGCCGGCTACCGCAAACGTGCCCTGAAACGGAGGGGTCATGGTAAAAGGCGGTGTTGCGCCTTCCCCGTCCAAGCCGGCCGCAGCCACGGGCTCGCTGAAAAACACGACGATGCGGTTTCCGAGCGTCTCATGCTTAACCGGCACCGTACCCACGACCCGCAGGAAGTCTCCCGAGGCGGGAGCGCCGGTCTCGGAACCCGACGCGCCCGCATCGGACTTGGCAGAATCCGACCGATCCGTCCAATCGCTCGGGGGCGTTGCTGGCGCCTCCGCCGAGATTTCCGCGACTTCAGGCGCTGTTCCCGGCGCCGCTGCCGGTTCCGGCCACAGCGCGAACGCGATAACCAATCCCGCGATAAACAGCAGCGCAACAAGGAGGGACACATTCTTGGGACTTAAAAATCGGGGGGAACTCTCGGTGGTCATACTCGCATTCCTACCTGGGTTGAGAAAACCTCATGATTCAGGCCCTACACCTGCAATTACCCTATGAAAAACCCACACATCGAGCCCGTAGCCTGACTTCTATTGTATCAAGCGGCAGGAAAAACGGATAGGCCCGCCGGCTCGGAGCAGAATACAGTCGATTCCACGTCCCGTAACACGCGCCAATTAAGTTGATGCCGCCGCATGCGGGAAAAGTTCCGTACCGGGCAACGGCGGCGTGGGTCTGGAATTCGCCGCGCCGGTTCGGCACACTATGGATGCGGCGCTTCGCCGGTGGACCACAACCGGCCGCCCGCGGAAATCAGCAAAACGAGGAGTTGCCCATGTACTGTCCGAAGTGCCTGGTGGAATACCGGGAAGGATTCACGGAATGCGCCGACTGCGGGGTCGCACTGATGGAGGGAACCCCGCCGGAGTCAAATCCTTCGTACATCGATTTGGAAACCGTATTCGAAACCGCCGATCCGGCCGCATTTGCCGTTGCCGAGTCGTTGCTCCAATCGGCAAGTATCGATTACGTGGTTCAGAATGAGGGAACGGAGAACGTCTTCCCGCAGTTGGGCGCCATGCAGATCCAGGTCCGGCAGAAGGATGCCGCCCAAGCGCGCGAAATGCTCACGGACGTGGATAAGGAACCGCCCCACGACGAATCGGAGTAAGAATCTCAGAATATAAACGGGCCGCCATGCCGCATGTTCGGCAAGGCGGCCCGTGCACTTCCGGGGATCACGCTTCGATGGTGCGTTCCGTCGTCAGATTCAGCCAGCCGACCCCCATCTTCCGGAGGGCGTAGCCCGTTTCCTTGAGATGGTCGCCGTAGGACATCATCCAGTGAAACCCGCGCATCTCCTGGGCGAGTTTCCGCCAGTCGCCTTCGATGGACACGTCCACCTGGGACCGGCAAATGTCCATCTCCGGGTTGTCCAGAATCTGCCCCTTGAACCCGATCCAGCGCTGGTTCCCGAAATCCGGATCGAGTACCGTCACGTCGTGTCCCACGTTCATCTTCACCATCGGCGCCGCGCCGTAGTCGGACTCGTAGTGGGTCATGATCTTGGCGGGTTCAAGTTTCTTGCCGTTCATCCGCCGTGGCGCGGTGCAGTGGGCCAGTGTGATAACGCCGTCGTGCGGATAGGTCGGGTCGTTGAGAAACACCGGCGTTCCGGCGATGTTCTTGAGCAGGATGCCCGACGGAATCACCACAAAATCGGATTCGCAGAACGCCATGGCACCCGAGTCATTGATCAAGGACAGGCACATGCAGGCCGTCGTCTGCGACATGGGCATGATGGTCGACATGCATTCGTTAATGGTCATCGCCGGCGCATCGTGCTCTTCCATCAAATCTTCGAACACTTCCGTGAGCAGGAACGCACGCGACACGAATTCCGTCGCCGTATGCAGCGAGATGCCGGATTGCTTCAGATACTTGGCAGCCGCATCCTCGCACCGGGCGACTCGTTCCGGCTCCTTGTTCGCGGACTCGATGCGCTTGCCCAAATCGTCGTAGGGCACAGTCCGCATATCGAGCTTCCAGACATTTGCTGAGATCTCGGGTGCCTTCTGTCCGCCTTTTCCCCAACCACTCGGCGCACCGATCGCAACGATGCGGCTACCCACCGTGTTTTGCAGCGCGGTCAAGGCCCGCAACCTCCAAAGCACCTCGTTGTAGTCATCAATGACGACGTCTTCGGGCGCCAGACCCGGCTGCCCGTATTCGTCGACGGTCTTGCGAAGCAGTCGCGGGTGCGCGATTTCGTACCACAGGTAAACCGGCCCGGACCGGTGACGGCAGAAGATCAGGTTGTACCGGTCTTCCTTAATCAACGGTTCAATCTCAGCGGATGCGCCGTAGACCAACATGAGATCGGCGTCGCCGTCACGAAGGGGCGCGGCTTCCTCCGCGTTCCGGACGCGAGCGGTTGGACGAATCTCCAGCGGAAACTCGGCCTTCTTCTTGAGCTCGGCCAATTCCGCGTCGATGCGTTGCATTTCACGCGACGCGTCGGCTTCGGTGTGAATCCCGCCCCACGGACGCCAGCTCGTCATATCCCGGCGCTCATGTATGCCATAGGTCAACGCCGGTTGGACCACGAGCGGGACCTGTTTCTTGCCCAGGTTAGGTCGCATCCGTGCTGTCGGCGCCGCCGATGCCACAGGCGCCACCAACGTCGAAGCCGCCGTCATTCCCCCCACCGCCGCGAGAAAGGACCGCCGCCCCATGGCGTGGCCCCCACACCCACAGCATCCTTCGTGCGTGTGCATGGTATTACCCCCCTTTCGGCAGGGCCCCCGCCCCGCCAACCGGCCCCGCAGAACGCGCGACCGGATTGGTTACTGCCTACGGGCAGTATACACCCTTTTGATTGTAGATTGTGAAGAAGGCTGGAGTCCGGAGACCGGAGGCTGGAGGAGATTAGAAGAGTGAGTTTGTAACCGGCTGGAGACAAATTTACAGTGTAGGATCGGTGTGCCAAATCTTACGCTCCATCATCTTTGGCAGCGTGGCAAATCGGGCGTTAAGTCGTCTCCTTTAGCGGCGTATCAAATCCGCCCCATGCTGTGCACCTGGCCAATAAGGATCAACAAGTAGGTAAGCACGATCAGCATAAGCACGCCCAGCAACCTTCCGAGACCCTTGCCTTACCGGCACGCCGACAACGCAAACCCGAATGAGAAGGCGAATAGGACAAGGTGCCCGAAGTTCGTCAATTGGATCTTCCATATTGGCATCCCACGAGTTGAAAATCCGGTAATGATGTAAATGAATGAAGCCAGGAGTCCAAACGAAACACACGCCTCCAGTGACGCCCACAGCTCTCGCTTCCAATCTTCGGGATGAAGTCTCACGCGAACTTACCTCGTCTTCAGACTGCCGCCACCGAGACCATCGCAAGCAACACGTTGAAGATCACGACCAAGACGAGCGCCAAGAATCCCAACACTTTTCCTCGTCCTGCTCCATTCCGTACGGCCGAAATGGCGGAACCCCAGGAAAGAACCCAGAAGATAATGAAGGACAGTATCATTACGTAATGATACTGGAATGGGGAGCGAAGTCTTGAAAAGATCAGAGGGATCACGACCATCGCGCCAAGGCTTAACACGGATAGGATAGCCTCGAACTGCCCCGGATACTTCTTCATGATCGGCATGGACCACAATCACCTTTCGCCCGACGAGACTGGCGTTAATCCACCACTAGAATAGCACGGGCTGGCAATAAGCACCAGCAATCGCGCGACCTACAGGTCCCACACGAGCACCCGTTCCAACATGTAGGCGAGCGCAGCATACCTCCCCCAGGGTTCGTAGCGGGCGTGCATGGCCCGGTCGACTTCGCGGGCGGGGGTGGTTGTGGGCAGCCCGAGAAAATCGCGGGCGACGCTGTCGCAGGGAATGAAATCGTAATGGCCGAGTAGCATGAGCATGTGGTTGGCGGCGTAAGGGCCGATGCCTTTGACCGCGAGCAGGTCGTGGCGAAGTCTTGTTGTGTCGCGTTCGGTTTCCCAGGCGTGAAGATCGATCGTGCCATCCAGGACGGCGCGGCTAAGGTCGCGGATGTAGTCCGCCCGGTAACCGAGTCCGGCTTTGAGGAGGGTTGGGCGGCGGGCACGGGCGACGGCTTCGATAGTCGGGAACGCGTGGCGGGATTCGCCGTCGTCAACCGGACCGATTGTGTTGTCCACCGGTTCACCGAGAAGGCGGCACAACTCGCCAACCATCCGTTTCGTATTGCACCAGGTGCAGTTGGTGGTGCAGATCGTCTTGACTACGTCTTCGTAGAGCGTCGCCGATCGAAACATGGCTCCGGCGCGTTCCTGGGCGCAGCGTTTCAGGACCGGGTGCGACGCGCACTGCTTCCAAAAGGATTGAAAATCCTCCGACGCCCAAAACATGCGCCGGACCGCGCCTTCGATGGCATCGCCGTCTCGCGCCGAAACCGAACCGGCAACGATTCCTCGCAGTGTACGGCTTCCCCGCCGCCATTGGACGGTCGCTGGAACCGCCGTGCCCGACGGCAGGCCGGCGATCCAGCGAATCCCATTCTCATTTCGGCTGTGCGGCGCAAGCGACGGCCATCCATGGGATCGGACGGCCCAGCCGGGGTCATGGTTCAGACGAATCGTGCATTCAAATCCTGGCATCCGGGGATGTTACCCGTCTCCGCTGATTTGTGCCAACTCGTCCAGAAACCACCGTTCCGCGGGAAACTTGGTACCCATCTTCACGAACTCGACATGGCCGTCCAAATACAGCACATTGATTCCGCCCGGAATGTGGTTATCCTCGCGATCGATCATCACCGGAATCTCAGCCGGGGACGGCAATGGCTTCGGCAGCGACTCATCGGCACTTGTGAAATCTCGCAGATGAAGTAGTTTGTTTGAACCGTCCGAGCCAAAACCCGGTGAAACCGGCAAGTCCCCGCTGAACCTCGCGTCCTCGGCCACCGCTTTCTGATACGCATCGATGAACGCGTGGGCTTCAACGTCGTTCGTGACCACGTAGCCCAGGTAGAAGTAGCTGGCATCGTCCAGGCGCTCGTCGATTGTGCCCGACGAGTCCGGCGGGGTTGCATCGCTTGGACAGGTCAGTACAAGCGGTTCTTTCAGGTATTTCGGATAGATCTCCGTGGGTTCCATGCAGAATTCTCCGGGCGTCGCCGACAGATCCGGATACATGCCGTCATGGTCTCGAGCGAATAGTCCGCACACCATGGCGACCTGTTTCAGATTGCCCTGGCAACTCGCGCGCCGGGCCGCTTCGCGGGCACGGGACACGGCCGGAAGCAGTATCGCTGTTAGAGTGCCGAGAATCGCGATTAGAATCGGCAGCGCTATGGCGAGAAGGAGTATCGTGAGCGCAGCGGTGCTACAGCCCGATCTGGCTTTCTCCCGTGGTACGTTGACGACGATCGGCGGCTCGCGGCGCGGTGGCGGCGGTGCCTGTCTTTCCCCGCTCTCCTTGCGCTCCCGGGCCGCCAGCGTGAAATCCGGACTTACAACCTGCTCCGGCGTGCCTAACGAAGCGATGAGCTTCCGAATATGCTCGACCGTTACGAGGTTCGTCGCGTCCGCCTCGACTTCATTCGTGATGTGTTCGCGGAGACCCGCGGCGATGTCGTCTCCGTCGTCCCCCTGGCTTCTCGCCAAGGCAGCGACTTGGCGCAGATAGCCTTCCAGATACTCTTTTGCATCCGATGTCCACTCAGCCATCATTTCCCTCACTTTCAACCGCCGCGATCGGCGGCTCGGTCATGCGGATTTCCCCCGTCTGGTCGATCTCAGCCCATTGTTTCACCGCGATTTCTTCGAACGGTGGACGCACGCTGCAGAGGAACGCAGGCCCGCCCGGATCGCCACTGGGTGTGACATGGACCCGGAACAAGTATCCGTCAAGAAGAAACTCACCTCGCTCATTCGTCTCAAGACCAAGCGGTGTTACGGCATCCAACTCCTGCAATGTGCCGTAGTCCGATGTTCCGTCACCATCGGCATCCAACGCATCGTTTCTCCTAAAATCCTGTTCGGCGGTGGCGATTGCTTTCATCTTGTCGATAACAGCCATCTCATAACCCGTATGGGGATCGACTTCCGTGGCGGGAACGACTTCCACAGCGCGGTACGATACGAAGGTGAGCCCGAGAAGTAAGAGCGGCACTGCGATGGCGGCAAGCACCGTCACCACCAAGGCTATCAGCGCGGCTATGGCGCATCCGCTATGGCGATGCCGCGGCTCGGGGTGGGCGACGCCGATCGGCTTCGCCTGCCTTGCACGTTCCGTTGCAGCCGAAAGACTAAAGTCGGGACTGACCACCTGCTCAGGCGTGCCCACGGCGGCAATCGTCTTGCGCAAGGCGTCCAGCGTGACGAGTGTCCCCGCCTCGGCCTCCACCTCGTTGGCGATGTGCTCCCGCAATCCCGCAACGATGTCGTCCGCGTCGTCGCCCTGCCCTCGCGCCAAAGCGCTCACTTGCCGCAGGTAGCCGTCGAGATAGTCCTGTGCTTCCGATGTCCATTCAGCCATGGTCCGCCTCACTTTCTTCGAGTAGCTCTTCGATACCCCGCATGAGTTCCCCCCAATACGCGTTCATGGTCGCCCGCAGCCGTTTGCCGCCGGACGTCAACGAGTAATAACGGCGCGCGGGTCCGGACGGCGATTCCACGAGCTGGGTCGATACGATCCCCATCTTGCGCAACCGGGACAGGAGCGGGTAGATGGTGCCTTCCGTAACCACAAGCCCCCGAATCCGGGCGAGTTGTTTGACGAGGTCATAGCCATACAATTCCCCCTTCGCCAACAGGTTGACGATGCACAATTCGAGCAACCCTTTCCGCAACTGGGTTGTCCAATTGTCGATGTCGACAGGTTCGTCGCCACTGGCCATGCGCCACACTCCTCTCGATGAAAATATATCACAAGGTACAATGCATTACAAGCTAGTTGTTTTCGTCCCCGCCCCGCTCCCCTTGTTTCCGGCCGGGCCCACGAGTCAGAATAGTGTCTATGTGCTTGAACATCCGTGACTTCCCGATTCCAGCAAGACTCGGTTTGAGGTCGTATCCCAGATATGGGTGACGTAGAACACGACAAGTCCGAGGAAGTGAAACTGGCCAAGCCGGAAGAGGAAGAGGACCTGCCGGTGCCTCTCTCCGTGGAAATTCGCGCTCTGCTCGCGAAGGCCGACGGGCAAGCGATGGCGTTCGGAACCATTCTCCGGTCCTTCCCCCGCCGGACCCACGCCATGCTCCTGGTCTTTCTATCCTTCCCCATGTGCCTGCCGATAACGATACCGTTGGGACCGGTGGTCGCATTTGTGGCGGCCTTCCTGTTCATCGGAAAACCGCCTTGGATACCCAAACGGCTCCGGGAGCGGCGTATCCCCTATGCCCGCCTCGAATCCGTGTGCACTCGGTTGTTGCGCACGCTGGGCCGCTTGGAGCGCCTGCTCCACCCCCGGATCGAAGTGCTCAGCGGAAACACCCACGTGATACGCATCCATGCTGCCACGATCTTTTTGCTTTCCTTGCTCGTACTCATTCCCTTGCCGGTCCTTTTCGCGAACATGATGGCGGCGATACCGATCTTCCTGATCGCCCTGGGTCTCTTGGAGCGGGACGGCTACTTCATCGTCGCAGGGTATGCGTCGATCTCGTTGACGGTCGCGTTCTATGGTGGATTGGCGTTGCTCGGCAAGGAAGGGTTCGAGCAGATCATGCATCTCGGATGACGGGCCGGCCTGGCGGCCGTCGCATTGACAAACTCCCAAGAGTGTCCTATGATCGGAGCAAAGCGCACACAGCGCACCCCATAACCACCCCCACCGCCTCCAGTGTCGGAACCAATGGGAGAACGAAGATGATTTCCAGACTGGCTGCGACCGCATGTATATTTGCACTCTTCTGCACGACCGGAATCTTTGGCCAGGATGCGAAACCGGACCCCAAGGCCATTGTCGACCAGGCCCTCGAGGCCTATCAATCCCTCGATACGCTGCGGGTTAGCGGCGAAGCCTTCGCGGACATGAAAATGGCCCAGGGCAATTTTAAGATGAGGAACTCGTTCACCATGCGTCTGGGCCGGCCGGACAAATTCCTCGTGTCCTGGAAGCCGAAAGACGAGATGCCCATGATGCCGTCGGGCGCCGTGTGGAACGCGGGCGACGGTCCGTTTCTGTTCATGGGTTCGGGCAATGTCTATACACCGATGAGTGACAATACAATGGCCATTGCGGCCGCGACAGGGGTTTCCACCGGCGCCGCCAATACGATGCCGTCCCTGTTCTTTGCCGGCACCGACGGATTCGCGCCGGGCGTCCTGACGATGTTGAAGGACTATCAGTATAGCGGCGAGGAAACCCTTGGCAACGAAGCGTGCCACGTTGTCACGGCCTCGTCCAGCGTTTCCAAGGCTCACACCCTGTGGATATCGAAAGATCGTCACATCCTCCTCAAGCACCAATACGCCATGGGCGGTGAGAATAGCCCCGACGCAGACCAAGTATTCGACGAGAAGAAGATTAAAGATTCCGCCGAAGGTCTAGGCGGCGGCGAGGAAGGGGAGGCGCTTGCAGACGAAGCCGCGGAAGCGGCGAAAGCAACGGCCGCTGCGATGAAGGATATGGACATTCTGATGGGGGAAGTGTATACGGATGTGGAATTGAACCCCCAACTCACCGAAGATGACTTCAGCTATGCTGTGCCCGCGGACGCGACGAAGAAGGAGTCATTTTTCGACGCGATTGGCTCGATGCGCGAGTCCGCCGGGAGCAAGTATAACCAGAAGTTTCAAGTGGGCGATACGGTGCCCGATTTCAGCGGCGTGCGGTTGGACGGATCCGAACTGAAATTGGCGGATTACAAGGGCAAGGTTGTGCTGCTTGACTTCTGGGCAACCTGGTGCGGCCCCTGCGTTGCGGAACTGCCAAACGTCGTCAAGACCTTTGAAAAGTACCGGGACAAAGGTCTCGAAATCATCGGAATCAGCCTCGACAATTCGAAAGATGATCTGACCGCATTCCTCAAAGAACACGAAGGCGTGACGTGGCCGATCCTTTTTGACGGCAAGAGCTGGCAGGGCAAAATCGCGCAAGCGTACGGGGTCGAGGCGATCCCATTTGCTCTATTGATTGACGGCGATGGCGTGATACAAGCCCGCGATTTGCGTGGCGCAAAACTCGACCAGGCGGTGGAGTCCTTGCTCGCGCAGTCGGGCACAAAGTGAACGCCGTCGAACACCTGGCGTCGCCCGGCGGGTATTTGTAACGGTGAATTGGCCATACACGCTTTCCCGCGGCTTCGTCGCTCGTCCGTCCCCGCGCCGGGATATACGTCCGTAATTCGCCCGCTATAAGGGGCAAAGTGCCTTCGCTGCCTATCTACAGGCGCGTACCGCTCACGAATTCGAGACCCCGCCGGCTTGACTCTACCGCCCGAACAGTGTAGTTCAGACGGGCGCGGTGTCCGTGGCGGAAGGGGGAGCGCGGTATGCACATCCGAATTCTCGACCTGCTGGTCCTCGGCCTGTACTTCGTGGGGATCAGCCTTTTCGGACTGTATTTCGCGAGGAAGAACAAGAACACCGAAGAATACTTTCTGGGAAATCGCAACTTTCCGGGATGGGTCATCGCATTTTCGATGATCGGCACGGGCATCAGCTCGATCTCGTTTCTCGCCTACCCCGCCGACGCATTCAAGACGACCTGGCTGCGACTCTTGCCGGGTTTCATGTACCCCGTATCCGCGATTATGGGCGCTTTCGTGTTCATGCCTTTCTACCGGCGAACCATGGCCACCTCTGCGTTCCAGTACCTCGAACAGCGCTTCGGCCCCTCGATGCGGATCTACGGCGCCTTCACGATGCTGGCGGGGCAACTCGTACGCATCGCCATCATTCTCTACCTCTTATCCATCGTGGTGGCCGAGCTTACCGGGCTCCCACCTTGGGCGGCCGTGCTGCTTGGCGGGTTCTTCGTGTCGTTCTATACCGTTGCCGGCGGTATCGAGGCGGTCATCTGGACGGATGTCATCCAGACGGTCATCCTGGTGGGCGGCGGACTGCTCTGCCTGGTCAAGATTGTATGGGCGCTGCCAGACGGCTTCCACGAGATCCTCTCGATTGGCCATGCCGCTCACAAATTCGCCTTCGCCGAAGTGCTTCCGGATGGCACCCTCGCACCGCCGTCCTGGGACTTTTCGATCTCGCGTAAGACGGGACTCATGATGCTGTTTGTTGGACTGTCCGCGTTCCTCGGCGAGCACGCGTGCGATCAAAACACGGTCCAACGCTATTGTGCGGCACGCAGTATGAAGGACGCCCGCCGCGCCATCTTCATCAATGCCCTCATGATGGTGCCGCTCTGGGTCTATTTCATGTTTCTCGGCACGGCCCTTTACGCGTATTACCATCAATTCCCCGCAGCGGAACCCAGCGCGATTCTCGCTGGCGCTAAAGGCACTAAACCCGAGAAGATCTTCCCTTACTTCATCGTCACGAATCTTCCGCCTGGGATTTCCGGATTGGTGCTGGCGGCCGTAGCCGCGGCGGCCATGTCATCGCTCGACTCCAGCATCAACGCGATCTCTACGGTATCCATCACCGACTTCTACCGCCGGTGGTTTGCCCCGGACCGCAGTGAAGCACATTACCTGCGCGCGGCGCGTGTAGTCGCCGTCGCCGCGTCAGTCTTCATGATCGCGGGCGCCTGGGTTCTGATAGTCATGCCGGGACAGACCTTGCAGGACACGGCCTTGACCATGGCGGGAATCATGGCCGGCGGTCTGTTCGGACTGTACTTGCTGGGTTTTATGACCACACGTGGCGACGGGCTCGCAGCAGCGATGGCCATTCTCTTTACCATCATCTGGTCGGCGTACATGGCGCTCGTCGCCGCAGGGCACGTGCCCTCGTGGCTGACGCTACCTGTCGACGTGTACTACGCGGGGATATTCGGAAACGTGGTCATGTTCGTGGTGGGCTACGCCTTCGCCAGTTTCCTGCCGAAACCGAAGCGCGACCTCACAAATCTCACGATATGGACGCTCGACAAAACCGAGCCAAAGTGATCGCAAGCGGTTCGAAGCTCACGTTGCTCCCGGCGAACGGGCAAGCACCGTCTCCGGATCTTGCTGGTAGAAATCCCTTAGCACGTCATACAACTCCGGATGCTTCTGGTGCATGGCTTCGGGACGCTCGAAGAAGCACTCCGTCACCACGGCGAAAAACTCGGCGGGATTGGTCGCGCCGTACGTATTGATCAGTGTGCGCCGGTGCCGCTCGATGTCGCGCCAGAGGTTTTCGTACTCTCCGGTCAACACCTCACCCCAGCGTTCGTACTCGTCATCATCCAATAGGGGCGCGCCGTTACTGACACCGTCCTCATAGTCCAGTTGATGCGCGAATTCGTGGAGCACGACATTCTCCCCGTCGCGCGCGTCGCGCCCCCCGTGCAGCACGTGTTCCCACGAAAGCACCAGCGCGCCGATGTTCCACGACTCGCCGAGATGAATGTCCTGTCCTTCGATGATTTCGTCGCCGAAGTCGTCCTCTTCGGTTGGCGCGATGAAGGCAGCAGGATAAACCAGAATCGAAACCAGACCCGGAAAGTAATCCGTCTCGCGGTGCAACAGCAGGATGGCAGCCTGCCCGGCGATGGTGATCCGGATTTCATCGGTCAATTCGAGCCCGCCGCAACCTTCAAAATTCTTCTCCGCGAGGAGAATCTGCACGTGGCCCTGCAGTTCGCGTTGATCGTCAAAGGGAAGATGCCGGTAGTAACGCACGTTCCCACGCAGAATCGCATCCCACGCTTCCGGGAACGCCTGCTGCCGGACCCGCTCGCGACGACGGCGCTTAAACCACCCGAGCATCAGTTTCCAAATCGAGCCAGGACAACTCGTCTGGCGTGATCCGCAATTCCAGCGCCGCGAGGTTGGATTCGAATTCCGCCGACGTGTAAGGCGCTGCTAACGCGAACACGTCGAGTTCCTGGTGAAGCACATAGGCCAGCGCGATCTGCGGTACGGTCACGTTCTTTTCCCGCGCGAGTTCTCGCGCCCGATCGAGGCGTTGCATATTGCGTTCATTCACGTAGCAGCGATAGTAGAGTTCCTCTTCGTACTGCGCCAGGTTGTCTCGCGTCAACCGCCCGGACAGGAAACCGCCGGCCAGACTCGACCAGCAGAAAACCACCATCTTCTGCGCAAAGTACCACGCGCGGTCCGACTCACCCTGGGGACCGCTGATGCTGGTGCATCCTTCCCAGGGTTCCTCCTGCATCTCAGCCAAACTGTATTGCGGGCTTGTCGCTACGAAGGGTATTAGCCCTCGTTCCTTCGCGTAGGCGTTGGCTTCGGCAATCCGGCGCGCGGTCCAGTTGGATCCGCCAAAGGCCTTGATGCGCCCCGCAGCGGCGTGTTCATTCAGGGTTTCGACAATGGGACCGACGGGCACGGACGGATCGTCGCGATGCAGCAAGTAGAGGTCAATGGATTCAGTCTGAAACCGCGCCAGCGAATCGTACAAATGCGCGGTAATGTCGTAAGGCGTCACACATTTCCGATCCGCGTTATGATGCGCGCCCTTGCCGATAATTACGACCTTATCGCGAACGCCACGCGAATTGAACCAGCGCCCCATGGACCGTTCGTTGTCCCCGGAGGAATAAACGTGTGCGGTGTCGAAGGTATTGCATCCCAGTTCGAATACGGCGTCGAAAAGATCGTGCCACCGCGCTTCATCATCTCCGGGCGTCATCACGGTACCCTGGACGATTCGCGAAACCGGTTTGTCGATGCCCGAAACATTTCCGTACTGCATAGATGGTGCTTTTCCTTTTACCAAACGCCGCGCCCGGCGTACCCATCGTGCCAACCGCATGGTCGTCATCACTCCATGGGGTATTTCAGATTCCACTGGCTGCGAATTTGATCCATGGTCTGCACGATCGCCACCGATTCGTCCAACGGCATCACTGAGCTTTCCCCCTTACCGTCGCGTAGACAACGCATTACTTCTTCCGCCTGGTACTCGTAGCCATTGCCTTTGTGCGGCATGCTGAATTCGACATCTTCCTCACCTTCCACCTGCAAGATCGCGCCGGTGGTGCACCAGAACGGCGCATGAATGCGGATCGTGCCTTTCGTGCCCATAATGACCGCTTGGTGCGGCGTGTTTACGCGTACGGCACACGAGAGCGAGGCGGTCTGCCCGTTTCCGAACCCGAGCACCATGGACGCTTGCTCGTCAACACCGGTCTCTCCAATCTGCGCGAACCCGGCGCAGCGCTGCGGCGCTTGACCGAACACCATCGATGCGAAGGATATCGTGTACACACCCACGTCCAACAACGCGCCGCCGCCATAGGCAGGGTTAAACAGGCGACTCTCCGGATCCACCTCCGCGCGGAACCCGAAGTCAGCGTCAACCAATCGCGGTTCGCCGATCTTCCCCTCGGCCAGCCATTCTCTAACCTTCACGATCGCGGGCAGAAACCGCGTCCACATGGCCTCCATGAGGAACACGCCCGCATCGCGGGCCGCGGCGACCATGTCCGCCGCTTCGAGCGCGTTGATGGCGAAGGGCTTCTCGCACAACACGGGCTTCCCCGCACCGATGCACAGCAACGTGTTTTCCCGATGCAACTGATGGGGCGTGGAGACGTAGATCACGTCGACTTCGCTCGTCGTTCGCCAACGCTTTATAAGTACGATGACGGCGGGGAACCTTGAATTCGTCGCCGAACGCATCGGCCGTATCTTGCGCCCGCGACCCCACGGCCACGAGTTCGGCATCGGGCAACACGCTCAGCCCCGCCGCGAATTTCTTGGCGATGTTCCCAGTTCCCAAAATCCCCCATCGCGTCCCACTTCCATACGCTCTCCCTCTTCTCTGAATCTCCTCGCGCCACTCTACGCGGGGAAACCGGTCTTTTCCAGCCGAACGCGAGGAGGACGCGGGACTCTCGGTGCCTTCGATGCACTCCGGCCGGAATTGCGAAGGTTCCTCAAACTTGCCCGGCCCCTCCGGACCCCCTTAGGGGTCTATACTGCAAAGAAGGAAAGAAACCATGTTCAATTTCATTAAAGAGTCAGACGAGTCGCTGGTGAAAGGCACACTCAACGGACAGCGGGATGACTTCGGCGTGCTGGTTCGGCGTTATCTTCCCGCGGTACGTGCCGTTGCCTTCGCCCGTCTCAGAAATTCCGCGGATGTGGACGACGCCGTCCAGGAATCGTTTCTTCGGGCCTTCGAGCAGTTGGACACCCTGCGGGAACCCGCGAAGTTCGGCCCATGGGTGCTCGCGATTGCGCGTGACCGGGCCTACAAGATGCTTCGGAAAAACGTGCGCGAGCAGCGTGCCGCAACCGAGATCTTCGCGGAGGAAATCGTAATGGGTCCGGACGTGGAAAGGCGCGAACTCTGGGAACGGGTCTACAGCGAGATCCTGCAAATGGACGAAAACCAGCGGGAGGTGATTCTCCTGCGCTACGTCTCGGGCAAGAGCATTCGCGAGATCGCTTCGTTGCTCGACACGACGCCGAACGCGGCAAAGAAACGCCTCCAGCGCGCACGCGAAACGCTCAGCCGAACGGCTTTGCGTGAAATCGGAGACACCAGCCTGACCAGAGACGCCTCGGAGAAGCGAGCGCTGCGAATCATGGGTATCGTCGCGGGGATGTCCGTAGCGTGGGAAGCCAAGGCCGGAACGGTGGCGGGATCGGCAATTGCTGGTGGAGGAATCCTCTCCGGCAAGTTGCTCGCGTGGCTCGCGGCTCTTTGCGTGCTGTCCGTATTGATTGCGGTTCCACTCCGTAATCTTATATCCGCGCGCGGACCTGAGCCAGCAACGGAAACGGTAATACATCTCCCCGACACGGCCCCCAACCATCCGTCCGAACCGGGTCCTGAGACATCAGCCCCCGTTGCCGGCGCGAACAATGGCGTTCCCGTCTCCGCGATTGCTTCCGGTCGAGTGGTAGACGAACAAACCGGCGAAGGGATCAATCGCGCGCTCGTGACCATCCTCGCCGAAGATGGCGGAACGGCCGGCGAGGGAAAGACTGATGGGGCAGGTCAATTCCGGATTGCCGGACTGCCGGATGGCGCTTTCCGGATCGACGTGTCGGGCGACTATATCGTTCCGCAATCTGAACCCGTTGCATTCGACATCGTCAACGGCACGGACGCCCGGGGCGTTGCAGTCCCCGTACGCGTGGGCGGCGTCGTCGAAGGCCGCGTGAACGACGCCGAGTCCGGCAACGGGACGCCTGATGTCCGCGTCGCAGCAACCGCCGAGTCGGCGGCACCCGCCGAGGAACGCCTTAGCCGTACGGATACCGCTGGTCTCTATCATATAACCGGTGTCCCCGTGGGTCGCTCGCGGGTGGTCTGTGGCAGCGCGGCGGGATACCCCGAGAGCCGGCCCGGATACTCGCAGGAGTATCAGACCGTTCTGGTTAAAGCTGGGCAAACCATTTCGGATGTAGATTTCTCCCTTCGCGCCGGAATTACGGTGAGCGGATCGGTTGTCAACCGCGACGGAACGCCAATCGCGGACGCTGAAGTATTGGCACGGGGTACGGATACCGGCGGAGCACGAGCGACGGAGTCCGAGGATGACGGAACGTTTATCCTTCGCGGGCTCAACGCAACGCCTGAACTCTACATCGTCGCGCGCAAACCCGGATGGGCCCAGGCGCCAACAGGTCCTTTCACACTCGATGCGAAAGGACTCGAGAATCTGATCATTCAAGTGTACCCAGAAAGCACGCTGGAAGGACACGTGATTGACCAACTGGGCAGACCGGTACCAGATGCAACGGTCACGGCCTACCCAGCGGAATCCTATCCGTTTCGAGAGCCACAGGGAGAGAGCCGAACGGACGGTGAATTCATCATTCAGGGACTCTGGGCGGGGTTGTTCGAACGTCCGCCTTGCGCCACCGAGTGCCACGCAACCGGAAGGTCCCACGCAGCGGGTGACCGTTCCAGCCGCAGGCACGCTTGATGGGCTGATCCTCACATGCGAGACCGGTGACTTGACCATCGCCGGCACCGTGACGGATCAGCACGGACAGCCGCTGCAAGGTGTTCAAGCAAGCGCCGTGGGCAGTTTCGATTCGCAGGCGATCACTCGCCGTGCCGCTACCGACAGCGAAGGCCGCTACCTGATTGGTGGGCTTTCGGCCGGCACCTACGAGGTTCACATCTTTGACCCCCATTACATGGAAGCACGCCAATGGGCGGTGCCGGCCGGGTCAGAGGGCGTGGACTTCGAACTGGGTCCCCGGGCCACGATCAGTGGACAAGTTGTCCGTGCGGACACGGGGGAGCCCATTACGCGTTTTGAAGTCCTCGTCCATCCCGGCTTAGCCATGAAAGTCTCGCCGTGGATGGAGAATGAATTCATCCAGATACAGGACAACGAGGGAAGATTCTCACTAAACGATATGCCGGGAAGCATGGGTTTCGCGATGGTGGCGGCTCGTGCGCCGGGATATGCGCCCACCGTGCGCGATATCCCGGGGATAGCGCCTGGCAGGGCTATCGAAGACATCGTACTCCGGCTCAAGCCCGGTATACAGATGGACGGCATCGTCGTAAGCGACGAAGGCCAACCCATCCAAGGCGCACTCATCTTCACAGGGGGTATGCCCGAGAACAGCACGCCGGAGACTGGCGCCTCCACTCGGACAGACGCGAATGGACTTTTTCACCTGAACGGCATCGATCCCGGCCTGCAACAGGTTACCGCATATCATGCTGATTACGCGCCCGGGTCCGTGCCCGTACCTGCCGATCCGTCCGAGCGGTCGTCGCTACGAATCCGCTTGCCACGCGCGGGGTCTCTGGAAGGCACGGCAACGCTGAACGGTGAGCCCTTGAGTGGAGCGTGGATTCATTTGGACTACGTTCAGGAAGGTCCGATAGCGTCGGACCAGGTGGCGACCGATGCGACCGGCCGGTTCCAGTTCCCAGTTGTCTCCCCGGGAGACGTGATGGTGTCCGCATCTCCGGGTATCGAACTGGAGGGGCGCGAGGTCCACTACACACTCTCCCGACAAGCGCACATACGGCCGGAACGTAGCACCGTCCTCGACCTCGCGCTGCAAACTGGAAACGCATCCGTGGAAGGAACCGTGCGCATTGAAGACCTGCCGGTTCCCGGCGGCGAGGTCGAAATCACGGTACACACTGCCAGTGGAGAATCCAGCCGCACCCTATCCATCCAAGCCGATGGGACCTATTCCGCGACCGGACTTCCCGGTGGTACGGCCGATCTGACGGTCAAGACGGCATTGTCGGAAGATGGGCCTACACGGACAAAAACACTATCCACGGAACTGGTCGATGGCGAGACGATCATCCAAGACGTTGCGTTCACATCGGGCGGCTCCCTCACAATTCGTGTGGAAGGTGAAGACGCGGCTGTAGCAATCCTCGCAGGCGATGTGCCGTTTCCAGCCGAGCCAAGCCTACAGGCGTTCGGTACGTTGGAGAGGTCCCTCGTTTGGCAACGCGAATGCGCCGCCGGTGAAACGGTTCAGGTGACGGGCTTGGAGCCCGGCCGTTACACGGCGTTTGCGGTGGTGGATCCGTTGGGGGATCTGCGCCTGGACTCCGTTCAGGTGAACGTGGATGAGACTGCAGCATTATCAATCGTGTTGAAACCGAGATAGCCTCGCACAGGGAAACGCGGGAATCGCCGATTCCCGCGTCTCCCTGCAATACTTCCGCGCGCGTCAGATGATTGTGTGTTCCTTAATCAACGCTTGATTCCCTGTTGCCCGCGGCAACATTACCAAGGCACATGACGGAGGCTGCCGGTGACGAAACAAGAGCGAAGCTGGATTCTGTACGACTGTGCCAACAGCGCACAGACGCTGATCGTGACGACGGCCATTCTTCCGATCTTCTTCAAGACCTACGCGGCTTCGGGAATGTCCGATGCGCAATCGACCTTCTGGTGGGGGCTGGGCAACACGATGGCCGCCTTGTTGGTGGCAGTAATGGCGCCGATCCTCGGGGCGTTCGCAGACCACAAAGGCGTGAAGAAGAAACTCTTTACGCTCTTCCTCATCGGTGGCGTCTGTTCCACGGCAGCCCTGGCCCTCGTGAAAGAGGGCGGCTGGGAACTGTGCCTCGTCATCTACGCGTTCTCCACCATCGGCTTCTATGGTGCGGTCGTGTTTTACGATTCGTTTCTGGTCGACGTGACCGAAAACGACCGTATGGACTGGGTCTCCTCGTTAGGGTTTGCCTGGGGCTATATTGCGAGTACGGTCCCCTACATCGTGTGCATCGTGCTCATCAGCAAGTACGACGCTATTGGTTTCAGCTCACCCGTCCTCGCGACGCGTGTTGCGTTTCTAATCACCGCCGTCTGGTGGTTCGCCTTGTCCATCCCCATGTTACGAAATGTCGAGCAGAAGTATTTCGTGCCCGCCTCCGAGACCCCGGTACGTGACAGTCTCTCGCGACTTGTCCAGACACTGCGCGAAATCCCCAAGTACCGGCATTTGTTTCTCTTCCTGTTAGCGTTCTTCCTTTACATCGACGGTGTTCACACCATTTACAAGATGGCGACATCCTTCGGGATCGACGTGGGGATCGAAACGTCGGAACTGATGCTCATCCTCTTGTATACGCAGATCGTTGCATTTCCCTGCGCCATGCTGTACGGAAAGCTCGCTACGCGGTTTACGGCCAAACGCATGATTCTCGTCGGGATCGGCACGTATTTCGTCGTGACCGTACTCGCGTATAACATCTCTCAGAGCTGGCACTTCTGGGCGCTGGCAACGTTGGTGGGAACCGCGCAGGGCGGCATCCAATCCCTCAGTCGATCGTTCTACGGCAAGCTCGTGCCCAAGGAAAAGTCGGCCCAGTTCTTCGGGTTCTACGACATCTTCGGCAAGTTTGCCGCAATCCTCGGCCCGGTCATGGTCGGCGGGTTCGGATTGCTGTTTAACGACAGCCGCGCGGGGGTGTTCAGCCTGATCATTTTGTTCTTCGTTGGCGGGGCCCTATTGCTGAAAGTGGATGAAAGCAAGGCGTCCGCGCGGTAGTCGATTTACCGGTCGGCACTTCGACAATCTTAATAGAGTTTGTCGCGAGGCCTTTGAAATGCTACCGTACTCCTTCTCGTACTTCGTACGTTGGCGTTTTGATTACGAGTACGAGAACGATTGATTGAAGTCCTTATGTCAGTGAACCCCATTTGTTGATCTGAAGGAAGTACCATGCCCGAGACCCCCTGGAAAGTTTCCCTGCACGGCGGCCATTCCGGCGAGTTCTGTGACCACGCGACCGGCACCCTGCGCGAAGTGCTCGACGCGGCCATTGCGGCCGGGTTCACGACCTATGGCGTCAGCGAACACGTGCCGCGCGTGGGCGAGCAATACTTGTACGAAAACGAAGTTGAACTCGGATGGACGGTCGAGAAGATCGTGGACGACTTCGAACGCTACGGCGAGACGATCTTTCAGGTCGCCGACGAATACGCGGACCGTTTGACGGTCTTGCGGGGATTCGAAATCGAGGTGGTACCCCATAACAGCTACATCGAACTCATGACGACGTATCGCCAGCGCTTCAAGTTCGACTACATGGTCGGCTCAGTCCACTACATTGACGACACGAGCATCGACGGACCGCCCAAGGAATTCGAGCATGTCATGAAATTGCGGGGCGGACTCGAACCGCTCGCCATCCGCTACTACGAAAGCGTGGCCGAAATGGTGCGCGCGTTGAAGCCGGAAGTGGTCGGCCACCTGGATCTCATTCGCAAGAACGGCCATCTATTCGGCGACGTGGACACGCCGGCTGTTCGCGAGGCCGCCCAGGCAACCCTCGAGACGGTCAAGGATTGCGGTGGCATTCTTGATCTGAACACGGCCGGCTGGCGCAAAGGCCTGGACTCCCCCTACCCCGCTCCGTGGCTGGTGCAATGTGCCCGCGAGATGGGCGTCCCGTTCTGTTTTGGCGACGACAGTCACGGGCCGGATACCGTCGGCGCGGGGGTCGACGATGCGCGGCAATACCTGATGGAGAATGGGGTTAAGTCGGTGACGGTATTGCGGCGAAACGGCAGCGAAGTGACTCGGGAGCAGGTGGCGCTATAACGCGGCACATCGGCTGGCGACACAAACCGATCCCTGCACAATCCAACCACAATTCGGCGCGAGATAACGCCCGTCAGAATCCATCCTCGATCGGATGATTGTCCATAAGCCTCCGTTCCAGAGAATCTTATGGATAATGAGCATACTGGCATCACGCTTGCTCACTCTCGGCAATTGCCAATTGCTCAAGACACTCGTACTTCAGTTGTGTGGAGGACCATATCGATGATTTCGCAGAGCCGCTACTTTGTCGGGGGAGTACTGATCGGAGTTGTGCTTACGGTCTGCGCGGCCCTGTTCGTGGGACCGAACGTAAACGTTACGTCATCCAACAATATTAACAATTCGGGCCGCTACGAACTGACGAGCCGCCAGACGGATGCAGGCACCGAATATGCCGTGCTCGACAGCGAGACCGGCAAAGTCCGGGTGCTTCACCAAGACGGAACCTGGGAAGATTTCGAGTCCGGCGTGACGGACACGGATCAGCAACCAACCGACGAGTCCGGCGCTGAATAAGAGATTGCCCTCGCGCGGGGGGAGGGTCGCGCGAGGGCCACTGGGAGCAGGGATATGGGACGAGCAAACATTTAATTGACGGTGATCCGGCGCGGCTTCACCGCTTCCACTTTGTGGAGGGTGACCGTCAGCACGCCGTCTTTCATATTGGCGTCAATCTTCTGGCTGTCGATGACGCGGCTCAGGGCGAACACCCGGCGGAAATCGGCTTGCGGCCGTTCCTGGATGTGAAGCCGTCCTTCGCCGTTCATCATCTTGCGCTTGCCGGTCAGAATCAGTTCACCGTCTTTGAATTCCAAATTCACGCCGTCCTTCGGCACACCCGGCAACTCCGCTTCCAGCACGACGGCATCTTCACGCTCGACAATGTTGACTCGGGGCGCCACAAGGCGGGTTGCGATTTCGGGGGCAGCGGTAGTCATCGTTCGTTCTCCTCGATAGAGGGGGGCAAAAGCTGCCCCCCGACTCCTTCTTCGTTTCACGTTGATAGTGGAATTACTTTACCTTCACTTCGATGTGTCTGGGCTTGGTTTCTTCGCGTTTCGGAAGCGTGATGTGCAGCACGCCGTCCTCGAAATGGGCCTTCACCTTGTCGGCGTCGAACCCGCCGGGGATTTCAAACGCGCGCTGGAAGGTGCCATACCGGCGTTCGACCCGGTTGTAGCCGTTTTCCTTCTTCTCTTCCTCGTGCTTGCGCTCGCCCTTGATGGTGATCATGTTGTCCATTGCGGACAGTTCGATGTCTTCCTTCTTCAGGCCCGGCAAATCCGCTTCCAGCAGGTACGCCTCTTCGGTTTCCTTAAGGTCAACGGCAGGTGCCCAGCCACGCTCAAAGACATCATAGTCGCGATTGAGTTCGCCGAAGAGCCGGCTGAACTGACCTTCCAGGTCACGCAACGCGCTCCAGGGACTCAACTCGCCGCGGTCTTTCCAACGTACCAGTGCCATAATTGCCATCTCCTTTCTTTCGTAGTTTCTGTCTCTGCACCTCATGCAGTCGATTGAGTAATTGCAACGGATGTGCCAAATCCGGGTGAATCACATAAGCTATTGCTAGAAAGTAATTTACGAGTTGACTCAGTCGTGACAGAGGTAGCCGGAAATCGCCGCCCCTGTTGCGATTTGAAGGCGGGTGTTGCAAATCGAAGCAACGAGAACGACGAGGGTTTACTGTGGTGCCGGCGAGGCGCCCGCACCACAAACGAATTAAGGGGACACAATACTTAATTCTGGTACGCGTCGGGGGGCGAACTCGTACGATGCGAACTGTATCTACGACGAATTGGCGCGGGTGACGAAGATTTTGGATTGGATCGACGGGACAAACGGGTTGCGGCGCGGGTATGTGCGCCGCATGGCGCAGACGTAGCAGAAGATGGATCCCCGCGTGCGGGGGGATGACGGGGAGCCGCTCGTATCGTGTGTGAGACGGACGGGTGGATCTCGGAGTGCGAGTCTGTCGATATAATCAAAACACGCGCATCACAGCGTCATCCTGAGCTTGCGAAGGATCTCTAGGCCGTTAAGCGTTAGCGTAATGAGATCCTTCGCAAGCTCAGGATGACGAGTACATGTAATGCTTCGACAGGCCCGTGCGCGGGGATGACGGAGCGGGACGTAGATTTCGGTTCGGAAATACACGGACATCCATGATTTTCAGGGAATATTAATTCGTAGTCTGTCGCTGATTTTCGCCCTGATTTTCCCAAAGCGTTGGCGCGATCAGGCCGCTACCGGAAAATGCGTCGGCGGTGGTAGTGGCTGATGCGACACGCGCAAAATCCTTTGTGCGATTCGGGTACGGTATCGGAATCGGATTCGGTCCCCCGGGTGCTGCGGCACAACCGGAGTCCGGCGTTACGGTTTGTGTAGCCAAAGCAACCAAGACAACCACCCACATAAGGAATTTACGCATGGATCGTGCTCCTTTTGCGTTCGCGATTGGGATGCAGGCCTTTTGCCTTCGCAACAGTGCAGTTCTTGCACGGACTACTCACGTTGCGGACTGCGAGCAGCTCCGCCTTCACGGCGGAAGTCTAGCTTTTCCGCCGCGCAATCGCAATCCAAAAGTTCACCCGCATATGAGTCGGGGTTTCTCGTAATGAAAGGCAGGCAAACGGTCGCAAGTACACGGGGATGTGGGTGACCGATACGCACGCCGCCCGGTATCCGCGCTGCGCGATGAAGGCGGGGCTAACTCGTTTTAGGCCGTTTCATGAAGAAGGCGACCGGCACCACGAACAACAGGGCGAGGGCGAGGTAGCGGAACACGTCCACGTAGGCGAGCATACGCGCCTGTTGTTCGATGAAACCGTAGGTCAGCGCGTAGGCGCGGGTGGCGGCGCCCACCGGGTCACCGGTCTGGTTCAAGAACACGGTTTTCAACCGCGCGATGGTGTCCGTGTAGGCGGGATCGTAGGGGGTCGCATGACTCACGAGGGCGGTCAGGTGGGTTTGAGTGCCCCGAGTAACCATGGTGGACGAGAACGCAATGCCGACGCTGCCGCCGATGTTGCGCGCAAGGTTAATGAGGCTAGAAGCGCTGTTACGGTCCTCGCGCTTCACATAGGCGTAGGCAATGGTGTTCACCGGGACGAATACAAAAGCCATTCCGAACCCTTGAAGCATGCGCGCCCGGGCGATGGTCCAGAAATCGGCATTGAGATCGAACCACCCCATGGTGTACATGGATACGGCGATGACCGCGATGCCGAATGCGATCATGGCGCGGGCGTCGAAGCGCGACACCATCATTCCGATGAAGGGGAGCATCACCATTACCAGGATCCCCCCCGGTGTGATGGCCATCCCGCTGAGCATCGAGGTATATCCCATGAGCGTCTGCATATACAGCGGCAAGAGCACCGTGCTGCCGTAGAGTCCGAATCCGAAGAGGAACATCGTCAACGTCGAGAAGCCCAAGTTACTTTCCCGGAGAAGCCGGAAATTGACGATGGGGTCTTTGCTGCGTAATTCCCAAATGACCACGGCGATAAGCGCGAACACGGAACAGACAACGAGCGCCGTAATCAGCCGGGAACCAAACCAGTCAAGGCGCTCCCCGAGATCGAGGACGATCTGCAACGAGCCCAGCCCGACGGCAAGCAGGCCCAATCCGATGAGATCCACGCGGAACCGATCCTTGCCGCGACGGCGCACGAGGTAGGGCGGATCGTGTACGAGCCGCGGCACCAGGGCCAGCGACAACAGGCCGACGGGCACGTTGAGGAAGAAGATCCATCGCCAGCTCATGTTATCGGTGATCCAGCCGCCCAATGTCGGCCCGATGATCGGGGCGACTACGACCGTCATCCCGAAGATGGCCATGCTCATGCCCCGCTGCCGGGGCGGGAAGGTATCCACCATGATGGCCTGCGAGGTGGGCTGCAAGCCGCCGCCGCCCACGCCCTGCAACAACCGGAAGAACACGAGCGCCCCCAACGTCGGCGCCAGCCCGCACAGGAACGAGCTGACCGTGAACAACGCGACGCACATCATGTAATAATTCCGTCTTCCAAAGACGGACGAAAACCAGGCGCTGATGGGAAGGATAATGGCGTTGGAGACGAGGTACGAGGTGAGCACCCACGTGGTATCCGTCGGCGTGCTTCCGAGCGTGCCCGCCATATGCGGAAGCGAGACGTTGACGATGGTCGTGTCCAA
Source organism: Candidatus Hydrogenedentota bacterium (assembly GCA_963745075.1). Taxonomy (GTDB): domain Bacteria; phylum Hydrogenedentota; class Hydrogenedentia; order Hydrogenedentales; family SLHB01; genus JAHDWY01. The sequence continues at coordinate 91,204 of CAVUWV010000034.1, read as the reverse complement.
CACCTCCATGAACGTGGCAAGCGTGGTGACGACCGCGGTCAGCCACGGGTTATGGGGAGCAAACCACTGCTCATGCCCCGGCACATTGGAATCGATGCCGGTGTATTCCGTGGCAACATCCGTCAACGTACATGAACCTTCGGCACGACCGACATGCCCGCCGCGATGTGCAAGGCGGGATCGGGCCGCTCGTCGAATATGATTTTCACCGGGACCCGCTGGACGACTTTCACGTAGTTCCCCGTCGCGTTTTCCGGCGGCAGCATGCTGAATCGCGCGCCGGTGCCCGACTGGACGCTGTCCACGTGACCTTTGAACACCGTCCCCTTGTACGCGTCGACGTAGATGTCGACGTCCTGACCGGGCTTGATGCGATCGAGTTGTGTTTCTTTGAAATTGGCGATGACCCACACATCATCGGAGACGATTGCCATGAGGCTCTGTCCCACCTGGACGTATTCGCCCGGCTCTACGCTCTTCCGCGTGACTCGTCCGTCGATGGGCGCGTAGACCTTCGTATACGACAGGTCGAGTTCCGCCGCGTGCACCGCGGCTTGGGCCTGCTTCATTTCAGCTTCCCGCTGGGAGACCTCGGACTGCTTCACGGCGACTTCCTGCGGCGCCGCAGACGCCTCCGCGAGTCTGCCGAGCGCGACGTTCACCTTGTTCTCGGCGACGGCGACCTGTTTGGCAGCCTGTTCGAGGTGGGCCCGCGTAACGTCCAGGTTCGTCTGCGCGTCGTCCCGGTTCTGCTTGGCGACCGCGCCGGACTGCTCCAGGTCGGACAGACGTTTGTAATCGATTGCGGCCTGCCCGGCCTGCGCTTGTGCCGCGGCGAGTTCCGCACGGGCCTGGCTCACGGTCTCCTTTGTAGCCTTGGCCTCGGCCTCCGCCTGATCCAGACCGGCGCCGGACGTGGTTTCGGTGACGCTCACGTCCAATTCCGCGGCCTCTGTCCGGCTCGAGGCCAGTGCTTCGGCGGCCTGGCTCGATTCGAGTGCAATTTCGAAGGGACGGGCGTCCAATTCCACGAGCAGGTCGCCGTTTTTCACCGTCTCATTGTCGCCGACATGGACCGCCGAAACCTCGCCGGCCACCTGCGAACTGATACGAACGATGGTGCTCTCGATAAAGGCGTCGTCGGTGGTCTCGAAGTTCTGTGAGTACCGGTAATAAGCAAACGCCGCGCCTCCCGCGACGAGAACGAGCGCAAGAAATGCAATCCGGATGCCCCAACTGTTGCGGGATTTCGACTTGTTGACCGGGCTGGGACTTTCAGAGGTGTCAGTCATAACGCGAACTTCTTTCTCAGGTGAGCCCTGCTCCGGAGGAGCCGGCTATAGCGTGAACGTCGAGGCCGTGGCCCGGCATCACGTCGTGGGACGACATGAAACGGTGCGCGCTTTCATCTTCCGTAGAACGCCGGGACCTGCCAACGGGTGCAGATAGCGGGATTTTACTACAGCTCGGGATCGAGATGCGAAATGATGAGACCGGCAGCAAAACGACCGTCCAAGACTCGCCGAAGATATTACGGCAGCAACCCATGTCACCAGAGAGGCAACGCGAACGTTGCTGCCAAAGCCCGTACGCGCTCAGCCAATCAAACTGGAAAACCCCTTGGACGGTCCGGATCGTCCCCGGCTCGCCCACGTCGTGCTACTTTCCCCGCCGTTCATATACGGCCAGCGGGTAGCCGGGGAATTCGATCGGCAGGATGGTCCGTGGGAATCGCGCCACGAGACGATACCCGTTTGAACCGGTGGCCAGCGTGTCATACAGATCCTTCATATCGTTCGACGGCGGTTCGAGCTTGTACTGGTACCGCCACGCCGTGAACCGCCTGCCATCATCCTGCATATCGTGGAGGAGCAGTTCGTGCGGCGGCATCGTCGCGACGATCAGGTCGGGTTGCCTCTGGTACGAGACGTTGGGGAATTCGCCGACGGCAAAGTGCGCCCAGCGCCACCGCTGCCGGTTCTTCTTCTCCGTGCCGAGGACTGCCTGGTAGATCGTCGTGTTCGGGGGGTAGTTCCGCTGAACGAAGCGCGTAACTTCGCTTCGTGTATCGAATGCATACCGTCCGTACAGGCAAGCGAAAAGTAGGACCACACATGCGCCGATGAGACTGTACGCTGCACCGCGCCGAACCCATTCCGACGGGGCATTCTTGAACGGCGGCAACGCAACCGCGCAGCCCACCGCGATGGCCGCCAACGGTGCGATAGTAATCAGATACCGGTCGAGGAGACCGCGCGCGGTCAAGAGGATGAAGAAGAGTATAAAGAGGGCTAATCCCGCAGTGCCTTTCGGCCGTTTCCACGCCAGTAAGGCTACAGCGCATAGGACCAGCGCCATTCCTGGCCAGCCGAAGGCCGTCCAATACCGCCCGAGGTATTCGCCAAGATGCCAGTGTCTTCCGTGAATTCGACTCATTTCATACCGCAGGCTGGCGATCACGAGATGGTACCGGAATACGGCGTGTGGCATGACGATTATGAAGGCGAGGGCCGTGCCCATCCCTAAGCGGGCCACATTCCGTGCCACCATCGGCCACGAAGCGCCCGCCGTTCGATGCCGCCACACCATCAGAATCACTAACGCCGGCCCGAGAAACGCGGCCGTGTATTTCACACCGATGGCCACACCGGCCAGACACCCAAGCCCAAACCACCCCCACTTCACCTCTGGAATCCAATCCGCGAGCCGGATGTACGCGTAAAAGACAATGACGATCGCGAGTGACAGCGGCACATCGGTCGCGGCCAGTCCGGAATTCAGTACCGCGTAGGGGAAAAGGCTGGCAACAAACCCCGCAACCAAAGCGGATTTCACCTGTCCGGTCAGACGGCGCACTGCCGCGTACACAAACCACACCGTCGCCGTCCCCATCAGTACACAGGCAAAGCGGCACACCAGGTACGCCCAAAGCCGGTCGGAATTTCCCGACGCAATGCCTTGTATGAACGCGGTATTACCCACCCACTTTAGCGGAAGGTACACGGGCAAAAGCACGTGGTGAACGGCATGCGGATAACGAAAGTCTTCCTCGGTCCAGAAGGATCCGGGAAAGGAACGAACGTAACTAACGATCTTCGATTCGTCGGGATGGTAGTAGCCGCGATCGAACGAAAACAGGCCGATTCCCCAGAACATGGAAACAAACCGCACCGCGAATCCGAAGAGAATGATGGCAATCAGCAGCCGGTTGGCGGCGCGAGGTCGAATGTCGCCGTCGAACTCCGTCATGTCAGCCCCCCCCACGACTCAGAGATTTTTCAGGCGAATGTCTTTGAATTGAACGGTCATGCGCGGACCGCTATGAAGTTGCAGCGCGAGAATCCCGGAGAAATCCTGTTGGTTAGGATCGTTATCAATCACTTCCGCAACGAGTCGGTCGTTCACATATAACGTAAGGTTCTGTCCGCGGCAGATGAGATGGTATTCATGCCACTCATCGAGCTGGAACCATGGGTCGCCTTCGGCTTCGGGGATGGGCGTGGTTTCCTTCGTGCCGTCCGCGTTGAAGACCGACTTCTGACCGCGCAGCGCCAAGTCGTGCCGTCCGAATTCGTCGTACAAGCGGACGAGCCAAGGCGTGTTCGTGTTGTTGTCGACCTGATACCCGCGGCAATCGTTCGCGATATCGCCGTCAAACATCTCGCTGCGGAACTGAAATCCGCCGTTCACTGTTTCATCGCTGACGATCCGATGCCGGAGTTTCAGTTCAAAGTCTCCAAGTTTTCCGCCTTGATACACCAGGTAGTGATTACGCTCCGACGGATGCTCGGCGGTAATCTTGGCCGTAATGGCGCCATCCTCGATAGACCAATAGCTCATGTCGGCCGCCTGCCAGCCATCCAAGGTCGTTCCGTCGAAGATGGAGACAAAGCCGTCGTCATCTTCCCCGGTTGCTTGCCCAGCCACTCCTGCGGCCAGCCCCACAGACATGACGATTGCCACAGATTGCCAGTAGTAGTTCCTCACCCTGTAAGCCCTCACGTTACCGCGTTCCCGACTGCCGATACTTTACGTGGAATCGGAATGCTTCACAAATTGGATCGCGGCGACGGGGTTGCGTAAGAATCCGATCTGTGGTTTAATGAGCCTGAAAGGCTGAACATTTATTCAGATTATGTTAGACCCCCGTTCCCCCATAAAGGGCCGCGGCGCCACTCGCCAACCGGCCAACCGGTTCGACGCCATCGCATATGAGCGGGCGCCGGAGTGGGACGACTCCGACGAGCCCCGGCCGGGTACTCAGTTCATTCCTGACGCGTCCAAGTCCATCATCGCCACGAATGACAGTCCGGATATCCCGTTCGAAGCGAGCATCAATCCGTACCGCGGTTGCGAGCACGGGTGCATCTACTGCTATGCCCGTCCGACGCACGAGTACCTCGGCTTCTCATCAGGCATCGACTTCGAATCCAAGATTATGGTGAAACACAATGCGCCGGATCTGCTCCGAAAGGCGTTGGCTTCCCCCAAGTGGCAACCGAAGGTCCTCGCCATGTCCGGCGTGACCGATCCGTATCAACCCATCGAGAAGCGCTTGCAGTTGACCCGGCGTTGTCTGGAAGTGCTGGCGGAATTCCGGAATCCAGTTGGCATTGTCACAAAGAACCGGCTGGTCACGCGCGACATCGATCTCCTGCGCGAACTGGCCGAATACGACGCGGCGCACGTATTTCTGTCCGTTACTTCATTGGACGTGCCCCTGAACCGGGTCCTGGAACCGCGGACCTCACTTCCCCGTCAGCGGCTTGACGCCATCGGCCAACTCGCGGCGGCGGGCATCCCCACGGGGGTACTGGTTGCGCCGGTCATCCCCGGCCTGAACGACGAGGAAATTCCCGCCATCCTCGAGGCGGCAGCTAGCGCGGGCGCGCGCACGGCGTCGTACATCATGCTGCGACTCCCCCACGCCGTCGCGCCACTCTTCGAAGCCTGGCTTGACGCCCACTACCCGAACCGCAAGGATCGGGTTATGAATCGCCTTCGCTCTCTGCGCGACGGCAAAGAAAATGATCCACGGTTTGGCAGCCGCATGCGAGGCGAAGGTTTCCACGCGCAGCAGATAGAGCGGTTATTCCGTATTGCGTGCCGGAAGTGGAAGATGAACGGGAACGATGCGGATCTTTCCACCGCCTCGTTTCGCCGCGTCGACCCGACTGGACAGTTGGGCCTGTTCGACTAAACATCCCGCGAAAAAAACAGAAAAGACGTATGCCGGTGCCCGCCCATTCGGACACCGGCTTCGTACCATTGAGAAATGGAAACCTTCGGGGTTATGCGCCGGATGACGCGGCAGGCTGTTCGCCGGCAGCGGGGGCGGACTCACCCGATCCTTCAGGCGCTGCCTCTGGAGCGGTTTCCGCAGGCGCGCTACCTTCCGCAGGGGCGGCGGCGGAAGGTTCACTGGATGGCATCTCCTGCTGTACCGACTCTGCACTTTGTTCGGCAGGCGGCTCGGCCGGAGTTACATCGGCGGCGGAAGACTCTTCAGCGGCGGACTCGGATGGTGCCGTTGCCTCCTCTGGGGCGGTCGTTTCCGGCTGCGCCGGTGTCTTTGCCTCGGGCTGTGACGGCATGGCAGTGTCCGACTGCGGGCTGCACCCGAACACGCCGAAAGTCACCAGCCCCAGAATCAACAGTCCTACGATCGGTCTCAACATCGTGCACCTCCCAAGCGGGGCAAATTGAAAAAGCGGGCCATGCACAATCGGGGACCCCATCGCATCAACGCCTTTTCCATTTGCACCGCGGTCCTCCGAATTGAGGTCCCCGCAGGTTTTCCATTCTACTACAGTTCGCCGGATTCAACAATGCGGCGCTGCAGCCGGTAGATCGTCTGTCCGCTGTCCCACGGGATGGCTCGCTTTTGCGCGTCGACGGAATCGCTTGGCGGACCATTGCCGCATCGGTATAATGGTGTATGGGAGGCTGCTAATGTCAACCGTTGCAAGGCGCTACGATGATCCTGCGATCCGGGGCGCCAGCCATTTCGAGGGAGCCCGGAACCATGCCGCGCCGGAGGACCGCCTGAACGCAATCACGCGCGCTGCACAAGTTTTTCGAGACGCACTTTTGTCCGCCGAACCGGTCCCGTACTACGCGTCATTCGATTTGGTGCGTGTGCCGTATCCACGACGCTACGCGCTGAAAGACGCGTGTTCGGTCCCCACCCCCTACGTTCATATCCTGAACCGCATGGTTGTCGTTCAGTTCCAGAGCGAATCCGGATTGAAGACCATGCTGGTTTCGCCGTCGGACTACCGGCGCAACGCGGAGACGCCCTTCTTCAAAACCTTTTCCGAGAGCTTGGGGATGATGCGCACGTTTCTCGAACCGTATGTCGCGCCGGAACTGGGCACGGTGGACACGTGTTTGGCGCTAACGGGCATCCGCCCGGATCAGGTCGACTACATTACTTACGACCATTTGCATACGCAGGATATCCGTCGTTGGTTGGGCGTGGCGGATGGTCCCGCATTCTTCCCCAATGCGAAGCTACTCGTTATGCGCCAGGAGTGGGAATCGGCCCGGGCATTGCTGCCCCCCCAGCGCCAATGGTATTGTCCGGACGGAATCGCCGGCGTTGATGAAAGCAAGGTCATCCTTCTTGACGGCGACGTGTTGTTGGGCCGGGGCGTCGCCTTGATCCAAACGCCGGGTCATACCGAAGGAAATCACTCGATTGTCGTGCGAACGCCCGAAGGGCTGTTCGTCACGAGTGAAAATGGGGTCGGGCCCGATTCGTATGCGCCGTCGAAGTCTCGCATTCCGGGACTGAAGAAGTACGTGCAGACGACAGGCATCGACGTTGTGCTCAACAGCAACACACTCGAACGCGGTCTCGATCAATACATCTCGATGATTCAAGAGCGTGAAATCGCGGGGCTCTCTCCGCGCAATGGAGATTTCTACAACGTGGTAACTTCCTCCGAGTTGACGGCGTATTGGATGTTTCCCGGAATCCGGCCGACCTTCAGTTTCGGACCCGTATCGTTCGGTACGCCGCAGGGAGTCGCATGATGAGCAACAGTCCCTCGCCTCTGACCCATTTCATGACCGGTTGCGGCAGCGGCATCGGCCAGTACGTGGCGGACCTGTTGATTGGCCGCGGCGACCGCGTCTACGCCACCGACGCCAATTTCGAAGCCCTGGAAACGCACGCACGGGAAAAGGGCTGGCCCGAAGATCGCGTCAAGCTCGACGTATTGGATGTCCGTTTCGCCGACACCTGGGCAGAGGTGTTCGCACGCGCGGTGCAGGCTTTCGGCCGCATCGACGTGTGCATGAACATCGCCGGCGTCATGCTGTCGGGATGGTCGTACGAGCAACCTGCCCACGAGATCGATCTCCAAATCGACGTGAACACCAAGGGCGTCATCTGGGGGACGCAAGTTGCCGCCCGGCATATGAAGGCCATGGGCGGCGGCCATATCGTCAACATATCGTCTCTCGCGGGTATCGGCGCCATCCCCGGCATCTCCGTGTACAGCGCATCGAAATTTGCGGTGCGCGGGTTTTCGTTGGCCGCAAGTTTTGAGTTGAAGCAATACGGCGTCTACGTGACCACGTTTTGCCCCCACGCGGTGCGCACGCCCCTGCTCAAACAGTCGTCGCAACACGACGCGGGCGCCGTGGTCTTTTCAAGCGGCCGGTTGCTCACCCTCGAAGAGATTGGCGACGTGATGTTGAACCGCGTACTCACGCGCAAAGAACCGGAGGTAGCGATCCCCTTCCGCTGGGCATTCATGGCCAGGATTGCGAACTTGCTCCCGTCAATGGGAGCCAAGCTGTTACCTTCGCTCCAGAAGAAGGGCCGCGAGCATCAGACGGAACATGTGAAGTCTTTTGGGGACGATGCCGCCCCGCCGCGGTGACCCGTACCTGTCGCGCTATTGAAGAGAGACCGGACCGATGTCCGCGCTGCCGCCCGGAGGCAGGGAAACCTCCGGCAACTCGATCTGCTGACCCGCGGCCGTTTCCAGTGTAATTTGATACTTGCCAGCGGGAACCGGCCCAAATACGACCTTCCCGGCCAAATTCGTCTTCGATTCCGCGGGCCACCAGGGACCGCGCGTCGGGTGGGACATCATCATTCCGACTTGTGTGTCGGCAAACGGCGCACCGTGTCCGTCCACCAACTCCGCCGTAAGGAATGCGCCGGGCACCATGACCACCTGCATCTCTTCCGTTGTCTCGGCCTTGCCGGGCAACACATCGAAATAATTATTGGCGAACATCCGGTTCGTCGGATCCCAGGCGCGCACGTACACCCAATCATCGGTGGGGACGGTCACGTACCCCCGGCCATCGGCGCCGGTCGGTTGTCCGGTGGCGATGGGTTTGTCGAAGGCGTTGGGCTTTTTCGTCGCGATGGGGAGCATGTTTGGTAGCGGATTTCCATCCAGGTCGACGACCGTCACGCGCGCCAAGGCAACGTCGTTACCGGATTTCGCGTCTGCGGGCTGCGGTTGTGCAGGCATCTTCTGCGGCGCAGTTGATACTTGGGAATCTTCCTGCGTACCTGCGCCGGAACCGCAACCGCTCGATACCACGATCAACACGATCGCTATCGCTGCCACAAAACGCGTTCAATACACCGCATCTCGATCATCTTCCCTGACGGTCCTCGCCTTGACGGCAACATCCGATGCCGGCGCTTCCGCCATCGCTTCCGCCCTCTCGGACACGGCAAACTGAACTTCGTACAGCCGGCGATAGATGCTGTCCGGTCGCTGCAGCAACTCCTCGTGCGATCCTTGCTCCGCAAGATGTCCCTCATCCAGCACGATAATTCGGTCCGCCCGCCGGATCGTCGACAGGCGATGCGCGATGACGATGGAAGTACGCCCGACCACGAACTCCTCAATGGCCTTTTGAATCGCGCGCTCGCTCTCCGAGTCCAAGCTCGACGTGGCTTCGTCGAGAATCAGAATTTTCGGATCTTTGATCAGCGCCCGGGCTATCGCCAGACGCTGGCGTTGACCGCCGGAGAGCGTCCCGCCCGATTCCCCGATGGGCGTGTCGAGTTGCTGATACAACTTTTCCACGAAATCGGTAGCGTGCGCGGCACGAAGCGCTTCCCACACGCGTTCTTCCGTATAGATGTCTTTACCGGCTGCGATATTTCCCCGCACGGTCTCGTTGAAGAGGATCGTATCCTGCGTGACGATACTGATTTGCGCCCGCAGACTTTCCTGTGTGACGTTGCGAATATCGTTGCCGTCGACACTTATGGAACCGTCGCCCACGTCGTAGAAACGGGGGATCAGTTTGACGAGGGTGCTCTTGCCCGCGCCGCTGAACCCGACGATGGCCACCATCTCGCCCTTCTTCACGTCAAAGGTGAGACCGTGCAAGACCTCTGTTTCGCCATCGTACGAGAACCGCACATCGCGGAATTGGATGGCATCTTGGAGGGGCGGAAGTTCGATGGCGCCGGGTGCGTCGACGATGTCCGGTTTCAGATCGATAAACTCAAACACTCGTTCCGCACTGGCGACACTGGCCTGCACGGCATTGTTCACGGAGGTGAGTTTGCGCACCGGATCGAGCATCCCGGCCAGGGCGGCGTAAAGAATCAACAGGTCCGCGATGTCCATCTTCTGGTTGATCACCTGACGCGCGCTCAGCATGACAAAGACGACGAAGCCGCACATCATGACAAACTCGGTGAGGGGGCCAATCGCCGCTTCGGCCTTCATCATCTTCAAACCTTGGCGCTTGAGTTTTCGGTACTCACGATTCACGAGGCCTGCGACGTAGGGTTCCATCGAAAACCCTTTGATGATGCTGATGCCGGTGACGCTTTCTTTGGCAACCGTCTGAAGTCCCGCGATCTTCTCCAGGGTACGGCGCATGCGCTTACGAACGCTTTGACCGATTTTGATCATGACCAGCGCCACAGGTGGCAGTACACCCAACCCGATAAAGGTAAGCAATGGATCGACCCACAGGGCAATCGCAAGACAGGCCAGCGCTTTGAACGGCTCCCGGAACAGCTTCATGAAAACCGTGGTCAGACCCCGGCCCGCCGAGAACGTGTCGTTCGTCATCCTCGCGATAATCTCGCCCGACGTACGCTGCTCGAAGAAGCGCATGGGCAGACGGATGACATTGGCATACATTTCCTGGCCAAGTTCGACGGTCACGAATGTCGCGATAGACGCGGAAAGGTATTCTTGCAGGAAACGGGCCAGCCCACCGATCAGAGAGAGCGAGAGCACGAACGCGCAAAGTAGGAACATCGCCCGAAGTTGGTCCGCCCGCAAGTAATTGACCAGGTCGGCGACCTTGACTTCCAGTCCGACGGGGGCGTACCCCACGAAATCGTGCACCCTCCCCGAGGCGTACAGGATCTTCTCTTGCAGCTGCGCCACGTCACGCTGGACGCGGACCTCGTCCTCAAACACATACTTGACGACGTTGCCGGTGCCGATGATGATGCCGCCGAAGGATGCCGCGACAAACAGCGCAAACACTATGGACACGCCGAGCCGGGCTTTGTATTGGAGCACGTACCCCAGCAATCGCCGGTATATGGGCCACGACCGGCCACTGGATTTGGCGACATTTCGCGGGTCATAGGTGCTCTTTGCATCGATACCGTACATTGCTGCTCCCGTGAACGAAAAGGCAGGTTGAAGTCAGCGGGATCTTAGCACGGACGGGCGCTCCAACGAAAGCGATGGCGACCCGGCGCAATCCCGAATTGCTTTCCTCTCAGGCGTCGAATACGATGCAAACCATGTCTACCAAAGCCATCCACGGCGTCAACGCCGTCTCTGAAGCATTGCGGGAGCAGGGCCGCGTGAACCGCATCTATATCGCCAAGGAATCGCGCGCCCATGGGGTACAGGCCCTCGTCACCGAGGCCAAGAAGGCCAAGGTGCGGTTCGACTTCGTGCCGCAGGCCAAGTTGAACGAACTTGCGGGCACGCACGAGCACCAAGGCGTCGTGGCGATTATCAGCCCCGTGGCCTACACGCCACTGGAGACCTGCCTCGCCCAATGCCCTCCCAAAGCCATGCTCCTCGTGCTGGACCAGATCCAACACCCGAAGAATCTGGGCATGCTGATACGAACGGCGGCCGCCGCCGGCGTATCCGGTGTGTTGCTGACCAGTCGCGGAGGCGCCCTGCTTGACGAGGATGTCCTGCGCGCAAGTGCGGGGACGGTGTTTCATATCCCTGTCGTGCAATGCACCAACCTGGCGCAGACGTTGCGGATTCTGAAGGAGGCGGGGTTCTGGGTCTATGCGATGGACGTCGCCGGTGGTCAGAGCGTTTTCGACGTGCCGTGGGCGGACCGGTGCGCGCTCGTTCTAGGGAATGAAAGCGAAGGGCTGCGGCCGGGCGTACGGAAAGCGTCGGATCTGTCGGTCACCATACCGTTGGCGCGTGAACTGGACAGCCTGAATGTCGCGGTAGCTGCGGGAATTGCGTTGTTTGAGGTGGCCGCGCAACATGGCACGTTGCACGAACGAACGACTGCGCGAGAGGACGGCGGCAATTAGCCGAAGTGCTTCTTGAAGTAATTCGGCTCGTCGATGCGATCCAGATCCAGGCGAACGAATTCGTCGAATTCCTTCTCACTGATCGGACCAGGTTCCACATCGGCATCGTCTTCGGCGCCCGCGAGATCGCGGACGAACGATTCCGCCTCGCCGTCGACCTCGAATCCGGGACCGGCATCCCCGCTCGGCAGACCGAGCATGCCCGGCTCCAGAAACTCGGTGATTATCTCGGCAATGTGTTCTTTGCGCTCCTCGAAGGACCCGTTCTCCATGATCTTCCGGCTCAGCGCGATGGCCTTGTTCCGGAAGAGCACGACAAGTTCCCGGCAGTTCGGGCACGGCATCACAACGACTACGTCTTTGGGAACTTTCGATGTGATGATTCGGGGAGTTCCGCAATGAGGACACGAACAAACTTGCATATCGGCCTCTTGAAGTTTGATTGTCTCACGGGCTAATCCGTGACTCGTTGCATTGTAGTTTATGGATAACGGGCTGTCAAACCTGCGGCACGACAGTTTTCTCACTCATGCATGTAATTCCTTGTCGCGGCGAGAGATGGACAGAATCGGGCGCTGTATCGGACAGGCTAATCTCGTAATCGTGCCTCGACCGACGCGGGATCGGTCGCGATCGGTCGAACGCACCGAAATCCCACGCGGTCATCAACCTCGCCAAACGGCAACTGCCGTTGATCGTCCAGGATAGGATTGCCATTTTCGTCGACGTACGCCGCACGCAGCACGAGTTGATTCCCAAAATCGGGAATGTCGTTCGAGTCGACATCGCTTCCAACTGGTGTGCGGGTAAATTCAAACACGCTCGACTCCATCGTTTCCGCGTTCTGCTGGTGCGCGCGATCCCACTGTGCGGCACTCGGTAGATTCATACCGTTTGCGGTCGCGTATGCAAGCGCTGCGTAAAACGGCACCTTCGTAATTGGCTGTTCCGCATCTTCCGTCGTCAAAGGGCCATAGTCGAACCACCCCGACGACGCCGAGAACGCGGCAAATTCACCGACCGTCACCGGTCTAAGCCCGATATAGAATCCATCCTCGTCGATATCGTCCCCCGGCGGCACGAACATCATGTCATCCGGCCGCGGCGGAATGGCTGCCAGATAACACTGCAACGCCTGCCGTGCAACGCGCTCGGCCCGCACAACGTCGTCGGTCTGCAGTTGCGCGGCGGCGTCCTCCAACGCGGCCGCCCGATCAAGAATTGGTTGAAGTTCTTCCGTACCTTGAAGACTCAATGTACGGTTGCGCGCAAGACGCACGTACTTCAACGTTCTTTCAAGTCGGGCATGCGCCACCATGGCGGGGGTGATCTCAGCGGGATCGGATGCGGCCGCTTCGGCCGACCGCATCGGCAAGGTTCGCTGCAACGTGAGACCCCAAATTCCGACGCCGGTGAAGGCCAGCACCAGAACAATGAGAAGTGCGCCGGTCAGTTTGCGCGTCTTTCCCGTCTCGGACGGGGAGACCGTCGACGGTTTGGGCCGTTTCGACTCGAAGCTGCCGCCGCTCACGATCTCCAGAACGTTGGTAAGTGCCTGTTTGAGGTCGGACACGTTCTGGTACCGGTTAATAGGATCCGGTTCCACGCACTTTTCAACGATGGGATCCAAAGCGGGCGGAAGATCCTTGATGATCTGCGACGCGGGTTTGGGTATGCCGGTGGGCAGATTTCCGGTCAGAATCTCGTAAAGCATCACGCCGATGCTGTACACGTCGGCCCGCGCATCCACGTTCCGGCTGTCCTTCACCTGCTCCGGTGACATGTAGTGCGGTGTGCCCATGATGACCGAGGTGGCGGTCAAGCTCTGATTGCTCATGAGCTTTGAAATCCCAAAGTCCATGAGCTTCACGGTACCGTCGGGCATCACCATCACGTTTTCCGGCTTGATATCGCGGTGCACGGTGAAGCGATGGGCGTATTCCAACGCCGTACACAATTGGATCATGATGTGCAGGGTCGATTTGAGGGGCAATCGCTTGCCGGGACCCATGGAATCGATCATACCGCGGAGCGAATGGCCTTTCAGCAGTTCCATCGAGATGTAGACCGTGCGATCCGCGATGCCAATGTCATGAACGCGCACGATTCCGGGATGCGAAAGCTGCCGGGCGATGCGGGCCTCGTTAAAGAATCGGTCGACGACCAACTTGTCCTGGACGTACTGCGGCAGAAGCGTCTTGAGCGCGACCTCCTCCTTCAGCGTATTGTCGTACACCTTGTAGATACAGCCCATCCCGCCGCGCCCGATAATCCCGAGGATGGTGTACCGATTGGCGACAACTTGTCCCTTCTGCAACGTCTGATGCGCGGGCTGGCCCGGCTGGGGCCCTGATTGCCCGCCCCCGCTCCCGCCGGACTGAACGCGGACTTGCGGAAGGGTGCCGCCGCAGCGGCCACATTTGGGCTGGTCGCTCGGGTTTGTCGCCCCGCACTTTGGACACTTGACCTTGGTCATACGTTCCCGTCTCAACCCCTATATCGAGAGGAACTACACACGCACATCCCCGGGCGTGACGTACCCCGGACCGGTACGACCACCCTTATGAATCCTAGCGATAATTCGGACGGTATGCAATTCCCCGGTGCGGACCGCGCGAGTCTGTCATCGTCTGCGCTCCCCTTGCCGTTTCTTGCTATGGCCGATTCAGATTGTCATGAATATGGGACACGGGGGAATCGTCAAGAATATGCGAGACTATCTCTGTGACTTTGGCCCTATCAAACCGTATACGATAGTGACATGAGAGAGAACGGCAGCGACCGGGACGGAATGGAGGCGTTTCTCGAGGAAGTGGAGACGCCGCTGTATTCGTACGTCCGGCGGCTGATTCGCAATCGAAACGATGCGGACGATGTCTACCAGGAGGCCATCGCGCGAGTTCTCCATCTCGCCAGCCACGCTCGGTTGCGCGATGACGGGCGGGAAGCACGGGCCCTGCTGTTCACCATCGCTCACAACCTCGCCGTGGACCAGCACCGCCTGAAACAGTGGGCCGCGGAACGTCGCGAGGGACAAGAATTACCACCCGATTTTCCGCTTGCGGAAGTGCTCGCGCGGCAGCAACTCGACATGGCCCTTGACGAGCTTCCCGATGGGCAACGCCAGGCCCTGCTCCTGCGGGTGTTCGGTGAATTGTGCTATACGGACATCGCCCACGCGTTAGATGCGTCCGAAGGACAAGTGAAGACATGGGTCTACCGTGCGCGAAAGAGATTGGCCGAATTGTTGGATGCAGACGGACAGTATATCGGGGGCAGACCCAATGTGAGTACCAGCAATGACTGATCACGAATTCGAAGATCTGTCCGCGTATCTCGACGGGGAGCTTCTTCCCGACGAGGCGGCGCGCGTTACGTCACTCCTCGCGGACTCCGAGGATTGGCAATCGGAACGAGACCGGCTGGAGCGGGTAGACGGGCTGATACACCGTTGTGAAGAATCTCCGCCACCGCGGGTTAAGACGTGGCATCGTGCCGCACGACCCGAGCATCGACCGGCCCCGTCAATCCGGTTGCCGTTGCTCGTCGCCGTCGTACTCATGTTCGCGATTGGCGTGCTTCTCTTCGTGCTCTGGTCGCCCCGGCCCGGGCCACCCTCGGTGGCCGGTAATTCCCCGATTTCACCGGCGCAACCAGGGGAGTCGCCTGAACAGACCGTGGCGCCGGATAAGCCTCTAGTCGAACCTTACGACACACACGAAACGTCCCTACCGGTTAAACTGGCGCCGGAGACGGCGGAATCCAAACCACCCGAAACCCTCGGGTTGGCGCTTGCGGGAACCGTACTCGGCCAGTCCCCCGCTGCGGTCCTTCGCGACACGACGACGGGGACCCAAAAGGTCTATCGCGTCGGAGAAGAAATCCGGGAGGGGATCACCCTCAAGGATGTGTCCGAGAAGGAGGTTCTCGTCGACTGGAACGGCAAGGAAACCCGACTCACGCTGGGCGCACTGTCTATGGAGCCGCCTCCGGAGAACTCGCTGAACGGGGTGTGGCGGGCGGTTTTGGTGATCGACGACCAAAAGGAGAATTTCGATCATCTACTCGAGTTCCAGCAAGACGGTCACCGAATCGAGGTGGTCGACGACAAGGGGGAGAGTTTCGCCACGGGAATCATCGAAGATAATGAATTGACCTTGCAATACGCGGAACGCGACAACATATACGTGCTGCACGGAGAACTTGGGACTCTGTGGGATTCCGTCGTCATGCGGTTTCAAGGCGCGACCCCGTTTGACGAAAGCGTTGATCCGGGTAAAATCGAAATCCAATTCACGCGAGTTCCCGACGACGAGCGAGCTACCCTCGCGGCTTTGAACGAACGGGAGCAAGAAATCGACCTGATCCGCGGAGCCCTGTTCAGGTTTGCCCAGGATCACGACCGGCTATTCCCCCTCACGCTCGACCTGTTGGTTCCCAAGTATCTGCCATCCGTCGACGCATTCGCGACGAACGAACACCGCCGTGTATCGTACGACGGACACCGGCGCCAGCCCGGCATCAACCTGGCATCCGCTCCTCGGTTTGAGGAGTTTCAAAACTACCAGCCATACGGCGAACGCCTGAAAGATTACGACCAGTTGCTGCGCAAGCAGTACGGAGGAGACGCGTGGCTCAATCCCGAAACGATACTCACCGTTGAGTACACCGATCCCGATGTTACCTTCACGGTTTCCACACGCGGCGACACGCGTCAGCAAGTTCACGAGGACGTCACCGGACAGAACTCGTCCACTCCGGACGAAGCCGAACTGAATGCATGGATCACGCAGGACCAGCAGAACCTTAAACAGTTGTCCATCCTGATCCAGATGTTCCAAAACGAACACCAGGACTACACACCTGGCGGATGGGTCTCCATTTACCCCGAATACATGACGGATCCGTCCGTTCTGTCCAGCCCGAAAGACCCTCCCGGTACGGACTCGTACTTGTACCTGTATCCCGGAACCCAGCTTCGTGACCTGGTTGCCGAGCGGGCCGGTGACCCCGACATCTGGAAAGACGACCCCGAGGCTGCCCAAACGCTCGCCTCGGAGATTCCGATTGTCCTGAACCGTACGGATTTTCCCGGCCCCGAACCGGGGCGTAACATCGTATACCTCGATTGGCACGTATCGTACGTACCTCGCGATTCCGATGAGTGGCGCAAGTACGTAAGGCCTCATCTCCGGTAGGGTTTCTGATTCCCTCCCCGTTCACGGGGAGGGTTAGGGAGGGGGTCTCACTTTCCTACACGCTACCCCCCGTCTCCGTCGCTTGGACGCCCTCGCCCTTTCTCGCATTCGATTACGATTACGATTACGATTACGATTACGATAAGAGAACAAACCCGGGTGCACGGATTGATTCGCCATCTTGGGAATCATTGAGAGAGGGGAACCCCATGTCCGCATCAATTGCCACCTTGCTCGCCCTTGCCTCGGTTGCCATGCCGCCAACGTCGTTTCTCGACCAGCATGACCCGATTTGGGAGGTTGCCTCCGCCCGTTGGCTGGAGGGCATTCCGCTCGCGAACGGCGACATGGGCGCGCTGATCTGGGGCGACGGCGCACCGCTGAAGATCACGCTCGACAAATACGACGCATGGGAAACGCGCGAGAAACCATTGGATGGCGTCACCTACGGCAAAATCCGGGAGCTTGTAGAAGGCAACAAGCGCGAAGAGGCCGAGCAGGTCATGCGCACCGAGCGCATTTACGGCGATGGACCCCGCCCCACGCGCCTCCCCATGCCGCGATTGGAGGTGGATTTCGGCGGACCGGTGCAATGGTCGGATGCGCGGCTTCATCTTCGTGACGCGACGGCGTCGCTGCGGCTTTCGGTCGACGGTTCGTTGCTCGCGGTCACAGCGCGCGTTAACGCCGAGCGAAACGTGTTGTCGCTGCTACTGGAAGGCGCCGCTGCAACGAAAGCCACGTTCAAGGCGTCCCTCGATCACCTCGATCCCGGCGCCAAGGACACGCTGAAACGGTGGGGCTATCCGGATCCGGAAACCACGTCGGACGACTCCGGCGGGACCTTTGTGCAGCACACGCCGGCGGGGCTGGTTTACGCGCTGGCTTGGAAGCGTGTTGTGTCCCGTGACGATCGCGTTCAGCTCCTCCTGTCGATCGAATCCTCCAACGACGCGGCGGATCCCCTCGCCGCGGCGCAAGATGCGATTAACTCCTTTGGCGACTTATCGGAGGTCGCACACGCTAACTGGTGGGAGGAGTATTGGAAGAGGTCTTACCTGACGATTCCCGACGCGCGACTCGAATCCCTCTACTACATTGAGATGTATAAGCTGGCCTGCTCCTCGCGCCCGGGCAAACTCCCGATCACATTACAAGGGCTGTGGACCCTCGACGGAGGCATGCCGCCGTGGGCGGGCGACTACCATCTCGATATGAACGTGCAGCAATCGTATTGGCCTATCTATACGGCGAACCGCCTGGACTTGGGCGAACCGTTGTATCGCACCTTCACCGCATGCATTCCGCGTTGGCAGAAACAGTGCCAGGAGTTTTTCGGTTTCGACGGGCTGTGGTCCGGTTGCGCGATCGGCCCCCACGGCGAACGGATCTACGGGTATTCCGGCGTCGAACTCTGGCCCGGCAACGCGGCGTGGCTGGCGCACCAGTACTGGTTACATTTCTTATATTCGCAGGACAAAGCGTTCCTGCGCGAACAGGCACTGCCCATGATTAAGGGATGCTTCCAGACCTACGCGAACCTGCTGGAGCCGGGGGACGACGGGAAACTGCACATCCCGCTTAGCTATTCGCCGGAGTACGGTGAAGGCGGATTCGACGCCTACACGAGGGATCCAAACTGCGATCTCGCGCTGATCCGTTTTCTCGGCGAGGCCATTCTCAAATCAAATGAAGTCCTCGGAACCGACGATGAACTTACCGGACGCGTCAGCGACGTGCTCGCGAACCTGACGCCTTACGTGCGCAGCGGCAACCGGTTGATGGTCAGCGCCAACACGCCCCTCGCCCATTCCCACCGGCATTTCTCTCACTTGATGGCGATCCATCCCCTCGGACTCATCACGCTGGACGGCACGGACGAAGATCGCGCGATCATCCGCGACTCACTCCACGAAATTCGCGTGAAGGGCACCGGCGAGTGGACGGGCTGGTCCTTCCCGTGGATGTCGCTGATTGCGTCGCGCGCCGGCTACGGCAATATGGCGTGGGAAATGCTCGACCTCTACGCCAATGCCTTTATCAAGCCCAACACGTTTCACGTCAACGGCGACCCGCGCATCTTCGGCGTATCGTTGTTCGAGTACGAACCCATGACGCTCGAAGCCGGGTTTGGGTCCGCCGCCGCGACCATGGAAATGCTCCTCCAGTCCTGGGGCGGCCGCATCCGGTTGTTCCCGACAGTTCCCGACCGGTGGCACGACGCCTACTTCGAAAACCTCCGCGCGGAAGGCGCATTTCTCGTCACGGGGAAACTGGAGAATGGCGAAGTCAGCGGAGCCGTGATTACCTCCGACGCGGGACTGTCCTGCGAATTGGTGAATCCTTTCGGTGACTCGAAAGTCGTGGTGACCCGCATCGACCAAGAGCAAGCCTCGCAGACGCTGGACGGCAAGGTAATCCGTTTCGAGACCGTACAAGGAGGACGTTACCTTCTGACGGCGGAAAGCAGTTCCGTGACTGCGGACACGATCGTGCCGCCTGAGTTTGAGCGAACGGATCAGGATCGCAACTTCTACGGTTTGAAAGAGCTGCCCCGTTTCTAATTGCACGTTGGAAAGTATAGTGACCACAGGCGAGGGCGCCTGTGCCACACTACCAATTCCAAACTTGTGATCTCGGGCTTTCCTGTCTTGGACCTTTGAGACAACGAAGAACCTCGCCCACAGAACGAGCGCCAAAGTACGGAGTAAGCGAGTGTGGCACAGGCGCCTTCGCCTGTGGTCTTCATCGGCCTTCGGCTTGCAATACTCCGGCGACCGTGCGACCATGGGGACTCGTAATTTCGCCAGGGTATGGGCACCAGGGAGAGGACGCATGGCTCACGGAAAAGACGGCATCGATCGGCGGGGGTTTCTGAAGACGGGGATCGGCGTGGCGGCCGCAGCATCGGCGTTGGGAACAGGCGCGGCGCACGCACAAGGCGCCACGAAAACCATCACGTCCGATCTCAAGATTCCGGTACGCACATTCGGCAATACGGGACACAGTTTTCCCGTGCTCGGCCATGGCGGTTCGGCCATGATGGAAAAAGAATACGGATACTACGGGCTCGACAATCCGCCCTCCTATGAGGACCGCGTGAAGATGGTGCGCGACGCCTTCGATAAGGGCGTCCGCTACTTCGACACCGCCCGAATCTACCGGGAAAGCGAGAACGTCATGGGCGACGCTTTGCACGACGTGGCGGACCAGCTCTACCTCGCATCCAAAGTCCTCGTCATGGATCCATCGCAGGTGCGGCCCAGCGTGGAGAAGTCGCTGGAGACTCTCCAAGTCGACCGCATCGACTGCATGCAGATTCATGGCCCGTCCATCGAAAACCTGAAATACGAGGGCGCCATGAAGAACTACGAGGAACTGGTGAAACTCAGGGACGAAGGGTTGATCCGGTTCATTGGGTTGACGGGCCACAACGCGTTTGACGAGATGTACAAGATGATCGATACGAACCTGTTCGATCAGGTACTCATCGAATTCGGCTACTTTCGCAAAGGCTATAACACGCGCCATTCCGACACGAGCATGGAGTGGCGAGAGGCCTGTGTCGCGCGCGCCCACGAACTGAATATGGGCATCGTGGCGATGAAAGTTTTGGGCGCGTGGATCTTCAATCACAACGCGCCGAACGTCGTGCCGGATTACGATCCCGAGGCCATCGCCAAACTGCCGGGCGCGTGTATCCGTTGGGCGATGCAGGACCCGCGGATCTGCGTGCTTAACATCGGTGTATCGTACCCCGGCGACGTGGATCGCAATATCGCGAATTTGCAGGCCGATCTCGCATTCACCAATGACGATCGCAAACTATTGGCCGACTTCTCGGCACGGGCGTATCTGACCAAGCGCGTGCAGGACTTCCCCGTCGTGTAGGGGTTCGATTGCGGATTGGGAGATCAGTCGGGGTCTCATGCTCCGTACCACGGGACTTTCGTCTCTGGTGTCGCTGTTGTCCTTGTGGTCTCTCTCTGTATGGCTGGGAGTAACGTGAACGATGTTTGCCGCGCTAGTTGCAGGTATTGTCCTATTGACAGCGGCGAATGCTGAACCCTATCCCGATCGGCATCAGGAACCCATCGAAGACACGCACGCCAACCGGCAACTTCAGTACGATCAGATCAACCAGTATGTCGAGCGATTGAAATCTGAATCGACCGCAAAGCGCGATGCCTTCTTCCAACTCGACTTCTCCAGTCCGGAAGCCTACGCGGCGTCGCAGGAAAAGCTGCGGGATCATGTGCGGTCTCGCATCGGCTATCCGCCGCCGGATGCGGTCGCGGCCGAACCGCGTCTCGAACACGTCGCAGACGACGCCTACGCCAGCATCTACCGCATGTGGTTGGAAGTGGTTGACGGTGTCGACGCGTATGGCGTTTTATCTATTCCACACGGCCTGACCAAACCCGCGCCGCTCCTGATCTGCCAGCACGGCGGCGGGGGCAACCCGGAACTCATCCAGGGCATGATCCCCGATATGGGCTCGGGCAACTACGGATGGATGGTGCAACGCGCGCTCGAAGAGGGCTATGTGACCTACGCGCCCGCGCTGATCTTTCCCTTTCGCGGCGAAGAGGAATTGACCGGACCGGACCGCAAGAAATTGGACGAGGAACTCCGGTACGTAGGCACGTCCATCCTTGCGCTGGAACTGTACAAGATTGCCCGCGCGGTCGACGAAATCGTCAAGCGTCCCGACATCGATCCCGAACGCATCGGCATGATGGGCCTGTCCTACGGCGGTTGCTATACCCTCTACGCCACGGCGCTGGACACCCGCATCAAGGCCGCTGTCAGTTCCAGTTATTTCAATGAGCGCGCCCGCTATACATGGTCCGACTGGTCTTACTTCAACTTTCTCAACGAATTCGCCGACGCGGAACTCTGTGCATTGATCGCGCCCCGGCCCTTCCTGATTGAAGCCGGTGAAAAGGACCAGTTGTTCGCCATCGAGGACGCCCGCGCGGAAGCGGAACGCGCGAAGGTATATTGGGAAAAGCTCGGTGTACCGGATCGGTTCGTGTTTGAGGAATTCGACGGCGTGCACGAATTTAAGGGAGATCAAGCCTACGATTTCGTACGGCCGTATTTGAAAGGCGACTAGTAGAATGAATCTGTCGTCGTTACAGCCAAAACACATCGTCATCGGAATTGTCGTGGCCGCATTTGTGTACCTCTTCATGGTCCCATGGTTCTGGCCGCTGCCGGAGGTCGACGCACAGATTCCCCAATCGGCCGTGCTGGGTCAGGACATCCAGATCCCCATCACCGTCTCGGCCTGGCACTCCAATGTGGATGTTTCCCTGGTGCGGTTCTACGTCGATTACTATGGTTCAACCGCCAAGGGAGAGGATGGTCTGTTCAACCCCACGCCGGTACTCCAGCGGGAAGCGCGGCGATTCGTCGGCGTATGGGGATTCAACCATCTGACCTATCCCTGGTCGGAGACGATTTATGTGACGGTGCCTCTCAGCCAATTCGCGAATGAAAAACTGCTTGGACCCGGCACGCTTGCCGGGAAGGTGGACGTGACCTTCAATTACCGTCCCGGTCACGTGGGACGTTACGGTCCCGGCTACGACTACACGCAGCAGCGAATGCTAAGCGTACCCTTTCAGATTACAATGACCGAGCATTAACGCCGCTCCAAAACCGGTAACGCAGAAAAGGGGTTAGTCCATGGTGTCCATTCCGTCCATACGGTCCATATCGTCCATCCTGCTACTCGCCGCTGTCGCCGCACCCGCCGACTACGTCACCGGCCCGGTGGAAACCATCGCGGAAGGTTTCCAATTCACCGAAGGCCCCGTCTGGCTCACCAGCGGCGAACTCATCTTTAGCGATATCCCGGCGGACACGATCTATCGGGTCGACAAATCGATCTTCCGGAAACCGAGCGGCAAGTCCAACGGCCTTACCCTGGACCAAGAGGGCCGGCTGATTGCCTGCGAACATTGGAACCGCCGCGTCACACGGACAGAAGAAGACGGAAGCATCACCGTCCTCGCGGATTCTTACGGCGGCAAGAAGCTGAACAGTCCGAATGATGTGACTGTCCGCTCCGACGGCACGATCTACTTCACCGATCCCCCGTACGGCCTTGAGGGTCGCGAACAGGAACAGCCCTGTCAAGGCGTCTACGTCATCGCACCGGACGGTACGCTGACCCGCATCGCCGAGGATTTCATCAAACCCAACGGCATCGGCCTCTCGCCAGACGAGAAGACCTTGTACATCGCCGACACCGATGGCAGTCACATCCGAGCGTTTGATGTGGCCGAGGATGGCTCCATCGGCAGTGGCCGCGTCTTCTGTGAATTGCCCGGCCCCGACGGCATGGCCATCGACGCGAAGGGATATGTCTGGAGTGCTGCGGGAGACGGCATCCGGGTCATCTCACCCGCCGGCGAGCTGGTCCACACGGTTACGGTGCCGCAGGGCCCCGCTAACTGCACCTTCGGCGGTGATGACGGGAAAACGTTATATATCACTGCCCGAACGGGGCTGTACAAAGTCGGGGTCGTTACGCCGGGATTATTGCCAGGACCATGAGAATAGGAAGTCTGTATGGAATTCCCCCTTTGAAGGGGGTCGCCCGCAGGGCGGGGGGATGTTTATGCCAACCATTTGCGTCGTAGCACTGATTGCTTGCGTCGCGACTACCAATCTCGACGACGCCTATCGCGTCACCGCCGCAAAAGGGCCCTACTTCCTTTGTGACGACCGGGTCGTCATGGATCGCTGGAACGCGGAACGGTTTGTGGTGCCTCTGAAACATTACCCCGGCAACCCGCTGATCGTGCGCGAACACCCCTGGGAGGGTACCGGGCCGCACATGGGCGGATCGGTTTTGCGCGATCCCGAAGACGGTCTGTTCAAGATGTGGTACTCGGTGTGGAACCGGGACGCCTACTACAACCATCTGCCGTTTTCGTACAACGTGTGCTACGCGGAATCCGACGACGGCATCCACTGGCGTAAACCCGACCTCGGCGTGTTTGACTACGAAGGAAGCACGGACAACAACTGCATCCGTCTCGGCACGGACAAGACGCAGAATATCGATGTCTGCCTGAATCCCGCACCCGACCGCTGGCCGGGCAAGTTCCTCGCCATCCACAATCAAAAGGGCGGCGTATTCGTTTCATCCTCGGACGACGGCAAGATTTTCACGCAACTGTTTGACGAACCGGCCATCAGTTACCACAGCGACACCCACAACAACTTCGTCTATGACGACGTGGGGATTCAGTGGTTCATGTACTGCCGTCCGCGCGCCTGGGCGGGGAACCACCGCCGCCGCGTTGCGATGAAACAGAGTACCGACCTCGAACACTGGACCCACGAAACCACCATCCTCGTGCCCACGGAGACCGAGAAGCCCGAGTTTTACGGGATGACGGCCTTTCGCCGCGGCGATTGCTTCTTCGGCGCGCTGCAAATCTACGATCGGTCGACGGGATTCATGTCCGCGGAACTGGCGTGGAGCGGCGACGGGGTCCATTGGACCCAACTGCCGACGCACCCTGCGTGGGTCACGCGCGGCCCGGAGGGCGCCTTCGACCACGGCATGGCGATGATTGCGGAAAGTCCGGTTATCGTCGGCGACGAGATGCGCTTCTACTACGGCGGATTCCCTCTGCCTCACGACACAAAGGAGGAAAACGTCTGCGCGATCGGCCTGATGACCGCCGAACGGGACCGGCTTGTGGGACTCCGCGCGGCCTCGAATTCCGAACCTGGGATGGTACTGACGCGCCCCATGGACGTGCGGGGCAAGAAGCTTACGGTGAACGCCGTCGTGAACGGCGAGCTACGCGCCGAACTGCGCTACGGCAACAACAAGACCTTGGACGGCTACACGTTCGACGATTGCAATCCGTTGACCGAGTCGGGGTTCTCCAACGAAATCACGTGGAAAGGCAAGCCCATCGGCGACGCGCAAGAACCCGAAGTCCACGTTCTGTTCCGATTGATGGACGCCGAGTTGTATACCTTCGATTTGCAGTAGCCGGCGCTACGGTTGACCGGTTCCCGGCTGGTTGGATTGCGGCGCCCCTTGTGTTGCTGGCGTCTCTTCTGTTGCCGGTGCCTCTTCCTTCCCCACGGTCGTCGGACCGTCCAGGTGCACGCCGAGCACGTCGCCGTCGGGACTCAACACCACCAGCCGCTGTTTCACGAACGCCATCCCGCAGTCCTGCCCGCATTCTTCTGCCCAGAGCAGTTCCATCCGGACGACGTAGCATTCCGGGTAACGGCGTCCCTGAAAGTCGAACCACTTGTGATGGTCGATGATCGCCGAGTAGCGCAACCGGCATCGCTGCACTGCGACCCCGCCGGTTGCGGAAATATCGCCATTCTCGCAGGCCTCGACCAGTTTCGAGTAATACTGCACCGCCGCCGACGTGATCGCACACGGTACGAACACCCCGTTCACCGTCAAATACGACCAATCCGGCAGCCCCGCGGCGGATTGCGCCGACTCCGGCGATTGCACCTGCTGCCGCCACTCGTCAACCGCCTTCCGGTTGGGATAGACCGCTTCCGCGATGCGCAACAGTTTCAGTTCGTGATCGCCGTCGTACTTGCGAATGATCGCGGCCATGTAATTGCCGTGCGTGTAGGCCAGCTCCGGCAAATCGATCTTCCGGTCCCGCTCCGACACGTACCAGTCCCCCGAGACCTTCGCCTTCGGTTCCGCCACATGCATAACCGCACAACCGGTACATAACAATACAGACACGAGGGTAATGACGACAGGCTTAATCATTTCGGGGACTCCTTCGATCAGGGCCAGCTGGTACGTGGAACCGTCAATAGCGTCTCTTCGCCCCTGAGGAATAACCGAGTCCACCGCCGCCGCCGGCAACTGGAATACGCGATACCGTATCTCGGCGGCCGCAGATCCCGCAGAGTAGTCCCGGCAACTCAGGAACGTCGCCATAACGAGCAAACCAGCAATGGGCAGTGTTCGCTGTTGCATCAATACCCTTTCTTGGTTTTCGTCCCGAATCGAAGCAGCGGCAAGGTTCGTTCAACACCTTGCCAATTTCGCGTCACCTCACCCACGCGCGTCGCACCCATGCGCAGATAGAAGGATTCCGCATGGGGATCAGATTCAATTTCGAGCGTCGCGTTCGGGTACAGCCTCCTTCAGTCGCTCAACCGCGTGCGTAAAGAGGGCCTTACCATATCCCCGGCCCATGGATTCCGGACGTATCCAGAAGTGGTCGAGTTCCCAGGAATCATCCCCCGGTACAAGCGCGTAAAACCCGACGATCGTACCTCCAGCTTCGCCCACGAAGACTTCGTGTTTCGACACATAATCGGGGCTGACCGTTAGCGCTTCCCGCCACAACCGGATCCACTCCTGCGGATATCCCCAGTGACTCTTCGCCGCATGCGCGATTCCCGTCAGTTCGGGCGCGTCCGCCGGCTGCGCACTGCGAATATTCACTCTGGCCATCGGCTTTCCCCATTGCTCACCTAACGAAACGAATCAAGCTGTGCGGCCGAAAGACTTACGATACTCGAGAACGGAGAATCCCCAAGCCGATGGCCATCGGGCTCCCGCGCCATATGCCAGGACCCAACGTAACGACTTCTACCTGATGCCGGTCATCATTCATAGCTTTGCAAAGTATCGACGCATATCTCTGCAAATGTGGACCCTCGGAGCCTTCGGGCACATCCGGACCACGGATAAAAGTGTTCGACTTCGTGCCTTTCCCGGCCACAGAACGAGCACTGTCCCTTGTGGGGCCGAACGGCATGTGGCATTCCTCCGTCTTGTCCTTCCACAAATCATCTGGGGTCTCTGATTCGACAATTCGGACTTCCACGGTGTCCGTAAGATTGAGAAACTGGGTGCATACCCCATCCCCACCTGGCAACTTACTACTACGATACACGAAGCCATTAGCGATAAATGTACCTACCGGCCCTGTCAAATCAACCTGCAAATCCGGGACTAACGCCAAGTCGAACTGATCTGTTTCGCCGTATCGTCGCCAAGCACCCAGGTCAGCAACCATTACGGCAATCTGAACGCATTTCATAAACGCTTCTCCTTTGCGGACGTGGAACGTATCAGGGTTCCGTCTATCCTGGTGCGCTCAGATGAGCAACTATCGCGACGATGACCGGGAGAAACAGCAGCAACCACCCGCCGACGGCGACGATGCAACCTGGCGTCGTTTGTGTAATCCCGGGCCGGCCGAACGTCGGCCCCACGTAGTCGCCCATGGCTTCGCTGAACCAGATACACGCCAAGGGGAAGATGAGGAAGACGGCCATTTTGAACGCAGCTTCGCCGCCTCCCGCAAAGGACGCGACCAGCAGGTAGCTAAGGGCAATAGCGCCTGAAAGGGTCTTACCAATCACGGTCGCGACTCCCGCTCCTGCATCCCGTAACGCTGCCTTGGGTTTACGTCACGGGTACCAGCATAGCACAACTCAGCGCAGGCACTTGGTCTTTAGCGGGCTATGCGCGCCGCGAGCCATGGTCCCAGCAGAGTTGTGAAGAGAACCAAGATCCACAGCCGGCCTTGGAGAAGATTGTAGTCTGCAAAAACAACGCTCCAGGGTTTCCCCATCCAGACCCGGACCATCAGCGTTTCGAAGACTACGGTCGCGGTCACCCATGCGACGCCAATGGCAAGGGCCTGCCCGTTGGTCGGTTTCGCCCAGTGGACGAACACCACCATGAGCGCGAAAAAAACGAGGCAAACGAGGACGGTTCCAACCTATGGGCACGCAGCGCGCCCATATGGGGAGTCAGTAGTCCCTCGCGCAATGCGCCGGAACCGATCGCAACGACCAGTAAAAGGAACCAGAATGCGATTGCTTTCCAAACCATGTAGTGAGCCCTCTTTCAGGGACGGGAAGGAGACATATTGCGCCGGGCCGCGGCGCTACTCCCCCAGTTTGTCCTGATGCTTGCGGTACAACCCCCGGAATTGGTGGTAGGTCAACCCCATCAGTTCGGCTGCTTTGCGCTGGTTGTATTTACCTTCATCGAGCGCACGCTTCACGAGGCATAGTTCGACGCACGTTATGGCGTCGTTGTAGGAAAGACCTTCGAGCAGCGTCGCCAGATCCGGTTGTGCGGTTTCGGGCTGGGGCGTGGGTGGTTGTGATTCGGTTGCTTCCACTGTCTTCCGAACGGGTGTTCGGTGCTCGTAGGGCGACTGGAACGGGTCGAAAATGATTTCCGTATCTTCGATGATATTGTCGTCGGAGCGGTAGACGGCGCGTTCCACGACATTCTTCAATTCCCGCACGTTACCGGGCCAATCGTAGTTCTCCAGGACTTTGATCGCTTTCGGCGTGAACTCGGGGATCCCCTCCCACTTCAACTCGTAGGCCATGCGCGAACCGAAATGCTGCGCAAGCAGCATGATATCCTCGCGCCGTTCGCGTAGCGGCGGCAGAAACAGCACTTCGAATGACAACCGATCCAACAAGTCCCGCATGAACGTGCCTTCTTCGGCCATCTCCGACAAATTTGCATTGGTCGCGCCGATGATCCGCGCGTCGACCTGGATCGGGCGCGAACTTCCCACGCGCTCGAAGCTGCCGTACTCGACCACGCGCAGAATCTTTTCCTGGGTTTCCACGGGAATATTGCCGATTTCGTCCAGGAAGAGCGTCCCCTCGTTCGCGGCCTCGAAACGGCCCGTCCGCCGTCGGCTGGCGCCCGTAAACGCGCCCTCTTCATGACCGAACAGTTCCGCCTCGATAAGTGTCGATGCCAGGGCCGCGCAGTTCAGCGCCACGAAGGGCTCCTTCCACCGGGCCGACAGAAAATGAAGCCGCGCTGCCGCCAGTTCCTTTCCCGTGCCGCGCTCTCCAATGATCAGCACGGGGCGGTCGACTCGCGCGACGCGCGACAGACTCTCCTGAAAAGCGAGGAATGCTTCGCAATGGCCCAAGGCCTCCTGGACCACGGGATCGGTGAGCGGACGATTCTGAGAGCCCTCGGGCGCGTATTCTGTCATCGGTTTCCCCACCATAGGTTTGGACCTGTCACCAGAGTTTAGCCTTTCTTACCAATCGAATCAATAGCCTCGTCGCGAATCTATTGATTCAACGCAATTTATGCCAACGACTTACGTCTTTTGAGCCGCTTGGCACACCGATTGCCTTAGAGAAAGTACGAACGGCATTTGAACCGGGGAGTGGAAGACAATGAATGAAGAAGCTCGGAATAGTCAGCAGCGGCGACGCTACATCCGGATCCCGACTTCGGGAACGATCCGGTACGCTTGCGGAAACGATGCCGCTGGAACCGCAAGCGTGGTGGATGTCGACCCGTCCGGACTGTGCATGGTTGGTTCGCGAGAGTTTGTGCCGGAGCAACGCCTCATGTTGGTGCCAGAGGAGCCGGTTCGAGACGGGCGCGGCACGGAAATGAAAGGCGTGGTCGCGTGGTGTGCCCCCACTGAAACACCGGGACGCTTTCGCGTCGGCGTCCGCGTCTATTGCACGGACGACGAAACGCGGTTGGCACTCTGCGCATTGGCGTGCGCCGGGCTGAAGCAGTCCGCGCCGAGTGGTCACCGCGAACGGGTCCGTCTGGAACTGGTCACATGGAGCCCGTCCAGACAGAAATCAATTGACGTTGCAGAGATTTGGTTCAATTCCGAACCACGCGAAACACTTACGAAACAGATCGCCGCCGCAAACTTTTGAATCACGAAGCACCCCTGGACACTGCTCCCGGGGACAAGGAGGAGTCATGGGAATCTTTACTCGGGCGCGAGACATCATCACGGCGAACATTAACGCCATTTTGGACCAGGCCGAAGACCCCGAAAAACTCGTAACCCTCATGGTGCGCGAGATGGAGGATACCCTCATCGAGTTGAAGGCCTCCTGTGCGGGTGCCATGGCGGCAAAACATCGGATCCTGCACGACCAGGAGCACGCCCGAACCAAGGCCACCGAATGGACCAACCGGGCACAGCGAGCGGTGGATAAGGGCCGTGATGACCTCGCTCGTGAAGCGCTCCACGAAAGACGCCGCTACACCGAACGGGTTGACGCGCTGGACAAGGAGTTGGCTCAGTGCGAATCGGTCGTCGATCAGTACCAGGACGACATCAAACAGCTCGAAGAGAAACTCGAGACCGCCCGCGAGCGGAAACGGGTGCTGGTCCAGCGGCACGTTCACGCCTTGAACAAACGTCGCGCCCAAATGGATATCCGGCGCATGGACACCTCCGACGTATTCGCACGGTTTGACCGCGTCGAGAACCAAATCGACCGCCTCGAGAGCGAGGCGGACCTGGTGAACTTCGGGCGGCGCGCGTCGTTGGGCGAACAGATCGACGCGCTCGAGCATGATGACGATATCGAGGAAGAATTGCGCCGGCTCAAGACGGCATCGACGCCGCCTCCGCTGGGGTAGCGCAGCGTCCGCAACGGCGGTTCGATTACGAAAGGAAGAAGGCGACAATGACGTACTATGGCTATGAATATCCGCGCACGGGTCTTTACCGGTCGCGCTCGGGAATCCTGTTCGGCGTGTGCAAAGGGATTGCCGACTACTTCGACATCTCCGTATTCTGGACCCGCGTTATCGTGTTGATAACGTTCATCTTCACCGGCTTTTGCCCCGTGGGGATTGCCTACATACTCGCGGCGCTGCTCATGAAACCCGAGCCGCGCTGGTACCGCTATCCGGCCTAATCCTCAGGCAACCTCACCCGATGGGAGAAACCACACCCAATTCTCCCCTCCCCGCCTCGCGGCGCGCCACCCCCGCGCCGCGAGGTCCTCATTCTCCCCGTCGTCGCAACGGGCCTGCCGGACCCTTCACTCACGCCCGGACCCCATTGCAAACCCGGGGACCCTGTGTTAAATTAGTGAGCGTCACCCATTTAGCCTGGGTTTCTCGTACGCACACGACGCGGTTCACGGTACCGGTAGTGAGGCGGGGGCTTCTGAGCGATCGCCGGGCAACTCGCGGGTAAACAGCGTGTGGGGGAAGATCCCCTCACCCATGTCTGGGGTGTGGCAGATTTGCTGAAGAGCACATCTCATCATGCCAAAGGCGTGACGGCGACAAGCGTGGATTAGGAAGGAGGCAAACTCATGGATTGTGAGGTTTGCGGAGTCCGAAGCTCGGTGGGATATTGCAGCGAGTGCAAGAAGGTCCTGTGCGAAACCTGTGGGGTCGTTTGCGAGAACTGCAACAAAATTGCATGTTCCGATCACATCCACGAGACGAGCGGCGGGCGCGTTCTGTGTACGGCATGCTACGAAGAACGCCGTGAAAAACGCAGGCAAGCGAAGGCAGCCCACGCCAAGAAGGGAGAAGAAGACACCAGCCTGCAGGGTCTGGAGGCGGAAGAAGACGAAGGCGGGGTCGATGACGAGGCGCTGGTTGCGAGCGCGCGCCGGCCCATCCAACCCTGGCAAATGAGCCTGTACATCGCCATCGGGGGCGCCGTCGTGGCACTGCTCATGATGCTGATACCCGCCCTGCGTCACATTCCCACGGGAGGCGACACGTTCATACCCACCGGCTACGTAATCCTGATCATTCCCGTACTGGGTCTGATTTGGGCCGTCGTCGGCCTTGTCAAAGAGGATTACTACGAAGATCGTCCCAAATGCATGTACGGCCTCGGCGCGTCGATCGTCGCCGCAATCCTGACACTGGTCGTCATTTGGATCGACCCCACGATACGCACCACAAGCGAAGACGGGATTCAAAACGTTCGTCAAGATATGAGCGAACAACAGCTCAAGGAATGGCGCGAAAAAACCTTGAATCAGTTTCAACGGTGACCGTAGAGGATCCACGTGTTCAATTTGACGGATGCTTACGTTTGGTTTCAGGCCAACACGTGGTGGCTGTGGGCACTGGTTCCGTTGATCTTGGTAATTGTCATCATGAAGGCTGGTAGCATACGGTAAGGGTGGGGTGTGTCTCATTCTGATTATTCCGTAACAGGCTGCGACCGTCTGTCCGTTCCGCATTCTCATCCCTAGGATATTCTTGTCTAACGGCATCCCAGGGCCGTCGCAACGGTTCAGCGAAGAAGTCTCGTCGCCGGAGCCGGCGAGCAGGTATCAGCCATCGAAGAGGGAGCCTCTCATGAGTGATCAGTCCGTCAAAAAGTTGCCTGTGAAAGACCTTTTCGGACCAGCCTTGACCGCCTTCAGTGTGGCATGTTCCACGCTGCTGCTGCAGTTGGTGCAAACCCGCATCTACAGCGTCGTTTTTTGGAATCATTTGGTCTACTTCATCATTTCCATCGCCTTGTTGGGCTTTGGCATTAGTGGAACATGGTTGTCGTTTGGTCCCCAATCCTGGCTGGCGCGAAGACTCACGCTGTCACGCGCCGCAGTCCTTTTCTTCATTACGGCGATTCTGGCGTCACTCTATGTGCCGCGGCTCGATATCAGTACCGCCGCCCTTACTGCGGAATCGGGTAATCTCTTCCGGCTGGTGCTCTCGTACTTTGCGGCGGTTCTTCCGTACTTTTTCGCGGGATGGATGCTTGGTGTGATTTACCGGAATTACGCGAAAAGCATTCACTTTCTGTATTTCGCAGACTTGGTAGGCGCCGCGACCGGCTGTCTCGTCTTTCTTGCCGGAATGCGCGCCCTCGGCGCCGTGGGTTTGGTACTCGTGAGCGCGGGCATCGTAGTCTTTCCGGCGCTACTTCTCGCACGTAAGTCCTGGCGCGTGGCCCTCGCTGCCGTCGCATGCGCGGCTGCCTTGATCTATTTCGCAGGGAATGCTTTCTTCCTGGATCGACAAATCCAACCGGAAGAGTCCAAGGCGCTGGTTGCCCTCTACAACGGTGGCTCGACAAAAACGAACCCGCTGCACCGCGTTCTGGAGTTCTCGGAATGGAACCCCATCAGTCGTATCGACGTCGCATCATCGGAGGAGAACCCCCGCCGGAAACGTATCTTTATCGATGGCGACGCTTGGACAAGGATCGCGGTGTCCCCCGCCGCGAACCCGCCTTCGTTCGATCCGGATAAGGAAGCGATGTTCACTTGGTCCTCACCATATCTCCTGCGGCAGCAACCCCAATCGGTCCTCGTTATTGGATCCGGCGGTGGTATCGACGTCTACAATGCACTCCGTGCCAATGCCGGAACGATCGATGCGGTGGAGATCAATCCGACGACGGCACGTATCGTACAACACGAATACGCGGCGCAAACCCACAATGTCTACGACCGGCCTGAGGTAACGGTGTGGAATGAAGAGGGTCGAAGTTTCGTCCGCCACAGCGATAAGAAATACGACGTTATCGTGATGAACGCCATCGATACATTCTCGGCATTGAGCGCGGGCGCATACGTGTTATCCGAGAGCTACCTGTATACGGTCGAGGCGATGACGGATTACATTTCCCACCTCCAGCCTAACGGTATTCTGAGCATCTGCCGGTGGAAGACGCCGGCGGAATCGGTGCGTCTGTTCACCGTGATGCTTGAAGCGCTTTATGAAATGGGGTTCGATCAACCGGAACGCCATATTATTTCCGTCTACCAAAGGAACAAGGGGTTTGTCGGGATACTGGCGAGCCCCTCGCCGTTCAGTGACGAAGATCTGGCGCGTGTCGCTGAACACTGCAAACGTCATGATCTCGTGCAAATGTACCCTTCTGGGGGAGACGAATATGACTATACGACGCAGCGGCTCTACGCAGAATATGCCGAAGCACGCAAGACCGATAGGCACCCGCAGGCCATTGTGAGTGCGCTCTACGATGCCCGGCCCGTCTGGGATGACAGCCCCTTCTTTTTCAATTTCCTGTCGGTTCACAATCTTTGGATGGCCACGCGCTCCCGAACGGCGGCGCAAATCCTTCGCGGTAACTGGACGTCGCTGACGTTGTTCACCTTGTTCGGATTCCTGCTGATAGCGGTCGTCGTTTTCATGGTCGCGCCATTGCTGAAGTACGGCCGCGGCCATATTCCGCACTTCAAATCATGGCTCGTCTACTTCACCTGTCTCGGCCTTTCCTTTATCTTCGTCGAAATCGCGCTTATGCAGCGTTTTGCCCTACTTCTCGGTCATCCGTCACGCTCGCTCGCCTTGGTCCTTGCGACCCTGCTGCTTTTTGCAGGGATCGGTAGCCAGGTGCGTGGCCGATTCAATGTATCGCTAAAACTGGGGCTCTCGACGCTGGTGATCGCAATCCTGGTCGCCGCGCTTCTTTACCCCGCTGTGATTTCGTGCACGCTCGGGTGGTCGCTGTTCCAACGCGCGATCGTGACCATCCTGCTCGTGGCGCCTCTGGGCTTCTTCATGGGGATGCCGTTCCCCGAAGGTTTGCGGTTGGTTTCCGAACATGGCAGCGAAGCGGTGCCCTGGATGTGGGGCGTGAATGGTGGTTCCACGGTGCTCGGTTCGGTCATTGCAATCATCCTGGCAATGGCCTTCAATTTCACGACCGTTTTCGTCCTGGCGGCTACTGGATATGGGATCGCCCTTTTGCTTTACCTCGTCTTGGGGAGACCGGCGGCGTCGCGCTAAGGGCCTGAATGCACGAAGATGGAACGAGATTCAACGGCTTTCGGCTGGCCGAGCGCCTTTCGCGACCGGCGATGTACCGGCCCCAAGCCATCGACCGGGCACGTTTGCACGGCGCACTCGCACGATTTATGATCCCAAGGACTATCCAATAAGGGAGGAAGCGAAACATGATGCGACCGGTTGTGTTTGTTGTCGCTCTGGCCTGTGCCGCCATTGCCATAGTTGGCTGCGCCCATGATCGAGACCTGCATTCCGTGCAAGAACGCGAAATGACTGTCGGGATCGTCCAGAAAGAAATCCGTGTGGGCATGCCGTCCACGGATGTATTGGAAGCCCTGGGGTCTCCCAACATGGTGCGCCGCGACAGCTCCGGCAACGAAACGTGGGTCTACGATAAGATCGCGACGGAAGCTTCCTACAAGAACAGCCGTTCCAACGTCGGCGCCGGAGCCGGTGGAGCGGGCGTTGCAGGCGACACGCTTCTGCTTGGAACCATCAGCGGCGGGCGCAGCGGCAACAAAGGTTCGTCTGCCACCACGCAGAAAACGCTGACCGTTATCATCCGCTTCGATCACGACGACAAGGTCGAGTCCTTCTCCTACCATTCGAGTACGTTTTAGAGGAGCCGCGCCCGATGAAACGAATTCTGTTCCTGGGTGTGATGCTCCCGGTTGTTCTCGTGGGCTGCGCCTCGGACGGTGGCACACCGCCGCCCCCTACCCAGCTCGAACTGCGCGCATTCCAGACCCGCGAATTCGACACGACCGACACCAAGCTCGTCATGAAGGCTATGCTGAACGTGCTTCAGGACATGGGCTTCATCGTCAACGACGCCAATGTGGAACTCGGCTTGATCACCGCGAGCAAGTGGACCGATATCCCCCACACGAAAAAAGAAGTCAAACAGGCGCGTAAAGATGAAACGCCGCTGGCGAAAAGCATCGTTCTTGACTGTACCGCCAACGTCAGCCCCTTCGACAAGCAATCGCGCGTGCGCGTCAACTTCCAGAAACGCATCCTCGATGAACGCGGCGCAACGATGGAAGCCCGGCCCGTGGAGGACGCGGCTTTCTATCAGACGTTCTTCTCGAAAGTGGACAAGGGGATCTTCCTTCAAGAAGAGGGGGTGTAGACAGGGGACGGACAGACGTTCGACTCGTACACCTTGGCCTTGCCGGTCGCGGCGAATCACGCGTCTTCAAGCTTCGCGATCGCTTCCCGTAGAATCTTCCCGGACGCAGCGAGGCGCGTTTGTTCGCCCTCGGGAAGCTTACAACGCACGATTTCTTCAACGCCATTTTCAGACACGATGCACGGCACACTCAGGCATACGTCCTGTAAGCCATATTCGCCGTCCAGAAGCGTCGAGACTGTCAAAACGCTGCGCTGATCCCGCAATATGGCCTCCATAATCCGCACCAAGGCCATCCCCACGCCAAACCACGTCGCGCCTTTATAGTCGATGATGTGATAGGCGGAGTCCCTCACCTGTTCCTCGATCCGCTTCCGCTCCGCCATCCAGTCGTCGCATTTGTGACAGGCGGCGCAGTAGGTATCGATCGGAATTCCGGCCACGTGCGTCATCGACCACGCGGCGAGTTCGCTATCGCCGTGCTCACCCAGGATGTAGGCGTGCACGTTGTGAATGTCCACGCCGCAGTGTTCGCTGAGCAGATAGCGGAATCGGGCGCTGTCGAGAACCGTGCCCGAGCCGATCACCCGCCCGCGCTCCCACCCGGATTCCCGCAAAGCGACGTAGGCCAGTGGGTCGACTGGATTGCTCACAATCACCAATATCGCGCTCGATTCCTGCGCCACGATGTCGCGCACGATCCCGCGCACGATGGCCGCGTTCTTCTTGAGCAGGTCCAGCCGGGTTTCGCCGGGCCGTTGCGCTCCGCCCGCGGTGACGACGATTATCGACGCGTCGGCGAAGTCTGACGACGCCCCCACACGCATCGTCACGCTTGGGAAATAGGGACGTCCATGGCTGAGATCGAGAACCTGCCCTTGTGCAAGTTGTTCGTTCTTATCGATCAGTACGATCTCGCCCGCCATTCCGCTCTGAGCCAGGGAGTAACAGAAGGTGGAGCCCACGGACCCCGCCCCGACGACGACGATTTTGCGTTTCCTGGGAGGCACACTACACTCCTTCTAAGAACTTCTAACAAAACCCAAATCTATTCCGACCGTTGTGGTGCGGGCATCCCTGGCTGCCGACGCCATCGGTCCAAGAGCAGCCAGGATGGCCGCACCACAATCTGACGACTTGGTTGATTTTAGAAGTTCTAAGTACTGTCGGCATTCACATCTCCACCTTGGATCGGACTATTTTCGGCCTCGCACTATGGGCGCGGGCCGGGCGGAATGGATGTCAAACTCGTTCGGACCTTGCCAACCGTTCCAGGCCATGATAGCAACTTGGGAGCCAGAAGCTGAAAATGTCCGTGCGCAGAGCGTATAGTGTGTCTTCGCTCACAAGAAATATTGTAGTGACCATCCAACGTGCCGAAGGGGGACACTGAGTCATGAATCTGCATCTAGGTAAAGTCGCTTTTGGCGCACTGCTGGCAATCGTCGGCTTGACACCGGCTACTTATGCACAGCCCATGAGCGACACGGCGTTCGCTCAAGAATTTCATGAGGCCTATCCGCTGCCCGAAAAGGACGCCAACGACGTAAATGCGGTGGCCGTTCAAGCGGATGGAACGCTATGGGCGGCGACCAAGATTGGCGTCTGGACACGCACCGACGGCGATTGGACCCCTGTTCCCGGTACGGTCACCGGTACCGTGTTTGACGTTACGGTGGATTCAACCGGAGCCGTATGGGCCGCAGCGTGGAACGGCCTGTATAAGGTGACAGACGGCGCACTTGTCCGCGTAGACGCCATCGATGGACCGATAGGCGCGTTGTGCCCCGTGAAAGACGGTCTCATTGCGGCCGGACCGGACGGTATCTGGACTGCAACGTCCGGCTCGTGGACCAAACAGACCGGTGACTGGCCAACGTCCATTCGCGGCGTTGTGAAAGACTCCGACAACGGCCTTTGGATTGCCACGGGACTCGGCATGTACCACCGCTCGGATCGCGGTGACTTCTACTACCACGACCCCGATGAAATCCTCACCGGCGCATTGACCGGAATCACTTTCGGCCCCGACGGCCAACTCTGGATCGGCGGACTCGGCGGTGTCCAAGCCTTCCGCAACGGAAAAGGCAATTCGCGTTTTACCACCTCGGATGGACTCCCGACGGCGGAAGTGCATTGCTTGGCCTTCGGCCCTGATAATCGGCTTTGGGTCGGCACGAGCCTCGGCGTCACGCGCTACGATGGCACGATGTGGTCCTTGCGTCACGGCCTCCGCTGGCTATCGAGTGACGATGTGCGCGACGTGGCGTTCGGCCCCGATGGGACGGCCTGGATCGCCACCGACGCGGGTGTCGACGCGATTCGTACGCGCTCCATCACGCTCGCCGAAAAAGCGGTCGAGTTCCAGGAAAAATGCGACGCGCGTCATGTCCGTGAACCAGGCCTGGTCGAGAAATGTCACTTGGACGTACCCGGCGATCTCTCATCCTGGCGGCCTGAGGACGACGATAACGACGGCCAGTACACGGCCATGTATTTAGCCGCACAATCGTACCGGTATGCGGCAACCAAGGACCCCGACGCCCGGGAAAAAGCCACGCACGCCTTTCACGCGCTGGAATTCCTTCAAACGGTGACGGGAACCGATGGCTTCGTTGCCCGTTCGGTCGTACCTCCCTCCTGGGACAAAATGGGGGACGCCAACAAAGAGATCAGCGAAGAACGCGCCGCGGTTGAGCGCGTCAAATCCCCGCGGTCCAAACCCGTGGAGGAGCGGTGGCGCCCCACGCCGGACGGCAAGTGGCTATGGAAGGGCGATACGAGCAGCGATGAAATCACCGGCCACTTCTATGGCTACTACATCTACTACACCCTCGCCGCGGACGACGCGGAAAAGGAGCGGGTGCGGACATTGGTTCGCCGTATCATGGACCACATTATCGATGGCGGTTTTAATTTCAACGATATCGACGGAACGCACACGCGTTGGGCCGTCTGGGCGCCGGAACAGTTGAACGGCGATCCCAACTGGCGTGCCGAACGCGGCATCAATGCCCAGGAAATCCTCTCGTTTCTAAAGGCTACGTACTACATCACCGGCGACGCCAAATACGAAGAGCACTACCACCAGCTGATTGACGAACACGGTTACGGCGAGCACGCGCGCCATTCGAAGACTTATGCGCCATCCGAACGCACCCACATCGACGACGAACTGCTCGCACTGACGTATAACGTGCTGCTCGAACAGGAAAAGGATCCGGCGCTCTTGGCCGTTTACAAGGAGAGTCTGGACTGGTGGTACAAGGGATTGGCCCAGGATCAAAGTCCCTTCTTCAATTTCCTCTACGGGGCACTCGGCGGCAACGACTTCGGCTTGGATCCGGGCCTGGCGTACCTGCGAGACGATCCACTCGACCTTATCAATTGGACGGTGGACAACTCGACGCGTGAAGACGTGAAACTGGTTCGCGCTCCCGAGATTGAACCGCTCCAGACGGACCGGCTCATGCCACCCAGCGAACGTTTCGTGATGCGTTGGGATCGCAACCCCTGGATGGCGAAGAGCGGCAACGACGGCAACGACGAGCAAAGCCCGACCGCGTGGCTCCTCCCCTACTGGATGGGCCGGTATTATGGATTCATCGCCGCGCCGGAGGGGAATTAAGGAAATCCAAGCGGCCGAATATTCTTCCCCTTGATGTCCGTTCGCGTGTCGCCGAGGTCTTCGCGCATGCGGTCGAGCAAGCCATGCAACCGCTCGGCGACATCGGGATGATCCCGCAAGACCGATTTTTGTTCGCCAGGATCCGTGGGGAGATAATACAACCCTTCCGGCAACATGACGTCGGGCCCTTTGTATCCGCGATACACCAGTTCCTCGCTCAGAGGGGTTTCGAGCTTCAGTTTCCAATCCCCACTGCGCACCGCCATAAGGGCCCGGCGCGAGTAGAAATAGAACGCGTCGTGCGGACTCTTCGCGCCCGGCTCGCCCGACATGAGTGGATAGATGTCCCTGCCGTCGATGATGCGGTCCGTGGGGGCTGTCGTGCCCGCGAGCTTTGCGAACGTGGGCAGGATGTCAATGGTGCTCGCCACCTCCGAGCACGTGGTGCTCGCCGGGATGTGCCCGGGCCAGCGCATGATGCATGGCACGCGCATCCCGCCGTCCCAGGTGGTGCCCTTTCCGTTGCGCAACGGCGTGGCCGACCCCCGTCTTCCGCGTGGACCAGCCACGGGCCGTTGTCGGATGTGAAGATGACGACGGTATTGTCGTCGAGATCCAGTTCCTTCA
Source organism: Candidatus Hydrogenedentota bacterium (assembly GCA_963745075.1). GTDB lineage: Bacteria > Hydrogenedentota > Hydrogenedentia > Hydrogenedentales > SLHB01 > JAHDWY01. Next base: position 51,562 of record CAVUWV010000034.1, on the reverse strand, counting down.
ACGTGTCGAAGATGCGTCCCACGCCCGAGTCGATGGTATCGATCACGTCGCCGTAGAGTCCGCGCTCCGACTGACCTCGGAACTTTTCGGACGTGTGCAGCGGGATGTGGGGCATGTTGTGGGCCAAGTAAACGAAGAACGGTTCATCCTTGTGTTCGCGGATAAACTTGACGGTCTCGTCCGTGTAGCGTTCCGTCAAGGTGTCCTGATTCGCGGGCTCTTCAATCACCGTTTCCATCCGCAATAACGGGCTCGGCTTCATGTCGTTGCTGTAAGGAATGCCGAAGTAATAATCGAACCCGTTTCGGGTGGGCAGGAACGGCGGCAAGTGTCCGAGGTGCCATTTACCCACACACGCGGTCGCGTACCCTTGTCCCTTCAACACCTCCGCGATCGTGATCTCGTCGCTGTTGATGCCGCACTGCGAATCGGGAAACAGCACCCATCCCATGCGCCCGTCGGGCCGAGGGGTCTCCCCCATGCTGAGACGTTGCGGATAGCATCCCGTCATGAGCGCCGCGCGCGACGGCGTGCATACCGGCGCGCCAACATAGAAGTCGGTAAACTTCATCCCTTCCGCGGCCATCCGATCGAGATTGGGTGTTTTGATATTCGGGGAACCAAAACAGCCAACGTCATTGTATCCCTGGTCGTCGGTAAAAATGATGATAAAGTTCGGTCGGCGTCCTTCGCTGCTTCCGGCCGCGCCGAAGGCCCGTTCCGCACCAAGCATGGACATGCCCGCCACGGCCGCCGCTGCGTTGGATATAAACTGCCGTCGAGTTGGGTATGATTTACGCATCAGGGCTCCCCTTTTTCTCCTGTTGACCCGGAATTCGCGCACCATGGCGTACGAACCGCATGATAACAATTGGAGACCGTAAATGGCATGCAAATGTCCGTACCATTGCGATCCGGCCCTTCCAATCGCCATAATGCAGCTTCGCATTACAAACACTCTGAGTTACGCACACATCAAGGATCAAATGAACCAGAGGAATCTCAGCATGAAATCGACTGAAGACGTATCACGACGAAGTTTTCTACAAACGGCCGGCGTGGCAGCAGGCGCGGCGGCGCTGAGCGCCAAGAGCTACGCCCAGACCGCCGGAGCCAACGACCGCCTGAATATGGCGTTCATTGGCTGCGGCGGTATGGCGGGTGCCCACCTCGGCGCCTTGCTGAGCATGCGCGAGGAGGAGAACATCGGATTCCTGGGCGTCTGCGACATCTATCGCGACCGTGCGCAGGGCTTTCACGACAAAATTAAGGAGGCCGGCGGCGGCGATCCCGCGATCACCCAGGACTACCGCGAAATTCTCGCTCTCGACGACCTCGATTACGTCGTGATTGCGACGCCCGAACACTCGCACGCTTATCTCACGCTGGCGGCCCTCGACGCGGGCAAGCACGTCTATTGCGAAAAACCGATGACGCACGATGTGGCGGATTCTTTCGAACGTCGTGGAGAAGGTCAAAGAAACTGGACTTAAGATGCAGGTTGGCGTGCAGGCCATGGCGGACGACAGCTATTCCAGCGCCCACGAAGCCATCAAGGCCGGCAAGCTCGGCCAGGTAGTCGAAGCGCAGATCGACTACGTACGCCATTACAGCAAAGACAGCGGCCCGTGGCGTCGCGGCATCGCGGACAACATGCCGAAACCGGACGACCTGGAATGGGATGACTGGCTCAGACCCTACCGCCACCGTCCCTGGAATCCTCACCACTATTTCGAGTGGCGCAATTACCGCGACTATTCCGGGGGCATTGCCACCGACCTGTTCATTCATCGGATTACGCGGCTGATCAAGGCTACCGGCGTTACGTTCCCGAAGCGCGGCGTGGGGATGGGCGGAATCTACATGTGGCCCGATGGCCGCGACCTGCCCGACAACTTCGAAATGATGCTCGAATACCCCGCCGTGCCCGGAATCAGCACCGGCATGACCATGCGCCTCTTGGGGACCATGTCCAACGAACACGGGGCCGAGCACTGCATCCGCGGCTACGATGCCACCCTCATCTTCACCGCGAAGGGTTGGGACATCGTCAGCCAGAAGGACGGTAAGATCATCGAGTCGCACGTGAAGACCGGCGGCGAGGATGTCGTCCCCCACCACAAGAACCATCACGCGGCCATTCGGCACGGCGCAGAACTCAATTGCCCGCCGGAACTCGGCCAGTACGGCGTGGTTGCCGTGCGCATGGGCAACCTGTCCTGGTTCAAGCGCAAGATGGTGGAGTGGAACCCCCGCCGCAGGAAGATTGTGCCCGCGTAGAAGACCGCGTGTCTCGCATACAATTCTACCCGCCGCCGGGCAGGCTCGATGCCCGGCGGCCCTTGCTTTCAGACAAATTGCGCTGGAGTGTCTTAGATCATCTCGTAGCCGCCGTTGTCCTTTCGTACTCGGATCCGGTAAGTGGAAGCGAATGCATTTTGCTATGCCCAGCACGCCATCACTCGACCATGTCAGAACGTTGCCTCTTGTCGAGTACCCGTACGAGACCGAGTACGATTGAAGGGACAAAAGAGAAGTTGGATTGCGTTAGAGTCTATGTCTGTGACCACCGAAACCGAAATAGCTCCGGACGCCTGTGAAGCGGTGGACGTCCCGTGGAAAACCCATCGCTGGAATTTCTGGGTGTATGGAACCGAGGCGGCCCTGTATACGTCCGGGATGTCGCTCATGGGCCCGATGGCACTGTTTCCGTTCCTTTTTCAACAAACGGGAATCAACGGCGCCTTTCTCGGCCTTTTTACGGCATCCAATCTTATTATGGCCTTAGGTGGGCCCGTCGGCTCCGCGTTGGCCGGCGGCAGGCAGTGGAAACTCTCCTTCTGCCTCCGCGTGGGATTGTTTCAGCGCCTTCCGTTCCTGATTGTGCCACTGGGAGTGGCGCTGCTCTACGGACAACCGGCGGTACTGCTCACCTTGCTGGTCCTCGGATGGACTGTGAGCAACTTCTTCACCGGTGTTATCACGCCGGTGTATCAGACCGTCCTGACCAACAGCGTCCGCGAGCAATGGTGGGGGCGAATGATGGCGCTGCGAAGCACCCTCGCCGCCACGGCAGGGCTGTTGGCCACCGGTCTGGTCTGGGGAGTCAACAAGGGCTTCGCCTTCCCCACAAACTATACGCTGCTGGGTGTATGCGGGGTCGCGATGGTGTTCGCCTCGCTGTATGTCGTATCTCGCCTTCGGGAAATCCCCCTGCGGGAGGATCGCACTTTCGGCCGGGCTACGGTGCGGGTCGAAACCCGGAAGATTGTCGAACTGCTCAGCACCGATCGGCACGTCCGCTGGCTCGTGTGCGCCTACGTCGCGCGATCCTGCGGTTTCTTTCTCGGCACGTACTGCACCGCCGTGTTTATCGAACGGTGCCATTTGACCGATTCCCAGATGTGGATTCCGGTCATTCTGGGAAGCGTGCCCACGATCTTCGCCAACCTCGTATCGGGCTGGATCGTAGACCGTTTCGGCGCGCGGCTTGCCCTCGTCGCGTCGGCCACCCTCGTGGCCGGGAACTCCATCTTCGTCACCTACTGCGACTCTATGTGGATGTTCCTGATCTTCTTCCCCAGCATCGCCTTTGGCGGCAGTCTGCTCATGAACGGCTGGCCTACTCTGCTCATGAAAATGGCGTCTCCCGACCGAAGACCGCTCTATTTCTCGACGGTGTCTCTGGTGGCGGCCCCGGGCAGTATTGCGGTGTCGATCATCGGGATTTTACTGGTCCGATTCGGAGGGTACGATGCGGCGTTTTATCTGGCCGCGGCCGGCGGACTACTCGCCGCGCTGCTATTCCAGTTCCGCCTGCCGAACGTCCGCCAGTCCGCATCGTAGCCCGAGACGAAACGTCTTTGCGTGTCACGGCTCCGTACAGCAGTCGGCGAGACGTGTGACACGTTCCCGCAAGTCGACCATGAAGTTTGCTGCGGCAACACCGTTGATGACGCGATGGTCGAAGGTCATCGTCATATGCGTGACCCGGCGCGTCGTCAACTGCCCGTTCGATTCGCTATCCACAACCGTGTGCGGTGCGCCAAGGAAAACCGTGGCGACGGAGGGCGGCACTACCACCGGCACGGCCGTGAACACTCCGAAGGCTTCCATGCTCGAAAACGCCACGTGGACGACGGTCTCGTTGGCTTGATCTTTGCCCAAACGGGCGGCGGCAATCTTTGCCCGCGCGGCCGCGATGAATTCCTCGAAGGTCAACGTATCTGCGGCCGGAACTACCGCCGTGGTGAGTTCATCCTCGGGAAGCGCCACAGCGATGCCGATGTTCGCGTGCTGATACCGTCGGACGGAGTTGACGTCCAGCACGACGGAGCGGAATTTCGAGTGGTTCGCCACGGTCCGCACAATGCACCACGCCACTAACAACGATCGCGACGGAACGCCATCCGGTCCCTTGGCACGCGATTTGAACCATTCGTGGGCCGTCTCGATGGGTCCCCACGGGATCTCCACCTCCATGGTGCCGGGAACCACCTGCTGTTGCGCGCGCGTCAAGCGATAGAAAAGCGTTCGCTGCCGCGCGGACATCGCTACGTCTTCATATTCGGTGACCATCGAGGACGGCTCGCCAACGTCGCCCCTTTCTGCGAGATAGGCATCGACGTCGGCGGGAACGAGACGTTTACCGGCTGCGGAGATCGCCTTCAACTCCTCATCCGATACGCCGAGTTTGCGGGCATAAACACGCGTTCTCGGGGGAATCACATTGCGCAGACGCGTGGTTTGTGACATCGCGTTCGCGACCGGCGCGACGGCCTCCGCTGGCTTCGGAACGGTGGAACTCCCGTGAGCGACCGGATCGCTGGTCGCGATGCGCGCCACGACGTCGCCAATCGCAACGATTGAATCCACGTCAACCGACCAGGACTCCAAGGTGCCGGCACAGGGAGATTCCACCTCCGTCACGGCTTTATCCGTCTCCATCTCGTAGATGGGTTCATCGCGCGAAATCGAATCGCCGGGATCTTTGAGAAAACGAACGATGCGGGCTTCTTGCAACCCTTCACCCAACTGCGGCACGCGCACCTGAAACAGCGTCATCGATTGGCTTACTCCATGGTTTCTCGTATCGCCGCCAATACCCGGTCAACATCCGGAAGCGCGGCGTACTCGAGCATCGGGTGGTAGGGCATTGGAGTGTCCGCACGCGCGACGAGTTGCGGGGGCGCAAGAAAGAGATCCCAGCAGTCCGGGCGCGTCGTCATTTCGGCGATGATAGCCTGTCCAAATCCCGTCGTGCGGGTATCTTCATGGACCACAACCAACCGCCCGGTCTTCTCGAGGCTCTGCTGGATACTCGCCCAGTCACAGGGAACGATGCTGCGGAGATCGATGATTTCGCAGTCCACTCCCTCCGTTTCGGCGCGCCCAGCGGCTTCGTGTGAAATCTCCATGCAGTTGCCCCAACTCACTACCGTCACATCACCGCCGGTCCGGCGCACGGCGGCCTTGCCGAATGGCAATGCCTCCACAGGCGATTTCACCGGGACCCGTTGCCGGAAAACGTGTTTCGGTAACAGGATCATCGACGGATCCTCGCTTTGAATGGCGCTCCACAACAACCCGGCGGCGTCCTCGGGGGTGCTTGGTACGGCGATCCGGATCCCCGGAATGTGGGCCAGAAGTCCTTCATTGCTCTGGCTATGCCACAGGGCGCCACCCGGCAGGTATGCGCCGTAGGTGGCCACGATCGTCAGCGGACACGTCCACGCCCCGTTAGAACGCCAGCGAAGACAAGACGCTTGACTCATCATTTGATTCAACGCAGAAGGAACAAAGTCGATAAATTGGAGTTCGAACACCGGTCGCATGCCCGCCGCCGCCATTCCCACGCCGGCGCCGACGATGGTTGCTTCCGCCAAAGGCGAATTCACGACCCGCCCTGGAAAGGACGACGAAAGGCCTTTCGTCAATCCGAACACGCCGCCCCGGGGATCCGCGATGTCTTCGCCAAACAACTGCACGCGAGGGATTACTTCCAAAGCCGCGCGAAATGTTGCATTCACGGCGGCCACCATGGTCGTTTCTTGGCCCAGCGCGACGGGCGGCGCAGCAACCTCAACAGACGGTCCAAATACGTGCTGCTCGATGTTTGCAGTCCCGGGCTCCCGAGCGCGTTCGGCCCGTTGATAGTCTCGGTCCACGGCGGCGACGATTTTCGCCTGAATCTCCGTCCACTCCTCCTCGCTCAGCAGTCCGTGTTCGATACACCGTTTCGCGAGCAGGTCGATCGGATCGCGTTCGGTCATCGCCGCGATGTCATCGGCCGAACGGTACACACGGTGGTCGTCCGACGACGTGTGCGAACAGAGCCGGTCCAGTTCGCACCAAAGAACCGTCGGACCCCCGCCCGTTCGGGCCCGTTGCACCGCACCGCCACCGGCTTCGTAGACGGCGTGGGGGTCGCGTCCATTCACAGAAACGACATGGGCGTTGCTCAGCACCCCCAGCTTGTACGGCGTCAGTTTATCCGTTGGTGTGCTGATCCCTGTATCCGTTGTCTTCCACAACGAAAACGACGGAGAGTCGCTCTTGCACCGCGAACGCAACGGCCTCGTAATATTCTCCCTGCCGGGTTGCTGCATCGCCGATCGTGCACAACACGACGCCGTTGGCGCCGGTGAGCTTGAAGGACCATGCCGTTCCTACAGCAGGCAAACATTGTGAACCAGTGGGCGTAGCGACACTGAACACGTTCCGGGATCGGTCGCTGAAGTGCCCTGGCATCATGCGGCCGCCGGAACTTGAGTCGGACCGCGCGAAGTAAGCGAGGGCCAGATCGAAATTGGAAACGCCCCGTGCCAGGGCGATCGGCCGATCGCGGTAATACAGATAGAGATAGTCCTCCGGCCGAAGATGGTAAGCAAGGGCCGCGAGCGGTTCGTGTCCCATCGCGGAAACCTGAAACCAGCCCTTCCCCTGACGCAGCAGCACGCCTTCACGGCGGTCCCCTTCCCGGGAAAGAAACATAAGTTTTAAGAAGTCGACGTACGGCAGTCCGGCAACCTGGGACTTCATCAACGATGAATTAACGCTCACAGTTTTCCAATCTGTTGAACCAATTCCAGACGAGATTTCCAAGCGAACAGACTACCCATGATTGGGGACAGTTTCCAGCGTTTTTTGACCGGCCTTGACCTACCGTCCGGTAACCTCAATGGCGGTGGGAGCGATGGCGAGTCGCTTCTCGATCGAATCAGACCCCCCCGGTCATTCTGAGCCGGGGACCTCTATTGCGGTTGTTGGAAGCAAGAACAGCCAAGCATGGTTGCAACGCCGTATCGCCTCGTAATCGTGCTCGAAGAAACTCCCACAGTATGAAATGAGAATCCCTAATTTCAACGGCGCTCCGAATGTACTCAAGGTATTTATCAACACACCCGATTACCTTGAGAGTACCGAGTTCTCGAGCGCCAAAGCGATGCAGGCTGGCGCGAAACCGAGCATTTCCCGATTCTCCCGTAATATTGTCAAATCTTGTGGATGGCCGGAAAAGCGGTGGCATCCTCCCGGTCGACGTTTAGGCTGCTTTGTGCATGACACCATCGTTGAAGATCACGCCGGTGATGACCTTGCTTATCTGCTGGTGTCCGTTTAGTCGTCGCCAATGCCTCTCGGCTTGCTGGGCCAGCTTGAAGACCATGGTAAGGGTCGCCTATCGGGAGACACACCATCTCGCCTCGACCGCCCGCTCGAAAGGTCGATGCGCCACTGCGAAGTTATTGATACTCGTAGGGACCGATGTCCACGTCGGTCAAACCATCGCCGTTCCCGTCCACGATGCGGGTCTGGCCGGCAAGATCCGTTTCGGGGAGGAACTGGAATCCGGGTTCCAGTGGATCGTAGTCGAGCAGGGTGTATCCACTGTCGATGCAGGAGGAGTCCGACTGCAACCGCAAGTCTCCCGCTTCTTGATTTACGAACTTAGGATCGGCACTAGTGACCCAATCATCTGACTGTGGCACCCAGTACTGCACGCACGCAACCACCATATCAAGTTCAGCCGAAGGGGTCATCGCAATCTGGGTCATTTGGTCCCCAGTAAAGGAACTATTTGCCCAAAAGATGCTGTTGACCACATGGGCACAGGCCGCATCGAAAACACAAAGCCCCGCCCCGTAAGCCGAAAACGAAGGAACAGGAATATCGGCGTTATTCTTGACGAATGCGCAGTGGAGAAGCCACGCCTCTGCCCCGTCGTCGAGTCGCAACCCGGACCCATAATCCGATAGGAATCTGTTTTTCCAAAAGGTCGACTGCGATATCACGAGTCGAGCGGAGCCCTTCGCAAAAAGACCCCCATTCACGCTCAAACGCACCTGCGTGTTTGAGACCCGGGTAGAGCCGTTATCGAGGTACACGCCACCGCCCTTGCCGGACGCCGTGTTCCGTACAAACAGACAGCTCTCCACCACCAGCGCACCCTCACTGCCGACTCCCGCGACGTAGCTGAGGCCGCCGCCGTTCGCAGCGGTATTGTCGCTGAATTCGCAACTCCGCACGGTTACCGCGGCCGTCGACGCGGAGTTGTTTGAGATTGAAAGTCCCCCTCCCCACAAGGATTCATTGGCACTGAACGTGCACGCGGTTAACGTCGTCCCGGAGCCATTCTCAATTTTAAGACCACCACCGCTTCCCGACGCTACGTTTGCATAGAAGAACAGGTTTTGCAGGGTCGGATTGCTGGCCAGCACATACATGCCTCCGCCGCTGGACCCGCTGAACGTGGGATTACTGGAGCCGCCGCTTGCATTGCCTCCCGTAATGGTGAACCCATCCAGAACCGCCGTGTGATAGGTCATTGGTTCCGAAATGACCACGTGTATACTATTCTCGCCGCCGAGGTCTCCGGAGAGCACGGTACCGTTGGTGATGGGGTTGGGATTTCGATGGCCAAGTTTCGTTTCTGTCTCGACCCCGACGAAACCGCCATAGATGCCGACATTGTTCTGCAACCAGAAGGAATTATCTCGCTCGCCGCTGGTCCCGGGTTTGTACACGCCCGCCGCAACCCATATCTCGCTCACATCGTCCGCGGGGTCGTCGTTTACCTGGTTACGGCTGAATGCCTCGATGAGGGCGCTTCGAAGATCGTTGAACGCGGTAGCCCAACTCAATCCGTCACCGCCTCCAGCCGCATTCGCCCGAACACGGAAGACGGTTGCGGGATTGAGAGGATACGGGTCCGTGCTATCGGGCAGGCCATCGCTATCCGTATCCGGTAACGTGGGATCCGTTCCGGCGGCTTTTTCGTCGCCATCCCAGAAACCGTCGCCGTCCTGATCGACGGAGGTCGGATCGGAAAAAACATGGTATGAGGAACCGCCCGCCACCGTGACGTTCCCACCCTCCCTCAACGAGGTTGCCATCCGCGTCCTTGTACTTGGTGCGCACCTCTTCGGCATCGGTCAGCCCATCGCCATCCTGGTCCACAACGCCGTCATCGGTGCGGAAGTTTTCTTCTTCGGGCGCGTACAATCCGTCCCCGTCCTCGTCACGCACGTACATCAACAACACTTCGTCAGTGGCCTGGAGCACCACATCATCGAAGTTAACGCCGGCCGGAGGCGCCGAGCGCTCGCTGGAGACAATCGTGAACCAGAAACCGCGGGAAGGATCCGGGTCCGTCTCCACATCGCGAACACCGTATATGATTCTCTCGTTGGTCGTCGCATCGGGGTCCACCGCTTGCCGGCGACGCGTCTCGTACGGAATGGCGAGGATATCATTGAGAATCGCACCGAGCGTTAGTCCGGAGTAGCTGCCGTCCGCTTCGCGGCCTACGTTAGTGGCGACGCGGTACTCCTCCGCGCGTCCGTCCCCGTAGTCGATCGTCACTCTCGCCGTCCGAAATGCGGTGATTTCCTCCAGATAGCCGTAATTCAGCCCAGCCGCATTGACCAACTCATACGAAGCGGGCTCGAGATGCAGACTGTCAGGCTTGGCCAGGAATTCCTTGATACGGGAGGCATTGACGTTGGCCGCCTGCACCTGAATCACGGAAGTTTCTTCGCCCGGCGCCAAGGTCAGCCCGCCGCCCAACTCAGGAGTTAGCGTGGCGAGTGTGGAGAACGAGCCCGTGGCATTGCCACCGGTCCCGCCGGGTTCCCAGTGGCGCGCCGTAAACGCCAGATGAGTAAGCGTGTAAGCGACGTTTCCGGTGTTCTCGAGTCGAACGCCCATCGACATGGACCCGCTCGAGGCGGTTTCCGTATAGGTTCGGGAATCCGTCGTGTAGTCCGAGTACGATTTTTGGGCCGTGTCCGACGACTCCTGGCTCGTACCCCAAGTATACCCGTATGAAAACGTGAACTTACCGGTCACTTTACCCCAACTGAACAGGCCCGCCTCGGATTCATACCCCACTTCCAGGCCGGTGTTAATCGCATGATCGGAGTGACTGCCGCGCGTCTCGGTGCGGCTTTCCGTTAACTCGGTGCCGTACTGCCGTTCCGCCCCCATTTCTTCCGCATACTCGACGTTGAGCCGCACATCCACCGTGTCCGCGATACTGACCCGCAGTCGCGGCAGATCGGCCACGATGGGACTTCGCGTGGGATGATCCAATTCTTCGAAATCGGTCCGGCCGTCTCCATCGGTATCGTCCAAGGTCGGTGAGGTATGGCAGTAATGCACTTCGTTCCCGTCGAACAACAACGCATTGGGCGCGAGACTGTGCCCCGGGCCGCGGGCGTCGCCGTCGCTATCAACACTGACGGGGCTGGATTGCCAACGCGTCCACTCTTCGTAGTCGCTAAGACCGTCGCCGTCGGTGTCCACAGACTGCGGGTCGGTATGGATCAGAAATTCTTCATAGTCGCTGAGACCATCGAGATCCGTGTCGGGACGATTGGGATCGCTGGTCACGTGGCGTATGGTGAGGAGGTCCGTGCCGGCGTCCGCACCGTACCCGTTCATATCAATAATGACATCCCATCCGATCGTCTCCTGACCGTCCGTGAACCCATCGCCATCCGAGTCGGTATGAAGGTCAACTACGGCGACCGTCAGCTCCTGGCTAATCGTGTTCCCATTCGGGAGGCGATACGCGGCCACAACGACCACACTGCCTACTTTGGTACTGGTAAGGTGAAACTGCCGCGCGCCGGGGCCCGATGCGGCGACCTGTTCCTCGATCGTGCCAACGCCTGCGGCAACTGCCATACCGACCGTGTTGACAGCGGCGACAGGCAGTCCACAGACGTTTTTCAAGGTCACTGTGATTCGGGCGTAGTCCAATCCGTTGTTCTCGATTGCGGCCGCGTCCGAGGAAAGCATGAGGAGTTGGAGATCGGGGGGTCCTCCAGGGACGAGCCCGGCCAACCGACCGGTCCCGAAAGGGGCGAAGCTCGCTGGTGCGTCGATACCCGGGAGGTTCGGATCGTCCATCATTTCGTCCAGCTTACCTGAACTGGAACTGAAATTTGCGACGAGGTACTGAATGAGTTCGCCGACCGCAGGATTATTGCTGGAAGCCTTGACAAGATCCAGGTTTTGATCGACGCATTGGTTAAGCATCGCAACCGCCTGAGACGGGTCCGTGGGATCTTTGTCCAGGTCTACACCAAACGCCTCTTCTACCATCGCGATAACGGCATATGCATCATTCGCTGTCGGCGCAACACCGTTCCGCGCGGTTTCTTCCCGAAGCAGACCCGCAGCCACCGAACTCGCTGTGGACAGGTAGGAAGTTGCGGATAGGCCGGGGTTCGCAAGCTTGGTAGGATCCGCGATCACAGCGGCCAACACCGGTGCCGGAGCAGGCGTGCTCCCCATGGAGCCGCCGGCTGTCTCTACAATCAATGGAGTGGTAACGTTAATCTCCTGCGGTCGGGCAACGAAGGAAAACTCGCCGGTTGCAGTGGTTGTGACGGGTGCGTTTATCGCCGGCAATTCTTGCTCGTTTCCCGCGGAGTCAAAGGAAAATACCATGATTTCCGCATTCTGGATTTCCGATTTTGCAGCCTTTCCCGTAATGGTTACCGATCCGCACCCCACACCTACGACCGCTGCCAACAGGCCTACACCAATTCCCAAATAGACTTTCATTTTCAGTCCTCCAGGTCCCCTTTAACTTCAGGAATCATGTAAGCCCCGCCGCTTGCCATGGCAAGGGTGCGAAGGTTCCTGCCGTCGACTTTCTGTCCTCTTTCTTCGTATTTGGCCTTCGTAAACGTGACTCGACCCCACGAATTCGGAAACGAGTTGAAAGGTGTATCAAAAAGATGCGCGCGCCCGGCGGGAGTCCAAGCCCGGAAATCTCACCCGCGCCAAACATCGAATCTGCAACCCGAATCCGCTCTAGGGCTTCACATACCCGTCCGAGCTTTCGGGGTTGAGAGCGTGCGTGTGAAAATTCCTCAACGGCGATCCCGCCGCCCTTCTCGAAAACATTTCTTACCGCAGCCAAGGTACCGGTCTGCAAGACGACGCCTTTCCGGCGGTGAGAAATGCGGACGAGAGGGTTCAGGCGCCACGGAGTTCGAGGTTGCGGAGGATGGAATTGAAAGCGCGGCACGGCGCACTTTCGGGGAAAAGCGGAGTCTGGCCGTCTTAGGGAAGGGAGCGGATCATCTTCGCGAAGATCAACGCCCGCACACCTTCGAATTCGCACCTGACCGTCCCCCGCGCGGCGTCCGACGGATTCTATGCTGCGTGGCCGTCACGGAAATAATACCCCTCGTTTAGACTAACGCATAACACTGGATATGTCAAGCGCGTATACGGTCCGAAGAAAGTGATGTTGGGCTCGATCAGATCCCGGGGGTCTCCACTTCCAGCAACGCAAAATCCTCCGGCGTGCAGACCGGTCGCAGACGTTCGATCAATTTGCCGACAGCGATTTCGCTCCGCAACACCAACTTGTCGCCCGCGCCCAGACCTACGTAGGTCGCGGCGGCCCCACCGTATCCACCGGCCGCCGCGTCCTTCACCGTCGGGAAGTAGATATGGAAATCGTTCGCGTATCCCGCCAACAGCGTTCGTTTCAGCGGCGAGCGTGCCTTTAGGTCCAGTTGATATTGAACGAACAATTCACCCGGCATGAACGCGAGCGCAATGTCGCCGTTGATCGCCAATACCGCCAGCGGAACCGCCAAGTCAGAGGTGAGTTCATCCAGGTACTTCTCAAACATGGCGCCGTACACCGCCCGAAAGACCTGCTGCTGTTCCGGATCCTGGAAGTCCCATCGCGTGCCAACTTCCACCATCTCTTCGTGGTACGCCAGGGAGGGCGAATCCACCGTCTCCGTCGCGATGTCCGGCAGCGCAGCCAGGATGGCATCGGCACAGGTCTTGCCCACGCTCCGCATCGACTCGACGCCGCCTTGGTCGCGGGGCGTCTTATCGAGATACGGATTGATGTCGCCCGCGCCCCCTTGTAGAAAGAAACATTCGCTGCCCGTCGCTTCGGCCACGCGTCGCGTCATCTCACCCACGTAATCGGCCGTAAACTCGCGATTGTCCTGTCCCAGTACAACCGGATGACACGCGAAATGAACCAGCACGGCGAACGGTGATCCGTCCGCCGTGTCAATTTTGATGATGCTGGCTTCGTGGTCTACCGGAGAGGTCGGCACGCGCTCTTCGTTACGCCACCGCATCAAACACCGGCCGTCGTCCGTGATGAAACGCCGATTATGCGAGATGTCCATCGCCGTCGTACCAAAGCCGATGCGAACCGGGCGGAGATCCGACGCCGCTTCCTCGATACACTCTCCAAGCCGATTTTCGATCATCTTCGCGTGCGGCGCCGCTTCATCTTCCACCACGGGACCGCCGTGGGTGTGGGACGCGGCAAACATGACGTGTTGGATTCCGGCTTTAGCGACGCGTTTGCGGATCCGGTCCAGCACGACGGCCACCGGAACGCGCCCCAGGTCCATGGTGCAGATGGCGACCGTAACATCCCCGGTACGCAACACAAGCGCCCTGGCGTGTAGCGGGTCCAAGACACCCGTAGAAGGACCGGGCCGATCGCTGTAGCCCCACATGGGCACTTCGAGACCGGGTGTTATCTCGCGCGTAGCTTTTCCTGCCAGCATAGGGCCTCCTGACGCATCCGGTTTTCCGCTGGATTCGACCGCAGCGGCCGCCGCCACAGTCAGTGCTGCCGAAGTTTTAATGAACGAACGACGTGAATACGTACCCATACGAGTTCCCCCCAATGTGATATCGCCAACCTATTGTACCGAACTCTCATCAAGATTTCCCAACGCGACGTGCCGGTGCTATACTGACGCGTCGCAGCATCGTGCGGCGGGAGACCCAACCGTATGCCCGTAAGTACCTCCGTACACATTTCGCATTGCCTGCAATACATCATTTCCCTGAGCCCAAAGTCCATCCTCGATGTGGGGTGCGGCTTTGGCCTCTGGGGATTCCTCTGTCGCGAGTACCTGGATGTGATGGAAGAGCGCGTACAACCCGAAACGTGGCGTACGCGCATCGATGGTATCGAATTGTTCGAGCCCTACATCCAACCCCATCAGCGCGCGCTTTACTCGTCTATCCATATTGGCGACATCCGGAAACTGGCAAGTCAAGTCGACGACTACGAACTCATCATCGCGGGCGACGTGATCGAACACTTGGAGAAAGACGAAGGGGAAGCGGTCATCGAACAGCTCTATGAGAAAGCGACCCGCGCGCTACTCGTGAACATTCCCCTCGGCGAAGGCTGGGACCACCCCGAGCGCCACGGGAACGCAGGCGAATTGCACCGCAGCCAGTGGGTTCCGGAGGATTTTCTGGCCTACCCGAACATCAGCCAGTTCTTCGAATTGCCGGCCGGCGCGTACGGCAGCTTCTTCTGTCCGAAAGATTGCACCATCGACCAGCGCTTGGACGGGTTGCTTCAGGCCGCGAACTACCTCCGGTCGGTCGATCGACTCGACCGCGCGGAGGCCTGCTTGAATCAGGGCCTCGCTCTGAGCCCCGGCCACCGGAACTCGATTCTGTTCCTATCGGACACCTTGCTGGCGGCGAACCAAAAGGAAGATGCGGTGCAGGTCTTGGAACGCGCCGTACAAAATGACGCCGATTTCCACTTCGCGTTTCTGGCCCTCGCAAGGCTCCTGCAAATTCTCAAGCGGCCGGATGACGCCAAGTCCTACGCGGAGGCGCTACTCGGCAAGTCCAATGTCGCGGAAGATATTCGCGCGCAGGCCCAGGCGTTACTGAACACCCCGCTTTAGGCTGACTTCGCCGCACCTCGAAGGTTTAATTCCTCTGACCGAAGGCAAGCAGTTGTGTGTCCTGGCTCGAGTTCGCGCAGCGCCGGCACTTCCTTGCGGCACCGGTCTTCCGCATACCGGCATCGCGGATGAAACGGACAGCCCGAGGGAAGATTCGACGGGTCCGCCATTTCCCCCTGCAATACGATTCGGTCCTGCTTCTGCTCGGGGTCCGGTTTTGGAATCGCATCCATCAACGCTTCGGTGTAAGGATGCAACGGCCGCATGAACAGTTCCCCGGTCGGTCCCATTTCGACGATGCGTCCCGCGTACATTACGGCCACGCGCTCGCTGATGTTCTCAACCACCGACAGATCGTGCGCGATAAAAAGATAGGTCAAGCCAAACTGGTTCTGCAGATCGCGCAACAAGTTTAGAATCTGCGCCTGGACCGACACGTCGAGCGCCGATACCGGCTCATCGCAAACCACCAGTTTTGGATTCAGCGCAAGCGCCCGCGCAATACAAATACGCTGCCGTTGCCCGCCACTGAAAGCGTGGGGGTACCGCCGCAGAAACTCGACTTTCAACCCGACGGCCTCGGTAAGCCATTTCACCCGGTCCTCGATTTCCTTGCGGGTGCCGAAGCGGGCCGCCTTGAGCGGTTCGGCAATGATGTCCAGCACCGTCATTCGCGGATTCAACGACGAAAACGGATCCTGAAACACAAGTTGCATATGTTTGCGGAACTGACGCAGTTTCTTGCCCCGCAACTGAAAGAGGTCTGTTCGCTTTCCGTTCGCACGGAACTCCGCCGCGCCCGCCGTGGGCTCGATCAAGCGCAGGATCAACCGTCCGATTGTCGTTTTCCCGCAGCCGCTCTCCCCCACCAATGCGAAGGTCTCGCCCGGATCGATATGGAACGACACACCGTCAACGGCCTTAATCCACCCCACCGACTTCTTCCAACGGCCCGCAGCGATCGGGAAGCGCTTCTGCAAGTCGGCAACGCAGAGTAACGGATCACGCATCGCTCGACTCTTCCGCACGCTTGCTGTACAAATGACACGCGACGCAATGCCCCGGCGCTATCTCGCGCAAGATTGGAGGCCCTCCAATGTCACAGGTGCCCGCAATCGCCTCGGAACACCGCGGGTGAAAGGGGCATCCGGCCGGAGTAAAGAACGGGTCCGGCACGGATCCGGGTATCGCCTGCAACGTCACATCATGGGATCGGCCGATCCGTGGCATCGATGCGAGCAGTCCTTGGGTATACGGATGTTTCGGTGAACGAAACAACTCCTTGACCGGCGCCTGCTCCACAATCCGGCCCAGGTACATGACCGCCACATCATCCGCCGTCTCGGCAATGACACCCAGATCGTGGGTAATCATCATGACCGACATACCCAGTTCCGATTGAAGCCGTTCGATCAGATTCAGGATCTGCGCTTGGATCGTCACGTCCAACGCCGTAGTCGGCTCATCCGCGATCAGCAGCCGCGGGCGGCACGCCAACGCCAGCGCGATCATGCAACGCTGTCGGAGCCCTCCCGAAAGGTGATGGGGGTACGCGTCCACCCGGCGTTCCGGCATCGGCACACCCACCAACCGCAGCATCTCGATCGCCCGTTCGCGGGCTTCGCGACGGTTTGCGTGCTGATGCAATCGCACGTTCTCACCGATTTGATTGCCGACCGTATGCACCGGCGACAAGGACGTCATGGGCTCCTGGAAGATCATTGAAATATCCCGGCCCCGAATGTCGCGGACCGCGCGGCCCTTGGGCGTCAACTTCGCAATGTCGATTGGCCCGGGATTGCCGGCGCCGTTACGTGGGGTCAACAAAATCTCGCCCCGGACGATGCGCCCGCGCGGCGGCAGGATGCGCAGCATGGCGCGCGCGGTAATGCTCTTTCCGCAGCCGCTCTCGCCGACTACGCCGAGGGTCCGGTTCTCGGGTATCGCAAACGACACGCCGTTCACGGCCCGCACAGTGCCCTCCTTCAGGCGGAACTGAACCTCCAAGTCCCGCACCTCGATTACGGGTTTCATGCGTGCCTCAGTGGCTGTAGGGGTCGGCGGCATCACGAAGCCCGTCTCCCAGGAAGTTGAACATCAATACCGTCACAATCACAAAGATCACGGGCAACATCAGCCAGGGATACATCACCACCGCACGGATGTTCTGCGCGTCTTGCAGCAATACGCCCCAACTGATCGCCGGTGGCCGCAACCCGAGGCGAAGAAAACTCAACGCCGTCTCGGCCAGGATCATCTGCGGTACGCGAAGCGTCATGATAACGATGAGATGGCTCGTGAATCCGGGAATCAAGTGCCGCATGATGATCGTGAATTCCCGAACGCCCGCGACCTTTGCCGCTATCGCGTAATCTTCCTCGCGCAAGGACAAGAGTTTCCCGCGTACCACCCGCGCGACATCGGTCCACCCGATCAGCGCGAGGATGAGCGTCATGAAGAAGTAGACCTCAATCTGGGACCATTGCGGCGGTACAGCGGCGGATAGCGCCAGCCACAGGGGAATTTGCGGAAACGATCGCAGAATTTCAATCGATCGCTGGACGATGGTATCGACAAACCCGCCATAGTATCCGGACAGGCCACCAAACACGATCCCCAAGGCTAAACTTATCACGACACCAACCAATCCGATGGAAAGCGAGATACGACTGCCGTAAAGAATTCGACTGAACAAATCGCGACCCAGCCGATCCGCGCCCATGACGTTCAGACGGTGTCCGCCGTCCAGGCCGAACAAATGAGTATTGGCGCCGAGCAATCCCCACAACGAGTACGAGTCGCCGTGCACAAAGAATCGGACCGGCAAAACGGTAGTCCGGTCTTCCACGTAAGTGCGTGCCAGCGTCTTCGGATCGATGATTTGAACCTGCGGGTACACGAAAGGACGATGGAGCTGCCCCTCGTGGAAAAGGTGGACTCGCTGCGGAGACGCGAAGCTTCGTTTCGCGTTTCGCTTATGCGGATCGTTCGGTCCGATAAACGGGCAAAATGCCGCCACAACATACAGAATTATCAACACCCACGAGGCTATCACGGCCAGCCGATGGTCCAGGAATTTCCACCACATCAACCGCCACTGGCTGGCAAAGTACCGTTGTTCTTCCTTGAGCGGAGCCGCGTGGGAAACAACGGCACTCACGCGCTCTGTCCCCCGAACCGAATGCGTGGATCAACCCAGGCCAGCAGAACGTCGGAGAGAAGCGTCCCCACCACGGTCAGCGTGCTCAGCAACATGACGATGCCGCCCGCCAGAAACATGTCCTGCGACATGAGCGCATTGTACAGCAATGGACCCACCGTGGGCAGACTCAACACCACATCCACGATAATGGAACCGGACACGATGAAACTCAGCATCCAACCCAAGGTACTGACCATGGGATTGATCGCCAGCCGCACCGGATACTTGAGCAACAATCGCCACTCCGGCAATCCCTTCGCGCGGGCCGTCACCACGTAGGGCATCTCTAACTGATCGAGAAGATTCGCGCGAACCGTACGAATCATACCGGCCGCGCCGCCAGTGGCGAGAATCACCACCGGCACCCAGATGTGTTTCAAGAGGTCGACAAACTTCACGATGCTCCACGGCGCCCCGATGAATTGGTCGGAGAACAGTCCGCCCACGCTCGTGCCGAAATAGGTATAGGAGAAGTACATGAGCACGAGTGCGAGGAGAAATGGCGGCGTGGCCATGCCCAGAAACCCAATGAAAGTCATGAGGTAATCGAAGATCGAGTACTGGTGCGTCGCGGAGTAGATGCCAATCGGGATCGCGATGGCCCACGTGAGCAGAATCGTCAAGATCGCTTCGGTCATCGTCAGTGCCAGCCGCTGTTTGACCAGATCCAGCACCGGTTTGTTGTACACAAAAGACTGCCCGAAATCGCCGTGGGCAATCCCCGTGATCCACCGCCAGTACTGAACGGGCATCGGCTTGTCCAATCCGTACCGGACGCGCAGCGCCTCCAATTGCGCCTGGTCAGCTTGCTCTCCCGTCTGCGCCAGGTTGGATGCGAGCGAAGTTACATAGTCTCCCGGAGGAAGCTGAATGATCACAAAAGAAATTACCGAAATCACCAGCAGCGTGGGAATCATGATCAGTATCCGGCGAAAGACGTAGGCAAACACCCGTGGCGCCCCTCTTTTCCATGTAAAAGGTTTCGTTGCGAGTGACCGCTACTATGTCCAAGGATAGGTGCGCTGTCAAGAACTCGCGCCGCGCACCGCGGATCTCGCCAAGTGCAGCATGGGCGTTTGCCCATGGACGAAGGCTGGACAACGACCGTCGCGCCGGTGTACAAGATCGTCCACGGTCGGACGCTCAGTCATGGGATCAACAGGGATTCAGAACGATGGCAATTCTTTCCGAACAGGATGCCTTAGCGAAGCGCGAGCAACTGCTCAAAGACGGCTTTTGCGTTATCCCCGGCGTGTTACACGGTGACTTGCTCGACCGCTGGCGTGCCTACAGTGACGAGTTACTCGACGCCCGCGTCGTCGATCCCAAGCTTCAGTATCAGGGCAGCGATTTCCACATAAACACAAAGCGCCGTTACCGTGCCAACGAAATCGCACGGCCGGATGAGGCCCTGTGGAGTTCTCTGGCCGATGCTTTGGTGGATCTTCCCGAAGCCGAAGAAGCCTCCGCGTTACTCGGCCTTGAAGGCAAACAGGCAGACGATACCGTCCTGATCCTCAGCAAACCGGCTCATGGTCCCGCGTTGTACTGGCACCAGGACTTCATGGACTGGAACCACCCCCAAGCATCCTTGCCGTGGCCCGTTCGGGTCTTCCTGTCCTACTACCTGGTCGATACCGATGTGAGTAATGGATGTCTTCGCGCCATCCCCGGCACGCACTTGCGGCGGATTCCGCTGCATGACCTTCTGCCCGCGGCCCACGGACCCGAGATTCAGGCCCTCGACGCAACCCACCCCGCCTTCGGCGATCACCCAAACGCCGTAGACCTTCCCGTAAAGGCGGGCGACCTCGTGATTAACGACGCCCGCGTGCTGCACGCCGCGCATCCCAATACGACGGACCAACGGAGGACCCTGCTTTTGCAGTGGCATTCGGTCTTTCCGTGGCCGAGCGTTCCGAGTTGGTGGACCGATCTCGTTCCCGATGTCATTCGCCGCGCGGATGAATACGGAGAATACCCGAAGACGCGCATCCCGGGGCAGTACCTCGCGTCGATCTGACTTCCGGAACGTTACGCCTGCCGGCTGATCCACTCCCCGATTGCATGCGCCGCGTCATCCGGTATCGTGTGCGCCTCCTTGTGCCGATAGCGCTCCGGACAGAACCCGCTGCCCTGCAATGTAGCCTCGGCTTCCTCGGACTTGGAGACCGGAACTAGCGGATCGTTGTCGCCGTGTACGAGGAAGACCCGGAACGGCTCCCGTTCCGACAGCCGCTCTGTGACGTCCGCAGGCAGGTCGGCGCCGCACGCAATGACTCCCCGGATGGGAAGGACGCCCGATACGGCGAGGCGATACGCCATGGCCGCACCCTGGCTGAAACCCAGGACAAAGACTCGCGAAAGGTCGATGTCTTCTTTTTCGCATAGGCGATCGACCAGCCGCTTCATATATCCAAGGAAATCGTTAATCGACCGTTCCTTCTCGTAGATGGTCAGCCAGTTGAACCCGACCTTCTTGGGTTCCATTTGCATGTAAATCTGGTGCGGACCCTGCGGCGCCGCAACCAGAATCCCGTGCTCGCGCAACGGCCGCAGCCAGCGCGCAAACCCCTTGCACTTCTGTCCGTATCCGTGCAAGGCTATCAGCAGAGGCACGGAACCATCGATTGCCTTGGCCGGCCGTAAGACCGAGTAGTAAACAGTGAAATCGACAACCAACGGTTCGACGGCGATGGGTTCGTACTCTTTTGGTGAATCGGACACGATTACGCGCGGGCTCCGAATTCTCTTGAACGATTACACACAACCATGTAAGGGGCTCCCGTCGTGAATCCTGGTATTGCGAATCCCTACTCGATCAAAGAGTCCCCCTGGATCAAGGGGAACCTGCACACTCATACCACGAACAGCGACGGAATGCGAGATCCGCAGGCCGTGGTAGACGCCTACGCCGCTCGCGGCTACGGGTTTCTCATGATCAGCGATCACGATTTCCTGACCGGCCCCGACCCCTTGCGCGATCACGGCATGACGTTGATACCAGGCAACGAGGTGACCGCAAACGGACCCCATATCTTGCACGTCGGAGCGACAGAACAAGTCAGTCCAAATCCCGAACGGCAAAAGGTACTGGATGCGATCGGCAAGAATGACGGATTTGCCATCATTGCACATCCCAATTGGGAGGATGATTTCTCCCACTGCCCCCAGTCCCTTCTGGAATCCTGGACCGGCTTCACCGGAATCGAGATCTATAACGGCGTCGTTCGTCGTTTGTCCGGAAGCCCGCTTGCGACAGACCGCTGGGACCGTCTCCTGGGGTTGGGTCACCGGGTATGGGGATTCGCCCACGACGACAGCCACCGCCCGGAAGACGATGAAATCGCCTGGATCATGGTTCAGTCCGACTACGGAGACGCCGCTGCCATTGCCGATGCCCTCAAGAACGGGCGGTTTTATGCGAGCACGGGTGTAGAGGTCGAGAACATCCGCGTCTGCGGGAATACCATCTGCGTTCGAACCCGCAACGCCGAGCGGATTGTCGTCCACTCCGACTTCGGTCATCGTGAAACCGCTGTGGACGGCAACTGCATCGCATGGACGGTTCCGGAAGACCACCGCATGACGTACGTGCGGTTCGAATGCTGGGGTCCGGGCGACGCCATGGCGTGGACTCAGCCGTTTCATGTTGGACCAGCGACGCCCCAGACCGGGTAAATACACATGCCTGCGAAACTTGACCCGAAGGCGTCCACCCACGCGCCAAGATACCATGCGGTATCCGATTGGCGGGGGTGTCGTCGCTCGCGCCGAAAGGTACCAAATCGTATCTTCCGAATCGAAAAACCAACCAAATTGTAGGCCAAGTACGTAGCGGAGGCCAAATGGCAAAGAACCACACTCGTCGCTGACCAAACGCAAACATAGATAGGAAAAGCACTTCGTACATTAGGGTCCTTGCCGGCGCGGTTATGGCACACGAGTTGCTCCTCCCTGCGGTGTTCCACTCGGTCTATGCCGGCCGAGCGGAACCCGTGCATTTGCTCTGCGACGGCGCGGGGAAGTCGAGCCCTTGCGGTAATCGCAAATCCTTCGATATACTGCCGATTCCGCCGTATCGTATTGAGTTTGCCGGAGCAACGCACGACGAAAAGGAAATGCCCGTGAAAAAGGTAGAGGCGATCATTAAGCCATTCAAACTCGAGGAAGTGAAGGAAGCCCTTGCAGGCGTTGGAATTCAAGGACTTACGGTTTCCGAAGTCAAAGGATTCGGCCGCCAGAAAGGGCATAAAGAGTTGTATCGGGGCGCCGAGTACGTCGTCGAATTCCTTCCCAAGGTTAAACTCGAAATCGTTGTGAACGACGACAAACTCGAACAGGTCGTCGAAGCCATCGTCAAGGCCGCGTCCACCGGACGTATCGGCGACGGCAAGATTTTCGTTTCGCCTATAGACGAAGCAATCCGGATTCGCACGGGCGAATCCGGCGATGTGGCAATCAGCTAGCTCCCGCCCGTAGTTGGAAGCGATGCGTTGGCTCAAAAACCATTAGGTACGTACGGAGGATAAAATGCGGAAAGATCTCAGTCCAAAAGATGTCGTCGATCTCGTAAAGAAGGAGGGGGTCCGGTTCATCGATCTCCGGTTTATGGATTTCCCGGGATTGATGCAACATTTCACCATCCCGGCGGGGGAACTAGACGAAGACACCTTCGAAAACGGCCTCGGCTTTGACGGCTCCAGCATCCGCGGATGGCAGAAGATCAACGAAAGCGACATGTTGGTGCTGCCGGACCCCAAGACGGCCACGATCGATCCCTTCTCGGAGATCAAGACCCTCATCATTTACACGAACATTCTCGACCCCATCACGAAGGAGCGGTACAGCCGCTGCCCGCGCTGCGTTGCGCAGAAGGCCGAAAGCTACATGGCTTCGACGGGTATCGCCGACACCGCGTACTTCGGCCCCGAAGCCGAATTCTTCGTCTTTGACAACGTCCAGTACGAAATCAACTCGAACTCGGCTTTCCATCTCGTAGACAGCAAAGAGGGCATCTGGAACAGCGGCCGCGATGAAGAACCCAACCTGGGCTACAAACTGCGGCACAAGGAAGGGTATTTCCCGGTTCCGCCGTCCGATTCGTTGCAGGATTTGCGCAATCAGATGGTCGATACCATGCTGAATTGCGGCCTCAACGTGGAATGCCATCACCATGAGGTGGCGACTTCCGGCCAATGCGAAATCGACCTTCGATTCGACAGCCTGACGTTAATGGCCGACATGTTGTCCATGTACAAGTACATCATCAAGAATACGGCCAAGGCCGCGAACAAGACCGTAACCTTCATGCCGAAGCCCCTCTTCGCGGACAACGGCTCCGGGATGCACACGCACCTGAGTTTGTGGAAGGGCGGCAAGCCCCTCTTCGCCGGCGACAAATACGCGGGTATCAGCCAGGAAGCGCTGTGGTCTATCGGCGGATTGCTCAAACACTCCCCGGCCTTAGTCGCATTCACGAATCCAACCGTGAACTCGTACAAGCGCCTGGTGCCCGGCTACGAAGCGCCCGTGAATCTGGCGTACTCGAGCCGTAACCGGAGCGCTTGCTGCCGTATCCCCATGTACTCGCCGAGCCCAAAAGCCAAGCGTGTGGAGTACCGGGTTCCGGATCCGTCCTGCAACCCGTACCTCGCGTTCTCGGCCATGCTCATGGCCGCCATCGACGGCATTCAGAACAAGATCGATCCCGGCGCTCCGATGGACAAGGATCTCTACGATCTGCCGGCCGAGGAAAAAGCGCTCATCCCGCAGACACCGGGCAGCCTGGGCGAAGCGCTCGACGCCCTGGAAAAGGACCACGAGTTCCTGCTGCGCGGCGACGTATTCACCAAAGACGTGATCGAAACCTGGGTGAACTACAAGCGGCAGAATGAAGTGCTCCCGATGAGCCTGCGCCCGCATCCCTACGAGTTCTATCTCTACTACGACATCTAGGCCGAATGCGCCGATTCGAAAATCGATCCGCAAAACAAGTTCAGCGGGTGGCGGTCTAACTACCGCCACCCGCTTTCGTTTTCCTCATCGCCGATTTCCCGAAGAACGGTGCTGTACTTCAGGCAATCGCGCATCGATCCCTTAGTCCGGATGTATCCGGAAACGACCGAACGGACAAGGGTCGGGATTCTTCGAGCCAAGGCTCCGTTCGACTCCCGCCAAGTCAACGTCTCCGAATCCCGCAGATAAGCCTCCAACTCCCCGATGCCTTGGGCGTTGAAACCTGGAACGCCGGGAAAAAGTCCAACTACAGAACCGGACATGGCAAGACTGTCGACTGAAACTGTGACGCAAAAGACTACCCAAAAAAATTGGGGGCCGAAACGCGCTAACGTTTCGGCCCCTCAAACAATTCGTCCGCCTGAGTGGACCCGAAATCCGAACTCAGTACGGTTGAAAAGAGTGATTACAGGACTTCGTACAGAACGACCAGAATGATCAGCCACCAGATCCAAGAGAACCAGAACATGTTTTCAACCTCCCTTCTGTTGAGATGTGACGCCGCTCCTCCGGAGCGATTATAAGACACGGGTAGAACCCGAGCTTAACCTTAGTATCTATACAACGTTCGATGGGTTTCGTTTCAGCGTTCGCCAACCAGATCGAGTGGACTTTTCGACCGATGCCGAAACCGTATCACGTCCCAACAGAGGGCCGACGAAATCGAACGGGGCAGTATAAACTACTGGGGCCGAGAGAATACTACCTGTCTCGGCCCCAAGAGCTGCGCTTACTCCCGTGATTACCAAGGTAAGCAGGAAAGTTCGCGCGAATGGTAAGTGTCTTCGATTAGAGAACTTGGTACAGAAGAACCAGGACAATGATCCACCACAACCACCACATAGACCAAACCTCCTTTCCTTAATCGTTAACGCCACCCCCTCATGGGGCAACTACGGTAAGCAAACTCTTGCGCTCCGCTGTTCGCTTACAGCCCGAAACGCAATAGCAAGACTACAACACTTCGACCAGGATAACCAAAGCGATGATCCACCAGATCCAGGTAAACGGGCTCAACAACCACAATGCGGTCCTCGGAATCCCCTTCATTAGCCAGAACTCCTTTCCTGCAATCCTATTCCGCTTACAAACCGTCCCGGTCACGGCTTCCCGCGAAGCCCGCCCCGAGACATTCGTCAAGGGTCCTTTTCGAAACCGAAGCAGATTGTATACGACACGCTGCGCTTTTTCAAGCCCCTTCACACATTTCACAGCGCCGCCTATCGTAAACACTAAACATCGTGTGGAGCGAGCGTAAGTATAACACAAGCCATAGTGATAGACAACTGAAAAACCGGCTCGTTTGCGACGTACTCAGAGAATTGGCCCTGAATTCACGAATTCAAGACAAGTGAATACCGTCCGGGTTATATAGCTAAAATATCGAGAATTTCGAGGCAAAAAAACGGCGGGCCCGCCACGGACCCGCCACGATACAGTATCTGGAAACTAGCGTGTTCCTGCTGCTAGACCTGCAGGTTCCAACCAGCTTCAAAAAAGACCGCAAGGATGTACCAAAGAGCTACCCAAAACCACCAGAAAAGCATAGCTTTTTCTCCTTTCGTTTCTTACGAATGCTCGCGAAACTTTAGACCCCACCCTCTAGAGCGATCGGACCGGGAGAAACAACGAAGCACTATCAACTGCTTCTCCTTCCGCTTCCGATAGCCGGCCGCTTAAAACACGCGCCGACATCACAAGAATTCGGGTCTAAGCGTCCGCCTTAAAACGGGTAAAGTCCTGCGTAGAACACATTCCACACCAGCCACCAGAAAAGCGCAAATACCCCAAACAACAGAAACATACCTAGACCTCCTTTCTTGTTGATCGTTCTTCGTTGCCCCCATGGAGCTTGGCGACAGTATAGCATAAGCGATCCTGAGAAACAACGACTTGTGTGGCAAAATCTGACAGCCCCATGGTCCTGTGGCACCGGCGGTTCCACCCCCGGAAATTTGCTCCCCGCTGGCACAGCCCTCCCCGTTTCGGGCATCATGGGGCCCTCCTGGACGAAGTCCAAATTCCAGGGCAGACCGGAGGACAGCCTTGTGAGCCGGAACCAACCCAATATCCTTTTCATTATGACCGATCAGCAGCGTGCGGACGCCTTCGGCGCCGCAGGGAATCCGGATGTCTACACGCCCAACTTGGACCGACTTGCCGCCCGGGGCGCCCGATTCACCCGCGCCTATTCCACCTGCCCCGTTTGTGTGCCCGCCCGATACACCATCCGGACCGGACGGGAACCCCATACCACCGGGGTCTACGCAAATGGCCGCCCCCAACCGGTCGACGGCGCAACCCGCGGCCATGGAGGACCGATGCGGACCCTACTTGGCGCGCACCATGGCAAATCGTGGGTACCGAACGTTCGGAATCGGGAAATTTCACTCCATTCCCAGGGACGAGGACTTGGGCTATGAAGTACACCTGCATAGCGAAGAACTGTTTGGTTCCCCCCACGACCGCGAGCTGGATGCGTACTCCACGTTCATTCAGCGGGAACACCCCGACTTTACCTTTATCGAAGATTACATGGGCGAGCGTACGCAGATGTACTACATCCCGCAGCAAAGCCCCCTGCCGCCCGAAATCACCGTGGAAGCCTGGGCCGCGGACCGCGCGGTCGAGCAAATCCGAGCCAGCGACAACCGCCCCTATTTCGGATTCGTCTCGTTTATCGGACCCCATCCGCCCCTGGCGCCCCCGATTCCGTTCAATCGCATGTACAACCCGGATCGCATGCCCAACCCTATACGCGGCGACATCGCGCTCGACCACATGGACGAACAGATCCCGTGGATGAATTACGCGGTCTGGGCGGATGACGTAAACGATTCGCTGGCCCGCGCTTTGCGGGCGCGGTATTACGGCGAATTGACCTACATCGACCAGTGCATCGGCCGGATTCTCGATGCGGTCGAGGCCCGCGATGATGCCGATAACACATTGATCTGCTTCTACTCCGACCATGGAGACCACCTGGGCGACCACCATGCCTGGCAGAAGGAAAGCTATTTCGACGTCTCGTGCCGGGTGCCGTTTCTCGTGAGTTGGCCAAACCGAATCGACGCCGGCACGACCACAGACAACCTCGTCTGCTTGACCGACCTTTTCGGCATCGCAACGACTGCGTCAGGTGACCCGGAGCTACGGGATGGCACCGATGTGCTGAATGCACTCTGGGGTAAGACTAAACCCCGCGAACGGATCGTGGGCATGTACGGAACACCCGGCACCCCGCGCTTCAAAGTCATGGTGCGGCAAGGCGACTGGAAATACATCTTCTTCGCCAACGGCGGCGGCGAACTGCTCTTTAATCTTGCCGAGGATCCCCACGAGCTGCGCCAGCGAATTGACGACGCGCCCGATGTCGCGAAGCAGTTGCGGGGGAAGGCTGCAGAAGCCGTAAACGTGCCGAACGCCGAACGCGCGTTGGAAAGCGGGCGCCTGAAAGCGTTTCCCTTCACGCCGCGGCCGCTAATCCGGATCGTGCAGTTCGACCGATCCCGCGGCGTGACGGGTTTTCCGGAACACCCCAGCGATCTGCTAAAAAGCTGAGGGGCATCCGCGTCCCTGTGGTCCCTTGGCCAGAGCCGGCATGTCGAGTCCCTCCGCGAAATCTCCGGATCACGAATTCTTCAATTCGATCTTCAGGAACAACTAATCCTATACTGTCCAGATGAGCACAAAAATTACCCGTAGAGACTTCTTTTGCCAAACCACCGCTGCAAGCGCGCTGGCTGCCGCAGCAACAAGAACTTCCGAAGCTGCCGAAGCATCGGCAGGTAAACGACCCAATATCCTGTTTATATGCACGGACGACCAAGCGCCGTGGGCCTTGGGCCGGTCCGGTAATCCGGACGCTTATACGCCGAACCTGGACCGCCTCTTTGACGAGGGGGCCTATCTCACCAGCAGTTTTGCGGTGACGCCCGTGTGTTCGCCGTCGCGCGCGTCCACGATGAGCAGCCGTTACGGCACGGAAGTCGGGATCACGGACTGGATCAACCACCGGCTCGAAGACGAGGCTACACTGGGGCTGGACGCGAAGTTCCCCGTCTGGCCCGAGTATCTCTCCCGGGCCGGGTACCACACGGGGCTGGTCGGCAAATGGCACCTGGGCACGGAACCCCAATATCACCCGACAAGACGCGGGTTCGACTACTACGCGGGATTCTTGACGGGCGGCACCAGACCCAAGGATCCGGACCTTGAGGTCGACGGCGAGATGAAGGCCCACCAAGGGCTCACGGTAGACCTCCTCACGGACTACGCCATCGGCTTTCTACGCCAAGACCACGGCGGCCGGCCGTTTTCCCTGAATGTCCACTACCGCTCACCCCACGCGCCGTATCTCCCCGTCGCCGAGGAGGACATGGCGCGCTTCGACGACGAAGAAATCGACATCCCCAATCCCACCTTGCCGGGGCTGGACGCCGACCAAGTCGACAAGCTGATGCGCGAATACCTCGCCAATGTGGCTGGCATCGACCACAATGTCGGCGTATCCTTAAGCCACTGGATGATATGGGGGTCGCGGACAACACGATTGTGGTGTACACGAGCGACCACGGCTACAACGTGGGCCAGCACGGGGTCCTACACAAAGGCAATGCCCGCTGGATACTGACGAAATTCCACGATTTCCGCGGCATCGACGAGCGCAATGCCAGACCCAACATGTTCGATACCTCGCTCCGGGTGCCCACCTGCATCCGCTGGCCCGGTGTCGTGCAACCCGGCACGGTCATCGACGAAACGCAAACTAATCTGGACTGGTTTCCAACGTTGCTGGATATGGTGGGAATCGACATTCCGACCGACGTCACACTTCGCGGCAAGAGCATCGCGCCCCTATTGCGCGGTGGGGCCGGGATTTGGAACGACGATTTCTATGGCGAATACAGCCAGCACCACTACGTGAAGACCCACTTGCGCATGTATCGTACGCCGGAATGGAAGCTCATTCGCGACTTCAATCGCCCCGGGCTATGGCGAGCTCTACGACCTCATCAACGACCCGACCGAGTCAACAAACATGATCGGGGCGAATGAAGCGCAGCGAATCGTTGAGCTCTTCGACGCGCGGATTCGCGAGAACCTGCGCGAATTGGACGATCCAATCCTTGAACTCTTGTAGTCCACACCGCGTTGTTCCCGGGACAATGGCACGAGGGTTTTCTCTCGCGTTGTCATCGCCCAACGCGTGGTCGCGCCGGGTGAAGCAGTGATGTCCGAAGTGCCAAAACGCATTGCCGTAGCCGGGGGCTGGGGATATATCGGTCAGAAGATCGTTGAGGCGGCGCATCGCCTCGGTCTGCGGATTTTCGTATTCGACCCCTCCCCCATGCCGGATTCCATGCGTTCGATTCCACTCGAAGTGGTGAATGATGAAACCCGCTTCTACGCTTTGCCGGTGGATCTGTACCACTTGGCACTGCATCCGCGACATCGGAAGTTCGCCCTGGAACGGCTTCTCGAACGCCCTGGTCCCGTTCCGAACCCGGTCGTCCTTTGCGAAAAACCCATGGCGGATCCTGCGGAACCCGACTACGGACGTTAACTCCTCGATAGGACCCGGAGCGCGATTCTGTTGTTCGATTTCATCGAACTCTTCGACGAACTGACCCTGCGCGTACACCGGTTCCTGGGGGGCTTCCGTCACGTCACCCTCAACAACGTGCAGATGTGCCGCGCCAAAGATCGCGAAGATCCGTCCAATCCACGCAACTACAAGATCATCGTCCCGATTCAGTATCAGGAAACAGTCCATTGTATCGCGTATCTGTTCAGCCTTCTTGCCCATTTGCCCCTGGGGTTGGAAGACGCTCTCTCCAGCGGCGTGCAGGTTTCCGGGAATTCCGAACTGTATCGGCCTCCGAACCCACAGGATTACCCGATCCCCGTAGACGGAAAGTTGGATGCCGACGTGCGCATCGGAAAGACATCAGTCCAATTACACACCAACTTCAAAGCCGGCGCCGCACTGACCAAACGCCGCATTATCGAGGGCGAGGGTGACGGTAAGCCGTTTCGAATCGAGGCAGAACATCTGGAAGGCCACAAATACTTAATCATCAATGATGTTCGCGAGAACTTCCCACCCGACGCGGATGCGTACCACCAGGTCCTCGAGCGATCGCTGCACTGGACGACCCGGTATGACCACGAAACCCTCACCACGAACTTGCGGTATCCCAACGCCTCGTTCGCCTGGTACACCTACCTCTTGTCCGCGATGCTGTGGGACAGTTGTGCCGAAATGTCGGTCAAGGAAGTTGCTTCCGCGAAAGACCTTTGGCGGTACGCGCCCCAATATCCGATTCACTACGCGCGGCACACAGCCGGAGATACGCATTGAAAACGGAGTGACATTGCGGCACGTCCGTGAATCGTGCAAAGTAAGGTTGCCCTGGCTGCAAGGAAGTCCTAATCGAACCTCTTTACGAAATGGAGAGACACATCATGCCTCTGGCCCGTCACGGACTGTCCAAAGACAAAGTGCTGCGCCATCTCGAAGCGATGAAATCGCGCGATTTGCCGTGGCGGTCGGGGAAGGTACTGGCCTACATTTACGATGGCGGTGAAGAAGTTGAAGACGTCACCAAAGAGGCGTATTCGCTTTATCTGACGGAAAACGGCCTCGACTTCACCAGTTTCCCCAGCATGGTGAAACTGGAGACGGAGGTCATCCGGTCCATCGCGGTTTTGCTGCGAGGTGACGAGAACATGGTGGGCAGCTTCACGTCCGGCGGGACCGAGAGCATTCTATGTGCAGTCAAAACGGCTCGCGACTGGGCCCGCGTCCACCGGCCCCACATCAAGAACCCGGAGATTGTGATTCCGCGCACGGCACATCCGGCGTTTTACAAGGCCGCCTGGTATTTTGGCCTCAACGTCGTCGTCACACCGTTCGACACGGACACTTACCGCGCCGATGTCGCCGCGATGCGCGATGCCATCACCGAGAATACGATTCTCCTGGTCGGGTCCGCGCCCGGTTACGCGCAAGGCGTGGTCGACCCCATCGTCGAAATTGGGAAACTCGCACTGGACCATGACCTCTTGTTCCACGTGGACGCCTGCGTCGGAGGCTTGCACCTCTCCATCATGCGCCGCGCCGGTTACGCCGTGCCTGACTTCGATTTTTCGGTTCCCGGCGTCACGTCGATGTCGACGGACATGCACAAGTACGGCTACGCGCCCAAGGGCGCCTCCACGGTCCTTTACCGCGACGCCGAGTTGCGCAAATTTCAGTATTTCGCCTGCGTTCGGACCACGACGTACGCCTTCATCAATTCGACGGTCATGAGCACCAAGTCGGGCGGACCTTTGGCCGGGGCCTGGGCGGCGCTGAACTTTCTCGGCGAGGATGGATACGAGACAATCGTTCGGGAAGTCATGGACACCACGACGGAAATGATTGCCGCGGTCAATGGAATCGACGTCCTGCACGTACTCGGCGATCCGGAGATGTGCATGTTCTCCTTCGCGTCCGACGTATTGAACGTCTACCAGGTGGCGGACGAGATGAAGAAACGCGGGTGGTACCTTCAGCCGCAGTTCTCGACCGAACAGTCGCCGGCGAATCTCCACATTACCGTGACGCGGGCCAACGTGGGCAAAGCACCCGAATTCGCCACGGACCTGCGCGCCTCTGTGGATGCCGTGCTGGCGTCGGACTCCCCCATTCGCCCCGAGGACGTGCACACCCAGCTCACCCAGATGCTGGGCGACGGCTCGTCCCCCGATACAATCCGCAACCTCAGCGGCGCGTTCGGTATTCAGGGCGGCCAGTTGCCCGACGAGTTGGCGCTCGTGAACACTGCCCTGGACGTTCTTCCGGACGACGTCGTGGAACGATTGCTCATCGACTTCATGAGCGATCTCTTCACCTGAACGTATCCCGCTACCCTTTGCTCGACTTCCCGATACGGGAACGCCGACGCAATGCCGCCAACGATCCCACACCCAGCGAAACCAGCAGAATTACAATCATCCTGCCGGACTCGAGTGGCAGCGCTTTCGTGCCGGGATTGTCCGAAGCGTTCAGCGGGTCCGTCCCGGCAGCAAGCTCCACCGCGTCGGAATACCCATCATTGTCGTCGTCCGTATCGATGTCGTTTCGGAGCCCGTCGTTGTCCGTATCCTGAGGCATCGCGTCGTCTCCGTCGAGAATACCGTCGGCATCGTCGTCCGGATCGTCTACGTTTGCGATGCCGTCATTATCCGTGTCCAACGGGTACGGATCCGTCCCATCCAGATAGCCGTCGTTGTCGTCGTCTGGATCGAAATTGTCAACGATTCCATCCCCGTCGGTGTCGCGCTGTACGGCAAGACCGTATTGCGAGAAATGGTCCAACGTGAACGAAATGGTGTTGTTATCGAGATCCCGATTCACGATGGTCGTCACAGGAATATCGAACTTCCCGGACACGGAATTGTATTGGAAGACCTGGAGATTGGGTTCATCCAGGCCATTCACTTGCGCGTCCGTATACGAGACCGTCACCGTGACCGCCGGGCTGAATTGGGTGCCCTCCGGCCCAAAATCGCGGATCACGGGAATCGCATCGACGCCGGTCGGCAATTCCGCGGGCTGCGCCGGATCGATAGGCGTCACGATTTGGATCGCTTGCGGTTCACCAACCGGGAAATCGATGGTCGTCCCGGCGTCGATATCCACCTGCGTCCCGCTGGCATCGGTAAAACTCTGGTCCTGGAACACGGAGATATCGTTATCCACCGCTGCTCCGACAGTCGTACCGCCCACGCGCTTGGACACTTCCAACGTGGTAATCATGAGGTGGGTGATTCCGGCAACATCTTTGATATACGTGAGCCGGGTTCCGCCCGGCGTGGGTACGGCCACCGCCTGGTTGCCGGGCGCTTCCAACCGGATCTCCGGTTCAAAACCGTGGGCACGCGCAATCATCACATCGAAATCGGAAACAGCCAGGGTCGCAAAGAAATCATCGTCCCGAAAGACACGGTTCCAATCCTCGGAGTAGATCACGAGTGTATCGTCCGCCGAGAAGAACGGCGCAAAGGACCCCTTGGGCGCGAGACCGGAACGGATGTCGACGACGGAATCATCATCCAGCGACGTTGGCGCCAGGGACGAATACTGCGTCGCGCCCTGATACGGCGCGCCGAGAATATCCTGAAGGTTGTTGAGCACATAGATATCGCTTTGGTCCCCGATGCCGGGGGTCGCGCTGCTGTGATAGTCCGCAAAGGTCACGGCGGTCCCATCGGGGTTCACGGCGGGCCAGTCCACGTCAATGCCCGCTCCCGTGAGGTTCGTCGCAATCTTCGGAAGCCGCGACGTGTCCTCGGTTCCGTCCGCCCGGATGGGCACGGCGACCATATCGCCCGCATAGTGCGTAACGAGCCAATTGCCGGTCGCCAATCGGGTCATGCTCGAATCATTGAGGGGGTAGGTACCGAAGAGCAGGGGCTGCGTCATCATGCCCGTGTTGACGTCCACACGCGAATCTCCGACGAGCAGCGCCGAATCGTCGGGTGTCCACCAGATGGGGGCGTCCGGTGCGTTGGACGCATCGGCCGTGAGCCGGCCCCAACTCGATGGGTCGCCGATATCAACCAGGAAAACGGCGGTCTGTTGCGTGCTGTTGTTCACGGCCCAGAACGCGACGCGGTCTGCACCGTTGGAGGCTTGCGCGAAGAAGGCGCTTCGCCCGGCGACGTTCGACCCATCGGCCGCATCCCCGGCATAGAAGGCCGCGTCCAACATCTCCGTCTCGGTACCCAGGGTAAACTGCGGCCCATACGGCAGCACGTCGGGAACTACGCTCACTTCGGTCGTGAACTTGAACGGCTGCGCGCCGCCGCTGTCATACGTCAGCTCGACGAAAAATGCGGTCCATCCCTGAGCCGGTTCTGGAACCTGCGCCGTGTACTCGCCCGGCCCCGACGGTGCCAGTACCGAACTCGTGTAGATCGCCCCAACATTGTCGAAGTTAAATCACGGGCATTTGGATTGGTCGCTTGCCAAAGCAGCACTTGCGTTGGTGTGTCGACCGTATTGACCGCAATAGAACCGTCTTCGTTCTTGACCCACGAGAACTGCGGCCGGGGTGTTCCTGCCAGGACCGCCGCGTACCAGGCGCTGAAGTCTACCCATGCCGATGCATTCAAGTCGTGACCCGCGTTAGGAACGTAGCGCAGGTACTTCTCGCCCGGAAGCTTTTTCCAATAAAACTGCGATGAATCGGGGATGAAAAACTGGTCCTGCGCGGAATTTATGAGGTATTTGGGCATCGTGAAACGGTCGCGGTACGTGTACGGGCCCACGACGTCCAGCAAAGCGCCGAATTCCGGGGTGCCGAACCACGACGGGATGTCCATGTCCACATAGTCCTGGATAGCGGGCGCCCATCGTCCCAACGCGGCGAAATGATGCTCGAATGAAACTTCCAGATTTAAGAGATCGATTACGATAGGGGCCATCGCCACCACGCGATTGTCGACCGCCGCAGTGGTCCAGGTCGTCCACCCCCGCTTCGACGCGCCCGCAACGACAAACTGGTCGACGGTGTTATTGCCCCCTTGAGCGGTTGCACAGAGAGCCGTCACCGTATCCATAGCCCGTACCGCCGCTTTCGTCATCGGTAAACGGGACAACCATATCGGGTCACCCGAAGCAAGGAATTTATCCCAGGCATACGCGATTTGCGCGTCTTCCGTGCGCGGTACGTCTCCGGTGAACGTGAGCGGCTGGTTGGGAACCATCCTGAGGTCTGCCGTAACGGAGTTAGTCGCAAGCGCAATGGCCCTGAGTTCGGAGCTGCTGCCGGTTGGAGGCGAGCCGCCGTTGCTGCCGCCGGCAATAAACAGTAACCCCGTGCTCGTGGAAACGGTATCCGGAATCGTAAGAACCAGCCAATGCTCCCAGAGGGTCCGGTCAACCTCCGCAGACGTCAACCAGGTCTGCGACGTCAAATCGATGACCACGTCGGTGTAACCACTTCCGGACACGACATTGCTGACGGACCAGCTGTAGCTCGCGTCCGGCGCTGCCACGTAGTCGTCGAGTGCGGTGGCTCCCGCGTTCGCGGCCGTAAAGGCCACCGTCGCTATAACGAAGCACACACCGAACGTTCGTGCTACCCGAGAGTAAAACATCGCACAATCCCCCGTGATTTGTGACGGACGAAAATTCAGTTTGAGCAACCCGGCCTCCATTATTTCACGATTCTACGGCGGTAACAAGGCCATTTTGAGGTGCGACAAGCGATT
Source organism: Candidatus Hydrogenedentota bacterium (assembly GCA_963745075.1). Taxonomy (GTDB): domain Bacteria; phylum Hydrogenedentota; class Hydrogenedentia; order Hydrogenedentales; family SLHB01; genus JAHDWY01. Next base: position 15,859 of record CAVUWV010000034.1, on the reverse strand, counting down.
TCGCTGTTTACTTAAGCGGAATCTCTCAGGTATGATTTTGGGTGCGAGGGGTGCACGCCTGTTGTGTACCAGGGGGGCACAGGTCGCCTCGCGACAAGAATGGAGGGTAAACCTGTCATGAATATCGATCCCGCAACAATCCTGTATTTCCTACAGGCCTTGGATCCGGTCTTTTCGTTCCTCAGCACGGTTGTTGGCATTGGGGTTCAGTTGCTGTTTCTGGGGCTGGACTTCGGATCGTTTTTCCTCGGCTTTATCTGAGGCCGACGCCCGGAATAAACAGATTCTCCCACCGCCGGAGGTGATGCCAGCGGTGGGAGGACTGTTGGATCAAATTATCTACCGCGAATTCGTGAATCGCGAGGTCGCAATTCGGCTATCAGGTCGGCGACATCTTCCCGGAGTGAGGAATCGCACCCCGCTTTGTCTTGTCTTCCGTCGGGACTCGTTCGGCGGGTACCGGACGGATCACCCACGCGATTGCACCGACGACCAACACACCGACTTCGACTATATAGAATATCATCAGCGCCTTGGCGATACCGCTGGTAAACCCGTAGCTGTGGAGTCCCACGCCGAGAAGGTTCACGCCGAACCATGAGAAGGCGACAATCATCCCACAGCAGACGGATCCCATTACGATTCCAAAGTCGCGAATATATCCGGCCAGCCGCGCGTGGAGTACGATGAGCATCCAGAGCACGATCATCAAAGCCCCGTTCTCCTTCGGATCCCAGCCCCAGAACCGGCCCCAACTGTAGTTCGCCCAGATTCCGCCCAGCACGGTGCCCACCGTGGCAAACAGCAACCCGAAACACAGGACCCCGTACGTCATTCGAGCCACGGAACGGTAATACTCGGGATCCCGCCTGCGCAGGCCCAGGGCGTAAGAGAAAATGTAGACATGGGCAATAGCGGAGGCCAGAAGCCCCGCCGCGTATCCCATGGTCACCGTCGTCACGTGAGTTGACAACCAAAAATTCGTGTCCAGCACGGCGATCATGCTGGGCATCGTATCCCCGCCCTCGATGACTTCGTACTTGTTCGCCAGAAAGACACCCAAGGCTCCGAGAAACGCGGCCAACGACAACGCTATCCGTTGGTGATTGACGAACTCAATAAACAGAGCCACGACAACGGCTACTGCCGTGATGAAAAGTATCGTTTCATACAGTGTCGTAACGGGTGGGCGACTGCGAATGATGCAGCGCATGGCGATACCGGTCACGAGCAGCAATGTCGGGATCGTGACGGCGATCAACGTCGCCCGATTCAGCGCCCGGCTCTGGGGCTTCAGCCACAAAAACGCCACGAGCAGAAAGCTGAACAAGTAGAGAATCAGGCTGTAGTAAAAGAACTGGGCTTTGTAATAGGTAAGTTCCAAGGGAACTTTGCCAAATTCACCGCGCGCCTTGGCCAGCCCCACGATGGCGCTGTTGAGCGTTTGCGCGTACTTGTCGAATGGATCTGCCGCGTTGACATTGGCCGCGAGTTCTTCCCACGTGCGAACGATGGCCACCTGCTTAGTCAAGTCGAGATTCGTCGTAAACACGGCCTCGGCCAGCGTGGCCGGACTGTACCATTCGCGAATCCCGCTACCAACCGGGGGCGGGATAATATCCATAGCCCGCGCGTTGGAGACCGCCTCGTTCATATGGTTGATGAAGGTCTGAATCTCCGCCAGCCCGGCTTTCGCCGCTTCGTCATTCCCTTGTGCGGCGTGTGTGTTTAAGGAAATGTATTCGTTCTGCAGGGCGGAAGCCTTCTCCAGAATCGTAGCGAGTGAGACCGCTTCCACATCGCCGTAGACGCGGTGCAGGGCCGCGCTGTCACCGAGCGGAATCGCGGCGTGCGCAAAGTGCAGGTACTCCGTCAACATCTCGAACTGGTGCAGGTTGTGGGCCAGATTGATGAGCTGCGTCTGCGCCGGGGTTCGGGTGTGATCCGGGATTTGCGAGAATTGGCCGGCCTGCGTAAACAGCGCCATGCGAGCGGGCGCCAGATCGTTATAGGAGTATCGCGCCCGTTCGCTGGTGGCCGTCAGTCCGACCATGGACAGCACGTCCGCGTTTTCGATCAGGAAATCCTTGTACGTCTTCGCCTGCTCCGGGTGGAAGAGGCACGTCAGCAACCATGCCATGGGCTTCAACGTCTCCCCATCCGGTGTCTTGACCGAACGTTTACCGTTAATACCAAGCATCTGGAAACCGGCAAAGGTGTCCAACGGCTTAATCCGGCCGCCGTCCTGAATCGGAATGATGGAAAACGCGTCCAACGTCGCGTCCGACCAGACGGGCGATGCATTGGGGGACCCCTCGGACCCCTCCGGCGTCTGGGCCGATGCCGCGCCAATGCCGACGCAAAGGCTCAGCACAATTACGGTAACTATTGGATGACGTAGCATTACGAAACCCTCGCTTCCTTGCGTAAATAGAGAAAGAGCCGATAGCAGAAATGAACCAGCAACCCGAAGGTGATAATGAGGCAACCATACAGTGGCCACTGGTCGGCAGGATTCTGCACCACGGCAAACGTCGAGAAAAGCCGATCGTTTGGCCCCGCGTTTTGCGGTCCCCACGACGCCTGGAACAAGGTGTACCCCTTATACCGCAGCGGCTTGTTCATCGAAATGTGAATCTTCTGCGTGGCCTTGGGATCGATCACCGTTACGTCGCTGCTAAACGAGGCCGGACGATTCGTTCCCGGATGCAGCTCGCGGGTAAAGTCATCCAACACGACCGTGAACGGGAGCGGCCATGTCCGCCGGCGCAGGGTCACGTCCCACGTGCCCTTATCGGTGGCAACCTGGAACGGCGACCGGGCCATTCCCCAGAGAACCCCCTCTTCCTTCTTGCCGGATCCCTTTTCCGTGGCGGTCGCGTAAATCCCTGCCACATTACGCTCGTTTTGCATATCCAGATCCATGGGAACCAGCGCCATGCCGCTGGCAATCTTGTGCCCCGCCGCGATGGGGGCCGTTACGGGTACCGCCGCCGAGTTGGGGAGGTAGCCCGAAAGGGTCAGGTCAAACGGCAAGTCGGCGCGGGTAAACGTCGCGGTCTGGTCATCTGTGGCCTGAGTAAACTTAGTCCCTGGTATGACCAGTTCCGTTGCCGGTCCGGCATTCTTCACTTCCGTGATCGCGACTTCCCACTCGTTGTAACTTTGGAAGACGTTGTCGCGCTCGCCCTCGTAGAGAGTAAGATGCCCGTCCTTAGACCACTTGAACGTGACGAACCCGCCCACCAACATGAACAGGATGCCGATATGGACGATGAATACGCCGAGGTGCGACCAACTCGGGCGAAAACGAACGATGGCCCCGAGCGTGAGGTTGACGAACAGGAGTATCAACAGAAGATACACGCCCGGCAAAGGCAAAATCGGCTTGCCGAATACATCCTGCATCAGGAAAAGCGAACTGAAATACTTCTGCTGCGCCGCGTAGAGGCCGTGATCGATCTGTTCCAGCGTGCCCAGAAGCGTCAATACGAGGAGAAAAAAAAGGATGATAATTGCGAAGGCGTATGACGCCAGTCCGCGATAGAGATACTTCAAGATGTTCATGATAGTATTGCAGCCCGTGCTTACTGTAGTGATTCGCAGAATGCGATAAACTTGTCTTTGTTGGCATCAACCTCGGTCGCGGGACCGGTCATCTTCACAAAGATGGTTTCTGAGTCAAGGGGACAAATCGCGCCCAACAGCGCGTAAGAGTCGCCACCCTCGCCGTTCATGCCGCTGAAATCCCCCTTGATCTCAATCATGGGGGATGGTTTGCCGAGAATCGTAACCGTCGGCAATTCGGCGAGCGCGGCGCCATCAAGCGGCGATTGTCCCATCTGCTGGCGCCAACGATTGATGTTGGCTTCCACACCGCCCGCCGGTCCGGACAGGGAGGTTACGTAACACTCGGTCTTTCCGCTGTCGCCCAACGTGAAGGTCACCGCCCGCATGGGTTTGTCCGGCGCCTGGGTCCAACCCTCCGGCGCGGCCCAGGAGGTAACACCCGCGGACGAACCGCCGCCCATAGCGGGCGCCATGCCCTGCATGTTTCCAATGTCAGGATGGCCTTCCGGGAGTTGCATGTTTTGTTGCGGAGCGCCCGGCATTACGCCGCCGCTGACGTCGGGGTGCCCTTCGGGCAGTTCCATGGCGGTTTGCGTCGCCGCAGGCTCCAGCGATTGACAGAATGCAATGAAGTGGTCTTTCTCGCGATCGACAACAACCGATGGCCCGGTCATCTTGACGAAAACCGCGTTCCCCTTGTCTTCGAGGATGATTCCAAGAAGTTTGTATCCTTCCTTGTTCTCCGAATTGCCCATTCCCGTGAACGTTCCCTCGAATTCCATGAGCGGCGCCTTCTGACCGAGAACGTCGATGACGGGCAATTTGGAGATCTCATCCGGGGTATACGGATCGAGGGAGAGTTGCGCCCGCCAACGATTGACATTGGCCTCCATACCACCGCCCGTCCCGGACAAAACCGTCAGGTAACATTCCGCGTCCGTATCCGCATCTACTTTGAAATTGGCCATGCGCGTGGACGTCGCGGGCAGCGCCTGCCACGACTCCGGTGCTTTCCACGTGTATGCGGCCGCCGGGGTCGCCATCGGCATACCGGCTGGGCTCGCCCCGATCATCGGGCCGGCCGCGGAAGATTTCGTTACGGTCCGTGTATCGGTAATTTCCTGTGACCCGTTGTCGCCGCAGGAAGAAAAAAGGAAGGCAGCACCGATCAGTATCGCAACCGCCGTCCTGCAGGACCGGATGCTCGCCGCCCGTTTTGAATAGGTAAAAAATTGCATGGATATATCCTGTCTTTCTCAGTTGTGACTGTGCCTTGCGCAACACGGGCAATCTCGCGTATTGGACGCCGATCGCCACGCGGATCAGTATACCATTCTGAGGAGAAGAAAGGCAGTTTGGGATGTGTTTGCCGCCTCGGAAGCTGTGCGAGGCGGCCGATTCGACCGCCCCGCACACAATTCAAAGAGTAATCAACGAAAGGCTGAACTCAGCCATCCTTCGCGAGTTTCGGGTCCGGATGCGCAATCTTCTTGTAGGCCTGATCGAAGTCGAATCCGACTTTCGATCCGTCATCCAGCGTATATTGCTCCGGATTCCAGGTCGGCGACTCTTCGTTATGGCATTGCGTACATTTCTCCGCCGTAACTTTCTGCTGCGTCGCCGCCATATCGATGCTGGTATCTTTCTGGAACATCACCTTCTTACCAGCCGCGATATGGTCGGAACCGGGGCCGTGGCACTCCTCGCAGCTCACGCTGTCTTCCAGCTTGATCTTTGCGGGAACCGCGTCAGCGGACACCTCTTTTGCCGCCATGTCAAATGCCGTCACGTGGCACTTGACGCATTGCGGCGACTCAGAAGGCGGCTTTTCCAAGCCTTTTTCCTTGGCGATCTCGAGCGCCTTGGGCGACTTCAGCGCTTCAAACGCCGAAGAGTGCTTGGATTCTTTCCACTTGTCATACTGCGCGCCCGTGTCCTTCTTGTTGTGGCAGATTTTGCACTGCGACGGGCCCACATAGTCGGCGGCCTGCGCCTGGCTGAGCCCCATTACACAGGCCACACTGAAGGCCAGGGCGGATACCGCCATGAACCGAATCGTTTGTTTCATTCGTACATCCCTCCTTTCAAATCGCTACGTATGGTACCGAATCAGTGACAGAATCGGCAATTGACCGTGCTGTTTTCCGGGTGCGGGGGCCGGTTCGGCTGACCGCCCGGGTGGCACACTCCACATTGTACCGGATACACCATCGCCCGGTGAGGCGAAGGCAGCGCCGACGGATGCTCGATGGTCTCGTGACACACCACGCAGTCCGTCTTGCTCGGCGGGAAGTGACACGACACACAATGATGGTTGGCCGGCGGACCCCACGCCTGACGGTGCGATTCCGGTTGCGTATTCTTATGACATTTCAGACACGAATCCTCTTCGTGGCACACACTGCACGTGTTCCGATCCCAGGACGCCTGCATGCCGTGCGTCTTGCGCCGCCACGTCACCGTATGGTTCTCCGGCGGCGTCGTCGCGTGGCAGTCGTCGCAGAATGCCTGGTCGGCATGACACATCGCACAGTATTTGGGATCCACTTTCGACTCCGCTCCGTGCACTTTCACCCAGATGGCCGGTTGGTTGTGGGCGATATTCACACCATTTCTAGACGACGGAATCGTCTGCTTATTCGTTTCTTTGTGGCATACCGAGCATTCATTGAGCGCCGGACTCGTCTTGCCGTGGCAGTCCATGCAAAACGGCATCAGCGGCTCACTGGGGAACGGCTTCGTGTCCGGTTCGACGTGACAGGTCTTGCACTCGACTTCCTTGGCGACGTGCGGCTCGTGAGCGAACTTGATATCCGGTCCGAGCGGGCTCTTGAACTCGGTGATCTCAAAACTCTCGTTGGTGTGGCACACCCCGCACGCTTCCGGCGTGGGATTATCAATATCGATATCGTGGCAGACCGAGCACGTGTCGTGCGTCGGGAACGAATACGTCCCGTCCTCCGCGGGTTGGTGGCAGATATCGCATTCCAACCCCTGCTCGGCGTGGATGGGATGGTTCGCCCGGACACCACGGTCGACCCTCTCCGATTTCGGCTGCGTGTAGGTTATACAAGCCGCGACCAGCCCGGTGAGGGCCACCGCTACCACCAGCCAAAGAATCCGTTGGCGCCGCGTCATGCTGTCAGCCTCCTACGCAATGTCAAAATTCCAGTGTATAGCCGGCCCGAACCCGCCAATAGGGCGAATCGTCGCTATCGTCGTGTTCATAGCTCAGGGCGAGGCTCACGTCTTGATTCTCAGCAAACGCCCAGCGCAATTTGCTGTAAATAGAATAGATGTCTTCGTTTGTCTCGATCGGCTTTACGTCCCGAAGCCGGACGGTGAAATTGCTGCCAAAATACGCCGTTGAGGTCGACCCCGACCCCAGCGAAGCAAATGCCCGCCGAATGTTGTTCTTCCAGTTCGGGAAAAAGTCGTACGTCGTATATTCGCTTTCCCAGCGCTCGTAGTCCGCCCCCAGCGTGAGAGACAGGTCGTCCCATTTCTTCGTGACCTCGCTACCGACCGACCAGGAAGCGTCACGTCCGTCCACATCCCACACTTGGACGGTAGTCGAAGTGCTGAGCCCCCAAATCAGATCGTCGATAGAAAGAATTGCGGCGAACCGGTTGAAGTCGCGGTTGGCGCGATCGGCATAGTCGTAATCGTGATCGTAGGCCCGAAGCCATGGATCGGGATAATGATCGTCCACCCGGTGCAACTGACCTTCGAGGGTCAACCCGATCTTCTCCGACAGCGGGCGATGCAGAACCAACTGAAAATCGTCGTATGCGCTTTGCGGTCCAAGAATACGATAGTAGGCCGTCAAATCACTGCTGCGATCCTTGACTGTGCTCATGAGCCGGCGGTAGGTCGCCTGATAAGAAAGCTTCCAGGTGGGGATCTGCCCTGTGGCCTGCAAGGTCAGTTCATCCCCGTCCTCGTCGAAAAGATCCAGCCGGCCGAACAAGGTCAAATTTGCGTTAACCACCTGCCAGACGCTCAATGAAATCCGCGTGTCGTCCCGATCGGCCTCGACATCGCGTGGAAAATCGCGGTACAGCAAATTGCTCAGCCGCGGACGGATATACGTGTTGTAGTGATCCCGATCGTCCCGCTCCCAATAGACATCGACCGCGACCCGGGTCTGGGTGCTGAGTTGGGACGACACCCCGCCACCGGCCACCGGGTCGTCAAAATCGTCTCCGTACAGCGAAGCCTGCCATCCCCCGAACACATACCAGTCCCACCGGGCGTGCCGCTGTTTGAAGTAAACTCCGTCGAAGCGGTTGAAGGACGGGCCTTCCATGACCCGCTGCCGGCCGATTCGCAGCGTCGAATCTCCCCACAGATCGTCAATATCCAAATACAAGTAGACGACGCGTGCGTCCACATCGGAATCATAGTTGTCGTCGAGATCCCGAAGCGTATTGTAGCGGTCGTTATCGGAATCGACGTCTTCGCGCAACCAGAACAGGCTGCGAACGTGCATGTTCTTCTGGCCCGGAGGGTCAACATTAAGCCGAAGCGATTGGTCCAGATCGATATCGGATTCGTCATCGGACCACCTGCCGTCGAATCCGGCTTCGAAACGACCGTAATACCACCGGTCTTTCTCCGTCTGCTCCGGAGCGGCCGGTTTGTCAGACGCCGCCGCATTGGCGGTATCATCACCCTCGGCAGCGGACGCGGGTACGCACAAGTACGCCCCCCCCATCACCCAGAGCCATACCCCTATCGCCACCGCGATGCCGAATCGCCGCCTGCGAGTACCGTCCCCCGCGCGCCACTTCGGCCGACATCGATCACGACGCTTCCGGTACATTCCGAATCCCCTTCCGCGATGCGTTATTCATTCAGGCCACTTCCCCTCAAACAAGGCCATTTACGCACAATAGCTCATGACCGCCACGCAATCCTAATTCGCTGTCTTCGAGAACCACGTTTCGTACAGCGTCTGCAACCCGATCATCTGCGCCTCGTTGTCGACGTCGAATATCGGCGCCAACGGCACCGTCCCGTCATGGCATCCCATAATGCCCGCGCACGAATTCGGCGGCACGGGGCTTACGCCATCAGCCGCGGCTTCATTGGACGCAATGGGCGGAATCGTCATGAAGGTGTGGCTGTGCGGACCGTCAGCCTGATCGGTGCGCTCGGTCGGCGGCATATGACACGACGTGCAGCGGCTCGCGCCGGTTCCCGTCGGATCGACCGGGTGCTTGGTGTGATCTTCAATCTGGGCGTCGGTTTGGAATCCGTCAAACACGTGGCAGGAACGGCATAGCAAGTTATTGTTGATCGGTCCGACGGTCTTGATGGGCGAATGAACGTCGTGGCAATCGTAGCAGGTCACAAGACGGCTGGCGTAGTGCCCGCTCTTGGTGAAACCGTCCACGATTTCCTGGTGACAGGACGTGCAGGCGGCAAAGGTGAGTTCATACGCGCCCGAGGCCGGGTTGATCAGCGCCCCGCCGAGCCCCCCACTCTGCACGTGCGCTTCCGCCCCCACGTGACACGTGGCACAAGCAACATTGCGATGCGCACTCAAAAGAAACGACCGCATATCCTGCGCCGTACGGCCGTTGTGGCATCCCAGACACGTTGTCACACTTCCCGGGTTGCCTACGCTGGCCGTGGGACACCCGGTCCCCACGAGCGCAAGCACTGCGACGGTCAATACACCAAACCATGGCGCATACGCGTCTAGCTTTCGACCCGCCGAACGCTTCGTCATCACTGCACCCCCTTCGTCGCGCGAAACGGTCACTGTTGGCCCAATGCAATCTACCCCAAATCTAGGGCGTGCGCGTTAGGTACTCCGTCCAACCGCACCCCCGAACGGTCCCATGGGTGCCGTGGACCACCGCGCCCCCATGCCTGTCCGTCGAGAAGTTAATCTAATGACCAACATCGTCGTCTGTCAAGGGATATGATACTCGCCATAGATCTACTATCCCTGAATTCATCGGGTACAAGCCGTGCATTTCCAAAGCACGAGCAATTCTGGTGCCTATTCGGAAGATCTCGCGTACATCGTTGCAGAACGTATGGGGAATTGGAATTCCGCCCCAACCGGCCCACCTTTCTGGGGGGCACACGAAGACAATTGGACAGATCTGCGCGCACAGATGTGTGAGGTCCAGGACATCTTCAGTCAGTGGACGCCGGAAAGCACGTATCGAAATAATTCCTACCGCGTAGCATTACTCCCTGCGACTATTCGCAATCCAAATGGTATCATCACGGCGTTCGGGCGATAATCGGCATCTAAATTGCTCCTTTCCCCGCCTCAAGGCGTCGCGGGCATTCCCAATTGCCCCTCATAAAATGGTACATTTCACCAATACGAAACGAGAAGAGTGCTGCTGACTATCTGAGAAGGGGAGAACGAGTCCATGGTAAAACGGATTCTGCGGTTATTGGGTGCGCTGATTTGGTTGTTTACTCGCAACTGGGTGACCATTCTCGGTGCGGGCCTCACGACGATCAGTTTCTTTACGATTCTTGGTCTAGTCGCGCTGGACGTGACCGGGATTATCATTTCACCCTATCTCGGGATCGTCGCATTCATCATACTCCCCGGCTTCTTCGTGCTGGGCTTGATCCTCATTCCCATCGGCTTCGTCTGGCAACGGCGCGCCGAGCGGCGTGGCGATGTCGCCGCGCGTCCGATCGACAAAGACGCATTGCCGCGCATCGATTTCAACAATCCCAGGACGCGGCGCATCGCGGTGATGGTGACCCTCCTGACGTTCGCCAATCTGTTCATCATCGGAGCCACCAGTTACAAGAGCGTCGTCTACATGGACTCAGTTCAGTTCTGCGGTCAGGTATGTCACACCGTCATGAAGCCGGAGTTTACCGCGTATCAGAATTCGCCCCACTCCAGGGTCGAATGCGTCGAGTGCCACATCGGCCCCGGAGCCCCCTGGTTCGTCCGGTCGAAACTCTCCGGAACGGGCCAGTTGTTCGCCGTTACATTCGGCACCTACGAACATCCCATTCCCACGCCGGTATCGAATCTGCGTCCCTCCCGAGACACGTGCGAGCATTGCCACTGGCCGGACCGGTTCACGGGGGACCGCGTCAAAGTCATCAAGCGGTTTTCGGAAGACGAAGCCAATACGCCGGTGTACACGGTCTTGTTGATGCATATCGGCGGCGGGGCCCAAAAAACGGGCGGTATCCATAGCTGGCACATCGCTCCCGGCCGCGAAACAACCTACCTCGCCGCGGACCCGGAAACGGGCGAACCCGACCCGACCCGGCACAAGATCGCCATGGTGCGGGTCAAGGAATCCGACGGTAAAGTGACGGAGTACAAGGCCGATGGGTTCAACCCCACCGCGGAACAGTTGGCGAATGCCGAATTCCGTACCATGGACTGCATCGACTGCCACAACCGCCCGACGCACAAGTTCGATCTCCCGTTTCAGGCCGTCGACAAGGCCATGGCCGATGGCGATATCGACCCGACGCTTCCCTCGGTCCGCGCCGTCGCGGTCGAAGCGCTCAAGTCCGCCAAGGCCGAGCAAGGCGACTTGGAGATGATCGACAAGAAACTTCGCGACCACTTCAAGGAAGCGTTCGGCGCAGACTACGACACCAATGAGGAACGCGTTTCGAAAGCCATCAAGGAAGTCAATGCAATTTACAGCCGGAACGTGTTTCCCGACATGGACGTGACCTGGGGCCAGTATCCCACCAATATCGGTCACCCGACCGACCGCAATGACTACCCCGGCTACGAGGGCTGCTTCCGGTGCCACGATGGGGGCCACACCACAACCGACGGTCAAATGATCAACAACGACTGTACACTCTGCCACAGCGTACTGGCTATGGAAGAAGAAGAGCCCAGTATCCTCGACGATCTTGGGATTAAGTAAGCCCCGCACTTGCCACCGCCGTAGCCCGTATTTCCGGGCTACGGCGGTTCCTTAAACGCCGCGCAGGACACATCTGTACGGACACATACGCGCAACGACACGGAATCTCGTGACCGGCGACCGGTCTCCAACCGCACCAAGCCTTCCATAAAGCACTGCTCAACAGAGTCTTACGAATCCCGCGAGCTAAATGCTTCGTTTGGCACAGAAGGTGCTTGGTTTATGCACGTCTCTGTGGCAAGACGGGGTTGCGGCCGCGGTAGTTCTGGTGTCCAGTCCGCAAAAATATGCAAACATGCAACACTTGAAATCGTCGAATAGTGGACGGGGACTCGGTTCAAGAGCTGGCTCATCTGTCCTATCTGTGTTACGATGGGTCTTTATAGTTACGTGAAGTGCCATGACCGAAAGCATGGCGAGCAACAGGGAAAGGGGGCAAAGGTGAATATGGCACATGCAAACAAGTACGGAAGGGCGCTGTCCGTTTTGGCGCTCGCTTTCGTCGTCGCCCTGACTGTGGGGTGTCCAGGGCAACAAGGCCCTGCCGGGCCCGAGGGCCCTCCGGGGCCGGAAGGCCCTCCCGGACCGTCGGACTTCGGGGGAAGTGCGCCGGGTCTGCATATCTCGATCGAGAAAGTGACGATTCCGGCCGATCTCCGGGCGGTGGTTACTTTCACGGCGGTGGACGATCGCGGCGATACGCTGGCGCTCAATGAAATCACCGACATCCGGTTCATCATGGGCTACTTGACGTCGTACGTTAACGGCGGCACGCTCAAGTATTTCAGCTATACGACCTCCACCGGCGATTCTGAGTTGAACTCGAACACGGCGACGCAGGCGACATACGACAGTGCGCGGCTCAACGGTTTGACGCAGAGCGACAACGGGAAATTCAAATACAAGTTCGCCAAGGTGCTTCCGGCGAATTACGACGTGTCGGCCAGCCACCAGGTTGCCGCGCAGGTCGTGCGCAACTTCGCCGCGAACGACACGGACTACCCGGATAATCCATGGTTCGCATGGGTTCCCGATGGCACCACGGCACTGGAGACGCGTGAGATCGTCAACACGGAAACGTGCAACACGTGCCATACGCGCCTCGAATTCCACGGGGGCGGCCGCCGCGAAATCCAGTATTGCATCATGTGTCATTCCCCGCAAAGCACGGACCCGGGTTCGGGCAATACGGTAGATTTCGCGGTGATGGTCCACAAGATTCACCGCGGCGAGAATCTGCCGAGCGTCGAGGACGGACAGGACTACTTCATCGAAGGTCATGGCGGAAGCATCAACGACTACTCGGACGTCGTGTTCCCGCAGGACATTCGCAATTGTGAAGTCTGCCACGGCCAGGAAAAGGCTCTGTTCTATCTCGAACATCCGACCAAGGCCGGATGCGCCTCGTGCCACGACCGGACCTGGTTCGGCGTCTCGGGCACAGTACCCGCCGGTTATACCGAACACAGCGAGGCCGACGGCACGCTCGATGTGAATATCGATCTTCCCGACGATTCGCTCTGCTCGGGTTGTCACCAGCCGACCGGCGGCTTGGCCGGAATCGTGGACGAGCACGTTACGCCGCTCGAAAGCGACGACGCTCCGGGTCTGAAGTTCGCGATTGACAGCGTTCAGATTCTTAATCCGGGAGCAACAGCGCAAATTAAAGTCAACTTCACGGTTAAGAATAAGAACGGTACCGGTTACGCCAATTTGAACAGCGAGTTGACATCCTGCAACGCGTTGCTGGCTTGGCCGACGACGGATTACGAGCAGTATATCAACGCGTCGGTGCGGAACGCCGCAACTTTGGTGAACAATGGAGGCGGCAGTTATTCGTACACCTACACGGACACCTTCGACTCGACGACGACGGACACCTACGGCATCGCGATGACGGGCCGCCTGAGCTTCATGCACGACGGTTCCAGTGTCACACAGGGACCCTCGGCCAACGGGCTGACCTACTTCCGTTTGGACGGCGGCAAAGCCGCGGAGCCCCGCCGGGAAGTGGTGGACGAACAGCAGTGCAACGTGTGCCACGGCGACATCCGGGCGCACGGCGAACAACGTTTCGGTGTCGGCGTATGTATCATGTGCCACAACCCGAATGAGTCGGACGAATCGCAAGCCGCCCATGGGTGTAGACGCCGCCATTAGCGTCCACTTCAAGTACATGATCCACAAGATCCATACTGGGGAAAACCTCGAAGGCGCTTATACCGTTATCGGCCATAATGGCAGCGCGTTTGACTTCACGGAAGTCGCGGTTCCCGGCCAAACGCCAGGACTGTGTGGTCTGTCACGCGGAAGACACGTACCTGCTTCCGCTGCCCGAAGAAGCCCTGTCGACCATCGTGCCCAAGGCGGCTGGCGGAATGACCGAAATACTGCCCGTGACGGCGTCGTGCACGTCGTGCCACGACGGCCTTGCCGCAAACGTCCACGCCTACATCAACACGGCGCAGGGTGTGGAAACCTGCATTGTTTGCCACGGTGAAGAAGACGAATTCGCCGTCAGCGCGGTGCACGCCGAGACCCCATAATCCATCAGCAACATTCTCCTAAGTTGCTTCACGACGCGGCCCGGGCCGGGAGGACAACCTCCCGGCCCGGGTGCTTTTTGTCTAGTTCCCCCGTGTTGCCTTTACCGCGATGGCTAATTGACAGAGGTTTCCACGTGCTGGGATACTCGGGCGTAATTCGATCGATTCCGAGGCCTCATACTCCCGAAGGGATACCAATGGCGCTGCAACGATTCCGCATTGGGGCCGTAGTGCCTCTCCTCTGGGTCGCCGTGTTATCGCCGTCTTCTTCCTTCGCAGGGACGTTCACCGGCGACTGGTTGGAACTCATCGATACCACGAAACTTCCCGTGCTGCGCGACGACGAATGCCTTCAGATTTCAAGTTTTGATCGGTTGGGAGGAAACAACGACGGTTTCTTTGGTACGTTCTCGTTTCGCCGCGTCGAAGACGGCGCATTCGTGCTATTCGAGGATGACGGCCCGGGATGCATCGACCGCATCTGGTCGGCAAACCCCGGGCTGGGCAGGATCGAATTCTACTTTGACGGCGAAACATCACCCCGCCTGGTATTCGATTCTTGGTTGGACATGTTCCGGAACCGCGTGGAGCCTTTCGTGGACCCGGTGAGTACCTTCACGCTCGGGGGATGCGTAAGCTACGTGCCGATTCCCTATGCTTCCAGTCTGAAGATTGTCGCGCGGAAACGGCCCAAGTTCTACCAGATTACGTACCGGAAGTTTCCCGATGGCGACGGCGTGGAAAGTTTCAATCCAAACATGGATTCCGCGTCGCGCGAACGTTTCTCTCGCGTAGTAAACGCGTGGAACACGCCGGGGCAGCCACCATGGCCCGATGCCATTGAGACGACTGCTTCGTCATCCGAAATGATTCCGGCGGGATCGTCGCGCGACCTCCTTACCCTGACTGGACCGGCCGTTGTCTACGCGCTGGACTTTAATTTGAACGGCGTCAGCGCCAAGGAGTTGCAAAACCTCACCCTGCAAATCCAGGCCGACGATGAACTCGCTCAGGTGACCTGCCCCTTGAGCGCGTTCTTCCTGCAAGGTCCGGGACCGGGGAGCAAAGCGTCTCTCCTCGCAGGCCGCCGGACTTCCGGGTCGTTCTATTCCTACTGGGCCATGCCTTTTCGCGATTCCATTCGGATTTCCCTGGCGAATGCAACAGACTCCCCCGTGCACGCGGTCCTGAACGCGGGGTACCGGCAGATGACCGCGCCTGAAGTGGATGGTCTCGGCCGGTTTCACGCCGAATTCTCGCCCATCACACGCGTGGCGCGCCGGAAATCGTACGAAATCCTGCAACGTGCAGGCCGCGGCCATTGGTGCGGCACGTATCTCTTCATGCGAGGAACCGGACTGGGTTCCCGTTTCCTCGAAGGCGATGAGCGTGTTTGGGTCGACGGCAGAGATGCTTCCACCTATCACGGCACCGGGACCGAAGACTATTTTAATGGCGGCTGGTATTTCGGCGGCACAGGCTGGCTGCCGCTTTGGGGATGCACCCGGTTCCGGCCGATACAAGGGAAATGCGATGCGTATCGGCTGCATATGACCGACGCCGTACCCTTCCAGGAATCCATCCGGGTCGCCGTCGAACACGGCAACAAGAATCGCGTACCCGTCCGATACGGAAGCGTCGCGTTCTTCTACGCGGAACCGGCGCAATCGAATTAAACGGCCGGTCGGCCCGGCGTACTTCTACCGCTGGTACTTTGGATTGTACTGTCCGCGCTCGGCAAAACCGCCCAATTCCGGCCGCATGCCGCTCACCCGCGGATAGCTGTCAAAGATGTCGCCGTTCCCCCGCACACGCGGATCGCCTTGTTCCCCGAGTAGCCTCAACAATTCC
>CAVUWV010000033.1:0-82450 GCA_963745075.1 Candidatus Hydrogenedentota bacterium | reverse complement strand
CGTTGCGTCGCGTGCCACCTGTGTTCGGCGGTTTGTCCGGTAGATTGTATTGCACTGCAGGCAACCGAGGACGAACACGGCCGGCGCTATCCCGAGTTCTTCCGGATCAATTTTTGCGCTGCATTTTTCTGTGGCTTCTGCGAAGAAGCATGCCCGACCTATGCCATTCAACTGACGCCCGATTTCGAGATGGGCGAGTACCAGCGCAACAACCTCGTGTATGAGAAGGAAGACTTGACGATCAGCGGCCCCGGTAAGTATCCGGGGTATAACTTTTATCGAGAAGCCGGCCTCGCTATTGGTGGCAAGGGCAAGGGCGAAGCCGTCAATGAGGAAGCGCCCGCAGACATTCGAACGTTGTTGCCGTAAGGAGTAGAGACGTTGTCAATCCTGTTTTATGTAGCCGCTGGTTGCCGTTCTGGCAACCGTCCGCGTCGTTACGTGTACGAACGCAATCCATGCGTTGCTGTATTTCATCGTGTCGTTGTTGGCGAGCGCGTCGATTTTTGTCTTGGGTGCGCCGTTTATCGCCGCCTTGGAAATCATCCTATATGCGGGCGCGATTATGGTGTTGTTCATGTTCGTAGTCATGCTTTTGCACTCCGGCGCGGAGTCCGTGGAACGGGAACGCCAATGGCTGAATGCGCGCATGTGGTGGGGACCAAGCTTCCTCGCAGTCGTGCTGTTTGCCCAGTTGTTGTATGCGATCGAACGCGGAGACTTTTCCACAGCGTCCGTTGTACCCGTGTCACCCAAGGCCGTGGGTGCAGCGCTCTACGGACCCTATCTGCTGGGGGTTGAATTGGGTTCGATGCTTCTCTTGGCTGGCCTCGTCGGGGCGTACCATCTCGGCAGACGCATAAAGGATGGAAAAGGAGAGAGCCAATGGCCGGCATAGTCGTTTCCCATACATTGGTCCTGGCCGCCGTGCTGTTCGCAATTGGATTGGTGGGGCTGCTTGTTCGCCGCAACATTCTCTTCATGCTTATCTCGATGGAGATCATGTTGAATGCGGCGGGGATGGCTTTCATCGCCGCCGGCGCCCGTTGGGGCAACGCGGACGGCCAAGTGATGTTCCTTTTCATACTCGCGATGGCGGCGGCCGAGGTATCGGTGGGGCTGGCCCTCGTGCTTCAACTCTACCACCGATTCCACACCCTTGATGCGGATACCTTTCACCGATTGCGAGGCTAGTGATGTTTGCTTGGCTATGGCTGTTACCGGCGCTTCCCTTCCTGGGCTTCTTGATTTTGGGCCTGTTGGGGCGGCGTTTGCCACGAACGGCATCGGCGATCGTGGGGACCGGGTCCGTTGGCCTTGCGGCGATAATTGCCTTCGGGATATTCGCTTCGTTCTTGCACGCGCCTCCGACCGATGGCGCCTATGTCCAAACCCTTTATTCCTGGATTGGCGCCGGGAATCTCCATGCGGACTTTGCTTTGTATCTCGACCCCCTGTCGCTCGTGATGGCGTTGGTCGTGACCGGTGTGGGTTTTCTGATTCATCTCTATGCGACCGAGTACATGTGGGACGACGACGCATTCAGCCGCTTCTTCGCCTACATGAATCTGTTTGTTGCCTCCATGCTCGTCTTGGTACTTGCCGACAACCTCGTACTCCTGTACCTCGGCTGGGAAGGCGTCGGTTTGTGCAGTTATTTGCTCATTGGGTTCTGGTATCGCGACGCGGCAAACGGCGCGGCCGCGCGAAAGGCATTTGTCGTGACCCGCGTTGGCGACACCGCTTTGGCAATTGGACTCTTCTTTCTGTACGCCCGCCTGGGAACGCTGAACATTCAGGATATCCTCGATGCGGCCGGTTCCCAGTGGGCGGCAGGTGCCGGTGCGGCCACCATTGCCGCGCTCTTGCTCCTCGGAGGCGCGGTGGGCAAGTCAGCCCAGCTCCCATTGCAGACCTGGTTGCCGGATGCCATGGCAGGACCTACGCCGGTTTCGGCCTTGATCCATGCGGCGACCATGGTCACAGCGGGCGTCTATCTCATTGCCCGCATGCACGTCGTGTTCTCGCTGTCCCCCGTCGCCATGACGCTCGTAGCCATTGTCGGCGCGGTTACGCTTTTGCTGGCCGGGTTCAGTGCGTTGACCCAGACCGATATCAAGCGAGTCCTCGCGTATTCGACCATGAGCCAGATCGGATACATGTTTCTCGCGCTTGGGGTCGGCGCCTGGTCTGCCGCGATGCTGCATTTCATGGTCCACGCGTTTTTTAAGTCGCTCCTGTTTCTGGGGGCCGGCGCGGTTACGTTGAGCCAGCACCATAAGCGGGATATTTTCGAGATGGGCGGGCTTCGCAAGCATCTCCCCATAACGTTCTGGTCGTTTCTGGCGGCTTCGGCCGCCCTCGCCGGGGTACCGGTGATCTCGGCGGGCTTCTACAGCAAGGATCTAATTCTGTACCGGGCGTGGATGGACCCGAACGGCGGCTTTTGGCTATGGGCGGCGGGCGTGCTGGGCGTCTTCTTGACGGCGCTTTATACTTTCAGACTTGTGTTCCTCGTGTTTTTCGGTGAGAGCAAGACACCGATCGATCATAGACCGGGCAACGTCATTCGAATTCCGCTGGTCATCCTGGGCGTATTGTCGGTTGTTGGCGGGTTCGTGGAGATACCGTCCACCATGGGTGGTTTTCACGTGTTTTCCCGGTTTCTGCAAGGCACGTTCGGCGCTGGAAGTGAGCCGCAGCACGCGGTCGTCACGGAACTGGTGCTGCAACTCATTTCGAGCGCCGTAGTCTTCGCGGGTATCTATCTCGCTTACCGCTGGTACCTATTGCGCTCCTTCGAAGACATTAAAGCGCAGGACCTGCCACTGGCACCCCGGAGGCTCCAGGCATTCTGGCTTCGCGGGTGCGGATTCGATGCCGCGTACAATTTCTGCTTTGTCCAACCCTACGCGCGGCTGGCCTGGCTCAATCAGGGCGATGTTTTCGACAAACTGAACGGTTTCATTACGTGGTTGACCCGTCTGGGATATCGACTGACGACCGCCACGCAAACGGGTCGGCTACGGTGGTACGCGTCTACGATCGCTATAGGCGCCATCGTTGTCGTCGCACTGATGTTGTTCTTATGATATTGACAAGTCTGATACTCGTTTTATTGATTGGCGGACTGCTTGCCGCCTTGCTCGCACGGGTCCGGCCTGCGTGGGCGCGATGGACGGCGCTCGTTGCCCTGGTGGTGCAACTCGTTCTTGGGATTGCGCTGTGGGCGGCCAACCGTGCGGCATGGACTTCCCGCAGCCCCGGGAATTGGATAGCGGAAGTGCAGTGTTCGTGGATGCCACGCTTTGGCGTTACATTTCATCTCGGCCTGGACGGCTTGAGCCTGCTATTGGTCATGCTCACGAGTGTGGTCGGCATCCTCGCGGTAGCAATTTCGTGGAAGGAAATCGACCGACGGGTCGGGTTCTTCCACCTGAATCTTCTATGGGTGTTGGCGGGCACCACGGGTGTTTTCATGGCACTCGACCTGTTTCTGTTCTATTTCTTTTGGGAAATGATGCTTATTCCCATGTATTTCCTCATCGCCATATGGGGCCATGAGAACCGGATTTACGCCTCCCTAAAGTTCTTTCTTTTCACGCAAGCCAGTGGACTGCTCATGTTCCTGGCCATCGTCGGCCTCGCCTATCTTCATTATCAGCAGACCGGTGTCTTGAGCTATGGGTATGCCGATCTCCTTGCAACCACTGTACCGCGGAGTGTTTCGTGGTGGATGATGCTGGGTTTTTTCGCCGCCTTCGCCGTGAAGCTTTCTATCGTTCCTTTGCACACCTGGCAGCCCGACGCATACACCGAAGCGCCCACCGCAGGCAGCGTTATCTTGTCGGGAACGCTCGTAAACGCCGGTGCGTACGGCTTGCTGCGGTTTGCCTTGCCCCTGTTCCCGGACGTTCCGGCGTCGTTTGCGCCAATCGCAATGACCCTCGGCACCATCAGCATACTTTATGGTGCGCTGGTGGCATTCTCGCAGACGGATTTGAAACGCCTGGTGGCGTACACAAGCGTAAGCCATATGGGCTTCATCCTCCTAGGTGTCTACGCGTGGAATGTCATGGCGCTCCAAGGTGCCGTCATGCAAATCATCTGTCATGCGTTGAGCGCGGGCGGGCTTTTTATCGCGATCGGCATGTTACAGGAACGCTGCCATACTCGAGACATCGATCGCCTTGGCGGCCTTTGGGAAACCATGCCCCGCTTGGGCGCCGCGACCATGATATTTGTCCTGGCCTCGTTAGGGCTGCCGGGATTGGGTAACTTCGTAGCCGAGTTTCTAGTTCTAATTGGCGCGTACCAGGCACATGCCATCATCACGGCGATAGCAGCCCTCGGCCTGATCGTAGCGGCTGTCTATTCGCTACGCATCATCCAGCGCGTCTTTCATGGACAGAACCCCGAGCACTGGCGCCTTCCGGACCTGACGTTGCGGGAGCTTGCGATCGTGTCGATCCTTGTGCTTGGCCTCGTGTGGCTGGGAACGTATCCGCAACCCGTTTTGAACACTACAGACGGCGCCGTGAATCGGGTGTTGGCACAGACACCGACTGAACCGGCCGTCGGAGAAAGACCGTAATGAACGTACACGATCTACTCGCAATGGGACCGTGGATCGTCCTGGGAGCGACTGCCGTCGTGGTTCTTTGCTCGATTGCCGTGCGCCGAAGCCATGGACTGACCGTGGGCATCAGCATTGTCGGGTTGGCACTCGCCGCACTGGATATGATCCCCGCGGCCCGATACCTGCCGCGCGAGGTTACGCCGTTTCTGGTCCTCGACACCTATTCATTTTTCTACCTGGGACTCATGGTTTTCGCCTCCCTTGTCGTCACGTTACTTGCGTACGGTTATTTTGCCCGTCGCTCCGTCGAACGCGAAGAGTTCTACGTTTTATTGCTGTTGGCAACGCTTGGTTCGGCGACACTTGTTGCGAGCGATCACTTTATGTCTTTCTTCCTGGGGTTGGAATTGCTCAGCGTTGCGCTCTACCCGCTCATTTCCTATTTCCGGACGAATGAACGCGGGATCGAAGCGGGAATCAAGTATCTCGTGTTGGCCGGTGCATCTTCTGCGATGCTGCTGTTTGGAATGGCGCTACTCTATGGCGAACTCGGTACGATGCGTTTCTCAACGATCGCCGCGCAGCTTTCACGTCGTTCTTTCAACGATCCCTTCGTCTCGGTCGGTCTAGGGCTGCTCCTTGTCGGGTTTGGATTCAAACTTGCAGTAGCCCCGTTTCATATATGGACACCGGATGTTTACCAGGGCGCTCCGGCACCGGTATCGGGGTTTGTCGCGACCGCGTCGAAGGGCGCCATGCTCGCCTTCGTCCTGCGGTTTTTCGGCGCGATAGGATTCTCCGACCGACCGGCGCTCATCTGGACCCTGGCTATCCTCGCTGTCGTGTCCATGTTTGCGGGGAACTTGCTCGCGTTGCTGCAAACGAACGTAAAACGACTGCTGGCCTACTCGTCCGTCGCTCACATGGGGTACATGTTGGTGCCTGTTATCGCCGGTGGGGCTTTGGCCGCGGAGGCCGTGGCGTTCTATCTGCTGGCCTACTTCGTGGCGATTCTCAGCGCATTCACAATCCTCGGAACACTCACAGGCACCGATCGGGAAGCTGAAGACATCGAAGATTACCACGGTCTGTTCTGGCGTCGGCCTCCGATCGCGTTCGTATTCACGGCGAGCTTGCTCAGCCTCGCGGGTATTCCGCTGACTGCTGGATTCATTGCGAAATTCTACGTCTTATCCGCTGGTGTCAAGGCGGCGTGGTGGGTCCTGGTATTGACGTTGGCAATTAATAGTGCGCTAGGGTTATACTACTATCTTAGGCTTGTGGTCGTCATGCTCCGTCCCCAGGAAAACCTGGAGCCCCAAGCAGCGACTGCCGAAGGCATGTCCTGGTCGCCGGTCGTATTATTAGCGGCGATGGCAGTGCTTCTGGTCTGGCTCGGAGTATTACCCGCCACCTTCCAACAGATCATTCACACGGCAATCCCGAGCCCCTGACCCGGCATAGCCGGAACCAAAAAGTTGCTCTTCACTCCGGTCTGCGAGCAGGCTCGTACCAAACTCACCTGTGCCTCCGTCGGACACGACAA
The DNA here is from genome assembly GCA_963745075.1 of Candidatus Hydrogenedentota bacterium. Lineage (GTDB taxonomy): Bacteria > Hydrogenedentota > Hydrogenedentia > Hydrogenedentales > SLHB01 > JAHDWY01. Next base: position 76,325 of record CAVUWV010000033.1, on the reverse strand, counting down.
TAAAGTTGATGGACACTATTTCTTTGGCGTGGTTCGTTAAGAAGTTTCGCCAAGTTTGGCTCGGTGGTTACCTCGGCCTGACCATGTACATCTCAACAGTACATTTCAGGTAGTACGAGTTTTCGGGCGGGACACCAGTTTTTAGTAGTTTTGCGAGGATATTCTTATCATTCCGAAGACGTGAATCAATTCATAAAGCATTGGTAACAGGCGAGTTCTTATTCGAGCGGAAAAGAAATGGCGGAGAGAGAGGGATTCGAACCCTCGGTACAGGTTAACCCCGTACAACGGCTTAGCAGGCCGCCACCTTCAACCACTCGGTCATCTCTCCGGGAAAAGCGAAAAGTAGGGTAGCATGGCGCCGCAATTTGATGCAAATATTGATGGTGCAGCGCAATCGATCGGAGCGATCGGTCGGATCGGTCCGATTGGGTATCTTGGGACGGTTGGCCCGGTGTCATTTGCCTTTGATGACGCTATAGGCTTCCAGCGCGCGCTCACGGGCTTGGCCATGGTCGACGATAGGCCGGGGGTAGGTTCCCCCCAGCTTTACGCCGGCATCAGCCAACACGTCTTCGGGTGCTTCCCACGGCTTGTGAATCCACTTGGCCGGTAGTTTTTCTAATTCAGGGACCCACCGTCGGACATAGTTCCCTTCCGGGTCGTACCGATCGCCTTGCGTGACCGGATTGAAGATCCGGAAGTACGGCGCCGCGTCCGCGCCGCAACCCGCGGTCCACTGCCAGCCCTGCGTATTGTTGGCAAGGTCGGCGTCGACGAGCGTGTCCCAGAACCAGCGCGCGCCCTCACGCCAGTGGATGAGCAGATCTTTCGTAAGAAACGACGCCACGATCATGCGCACGCGGTTGTGCATCCAACCCGTGGTCCAGAGTTCCCGCATGCCCGCATCCACAATGGGATAGCCCGTCCGCCCCTCGTGCCAGGCGCGGAGGGCCTCTTCGTCGTCAGCCCATGGGAAGCGGTCGAACTGCAACCGTAGATTCTCGTTCGGCATGTGGGGGAAGTGGTAGAGCAGATGGTACGAAAACTCACGCCAGCCGAGTTCCGCGAGAAACTTTTCCGCGCCGGTGTTTTCACCTTTCTTGGTGCTCCCCGCAAGTTGACGCCGCGTCGCGTACCAAATTTGCCGGGGGCAGATTTCGCCGAAATGGAGGTGTGGCGACAATCGCGAAGTCCCGACCGTATCCGGCCGATCTCGGTCGTTGCTGTAGGTCTGCACGGCATCTTCGAGAAACCGCTGAAGATTCTCCGCGGCCCCTTCCTCACCTGGTGTCCAAGCTTCACGGATACCGCCGGCCCAATCGATGCGGGGTTCCAGTCGAAGCGCTTCCACTTCGAGCGAGGTAGGCCATTTGTCGGGCGACGGAATCTTGCTCGGAACGGGAAGCGGTTCCGCAGGTTCGTCCTGGGCCAGGCACGCTTTCCAGAACGGCGTGAACACTTGGTACGGGCCGCCCTGCTTGGTCTCGATCTCCCAGGGCTCGAACAACAGCGCCCCATCAAATCTCATGGCGTCGCACCCCATGTCGCAGAGAGCGGTCCTAATGGTTTCATCGCGTTTGCGGACTGCGGGTTCATAGCGCCGGTTCCAGTAGACCGCACCCGCGCGGGTGTCGCGCACCAGCTTTTCCAGTACTTCTTGCGAGCGCCCCTTGAGTATTACCAACTGGGAGTGCTTTTTTCGCAGCGAACCATCGAGTGCTTTGAGGGACTGGTGGAGCCAGAAGTCACTCGCCGCTCCCGGGGCCCACTCCCCATCTTCTTCGGGGGCGTGAATAAAGACCGGAATGACAGGCCCTCCGCGTTTTACTGCCGCGACAAGCGCGGGGTGGTCATCAAGCCGCAGATCGAGCCGAAACCACAGGACGGTTGGAGACGTGTTCATGTTGGATGCCTCTGACAATACACCGGCAATAGTGAACGGTTCGCCGCCTCCATTCATTCCGTGGTGGAATCGTCGTTCACTTATGTTTGAGCCGGACCACCCTGCGGCTATAGGCCTCCAACGCCTTGGATTGGAGATAGGTCTTAGCGGCGGCGCTGTCTTTTAGATAGGCGTCCCAGAACGCCGTGGTGGCGATTCGGGAGTAGTCGAAGATGCCCACCTGGTCGAGCGCCGGCGCGAACGACGCCAGCCACCGGGCGCAGGACCGGAGCGCCCGGGCGATGGGTCCACGTTTGCCGGCATCCCGCATGGGCAAGTCGAAGATGGGGCCGACGTAAGACAAATGATTGGCGCCGCGAATGTAGACCAGGTATTTATTGCCCGCGGGACCTTGAGTGTACGCTTCGGCCCGCCACATGGGGTCGCTTACGAGCGTCGGCGGCGGGTCGTGCGATCCCGTAAAAACCATGAGCGGGCGCGTCATGGTGCTGTAGGAATGTTCCGTCAAGCCCCAGGAATCGTGACCGGGACCCGAAATCATGCAGATCGCGCGGGGACGGGGATCGTCGAATCGCAAGACGGTACCGTCCGTGTCCTCCAGCGTGGCGCCTCCCACCAGCATGACCGTGTATGCGCCGAAGGAATGTCCTGCAACCGCAACTCGGGAAACATCGATTCGACCCTCCAGCTCCGGAGCAAGGCTAGCCATGGAGGAGAGCGCATCGATCACCGCTTTCACGTCGCCCGTACGTTCGTACCAAGCCGTCGGTCCCTGTCGCGCGGGCCGCAGGAATTCCCGGGCCAATCGGGCGAGGCTGCGTTCGATGATGGGTCGTTCTCCAAAAAAATGGGTCGGCACAAGCACCACGTATCCGTGACTGGCCCAATGGCGCATGAGATGGGGCGAACTCTCATTGGAGTCCCCGGCCCCGTGTGAAAACACAATGGCCGGGTAGGGACCGCCGGATTCGGGTGCGTACACCTTGACGGGAATGCGCTTCTCCCGCCCGGAGTCCCGAATCTCGATTTCGTCGATTACGGCAACCCGGTGCGGTCCCAATCCAATATACCGCTTCGTCAGGGCGTCGGGATGTTCTTCCCAGGTTTTCAATTTCGTGTCGGTCAAGGGGCACCGCCTTGTTCGGTGGAACACGCCACGAGGATTTCAGACTTGAATCTCCCGTTCAACTCTCCGCACACTCCGCTTATGTTCCCGTCCCGTACGAAAGCGAACGCAAATCGAGCGAACCCAGATCCATGAACGTATCGCTTGCGAATAACAAAGCCCAAACAATCATCCCCGTCGCGGGCGCCGTGCTCCTGCTGATGCTCGCAGGCTGTGCCGTCTTTCGGTATACCGATTACGCCATGCCGGCGATTCGGTTTGACCGGCCCAGCGACGATCCCCTTCCGCCGGAAGGCAACTCCGCGGTCCAACAGGCCATGGAAACCTGGCAAGGCATGTCCGAAGCGGAGCAACGTCAGTACCCCACCCCATACCACGTCTACGTCGGCGCGCCGGAGCCGGGCACCTTCGAAGGCGATGAAATCGTCGCCCTGGCCTTCTCGGGCGGCGGCACGCGGGGTACCGTCTACGGCGCGGCGTGCGTGCGGGACTTAATGGATTTGGGACCCATCATCGTGCATCGGCCGGACGGCAATATCACGATTCCACTGCTGGACGAGGTCGACTACGTCTCCGGCGTCTCGACCGGCGCCATCCCCGCCGCGTTGTTTGCCTTGTCATACGGCGACGCATGTCCGGCTCCGATGCGGTTGGAGCACTGGCCGGACTGTTTCAACGTGGATGTGATGGGACGCATGCTTCGTCACATCCCTGCGCGGCCCGACCTATTCATGCGCGATTTGGCCTTCGGGATGAACACTCGGTATGCGCTGGCCGGCACGATTGCATCCGCGTTCTTTGACGGGAAAGCAAATCATCCCGCCAGCGGCCTGACCTTTGCCGATCTTCCGGAACGCCCCATCCTGATCGTCGGGGCAACCATCATCAGCGACCCCGGAGTCGCATTCATGGAAACCCGTTTGCCCTATCGATATGCGCTGAACCAGGAACCGGGGTATCCTTGGCAAACCACCATTCAGAGCTTCGAAAGCATCCACTGCGACCCGTTGAACTACCCTCTGGGCGAGGCTTCCTATGACAGTTCGTCTTTTCCCGGTCACGTTCGTTCCGGACAGGTGACGGTCCGCGAGGATCGGCCCTGGGTGTACGACGGCCTTGACGAGACCACACGGGTCCGCATGCATGCGGCACGCAATCAGGCCGGCTATACCGGGACCTACGACCTCAAAGACGGCGGGCTGGTCGACAATCGCGGTTCGTACGTCATCGACAAGCTCTACGAAGCCATTGTGAATCAGAATCCGCCACCGCGAAAACCGTTGCTCGTTTGCCTGGATGCCGGATACCTCGAACTACGCCCGACGAAACCCGGTAGCGGCGTACTTAAGAAGGGCTGGATGAAAGAACTCCAGGCCGCCATGCGGGCCTCATGGCAAACGGGGCAGGACGCATACAACGAGATGATCGAGGCCACGGCCGAACGCGGGGATTTCGACTACGTTCGATTCCGTTTCACCGCGTGGGTGCCGTATATGGCGTCGGAGCAAGCAGCGGATGACACGGAAGAAGGCAATTACTTGCGTTCGCTCTGCGAAAACGAACCCCTGGTGGGATCGCCGGAAGGCCTGCTCCGGATATTGCGACCCATCGGCACTACGTTCGGCAGTTTGACCCCCGAGCAAATGGCGGCAATCGAGCTAGCTGCCCGGTTTGCGATCTGGCACGAGAAGCACCGGTTACTGAGCTGGGCTTCGGAACAGTACGGCGGGGCGCCGGCCAACTTCGTAAACGAACCCGAAGGCTGACGTTACGTACGTTCCGCGCCGTTTATTTGCGCAATTCGACCGGCTCTTTCCCCACCGCCCATGGGGCAAGAAATTTGACACTTCATGGCCCACAATGGCAAAGTATGGCCTTCCAACGGCCCGTCGTGACTGGCGACTCGACGTGGAACTGACCACGGGGAAGCGGCGCGGCCGATCGTTCATGCCGATCGCCTGGGCACGATGGCGCGTATGGGTTGCAAGGGTTGCGTCATCGCGTAACGGACCGGATGCGTTTCGCAGGCTCGCGGTGCGTATCCAGAGGCGTATTATGCGGCAAACTCCCCTACACGACGAACACGTCGCCCTGGGCGGCAAGGTCGTCGACTTCCATGGCTGGGCGTTGCCCGTGCAATTCAGCGGGATCGTCCAGGAACACCTGCATACCCGGGCGAAGGCGGCTCTTTTCGACTGCTCCCACATGGGCGAATTCAGCGTTCGTGGCGAAGCGGCGGTCAAGGCGTACAGCGATTTGGTTTGTTCCAATCCGCAGAAGCTGTCCGTCGGTCGTGGACGGTATGGCGCCATACTCAACGAAAACGGCGGCATCATCGACGACATCATCACCATCAAACTGGCAGAGGACGAACTCTACGTCGTCACCAATGCCGGCCCAATCGACACGGTGTCCGCGCTGTTCTGCGGGTGCCACAAAAACGTGCAGAACGTAACCAACGTAACAGCAAAGATCGATATCCAGGGACCGCTCGCACGCGAGATTCTGGCGCGCGAGATTCCCTGCGCTGCGGAGCTGAAGTACTTTCAAGCTTGCAAGACCCAGTGGCAGGAATCCGATATTATCCTGTCACGAACCGGCTACACAGGCGAATTGGGCTTCGAGTTATTCGTGCCGGAATCCTTGGCGGTTCGACTATGGCGCGCATTGCTGGCCCACGACAACGTCGCGCCGGCCGGCTTGGGCGCGCGCGATACGCTCCGCACCGAAATGGGGTACGCCCTCTCCGGACAGGACTTTGATGAGTCCCGCTCCCCGCTTGAAGCCAATATGGAGATGTTCGTCGCGTGGGACACGCCGTTCGTGGGAAAGGACGCTGTGCTCAGCCAGCGCGATGCGCAGGGGTACGATATCTTGACGCCGATCAAAACTGCGGACCGTCGCGCCCCGCGCCACGGATTCGAGATAAAACATGACGGAGCGGCCGTCGGCGCGGTGACCAGTGGCACCTTCGGTCCCAGTGTGGGTCACGGAATCGGCCTGGCTTATGTGCAACCTGAGCTGGCCGGACCGGGAACCGCGCTGACCGCAGGGCCCAAAGATCTACCTGTTGAAACTGCACCGCTGCCTTTTTACACAGCGGGCACTTGCCGGAATTAAGGAGTCAAGACCATGCATCCAGCCGATCTGAAATACACCAAAGACCACGAATGGATTCGCGCGGAAGGCGATACCTATACCGTGGGCATTACGGCGTTTGCGGCCGAACAGTTGGGCGACGTAACCTACGTGGAACTTCCTGACGTGAATTCGCAAGTATCTCAAGGCGATACCGCGGGCGCGGTGGAATCCGTTAAGGCCGCGAGCGACGTGTACGCGCCTGTCGGCGGATCCGTGTCCGAGGTCAATTCCAGTTTGGAAGATGCACCCGAACTCGTCAACCAGAGTTCGTATGACAAGGGTTGGTTCTTCAAACTCTCGGATGTCGATGCGAGCCAGCTTGACACCCTGATGGACGCGACGGCGTACGAGAAGTTCGTCAGCGAACAGGACCACTAACCCTCCTCCCTCGAAGCGCAATTACCCAAAGAAAGGATACGGAGCAAGCATGACCTGGGTTCCTTCCACACCCGCCGAGCGAGACGCCATGCTCTCGGTGATCGGCGTCAAGACGATGGATGACTTGTTTTCGTCCGTCCCGAAGGACTTGCGCGCCAAGTCCTGGAACCTCCCGGCCGGACTCTCGGAGATGGCGGTACGGTCCGAAATGGAGAAGATCGCGGCGCGCAACGGTTCGGAATTCGTAAGTTTCCTGGGCGGCGGGGCCTACGACCATTTTGTGCCCGCGGCGGTGGACGCGCTGACCTCGCGCGGCGAATTCTACACGGCCTACACGCCCTATCAGCCCGAGTGCGCGCAGGGCACGCTGCAGAGCATCTACGAGTATCAGTCCGCCATCTGCCGGCTAACCGGAATGGACTTTGCCAACGCCTCGCTGTACGACGGCGGCACGGCGGTCTTTGAAGCCACCACCATGGCGGTACGGTTGACACGGCGAACACGCGTTGTGGTCCACGACTCGCTGAATCCGATATACCGAAAGATGCTGGAGACCCACATCGCCAATCTGGAACTGGACCTTGCGTCCGGCGATGACCCGAGAGAAGCCGCGTGTGTGATCGTTCAGAATCCCAGTTTTCACGGGACTGTGGCCGATTTCACCGCGCTCGCCGAACGATGCCATGAAGCCGGCGCCCTGCTGGTCGTATCCTTCTACCCCATCTCCCTGGGTCTGCTCAAGACCCCCGGCGAAATGGGCGCGGACATCGCGATTGCGGAGGGACAATGCCTCGGCGTTCCCCTGAACTTTGGCGGACCCTGGCTCGGTGTCATGGCCACGCGCAAACAGCACATCCGCAAAATGCCGGGGCGCATCGCGGCCGCCACGGAGGACGTCCAGGGCCGCCGCGGCTTCGTGCTGACCCTCCAAGCCCGCGAGCAGCACATCCGCCGCGATAAGGCCATGTCGAACATCTGTTCGAACGAGGCGTTGTGCGCGTTGCGGGCACTTATCTACCTGACGCTCCTCGGGAAAGAAGGATTTCGCGACGTAGCGCGTCATTGCCACGCCAAGGCGGAGTATCTGAAGTCCAAACTCGGATTCGCCAAGGTGCTGAACGACGGCCCCACATTCAATGAATTTGCCGTACGGCTTCCGCGCAACGCCGAACAAGTCGCGACCGCGCTGATCGAGAAGGGCTTTCTCGCGGGGCTCCCGCTCGCATCCGTCGGCGCCGGTGAGTCAAACGATCTCCTGGTCGCCGTGACGGAACGTCGCACGCGAGAAGAACTCGATGCCTTTGCGAAGGCTTTGGAGGAAGTATGCAGTTGAGTTACGAAAAGTCCGTACCCGGCCGTCGCGCCATCACGCTGGATCCGCTCGATGTGCCCGAGGCAAAGCTGCCGTCCAACCTGTGCAGGCAGGAACCGGCGCAATTGCCGGAACTGGGCGAGCTGGACGTCGTCCGGCACTTTACGCGGTTGTCTCAATTGAACTTCGGGATTGACTCGCACTTCTATCCCCTGGGATCCTGCACGATGAAGTACAATCCCGAAAATGGCCGAGGTTGTGTCGTCATTGGCGGGGTTCGCCCAACTTCACCCCCACCTTTCGTCGAGCAAAGCATACTGGCCGCACTGCCAGGGCGCCTTCGAACTCATTTACGAGACGGAACGTTGGCTGGCGGAGATCGCCGGCATGCAGGAGGTTTCGCTCCAGCCCATCGCCGGCGCCCACGGCGAGTTAACCGGTACCCTGCTCATGGCGGCCTATCATCGGGAACGGGACAGCAAGAAGGACACCATTCTCATCCCGGATTCGGCCCATGGGACCAATCCCGCCAGCGCAGCCATCGCCGGGTTCAAGGTGGTGGAAGTGCCGTCCCACGAAGACGGAACCATGCGGCTGGATTCCGTCAAGGCCGCGATGAGCGAATCCGTGGCGGGGATTATGATGACCTGCCCGAACACGCACGGCCTGTTCGAGCCGGCGGTCACCGAAATCGCGGAGTTGATGCACGAAAACGACGCGCTGCTCTACTACGATGGCGCCAACCTGAACGCGATTATGGGCATTGCGCGCCCCGGGGATTTGGGTTTCGACGTGATGCACTACAACCTGCACAAGACCTTCGCCACGCCCCATGGGATGGGCGGCCCCGGCTCCGGTCCCGTCGGGGTGAGCGAGCGCCTCGTCCCCTATCTTCCCGGTCCGCGCATCACGAAAGGAACGGACGGCTTCGATCTCGCCTCCCCCGAGCGGTCCATTGGCCGCATTGCCGCATTCTTCGGTAATTTCATGATGGCCGTGCGTGCGTACGCCTACATGCGGCACCTGGGGAAAGACGGACTGCGGCAAGTCGCGGAGAACGCCGTACTTAATGCAAACTACGTTTTCGCCCGGTTGAAGCAGGCCTATGAGCCGGCCTTCGATCTGCCCTTCATGCACGAGTGCGTGTTTACGGCAACGCCGCAAGCCAAGAAAGGGGTGCGTGCGCTTGATATTGCAAAAGCCTTGCTGGACTATGGTTTCCATGCGCCGACCGTATACTTCCCGCTGACGGTTAAGGAAAGTCTGATGATCGAGCCGACGGAAACCGAATCCCGCGAAACCCTCGACGCCTTCTGCGAAGCCATGTTGGAAATCGCCGACACGGCGGATAAGAATCCGGCTGTTCTGCATGAAGCGCCCACGACGACGCCCGTGGGCCGCTTGGATGAGGTTCGCGCCGCGCGCCAGCTCAACTGTGCCTGCTAAATGAACGAAAAAGCTCTTTCGCCCCGTTCTGAATCCGCGGCCGGCCGGTCCATCCGGCTGGTTGACGCGACCCTTGGGACTCCGGAAGAAAACCTCGCGTACGAGGAAGTCCTGCTGGACCGCGCCGAAACGAGTGGCCGGGAAGTGCTGCGCTTCTGGGAAAGCCCGACCAACTTCGTGGTGCTGGGTGTGTCCCAGACGCTACGGGAACACGTGCACGAACGCGCCTGCGACGAGGACAACATTCCCATTCTACGACGATGCTCGGCGGGCGGGTGTGTGTTGCAAGGACCCGGCTGTTTGAATTTTACCCTCGCGCTCACGCACGAACGTCACCCCGAGGTATCCACGATTCGAGGTTCGTATTGTCACATTCTCGACCGCGTGTGCGAGGCATTGGTCCGGCGCGGAGTCGCCGCAAAACACAAGGGGACGTCGGACATCGCGGTGCGCGGCCGGAAGATTTCGGGTAACGCCCAAAAACGCCGTCGGCATGCAATTCTTCACCACGGCACGTTGCTCTACGGGATGGATCCCGAGTTGGTCGAAAGGTACCTCAAGGAACCCTCCGATCGACCCCAGTACCGCGGAGCGCGGACTCATCGGGGTTTCATCAAGAGCCTGACCTTGCCGCCGGACGAATTACGGGGATTGATACGAACGGTCTTTGGGGTCGATTCAACTCCCAGTAAACCGACGCGCGCGGAGTTGAAGGCGGTACGCAAGCTCGTCGCCGAGAAGTACGGAACCATAGCGTGGATTCGTCGCCGGTAACGGTTGTCTCATCTTCGGCAGTTCCCGGCAGAAAATCTCCTGTCCAATTGTTATCCTTCCACGGTACGTCGCTTACGCAAACGATTCAAATGGTCTCACCCGAGGAGGATCCCCACCATGTCGAGTAAGTCATTACCCATCATCGTTTTAGCCATCGCGGGAATTCTTCCTGCCGCCGTCGCCGAGGACCCCGGCGACGCGAGCCCCCACTCGGTCCTGGATTTCACGGTGAAAGATATCAACGGCAAAGAGGTGAAATTGAAGGACAAATATGCGGGGAAAGTCCTCCTCATTGTAAACACCGCGTCCAAATGCGGGTATACGCCGCAATACGCTGATCTCGAGGGGGTGTACGAGAAGTACAAGGACAAGGGATTCGAGATCCTGGCCTTTCCGTCCAACGACTTCGGAGGGCAAGAGCCCGGCACGGATTCAGAGATCAAACTGTTCTGCACCGAGAATTACGATGTAAAGTTCCCGCTGTTTTCCAAGATCCCGGTGAAGGGCGAGGAAAAGGCGCCGCTTTACGCGTTCCTAACCGACACGAAACGATTCCCGGACACCGGCGGGGAAATCAAGTGGAACTTCACCAAATTTCTCGTGGACAAGGACGGGAAGATCGTCTCGCGCTACGAGTCGAAAGTCAAACCGACGGACGAAGCCGTTACCAAAGATATCGAAAAAGCGCTCGCAGAAACCAAAAAGGGGTAACAACCCAAATTTCCGTTTGCCGGGCGGCGGCCGTGCCGTGAATCGAGGCCGCCGCTCGCGCGCGCATCGCTCATTCCGCGTCGCGATGCACCGACTCGGGCGAGAATGCGGGAAGGCATACCGCGATGTAATCAGCCCCTTCCGGTCCCGGAGTGCTGTATTGGACCCATTGACCCTTATGCGCGATGACCGCTTCACCGGACCCGACTTCGGTCGTCGAACCATCCTCAGCGGTTACGTGCAGCGCGCCACTTAAGACCACCGTGAACTCGTCAAACTCCGGGCGCTGGCCCGGCTCTACCCATCCTGACGGACTCGACATGTGGGCCACGCTTAGTGTATCCGTGCCCGAATTCACGCGACCGATGTACTCGCGGATGGTCTTGGGGACGTTGCCCGCCGCTTCAATGACAGTGGGCTTGGCGATATGGGTAGGCATGGTATTCTCCTCTCCTGGATTGCGGGGACCGTTTCCTTGCGATGAACGATGTAGCACATCGCGCCCCCAAAATTCACGGCAAATCGTACCGTTCAGCCATCCGAAGCTGAGACCGCGTAGGCCGGTCTGCTATACTTCGCCGCAATTGTCCGCACGGACATTCAGAACCTATTGCGCGCCAACTCCATGTGACGAGGGAAACGATGATACGTTCACGAATTATTGGAACCGGACACTATCTTCCCGAACGGGTACTGACCAATTTCGATCTCGAAAAGATGATGGATACGACGGACGAATGGGTCCGCCAACGCACCGGAATCTTCCAACGCCACGTCGCGGCGGATGACGAGTTCGTCTCCGACCTGGCAACGCACGCCGCCCGGCAGGCCCTCGAACGCGCGGGGATAGGGGCAAGTGACGTCGATTACATCATCTGCGCCACGCTGACACCGGATTTCCTGATGCCGTCTGCGGCGTGTTTGATCCAGGAAAATTTGCGCGCGCGCAACGCCGGCGCCTGCGACTTGAATGCCGCGTGTTCGGGGTTCGTATACGGGCTGCAAGTCGCCGACGCGTTCATCCGGTCCGGGGTCCATCGCACAATTCTCGTCATTGGCGCGGAAGAGATGACCGCACGCCTGGATTGGACCAAACGGGACACGGCCGTGTTGTTCGGAGACGGAGCCGGGGCCGTGGTCGTGCGCGCGGAAGACGGGGAGAAGGGGATTCTTACGACGTTCGCCGCATCGGACGGCAGCGGGGCCAACATCCTTTCCATCCCGGTCGGCGGCGCGCGTTACGCCCTTACCCCGGAGAACATTAACGAATTGGACCGCAGCATTCGGATGAACGGACGGGAGTTGTATAAGCGGGCGGTCTTTGCATTTGGTGACGCGGTGGATAAGGCCTTGCAGGGCGCCAATGTATCCCCATCCGATATCGACTTGTTCGTTCCCCACCAGGCGAACCGCCGAATCATCGAGGCTGCGGCGGAACGAATCGGGCTGCCAAAGGAAAAGATCTATCTGAATCTCGACAAAGTCGCCAATACGAGCGCTGCATCCATCCCCATTGCGTTGGATCAGGCCCGCATCGAGGGGCGTCTCAAAGAGGGCGACTTAGTCCTTCTGGCAGCGTTCGGCGCGGGATTGACTTGGGCGTCGGCGATGATCCGGTGGTGATTACGTTCGCGCGGCGGTTCCGCAACGGCTCGGCTACGAAGCGCGCTGCCCTTTGTCCGCCGCGGCGGCGGCGTCCTCGTCAAGCTCGGGATAGAGTTCTTTCACGCACTGGGGGCACAGGCTGTGTGAGAATTGCGCGTCCGAGTGATCGCGAATGTAGACCTCGATCTGTTCCCAATATCCTTGGTCGTCACGGATCTTCTTACAGGACGCACAAATGGGGATCAACCCCCCCAAGGTCCGTACATCGGTCAACGCTTTCTTCAGTTCGCCAATCAGGTGGACGCGCTCCTGTTCTATGTGGTAGCGCTCGGTAATATCGCGGACCACCGCAACGAACAGCGATTGGTTTGGCAATGGAACTTCCCCGACGCTGATTTCCATGGGAAAGGTGATTTCGCCTTTCCGCAGCCCCTGCACCTCTAGGTCGCGCTGAATGATCGCGCGTTCTTTGGTATTCAGATACGTGATCAGGTAGTCCTTCAATTCCGTCCGGTATTTCGGGGCGACGACCTCGACGAAGGTCTTGCCCACCAGCTCGCTGGGGGAACGGCCAAACATGCTCGCAGCGGCAGGATTCAACGAATCGATCCGGCCATTCCCGTCGATCATGATGATGCCCAATCCCGCGTGGGCCACAATCGACGCATAGCGAGCCTGGCTCTGGCGCAGTTGATCCTCTATGGATTTCCGGCGCAACGACAACAACGCCGCCGCCCAAATCGCCACGATAGCCAGCCCCCGGTCCAGCACCGCCGCATGATTGGCGACATCTCCCTCGGCGTAGAAATGGCCCAGCGCCACCAGCAGAGTGCAACAGGCGGCGACCGTGATCGTATACCGGCGGTCCGGCGACCAGAGTGAGATCAACACGACGACGACATATGGCACCCCCCCTGCGACGCCCACCGGCAACCAACTGTCGAGCAGGAAGGTGCCGAGCGTCAGCACAAGGGTCAACAGCATGAGATTTGCGCTGGTCTTATTCGCAAACATATTTGGCGCTATACCTCCGTGTCGCCGATGCCTCGCAGTCCCATCGAGACACCACGTAATTATGCCACGGAAAATGTGATTGATTTGTCACTTAGCGTAGATATCACGCTTAGGAAACAAAATTAATTTACCCGGTATGCCTCAAACGTATATCAAGACCCGCGGAAAAATGGATTTACTCACTGTCCGCGACACGTGGCCCGCAGTTATCGCTAAACTACAGCGGGTGCTCCGAAACGGGCGGAGTGAAGCAACGCGTCAATTGCCGCCATGTTTCCAACGGCGTCGTCAAGAGTCCACCTCGGGGGCCGGCCTGATAAGACCGCGTCGGCAAAATCCTCCACCTCAAGGTGGTAGCCGTTCCCCCCGGGGGTGGCAATGCGTTCCTCTTTAGCATCCCGCCGGACGATGATTTCGCCGGCATCTTCACCCGGAAACCAGGGGTTCTCGAGGACGATGACTCCTTCCGACCCCACAATCTCGGCTCCGGACCGGTCGTATGCTTCAATGCTGCATTCCACCTGGGCGAGGACGCGGTCCGGGAATTGAAGTACACCGACCAGCGTGTCGTCCACTGTCGAGCGCCGCTCGAAGGCAAATGCGCCCTCCGGCTCGGCGCTCAGCACAAGGCGCGCGAGGTTGACGCAATAACACCCCACGTCCATGAGTGCCCCGCCGGCGAGTTCGGCCGAAGCGGGGATCTCACTCCGGTCGCCGAGGTAAAAGGAAAATGCGCTTCGGACGGACACAATGTTGCCGATGATTCCCTTCAGGAGCAGTCCCACCAACTGGTCGTACAGCGGGTGAAAGCGGTACATGAACGCCTCGGCGCACGGCAGGCCGGTTGCTTCCGCGACGCGCTGGATTTGACGGGCTTCGTTCGCATTCGCTGCGAGCGGTTTTTCGCAGAGCACCGGCACGCCGGCCCGCAAACTTCGGATGCACCACTCCACGTGCAGGCTGTTCGGTAATGGGATGTAGACCGCGTCGACTTCGCCGGATTCCAGCAAGGACTCGTAAGACCCAAATGACCTTGGAATATCTTGTTGTTCGGCCCACGCCCGGGCGCGTTGTGCGTCGCGGCTGGCAACGGCGGCGACAACTCCGTTGGTACTTTGACGGACCCCCTTGATGAACGCCGGCGCAATGTGCGCCGTGCCCAGTATGCCCCATCGCAATGTGTTTGGCATGCGTACTCCCGTGTGGTGTGATTAATGATGCGAGAAACACCGCTCCAATGAGAATACCATGGCCGCACTCGATTCGTTGCAGGCCGCGATCACGTCATAATCGTTTACGCTGCCTCCGGGTTGGACGAATGCGCTGATACCCGCCTTCGTTGCCGCGTCTACCGCGTCCCGGAACGGGAAGAAGCCGTCGGACGCGAGCACCGCGCCATTGAGCGATTCCGTGCCCTTATATTTGGAGCGCGCTTTAGCGATGGCTTGCTCGACCGCGCCGACCCGGTCTTGCTCACCCGTGCCGACGGCCAGGGTCTGCCCGTGGTGGGCGATGACACACCCGTTCGACCGAACGTGGATGTTCACGTACCACGCGAACAAGAGATCGTCGAGTTCACGGATGGTCGCCGGCCGCGCGATGTCGATGCGACCGTGTTTCTTGTGGTCGCAATAGGCGGGTACGAAGTCTTTGACAGATCGTACGCGCGAGAGGTAGGGCTGGGCCAGCACGATGCTGCCGTCGTCGAAGACTTTCATCTCCCACGCGGCGGACTCGTCGTCCAGGAACTTGGGAAGCTTCGAGAAATCTGGCAGCTTGATTACGCGTAGTTCTTTGTTGCGTCTAAACTTCTCGAAATTCTGCAGTATTTCCAGGGCGGCGTCATCGAATCCGGGCGCGGCCACCCCTTCGACGATAGTCTGCATGATCGCTTCCGCGGTGTCCCCGTCTACCGCCCGATTAAAGACCACGACGCTGCCGAACGCGGCCTGCGCATCCGAGTCCCGGGCGCGCTCATACACCGTGACAAGCGGGATGTCATCGACCTGCATGGCGACGCCGGACGGGTTGCAATGCTTCATTACGGCACACGCGGGGCGTTGCAAGTATTTCAGGATTCCGACCGCGTGATGCATGTCTTCAATGTTGGTCTGGGAGAGACCGCTCTTGCCCGTCTTGAGGATCTCGTGGGCGCCCAGGACGAGATTCTTACCGTCCGCAGGTCGATAGAAGGCGGCGGGTTGATGGGGATTGGTGCCGTATCGGAGATCCTCCACCTTCTCGTAAGTACGTCCCATTGCGTCGAAAGAGGCCGGGAAACTGCCTTCGGTGCGGGTCCGGTATTGCGCTTTCAAGTCGTCGTCGGCCATGGTCGGGTTCTCCTTCAAATTCGAGCGGTTTGGCATGCAGCTGCCAAAACGAATGCTCGTCAAAACGCTGTGCGGGCCGGTCAAAATGTCCCCTGCGCCAAGGGCCACAGGTTAGCCAGATAACCTTCCGAAAGTCAACGATTTCGCCCATTTTCGGCGGTATAGTTTCTCCCGGGTGGTGAAAGATCGGCAAATAGAAAGTCAACAGTGTACCGGCACGTTCGCTTCAAATGCTGGTATACTCTTGTGTCCGCGATGATTGCAGCCGGAAAGCACATTGGGTGGAGGGTATCTTCTTGAGAATGTTTGTGGGGTTCTTTGCAGTACTTCTGGTTACGGCCGGCGTCGGCGCATCGGCGCAGAATTCATCCAATTCCAATGGTGCTTCTTCCGCAGATTCTTCGAACGCGCAATCCGTTTACTACTATAACGGCGATATGCGCGTGGAAATGGTGGTTGCACTGGACGAGTTCGAGGTAACTCCGCCGAAAACTGCGAATCCCCAGGATATCAAGACGTTGCTTCCCAATGCGACGCTTCGTGCCGGAAGCTCGAGTGGGACGTTGCATCTCAGCTTGAAGACGGCAGCAAAGAGCACAGGTGACCTCGAAATCACGGCCCAGAACCTGCGCGCGGCGGGGTACTCGGTCCGGGCGGTCTTGTACGCACCGGGCCAAACGGGGAAACCCAACGCGGCGCAAGTGTTGACTCAGCAGTTCAGTCTAAAGCTGGCCCCGGGACATGCCATCGACGAAATCACGGGGAGTTATGCCGTTACCGTCGTCCAGGAAGTGGAATTCAGTCCGAACACATACGTCGTGCAGTCTTCCGGCACATCGCTTCTCAGCGCGTTGGAAACCGCAAACGCGCTGTACGAATCGGGTATCGTCGAGTTCGCGACCCCGCTAGTGAAACGCCAACAAAGCAAACGGTTCGTCCCGAACGATACGTTGTTCGGCGATCAGTGGCATTTGCAGAACACGGGCCAGGGCAGTGCGGGTCCGGGCGCAGTCGCCGGGAACGACGTGAACATCGTCCCGGCGTGGGACCAAGTCACCGGCGATGGCGTAACGATCGCCATCGTCGACGACGGCCTGGAAGCCTCCCACGTCGATCTCGCCGCGAATGCCCGTACCGATGTGGACCTGGACATCAATGGCGGGGACAACGACGCTTCACCCGAAGGCGGGGACTACCACGGAACCGCTGTCGCCGGCGTCGCCGCTGCAGTAGGAAACAATGCGACACTCGTCACGGGGGCCGCATTCGATGCGACGCTGATTGGTATCCGCCTGGTCGCGGCGCCCGCAACCGACCTGCAGGAATCCCAGGGGCTGGGCTACCTGGTCACGCCGGCCCTCGAAACCGACCGAGTCTGGATCTCGAGCAACTCGTGGGGCCCCTACGACGACGGCACGAGGCTCGAAACCTTCGGCCCGCTCACCAAAGCGGCTATCGAGAACGGCGTTACGAACGGCCGGGGCGGTCGCGGGATCGTCTATTGCTGGGCGGGCGGCAACGGGCGTCTGAGCGGCGACTATTCAAACTTCGACGGATACGCCTCGAGCCGGTACACGATTGGTGTGGGGGCCATCGGGGCGGACGGGAACATCTCCTACTACAGCGAAAGCGGCGCGTCGTTGCTGACGTGCTCGCCGTCGAGTTGGATCAACGCCGGTATCACCACGACGACCATCAACGATGGATACATCTCCAACTTCGGCGGCACATCGTCGGCGACACCGCTGGTGTCCGGCATTGTAGCCTTGATGCTGGAAGAGAACCCCTTTCTAGGGTGGCGCGACGTGCAGCACATCCTGGCGGAAACCGCGACACAAGTCGATGCAACAGACCCCGACTGGCAAACCAACGGCGCGGGGTTAACCTTCAACCACACCTACGGCTACGGACGCGCGGACGCGGCGGCGGCGGTCAATGCCTCGGCAACCTGGTACGACGTTCCCGTAGAGGCCACCCCGCTCACGAATAGCGAAGCCGTGGTAACGAACATCCCCGACAACACGCCCGCGGGCATCTCGCGCCCACTGACCATTTCCGGCGCGGCCAACTTCGTTACCGAGCACGTCGAGGTGGTGCTCAACGCCACGCACCCGTATCGGGGTAATCTGGCGGTTACATTGACGGCGCCGAGCGGGATGGTGTCGAAGCTGGCCGCG
Organism: Candidatus Hydrogenedentota bacterium; assembly: GCA_963745075.1. Classification (GTDB taxonomy): domain Bacteria; phylum Hydrogenedentota; class Hydrogenedentia; order Hydrogenedentales; family SLHB01; genus JAHDWY01. The sequence goes on along the minus strand of CAVUWV010000033.1, from coordinate 58,405 downwards.
GTTCGCCCAAATGACTTTGGAGCAAACTTCAACAACTGGCTCTTTACGTCCGTCGCGCACATGGGTGAGGACCCGAACGGAACATGGACGCTCAACGTGTCCGACAACATCAGCAGCAATGTGGGAACGCTGAACAGCTGGTCGATCAAGGTGTACGGATACCTCGCCACGGCGGATCAAGACGGCGATGGTATCCCCGACACGACCGAAGGATTGACCGATGCCGACGGCGACGGCCTGCAGAATTATCAGGACACCGACAGCGACGGTGATACGATTCTCGACGCGACGGAGTACATCGCGCCGGAGGGCACCGACCCCGACGGCGACCTGATTCCCAACTATCTCGACCTGGACTCCGACGGCGACGGGTTCTCGGACCAGCTCGAGAACCAACTCGGTTCGAATCCCTACGATGCCGGCGACGTTCCGGCGGTGCCCCTCCGGGTGTGGCCTTTCATATTCGTGCTATTGCTTATCGCGGGTCTCTTTGCCGCTCAGCGAACCCATACATTTGCGCGGGTGCCCATCCGGAAAAATTGAGAAGGATCGACGTTCCATCGGGCAGCGCCTACACCCCAGGCTCGCGATACCCCTCGGGCCAGTAGGTCTTGCAGAGAAGTTCGTAGAGTGGGACGATGGGAACGTTTACTAGGCGCTCCCCAATAGTCAGGGGACGAGCACCGTGGAACTCCAGAACAAGTTTCCGAGTAACGATAGCATTCTGCTCGGCCTCTCTGAGGTACACTCGTTTTACGGAATCGACGGACCGAGTACGTAGACCAACTCCGGATTTGATCACGAGCAATCGTCTGCCGAAGACTACTCGTCTCGCGCCGAAAATGGCGTAATGACTTCCCATGACGTAAAGGACCACTATCAGCGGTAACAAGATGATCAGGACTAACGTGATCGTTAGTGTAAGTCCCTTTTCTGGGATATCCCTCAATCCAAACCACAAAATGAACCCGAGGTTGCCGGTGGCTAAAACGAAGGAACTCAGTGGAAACTGCCACCAGCGGATACGTACTGACACGGGAAACCGAGGTAGGTTGCGAGACGCCCGGGCCAACTCGCTGCGCCGTGAGTCGAGAAACGGTGCCACACGCGACTCGACCAAGTCGATGAGTTCATCGATGTCTTGGTAGGTTGGCCCACAGAAGATTCTACCGAAAGGTGACTTCACCCCTATGTGTTGCCGTCCCCGCTTCACATCCAGTTCGGTGATGTCGCGGAATCGAATGGTGCGGCAAATCCACACGTTGCAGTATGTAATCCATTGGTCGCTCACCACGACGGAGCCCATGAGTGCGTAGCTCGGATACGCAAACAGGAATAGATGCAAGTACGATAAGAGACATAGCAAAGGCACGATCTTAACATGATAACCCACAAAGAGCAGAGACGTTGTAACTAGTGCGGCCACGATAAAACAGAAAGTCAACGCTAAATAGACAAATCGATAGAGCGCCTTCTGCTTGAACACGCGATCCTGCGAATTACGATGCATACCCGCCTTCCAGTCGCCAATCGCAACTTTGGAGTGCGGCCGCTTGCGGCTGCTTTTCTTCGAATGGTTTTGATAAACCGAGTTTTACGAAGATAAGCGAGTGTTGCCGTGTACGATCGTTCGCCAGTCATGGCGTCGCAGGCAAGCCTGCTCAGTGAAAGCAGCCGCAAGCGGCCGCACTCCATACTAGAAATCGTCTTGTATGTTGATCCGGTCGTGTCCGAACGAAAGCACCATATCTCGAAACTTGGGAACCGCTTCGCGAAGAAACCACCCCATGGAACACCACGGATAGTCTTCAGCCGTTGTGACCAAGCCGTGCTTGACAGGATTGTGGTGCGTGTAGTTCAAGCGTGCGAGGTAGCTCTTCTGATAGGTGAGACACGTGTCGCGATAACGGTACCAGACTTTGCGTCCGGGTTTGCCGTCCTGTTTGTTCAACCAAATGGCCGTTCTGGAATGAAGCGCGTTCAGCATTGGCTTGAGGCTATCCGCGTCTTCCGGTGCGCAGGCGACGAAGTGATAGTGATTTGCCATGACTGCCCATGCTTCCAGCTGCCAGCTAAAGGAGATCGCCTCTTTGAACAAGGACTTCAACAGGAAATCCCGTTACTCGGGCGTGTTGAACAGCATCGGCTTTTGATACGTCCCGGCAGTAACGAAATACGTGGCGTTCGGGACAAACAAGTGCGAAGGGGCGTGGGGCCAGTCAGAAAACGTTGTGTCGGGATCACAATGACTCATGACGCCCCTTTGGAGTGCGGCCGCTTGCGGCTGCTTTCACCGAACAGGCTTGCCTGCGAGGCTGTGATTGGCGGACAAGCGCGCACGGCGAAACTCACGTGTCTCTGTAGAATTAGGTTCATCAAAACGGCCCCTAAGAAAAGCAGCCGCAAGCGGCCGCACTCCAAAGGGTTTCCCTCTTCGTTGCATTGGGCATCGGGCTTCGCCCTCTACCCGCCCCCTACTTCTCCTCCGGCTTTCTCGGCGGCGGTGGAGGCGGCGGAGGGGGTGGAGCCTTTCGGGGTGGGGCACCGGCGGTGGCTTTGGCGGGGCCGCCGGCGACGGCGGACTTTCCGTCGCCTTCGTCGGCTTCGGTGGTGAGTTTGATGAGGGATTCGGGGAGTTCGATGCCGCCGATATCGCGCATGACTTGGAGCATAGGCGGCAACGTGCGAGCCATGCCCTGGATGAAGTTGGCGGTGCTGCTGCCGTTCTGACCAGCGCCTTCCCAGACGATGACCTTGTCGAACTTGATGTTCGAGATGGCGGTCGCGGCGGTTTCGGCGAGCTTGTCGAGGTGCTCGAGCATGAGCATTTGGAAGGCTTCGTGACTGCCGCCGCAGGACTCGACGATGCGTTGGAGACCTTCACCCTTCTTGGCCAGGATTTCGTATTGCCCGCGGGCTTCAGCATCGAGCTTGGCGAAGATGGCCTTGGCGTCACCCTCGGCTTCGATGCGGCGCTTTTCAGCGGCGGCTTCGGCCTCGACGATGGTCTGGGCCTTTTGCGCCTTCGCGGGCGCTTCCAGCTGAGCGCGACGCTGGGCTTCGACCAGTTCCGCTTCGGCGAGGGCCGCCTTCGCCATGGCTCTGTTCTGCGCCTCCTGCACCGCGGCTTCCGCTTCCCGGCGCTTGGTTTCACCGACTTGGTAGGCCTCGGCGCGTTTCACCTGGAGCTCTGCTTCCGACGCAGCGATAGCGGCCTGGGACAGGTTTTCCCCGGTCACGGCTTCAGCTTCGGCCTGGGCCACCGAGACCCGGCGATTGCGCTCCGCCTCCTTTTCGCCGCGGACGGCCAATGCTTCCGCCTCGGCCACGGACGTGCGCTTCTCACGTTCCGCATCTTTGACCTGTACTTCGCGCTGGAACGCGGCCTGCTGTTCGCCGACCTGTTGTTCTTTGTTCAATTCCGCCACGCGCACCGCCTGCTCGCGCTGCGCTTCGCGGATACCGATGTTTCGCTGCTTGGTCGCGTTGGCGACCTGGATTTCCTTGTCCCGTTCCGCCTGGGCAACGTGGACTTCACCCTGCTTGACCTCATCGGCGACGTCGCCACGGGCCTGTTGCACCGCCTGAGATGCGGCTTTCTGTCCGATGGCTTCGATGTAGCCGGACTCGTCGGTGATGTCCGTAATGTTCACGTTGATAAGCACGAGACCAATCTTCCGTAGTTCCGGTTCCAGCGAATTCTGGATGTTGTGCAGGAATTTCTCGCGGTCCCGGTTGATCTCTTCGATGCTCATGGAAGCGATCACCTGACGCAATTGGCCGAGGATGATATCTTCCGCCTGCTTCTTGAGTTGCACGGTGTTGAGCCCGAGCAAGCGAATGGCCGCGTTCTGCATAAACTCGGGCTGCGTGCCGACGGCAACCGTGAACACGCTGGGCACGCTCACGCGGATGTTCTCGAAGGAAAGCGCGTCCTTCAGCGGAATCTCGATTTGCATGGGTTCGAGGCTGAGATAGGCATGTTCCTGGAGCAATGGAATGACGAAGGCCGCGCCGCCATGGACGCACTTGGCCGCGTCTCCGGTGCGGACTTTACCGTAGATGACCAGGACGCGGTTACTCGGGCAGCGCTTGTACCGGCTTGCGAGTAGGAGAATCAGGCTCAGGAATCCAATGCCGACAACAAGAATGGTCGCAACGAGAATAATCGGGAGGTCCATGGCTAATTCCCTTCAAAATTTTCAACAGACTCCACTTGCACCGTGTTCGAATCGATGACATCCACGACAACCACCGGTGTACCGGTCGCCAACGGCCCGTGCGTGCTTCGCGCGTCGTACTCCATCGTGCGGTCCTGCACTTTCACCAGAACTTTCCCGACACCGGCATCTTCACCCGGGATCGCCAGGTACACGGTACCGGGGCTGCCCAGGGCGCATTCGATATAGACGTTGCCTTCGGAGCGAAGGCCGTACAGAACGCGCATGATCCAGGCCACGATGTACATGGCAATGAATCCGGCGACGATCGCGATGGGAAGACTGATGAGGAGGGGCCAGCCCATGCTGTTCGCGCCGAGCCCACCCAAGCCGAAGAATGCGCAGGCCGCCGTCAACGCGCGGATGCTGAGCATCCGGAAGAAGGATGAGCCTGCCTCATGCGCGTGGCCGTGTCCATCGACGTGCGCGTCTACATCATGATCCCCGGATACGTCGACGACGTCGCCGCCCGCATCCGTGTCCGCCACGTCGATGTCTCCGTGCCCCGCGTCGAGTTCGATGTGCCCGGCATCGACGTCGTGATCCATATCGAAGCCGATAAGGGTCATGAGAAACTGGATGACGAGAACCGTGGCCCCCGCAGCGAAGCAAATCAGATACACGGTTTCCATTTAGGAACCTCACTGCACCGTGGCAACCCCTGCCACTTTACGCGCCGTCCGCACCAACGGCCCATCGCAAGTCTATGCACCTACTGCAAGCATAAGGTATGCATACCGTAGCTGTCAATCGGAATTGCCGCCCGATGCGAAGCTTTCGGCTCAGCAGAACTGTTCGAGGAACCAGGCGCCGCGCATGAAGCCTTCTTCACGGGTTTGGGTGTCGTCTTCGTGTTCGATGCTCATGACCCCGTCGTAGCCGTTGGCGCGGAGATGGCTGACGTATTCGCCCCAGTTGATGTTGCCGAATCCGGGGATGACGTAGCGCCACCAGCCTTTGCCATAGACGCCGACGTGGGCGCGCTTGGCCTTATCCACGAGCGTGTCTTTGGCGTGGGTGTGAAAGATACGGTCCTTGAACTGCGTCACGGGAACCAAGTGGTCGCATTCCTGATGATAGAGGTGCGAGGGATCGTAGTTGAGACCGAAGTTCTTGTCGGGAATCGCGGCGAACATGGCTTCAAAAGTGTCGAGCCCTTGCAGACAGGTCTCGAAATAGTTCTCCAACGCGATGTTCACCTTCTTCTTGCGCGCGTGGGCCAGGATCGGCCTGAAGGCCTTCGGCAGCACCTTGCGGATCGTCTCGATCTTGCTCATCCCTTCGGCCGGGAACCCGGCCAGCGTGCAGACGGTGTCGACGCCGAGCATCGCCGCCGCGTCGATCACCTTCATGGTGTGCGCTTGCACTTTCTTCGTCAGTTTCGGGTTGGTGATGTCCACGGTGTAATACGCGAGACTGGTGATTTCCAGTCCGCGCTCGCCCAACGCCTCGTTGATCTTGGCGGCCTTCGCCGGGGTCAGCCTAGCGGGATCGATGTGCTTGCTGCCGGGATGGGCCGTGATTTCGAGGCATGGGATGCCCGAGTCCTCGGCGAAGTCGAGCACGGTCTCAAGATTCTCTTTCACGAAGGGAACGGTCAGGATTCCCACTTTCATGGCGTATGATTCCTTCCTGCGTTGTATTTCACACTCGCTACCACAATCGAATTCTCACTTTGGTCTTTTGTTCGTAATCGTAATCGTTATCGTTATCGCAATCGAATGGAGCGGCGACGTTTCGGGACAGTGTAAGCACTGACTTGATGCGATCCTGTGAAGATAGCCAACGGTCGCTACTTCGAGCACGATTACGAACACGAGGAGTGAGCGGAGTGACTCTAAAAGGTCCGCAATTACTCCCTACGTCAAATCGTTCCCTGCCTCAGCTACCCGGAAACCGCCGGCACGGGCTCCATGCGCAGCAATACTTTCATTACATCTCGGGCGGTGGCCCGGTTCAACGCCTCGACGCCATCCTGGAGGTCGTAGGTTTCGGAAACCATCTGCCTGACTTCCACGTTGCCGAGGGCAAGGGCCTCGAGTGCGGGCCGGAAAGGACCACACCGCGACCCGATGATTTTCACCTCGTTGATCACGGGCAAGCTCATGTCGACACACGTGTCTCCCGCCACCGTCGTCTTGAGCACGATGGTCCCTTCGGGGCGCACAAGTTCCAACGCGCGCGCGAGCCCCTCCGGCGAGCCTGTCGCTTCGACCACGATATCCGCGCCGGGTTCCACGGGTTCGTCCTTGTGCGCGGTGCGGATGTGGAGGCGATTGAGCAGGTCGAGTTTCCAGGCGCTGCGCCCGACGCAGACCAACTTCTTCGTGCGCAACCAGAGCACCTGCGCGATCAACTGCCCGAGCTTACCGGCGCCGAGTACGACGACCCGGTCGTTAGGGGTGATTTCGAGTTGTTCCATAATGCGAAACGCTGCGGCGGTCGGTTCGGTAAACACGGCGACTTCATTCGCCATCCCATCCGGAACGAGGTGCAGGTTCATTTCCGGAAGGGTGAGGTACTCGGCGAAAGCGCCGTTACGATTGAGAATGCCAAGCACCGTTCGGTTGAGGCAGTGATGGGGCATGTCGAGCTTGCAGTAGTGGCAGGTGCGGCACACGCAATTGATCTCCCCCACCACCCGCCGGCCGACGAGATGTTCATTCTCCGACTGTTCAACTACGCCGACGAACTCGTGCCCGAGAACGCCTTTGAATCCCATGTAGCCGTTCAGGATTTCGATATCCGTATTGCAGACGCCAGCCACCGCTACTCGGACCAACGCTTCACCCGGGCCGGGTTCAGGATGAGGAAGGTCCACCAGCTTTGCGTCGCCGTCTACCATCAATGCCCGCATTTGAGTCCTCCTCCCCTTGAATCGCCGTCGGATTCTCATTCGGATATTGAATCGAACGGTACGCGAGCGAGTCAAGCTGTCTCACGTCAATCGAATAACAGACTGCCCGTCGCTTCTTCGCGGCGTTCCACAGTGTACGCCCAGACCGATCGCTCGTCCCGCACGTTACGGCGGTTCCGGATGCAGTTCATCACCCAGTCCTTGCCCACCGCAGGCGGACCGCCAAAATCCTCGAACGGAATGGCAAACTCCGCGGCCCACCCCGTCGGATACGTCTTGCACGCGACCCGCCAGGAACCGTCCCACTGGGCATCGCCGTCGCGTGAATCGAACTGTGCGCCACGGGGATTGGTGGCGAAACGGCACACCGGTTTGCCAACGGCCTCGATGACCAGCTCGACGGATTCCTCCGATGCGAGGGGTGCGTCACGCGCCTCCATTTTCGCGACCAGCGTATCCATGCGCGGTTCGCGGGCGTAGACGCCCACGTACAGCGCATCGTCCGTACGGCAGACGCGGACCGTGGTCTGCGCCTCGGCAAACGCGCCATTCTCCGGACTAATAAACCCCTGAATCTGCGCAGTCCGCGGCCAGCACGCTTCCTTGAACGAGGCGTCCAACTCGGGACCGCTCGCCACCGTCGAGCAGATCGCGGCCGGCGGCTCCTTTAGAGCAAAGACGCGGAGATTCCGCAGTACGGCGGATTGCTTGTCGGATTCTATGGTCACGCGAAGATAGCGCGCGCTCTCGGGGGATTGAAAAAGCGCGGGGCCCCGCACGCCGGTCGGTCCCGAATAGACCGCACCCTTGACGGGTTCGAGCAGCGCCTCGTCATCGCCCATCTCGGCCGCAAACCGTTTTGCGCTTACGGTGTCAAAGTCGATTCGGTAGACTGGTCCCGGACATTGCAGGAAATCGAACAACGCTTGCGCCCGGCCTGCCGTATCGGAGAATCCCGGCGACCCGAGCACTTCGAACAGGCCGAACCCCCGGGGCACGTTCATCGCGCGAAACGGCAGAACCGAAAATCCGAACAAGATCCCGGACGGCACGAAAAATCCCTGGTCTTCGATCGTGCTGATGATCTGGTCGCGGCGTTCGGGGTCGTACGTGGGGTCCATTTCCGTCTGTTCGCGCACCAGATCGACCAAATCCTTGAGAACCGATCGGTCGGAGTCTGCCGTGAACTTGGCTTCAAGCTCCACCCAGCGCGCAAGGTTTCGATAGAACCCATCAACCACCTCCGTCTCGACTTCATGCTTGGGCAGCGTCTTGCGGAACCGCTTCAACCAATCCGAGAAGTGTTCGTACGCGTCATCGGGGGGGACATTGTCCAGGGTCTGGCGGTTTAACTGCGCGGCCACGGTGGCCATGACCTGGTCGGGCGTTGGATTGTCGAGGTTGGAATTGAAATACCCGTTCAAACCAGCAGGCCATGCGGAGGGCGGCGCCGCGTTTCGGCCTTTCTTCGGAGAGGGCAAAGGCGCGGGATCGGGCTGTGACGGAGGCTGGGAATTGAATATCGACCCGCGATTCTGCGCAAGGGTTTCCGGCTCGGCCGCGCAAGTCAAACCGCCGATCGGCAGGAAAAGAAATCCAAACAGGAGCGCAACCGCATAGTTCGGCATCAACGTGTCCTCATCCACCAGGGGAAAAGTAAGAAGGGCCGCCGCCCGACGGCGACGACCCCAGATGCGTTGTTGGGTTCCTACGCCCACGTAATGGCCGTGGTCTTCTCGAACATTACCGACTGCTTCAACATGGCGACGGCCTTCTTGAGCCCTTCCATGCGCGACATGAGCGAGTCCTCATGCTCGATGGAGACGGCGCCGTCGTAACCGACCATGCGCAGGGTCGAGATAAACTCGTTCCACCAGATCTGCGGGTGGCCGTAGCCGCAGGTACGGAAAATCCAACTGCGATTGATTTCGTCGCCATAATGTTTGACATCGAGCACGCCGTTGACCCGCGCGTTTTCTTCATACACTTTCGAGTCCTTGGCGTGGACGTGGAATATCGCTTTACCCAAGGCGCGTACCGCTTCGATGGGCTCGATACCCTGCCAGAAGAAGTGGCTGGGATCGAAGTTCGCGCCGAGACTGTTGCCGCAAGCCTTGCGCAACTTCAGCACCGTCTCCGGGTTGTACACCACAAAGCCCGGGTGGGCCTCGAAAGCCACTTTCACACCGTTATCGGCGGCGAATTTGGCCTGCTTCTTCCAGTACGGGATGACCTTCTTGTCCCATTGCCACTCCAAGGCTTCAAGATAGTCCGGCGGCCAGGGGCAGGTCACCCAACTGGGCCTGGTAGCCTTCTCATCCGATCCCGGACATCCCGAAAAGTCGTTGACCACCTTCACGCCGAGCAGCCCGGCGAGCTTGATGGTGTTGGACTGCACCTCCGCGTGCTTCTTTCCGATAGCGGGATTTGGATGCAGACAGTTTCCGTGGCAGCTCAGGGCGCTGATCTCGAGGCCTTCACCCTTGAGCATGGCGTTTAATTCTTCTCGCTTGGGTTTCGACGCGAGCAACTCTTTCAGGTTGCAGTGCGCGTCACCGGGATAATTCCCGGCGCCCAGCTCGACGGTTTGCACTTCCAACGGACGTATGATGTCCAAGACCTCTTTCAAGGGCTTGTCACTGAACATAACCGTAAGTAAACCGAGTTTCATGATGTTCTCCTCCCGTTCCTAGTTCCCCATAAATCCGTGAAGGGACGGTCAATACAATCCCCGCGCTATTTAACTTTGACCCACCGGCGAGATTTTGACGAGCGTTCCACCGCGTCCAGCACCTTCTGACAGGCGACGGCGTCTTCGAAGGTCGAGTAGGGCGCGGCTTTCTTGTTGATGTTCGACAGGAATTCGTACATTTCGTGCACGAACAAATGCTCATATCCGATGATGTGTCCGCTGGGCCACCACGCATCGGCGTACGGATGGCCGGGATCGGTCGCCTGGACGGTGCGGAACCCTTGGAGCAGGCTGGGGTCGCTTCGGTTAAAGTATTGGAACACGTTCATGTCTTCCTGGTTCCAAAGGACCGAACCTTTGCTTCCGTAGATCTCGATGGAGTTGTAGTTGCGGCGCCCAGGGGCGAACCGCGTCGCTTCGAACGTGGCCAGCGTGTTGGCGCCCTTGATCCGGCCCACGTATACCGCCGCGTCGTCCACGTCCACGGTGTCGTACTTGGCGCCGCGCGTCTTGTGGCCCTTCGCCGAAATCCCGGTGTCCCGGTCGCTCACACGGCGCTTCTTGATGAAGGTCTGCAAGGTGCCGCACACTTCGTCGACGGGGCCCACGAGGTACTGACACAAATCGGTAATGTGCGCGCCAATGTCACCCAAAGCACCGGAACCGGTGTGCTTCTTCTTCAGACGCCACACCATGGGGAAATCCGGGTCCACGATCCAGTCTTGCTGGTAGGCGGCGCGGAAATGAAAAATCTCCCCCAGTTCGCCTTTCTGGACCATGTTCCTGATCGTGACGACCGCGGGAGCGAACCGGTACGAGAATCCGCACATGTGCTTAATGCCCGCTTTCTTCACGGCGGCAAACATCTGGTTGGCCTCTTTCAAGGTGTTCGCCAGGGGCTTCTCACAGACGACGTGTTTGCCAGCCTTCGCAGCTTCGATGGCGATCGGAAGGTGCAGCGCGTTGGGCGTGCAAATGTCGACCACGTCGATATCGTCCCGCTTGACCACTTCTTTCCAATTCAAGCTGGTTTCTTGCCATCCATACTTTCCGGCAACGCCCAGCTCTTCGGGGAACTTTCCGCACATGACCTTCATGACGGGTTCCACCGGCAGGTCGAAGAACATCCCGACCTTGCGCCAGGCGTTGCTGTGGGTCTTACCCATGAACTGGGCGCCCACCATCGCTACGTTGACTTTCTTCTTGGCCATTTGACTCCCTCCTCCGCTTGTGTCCAGATACTTGATTGAACGGTCGCTGCCCATTATATAACTGAGCGCGTGCGTTGCCAACACCCGGCTTATGCCGGTCCGCAATCACGTCGTGGCTTAGGCCGGCCGCACGGCGAATCTCAGGAATCAAACAATCCTCGAACAGTCCGTCGCGATGATACATACGGACCGCAAAAAGCGGCATTCAGCTTTCGAACGTGTTGCGCCAGGAGTTCTTGAAGGGTATGTTCTGTCAGATGTTTAATGTGCCGCTGTTCCGAATTATCAATGAATCCTTGAAGAATCCGTTCTTCGACGCGATCTTGCCCGTCTTTTCCGACAAGAACTACATCGTAATCCCCGGCGCTGTGCTCGTCGGAACCCTGATCTTTTTTGGCGGTAAGCGCACGCGGCTCGGTTTGCTGGCCCTGATACCCGCGTTGTTATTGTCCGACATCGGGTCGGAGAAGGTCTTCAAGAATGTTTTCCGGGAAGCGCGGCCCTACGCGGCGATTGCCGATGTGCACGTCCACCGGGGCGGCCAATGGATCACCTACGAACCCGGGTGGTACGAGTACGACGGCCGGAAGAGCTTCTCGTTCCCGTCGACCCATGCGGCCAACGTCGCGGCCGTGGCAGCAGTCCTTGCGTTTTTGAGCCTGCGAACCCTGTGGGGGACGATACCGCTGGTCTTCCTCGTGGGGTTCTCGCGCATCTACACCGGCAATCACTATCCCGGCGACGTACTCGGGGGCTACGCACTGGGGACGATCGCGGGGTGTGTGAGCGCGGGGTTGATACTTCGGTTGAACAAAGACAATGTGTTGCGTGGCCCCCGCCATGAAAGCTGGGCGGCGATTCATCCGGCGCGACGCACGTTTTACATCCTCCTGGCGTCCTGGACCCTGTTCAATTTCGCTTTCGTGCACCTGAATCGGTTCGACCTGGCCGGGGACGAGGCACAATACTGGGACTGGTCCAGACACTTGGCCCTGGGGTACTACAGCAAACCGCCGCTGATTGCATACGTCATGGCGATTTTCGTTTCGGCGGGCGGGCATGAGGAATGGGCGATCCGTTCGGGAGCGGTGATTTGTTCGTCCGTGACGGTCGCACTTATCTACGGATTGACGCTTCGCATCGCCAAACAAGAGCGTACGGCCCTCCTGGCCGCATTGATTACGATGGCGATGCCTGCCATGTGGGCGGGTTCCGTGCTCATGACGATTGATCCGTTGCTTTGCCTCTCCTGGGCTGCGGCGCTCTACGCGTTTCACCGCGCGGTCAATGGCGAGCCCAGATACTGGTGGGTCACCGGCGTGGCCCTCGGGTTCGGGTTACTCGCGAAATACACTATGGTCCTGCTTCCGTTGGCGTTCGTTCTGTACCTGACATTCGTGGACCGGACGCACTGGCGAAAACCGGGCCCTTACGTCGCGCTCGTTCTAACCTTGGCCTGTACCGCCGGCGTCTTGTACTGGAATTGGACCCACGACTGGATTTCGTTCCGCCATACGGCCAGCATCGGCGCATCCGGCACATTCCGTCCCGCGACCGCGCTTGAGCACGTGGCCCAGTTCTTCGGGGGCCAATTGGGAGTCGCGTCCCCGATCCTCCTGGGGTTCATGGTATGGGCCGTGGGCAAATGTATTGCGCACTTCAAGCGCGATAGAGATGCCGCCTTGTTGTCCCTGGCCTTTCTTTCGATATTCGGCGCGTACCTGTTCATATCCATCACGCACGCCCCCGAACCAAACTGGCCCGTATGCGCCTATATCGCGGGAGCCCCGGCCCTCGCCTGGATGTGGCGGGAACGGGACCGGCGGCGGGGAATTCGTCGCACCTTGGTCGCGGGTCTCGCGTTGGGGGCCGTCATGGGGCTCGCCACGCGCTCGACGGACCTGCTCTACGTCATGGCGGACCAAACGGTGAACGCCGAGGGCCAACCGTCACGAATTCACGTCGGTCCCGTGACGATTGACCCTGACATGGACCCCACCAACGCACTCCGGGGCGGCCGTGAACTGGGTGCGGCCCTGTCCCGTCACATCGGAGCCGGGACGGACAACGATCCCTTTCCGTTCAGCGATCGGTATCAACTGACTGCATGGTCGGCCTTTTATACGAAGGGCCGTCCACGTGCTTATTGCATGAATGTCGGCGACAGGCGTCTCAACCAATACGATCTCTGGGATGGATGGGATGAACTCACCGGGCGGGACGGCCTGTTCGTAACGGGTGGGGGTCAATTAAAGGCGTTGGCGTTCGTCACGTATATGGTCGCCAACGGTTTCTTCGCATCGGGCGAGATTGTCGAGACGGTCAACGTCCAGCGCGAGGGAATCATCGTCAAACGGCTCTACGTGGCCCGAATGCAGGGGTATACGGGAAAGGATTGGCCCACCGAGCAGGGGAAATTCTGAGGCGCCCGGCGCGCCGTTTGCCGCGTGATATAATCCGGTTGACGCCGAGCCGACCGGAAATAGTCTGGTTTGGGGGAGAGGTTGATGACCTACACCGTGCGCACGCTCTTGCTGCTGGCAATCCTGTCTCTCGTGGCTCCACTCGTCTCACGAGCCGACACGCTGCTCGACAAGCGCCAGGAATACGGCCCCGATCCGGAGAACGACAAAGCCACCTTCACGTTTGATTCGCCGGGAAACACGGTCCAACTCGGTTATCAAGCGATGGGGAATCTGAACCAGGGCACCGTGTACTTTCGCGCGGCCGGCGCCAATGGCTTCGGACTGTTCGAGGCGTCGTTGAGCCCGTCGTCCAAGGCCGCCGCGGGAACGTTCACGGCGCCGGCGGGTTCGGTCGAGATCTCCATGGACGCCGAGGACTGCGCCGGACAATGGCACCTCGTTGTGGTCGAAATACCTCCGGAACGCACCTACTACGCGTTGCTGGCGTCCGGACCGCTGATGGTACTGGTCGCGCTTATCTTCGTAATCGGCTGGGAACGAAAGACCGCTATTCGTCTTCGTTGGTTTTGGGTCGGCGCCGGAATTTGGGCCGTCGGCGTGGCCCTCAAGATTCTTTGGGCCGTCGCGCTGAATGAACCAATCCTGGGTTTACTTAAGAGCGCGCTTCCCCATGACCTGTATATCGCGGCCGGCAGCATTTACATCGGGCTCCTCACCGGGATCTTCGAAATCGGGATCACGCTCGCGTTCGCGTGGAAGTGGCGGCAAATGACCCGAACCGGCGACCGTGCGGTCGCCGTGGGGATTGGCGCCGGAGCGTTCGAAGCGATCCTGCTGGGTTTTGTTGCGGGCACACAGGTGGTCGTATCGCTCGCGGGCGTGCCCGGAACGGATCTCACCAAGGTGATGACCGCGTATCTGGGGGCGTCAACGTCCGTGCTCTGGCTCATCGGACCCGTCGAACGGGTCCTGGCCATCCTGTGCCACACATCCGCACGTGTGCTCGTCCTACTGGGTGTGGCGCAACGCCGATGGGCGTTCTTCTGGTATGGATTCCTCATCATGACGGTTGTCGACACGATTGCAGGTTGGATTCACCTGTCCGGGAGTATGGGCCGGATCTCCATGTGGTGGATCGAATTGGCGATCGCACCGGTCGCCGTCGCGGGCATCCCTATTATTCGATGGTGCTTGCGAAATTGGCCTGCTCCGCCGGAGGCTCCACCAGAGTCCGATTACGAATTGGCGCCCGGATCGTGAGCAGAAGATCGCGTTACCGGAAATTGCCGACGTGACATCGCCGGTCCCGCCGCATACAATTCCCAGAAACACAACATTCTAACGAGGGGGTTTTTCATGATTGCACGGCGGAACTTGATCGGCGGCTGGGTGCCACGCGTTGCGGTAGTGCTCGTTTTCCTGGCAGCAAACCAGCCCACACCCGCTGAATCGATTCTGGATTCGGTTACGCGCCAACTTGACTTCGTGCCGCAGCGCTCCAGCAGCGCCAACGAGGACTTGACGAAGAACGGCGACGCACGTCCGATTCCCGCGGGAGAAGAACTGACGATCGCGGATTTGGAAGGACCGGGCGTGATTACCCACATTTGGTGCACGATCGGTACCCTTGACCTGTTCCATGGCCGCACGCACGTGCTGCGCGTCTACTACGACGGCGCCGAGCACCCCAGCGTCCAGGTTCCCCTCGGCGATTTCTTCGGGGTGGGCCACGCCGCCTGGGAGGACTACGAGTCGGCGGTGGCCGTCGTTTCGTCCGAGGGCCGCGCCCGGAGCTGTTACTGGCGCATGCCCTTCAAGAAACATGCGCGAGTGACGGTCGCCAATGAAGGCGAATACGATACGGATTCCTTCTACTATTATGTGGACTGGGAGAAGCACGACAGTCTCCCGGACGACACCGTCTATTTCCACGCCCGGTACCACCAGGAAAATCCGACCGGGCCCGAGGACTTTGTCTTGCTCGACACGCAAGGCCACGGTCAATACGTGGGCACGGTGTTGTCCGACCACATGGCCGAGATTGGCTGGTTCGGCGAAGGCGACGACCGGTTCTACGTAGACGGCGAGGAATACCCGTCGCTCAGCGGTACCGGCACGGAGGACTACTTCTGCGACGCATGGGGGTTCCGCAAGTTCGACACCCCCTACTTCGGCGTATCCCTGTGGGACGGCTATTTTGCGGGGGATCGGGTGACCGCATACCGCTGGCACTTGCCGGACCCGATCCCGTTCAAGAAGTCGTTGCGCGTGCAGATGGAAACCCGGGGAAGCATATTCACGCGGGCCGCGGAACATCTCGGACAGACTCTGCCCCGGCAGGACTTCGTCAGCGGCGTCGCGTTCTGGTACCAGTCGCCACCTATCCAAATCACGGAACCCTTACCGCCCGCCCGCGATCGCGTCGCACCGTATCGGGTCGTTCCGGCCGGCACGTTGGAAGCCCGGGCAGAACCCGCCATGGGGCTTTCCAAAACCGACGAAGGAATCCAGTACATCGGGTTTACACCGACCGGGACCGTCGAGGTGGATTTTACGGTTCCGGAAGATGGGCGGTATCAGATCAACGCGGTGATGGACTATGGATTCATCGGGGGAGTCTATCAGGTCAGCCTGGACGGCACAGCCATCGGCGGTCCCATCGATTTTTGTCGCGAGGGTCTTGACCCGGTGTGGACCCGGTTTGACGTACACGACTTGACGGCGGACGAGACGCACACCTTGTCCTTCGTGGGCCAGGGACCGTCGCCGCACAAGCGGACCAGCACACCGCAACTACACGGATTGGGGCTGCACTACCTGGTCCTGCTGCGGCTGGAAGATCTCCCGGGCTTCGAAAAAACGATGCACGAGCAACTGAAAAAGCGGGAAGAACAAAAGAATCAATAAGCGGAGACAATCAATCGTGGATACGCATCCGTTGATTTGGGACACCCAGGCGGCGGCCAAATTCTCCGAAGATAAACTGAACAAGGTGAATCTGTACGAATCATATCGCCTGTTTTGTGACGTGTATTGCCTGCTGCCGGGCCAGTCCCAGCGGCCGCACGTTCACCATGACGAGGACAAGATATACCATGCCCTGCAGGGAACGTGTCACGTTCAATTGGATGATGAAACGCATGCCTTGCCGCCCGGCCACGTAGCCATCGCGCCCGCCGGCGTATTGCATGGGGTGGTCAACAACAGCGACGAGCCCGTGACATTGCTCGTAATGATGGCCCCGCACCCGAAGTTACGTAGAGAGCGCGCTTGAGAACGAGTCTGTAGGCGGGAGCGCGGACTTTTCTTTCCGCGCTCCCACGTCTATCTTCGCTATGGTGACGAGGCGCGATGATTCCAGTTATCCGGCGGTTCCTTCCGCAATGTGCGAGGACCAGCCCTGGATTTTCTCAATGTATGGATCGGAATAGCCCGTCACGGGGAACTCGCCACCGGACGGTGAGTATTTGATGAATTTGACGTGCCCGTCCATGTACAGCACGTTGGAACCGCCGGGAAGATGGTTGAACGTGCCGATGGCACCGGCACGCGAATCGTCAACCGTTGAACTCAGCTTTTTGGTCAATCCCCACGCATCGACGAGCACCGGCAATTCGCTCTGGCCCTTGGCGCTTCCCGACGGGTTGTTGATGTCGGTAATGAGAAAGCGCTCCACGCCTTCGCGCAGCCGTTGCACGGAATCGGGCCCAAGAATCGGAGTATTCAAGCTGTCGAATCCCACGACGCGCTCTTCCGGGTCTTCGCCGGTGAGGTCGATCTGCGTCGGGGTATCGGGATTCATGCGAAACACGCCCGGGAACCCCCCGTCTTCATAGTCGGCGGTGTTATAGGGGCAACCGGCGCCCAAATCGAGGGCGACGTAGTCACTCGCGGCGCGTGCGTTCTTACGCACTTTCTCCACCGCTTTCCACGTCAGGCGCGCGGTCGATCCGTGCTGGACGGCGTAGCCGAAATACATGTACGACCGCGGGTAGCTCAGATGCGCGAGCACGCAGTCCAACGTCGCGTTGCCTGACGCGATCAGCCCCTGGATCTGATTCATACCGTCCTCCATGTCCAGTACGTCGGCGCCCCAGGCACTGGAGTCGGCGTGCGTATCCGACGGACAAATCATCACGAAGGGATCCGACAGGTATTCCGGGTACACTTCCGGCACTTCGAACCCCTGCAAGTCGTTGTTGAACCCGGGCATGGTCTTCTGCAATTCCGGAAAACTCTCGCCCCGCGCTTCGTTCGCATACATCTTCATTACAAGGCCCAACTGCTTCAGGTTATTCTGACAACTGGCCCGGCGAGCCGCCTCGCGGGCGCGCGCCAAAGCGGGCAGCAATACGGCCGCCAGAATACCGATAATCGCGATGACGACGAGCAACTCGATGAGCGTGAATCCCTTTCGATTGGACATACTTTTCCCCTTCCATTTTGTCAACCCCAACACGTTTCGACAGGTAGTCATAAGCGGTAAGACAAGGGAACGGTACGTGGCGCCCATTAGCCGGAGACGAGGGACTCATTAGAAATCCATTAGAGAAGCTCGCACGCACAGCGATCGTGCTATGGTGCAGTGAAAAGGAGGTCCCACGTGAGCGAACCCGACAGCTTTTATGAAGCCGTGTACCGGCTTGTCCGCGCGATCCCGAAGGGACGGGTGATGACCTACGGCCAGATTGCGACGATTCTCGGCGCGCCGAGGGCGGCGCGCGCCGTGGGATATGCCCTACGGGCGTGCAAACGGGAAAACGTGCCCTGGCAGCGAGTCATCAACCACCGGGGCGCCATCAGCGGACGGGGTGACGTCGAGCGGCCCCATCTGCAACGCATCATGCTGGAGAAAGAGGGCGTCCGGTTTGATGCCGAGGATCGATGTGACTTGAAACTATATCGCTGGGAACCGCCCAATCCGGACGACTACGTGTATCTCGACAACGACAATATCGATCTCCCGTTTCGATAGAAGTCCTCGTACCATCCGCGCCGCAGGAATGGTAAGATACGCCGGTTGTCGCAAGATTCCCCTTAGTTCAGAAGGATTCGTCTGTGCTGTATCTCAACGCCATCTTGCTATCCATCGTCGAAGGCGTGACGGAATTCCTGCCCATCAGCAGTACCGGGCATCTGATCATTGTCGAGTCGTTTCTCCCGCTGAGCAACGATCCGGCGTCGTCGTTTCGCTTTGCTTTCATGGTGATCATTCAATTGCCGGCTATTCTGGCCGTAGTCGTGTATTTCTGGAAGATGCTCTGGCCGTTTTCGGGTGACGCGGCCCATCGTCAAGCCATCGTGCTGCTCTGGTTCAACATTGCCGTCGCGGTCGTGCCGGCGGTCGTCCTCGGCCTGATGTTCAACGACATCATCGAGGAAAAACTTACGCACGAGATTCCCGTGGCAATCGCTTTGCTCATTGGCGGAATCATCCTCGTTCTCATCGAGCGGCGACATCTTCCCATGCGGTTCGCCAGCGTTCATGACATTAAATTCCCGACTGCGATCGCCATCGGTTTCTTCCAGTGTCTCGCCATGTTTCCCGGAACCTCCCGGTCGGCAGCCACGATTATCGGCGCGATGCTCCTCGGCGCAAGTCGGGCGGCGGCGGCGGAGTTTTCCTTCTTCCTCGCCATTCCGACAATGTTGGGGGCGACGGTGCTCACGGTGGCCAAGAGTGGACTCTCGTTTACCGGAGCGCAATGGGTCGCGATCGGGCTCGGTTGCACGGTTTCGTTTCTGACGGCCTACGCAGCCATAGCGTTTCTCATGCGCTACATACAGCAGCACGATTTTAAGGCCTTCGGGTACTACCGGATCGCACTCGCGGTTCTGGTCATCCTTTCCTATTATGTCCTCGGCTGACGCGGCACTAGAATCAGCGACGCCGCAGAAGCGCAAATGGCTCGATAAGTACGTGGCGGGATTGGTGGTAGCCGGTCTGCTGTACGCGGGTGCGTTCATCGGCCTCGGGGTTTACAAGCCCGTGACGCAGCGTATCGCGGGCGCCGATCCCGTGGGCTACTACGCGTGGGTCCACTCCCTGCTCTTCGACCACGATCTCCAGTTCGCGAACGAATACCGCACCTTGAACGCCGGTGCGACGTACACGAAGGGTTCCCTTATGAATCCCGACGGCGCGCGCACGGAAACCGGTCACCTCCCCAATCTGTTCTCGATCGGCCCGGGGCTGCTTTGGACACCGTTCATCGGCGTGGCTCATGGGATTGCGCTGGAAAGCGGAGTCAGTGCCGACGGGTTCACCGCTCCCTACCACGCGGCGGTGTTCTTCGCGAACACGTTCTACGGGATCCTGGGCTTGGTGTTGACCTACCTCTTGCTTCGGACCTGGTTTAGCCAACCGCAAAGCGCGATCGGCGCATTCGCGGCTTGGGCGTGTTCTCCCGCGCTGTATTATACCTGCGCCCAGATCGCCATGGCCCATGCGTGTTCGTTCTTTTCGGTAGCGTTGTTTCTGCTGCTTTGGGCGCGGCTCCGGCTCCACACGAACGTTTGGGCCTGGATTGTCGTCGGACTCGCGTTGGGAGTAGCGGCGCTCGTGCGGTGGCAGAACGCGGCCTTTGCCTTGATCCCGGCAATCGACCTGCTGTGGCGCTTACGGTGGCGGGGATTCGCACCGTTGGCCGTCTGCGGGCTAGCATCCATCGTGGGGTTTGCGCCGCAGATGATCGCGTGGAAGATCGTCTTTGGCACGTTTCTGACCATCCCCCAAGGCGGAGGTTTTGTCGATTGGCTTCACCCGGATGTAAGGGGCACGCTGTTCTCGCGGTCCTCCGGGTTAATTACGTGGACGCCCTTTTGCGCGGTCGCCATGGCCGGTTTGTGTCTGTGGCCCAAGTCGAACCGGGTGTGCTGGATCGCCTTGGCGGCGGCGTTCGTCGCGCAGCTCTACATCAATTCGGTCGTGCCGGCCGCCGGGTGGAGTTTCGGCATGCGGCGCATGGTGAACTGCACGCCGTTGTTTGCAGTCGGCATGGCCCAAATCCTCACAGCCGCGCCGTGGCGCATGCGCTGGCCGGTGATCGTCGTGTCCGTGCTCGCCGTCTGGAATTTCCTCTTCGTGCTCCAATACGGCGGATTCATCGACCGGTTCTATGTGGAGCAGGCCCTGCGCCAACGAGCCGATGAATTGCACGTTCCCGTGAATGAGTTAATGCAGATGAAGAAATTACCCGGCGGCGAACCCTTCGACATCCGACATTTTGCGATCGAACACTGGTTTCCCCGGGGGAAAGACTTGACCGATCGTCAGTTGTGGGTGGACAAACTGGTCGTGATTCGATTTTTGCTCGAACGAATGTCGCCCGCCGCAACTACAAGCACTCCAACACCTTAAGAGCCCACGTCAGATTTGTGGGTTTTCGCCAGAACACGTAGAGGCCCTATTACCGCAACATCGGCGTGCGCTCTTCGCACGCTCGGCGGCGCGAAGCCGCGAAGTGGCCCGAAGGGCCTCCATACTCATAGCCCCGGGTTGTCACGCCGAAGGTGGGACTACCCGGGATTCCGGTATGCCCCACACCAAGAATCCCCTGAAGGGGGTGAATAAGGCCATTCGCGAATCCCGAATCCACGGGGGATCTGTTGGTTCGTCGGCAATGAAGCGGAAAATCGAGAAAGAGGCGCGCACACGACACCGGAAGTTGTTGCAACGGCATGGCGTCGCGTTTGACGAACGGTATGTGTGGGATTGAACCGGGTGGTTATTAAACCCCTTCGGGCCACTTCGGCGGCTTGGCACCGCCGCAGGTTTACGGTAGGAGACACCGTTGTCGGGCATCATTGTCGGGCGAAGTCTCCGGGCCGTGTTCTCGGGCGCGAATTCCCTGGGCAATTCCCTGGCGTGATTCCCTGGCGTGAATCCCTGGAGGAATCCGTAGCTGGGCTCCGCAGTGCGATCCGTCATATGTAATCCTCCGGTCTCAGGAATAGAAAGGGGTCTAATTGACGGATTCATGTGGGGCAACCTCGGTTCCTGGCTTTGGTCCAGAACACATCTTGAAAGAGGCCCGATTACCACGACGCACGCACGTATTGCCAGACGAAGGACATGGAAAAGCCCTTGTTTTCGGTTCAATCCTGCAATTGTAGAGGTTCGTGTACATAAAGGCCCCGGAAAGGCGAGGGAAATCGGCAAATTCCATTTGCATGACGCAGGCCCACAGCCTAACGCGCGTTTTCCGCAACGTTCGTCCATATGCTATGATCTCGCAAACCGTCTACGTATCAGGCGTTTTGCCTTGGAAGGGGTCGTTTCAATGTCTCAAGAATTCAAACTCGTCAAACCCAGATTTGTGCCGCCGCTGGACGAGGGGTTTCGTCCTGCCGTGCTGGCGAACAAGGCGTTTCGAGCCGAAGTGGAAGCATCCGGGACGGGGGTCCCGCTGGTGCTGGGTCTGGAACGGGCCGACGGCTCGGTGTCGCGCTACGAAACGGTGGTGTTCCCGGAAGGCCACGGCCGCGCGGGCGCAAACTTGTTCTACGTGGAGCGGCTCTTGAAATTCCTGCTGTGGCAACGGGGCGGCTGGAAAGTGTACGTCGGGGGTCCGCACAGCATTGGCGAACATCTCGCGAAGGTCTACGCGCCGGGCGGTGAACACGAATTCGACTATACGTTCATGGGCGAGGACGTCTACGAACAGACGTTTACCGTTGTCCCCTGCGACGCCGGCGACGTGCCGCCCGAAAACGAAACGACGCAGGCTTTGGGCCGTCACCTGGACGGCTGCCGGATCGGGTTCGACCTGGGCGCGTCGGACCGAAAGGTGTCCGCGGTCGTTGAGGGCAAAGCCGTGTTCAGCGAAGAAGTGGTCTGGGAACCGCGCAAGCAGACGGATCCGACATACCACTACAACGAAGTGATGAAAGCGTTGAAGACCGCCGCGTCCAAGATGGAGCGTGTGGATGCCATCGGCGGCAGCTCCGCCGGCGTGTACATCAACAATCGCCCCATGATCGCGTCGTTGTTCCGGGGCATCCCCAAAGATCGCTTCGAAGAGGTGCACACGCTCTTTCTGCGCATCCGCGACGAAATGGGCGTGCCGCTCGAGATCGTCAATGACGGCGAAGTGACGGCACTGGCCGGATCGATGTCGCTCGAAGATAACGGCGTTCTGGGGATCGCCCTCGGTTCGAGCGAGGCCGGCGGGTACGTTACCATGGACGGTAACATTACGGGCTGGTTGAATGAGTTGGCCTTCGCGCCCATCGACTACAGTCCGGACGCACCGAAGGATGAGTGGTCCGGCGATGCCGGGGTCGGCGCGCTGTACTTTTCGCAGCAATGCGTGTTCCGGTTGGCACCGAAGGCCGGTATCGAGTTGCCAGCAGACGTGACGGACGCGGAAAAGTTGAAAGCGGTTCAGGAGAAGCTCGAAGCCGGGCACGAAGGCGCGACCAGCATCTGGCGCAGCATGGGCGTCTATATGGGCTACGGAATCGCACATTACGCCGACTTCTACGAACTGAAGCACGTGTTGGTGCTAGGACGCTGCACTTCCGGCAAAGGCGGCGACCTGATCGTCAACGGCGCCAACGAGGTGCTGAATGCGGAATTCCCGGAACTGGCCAAACGGATCGAAGTACAATTGCCGGATGAAAAAGCCCGCCGCGTCGGGCAGTCCATCGCCGCCGCGAGTTTGCCGGCGATCGGCCAGACACCAGACAGAATTTCGCGCTATTGAGGAAGGACCGTTCGACTATGAAAACGGTAAGAAACATCCCCCTTGATCCCCCTTCAACGGGGGAATTCCGTACAACCCTTTGCGTTGTGTTCTTGGCGAGCGAAGGCATAGGTTTCACGCGTAGCGCGGAACCACCACCAATCGACGGGGTTGAGTACAATTCCCCCTTTGAAGGGGGATCAAGGGGGATGTTTCGCTAGAAGGGATGAACTCCTGTTTTTAACAGCAACCGCTTCATACGACGGCGGATAGGAGAGGAAGAATGAAGTTTACACTCGAAGGCGCACAGGTTTTTGTGCCCGATCACTTGCCGGCCGAGGAAGCCCTCGCACGGACCACCCATATCGCCATCGGAGCGCATCAGGATGATTCTCGAGATCATGGCGTACGACGGCATCATCAAGTGCTTTCAACAGGACGACCAATGGTACTGCGGCGTCGTCGTGACCGACGGAAGCGGTTCGCCACGAGATGACGTATACAAGGACTACACCGATGAGGAGATGCGCACCGTCCGCATCAAGGAGCAGTTCAAAGCCGCGGTCGTGGGCGAATACTCTGCACAAGTGATGCTCGACTATCCGAGCAAGGCCGTCAAGGACGGATCCGACAAACGGCCGGTCGAAGATTTCGTCAAAATTCTGCGCGCCACGACACCCGAGGTGGTCTACACGCACAACCTCACGGACAAGCACGATACCCACGTCGGCGTCACGCTGAAGGTCATCGAGGCTGTCCGGAGTCTTCCCGCCGACGAACGCCCCAAGGCATTGTATGGCTGCGAGGTCTGGCGCGATTTGGATTGGATGGTCGACACCGACAAGGTGGCCTTCGATTGCTCGACCCACGAAAACTTGCAGGCCGCGTTGCTGGGCGTGTTCGATTCGCAAATCGCGGGTGGCAAACGTTACGACCTCGCCACGATGGGCCGACGGCGCGCCCACGCCACGTATCACGCATCTCACGCGACGGATGTGACCACGGGCATCAACTTCGCCATGGATCTCACGCCGCTAATCGAGGATACGGAACGAGATACTGCTGACTTCGCCCAGGAACTGATCCGGCGGTTCGCCAGCGACGTAGCGGTGCGTATCGGAAAGCTTCGCTAACGCGGAGACCCAACCTAAGGAACTATCGGATATGCACCGTGGCATTCTGAGCAGTGGCTTGTGCGTCATGCTCGGAATGCTGTGGGCATGCGCGGGGTGTTCGCCCAAGACCAACGATACGTCACACGCGCGGCATGGCATCATTACGATGTCGCCGAACATTACGGAAACGGTATTTGCGCTGGGTCAGGGGGACCGGGTCATCGCTGTATCGTCGTACAGCGACTATCCGCCGGAGGTGAAATCGTTACCGGTCGTGGGCGGATATATCGATCCAAACTTGGAAAAGATCACCATGCTGGCGCCGGGACTGATCATTCTCCCGGGCCAGCACGAGAAAGTCGCGGATCTCGCAAAACAGAACGGCATTCCCGTGCTGCACGCCCACATGGACAATCTGGCGACCATCCAGTCGGGCATCGAACGCATTGGCGACGCTCTGGGCTGTCCGGATAAGGCGGCCGCGCTTTGGAATCGTATCCAGGGTGAACTTGACGCCGTTCGTAACGCGGTGGCCGGCCTTCCCCAGCCGAAGGTGTTGCTCATCAACACGCGGTCCAGCCACGATCTGAATAATCTGTTCACCGTCGGCAATAAGTCGTTCTTATCCGAAATGCTGGACGTTGCGGGCGGGGAAAACATTTTTGGCGATCAAGCCACAGACTACTTTGAGGCGTCAAAAGAGTCGGTGGTGTTGCGCGCGCCGGACATCATCATCGAGTTTCACGCCGGCGAAAACCTCTCCAAGGAAGAACTGCAACGGTATCGTGACGACTGGAACGCGCTGCCGTCGCTACCGGCCGTGGAACACGACAGAATCTACATGTTCGAAGACTCCTACGCCTTGCGGCCCGGGCCACGGATCGCGCTCATTGCGGTGCAGATGGCGCGCTGGCTGCACCCAGATGCGGAAACCCCCACGCCATGACGCGGGTGCTTCATTCTGAAAACGTGACGTTCTCCTACGAGCCGGGCACGGATGTCTTCGCCGGCATTTCGGCAACGGTCCGGAGCGGGGCGATCACGGGCCTCGTCGGTCCGAACGGTTCCGGGAAAAGCACATTACTCCGGGTGCTGGGGGGATTGCTGCGACCACGCATGGGCAACGTATTCATCGACAACCAACGCCTCAACACCGTATCCAACCGGCAGCGTGCCCGCATTATGGGATTCCTGCCCCAACTGGTGAACCCCGTGTTTTCACTGACCGTGTTCGAGGTCGTTTGTCTGGGACGTTACCCCCATCTTGGTGCGCTGGGGTCGCTGCAACCGCACGATCGGACCGTGGCGGAACGGTGCTTGCGCGACACCGGAACGTCTGACCTGCACAGCCGTAATTTCATGTCGCTGTCCGGGGGCGAACGGCAACGTGTCTTGTTGGCCAGCGTGCTGGCGCAGGAGCCGGACCTGCTGTTGCTGGATGAACCCACCTCCGCGCTGGATGTGCACCATCAGATCGAAATCTTTGCACTACTGCGGCGACTGGCATCGGAAGGATACGGCATCGGCGTGGTGACCCACGATCTGAACCTCGCCGCGCGCTTCTGCGATCAACTGTTTCTGTTATCCCACACGTCCACGGAACTCATCGCGTCCGGTGAACCGGCGGACGTATTGACGGAAGCGCTGCTTTCCCAAGCCTACGACGCGCCGATTCGCGTGTGCCAACATCCCTTGACCGGCGCACCGCTTATCACGGCTGAGGAACCCGCGGAGACCCGGACATGATTCGCCGAACGCGCACAGGTCTCACCGTCGCAGTTGCCGTCGGCTCGGTGTTGCTGGTACTTGCGAGCCTTCTGATCGGCACCGAGAACCTGAGCGTCGCCCGAATCCTCGCCGAATGGCGGGCGGGCGCGACGCTAAACGACTCCCCCGCGCTCAGCATTCTGGTGAACCAGCGCCTGCCGCGTACGCTCGTGGCGCTGATCGTGGGCTGCGGTCTCACGCTGGCTGGGTGTTCGTTTCAGGCCCTTCTGCGCAACCCCCTGGCGACACCGTATACCCTCGGCATCGACAGCTTTGGCGCCTTCGGGGCCTTCGCCGCGACGATCTTCAGCACGGCCAGCCTGTCCACCTTCGAATTCGCCGGGTTCTCCCACGTGCAAGCCTCGGCCTTCACCTTCGCCACGTTTGACGTGCTCCTGATTTACGGAATGGCAACGCGGAAAACCCGCATGGCGCCGTCCGTCCTGCTGCTCGCTGGCGTGACGCTGGGGCTGCTTGCGGGTTCCGGCATCCTCTTTCTGCGCTACCTCGCAAGGCCCGAACAATTGGTCAACATGGATCGCTGGCTCATGGGTGGCGTCGACGTGATCGGTTTCGAGCCCGTCGTGACGCTGCTCATCGGCGTGGTCCCCTGCTCCATCGTGCTCCTCGCACAAGCCCCCAAGTTCGACCAACTCGGGTTCGGCGAAGAGATGGCCGCCGGCCGCGGCGTCAATGTCCGCCGCCTGCAACTGACCACCTTCCTCGTGTGCTCCCTCATGACCGGCATCATCGTGTCCAAGGTTGGTCCCATCGGGTTCGTCGGACTCATCGTCCCCCACGCCGTCCGCACCGTCACCGGCTCTCGCCACCGCGTACTCATGCCGGTCAGCATGGTCGCCGGCGGCGCCTTCCTCTGCACCTGCGACATCGTTGCCCGAAAATTCATGACCGGGGAGACGCCGATTGGGATCATTACGTCGCTGATCGGCGCGCCGTTCTTCTTGTACCTTCTGACAAGAAGGCGGTTCACGGACTGGGAGACGTGAGGCAGGGGGAAGGATCGCGACTTAACGAATGATTCCCTATTCCCCCCGCCCCAGTCCACCTCCAATCCGCACTACTTCCCTCCATCACCGACATTGAATTCTCCCCCGAATCCCCGTAGCATATCGGGCTATTCACTTGCCGGGTCCGGCCCGTGCGCATACTTTCTGTCCCAGCAATGAAACCGTTTTCCGCCGAATGGGGATCAGGGGTGTAACGCACCGAATCGAACGGGCATGGCAGTAATCGACAGGTTGGAGCATTCATGAGACGCAATATCGTACATATGGGCGCGGGGAGTCTGAGCTACGAGATCCGGGAAATCGTGGCGGTGGCGAAACAGATCCGCGCCATGGGCCAGGAAATTACCTGGGAAAATATCGGTGATCCGGTTCAAAAGGGCGAACAGGTGGCGCCGTGGATCCGCGAGATCGTCCACGAACTCGTGGAACGCCACGACGCCTGGGGCTATTGCGATTCCGCGGGCGTGCCGGAAACCCGCGAGTTTCTCGCGTCCCACGTGAACGCGCGCGAAGGCAGCGTCCACGTTACCGCCGACGACATCCTGTTCTTCAATGGTCTCGGGGACGCGGTCAGCAAGGTCTACGGCTTCCTGCGCCGGGAAGCGCGCGTGCTGGGACCTTCGCCCGCGTACAGCAC
Organism: Candidatus Hydrogenedentota bacterium; assembly: GCA_963745075.1. Taxonomy (GTDB): domain Bacteria; phylum Hydrogenedentota; class Hydrogenedentia; order Hydrogenedentales; family SLHB01; genus JAHDWY01. The sequence continues at coordinate 30,766 of CAVUWV010000033.1, read as the reverse complement.
CCATTCCTCAGCGGAAGCAGCCCACTCGGGGTACAACCACGTCACGTACAACCTGGACCCACATAATGGCTGGCTGCCGGACGTGGACGACATCCGCAACAAGGTCAAGTACAACGACTCCATCGCGGGGATTCTGATCCTGTCTCCGGACAACCCGACGGGCGCCGTGTATCCCCGGGAGCTGCTGGAAGAGATCGCGCAGATCGCGCGCGAGCACAAATTGTTCATGGTAACGGACGAGATCTACGTGCACATCGTGTACAACGGCGGCCCGCGGTTGCACATGAGCGAATGGATCGGCGACGTGCCGGCCATCGCCATGCGCGGCATCAGTAAGGAGTATCCGTGGCCCGGCTCCCGCTGCGGCTGGCTCGAAGTGTTGAACAAGGACAAGGACGAAAACTTCGCGACCTATGTGAACAGCCTGCTGGCGGCCAAACGGCTTGAAGTCTCGTCCACCACCATGCCGCAAATGTCCATCCCGCTGGTCATGGGCGACGCGCGGTATTTGGACCACTTGACCAAACGCGAAACCCTGTTCGACGGGCGCGCCAACGAAGCCATGGCTGCCTTTGAAGGGTGTGACGCCGTCATCACGAATAAACCCGGCGGCGCCTTCTACTTCACGGTGATGTTCAAAGACGGGGTATTGAACCAGAACCAGACGCTTGCCATCGCCGACCCAAAGATCAAAGCGCGAATCGAAGAGCTGGTCAAGAACGTGGCGCCGGACAAGCGGTTCGTTTACTACCTCATGGGATCGACGGGGATCGTCGTGGTGCCGTTGACAGGGTTCCAGTGCAATCACGATGGGTTCCGCATGACGCTCCTGGAAACCGACGACGCCAAGCGCGCATGGATCCTGAAGACGTTGCGCGAGGCCATCGACACCTACATCACGTCGTAGTCCCGATGCTAAGAACGCCCCCCACAAATCACGGAGCAGTATCGACAGCATGGACGACATAGACAATATGGACGAATCGGATAGGAAACTACTGCGTCCATAGCGTCCATTTTGTCCATAGCGTCCATAGTGCTGTCTCGTCTTTCTACCTGCTGAATTCGAACCAATTGATTTCACTGCCACGTGGCCGTAGCATGCCCTCCGTGAACGATGCGACGGACAACAGATTTCCCAAGCGAGGCGAAGTAGCGCTGTGGATGGCGGCGGCGCTGGCGTGCCGGCTCGTCTTTCTTGGGCTGTCTCCGCGCGCCATCGATTCCGCCGATTCCATCCAATACCTGGAGGTGGCGCGCCGCTTTTCCGACGGCCATTTCCTCGATTTCTACGCGCGGATTCCCGTCCTCTACCCCGCCCTGACGGCCCTGGCCGGGCTGATCGTTCCCGATTTGGAGTGGGCGGCCATCCTGGTTTCCCTGTTCGCTTCCGTTCTGCTGGTTTGGCCCGTCTATCGCTTTTCAGAAGCCATGCACGGCCGGGCATCCGCCCGGGTCGCCGTACTGACCGTCTGCCTGTGGCCCTGGCTGGTGGATTACGGCTGCCGGGTTGCGCCGGAAGCATTGATGTCCTTGCTCTGGTTCGGCGCGCTGTGGGCCCTGGTCCGGACGATCCGCGCCGGCGGCGTCTGGCCCTACCTCGCGGCGACGCTGTGTTTCGGACTGCATCTCACGAGACCCGAAGGTATCTTCCTCTGGTTTGCGGCTCCGTTCGTGGCGCTGATTCTTCAGGACCGCGAACAGGGCGCACGGGCCTCGCGCTTGATCCCCTTCGTGATACTGAGCGTTTTCTGGCTTGGACTTTACGCGGTGTTCATGCGCCTCGTGACCGGCGAAGCAGTCGTTACCTCGCGAGCCAATGCCTCTACCTTGCAGTACGTTTTCGTCGAGCGCGGCGCCGACACCGCCAAGGCATTTCTGGCGTTGTTTGGCCAAGTCCTGCCTGTGATGCTGGGACCCTTCTTTCTGCTCTTTGCGGGGGCAGGACTCTTCATGGCAGGAGGAGCCCGGCGCGATACGCGGCTCGAATGGATGGTTGCGGCCTTCGCCGGCGTGCAATTCGTCCTGGCGGGACTGAGTACCTATGCCGAACCGCGTTACGTGATGAACGTGGCGATTGTCCTCAGCCTGTGGTCCGCACGCGGCATCGCGCTCACGACCCTGCGCGCGGTGGAACGGCACCGGTCCCGTTGGGTCCAGGCCTTGCCCATCGCGGCGCTGGTTCTGCTTCTCGGGTTCGGACTGGCGGCCAATACGGTTCCGCCGCTGTTCGGACGAATGTCGTACCAGCCGGTGGAATACAAACTCGCGGGCGAATGGATGAAGGAGCATCTCGAGCCGGGACTGATTCTGTGCCGCAAACCCCAGGTCGGGTTCTACGCGGGAATGCCCTCCACCGGCCCCGCCGCCAACGAAACTTTGCCCCAGATTGTCGCGAGAGCACGAGAAGCGGGCGCGCGCTATCTCGTCGTGGATGAACGCTACTCCACGAAGATGATTCCGGGCCTGAAGCCGTTGCTGGATCCCGCCAACGCACCGAAGGGTCTGCGGCTCTTGAAAGCGGATCTGTCGCCCTACCCCGCGGCGCGAATCGTGATCTACGCGGTGGAGCCACAATCCCCGGCATGAGCCCCACGATCGATACCAGAACGCTTGTCGTGCACACGGGCGGAATCGGCGACTTTCTGCTGTTCTGCCCGTCACTGCTGCGCATTCGAGAAGAGGGGCCGGTCGTGCTTGCGGGGTATCGGGAGCGGCTGAATCTGGCCGTTATCTCCGATATCGCGACGGACGCCCACCACCTCGATGACATCGGGTTCGACTCTCTGTTCGCCGAATCGAACGAAAGGTTGCGCCGATTCCTCGGACAATTTGACCGCGCGATTGTTTGGATGAACGACGATGGGGCCATCCGCAACGGCCTGGAACGATGCGGCGTTCCAGAAATCCAAATCTATCCGGGGCTACCACCCAAGGATTGGCAACGGCACGCGTCGGAGTACTATGCGGAGCAACTGGGCTTGGGCAATCTGCCGCCGTTTCGGCTTCCCATCGAGCCAGGCGACGACCCGCATGACGTCGTCATCCACCCCGGCAGCGGCGGCGCGCGCAAGAATTGGCCCTTGGACCGCTATCGTGAGTTGGCGCAACGGTTGACCGAAGCGGGACGCACGGTCGAGTGGGTCCGGGGACCGGCCGAAGAGGATCTGCGACTTCCTGCGGACGCGCGCCTGGTGGATACATCCGTGGTCGTCTCGCTTGCGCGGGAACTGGGCTCAACGGGTCTACATCGGCAACGACAGCGGCGCGACGCATCTGGCTGCAGCCTGCGGATGCCGAACCGTGGCGATCTTCGGCCCGACAGACCCGACGATCTGGGCGCCGCGCGGAGAGAATGTTGCCGTGGTCCGGGGCCATCCTTGGCCGGAAGTGGTGGACGTGATGGGGGCTATGGATCATATGGATCACACGAACGAGTAGCGCGATTCACTTTATTGGGGGTGGAGATTCTCAATCCCGGTAGCCAAAGTAGACGCGGCTTCCAGCCGCGTCTACTTTTTTTGGTCCGTCTCCGTTGAACGTATCGGCCGTTGGTCTTTGGTGACGTACAAATTCAATGGAAACGCGCTAACAGGGGCCGACTGGCTCTCAGCCGGCGTTTGCGGCTTCGACTGCCGGACGCCAAAACTCGACCGATTCCTTCAGATCCGACACGACGGTGTAGTCGCTCGGCCAACGCTCCCGGTGGCTGATTTCCAGCAAAAGCGTGCACTTCTCTACGCCCGCCTCGCGCATCGTATTCAAAATCTCTTCCGGGATGATCTTGCCCCGTGCATTATATTCTGCCGTGAAGGGATAGTGGCCGCCCTTGTCGCGAAGGCTCTGCTTGATGTGGATGCAGGGCGACACCGTGCCAAATGCGCGAATCCAGGCGTGGGGATCGGTGTCGTCGGGATCCCTCGACTGGAGGTCGCCGTGATCCACATCGAGACACAGCAACATCGGAATGGCGAAGTTCTCCGCGCAACGCTGCATGACGTCCCTGGTCGCGGGGATCGTCTCCGCCACTTCGCGCGGAATCGACATGGGCTCGAAGATCATGTATTCGAGACCGATGCCCGCGCCGTACTCGGAAAGTTCGCGCCAGGCATCCACCGCCTGCTGAATTCGCTGTTCCCGCATGGCCGGGTCGGCGTTGTCCCGAACCGACATGATGCCGAAATGGCTGCCCGCGCCTTCCGCGCCAAGGTCGCGCGACAACCGAAAAAACCGTTTGAACCAGTCGATCCACACCCGTTGCATCTCGAGATTCGGGTGCATGAGATGGTTCACACGCGTGAACGCTGACGTAAATGTGGTCTGCATACGAATAGACTTCTTGTCGCACAGGGTGCGGATGTGGTCTGCCTCGCGACGCACGAGATCTTCGGGGAGAAACGGATTCAACAGGTCGGCGGTGAACTGGACGTTGTGCAAACCCAGCTCATCGGCGACCACGCCGACCCAGTCGTCCGGCTCGGGGTATCGATTTATAGCAAAACCCGTGTTAATGCCGAGGGTTACGTTCATGGAGCCTTCCTGGCGTTGCGGGGGCGCGATACCGGTCCCCATAGCGGCGGGCCGGTTTTAGCACAGCGGCGCGGCGCATGTAAAACCCTGCGGTCGAATTGACAAGGGCGGCGCCGAATTCATACCCTTTGAATCTGGCTGCTCGACGTAGTATCCCTCCGGACGGAGTACCAACATGGTTACGATGGAGAATTGCCGGCGCCGGCTCGGGCCCGGTGTCGAGTTTCTTTGCGAACACTTCCACGCGCCCCCGGGCATCCAGATGGCGCTCTGGGGCCCTAGCGGTTGCGGCAAGAGCACGATGCTCAATCTGATTACCGGTCTCCTGCGCCCCGATTCGGGCCGTATCGAAGTCGACGGCGTCGACACCACTACGCTCCGGCACGGACAACTGGATCGGTTCCGAGGCGAACACTTTGGATTCGTCTTCCAGACATTTAACTTGCTCGGACCTTTCACCGCGCTGCAAAACGTCATGCTCGGCATGCGGTTCTCCGATACCCGGCCCCACAAGGAATGGCGCCCTCACGCGAGGGAATTGCTGGAACGCGTCGGGTTGGGGCATCGCATGCACAATCGCCCCACGACCATGAGTGTGGGTGAACGGCAACGCGTCGCCATCGCGCGGGCCTTGGCCAACAAACAAAAGCTCATCGTGGCCGACGAGCCGACGGGAAGCCTGGACCCCAAGACCTCGAATACAGTGATGGAGTTGCTCCTCGAATTATGCCAAGAAGAGAGCCTTACGCTGCTGCTCGTCACCCATGACGCCGAGATTGCGGCGCGTCTGCCGGAACGATTCGACTGCACCGGCCTGGCGCGGGAGGTGGCGTCATGACCATCTGGCACATCGCGTGGAACTATCTCTGGAATCGGAAACTGACCACGATTCTTACGATTGTTTCCGTTTCACTCGGAGTGGGACTGATTACGTCCGTGCTATTGCTTCGCGAAGAGACCGAGCGGCGTTTCGTGGAAGAGGGCCAGGCTTTCGACATCGCCGTCGGCGCCGAAGGAAGCTCGGAACAGTTGGTGCTCAGCGCGGTGTTCTTTATCGGCCAACCTGCCGGGAACATCCCCTACGACGTGTACACGCGATTGAAGGCCGACCCCGACGTGTCGGCTGCCTTTCCCATTGCGCTCGGCGATTCCTTTCACGGGTACCGTATCGTGGGCACGACGACGGACCTCTTTAATCACGACTGGACCAATCGGATTACGGGCCAGGCACGCAATACGTACAAATTAGTACAAGGATCGGAAGGGGGCCGCTTTTTTGAAAAGCCCCTCGAAGCCGTGCTCGGTAGCGAGGTGGCGAAGACCTCGGGATTGCGGGTCGGGGACACCTTCATAAGCACCCACGGCTTGAGTTCGGCCGCCGGCGTCGAGTCGCACGCGGATTCCCCATATACCGTGGTTGGCATCCTGCAACCTTCCGGCACCCCGAACGACCGGGTCGTCTTCTGCTCGCTCGATTCGATTTGGGACGTCCACCAGCATGAATACGGCACATCAAGCTTAACGGGGGGCGCTTCCGTTTCGGAACTGGCAAACGAATCAGTTGGCAACACGAACGCCGACGCCGACGACCATCACGACGAGCATGAAGAAAAGGAAGTGACGGCGGTGCTGATCGTGCTCGAAAGTCCCGGCATGCGCTTCGATTTCTTGCGGCGCATATCGAAAGAGCTACCCAATATCGTGGCCGCGATTCCCGTCGTAGCAATCCAAACCCTTTACAACCAGTTCCTCGGACCCGTCCGGCAGGTCTTGCTGGCCATTGGATATCTGGTGGTGGTGATTTCTTCGATTTCCATCTTGATCGGCCTGTACCTGTCGATCATTCAGCGGAAACGGGATCTCGCGATCATGCGGGCACTGGGCGCCGCTGCAGGTGAGATCATGGGCGCCGTACTAATCGAAGCGTTCTGGGTTACGCTGTTGGGCATCGTGGCCGGATGGGCCGTCGGGACCGGCCTTACCTATGTGTTGAGTGGATACCTCACCGACCGGTACGGGTTCGCCATCTCCGTATTCCGGCCCAGTCCGGACATGGTGTCGGCGTATTCAGCCGTACTGTTGATGGGCATGTTCGCGGGGATCGTCCCCGCGATTCAGGCCTACCGCACCGACGTGGCTCGCGACCTTTCCGAGCCATAACCACTTGACAAGAAGCGTGTTCCAGAAGCGATGCGGACCGGCATCCCCGGTGAAACCAAACCGAACCCAACGCTGGTCACTGATGGCAGGAAATATGCTATAGTATTTGGCGGTTTTTTCAACTGGAGGCTGATTTCGTGAGACGACGTGTTGTGAGAGATTTGGGAACCATCATCGGCGTGGTCATAATCCTGTCCGGTGTTGTAGGCGTCAATATCTACATGCGGCTAGAAGGCTTGCAAGAGAAGTTCGACGCGCTGCGCCGCGCCTACGAACAAGAAGCTACGGACAAAGGCACCGAATTGTTGGACTGGGGCGTCCTTCGCAAAACGAAGGGATCCGTCCGCAGCGGTGCGAAATACGCCGAAGAACTTCAGCCAAAGAATGGCCAACTAGTTCATTTGATGGGATTTATGACACCGATCGACCAGTTTCGCGAGGCAACCCACTTTATGCTCCTCCCCCTTCCCATCGAATGCTACTTCTGCCAAGCGCCCCCGTTGCGGGACGTGATGCTGGTCAAGATGACCAAAGGCGAAGCCGTAAATCTCGTGGAAGAACCGGTGATGATGACAGGCCGGCTCGTTTTGAACTCGGGAACCGGAGAGAATTTCTTTTACACCCTCGAGGACGCGACCCGTAAAACAATGGGGGAAACCCACGAGAAGCATTACGGCCAACAGCATCGCCAAGAAGGCGAAACCATGGGAAGCGATCTGCTGAAAGTGGAGGACCACCCCGGTCAACAGCCCGCAATGGAAAAAGAAAAACTGCTTCCACCAACGGAACTCCCCAAACCGGATAAGTCGGAAACCGCACCGGATAAATAGTCCTTTCTTTCAGACCCAGACATCGCGGCGGCCTTCGTTCCAGGACGAAGGCCCCTTTCTTTGTTACAATCCAGGCGACGTACGCCGAATCGGGGACTCTCGCAAATGCCGCATCGACATCGGTTCTTCGCTTCTCCGGAGAGTGGAAATCCGTCGCTTGCCATCCTGCGCGATGAAGAAGCCCACCATGCCATTCACGTCGTTCGCCTACGTCCCGGCGAACGCGTCGAGGTGATCGACGGACAAGGCCATTCCTGGAACGGCGAAGTCCAGACCGTGTCTCGGCGTGACGTAACGATCCAGTTGACCGACGAAAACCATGTCCCTCGCCCGGCGGCCCAAGTGACGCTCATCATGGGGTGGCTACACCGCGACAAATCGCTTGAGGAAGTGATACGCCGCTGTACCGAGATCGGTCTGGACCGGTTTGTCTTCTTCCGGGCCAAACGGTCGGAACGGAAGCCGCGCCTGTCCGATAAGTGGGAACGACTGGCGATCGAATCCTGCAAACAATGCGGCCGGCGATGGCTCCCCACCTTTGACGTCGCCGATTCATTGGAGCAGGCACTGTCGCGTGCGGATGGCCCTCTGCTGATTGCGACAAAGGATGCCGCACCCCAGTCGCTTTCCAGTTCCCTGCAAGACTCTCACGTTACGCTTCTGATCGGTCCGGAAGGCGATTTCAGCGACGACGAACTGAAGCAAGCCCTTGATGTCGGCGCCATCCCTGTCTCATTCGGGGAAACAACCTTCCGAACCGAGGTTGCGGCCATCGTGGGAACCAGTCTGGTGCTGTACGAACTGGGACATTTGGGCCCGCGCGCGAAACATTAGTATTCTGAATTCCAAATTCCTTCTCAACATTGATGCGAAACGGGTAGCGTAAAGTCCCCTTTGAAGACGGACCCGACAAAGGCCGACGCTTCGATTGGTGCTCCGGGAGAGGAATCCAGAGTTGGCCGAGAACCTGCAAAAACGCCAGTGGATTCGATCCGGCCGCTCCCCCTTTGAAGGGGGGGATTAAGGGGAATGTTTCCTGAAGTGTTTGGATCATATTTGGAAGGTATCTCAAACTCAGGACGCTAGCGAAGTTTCTCCAGTAACAACAGTATTTCCACCCAGTCTGTCCAATCCCTCCCGCTTCTTCCTTCCCAATTGCCGCGGCACGTGCTACTCTACGGTGGTGGGGTGCAACATTCGTTCAACTTCTCGGAAGGGAGCGCAATCCATGAAGACGGTGCATTGGTGTGGTGCAATCATTGTGGCAGTCGCTTTCAGCTTGGGTGCAATTGCCGATGACCCCGGCTCGCTCATCTGGAGTACGTACCTTGGCGGCAGTCTGGGCGACATCAATCAGGATTTGGTTGCCGACAGTAATGGCGACATTTACATCTGTGGCACGACGCAGTCCGCGGATTTTCCGACGACGCCAGGCGCCTATGACACGACGTTCAACGGCGGAACGGCCGCGGAGTACGGCGGCGACACGTGGATCGCAAAACTGGACGGGGTCACAGGGCAACTCATCTATTCGACCTTTCTCGGCGGACCCGGCGATGAAGAGCCGGACGGCATCTATGTCAATGCCAGCGGTGAAGTGATCGTGCTGGGCCTGACCGCCTCGCCCAGTTTTCCGACCACGGCAGGCGCCTACGACACGACCCACAATGGAGGGTCCGATTCTTTCCTGGTCAAACTCAGTGCGGACGGATCAACACTTCTTTTCTCCACCTTCCTCGGCGGCAGCGCCAACGAAGAAAGCTGGGAAAAAACCCGCATCGGCCTCGACCCCGACGGAAACATCTACGTCACCGGATTGACGGAGTCCAACGACTTTCCGACGACTCCCGGCGCCTATGACACAACCCACAACGGACCCTTAGGAGTCGGCAACGCCTCGCGTGATGTGTTCATCACAAAGTTTCTGCCGGATGGCAGCGACATTGTCTATTCCACATACGTCGGCGGGTCCGATCGCGATCAGGGCATGTCGTTGGCCGTGAACTCGGCCGGCGAAGCCTACGTAACCGGTTTTACTTTCTCCTCCGACTTTCCCACCACACCTGGCGCCTATGACGAATCCCCGAATGGCGAACGCAACGTCTTCGCGTTACGCCTGAACGCCGAGGGCACCAGCCTGGTCTACTCCACGGTCATTGGCGGAGCCAGTAAAGACTGGGCCTGGGACATGGTCCTGGACGGGTCCGGCGACCTTTACGTGGCCGGCGCGACGAGCAGCGCGGACTACCCCACCACGCCGGGCGCGTACCAGACGATTTCGACCGGTGGCGATGGCTTTATCACGCGCCTAAGCGCCGACGGCAGTTCCTTAGTGGGGTCAACGCTATTTGGCAAGACAGGTGGTACCGGCTCGAACATCGTGTTGAGTCTCGAACGTGATGCGGACGGGAACATCTGGATCGCGGGCGAAACCGACGCCACCATGCTGCCGACCAACTCCCTGTCATTTCTGAGTTCCTATCAAGGCGGAACGGCTGACGCGTGGCTCGCGCAAATCAGTCCGGCCCTGGGAAGCCTCGTGTATTGTTCCTACGTTGGTGGCAGCAGCGACGAACCCGAAGGCCACGTGGCCGTGGACAGCCTCGGCAACGTCTACCTGGGAGGCCGAACGAAATCATCTAACTTTCCCCTGACACCCGGCGCGGCCGACAGCGTGTTCGGCGGCGATGGCATCAACACCGGGGAATCCTACATGGTGAAAATTGACCCCGGCACGATCCAGGTTCACTATCTCAGCCTGTTCGATCAGGAAATGCAAGCGCTCTACTCCTCCATCGGGCACGATTACCTGACGGCCGACCTCGACGGGGACGGGTTGCCGGACCGGTTCCAGATGGGCCTGGTCGCCTACGTGCTCAGCGTGCGGACCCACCCCTACTCGAATCTGGTTCTCTCGCTCTACGAACAGACCATCGCGGAGCTTCAGGGCGAATCCAACTACGCCGGTCAGTTCGCGCCGTATCAGCACGCCCTCGCCGCACTGATGGTAACGTCCCAGGACATGATTGCCTTATGGTCCGCACAATACGCGCTGGCGGGAGTGTATACGTCATTCACCATTTCGAAGTCGCCGACGGAAGTCTTCTCCGGTCAGGGGGATCTGGATGGCGATGGGGTGAACAACCAGCAGGAATATCAAAACGTCGTCTCGATCGGCGGCGATATCAACCAGTTTATGGACTCCGCCACCGACCCCATCAACAACGGGAAAGCCCTTCCCACGCTAGATGCATGGGCGCTGATATTGCTTGCTGCGATGATTGCCGCCGCAGGTTTGTATCAATACCGAAAACGTTCCAGATCCGGCGGAATCGCGTAAAGGGATAGTTCGAGAGTGTGGACGCAAACCGCCCCGCTGTGAGAATACACGCTGCAAGGCAGTTCTCGCGTGTGACGCGAGCAGTATCGCGCACGGGCTTGTTGGCGCCCGAAGAACACCCCCCTTGATCCCCTTTCAAAGGGGGAAGCGTGCCCAGGTGAATCTATCGCCAATAGCGTCATGACTGACCCTGAACCAAGGCCATTCCCAGAGCCACGTCGCAACGCGAAGTGTTGCGCGAAGCTCCCCCTTTGAAGGGGGATCAAGGGGGATGTTCTTACCGGCCGATCGAAGCCTCAACGCAAACCAAGTTTCGAACCATTTCGTCGACTTCCGAATTAGGGGCCGCCCGAGCGAACGCGGCTTTGCGCCACCACGAGCATGACGCCGCCCGCGACAACCATGAGACCGCCCGTGCCCTGCGTAAAGGTCATGCGCTCGGACAGAATCAGCATGGCGCCGAGCAGCGTAACAAACGGGGTGGCCATTTGCAGCCCCGTGGACACGATAGCGCCCATACCCTGGATGGCGCGGTAATAAAGCACGTGGGCAAACGCGATACCGGTAACGGCGGAGAGCGAGACCAGCGCAAGCTTCGACGATGGCACATTCGCCAAGTCGCCGTAGTTGCCAAACGTGAACATCAACACGATCAGGCCGCTTGCCGTGTACAGGCTGATGACACCGAAACTGAGTCGCGCCGGGAATCCCGCCATACACCGCCGAACCGCGACCGCATAGGCGCCGAAAAGCACGGTCGTGCCCAGCAGGATGGTCATCCCGATCATCGGCTGCGCGCTGTCCAAACGAATATCCCGGAGAAACATCGCCGCCACTCCGCCGACGCACACCACCGAACCGGCAATGAACCACGGATTGCGTACGACCGGCCGTTCCTCGCGAATCAGGATGAATCCGAAAATGATCGTGAACAGAAAGTGCAGCTTGTAGGCAAAGCCGATCACGCTGGCTTCGAGGTAATACGGCGTGACGGCCCAACCGGTCTGCCCCACCAGATTGATGGCCGTTGGTATCAAGGCCGCCCGCCACACGCCGCTGCGCGGCCGAATGTGACTGTCCGATTGCTTGTCCCGCAGCAACGCAACGACAAACGGCAGCCAAATCAGCGCGCCGACCGTGTAGCGCACTCCGTTCACGGTCCACGAATCGAGATCGTGGATGAACATGCGCAGAAATACCGGCGTCGCGCCATAGCATACGACCGCGGCCAATGCGGCCGGCAGCGCGGCCGGATCGTGATGTCGGCCCGTCATAGAAATCCTCGTGAATAATCCCCAAAAGAATTGAGCGTAGCATTCGGTCTATCTTGGGATACGCCCGAACGAACGTTCCGATACCATAGAGCGAGTCGAACACCGGTTCAAGAGCTGACGGCGGTTTGACAGACGTGTCCGCAAAGCATACGCTCATGCGAAGTGTGATAATTCCATGAACCCAGAGGGAGCACGTCATGTCGGAGCCCACGAACCCCCGCTCGAGCACCAACACGGAGGCTAAAACCAGGGATGCCGCAACCGCCGGTCATTCCCGTCGCGACTTTTTGAAGCGCAGCGGGGTCGGCCTTTCCGCAGCGGCCCTCGGATCGCGCGTCGCCGTCGGCGCGGAAGCGTCGCCGAAGAAAATCCGTATCGGCGTGGTGGGGGGAGGATTCGGCTGCGCCTTCCAATGGCACGAACATCCCAACTGCGAAGTGGTCGCGATAAGCGATCTGCGTGAAGATCGCCGGAAACGGTTGGTGGACACCTACAAGTGCGACCGGACCTACAACTCGCTCGAAGAACTGGTGCTCGCACCGGACATCGACGCGGTCGCCATCTTCACGGACGGCAACCTCCACGTTCGCCACGTAGTCGACGCGATGAAGCACGGCAAGCACGCGATTTCGGCGGTGCCGGCCTGCTGGGCCACCGTGGAGGAAGCGGAGCAACTGCTCGATATCGTCAAGACCACGGGGCTTACGTACATGATGGCGGAGACCGGGTACTACCAGCAGTCGACGATCTCGGCGCGCAAATTCTATCAGGATGGCAAGTTCGGCGACCTGTTCTATTGCGAGGCGGAATACCAACATCCGGGACTGGAAGTCCTGTACTTCGAGAACGGCAAACGTACGTGGCGGTACGGTATGGCGCCCATGCACTATCCCACACACAGCAGCAGCCAGTTGATTAGCGTAACGGGTGAACGGCTGGTCGAGGTGAAATGCCATGGGTGGGGCGACGACGATCCCATTCTGAAGGACAACGCCTACAACAACCCCTTCTGGAACGGGTCCGCCATGTTCAGCACGGACCGGGGCCACGCCTTCCGCATGAACGTCTGGTGGAAGGGCGCGTTCCGGGGCTGCGAACGGGCCCAGTGGATCGGCAGCGAGACGAGTTTGTACATGGAGAACCCACTCGGGATCGGCCCCGTCATTGTCCGTTCGTCGAAGCGCGTCGAGAAAGACGACGCGGGTTTCGAGCGGGAAGCGCCGGAATTCGAGAACTACAAGGTTCCCGAATACTGGAAGACCGACCTGCTTCCCGAGCCGCTCCGTCACAGTACTGGACACCAAGGATCGCACGCATTTCTGACGAACGAGTTTGTCACTGCGCTCGTGGAAGAGCGCCGCCCGACGGTTGACGTCTATGAAGCGCTGTCCTACACCGTGCCGGGGATCATCGCACACCAGTCGGCCCTCAAAGACGGCGAGACGATGAAAGTCCCGCAATACGAACGGCCGGCATAGAGGAGTACCAGATGACGACCGCTAACCGACGTGATCGCGCAAATGATAAAATCTGGGGCTCAAGAAAGAACATCCCCCTTGATCCCCCTTCAAAGGGGGAATTCCGTGACCGCCCATCCCGGTTTTGCTCAACTGTGAAGCAGCAACATCGTTGCCACCGGCCATCTGAAACGCAACGCAAAGCGTCGCATAAAACTTCCCCTTTGAAGGGGGATCAAGGAGCATGTTCTTCATCCGCTCCTAGATTCCGTAGCGCCGCTCGTCCTATGGTCTGCGTATTGACACTCTTCCTTGTCATTAGCCTTGTCTCTGTGGCCCAACCCGGTGATGAAGATGTCGTTGCATTGCGCGACGAAGTCGCCGGCAAAGGCTGGATCGTTTACAGCGCACGCGCCGACAACGGGAGTTGGGATTTGTTCTTGTCGCGGCCCGACGGATCGGCCGCGCGTAACATCACGAACACGCCCGAATACGAAGAAGCCGCAGCGCGATTTGCTCCCAATAGCACGCGAATTCTTTACCGCCGGCTCGTAAAGGGAACCGAGATCAATCACGACAGGTGGGGGTTCCAAGGCCAACTCATCATAGCCAAACCAGACGGCACGAGTGCTGTGGTCTACGGCGCGGACGGCGAGTATCCGTGGGCCTGTTGGTCCGGAGACGGCAAGCAGATCGTGTGTCTGGAACGCAGTGGTATCAAGGTCGTCGACCTTGGCACGCGGGAAGTCGTCCGCGAATTGCCGCGTAACGGGATCTACCAGCAGCTCTTCGCGTCTGCGGACGGGAAGTGGTTCTGCGGCACCGGCAACGTTCAGGGCGCCGCGTGGAACGTGGTCCGCATGAACGCGGAAGACGGCACGGTGAACCCCGCCCACATCTACCAGAACTGCACGCCGGACTGGTTCCCCGATTCCGAACGAGTCATCTTCTCGTCGCGTCCCGGCAACCAGAAATCCAACGACGGCTACGGGTGGACCCAACTCTGGATGGCAAACGGAGACGGCTCGAATGCGAGCCTCATTTACGGCGAAGAAGGCGTTCACATCTACGGCGGTGCGGTTTCGCCCGACGGGCAATACGTGCTCTTCACCAAGACCGTTGCCGACGGCGGCGGCTCGGAGAAAGAAGGCGGTCCCATGTTCGTCATGCGTCTCTCGGATGCGCCGACCATCGGCGGGAAAAGTCCGGAGCTACGATCGATGCACCTGAACACGAAGGACGGGCCGGTGTTAAAGATCGGCGAGGGATGGGAACCGCACTGGACCTACGCGGACGTGGGAACGAAGGAATAACAAGAATGACGATTCATGGGGGAATGCACGCGGTTGGTCAGATTGCACACGAAAGAACATCCCCCTTGATCCCCCTTCAAAGGGGGAAAATGCGCGCCGCAACGTTTATCGGTACTTGCGCCGCGATGTACTTCGAAGTTAGATTCTCGCATGCCTTGCCGCAACGCAAAGCGTTGCGAGAAATTCCCCCTTTGAAGGGGGATCAAGGGGGATGTTCTTTGGTGTTTGGAGAGTACATGCGTCTGGTAACGATCGTCGTAGTGCTTCTCGCATGCCTCGGCTGCGGCGGCGCGACAAAAACAGATGGCGCGGACCCGAACGTCACGACCCTCGGCAGCGTGGAGGTGACCGCGAAACTCGTGGACATCCCGGGCGAATTTCCTCCCAACGATCTCTACGACTACGCCTACGTGATGAAGTACGAAGTGCTCGAAACCCATCGCGGCGAAGCGCCGAAGATCATCTACGTCGGCCAATACAATCCGCTGAAACCGCGCGCGGAAGCCGCCGACGCGCGTTCCGGAGAAATCGGCGGTG
This sequence comes from Candidatus Hydrogenedentota bacterium, assembly GCA_963745075.1. GTDB lineage: Bacteria > Hydrogenedentota > Hydrogenedentia > Hydrogenedentales > SLHB01 > JAHDWY01. Next base: position 15,325 of record CAVUWV010000033.1, on the reverse strand, counting down.
ACGTGACGGAGTTCCGCGTGGGTGACGTACAACGGCTCGCGCTGGAAGTACCCATCGACGACTACTGCATGGCGGGCATCATCAATAAGTACGCCGAACAGATGCAGGAACCCATCTACTGGGCGGTGTGGACGAATCGAGTCGTGCAATAGTCATCCATGGTATTCACGTCCCATATCTTCATCTTCTACTTCCTGCCGCTCACGTTGTTGATTTATTACCTGTTGCCCGCCCGGCGCAACGTCTTCCTGCTCGTCATGAGCTACATCTTTTACGGGTGGTGGAACCCGTGGTTCGTGCTGCTCATGCTCTTTGCCACGGCGGTCAACTTCGCCTGCGGCCACGTCATCGCCGGAAATCCGGAAGGCGCTCCCCGCCGTAAGACGGCATTGGTTGTCAGCATCGTCGTAAGCCTGTCCACGCTCGGTTTCTTCAAGTACTTCATGTTCTTCGAGAACAATTTGAACGCCATGCTGAGCGTGTTCGGCGCGAGCGCCTTGCCGGTGATCCAGATCACGTTGCCGGTGGGCATTTCCTTCTTCATCTTTCAAAGCCTGAGCTATCCCATTGACGTCTATCGGGGCGACTCACCGCCCGTGCGTAACTTCTTCGACTTCGCCTGTTTTGTCGCCCTCTTCCCGCAACTCATCGCGGGACCCATCGTTCGCTACAGCACCATCGCCGATCAGTTGGTCAAGCGGGACCACACCATGGATCGCTTCTCATCGGGCGTGGCGTTGTTCATTCTCGGATTCGCGAAAAAGATTCTCCTGGCCAATCAGATGGGCGGCGCGGCGGACGCGGTGTTCGCCGCCGAATCGCCCGTCATGATCGACGCGTGGTTCGGCGTCGTCGCCTATGCGTTTCAGATCTACTTCGATTTCTCCGCGTACTCCGACATGGCCATCGGACTGGGACGCATGTTCGGTTTCGAGTTTCCCCGCAACTTCAATGCGCCCTACCTGTCGGACAGCATTACCGACTTCTGGCGACGTTGGCACATCTCGCTGTCGACGTTCCTGCGCGATTACCTTTACATTCCCCTCGGCGGCAACCGCCACGGCGAACGCCGCACCTACGTCAACCTCACCATCGTCATGCTTCTCGGCGGCCTCTGGCACGGCGCGAACTGGACCTTCATCATCTGGGGCGCCTTCCACGGGGTACTGCTCGCCTTCGAGCGCTGGCGGGGGAAGGAAAGCCTTTACGCGAAATTGCCGCGCCCCATCCGGGTCGGGATGACCTTTGTGCTCGTGCTGTTTTCGTGGGTCTTGTTCCGCGCCTTAGACATCCACGCCGCGGGCGCCTACTTCACGGCCCTGTTCGGCTTGACCCATCCCACCGGCGGGTCCATGCTCCTCGACGCCGAACTCTACACGCGCGGCAACCTGGCCACCATGGCCCTCTGCGCCGCCTTCGCGTGGTACGGCGTCCAAGCCCACGACTGGGTGGAGAAGCTGACGCTGCCGCGCGTAGTTTTGTTGATTGGATTGTTTGTGTTGGCCCTGATGACAATGTTCGTACAGGCGTTTAATCCGTTTTTGTATTTTCAGTTTTAGGGAGCGCAGAGTATCCTTCTGCCAGGCTATTCAATCGAGTAAGACGATGCCGAAAAAACAAAAAAGCACGGCGGCCAAGGTCACATGGAGGGGTTTATCGGTTGTATTCATAGTCGGCTTGGTTGCTTTATGCTATCGCTACATGATAACGCGGGTTGTGACCGGGGATCCGACGACATGGCAAAACTGGGCGGGCCAGACTACTAATTGGCCCTTGGCACTCTTCAAACTGATTAGCCTAACACTCGTCATTTGTGTATCAGTTTCACTCGCAGTCTGGTACAAGGTTTTGAAACCAAGAAGAAGGAATAGGCGAAAATAGTGAGCATGTACTCGAATGCCTTGGACGGACCATCACAAAACCATGAGACTTAAGAACACCAGACTCGGCATATCGCTGATCTTGATTCTCGCCTTTCTCGTCATCATCTTCGGCGAGGGGATCGTCCAGGCGGTCGTGCAATTGCGCCAGGGCGAGCGGCCGCAGATTCTGGAACTGTTCACGCGGACCCCGTCACAGCGGAATCTGCGGGCCTTCGAAGACCGGCTCGAAAAACAGGCGTGGTCGGCGAAGGTGCTCCGGCCTGCCATGCAATCGCTGCGATTCACCGCATACGGGGACCTGGGAGAAAAAGGACTCGAAGGTCGCGACGGCTGGCTGTACTACCGGCCGGGCGTAGACTTCTTGATCGATCCGTGGCCCGTCGAAAGCGCGAAGGCGTCGGATGCCAGCGATCCGCTACCGGCAATCGTGGCCTTTCGCGATGCGTTGGCGGAACGCGGGATCGCCCTGCTCATGGTACCGGCGCCGGGCAAAGCGAGCGCGTATCCCGACCGGCTGAGTGCACGAGTGGCACGGACCGGCGCGGACGTGCATGGACACGCGCGGACGTTCATGGACCGCCTGGACGAAGCGGGCGTGGCATATATCGACCTGTTCGATTTGTTTGATGCGGCGCGCAAAGACGCAAACGCTCCCCCACTCTACCTGGCGCAGGATACGCACTGGTCGCCGGAGGGGTTGCGGCGTGCCGCGACGGCGGTGGCGAACCGAGTTCTCAGCGAAGGCTGGATCGAGCGCGGGACCACGGCGTTCGAAGAACGCCCGGTAACCGTCCAACGCCAGGGCGATGTGTTGCGGATGATGGATTCCCCCCACATCACGGCGGCGTTTGAACCCCAGTCCGTGGAATGCACGCAGATCATCGATCCCGCCACCGGCGAACCCTACACGGACGATCCGGACTCGCCCGTGCTTGTCCTCGGCGACAGTTTCCTGCGCATCTACGAGCACGACGAACCGGGGTCTGCGGGATTTATCGCCCATCTCGCGCGGGAATTGAACCGGCCGCTGGCCTCGATTGTGAACGACGGCGGCGCATCGACGCTGGTGCGTCAGGAACTGCAACGCAAACCGGAACTGTTGCAAGGCAAGAAACTCGTGATCTGGGAATTCGTCGAACGAGACCTCCGCTTCGGCATGGAAGGCTGGCAGATTGTCTCCCTGCCGCCGGAGAAGTCGCGCACATAAACGGTGTAAGTGAAACACCGGCGATGAGTTTTAAGAACACCCCGGCGGGGGTTCCCCCCCTCGAAAATACGCGCGGCTGTAAGCCGTCGTATGCATCCGCCTTGTTGGGAGTTCCTATGGTCTCGGATCTTTCCACCTGACACGGTCATTGTCCCCGAATTCTTGTCTGTGCCACTGGTAGGCAACGTTGATCTGCGGCTGCGTGATACTCACGCCGGCAAAGGTTACTTCAGACCCAATGTGACGAATATCGAGCGGTGCGACCTGGACGTTGACTTCGTCCGGCAACGCACCGAGTAGAGCGCCGATATCGCTCACTCCTGGAATCCATGGCGCGGCGTCGATGTTGACATCAACTCCTGCTTCGTGCAGGTGTTCCACGGCGCGAAGGCGATCGACTACCGAAGGCGCATTGATCTCCAATTCAGAGATGATGTTCTGATCGAGAGAACACAGACTGATGAAGACGTTACAATGTCCGGGATGCCGAGCAAGGATGTCTATGTCGCGTTCAACAAGATTACTCTTTGTATTGATATAGAAGGGACGGCCTTGGAGAGACAGTTCCGTCAGCACTAGACGAGTCAGACCCAACATCTCTTCCTCTTGTGGATATGCATCGACAAGAGCTCCCACACCGACTTCAACATCAACCGGAACTTGAGCAATCCGCTTCCGCAACTCGTCCGTCACGCGGTCCGGGCCAAACCAAGGCTCCGCCCTCCCTTGGGAACCTGCGATGCAGTAGACACACCGAATACCACAGCGTTGGTATGGATTGACCGACCAAACGCGGGCAGACGGGTGCTCGATAAACCACACCAGTCTCGTTTCGTCACTCGTCATCTTTCGTGCTCCCGACGGCGCAGGTGAAGCTTCGGCGGGTGCTTCGTCTCAGCGATACGACTCTATAACCACATTTCCGATGGAAACCGCCTGCGTGGACTGCTGCGAGCGGTAGTCAACCGTCCAGGCTTCCCACGCCGAGTTTTTCCGCCAGACTCCGCACATAGTCCGCATGTCCAGGGACGAGTGTTTCAAGCGCCTGACGTGCGAGTAGCGCCCGCGCTTGGTCCTTCTGGCTGCGTTCGGCCAAGATGATGGCCAACACGATCCGCGGCGGACTGCCTGCGCCCAGGTTCTCCGATTGATCATGCCACGCAGCCAGGATCTTGTCCCGGGTTGAGAAGCGCTCGAGGAACGGGAGTCCACCTTGCTCGAGACGGTGCCGGACATCATCGATGACAGCGTCTTCAACTCGCGCGTGCCACCAAATGTCCCTTTCCTCCCCCGATGTTTCACCGAGACGCGAACGCACGCAGCAGTGGTACTCCTGAACCCAAGACTTGGGTTCACCGCCACCATGATACCTCGCGACCTCCGGAACGTAGACGCCGAGATTGACGGTAAACAGCCCATGCAGGTTCTCCCGCAGACCGGGGATGTAGGTCATTCCCGGAGGATCTGATGCACCCATCTGAATGTTCACGGCCTGGGTAAGACCGTCTTCCGTAACACGGTTGAACGTTCTCCCACGGACCTTGAAGCCTCGGGCCTTCAGTAACGGGCGCAGCGCGCGCTGAATCTCGTCAACGGCCCGGGCGTGTGTGGATCGTGCCATCGTGGTCATCCAGTATGGTTAACATTGTGGCTGACCGGCGCGCGAAAGGTGCCGAAGCCGACTGAAGCGCGTCCGGTTGAGCCACGCGTTCGGCCTGAGCCTACTCTTGCCTGACGATGTCGACCGAGATCTCTACCGCTGGAATCGCTCCCCGGTTCTCCAGCCAGTGTGTGGTGTTCCTGTCCTCGGGCCAGCCCACTCCCGGCCCATAGTCCGTAGCGACTCCATTTCGATGATCCGTGATCGTTCCTTGCAGGATGTAGACGGTGCCTGGTCTGTCTTTATGGTCGTGAATCGGGCCGAAGACGCCTCCTGGCTCGATGGTCACCATGCGCATTCGAAGTTGGCGCCCTGCCATGCCCTCGATCTCAGGGCCAAGGTCAACCGATGCAAGTAACTGCACGGTAACACCCTTCGTCTCAGGTGCCGCCTGTTCGTTGGTCATCGTGCTCTCCTCTCTGCACTTCCAGGGTCTAACAATAATTGGATGAATTCAACATAAGATCCTCTAGCCGCGAAGTTGCAGTATAAGACGCAGCTGCCCGCATCAGCGTAAGCCCTGTGGTGCAGTTCGTCCACGGGGTTCGTGCCGTGCGGCGCCGGTTCCATATGTGAGTCGCGTCCCCGGAGGTTCACCGGTTTCTATCGTTTCGAGCGTCCTGGGCTTACCCATTAGTCTAACACAACGTCGTTGCGTCGCTGCGTAAGGACATGCTCATCCGAGTCTCCAGTATCCCCCAAAATTCATAATTCGCAATTCGCAATTCATCATCCCCCTCCCCCCGCCCGACCTTAGACAACAACGGATAACCTGTGAGATCCAAAGTAGCGCTCAAGGGAGAACGGGCGTCTCGCCCGTTGCTTTTCACCGCTCCCCAAGCGTGATTCCAGTACACAGCCCATCTCCGGCCGCCGTGCGACTTCCCCCCCCTCCACGGGCGAGACGCCCGTGCCCCCTTACCCCGATCACAACTACCCATTGCAAGCGAGATGCCGTCAAGTCCGATCAAAAAATGTTCCCCGGAACTGGGAAATGAACCCTTCGAAGGAAATCAAAGGGGATGCTCTCTCTCCGCACTACTTCGAGCGCGTGCTCCAGGTGAGTCCCGCGAGATCGGGATTCCTGCCGAAGACGAAACTCGCAAGGTAACCGATGACAAAACTGGTCACGATCCCGACCGTCGAGTAGAGCAAGAAACTGATGTTGCTCTGCGACTGCACGAAGAACAGCACCACCGCACCCACGGCGGCACCGATGAGGGCGCCGGGTCCGGTGGCACGCCGCGTGAAGATACCGAGGGCGAACAACCCCGCCAAACCGCCGCCGAACAACCCGATCAATTTCATGTACTGTTCCCACAACGAGTCGATGTTCTGCATGTACGTCATGAGGAGCGCGGTGCCGGTGCCCAGTACGCCAATGATAACGGTCATCCATCGCGCAAGAAGGAGCGCGGTGTTTCATTTGGATTGCGGGCGAAAGGTCGGTAGAAGTCGGTCACGACAACTGCGGAGACACTGTTGAGACTGCTGTCCAACGACGACATGGCCGCGGCGAAGACGGCCGCGATTACCAGCCCGCTGACGCCTGCGGGCAATTGCTCGATGATAAAGAGCGGAAAGATGGCGTCCGTCGCGAGGGACGGATCCAACATTTGAGGATGCCCCTTGTAAAAGGCATACAACGCGGTGCCGACGCCGAAGAAGAGTACCGCACTCGGCACGGACATGAGCGTGCCCAGCCAGATCGAACGCGCGGCGTCCTTTTCCGTAGCCGTCGTCAGGTAACGCTGCACGACGGTCTGATCCGTCGTGTAGGGGATCATGTTCTCCAGCGTCCGCCCCACGAGCACCACCCAGAACGCGGCGGCCGTATAGTCCCACGACCAGTTTGCCATGCGGAATTTGTCGTCGGCGAGACCGCGGCTGATGACTTCGGAGAATCCTCCGTCCACGTCGCCGCCGATTACGAGTAGCGAGAGCAGCGCGCCACCCAGCAGCACAAAGACCTGGAGGAGGTCCGTCCAGATAACCGCTTCAATACCGCCGAGCACGGTATAGAGCGTACACAACACGCCCATCACGACGATGGCGAGCCGCACATCGAGACCGGTCGCCGTGGACAGAGCCAATGCAGGCAAATACAGCACGATCCCTACGCGCCCCAATTGGAACAACAAAAACGCGGCGCTACCGAAGAGGCGCACCGCGAAATTAAACCGCTTCTCCAGGTATTCGTAGGCCGTCGTGATGTCCAGCCGCCGAAAGAACGGAAGGTAGGCATAAACAATAATCGGTGCAACGACGATGATCGAAACGTTACCGACGAAATAAACCCAGTCCGTGCGGAAGGAGGTCGCAGGCACCGCGAGGAAGGTAATCGCACTGAGCAGGGTGCCGAAGATGCTGATCCCCGCCGCCCACCACGGCACGCGTTTGCCGCCGAGGAAGTAGTCCGCGCTGCTCTTCTCGCGCTTGGAGAAGTAGAAACCGATAATCACGAGGAACGCGAAATACAACCCCATTACGAATAGTCCATCGCGACCATACCTTTGCGCTCGGTGTGATCCGCGACGGCAGCCTGGACCTTCGTCTCGCGGTGACCGGGACGATCTTCGCCCCCGGTGATGACGATGCGATCCTGCCACGTCACGGCACCGGTGGTCACAACGGCCTTCGGCATCTCGGACACCTTGGCCCACGTATCGGTAACGGTATTGTACGACCAGACGTCGGACGGAAACCCGGGGTGGTTGTCACCGAGTTCGGCGTTACGGTCGACCAGACTCCCGTCGTCGCCGCTGAAAACCAGGACCGACGATGGACCGAACGCGACGGATTCCGCGGCCACCAACGGTTTCGGCGCGGGGGAAATCGGTTTCCATCCCTGACCCGGCGTGAAGCGGTAGCCATCGTTCAGGTACGTACGCTTCATGGCCCCATCAGGACCTGCGGAGAGATCGGCGCCGCTGATGACGTACACCGATCCCTCTTGCGCGGCGACGACAGGAAGGATTCGCGCGGGCCCAGGCCACGGTTCCAGTTCTTCCCATGCGCCGCCATCCTTGGACGTATCCAAGGACCAAAACGTGTGCATCGCCGTGGTCGAGTCGGGCGCTGTCTGTCCTCCTGCGACGTAGACGGTCTCCCCGAGCACGGCCGCAGCCGTCATGGCGCAGGGTTGCGGAAGGTCGGGCAGGTTCTGGACGGCAAGTCCGTCGTCGGAACGGGTCAGCAGGAAGACGGTGGCATAGTTTTGCTTCCCGTCGCTGCCTCCGGCGAGGACCATGCCCTTGGCGACCGAAGCCATACCACCATAGGCCAATGGATGCGGCAACGGCGTAAGCTCAGACCACGTTCCGTCGGGACGGTCGAGTACGAAAACGCGATCGAGCCAGATCTTCTCGCCGCCCTGCCACGGAGAAACTTCGAAGTACGATCCCCCGGCCACGACCAGCGCGTCGTTGACGACGCCGGTAAAATGCCCTGACATGGCCTGCGGCAAAACCGGCAACTCGGACCAGATGAGCCGGCTTCGGATCGCCGTGTCCTGCGCGACGGCGATGCAACTCAACAGCAGTACAAAAACCCATGCCGTCACGGCCGGCCGGCGATACGTCATGTTTTCGGGATCCTTCCTTTGCGATGGTCAACCCGTGAGAAGACCGACTTCCTCCATGTCCTTGCGCAAAGCATCTATCTGATCTTCTGGGAACGGTGGCGTGGGCAAACGCGGCGAACCGATGTCGAAGCCCAGCATCGACGTCATCATCTTTTCCGTGGCGCGGTTGGCGCCGTACTTGAATTGGATCTGGATGGCCCGGTTGATCATGTCCTGGACGCTCTTGGCGGTAACGTAATCGCTCTGGCGATAGGCGTTGTACAACTCGACAAACCAACCCGTCATGTAGTTGTACGTCGAGCCGATCCCGCCGTGGGCGCCCATGGTCAGTCCGGCCAGCACCTGCTGGTCCACGCCGAACAACACGTTTGGTTTGCGCGGGGCATTTTCCATGACCTGCCACAACAGAAAAAGGTCCGGCGACGAGAATTTGATGCCTTCGAGATTCTCGATGGCATCGATCATCTCCGCAAATTCGACTGCGGTCGGAATGATGTTGGTGATGTAGGGGATGTGGTAGTAGTACGTCGGCAGCTCGGCGGCTTCGGCAATCGCGCGGATGTGTCCGATGATGGCCATCCACGGCAGTTTGTAGTACAGGGGCGGGATGCTGGACACGGCGCTTGCCCCGGACTGGCGCGCGTGTTTCGCGAGTTCGACGGCTTCGCCGGTGGACACCGCACCCACGTGCACGATGATCGGCACTTGGCCGGAGGCTTCACTGACGACCGCCTCGACCACCTGGCTGCGTTCTTTCATGTTCATGAGAACGCCTTCGCCGGCGCTACCGCAGACGAAGAAACCGCCGCACCCTTTCTCCATTTGATAGGCGGCGAGACTCCGCAATACGTCCGTGTTTACCGAACCGTCCGGCCCGAACGGCGTCAAAATAGCCGGGAGAATCCCCGTGATGTCCACGTCTGCACTCCTTCTGATAATTGGATTAGCGAATCGTCAGGCCGCCATCGACCAGAATGTTCGCCCCCGTGATATACCGCGATGCCTCCGAAGCGAGGAAAACGACCGGTCCCGCGATGTCGTCGTCATCGGCCATACGGCCCAGCGGAATCCGCGCATTATACCGATCGACAAACACATCCGCCTGCCCGGAGTAATAGCCGCCCGGGCTGAGGCAATTGACACGCACACCTTCCGGTCCGAAGAGGCTGGCGCAATAGCGCGTGTAGGCGATGAGCCCGCCTTTGTGGAACGGATAGTCAGGCGGCGACGAGAAGTCGAGTCCCTCGTAGATCTCGAACTTCGGCGCGACCACACCGTAGATGGACGCGATGTTGATAATAGAACCGCTGCCACGTTTGCGCATCCCGGCGGAGAACACGCTCGTGCAGAGGTGAATGCCGGTAATGTTGGCTTGCAAGGCCGCCGCCCACTGTTCCGGTGTGGCTTCGTCGTAGTGCGTGGGAGAACGCAGCAACGCGTTGTTGACCAGGATATCCAACGTGCCGTGAGATGACGTGATGCGCTCGCACAGCGACGTGATCGATTCGGGATCGCCCATATCGAACTGCTCCGCAACACAGTCCAGCCCCTCCTCGCGGAATTCCGCCGCGCGCTCCTCGCACTGTTCGCGGGTGCGCGACGCGATAATGACCTTCGCACCCGCCTGTGCCAGCGCCCGCGAGATGGGCGTGCCGTAGAACCCAGCACCGCCCGTGACCAGGGCAAGCTTGCCGTCCAGGCGAAACAGATCCAGGCTGTTAATCGAGCTCATTCACGCTCCCTTTATCGCAAACGTTTGTTCCAGCCACCCGTCGCCGTCCTGGGCCCGAATACGCAACTCGTGCTCCCCCGACGGAATGACGGTGTCGGAATCGTAGCCTTCGGTACCGACCAGATACGGAGGACCGTCGACGCGATTGACCAATTCGCCGTCGAGATATACTTCCAGCGCACCCATGGGGACACCTTCCGTCCAAATCCGGATGCGCTCCCACTTGTTGTACCCTTCGATCTGGTGCGGCGTGGTGATGTAGATGCTTTTGCTGCGTTTCGGACGCAACGCGTTTTCGCGGTTCCACCACCCCCGCACGGCTTCGCTGCTCGCCAACAACCGCATGGTCCGCCGGTCCTCGGGACGGCCCAACACACGCGCGTCGGCCTGATAGACATAGACGCCGGACGCGCCCTGGTGGTAGAGCTGCGCCACGCGCGCCAGGAACGGGCCCGGGAACGGCAAGCCCCAGCTCAACCCGTCCGTTGCCGGAAGCAACATGCATCGTGTGCCCTTGACGGCCTGGAAGTAGGGGGCCATATCGATGTTCATGTGGCGGCCCTGGATGTTGCTCGGGCACAAGTAATCGACCCAGCCCTCACGCGCCCACGTGGCGTAGTCGAACAGTTCCGCACGCCGGACGCCGGTACCGGGAAAACGTACGAGTATCGTGACGGGCTTGCCGTCCACCGGGCTGAATTCATTGGCGAGGGCGCGCAACGCTTTCAAAAACGTATTGCAGGTTTCGACCGTGTCGATGGTCTCGGGATAACGGCAGAAGTCGATGGATACCGCCTTCGCGCCGATTTCGAGGGCTTCCCGGTACAAGCTCAGCGCGTAGGCGCGCACTTCAGGGACTTCAAAGCGCAAGGCGCTGCCCCGCATCCAGTCCGGATGCTCCTTGGAGAAGTCACCCTGCAACGGCGTGCCGGGGTAGCAGTTGCTCGCGCCGAAATTGGCGCGCGGATTCAGACCTAGTTCACGGCAGTACCGCAACTCCGCATCGAGGGTGTTGGTATATTGCTGCATCCGGCCCACGTTGTCGGTCTTGGGTTGGGAAACCGTGCCAATCGGATCGCCGATGGTGGAATGCAGGAGTTGGTCGGACCGGCGGGTTTCGTAGACGGCTTTCATTCCAAAGCGGTTGATCTGAATGTCGACGATGGGAATGCGCGCTTCGGCAAACGCGGTCAATGGCTCTCGATGCTGGAGCGTATGAAGCACGTTGCCCGAAAACGCCCAGGAATAGGGTTCAAAATAACCCGCGACGATCTTGTCGGTCACCCCACCGTATTGCGTATCGAGCTCGGTTGCCATGTCGTCGGCCAGCGGCACCAGTTTGACGTAATCGATATGCGCGGGGGTGTAGCCGGTGTAGTTGCTGGGCTGATTCAACACGAGGTGCTGCCGGTCCATCCGCGCCCAGCGCCAGAGAACCTCTTCTCCCGGCCGGGGCGAAGCCAAGGCGTCGGACCGCTCGTCACCGGTGAGGCGCAATTCAATCGCGCCCACCGACGGCGCAGAGCAGATGTAAATGGCGTAGGTACCGGTCAAATCGAGCGGATACGACAGCGGCGGCAAGGCACGGTTCGGTCCCGCGTTACCGTACAAGGCGTTTCCAAAAGTCGCGCCCGCGTCGGCGTCCTGCCCCGTACGCCACGACCACAGTCCGTCGTTCGGAGCGTCGTCCGTGGCGATGGCGTCGGCGGTGGTTACTTTCGACCAGTCCTCGATGTAGACGACGTTGCTGTTGTCGCACTGCACGGGCACCGCTTCTTCCGACAGCACCGCTTCGCCTTCACCATGAATCGAGATCCGGAACCGAACGTCCACACGGCCGTCCTGTTGCGCGTCGGGATAGGGATTGAAGACGAGGGTCCGCCCCAGCCCCGCCGCACGCCGTTCGGTAATGCGCCCTTCGGTGTGCCAGGCGGTCCAGTCCTGAGACGCGGTCATACGCAGCCCGGTCTCGGCGAGAAACGGCGTAACCTTTGCCGGATGCCATTCCTCGCGATCGGCGGGCGACCACGTGCAATACACGGAAACCACGTCCGGCGCTTCTGCGGGAACGGCGTAGGTGATGTGGACGTTCCGCGTAACTGGATCGACCGAAACCTCGGCGGCGAATGCCGTCCCAGCGGCGAGCACCGTCAACATCAGTCCAAGAAGACCGCTCCGCAACCCCAATCTCCAATCACACACGTCGATTGCTCTCTCCACACTCAGGGCTTGTACGGCACCGTCCCGTGTTCATCGACCACGTAGCCCCAGCGCCGGACATACTCGTCGCCGGGCAGGAACTCGTCGCCCACGTCGTCCAGGATGCGATGCAACAGTCCATCCAAATGCGCCTGCACCGAGGCGGCATCGGGATCGTTGCACAGATTCTTCATCTGGTACGGGTCGGTCTCGTTGTCGTACAACAGCCACGGGCCGTCCAAGGACCGCACGAAGGTGTATCGCTCCGTCCGCACGCCTCGATATTCGCGGCCGCCTTTCGCGCGCGTCCACTCGCCGAAGGGATTCAGGCATGACATGAGCGCGCCTTCGGGACGGTTCGAGCTTTCGCCGCGCAAGACGGGGCTATGGTCCGTCCCCTGAACCGTTCGGGGCACGTCAATGCCGCAGAACCCGAGCATTGTCGGCATGATGTCGGGCGAGTTGATGATGAGTTCATCCGATTGCGCCTTCGTACCCAGTACGCGCGGATACTGAATCAGAAACGGTACCCGGAGCGACTCGTCCCAGGGGCGCTGCTTGCGGATCTCGCCTTGCGACCCCAACATGTCGCCGTGATCGGAAGTGAACACAAAGAGCGTGTCCTCCTCAATGCCCTGTTCGCGCAAGGTCTGGCGCAAATCGCCGACGCACCGATCGATAGCCGTGCAATGGGCATAGTATCCGGCGAGGTCCTTACGCGAGGACACCTCCATCTCCGCCGTCACGTTCGGACGCAGCACGAGATCCTCCGGGCGGTACATATCCTTATAGTCCGGCGGCGCAGTCTCGTAGGGATTGTGCGGCGGTCCCCAGGAGAGAAACAGGGCAAACGGCTGGTCCCCGGCGTGGTCGCGGATGTACTGCTGGGCGTCGCGGGTCTGGGCAAACACGTCGTATCCGTCCCACTCCAGTTTCTCGTCGGTGTCGCCGTAGTAGTAGGACTCGTTATAGTTGTGGGTGCATTCCAGCACCTTCCAATACTCGAATCCCTGCCGCCGCTCGCGCGGGATAAAGCTGGAACGGCCGTGCCCGTCGAGGTGCCATTTGCCGATGTATCCGGTCTGATATCCCGCGCCGTTGAACGCTTCCGCGATGGAAACCGAACCACGATTCAGGCATACGTCGTTGCAGAACACGCCGTTCACGTGGGGGTACTGGCCGGTCATCAGCGTGCCGCGATAGGGTGAACACACCGGCCAACCGGATACCGCGTTAGGCAGGTTGAGACATTGGCCGGCCATTTCGTCGAGGTGCGGCGTCTTCACGTTGGGATCGCCCGCATAGCCCATCGCTTGCGACCGCCACTGGTCGGCAAATACGTAGACGACGTTTGGTTTGCGCGGCGGTTGCGCTCCGGCATTCGCTCCCATGCCCAGCGCGGCGGCTCCTACGGCCATAGATTGCATGAATTCGCGTCGTTTCATGGGTTTTGGCTCCGCTCGTTCGTCACGGGTTTGTGGAAAAGGGCAGTATGCCTGAATAATGGGGGCCGATCCCAGTGGATGGCGGGAGCACGGACGGGCACGGACTTACACGGACGCGCGGAGATAGGCATGGGCGTGGGATTCCAATGAGGATTCGGGCAGGAGTCGGAACGTAGTCGCAGGAATACCAGGGAGATGCTTCATTGACGTCACGTATCAGGACATTCTAGACGCGTCGGAACGGGTCCGGCGTTTCATTTATAACAGCCCCTGTCCGCCCTCGGTTCCGCTGTCGATGGTGGCGGGCAGCGACATCTACTGCAAACTCGAGTACCTCCAGCGAACCGGCAGTTTCAAGGAACGCGGGCGCGCGGAACGCGCTCACCGTGCTGGACCCGGACCGGCGGGAGCGCGGCGTCATCGCGGCGTCGGCCGGGAACCACGCGCTGGGGCTGGCATACCATGCATCGCTGCTGAAGATTCCGGTGACGGTCGTCATGCCAAAATTCGCGCCACTGACCAAGGTGATCAACTGCGAAGCGCTCGGCGCCAACGTCATTCTTCATGGCGAAGCGTTTGATGAAGCGCGCGAATATGCCGATCGACTGGTCGAAGAACAAGGCCTGACGTACATCAACGGCTATAACGATCCCCCTATCATCGCGGGACAAGGCACGCTCGGTCTCGAAATCGTCGAACAAGTTCCGGACCTCGACGCCGTGCTTGTGCCGGTTGGCGGCGGAGGGCTTATTGCGGGCGTGGCCCTCGCGGTGAAGACGCTACGGCCGGACGTGGCCGTCATTGGCGTGGAGGGGGACCATGCTGCGTGCTTTTCGGCTGCGCTGGAGGCCGGTCATCCCGTTGACGTGGAGGTGCGCCCGACGCTGGCGGACGGTCTCGCCGTGCGACGGGCCGGGAACAATGCCTTCGAACTCGCACGCCAATATGTGGACAAGGTCGTGACGGTGGACGAGCGGTCAATTGCCCGGGCGGTTCTGCGCCTCGTGGAACTGGAAAAGAGCGTGGTGGAAGGCGCGGGTGCGGTCGGACTCGCCGCGCTCATGTCCGGCGTGTTGCCGGAACTCAGGGGGAAGAAGGTCGTCCTGCCTTTGACCGGCGGTAACATCGATACCAGCCTGCTGGGCCGTATTATCGAGCGCGGTCTGGCGGCCGACGGCCGCCTGTGCCGTTTCGAGGCCACCATCAGCGACCGGCCCGGGAGTTTGTCGCGGTTCACAGCACTGATCGCCGAGGCGGGCGCATCCGTCAAAGACATCGCCCACGACCGCGCCTTCGCCGGGGAAGACGTAAACAGTGTTGTGGTGCGGTGCATCGTCGAAACGCGCGACACGAGCCACATTCACGCCCTGCGCGAGCAATTGACCGATGCCGGGTTCACGGCGCGCTTCTGGGACCTGGAGGCAGCGTGTAGGATCGGACCGATCGGACTAATCAATACACAGAAGTGACCAGCGCTTCGCACAGGTCGAGATGGTCCTTACCGCCTTCTCCTGCTATAGTCTTTGAATAGAGTAACCGGGTGGTTTTCCGCAACGAGGATTCTTCATCATGATTCATTCCGCCATTGGGTTGTCACTGGTAGCCGTGCCGTCGCG
>CAVUWV010000032.1:0-167484 GCA_963745075.1 Candidatus Hydrogenedentota bacterium | reverse complement strand
CAGCGAAACAGTCCATCGCGGCGGAATGCCAACGGCGCGGCCTGCACCTGCAGGAAATCGAACAGATCACGCCGACATGGAGGACGTATTCGTCTCCCTCATCGAAGCGGAAGACCGCAAAGAAGCGGCCGCGGAGCGTGCCTCATGATTAGCATGCGCAGATTTACCGCCATCGCCCGTAAGGAATTCATTCACGTCATCCGCGACTGGCGCAGCCTCTACCTGGCGATCGCGATACCCATGGTGCTGATTCTCCTGTTTGGCTACGCGCTAAACATGGACCTGGACAACGTGCCGACGCTCGTGTGGGACCAGTCCCGCACGCCGGAAAGCCGCGAACTCCTCAGCCTTTTCGATGGCTCGCCCTATTTCGCCATCGAGGGGTATCACCAAGGCTATGCCGCGCTCCAGACGGCCCTCGTGGACGGCAGCGCCATGATCGCCATCGTGGTGCCGAGCGATTTTGCCGATAAGGTCCGCGGGAACCGCCCCGTGTCCGTGCAGGTCCTGGCCGACGGCAGCGACGCAAGCACCGCGCGCATGGCCGTTGGCTACGCGACGGGCGTGGGCATGATCTATAACCAGAATCTGTTGGCAGAACGCGTCGCGCTCATGGGTCGGGGACCCCTCGTGGAGCCCCTGGTGTTGGATGCGCGGGCCTGGTACAACCCGGACCTGCGCAGCGAGAATGACATCATCCCCGGCATCATCGCCATCGTGCTGGTCGTCATCGCGGCCATGCTGACGAGTGTCACCGTCGCGCGGGAATGGGAGATGGGCACGATGGAACAGCTCATCAGCACGCCCATCCGCGTGCCGGAGGTCGTCCTGGGCAAGGTGGTCCCATACTTCGTCATCGGCATGGTCGACATCGTGATTGCCATGGTCCTGGGCCGGGGGCTTTTCCACGTACCGCTTCGGGGCAATCCGGGGCTGGTGTTTTTTGTGGGGGCGATCTTTCTGCTGGGCGCGTTGTTCTTCGGCTTGATGCTGAGCATTAATCTCAAGAAACAGGTGTTGGCGAATCAGATTGCGTTGTTTGCCAGCTACTTGCCGACCCTGCTGTTGAGCGGGTTCGTATTCGCCATCGCCAACATGCCCAAACCCCTCCAGTTGCTCACGTACATCATTCCGGCGCGGTATTTCATCGCCTTGTTGCGCGGGATCTATCTCAAAGGGATCGGGCTCGAAGTGCTTTGGCTAAACGCGCTGCTCCTGACCGTATACGCGACGATCATGATCTTCCTGGCGCTGAAACGCATGCGATTGAAACTGGAGTGAGCCATGTTTGAACGCATCCGCCGGATGTTGATCAAAGAGTTCCTGCAGATGTTTCGCGATCCGCGCATGCGCCTCATCGTGTTTGTCGCGCCCGTGATCCAGATGACGGTGTTCGCCTTTGCGTTGACGACGGACGTGACGAACATCCGGACGGTCGTGCTCGATCGCGATCGCACGCCGGTGTCGCGCGAGCTATTGGACGCCTTTACCGCGAGCGACTATTTCGACATCGTTGCCGTAGCGGATTCCCCCGGCGACTTTCACCGGTTGCTGGACTCCGGCCACGCGCAGGCGGCCCTCGAGATTCCGCAGGATTTTGAGAGCGATTTGACCGGCGGCCGCACGGCGCACGTGCAACTGCTGGTCGACGGCACCGAGACGAATAATGCGGCGGTCACCTTGTCGTACGCGAATCAGATCGCGATGCAGTTCGCGGAGTCGAAGCGCATGGAACAGATGGAGGTGCTGCTCGGCCCCGATGCGATTCCGCCGCCGGTGGAGTTCGCCACGCGGGCGTGGTTTAATCCGAACCTCGAAAGCGCCTACTACTACGTACCGGGGCTCATCGCAGTGATGCTCATGGTGGTCAGCACCTTGTTAACGAGCATCGCCATCGTGCGCGAAAAAGAGATCGGCACCATCGAGCAGGTGATGGTGACGCCCATCCGGCGCTTCGAGTTTATCATCGGAAAAACCGTGCCGTACCTGCTCACCGGCTACATCACAATGACCTTGATGTTCGTCATCGCCATGCTGGTGTTCGGCGTGCGCATTCACGGGAACTGGCTATTGTTATACGCGTTAGCGGGCATCTATGTCGTGGGCAACCTCGGCATTGCCATGGTGATCAGCGTGAGCGCCGCGACGCAGCAACAAGCGCTGTTGACCGCGTTCTTCGTGCTCATGCCGGGCGTGCTGCTCAGCGGCTTCATGTTTCCCATCCGCAACATGCCGGAAGTGGTTCAATACGCAACCTATCTGAACCCCATGCGCTGGTTTCTAATCATCATGCGCGGGATCGTGTTGAAAGGCGAAGGCGTGGCCACGCTCTGGCCGGTGATTCTCTGGCAGACGGGTCTCGCGCTCACGTTCATCACGCTGGCCGTCGCACGGTTCCGGAAGACATTGAGCTGACGCAAGACAGCGGGATTTGCAACATATCGCACTCGTGTCGGGTTGTGGAAGAGTGCAAAGAACATCCCCCTTGATCCCCCTTCAAAGGGGGAGTTTTGTTACCCGCTTCGCTGGTCAGTACCGGGGATGCTCTACCTTTCGGTGATTCCGGCCGGAAACTCACCGCACCACGCTTGAACGGTACAGCCAGTGACCCAGCGACGGGTTACGTCTGTGGATTCTCCTTGACGCGGCCGATCAGCGCAACGGCGAGTACGGCGAGGGCGGCGCCAAAAAAGAATGCGACGTGTGCGCCGAACGACTCCCAGAGAAATCCGAAGATGATGCTTGCGGGGAGAGCAGCGATTCCGACGGCGCCGTGATACAGGCCCATCCCGGTGCCGCGCAGGTTTTCAGGCATGAGTGCTGCGACCCAGGCCTTTTCGGCAGGTTCGGTCAGTCCGAAGTAGATTCCGTATAGCAGGAATACGATCACCAGAAAGACGGACGAATTTCCCAACGCGAAGGCCACGTATACGGCGGCGTATACGATCCAGCCCACGCGTATCGTGCGGCGCGGTCCCCATCGGTCGGAGAGGGTACCGCCGAGATAGGCGGACCCCGATTTCACGACGTGTTGCGCGGCCCAGATCAGGGCGATCCAACTGGGGTGAATGCCCCCGTCCGACAGCCGGAGGATGAGAAAGGCGTCGGTCGAGTTCCCCAAGGTGAAAACGATCACGGCGACGAGCAGCGCCCGAAAGTCTCCGCCGAGGTCGCGCCATTCACGCAGTTGGATTCTCTTCTTCGGTCGCAGCCTGTCCGGAGCGTTTCGGCTCGTGCACGCCAAAGACAATCACGACCATGACCGCGAAGGCAGGAATACCCGCGCACAAGAAGACCGTGCGCAATGAGAATCCCGCGAAGGAGAGCATCGCGGCGGCGACCAAGGGACCCAGCACCGCGCCCGCGTGGTCCATCATGCGGTGGTAGCCGTAGGCGCGGCCGCGCGACTCTTCGGGTGTTACGTCGGCGATCAACGCGTCCCGGGGCGACGTTCGAACGCCCTTACCCACGCGATCCAAGAACCGGCAAACGAGCACGAAAGGCCACCCCGTGGCCAAGCCGATAAGTGGCCGGGCGGCCCCGGCAAGCCCGTAACCGGCGAATACAAAGGGCTTACGGCGCGCGATCTTGTCCGTCCACGCGCCGGATACGACCTTGAGGACCGCTGCGGTGGACTCTGCAATGCCTTCGATCACCCCGATCGCTACGGCCCCGGCACCCAAGGTGGTTGTAAGAAACACCGGGAGAAGGGGATAGATCATCTCGCTGGAAAGGTCAGTCAGCAGGCTGACCACGCCCAGGACGATGACCGCGCGGGGGATGGCGGCGGAATACTTGGTGTTCTTGTTAAGTTGTTCATTACGGGTTTCTCAGAAGAGTCATTCCCGGCTCGGTATGGTTTAACCCAATACAGTTCGGCGACCCTGCCGAGTATACGGTACCGCAAGCAAGCTTACGCACTCTATATAGTGCTCGCGCAGATCCCGCCCGTTTCACTTGTGGTACGCGGCACCATGGGTGATTCTCTCTCAGGTCCAGTAAGTATTGCAGAAATGCAGCTTGGTATAGCACACGGAACGGCAAGTTTCCCGTATACTCTCCTCGCAGCGCGGTAAACCAATGACGCAAACGCGGTATCTTATAGGTTGTGAACGCAATTGGCCATGGCGTAGTGGGGCGAGGAGCGAGAACGCACGTGTGTGCGATGGAGACAACGGCGCCGGACGATATGTTGCTGGTGCGCCGGGCCCAGGGTGGGGACCGGCGGGCTTTTGAAGAGTTGTATCGGCTGTACGTCAACCGGGTGTACGGGTTGTGCCTGCGGATGTGCGGGCAGCAAACCCTCGCCGAAGACCTGACGCAGGACGCATTTATCCGCGCCTGGGAGAAGCTCGGCTCCTTTCGCGGTGACAGCGCGTTCTTCTCCTGGCTGTACCGGCTGACGTTCAACGTCGTGCTCGGGGACAAGCGCTCGCAATCCCGGCGTTTGGCGCGGGTGGTCGAGCGCGAAGACCTGGCGGATCTGCCGCATAGCGATGGCGATCACCATCGGGCGGGGTTACGGGTGGACCTCGAAGCGGCGATTGCGACCTTGCCTCCCGGCGCGCGGCAGGTGTTTATCCTGCACGACGTCGAGGGGTACAAGCATGACGAGATCGCGAAGATAACGGGGTTGGCGCCGGGCACGTCGAAGGCGCACCTCCATCGGGCGAGGAAACTCCTGAGGGAACAGTTGCAATGAACGTAGACGATCGCGAAGCACGGTTGAACGACTACCTCGATGGGGTGTTGGCTCCCGGGGATGCGCGTGCCGTGGAAGAAGATCTGGCGCGCGATCCGGAATACCGCGCGCTGGAGCAATCGCTTCGGCGGGTGATCTCTGAAGCGATGAACCTGCCGAACGACATCGCGCCGGAGCGGGATCTCTGGGCCGGTATCGACGCGCGGCTGGGGACACCATCCGTAGTGAGCGAACGGCGCCGGATGAGGCCGGGATTGCGGTACGCCTTGCTGGCGGCATCCTTCGCGGCGGTGTTTCTTGCGGGGATTTTCTACGCGCAGTTCCGGGGAACCGAGCCGCCGCCGACCACGGCCCTGTTGCCGAACGGGACCGGCGGAGAACCTTCCGAATTGGCCGTCGTGGAGGCCGAGTACGGCCAAGCGCGCGATCTTCTCGTGCAGGCGTTGAATGACTCGCGGGATCGGCTTTCGCCGGAGACGCAGGCGGTCGTCGACGAGAACCTCGCGATCATCGGCAATGCAATCGGGGAGATTAAGACCGCACTGGAAAAAGACCCTGGAGACCAGCAACTCATTCGATCGCTGGTGGCGGCGCACGATCGGGAAATCGACCTCTTGCAGCAGGCAACGCAGTTGTCCGAGCAACTCTAAAGGATTAGGACATGGTAACGCGATTGATACTGGTCATGACGGCGTTCGTCGGGGTGGCGTACGCAGCGAACGAGATTGCCGAAACGAAGCCGGCCGCGACGACCGTGGCGGTGGACATCACCAACGTCAAAGGTTCGGTCGAAGTCTCGGGGTGGGACCAAGCCGCGGTCGAGGTGACCGGCAGGCTCGATTCGGATTCCGACGAGTTTGAGTTCAGCGGGACCGAAAGCCGGCTCACCGTACGGGTGTTTAATCCGAATCGGCGCGTACATGAAGCGGATTTGCAGTTGCGGGTTCCGTTCGGCGCATCGCTGGATATCGACTGCGTGAGCGCAAAGATACAGGTGGAGAACGTGGAAGGCGAACTCGACCTGCAAGCCGTTAGCGGCAAGATCGACGCAAGCGGTGTCGGGGGCCGGGTGCGCGCGGAGACGGTTAGTGGTTCCATTAATATCGAAGGTCGTCCCGTCAGCGTTGAGGCGAAGGCCGTCAGCGGTTCGGTGGACATTTTGGCGGCTTCCGAAAAACCGCTCCATGCGCGTGGACCCAACGGAGAGGCTATCGTGCGGAAGCACATGGAACGTATCAAGGCTTCTACGGTCAGTGGCAGCATCGACATCGAATCGGTCGAAGTGCAGCGGCTCGAATGCGAAGCGGTGTCTGGTTCCATCGACTTTACCGGCGCGTTCGCGGAGAATGGCGAGGCCGACCTCGAAACGCACAGCGGCGGCATCGATTTGCGCATACCGGCGGACACCTCGGCCGCGTTCGACTTGAATACCTTCAGTGGCGGCATCAAGAGCGACCTCGGCGGAACGATCGAAAAACCCAAGTACGGTCCGGGCCGGTCCCTTGAATTCGTCAGTGGCTCCGGGTCCGCCCGCATCCACGCCCAAGCCTTCAGCGGCGGGATTTCGATTCAGGGACGGTAGGCGCGTGGCGGAGTCCAATCGGCCATAGAAATTGTGTCAAGACGAAATTGCGACAAAGGTGTTATACTGTTGGCCAGGTTGCGGAAGACGAGCGTGGCGTGTCTGGTGCACTTCACGAACGTATTCCGATGCCATTGGTGTGGGATTCCAATCAATTCAACCAGGAGGGATGATCAGTGAAAAAACTATTGATTGCGCTGGGTGTGGTGTGTTTGACGCTTTTTGCCGCGGGATGTGGTCCGAGCGCTGACAAGAGCAGCGATCAGACGACGACCACCCAGGATTCCGGTGCCGGCGGCGCTGCGGCCGGCGATCAGGCGGCGGAGGGCGGCGCGGAGCAGTAGGCCCTTCGGCAGCATTGATATGTACAAAAGGCGGTGGGAACTCACCCAAGAGGTTGAGTTCCCACCGCTCTTTTTGGACGTGGACGGTATGGGATTGGAAAGTGTGGGACCGGCGCCCTCGCCGGTCATACTCGAGTGATCAGAAGAGACCGGCGGGGGCGCCGGTCCCACACCTTACACTCATCAATAGTGTCATCTTCTTCCTTGTCTTGCAGGTCGTCCATCTAGCCCCCCCTTCACTCGCTTGTGAAGATGAACGAGTACAGTTTCGCCCTGGTCAGTTTGAAGTAGATCCGTACCGGCTTGCCGGCCAGGGGCGACACGTCCGTCGATCCGTTCCAATAGACGGATTGATCGATGAAGTTTCCGTCGATCTCTTCGCAGTCGTCGAGTGTGTAGCCTTCGATGGGTTTGCCTTCCGCGTCGCGGAGTTCGACGAAAGCAGTGCCCATGGAACCCGTGTCGATGTTGAGGCGTAGACGATTGCCGGTGAAAACGAGGGGAGGCGTTCTCGAGCCACCCACCCCGGTGGTCAACATCCGCAGAGATGAACCCATCGAGCCGTTGACGAACCACGCCGATTCCGCCGGGGCCCGACACGGAGATCGTCATACTCCGGGCGGAGGATGGCCGAGTCGTGCGTGCGGCCGCTGGACACGTAGTATTGATAGAGGTAGTTGCCGCGCCGGGCGATGCCGGGGGCCATGACGGCGTACCAGCGATCCCACTCATCCGCGAGGCCGGTCGGGAAATAGGGTTCGCGACTGGGCCGGACCCAGTGAATCCCGTCGCGGCTGACCGCGAGTTGCACTTCGAGCAGGCCGTAGTCCTCCCACTGCCCCGGTTCGCGCGGACGGATGAATGGCTGGCGTTCAGGCGAAAAGTGGCGGAACATGGTCGGAAACATGAGATACACGTCCCGAGCTCGGGTATAGAACGTGGCGGAGTTGTAGTACATGTCAGAATACGGGTCGTCCTCACCGTCTGCTTGCAGGACAACGTTGGTGCGCTCCGGCGTCAGCCACATAACGTCGCGATCGGAATCGGCGTAGGGCCAGGGTTTCAACGGGTCGTCGGTTTCGATGCGGCAAATCCGGCGCTGGTTTTCCGAGTCCGGCTCGAATGACCGCGTGTAGATCACGTACTTGCCGGTGCGTGCGTCCCAATTCACGATGCACGGGTTGTCCACGAAGAACGGCAGCACCCGCCCCACGTCGGTGAAGTGCACGCCGTCGCCCGAATACCCCGCGTAGACGCCGTGCGTCGCCGGATCGAAGGGCAGCTCGAATTTCAACCAAAACGCCTTGTACCGCTTGGCCGGGTCGGGATCGTGCTCGTCGAGGAAAACTGTCGTGAAGATGCCCTTGGCGATGACCGTGTCCGTGCGGATGAAGTGCAGGCCGTCATCACTTTCGAAGAACGTCACGCCGTCCGCGCCGACGTAGAGATGGATCTTCCCGTGATCTTCGATGACGCGGCTGACGTGGCCGTAGAGATTCTCGCCGGTATCCACTTGGACCTTGCCGAGCTTCTGCACCGGGTTCATGTGCAGGTGAACGTTTTCGCTGCGTGCGATAAAGCGGTGGTCGATGAAGAGTTGGGGGAGGTCGCCGATGTCGAAGGGTGTGTCATCGGCCCGGGCGATTAATGGCAAGGCGATTGCGAAAGTGAGGACAATCGTTCGACGCACACTCCCAATCATCTCAGCTCCGCTCGAACTCGTACTTCTTGAAGAGGTAGTAATGGTGCACGACGACCGCCGAGATGACGAACAGCAGCGCATAGTAGAGTTTGAACGCGACCTCCGGCCAGCTTGCGAAGGGGCCGGTGATGAGTTGCGCGATGACGTTCTGCACGATGAGGACCAGCCATAGCAGTGCGTAGGCATGGGGAAAGACGTTCGTGTCGAGTCCCTGAGATGGGCGTCGTCGCAGCAGTATCATGGCAACGATGATCGCCAGGATGAACATGACGGGAAAAGCCATCAACCAAAACCGGTCATTCCACAGACCTTCGTTACCGAGATAGATGTTGGCCCAACCTTTCAGGCCGTTTTTGATGGATAGGCCGAGTCCCAGAATCAGTCCCGTGTACGCGCCCCAACGTTCGAGGATGGGGCCGTTGACCGGCCAGGGAGACGCCTCGTTCTGCGATTCGCGTGCGCCGATTCGGTAGTAGCGGCCGCCAAACCAGAGAGCGACAACGGTAAACGCAAGCGACGACCAGAGCGGCATGACTTCTAGCATCAGCCAACACAGCGTCAACGCGTATACGATATACGCCGCGAACCAGCCGAGCGTCGTCGGTCCCGTCGTTCGCTGCTTGGCGTGTTCGGCGATTTCGGTCTCGGACATGCGGCGGTTCACGAGGAAGTATGCCACGCCGTAGGAAAGACCGATGGTAACACCGCCGGACGTTTCCCAGCACCGCCAAAAGTTAAATCGTGCGTCGGGCCACAACTGTTCGGCCCACATCCAATTTTGCAGGAGCGACCACGCGATACCGTTTAACACCCCGACGGTCAGTATCAACAGAACGTTCTTCCAGTCGCGCCGGAAGACCTCGAACAGCAGAAAACCGAGATAGAGCCCCATCTGGATCATGGCTTCACGGTTATCGCGGACCAACTTCTTGAGGTTCGGGTAGCTTTCCAGGTTGTGGTACTGGTCGTACATCGTGTTGTAGAAGGGAAGGAACACCTGGGGAAAGGCCCGGTAGATGACCACGCTCAGGAGATACGCGGCGCCGAATCCCATGGCGAGCCGGATCACCCACTGTAACGGCGTAGTTCGCCTTCCGGAAGCACACCACGCGACCATACAGGCGCCCAGCCCGGCCCAGGGAATGCCTGCTATGAACATCCACGCGAACCCGTAGGACCGTGAGATGGGCTCGAACTCGTTGTTTTGATAATTCGTATACATCTTCTCGTTGAAAAAGTGGGGCCATTGCATCCAGCCCCGCGTGCCGGCGATGCCGAAGGCCACCGTCATGGCGAGAATGATCCAGCCCGACGCGTAGCGGCGCGATTGCGTGGGACTCGGGTCGCGGGCGATATACCACCACGCGGTTCCCAACATGACACCCGCGAATATGCATCCGGCCGCCGCGCCAAAGCCCGACGAACCCCGCACGGCCCAGGTCATACCTCCGATGGCACCAAACAAAGCCAAGGGGAAAAACAGATCGTGCGCCAGACTAGCTCGGGTATGAACAGACATCGTAGTTGAGCCTCCGTGGTGGCAAGTATTTGCAGTGGTCGTTGCGGAGCGGACCTGCGAACGACAGAAAGCTCGACTCTAGCGGGGTCGCCCTGCTTCGTCAAGTTTGCGGATCGGACAAGTTGCAATAACCACGCCCTTTTCCAGCGGAAAGTCGTGTTGCCCACACACTGGGATCGCCTCGCACCAGCCTGGCGAAGCGTTGGAGCTAATCCATTTAGGCTACACAATCGCCGTTTGTGCATCGCAACCGGATACGCTCCGAAACCCGCCAGGCTGGTGCCAGGCGCTCCCAGTGTGCCCGTTTTGACAACTTTTGTGCGATTGGCCAGTGACACGATTGGTCAGTGCCGTTGCCCGCGCATCAGTCGTGTGGCATACTCGATGTATGAACGCGAAACCAGAATCTCCGACCTTATCTCGACGCGACCTGTTCAAAGTGGGCCTGGCGGCCGGCGCGACCGCGGTCGCAGCCGGGGCTCGCGCGCAGGCTGCGCCGCTTCCCCGGCTCAAGAAGCCCAACCTCCTGCTACTGATGACGGATCAGCAACGGGGCGATTGCCTGGGCGTGGCAGGACATCCCGCTATCAAGACGCCCAACATGGACCGTCTCGCGAAGGAAGGGGTGCGGTTTCGCAACGGGTACTCCTGTGTACCGTCGTGCACGCCCGCGCGTTCAGCTTTGCTGACGGGGTTGGGACCCTGGCGAAACGGCATGCTCGGCTACGGCCGTGTGGGCGAAGGGTACGAGTATGAGATGCCCCAGACCTTGCGCGATGCCGGGTACTACACGACGGGCATCGGCAAGATGCACTGGCATCCGCAACGGCATACCCACGGGTTTCACCGGACCATTCTCGATGAGTCGGGACGCGAACAAACCGTGGACTTCCGCAGCGATTATCATTCCTGGTTGTTCTCGAAGGCACCAGAGGTCGATTCCGACGTGACGGGACTCGGGTGGAACGACTACCGCGGATGGCCGTACAAGTTACCGGAGGAATATCACCCCACGAAGTGGACCGGTGATACCGCTTGTCACTTTATCGAGACCTACGATCGGCCTGAGCCGTTCTTCTTAAAAGTGTCCTTCGCGCGGCCGCACAGTCCCTACGACGCGCCTCCGCGGTTTTGGGACATGTACGAGGACGCGGACATTCCGCCCGCGAGCGTTGGCGACTGGGCCGCGAAGTATGCGCCGCGCAGCGACGACTCGAACAGCATCTGGCACGGCGACATGGGCGCGGACCAGGTGCGAACGTCGCGACAGGGGTATTACGGCAACATCACGTTTATCGACGAGAAGATTGGCGAGATCCTGGCGGCGCTGGAGAAGCGCGGAATGTTGGAGAATACGCTCATTGTCTTCACCGCCGATCACGGTGACATGATGGGCGACCATCACATGTGGCGGAAGACCTACGCGTATCAGGGTTCCGCAAACGTGCCCATGATCGTGCGCTGGCCGAAAGGAACGTTGTCTGAGAATCGCGGCCGCGTGTTGGATCAACCGGTCGAATTGCGCGATATTTTCCCGACGTTCATGGATGCGGCGGGTGCGGCCGGGGCTGAGACGCTCGACGGCAAGAGCATGCTGACCCTTGTCGAAAACAGCGATGCGGAATGGCGGCCATACATCGATCTCGAACACGACCGCTGCTACAGTCCTCTCAACCATTGGACGGCGGTAACGGACGGGCGCAGCAAGTTTATCTTCCATTGCGAGACGGGCGAGGAGCAGTTTTTCGATCTCGACGCCGATCCCGGCGAGACGAAAGATCGTGCGCAGGATCCGGCGTACGCGGACCGAGTGGCGAAGTGGCGCCAATACATGGTGGATCATCTGTCCGAGCGCGGCGAACCGTTCGTGAAAGACGGGAAACTGGCTATCCGCAAGGGGTCGTATCTTTACTCGCCCAATTGGCCCGGCTGCAAGTGTCACGGCAAGAACCGGCGGGCGTAAGAAAGTGGCTGCCCACGACCGGAGGACATTCCTGAAGTTTGCCGGGGCTGCAGCGGTGGGCGTGGGGTTCCCACGTCGCGCGACGGCTAACGAACCCGCCGACACGTCTCGTCGCGAAATCCCGGTGCGCGTGAAAGCACCCGACGACCCGATTGTGGCGAGAACGTTCTCGATACTCAAAGATCGAATCGAGCAGCGCTGCCCGGTAAAGGTGGTCAAAGTTGATTCCGAAGCGCAGGTTGTTCTGACCGTGGATGACCGCCTGACGGCCGAGGCGTTTCGTATTGATGAGACCCGTTCCGCGGTGCGCGTTGCGGCGGGATCGCCGCGCGGGCTGTTGTATGGAATCGGCAAGTTTCTCCGGACCAGCCAGTATCATGAGACATTCCATCCGTCGTCCTGGCGCGGCACGTCGGTGCCTGACGGTTCTTTGCGCGGTATGTACTTCGCGACGCATTTTCACAATTGGTATCACCAGGCGTCGGAGCCGGAAATCGCGCGGTACATAGAAGACCTGGCGCTCTGGGGCGTCAATGCCGTCAAGGTCGCCTTCCCCTTCATCAATCTCCAGGACTGGAACGATCCGCATGCCGAGCCGGCTGTCGCCATGATGCGCAAGTACGCTCGGCATGCCAAGGGCCTGGGACTCCAATTCGGTATCGGCGCGAACAACGCGCTGTTTAACGGCGCTCCGGATAGTATCCGGGCGACGCGCTTGCCGGACCCGACCAAGCGGCGCGGGAACAGCGGGAACCCGATATGCCCCAGCAACGCGGAAGGGCATGCCTACATCATGGAGAATTACCGGCAACTCTTCGAGCAATTGACCGACGTGGGTCTGGATTTCGTGGTCTTCTGGCCTTACGACGAAGGCGGCTGTGCGTGCGAGAACTGCCGACCCTGGGGCAACAACGGTTTTTTGAAACTCTCCAGAGACCAAGCGCAACTTGGACGAGAATACTTTCCGAATTTGAAAGTCGTTCTGAGCACCTGGATGTTCGACACGCCACCCGAGGGCGAGTGGCAAGGACTTTCCGACACACTGGCCAGCGATGGTAATTGGGTGGACTACATCCTGGCCGATTCACACGAAGACTTTCCCCGCTATCCGCTGGACGTTGGAGTGCCCGGCGATTTGCCGCTGCTCAACTTCCCAGAGATTAGCATGTGGGGCAATTGGCCGTGGGGAGGTTTCGGGGCGAATCCGTTGCCGTCCCGGTTCCAGCGTCTTTGGGACCAGGTGAAGCACGTCGTCGACGGCGGGTTCCCGTACAGCGAGGGCATCTACGAAGACACCAACAAAGCCGTGGTCGCTCAGTTCTACTGGAACCGGGAGCAGCGGGCGTCGGCAACATTGGAAGAGTACATTGCGTATGAATTCGGGTCAGGGGTTTCCGACGACGTCTTGGCCATGATTGGCCTCCTCGAAACCGCTGCCAGCCAGTCGTATCAGAAGCAACCGGTGGATACCGACGGCGTGCGGCGCGCCTTTGAACTGGCGGAGGGCGTGAACTCACGGTTGCCGAATTGGGCCAGGCAAAACTGGCGATGGGAGATCCTGCATCTGCGCGCGGTGCTCGACCGGGAGCGGTTCGGCGGCGACGGATTGGAGTCTCCCGCGGCTGAGGCCGCCATGCGCCGTCTGATCGAAATTTATCACTGCCTGACGGAAACGGACGACCCGTATCATCGTCGCGTCCGTCCGCCGTTGCAGGGTACCACGTAGGAGAATGCGTATGTTCATCGTTCATGTCAACGTGCATGTGAAAGAAGAAAGCATCGGTGTGTTCAAGGCCGCGACGTTGGAGAACGCGCGGCAGAGCATTCAGGAACCGGGGATTGCACGCTTCGATGTGGTGCAACAGACGGATGACCCGTCGCGGTTCGTGTTGGTCGAAGTGTACCGCACGCTCGGCGACCCGGCGCGCCACAAGGAGACGGCCCATTACAAGAAATGGCGCGACACAGTCGAACCCATGATGGCCGAGCCCCGGCAGAGCCTTAAGTTCAACAACTGCTTCCCCGACGACGCGGGTTGGGGCTGACAGATCGTATCCACCCCAGTCTTTCCATCAAAAGAAAACGCCCGGACAAGTCCGGGCGTTCGTAATCCGATTCGGTGTCTCAGGTGCCGTAGCTAAACTTCCACGGTCTCCGGTTCTTCCTGTTCCAGATCGAGCGTCTCCGCGATGGAAACCTTGGCGCGGATGGTGCTGAGGCGGCCGGGTTTGACCACGTCCTTGGCGAGACCGACCCACTGCATAAGCTTGATCGTCCAGTAGGTCATATCGAACTCCCACCATTTGTGCCCGTGGGCGGCGGAACGCTGATCCGCGTGGTGGTTGTTGTGCCAGCCTTCGCCGAAGGTGATGAGAGCGACCCACCAGGTGTTCCGGCTGTTATCGGTAGTCTTGTAATTCGAATAGCCCCAGAGGTGCGTGGCGGAATTTACGAGCCATGTCGAATGCCATACGAGTACCGTCCGCACCGCGACACCCCATACCACGAGGGAAAGTCCCAGTTCCCAGCCCCCGATGACGTGGCCGATGGTGTACAACACCGCCGGCGCCGGCAAGGTAGATCAGGAAGAAAGTCTTATTGAAAAACCGTTGCACGGGATCCCGTGCCAGGTCTTTGGCAAACCGTTTGCACTTATCAAACGAGTCCAGCTTCGGATCGTCGAAGAAGTTCCACAGAAGGTGCGCCCACAGGAAATTCTCCACGACCGGCGTGTGCGGGTCGGGTTCCTCGTCGGATTCCTTGTGATGGACGCGATGGGTTGCGACCCACGTAATGGGTCCGCCTTGCAGCGCGAGACATCCGAAGAAGGTCAGAATGTACTCAACAAATTTTGGGGTGCGGTAACTCCGGTGCGTCAGCAAACGGTGGTAACACAGGGTAATCCCCAAGCCGCCCGTCACCCAGAAAAGAATGAGGCAGAGTATCAGTCCCGTCCAACTGAAGGTGAAGGGGGCCGCCAACGCAGCCACGTGGAGTAGTCCGATGACCGCGATGGTCCCGTACTTGATGTGTCGTGGGGTAACCCAAGACGGCAACAGTGCCATAAACCAAATTCCTTTCGCCTAAGCGTCCATGCCCGCCCGGGTGGCGCGGCGTAATTTCTCGTCGACAAAGGGAACGCTTGACACCGGTATTTCCATCCGGTTTCGTGAAGCGACCACCATTGACAACCTTGCATGAGTGATTCACACTCGACTGCGCTAGAGTATACACAACCCGGCTTTCGTTTTCCTCTTTCGATCGAATCCCTTATCGAAAGATCTGTATGCTGCACGGGAAGGAGTAAAACTATGTGCGTTCCAATACGATACATTGTCGCCGCAACCGGCTTCTTGCTGGTCTTGCTCTCTAATTCAGACGCCGCAACCGTGGCCGAGGTTTCCGATGTGGCCCCCGTATGGGCGGGGCATCCGGTCGGATTCTGCCTGATGACCGCGGGCGACGATCAATTTGTTGCCTATTATGATGCCGAACGTCGCATGACGGTTGCACACCGTCCACTGGGAAATTCGGATTGGGACTATCAGGTGCTCCCCGAAACGGTGGGCTGGGATAGCCACAACTCCGTCACCATGGCCCTGGATTCCGCGGGAAACCTCCACGTCTCAGGAAATATGCACGTGCGCCCCCTGGTGTATTTCCGTACCCACAAAACAGGGAACATCCATGCGTTGGACCGAATTCCCACCATGACGGGCGACGCGGAACAACGGGTTACCTATCCCCGATTTTTCGAGTCGCCGGACGGTGCCCTGGTGTTCACGTACCGCGACGGCTCCAGCGGCTCCGGCAACCAGATCTACAAGATCTACGATGCCGAAACGCAACAGTGGAAACGGCTCCTGGACTATCCGTTGACCGACGGCGAGGGCGAGATGAACGCCTACCTGGTGGGGCCGTCGGTCGGTCCGGACGGGTTCTACCATGTGTGTTGGGTGTGGCGGGATACGCCCGACTGCGCCACCAACCACGACCTTTGCTATGCCCGCAGCAAAGACCTGATCCATTGGGAGACGGCCGGTGGCAAGCCGTTAACGTTGCCGATCACATTGAAAACGGCGGATGTCGTCGATCCCGTCCTGCCGGGTGGTGGGATCATCAACGGCAACACCAGGGTCGGTTTCGATAGCCGGCAGCGGCCGATCATTGCGTATCACAAGTATGACGGAACCGGAAAGACGCAGCTCTACAACGCGCGATTCGAACACGGCGATTGGGTCATCTACCAGACCAGTCAGTGGTCGTATCGATGGGACTTCTCCGGCGGCGGCAGCATCGGGTTTGAGATCGGCGTAAGTCCGGTCGTGTACAAGCCCGGTGTTGGACTGACGCAGGCGTTCCGCCACAAAATCGAAGGGCGGGGAACCTGGGTTCTGGACGAGAAAACCCTGCAAATTGTGAAGACTGAGGAATATCACGATTCCACTCCGACGGAACTTCGCACCGTTCGTTCGGACTTCCCGGGTATGACGGTGCGCTGGGCTTCGGATTCGGGAAGTTTCGCGGGCGAAGGGCGCTATGTGCTTCGTTGGGAAACCCTTGGGCCGAACCGGGATCGGCCGCGGGACCCGCCTTGGCCGGGAGCATCGATGTTGCAGGTCATTCGACTCGTGGACTGACAACCTTCGGGCGTGTTCCCGAATGTATCCTTCACGTGACGCTCGCGGAAGGTGGACGGGTGCGTTTTCCCCGGTACGATTACCGTTTTCCGGGCAGAATTCCCTCCGCGACGGTGTTTCCTCTGCAAGGTTGCGTGAATGATGGGTGTGGACATGGCATAGTGCGACGAAGGAGGGCTATTCCCATGAAGACGAAGGCAAAGCTTGCGACGGCGACGGTGTGTGCCTGCATCGGTGTTGGTGCGGTCGCGGTTATGATGAACCAATTCGCATTGGCGCAAATCCCCGATCCTCCTGCGATTGGCTCCGATTTTCCCGCCTTCACGTTGTCCGATTATGAAGGCAATCCGCACTCCCTCGACCAGTACAAAGGCAAGATCCTGGTGTTGTCGTTCACATCGCAAGGGTGCCCCTACTCGCGCGGCGCCGAGCCCGTTTACGCGACGTTGGCGAATGTATATAGAGACAAGGGCGTCTCCTTCCTCAGCGTCGACGCGGACAAAAACAACTCGCCGTCCGATATCGAGGACTACGCAACATCCAAGAACAAGACTGGGAAGAAGCTCCCCTATCCCATCCTCAAAGATGATATGAACAAATATGCGGACACCATGGGTGCCAAACGGACCCCCGAGATCTACATCAAGGACAAAGACGAGAAGCTCGTTTATCATGGCGCGTTGGACAATATGAAGAAGCCGGACGACCCGGATTACGTGAACTACGTGAAGAACGCGCTCGATGAGATGCTGGCGGGCAAATCCGTGAGCACTCCGGAAAAGAGCGCTTATGGTTGCGGCATCAATCGCGCGAGCTGAGCAAACGTTGAAGATGCAAGCATTTTTCCCGGGGGGCCGGGGACGACGGGTTTCCGGTCCCCCGGTATTGTTATTCGTGGTGGTTGGGCTCTGCGTATCCGGCTGCGGATCCTCGGATAGGGCACCGGCGCCCTCAGCGGAGACCGCCTCGCCGAAAGCGGCAGAGACGGCCCCTGCGCCGGAGGAGACCTCCGCGGCTTCGGAGAATCCGAAAGCGGAGGCGGGAGTAAGCCAACCGGACGTTTCCCTCACCAACGAAAAACAACTTCAGCAGATCCTCGACACTGCACGCGGCAAGATTCTGGTCGTCAACGTTTGGGCGACGTGGTGCCTTCCGTGTATTAAGGAGTTGCCGGTCTTCGCCAAGTTCTACGAGGGCATGGATCGCGACCGTGTAGTATTCCTCAGCCTTTCCGCAGATATGGTTTACTCCCTCGACGACACCGTCAAACCCTTCGTCAAGGAACACACACTACCTTTCCCGGTCCACGTGCTGGACTTCAAAGACCCGGACCCCGTAAAGCTCGCCGCGATGATTGGTGCCTCGGAATCGGGCTTTGACGGCACGCTCCCCCTGACGGTCGTGCTGGACCCGGACGGGAAGCTAGTGAAATACTGGATGGAGGAAGTGACGCCGGGGGAACTGGAGGCAGCGGTGACACGTCTGACGGGCAACACCAATTTCACATCATAATCCGCATTTCTCAGTGCCCGAAAGTCCTCGTTTTGCAGACCGGTACGTTGGGTGCGTGTGAGATTTCCGGGATAAGGGTCTGGAAGCTGGATTCAGGCGCGCGTTGTGGCGAGCGTTGCCACGGTGGCATAGGCTCCAGGTGATCA
This sequence comes from Candidatus Hydrogenedentota bacterium, assembly GCA_963745075.1. GTDB lineage: Bacteria > Hydrogenedentota > Hydrogenedentia > Hydrogenedentales > SLHB01 > JAHDWY01. The sequence continues at coordinate 149,374 of CAVUWV010000032.1, read as the reverse complement.
ACAACTTGACAGCGGGATGCGGCTATGCTACCATGGCGGGCTGTTAGCACTCAGTTGTATGGAGTGCTAACATATCCTCCGGGTAAAGAAAACAATAAGTCGTAAGATTCATGTGTTAAAGGAGATAGACCAATGGCAAAAAAGATGGCCTTCAACCAGGAAGCTCGCAACGCGCTGTTGCGCGGGGCTGACATCCTTGCGGACGCCGTCAAGGCCACTTTGGGGCCCAGGGGCCGCAACGTCGTCATCGAAAAGTCCTTCGGAGCCCCCAATATCACCAAAGACGGGGTAACGGTTGCCAAGGAAGTGGAGTTGAAAGACGGGTATGAGAACATGGGCGCACGGATGGTGCGCGAAGCCGCCAGCAAGACCCAGGACACGGCCGGTGACGGTACGACGACGGCCACGGTGCTTGCGCAGGACATGGTTCATGAGGGCATGCGCCACGTGACGTTGGGCGCGAATCCCATGCATTTGAAACGGGGAATGGAGAAAGCACTGGTCGCGGCATTGGACGCGATCAAGTCGGCGAGCAAGAAAGTTCGTAACAGCGAAGATATTGCCCACGTGGCCACGATTTCTGCCAATGGCGACGAAGAAATCGGCAAGATGATCGCGGACGCCATCGAGTCCGTCGGGCAGGACGGTGTGGTGACCATCGAGGAAGGCAAAGGGTTGATCAGCGAACTCGAACTGGTCGATGGTATGCAGTTCGACCGTGGTTTCCTGTCGCCGTACTTTGTCACCAATCCCGAGACGATGACCGCGGTGTTGGAAGACTGCTACATCCTCTGCTGCGAGAAGAAGATTAGCGGGCTGCAGGAACTGGTTCCGCTGTTGCAGGCTATCGCCCAAAGTGGCAAGCCGCTGTTGATTATTTCCGAAGACGTTGAAGGCGAGGCGCTCGCAACGCTTGTTGTGAACCGTCTGCGCGGCATTTTGAATTGCACGGCGGTGAAGGCCCCGGCCTTTGGAGACCGCCGCAAGGAAATTCTGCGTGACATCGCCGTGCTGACCGGCGGCATGTACATCTCGGAAGATCTCGGCACCAAACTGGAAAGCGTCACCTTGAAAGATCTGGGCCGGGCGAAGCGGGTCGAAGTCACGAAAGATCATACGACCATCGTCGAAGGCGGCGGCGCCAAGAAGGACATCGTCGGCCGCTGTGAGATGATCCGGAAGGGCATCGAATCGACCACGTCGGATTACGACCGCGAGAAGTTGCAGGAACGTCTGGCTAAACTGGCCGGGGGCGTCGCTGTGATCAAGGTCGGCGCCGCGACGGAAATCGAACTCAAAGAAAAGAAAGCCCGCACGGACGATGCGCTCAACGCGACCCGCGCCGCGATCGAAGAAGGCGTGGTGCCGGGCGGCGGCACGGCGTTGCTGGCCGCACGCAAGAAGGTGGACGCCCTGAAATTGTCAGGAGACGAAGTCTCCGGCGCGTCGATCGTGAGCCGCGCGTTGGCCTCCCCTCTTGCACAGATCGCGAAGAACGCCGGTTTCGAAGGCAATGTGATGGTGCAGACGGTGCTGGACGCGAAAGCCGGATTCGGGTTGAACGCCGCGACGGGCAAGGTCGAGGACCTCGCCAAGGCAGGCATCATCGACCCGGCCAAGGTGATCGCGGCGGCTCTGCGGAACGCGGTGAGCGTGGCGGGCGTCTTCGTGACGACCGAATGCCTGGTCACCGACATTCCCAAGCCTGAACCTCCGGCGCCGGCCGGACCGCCCCACGGCGGCGGCATGCCCGGCATGATGTAAGAGCGGATTAGAAGACCCAATTCTGCGGGGTGCGCGGTTGAAGCCGCGCACCCCGCGTTCTTTGTTCTGTCGGCTGCATGTTTTGTCGGAACCGCACCGATTGCGGCCGGCGTTCGTTGTCGCTGTCGCCCTGGCGTTGACCAGTTGGGCGTTGGCCGGTCTTACGTACGGGGGATTTCTCGATGAACCGTTTCACGGCGACGTGTCGCCTTCGCCGTTGCTTTGGTGGGGCCCGCTTGCCATGACGGCTTGCGTCGCGCTTGTTGCGGGTACGACGTTTGGGATTCGCTCGGCGCTGCCTTTGCTTTTTGTCCTGGCCGCGCTGGACCAGTCGTTATATAGGCTCCATTTCCTTTACTGGTGGAACACCCCTACGACGGTTGAAGGGTATGCAAGCCGGTTTCCCGCGCCGGAGGATGTGGGTCCCTATCGCCTGTATACCAGCCGCAAACCGGCAACGAACGGCTGGATCCTGAGTGGGCATATTCTGGCGGATGGACTTGCCGGTCTCCTGCCGCGGCGCGAACTGGTCTACGACAACGACGCCGCGTTGCGCGCCGCGGGGCCGCGTACAAAGAGTAGCCCGGCGCGCAGTATTACACGAACGACGACGTGCCGCTCGAACCGGACCGCTGGATACCCGTGCCCGATCCCGTTGCACCGGTGTATCTGGTGTCCTCGGTGCGTGTCAGCCACAACCCGGCGATTGACATCCAGCAGATCGATGTCGATACGACGGTGCTGGTCGAACAACCGTTCAACGTTCAACCCGGCTGGGGCGAAGCCGGTATCATGGAATCACACCCCGGTGACGTACGAGTCCGCGTCGATGTGGACTCGCCCCAACTGTTGGTCTTCGATGAGCGCTACCACCCGGGCTGGACGGCGGAGGCAACGCCTGGGCATCGTAGCCGGGAGGTATTCCGTGTTAATGGCGATTTCATGGGCGTGCTTGTGGAGCCCGGCGATACGGGGATTCAGTTCAGGTTTGCGCCGGAGAGCTATCGGGATGGTTTGTGGTTGTCGGCGTTGGGGGGTGTGTTGTTGTTGGTTTATCTTGGTGTGATGGTGGGGGCGCGGGGCAGGATCAGCACGGACTCGCACGGACTGACACGGGCCAGCGAGAAATAGATTCGTGAGCCGGTTGGTCCAGACGCCTAAACGCCCGGGTGGTGAGGCCCGGGCGTTTCGGTTCCAATCGCTCGTAGTGAGCGCGGCGTCGTATGGTTGGGGTATTTACTTGAGCTTCACCCAGGCGCCGGGGGCGCAGTCATCGCCCAGCTTTTTGCCCGTAGCTGAGGCTTTGAACTTGTCGAAGTCTTCACCGGCAGGCGGCAATTGGAAAATCTCGCCGGCCGATCCGCGCATCAAGCGGCGCTGGGCGAAGATGCGTTCCACGGTGGTCAGGGTGACATTCTGATCGGCGTTGTCATTGGCGATTTCACGATAGAGCGCTTTGCGGTCGGCGTTTTCCGCGCCGACGAGTTGTTGCGCTTCGTTCTTCTTGTCCGCGTCGGCGATGGCATCACTCTCGCGAAGGGCGACGTAGCCGCGGTTGTCTTCACCGATGGCGCCCTGCTTTTTCAACGCTTCGATCTTGGGTTGCCGATCGCGCATCTTGTCCGCGAGTTCCTTCACCTTGGGGGACGACTCTTTCAGCTCCGCCGCGTAAGCGACGCGGACCGGCAGCATGGCGTAGAGCGCCTGCTGCAGCATCCCCGGGCTCGCGTTGAAACTGGTGGGTTCGGTGGTCGTGGGCAGGGTGTCGGATTTACCTTCAACGTAATCGAGCACGTCATCGGCCTGTTCCTGAATATGGCGGATATCGAGCACGATATGGGCGTCGATCTGGTGTTTCGTCGTAATCACACAGCCGAGGGCGATGAGCGTCACGGTCGTGGCGAGTGCAAGTCCGATTCGCTTCATGGTTCCTCCTCCTTTGCCGTACTGGACGAATCCTCGTCCGGATTATTCGATTTCAGTTTAGGGGACGTATCGGGAAGCTTCCATTGTACAGGTTCGGCGGAGATCGTATCACCCTCGCCGAGGCGGGCCTGCTGCTGAAGGTCGAGGGCGTCGGCGATAGCCCGAAGATCGACCCCCAGGTCGATGGACAAGTTGAGCATTTTGCTCTTGAGCGCGATTGGTCCGACCAAGCGCTGATCCTCATACGTGTCGCCTTCCAGACTAAGCGAAACCGAAGCGCTGTCAAAGGGACGTTGTGCCGCCTTGCCGATGGTCTCTTTCTCAATTTGCTTATTCAGTTTCTTCATCCCCGTGACCTCGGCGGTGAGGGATTGGAGCAGCAAGTCCTGGATAATCTCCCGATTCAGCGAGAAACCCTGGTCGGATGCGAGGTCGACCCGTAGTTCCCGTAGCGCGTCTTTGTTCCACGCGAGCATCGCATCACCATTGGCGATACCGGTGAGGGTGACGGAAGGCGGCTCGTATTCCTGGGTGAACCGGTCGAGATCGATGTTCTCGAGGTGGGCGTCCAATCGCCCCCCCGCGTCCACGTCCAACACATTCACTGCCACGTCGAAGGTTACATTGCCTCCGTACAGGGATGCATGCACCCCCGTGGCCTGCGCAACGCCGTTTTCGATAGTCGCCGAGCCCTGGGGATTGTGAAGCATGGCGCCCGCGGCGGCTGCGTCGGCTGCTGCGAACCCGGCCCGTCCGTTGAAGGTATCGCCATAGGCCATCGATCCGGATGAGGTCAACCCGCCGAAGGCCGCTACCGCGTCGCGCAGGGTGAGTGAGCTCGCGGCCAGATCGTAGTCAATGGCCGTCACCTGGTCCGTGCCGTACGCGAGCGTGCCCTTCGCCGTCGCGTGCCCTTCGGCGGCGTTCAAGAAGCGCAGATCCACGAAGGGGGACAGGTTGGTGTCCATGGAAAACGGTCCGGACACGCTCAGGGGGTTCAGCCCGATATTTAACGACGAACTGGCGAAGGTCGTGCCGTCCCCCCAGTTGCCGCTTGCGTTGTCAATCGTTATGGCGGCGGATTGGGTGTCGTAGCGGCCCTGTCCGGTTAAGACGACCGAGGTTCCATACGGCCCCGCCCACGAGCCGTAGCCAAAGCCGTCGCCTTCGCACCGGAAAGTGCTTTCGATCGCGCCGTCTGCATAACGCAAGGGCATGTCTACGGTCAGCGCGCCGACTACCGACGGCATTCCGATGGTGGGCCCCACATAATCGAAGTCGATCTTGCCGGTCGCGTGCCCTGTGATGGTGAATGGCGTGAAGGTGAGTTGGAAGTCCTTCACCTCGATTGCGGCATCATCAGTGAATCGCAGCGCGAGCAAATTGGACTTCACCGCATCCATGGCGTCGGTTCCGGCGAGCGTCCCAGCGATGGTCAAGGGTGGGTCATCCGGTATAGCAACAGGACCTAACGTTGCGGGGGCAAGTTTCAGATCGAGACCGGCGGAAACGCCTTTGGACCCGTGTGTGACGTCCACCGCTCCCGACACGATTGCGCGCACGTTGTCGGGAAGCGCGTTGAGCCGTAGCAAGGCGGTCATGGCGGAGAGCGCCATGGTCTTCAGGGATACATTTGCCGTGTACAGTTGTGCGGTATCCGCGTCAACCGACGAGTGGACGGTACCCTCGCCGAGCGTGGCATCGAGGTCTCCGTGGAACAAGTCCCGGTCCTTGTCATTCGTGGATCCGCCTCCGTTGATGCGCAGCGAGAACCGTTCGTTGTCACCGGCTTCGTTGGTGAAGATGGGGTCCGCGCTGGCGTTCAGCGTGTAGGCCGGCAAATCGGTCCGTATTTCGGCCGACGCAGCAATCTGGCTCAGGTGGGGGAGGTTATCCAACAACGGGCGCCAGTCCTTTGGCAAGGCGTCTTCCAGATCAGCGCGACCCCAATCGATGAGCGTAGCGGCCACGTGTGCTTTCGCCGGTTCCCCCTCCGCCATCACAGCCAGGCGTTGGCCTTTGTTGAGCAAGGCTTCGAATTGGCCGCGCTCTCCGTCGTAGTTTCCGGAGACTTTGAGATTGCCTTCGTACCATTCGTGCCCCGGTTCGCCGTAGCGAATATTTTGCCCATCGAACTGGATATCCGCTTTCGCGGTCCACGTTGCGCCCGGCGACGTGATCAAGGCAACGGACGTGCCGGACAGGTCGAGTGCGTCGAAACGCAAGGGTCCGGGCACCAGCGTCGCCCACGTATCGTTCAGGAATCGCGCGTCGGCGAATTGCAGTTGGGCGGCCGTCGTGCCCAGGGCCCGGATGATGTTGGCCTTTCCATCAAGCGTAGCGATGTTTTCAAGCGAAACCGCAACGGTGACGCCGGTGTTTGCCATGTTTTGAAGGATCTGAACATTTACTGTGCCCGCAACGGGCCGGGCTTCGGTCTCTTCGGGCACGCGTACCGAGCCGTGAACGTCGTCGCCGTGCAGAAGGACGTCCAGGCTCAACAGCGAATCAATCTCGGCATCGACCTGCAATCCTTCCAGGTCAAGGCCGCCTTCGGGAGCGTCGAGTTTTACGGAGAGGTCTCCGATTCGGAAGGAGCGGGGAAGATAGCGATCGGCGTCGAACGATTCTCGGGAATCGGGTTTTGGACGAAGCATCCGCTCGATGAAGGCATAATTGGTGGATTCGTCGGCGTGTCTGCGCAAATCGAGTTTCACGGCGCCGATGTGGAGTTCGGGGATAGTCAAACCCTGACCGCGATGGTACGTATAACGGAGGTCCACATCGCGAAGGATCATCGGCGATGCATCGGTACCGGAAGCGTCAGCAAGGCGAAGTTGCGCGATGCGAACCCGGGGCGTGAGGGAAAGTCCCGTCACACGAACGTCCGCGCCTAACGCCCGTTGCATCGCGTATTCGACCGTCACTCGTTGGGGGATGCCGGTCAGCAGCGCGACAGCAACGGCCAGAATAAACGCCGCCGACCCGGCAAGGGCGCGGCGCCAGCGCACGCGTTTTGCCGTTGGTGTGGATTGCTGCGCGGACTCGGACATACGTCGCTCCCGGGTCAGCCGCCCGTGGCTTCGTCGACCACCTCCACTTTGATCTGGCCGATAATGGGGATCAGTTGGGCCTGTTGGAACAAGTCGCCTTCCGCGAGTTTGATGTGGGTGACGTTGGCCAGGGGCTGGTTCCAGGTCGGGTCGACGTTAACCCATTTACCGACCCAGACCTTCGCCCACTGGTGGAAATAAAAGCCGGGCTGGGCCCCGTCCATGTAGATCAGGCCAGCCACTTCGCGCGCGGGAATGCCTGCGGCGCGGGCCAGCGCTACGAACAGAATGCTGTGTTCGGTACAGTCGCCTTCAAGGCTGTCGAGCACTTCGAGCGCGTTGGTCAGGCGCGCGGAGAAGATCGTCTTGACGTTGTTGTAGACCCACTCACATAACAGGGTGGATGCTTTCAACGAGTCCGTCTCGTCCCCGATAATTTCCTTGGCCTTGGCAACGATTCGCGGGTCGTCGCACTGTACGAACAGCGTCGGTTCGAGCCATTGCTTGACCTTTTCGTTCGTCACAGGAATTGGTTCCGTTTTGAATCCATCCAGATTAAGCGACTTGCTGGTGAAGTCGTAGGCGTCGCCGTTTTGCGTGAGGAATTGGCGTTCGTCGTTGAACAGATGTGCGGGAGAAAGGGGGCCGGTCAACCGCAACTGAAGGCTTTTGCGCGTTCGCGGATTGCTGATGGGTTCGTCAACCATGGCCGCATTCGACACGATAACGTCGTTGCTGTAGTCGACGTCCTTGGCGATTTCCTTGGGTTCCAGGCGCATCGTAATTTGACCGGCGGTGATATCTTCGAGAACCGTCCCTTGCCCGGTGACGTAGGAGACCGTCTCGATCCCCATGAATTCCAGGCTTGTGTGGATTTTATACACTTTGGTGGGGGCGCCTTCGAGGAGCCGTTCTTCAATCCCGGTAATTTCGCTGCGGCCCTTAATCTCTCCCGGTTTCATCGGCTCAAACGTGGTGAAGGTCAGCGCGTCCCCCACTTTGGGGTTGCCCTGCACCAGTTCGGCCTGTTTCAGTGCGTCCTGGAGGGACTCCTTCGGCCGCGGCAGTCGCTGCTCCTTTTCCACGCCGCCCACGTCCGCATGCAGCACCAATTCGTCGCCATCGACCAGCGCATTGAATACGGAGGTGCTCTTGGCGTCGTCGATCTTTGATTCGACGGCTTTTAGTTGGCCATCGGGTCCATAGATGCGATTGGAGTACATGCGCATGTCCTGCGGAACGCCGGCCATGTTCATGCGAAAATGGGCGTCTTCGACCACGCTCACGTTCCCGTCGTCGGCCTTCGTTACGGCGTGCATGGAATACCCGGACTTCTGGCCGTTGAGGTACAGCCCGTACCAACTTTCCCCTTCCAGGTTCGAAAGATCGAGGGTTTGGGCGACCAGCAAGCGCGGAAAAAAGATCACTGTAACCATGAGGATGACTCGCTTCATTCTCGTGTACTCCGTGAACGCCGCAGCGTCCCTTGTAACCGAGCGATACTGCTGAATAGATAGCCGCGTGCGCGCCGGGGTTGCATCGCGTGCGCGGTCCGTCCATTCGTCGCCGTGTCTGTCTGTGCCCTTGGAGCCGGGACCCCCTAGGAAGCGGGTCCGCGCGCGGTCTGACGAAACAGCCGGACGAGGACGGCTCCCGCGCACAGAATCAACGCGGCACTGATGGCCTGCGACACGGTCATTCCGAAGACCGAACGGGCGCTGTCACCGCGCAACGATTCGACGAGAAACCGTAGGATACCATACAAAAGCAGGTATCCGCACACGACCGCCCCATCCCAGGGCCGGCGAAACAGACTGCTTCGAAGCGCGAGATAGACTGCGACCAGCCCCACGGTCATATAGAGTTCCGTGGGATGACACGCCAGGGCATGGCTGTCTGCGGGCGTGATGAGGTCTGCGTCCAACTGCGCTTGATACGCCACGCTTCCCGGTGGAAATCGAACCCCCCACGGCATGGTCGTCAGCGCGCCATAACAACAACCGTTGAGGAAACACCCCACCCGCGTGAGCGCTTCCCCCAGCGCAAGATACGGCACCACCAGGTCGGCCCCTTTGAGGTAGGGCGTTCCCCGCAACCGCCAATGAACGGCCACCGCTGCGGCGCCTCCGAGCAGCCCGCCGTAGAAGACGAGGCCCCCGTCCCACAGGAGGAAGGCTCGCCACAGCGACCCCCAGCCTTGATATTGGACCACGTAGAAGACGCGTGCGCCGAGGAGCGCCCCCGCCAGTCCCCAGATCCCCATCAGCGGGACCAGCCGTACCTCGCCATGCCGTTCCGAGTTTCGCACGGCGAACAGCGTGCCGATGACAAACGCTGTCGCCAACAACACACGGTACGAATAGAAAGAGACTCCGAAAAGTTGAAAGAGTTCAGGTTTCACAACACCTCACAAGGTTCTCGCGGCCGCCGCAGACGACGCGGCAACGGTCTATCCTATCGTAGCGGAGCGTGTGGTGCATCCGATGGCTCATGCGCGTCGGCTCTCCATATCGTCGCCGGACTCCCACCTCGCGATGTCAAAGCTCGATTAAAATGTCCCCGGTGTTAACTCGTTAGAAATGTCCCCTGTTTTTTGTTTTCTGCTACAGTAGGTGGACCTGGCGGGAGGATAGGGCAACGCTGGAGAGCGACCTGAGCGCCCGTCAGGTGGATAGACGGTTCCGGGACAGCCACCCCGGGTGGGGTGGCTGTCCCGGCTTTTTGTAACCGGAATCCTGCAAAGCGAAAAACTCATTGGTTCTTTCCGATGCCACTGGCCATCATGCCACGCGCCGCTTGCGCCATGGGTGGTCGTGGCGGGGTTTTGGTTTTGATGGGGGGGTGCTGGCCTTGGGCTTTTTCGCGGCGGGCTTGGCGGGTCTGCACGGCGGTTCGTCGAGTTGTTCATAGTCGAGTTTGTGACCGTTGTACACGAGGTGAATGCTTCCATCGAGCCAAGTGCGTACGAGGACCTTGTGCTTCGGTTTGGGCAAGTGCTTCTTGGTTTTGTGTATTTGGAAAAAGCGGTTTTGGTGACGAACGGTCCAGTCATTGCCCACGGTACGGTACTCTTCAAAGCAGAACACGTCGCGCAGGTCGACGTTCTTGGGGAGCCGACGGTGGAGGTTATGCGTCTTTTGTGCGGGACGGGCAAACTTTTCGTTGAGGTGGTCGACGAAGCCGTTTTCCAGTAAGGCATTGGTCTGCTCAATGGTGGTGATTTGGCGTAAGCGCAGTTCGTGGAACAGGCGGTCTTGATAGACGCCGTGATTGCGTTCCACCCGGCCTTTGGCTTGAGGGCTGTAGGCGGTAATGATCTGAATTCCCAGCTTTTTACAGGCTTTTCCGAAGCTGGTCAAGGGTTCTTCGTCCGCCAACTGCTCTTCCACCGTCGGTTCGCGCTCCGTGACATATACGGTCTTGCGGTCACAATACAGCGCCTTGGGGACGCCGTAACGCTCAATCCACTTCCACAGGGTCCGCATGGCAGCCTCGGTGGTTTCTTGGACATCCATCGTAGCCAAGGTACGCCCCGTGGCGTCGTCCACCAGATTCATCAGACACGCTCGGGGATAGTCGGGACCGAACCAGGCGTGGTGACTGCCGTCGAACTGGACCAACTCTCCGAAGTGCTCCTTACGCGGCCGCCGCGTTCGATGGGGACCCCGTTTGCGGGCTCGTTGCCAAAGCCCCGCCGCAATCAGCCAGCGCCGCAGCGTCTCGTGGTCCAGCACCAAACCCTCCTCCGCCAGCTTCTCGGCCGCCAACGTCGGACCCATGCCCTTGTAGCGCTCCTCGTAACGCGCCAGCACCTTCTCCCGCATTTCCGGGGGCTTGGCCCGCGCAGACGACTTCCCGCGCCGCCGGTGAACCAGCCCTACATCTCCTTCCCGGCGATACCGCGCATACACCCGCTTACACTGCCGGTAGCTCAACCCCAGCATCTCCGCCGCCTCACGCAGCTTCAACGCACCACTCTTCACACGATCCAACACCGACTTGCGCGTACGCTCCTTGCGACTCATCAAAATGTCCCCTTCCACGCAGCCTCCTTTCTAAGGCCGCAACCATGGGGACATTTCTAATGAGTTTTCCAGGGGACATTATCAAAGAGTTTCGACAGACTCCCACCTCGCGATTGCGCCCCGTCCTGACGGGTGATACGATAGTGTGACGCGCGGAACAGAGAGGGGGAGCAATGGAATACCGTCAACTTGGCAAGTGGGGCATTCGCGTCAGCAGCCTCGGGCTTGGCAGCTATCTTACCATCGGCATGACTTGTGACGACGACACGTCGCGCGACACCATTCGCGTTGCGTATGAGAACGGCATTAACTACTTCGACACGGCCAACGCTTACAACAAGGGCGAAGGCGAACGGGTCCTGGGTAAACATCTTGCCGTGTTTCCCCGGTCCGATCTGGTTGTATTGACCAAGGTCTGGGCGCCCATGGGCGACGGGCCGAACGATCGCGGCCTTTCGGCCAAGCATATTCGTGAGCAGTGCGACGCCAGCTTGCAGCGGCTGGGCATGGACTATGTGGACGTTTACATGTGTCATCGTCCCGATCCTGCGACGCCCCTTGAAGAGACGATTCGGGCCATGGAAGATCTCGCGCGGGCGGGCAAGATTCTCTACTGGGGCGTCAGCGAATGGCCGGCGCCGTTAATCGTACAGGCCAATGCCATCGCGCGCGAAATCGGCGCACGCCCCATTGCCGTGAGTCAGCCGCGCTACAACCTGCTCTACCGGCATCCCGAGACCCAACTGTTCCCGACCACCGCGGCGGAAGGCATCGGAAACGTTACGTTCTCTCCCTTGGCCCACGGAATGCTCACCGGAAAATACAAGCCCGGAGAGGATGCACCGGCCGGCACACGTGCCGCCGACGACAAACAGAATATGGTTATCAAAGAGATGTATTGGAAAGAAGACTACAAAACCCGCGCGCAGGAATTCGTGGAAATTGCGGAAGAACTGGGGGTCTCCGCCGCGCAATTGGCGGTCGCGTGGTGTTTGGCAAACCCCAATGTATCGAGCGTGATCCTGGGCGCCACGTCGGTAAAGCAACTGAAAGAGAATCTGGCCGCCGCGGATACAAAGTTCACGGTTGACGTGGCGTCGCGAATCGAAGCGCTGTTTCCGGCGGTTACGGCGTAATCGAAGGGGAGAGGGTCGTGCCGGATCAACGATCGCAGAAGAGGCCGATTGGGTCGCCGAAATCAGACAGGGAAAGCGACCCAACACGGCCCGATGAACTTCGGCAGCGGATGCGGTCGAATGTGCAACGGTTGCGCGCACTACTCGGTGAGACACCGGACGGGGCCGAAGCGTGCGATGCACTCGAATCGGCCTTGCGTCAGATCGAAACGCGCGAGGAGCGGCTAATCGATGCGCTGGACGAGGAAGTTGCGCGGCGGGGTCAGGCGGAGGAGTTTCGCAGCTTCGCCTATGAAAGCAGTCCATTTACCATGGCCATTGCGACCTTGGATGACGGCCGGTTTCTGGATATCAACGATACCTTTACTATGCGAACCGGGTACGCCCGTCATGAAGTAATTGGACGGACCTCCAACGAACTCAATCTGTGGCTCGAAGGCGAAAGCCGGGAACAATTTGCGGAAGCCCTTCGCCGGGACGGAGAGGTAGACGGACTGGAGATACGCGTGCGGTTGAAAAGCGGTGAAGTGATGCATGCCCGCTTCTTTGCCCGCGTCGTTACCCTGGGTGGCAAGCGTTGCATCCTGTCCATTACTCAGAACATCGAGGAACGACGGAGGGCCGAGCAGGAAGCGATACGATTGCGGGCATTTTATGAGGAACTTCTTGCGCTCCTTCCCGCGCATGTGGCGCTGGTCGATTCGAACGGCCGCTACGAATATATCTCGCCAAGCATTCTGCCGGATGCCGACGTACGGGTTTCGTTCATCGGCCGGACGATGGCAGACTTATGCGATTACCTGGGAATCGGCGCGGCGGTCGCTGATTGGCGCCTGCAATGGGTGGCGCACGTTGCCGCGCAAAACGAGGTAATGCAGTTCGAGGAGCATTTCGCGTCAGACACGGGAGAGGTCGAGCATTGGATCCGCACGCATCGCCCTATCACCAATGAGCGCGGCGACGTCACGGGGGTTCTCATTTACAGCCTGGACGTCACGGAACTGCGGCGGTTGGAGGAGCAACTCAGTCAATCCCAAAAAATGGAGGCCGTGGGCCGCCTTGCCGGAGGCGTCGCCCATGATTTTAACAATCTGCTGACCGCGATCATGGGTACGGCAGACTTGCTCGGCGGTCTTTGTGAGGATTCGGCCGCGGTGCGTGAGGGCGCGAACGAGATCGTGCGAATCGCCGAACGAGGGGCATCCCTGACGCGCCAGTTGCTGGCTTTCAGCCGCCGGCAAGTCGCGAACCGGACGCTCTTCAATCTTAACCAGGTCATTGGCGGGATGCAGGAAATGCTGCACCGTCTAATCGGCGAGCACATCACACTAAATGTGGAACTCTCGCCCGGACTTCCCGACATCTACGCAGACGTCAGCCAGCTTGAACAGGTGATTCTCAACTTGGTTATCAACGCCCGCGACGCGATGCCGGACGGGGGTACGCTGTCGATCCAAACCGCCGCAGCGGACGGCCCGTTTCATGACGCAGATGCGCTCGCACCATTGTCGACATTGCCGCACATCGTGCTGAACGTTTCAGACACGGGGGCGGGTATGACGCCCGATATCTGTGCGAAAGCGTTCGAGCCGTTCTTTACGACCAAAGAAGAGGGGAAGGGCACCGGCCTGGGGCTTTCAACGGTATATGCGATCGTGCAGGGGTGCCATGGCGACGTGACCGTGGAGAGCAGCGAAGGACAAGGTTCCAGTTTCACCCTTCGGATCCCGGCGGCCAAACTCGCTGAACGGGAGACAGCGACCCCCTCCGGATCGCCGATCAGCGTTACGGGGACGGGAACGATCCTGGTGGTCGAAGACGAAGATGCGGTTCGGACGATCGTGGACCGGGTCCTCCGCAGGGGAGGTTACACCGTCTTGAGCGCGGCGAATGGGCAGGAAGCCTTGCGAATCGTCGACGAGCAAAGTGCGAATATCGACCTCGTCCTCACCGATATGATCATGCCCGGACTATCGGGGAGGCACTTGGCGGAACGCGTGCTCGAATCCCATCCCTCCATGCGCATCCTTTTCATGTCCGGCCATATCGAGGATGGGGATTCGCGATCGATCGTCGAGCAATTTGGCAATCGTTTCATCCAGAAGCCATTCACGCCGGACGTTCCTGCTCGCTCGCGTCGGCGCCATCTTGAACGACGGGTGACATTTCGGGGCAATCCCGACACGACGAAAACGATAGCTGGACGATCAGCCTGTGGCGCCGAACCAGCGAGGCGCCACCGTGAACAGCATGGTCAAATACCCGGCGAACAGCAGGAGAAGAAACGCACCTTCGGACCGGCTGATCTTCCGGTGACTCATCATGATGGGCATGCAGGCGACGCTCAGGCCGATCATGACGGGCGTGTCGAGCCACAAGACCTGGGCGCTCACGTGCTGGCCTTTCACCATGCTGGTGATCCCGAGGATACCGAGCACGTTGAAGATATTCGATCCGAGAATATTGCCGATCGAGATGTCGGACTGTTTTCGCAGCGCCGCCACGAGCGACGTGACGAGTTCGGGCGCCGAGGTGCCGGCGCTGACAACGGTCAACGCAATGACCAACTCCGAAATGCCCAGCATCCGCGCGATACGGACGGCGGAATCGACGAGCAGGTGCGATCCGCCCACCAACATGGCCAATCCTACGACGATCAGCGTCAGGGAAATGGGAAGGCGCATCAATGGACCGGCCGCGGCAGCGCTCAGTTGATCGGAAACTTCTTCGCCGGGACCGTTACCTTCCGCACGGGCCTTGCGATACCCCCGTACGAGGAAGGCGATGAGACCGGCCGCCATGAGAGTCCCTTCGAAGCGGGTCACTTCGGCGCCGGTGAGTACGGCGACAAAAGGGACAAACGCCGTGGCAATGACGAGCCAGACTTCACTGCGAACGACCGAGGTGTTTACGGGGATCGGCGCGATCAAAGCGGTGATGCCGAGAATAACGGCGATGTTAAAAATGTTGCTGCCGACGACGTTGCCGATGTTGATATCGGCATAGCCCTTGAGCGCGGCGGTGATCCCGGTGGCCAGTTCCGGCGTGCTGGTTCCGAACCCGACGATGGTCAGCCCAATGAAGAACGACGAGACCCCCATCCGGCGGGCCAGCCCCGTGGACCCGCGCACCAGGGACTCCGCGCCCAGCGTCAGGATTACCAGCGAACACACAAGCCAAACCAGCGACAGCGACATCGTCAGACCTTTCTTCGGCCGCGGAGGTTCCTGCCTTCAGGCGTCCCGGGGCGCGTAGTCGCGCAAGTATAGCAGGGACGGGAAACAACACCGATTACTGTCTTCATTCCGGGTAGCCGCGCCCGGCGCAGTTCGCAACCCGGGCGTTCCGCCGTGTACACTTGCATGCATATCCTTGGGAAGCAGTAAGAAACCCGAGTGACAGATTGCTGCAGGGAGCGCATCATGACGAAGCCAAAAGTCGATCCCATCTGGGAATCCATACGCAAGGAAGTGGAGGAAGAAGCGCGGAACGAACCGATGCTCGCAAACTTTCTCTACGGGGTCGTCCTCAACCATAAGAGTCTGGAGGATGCCCTGACGTTTCTCCTCGCCGCGAAGCTCGAGAGTACGACCATCACGGCCATTTCGTTGCGGGACTTGCTGGACGAGGCGTACAAGAAAGATCCCTCAATCGGGGCGGCGGTGCGGGCCGATATCAAGGCGATCGTGACCCGCGACCCGGCCTGCGGCGGGTATTCGGTGCCGTTACTCTACTTCAAGGGATTTCACGCGCTCCAGTCCTACCGCGCCGCGCACTATTTCTGGACCCACGGTCGCCGGTCCCTGGCCCTGTTTTTGCAGAGCCGGATCTCACAGACTTTTGCCGTGGACATTCACCCTGCCGCCCGGATCGGCTCGGGCATCCTGATCGACCACGCGACCAGCGTGGTCATCGGCGAAACGGCGGTTGTCGAGGATAACGTGTCCATGCTGCACGAAGTTACGCTCGGCGGGACGGGAAAACAGCACGGCGACCGGCATCCGAAGATCCGCAAGGGGGTACTCATCGGCGCGGGGGCCAAGATCCTGGGCAACGTGGAAGTGGGCGAAGGGGCGAAGATCGGCGCTGGGAGTGTCGTGCTCAAGCCCATTCCGCCCCATAGCACGGCCGCCGGTGTGCCGGCCGAAATCGTCGGCAGCACGCGTACAGACGTTCCCGCGCTGGAAATGGATCATCGGATTGCGAACGGCAATGGCGACGGGATCTGACGGTTGCCAACTACGAATTGAGAAGCAAGAAGCAAGAAGGATGTGGGGGAAGGTGAGGCTAACCCGCTTCGGCCTCGTCGTCTTCGTCGGTATCCTCGTGTTTTTCCAGTCGGGTGGTGGCTTCCCGTTCCTGGGCCCACATGAGGAACCGGTCAACCCGATCGAATACTTCTTCCGAACCAGGCCCGTTAACGATACCGTGGCGGTCGAAATCAAAGTAGGTCAATTCCTTCAGATGGGTGCCGATCTGCTCGTAGATTCCCATCCCACTGGAAGGCTCGACGATGGGATCCCGGTGGCCCTGGACGATCAGCGTGGGAACGCAGATGTCGCCGAGCACGTTCTCCATGGCGCGCATGGCCTCGCCCAGCTCTTTGACGCCCGTCACGGGATTGCGCGTGTAGTTGATGTGCTTGTTTTCGGGCGAGTTTTCAACGTATTCCCAGTTACTGCCGCCTTTGAAGCGCGATAACAAGCCGTTCATGGACACGATGGACGACGCGAAACGCGCCATGTAGTTGCGCAGTTGCAGGGGGGCGTTGATGGAAAACACGGCCTTGATCTTGTCCCCCTTTTTGCCCGCCGCCAACAAGGCCAACACGCCTCCCGTGGAGAATCCCCCGACGATGATGTTGTCCGTCAGGCTCTTAATGATGGCGTAGCCGCGGTTGACCGATTCGTACCATTCTTCCCACGGTGTTTGGGCCAGATCTTCCGAGGCGGTACCGTGCCCGCGCAATCGCGCGACGTACGCGGCGTAGCCTTTGGCTTCAAAGTACTCAGCCAGGGCGCGGACCTCGAGCGGCGCCGCCATGTAACCATGGACCAACAGGACGCCCGCTTTATACCGTTGCGGCGTCAACAGGAAGGGGCGCCCTACTTCGGTCGGCTTGCTTTCGCCGGGTTTCGCGAACCGGGCGTAATCCTGTTCGAAGATTTCCAGGTCTTCCTGGAGAAAGATCGAATCGGATCTTGCTCGACAACACCGCCCGAGGCGTGTGGGCGACGTTTCGAATCAGGTTCGTCAACAAGGATAAGGGCTCGACCTCGTTGGCGATGACCGTCGTGAGTTCGTCTTTCCGGACGGTTTGAAAGTTACCGCGGCCGGGTCGCAAGCGAAAATTCTTGACGTAGAAGTCGCCCTCGCGCCGCAGGATTCCGTCGTTGATGCACAACTCCACGAAATCATTGAATGCTTTGCTGGGGTCTTCGTAGATGATGTTGCGATAGGACTGATCCAACACGTGGTGCAACCGATGCTGGCCCAGATGTTTGATCTGGTGCACGCATAGAAAGATTCGATTGCGGTAGGCGCGTTCCGTGAACTTGCGCGCGCGCTGGTGCCGGATCAAAGTGCCGAAGATGTGGTCGTAATTGACGGTCGTGTTGCGGTAGATGTCCGCCATGTAACGAATCATCAGACGCCGCGCGGCTTCATTAAAGGTGGACTCGGGATCTTCCTCCTGCGGCGTCAGGTCCTCGCCGGGGTTTTCTTTCAGGCGTGACAGATCGGGATCCGTGAGATACTCGCTCACGTCGATGGGTTCGCCGAACGTCACGTCGATGTCCGTGTCTTTTGAGAGCACCGTGCCTTCCACGGACAGTTCTTCGAGCGCGCGCCGGCTGAGATCTTTTGCAATGCCCCGCGCCACGCGCAACACAATATTCTCGTGGGCGCGAATCGGGAAGTACGTAACGTTGACCGGGATGATCGCCGTGCGGCGTTCGAGCGCTTTATCGAGCGACACCACGCAGAATTTCTCGAGTACGTTGGTCAAATCCTCGTGCGCGTCCGGTTGACCTTTCAACAATGCCATGCGCTGCCGGTAAAACTCCGCGCGGAGCGCGAGGACGGCCGCGCCGGTGTGCGGGGGACGCCGGGACCCTTTGCTGTAGATCGTGAACATGCCCTGATGGTCGACGACCTTCTTGTCTTTAATCATTCCGCCTTCCGGAAAGATGATCCAGGGGTTATCGCCGTTCAGCAGTGAGCACACAATCGTGCGGTCGCGGTCCGGGTCCTTGGTCGACACGTTGCCCATGGAGAGCAGGTACTTGCCGATGCGGCCCACGAAAAGTTCGGCCGCGGCGAGGGACCAGACTTCCTTGCCGGTCTCCCGGTTCAGGATGTAAGGCAGAAGGACGGTTTCGAGGCGCGTAAAGTGGTTGACCACAAAGATGGTGGCGAGGTCGTCGCGAATGTTTTCGACGTTGTGGAGCCGGATATTCGCCTTAATTAACTTGGTCGCGATATCGAGGGTCCACTTGGAGGACTTGAATGCAAACGCGCCCATATAATCCCCTAAATACAGCAGTAACTCGGCAGCCGGTCTCCGAAGTCACTATACCGCAAGAAGGCCGATCGGGCAAGGGAAAGGGGCGCAGGGACGGTACGAATGGTTATCCCGGAAATAGCAGAAGGGTCGCAGAAGCGCAAGCAGTCAAATTATAGGGTGTACGTTAGTTGGCACCCGCGGGCTTCGACTCCGTGTCCTTGTTTAACGCATCCAGAAGGCGTTTTGGCGCGGGCCTTACTCTGTACAATGCGGTATCTTCTTTCACAACTTGTTGTTGTCGTTTCTTTACGACTCGTTCGAATTGAAGGTCCGCATCCATGAAGAGGTCTGCACTCTCGGCCTTGAGATATCGCGCAGCCATGCGGCAGTAATCTGAATCGATCTCTACCCCGACACTGTTTCGCTCGTGTCTGAGTGCTGCGACCATGGTTGTGCCAGAGCCGCAAAATGGATCCAGAACAGTATCACCAACAAATGAGAACATACGCACCAGTCGAGCCGCCAACTCGAGAGGAAATGGTGCCGGATGATTCTTTAATGATGCGCCAGGCAGGTTCCATATCTGCTGAAACCACCGATCAAAATCCTTCTTTGCGATCATGCTCTTACGTCGTTGCTCCTCCGTCGGCTTTCTGTACCCTCCGGGTTTACGCTGCATCAACAAGAATTCCATGTCGTTCTTGATAATTGCGTTTGGCTCATAAGGCTTTCCAAGGAATTTGGAACCGTTCGAGACCTCATAGGATGCGTTGGAAATCTTGTGCCAGATGATCGGATTTAGGTTGTCAAATCCCAGCTTCCTGCACAACACGCAAATATCGGCATGCAAGGGAAAGACAAGGATGAACGTCCATACCGTTTCCGGGATACACAAACGTCTCCAACGACGCATACAAGTCTGCCGCCAGGAACCAAAACTCGATAGGCGTGAGTTAGCATTCGGTCAAGTTCGCTCAAAAACTGCTCGTAGTCCTGGATGTGGCCCATCTGCCCTGGGCTCTCATTGTATTTCTTGAGATTCCAGTATGGTGGAGAAGTTACGACAAGGTGAATTGAACCATCATCCAAAAAGCTGAGATCCCGAGCGTCTCCGTTAATGAGTCTGTGCGTAGTTGGTTCCATGCGCTAAGACTGACACACCTGAGCAACGTGCGCAACAAGTGATCTCACGAAGCCTACTGGGCCAAGTTCGGGTGCCGGGCACCCATACCGCCCGGTAAGTCCTGTTTCACGATTGGACGTGATGAATGCCGATGCCGTGTAGTGACGTTCCAGAATCAGTTTCTTGCAGAAGATCTCGTACCGTCGAGCGTAGGATGCGCCCACGAATTCCGGGAATACCGCAAAGTGTGGCTCCTTGACACGTACCGGACGACTCGATGCCGGACAATCTTCGAGCATGAAGAAATATCCAAGAAACGGCTGAAACTTAGCTCCAAACGCTCCCTCACGATATGCGGTCCACAGATCCAGGGCACTCCCCATCGCTTCCTCTGTTCGGTTATTGAAATTGTTGCCAAAGGATGGACCGACCTGGGATTTTGCCTCTATCGCCACGGCGAGTGTTTGGTCCATTATGACAAGAAGATCCCACTCTTTGGTTGGACGAAAGAATCCAGGCAACTCCAAGGATTTCTTCTTGTAGATGCAGGCGGACGGAATACCGGCGTCATGAATCAAGTCCGTGAAAAGATTAATGAATCCATCCATCTGAGCTCCGCCCGTGACGGCTCCGCGGGCGCCCTGGTCAAGACGGCCGCTCGTTCTCTGCCTTGAGTGCTGCGAAGTCCTGGTTTCCCAGAAATGAGCCACCGAACGTCGTATTCGATCTTCTACGTCTACGCGAGTTCCATCAATATGCATACCATATGATTAGCATACTTGAGATTGGAATTCCATCAGCACGACTTTCGGGCGTTAGACGCAAAGAGTTTCGATGCATATTGTTATCATCAAACCTCTACTATCACGCGAGGTCGAATACGAGAACTTCGGCGTCGGCGGTCGCGCGAATCTCCAATTCAGTTTCGTCGCTGATGGCCGCGCCGTCGGAGGCGTCCAGCGCTTTGCCGTTTACCGTGACCGCGCCACGCAGGACCTGCACCCAGGCATGGCGGCCTTCGTCGAGTGTGTGGCGACCGTTGTGCCGCTGTCGCAGGGCGCCGATGTACACCGCGGCGTCCTGATGAATCGTCATTGTACCGTTCCCGCCTTCGTGAGACGCCACGAGGAGCAAGCGGTTGTGTTTCTCGTCGTCGCTGAAGGTGCGCTCCTCGTAACTCGGCGTCAAGCCGTCCCGCTCCGGGTACAACCAGATCTGGTATAAGTGGACCGGCTCGGTTTCGGAGGCGTTGAATTCGCTATGCCGGATGCCTGAACCCGCCGTCATACGCTGGAACATACCGGGCCGCAGCACGGACCCGTTCCCCAGGCTGTCGCGGTGTTGGAGACCGCCCTCGAGCACGTAGGTCAGAATCTCCATATTCTCGTGCCCGTGTTCGCCGAACCCTTCGCCCGGTTGCACGCGGTCCTCGTTCATCACGCGCAGCGCGCGAAACTCCATGTGGTTGCGGTCGCGATACATGCCGAAGGAAAACGTGTGATACGTGTCCAGCCAGCCGTGATCGAAATGGCCGCGCTTGTCGGATTTTCGAACCGTAATCATCGCAATTCTCCTGTCATCGTCAACAACGTTTCATTCAGATTGCCGAAATGAATTCTGTTACGGGGAAGTCGTGTCCTTCTGTCCGAGACTCAACGCACCGGGTCCATGGGCGACGATTTGGAGCAAGCCGCCCATGATGGCTACGTTCTTCATGAAATTGATCAGTTGCATGCGAAACATGTCCGGCCCGGCCGACCAGAATGCGTGGAAGATCAGCGTGGTCGGAATCAGAAAGACGAACAGTGCCGCCGCGCCCCAGCGGGCTTTGAAGCCGGTCAGTACGGACAGTCCGCCCAGCGACTCGAAAACGATCGCCATGAAGAGAAAGAACGGGACCGCCGGCATTCCGCGCGATGCCATATATCCGGCCGTGCCGGACCAATCCGTGATCTTTCCGAATGCGCTGAACAGGAAGATCGCACTCAACAGAATTCGCCCGGCGAGGGGCGCAAATCGGGTGATCGCAGCGTTCATTAGGACCTCCTTTTCGTTGCGGGCCTGCGCCCGCCGAAATAGTCGTTAAAACAGGTGTTTGTCTGAAGTAATCCCTTTTATGTCTTGCGAAACCAAAGAACCAAACGGACCTATAGGACGAAAGGGACACAAGGCGAATCCAAGTTAAAGGACCACGAGTCCCTGTTCTCGTTTATCGGGCGTCCAGCCCATTAACGTTCCATTGCCGTTACCCGTGCGGTTGCCGGGCTTTGACCAGGAGCCGGCTGAGCGTCGCCAGTTCGGTTGCACTCATGTGCCCCAGCGCGTGCTGGTGCATCTTCCGGACGGGTTCATCCAACGCCGCCAACAGTTTCAAGCCGGCCGGCGTAACGTGTACGAAGATGACGCGCCGGTCTTCCTTGCAGCGCTGCCGGCGGGCGAGTTTGAGTCTCTCGAGGCGATCGACGAGCCGTGTCATGTCGGGCTCGCGCGCAATCATGCGATCGCCGATATCGTGTACCCGCACGCCGTCGTCGCCCGCTCCGCGCAGAATGCGCAGGATGTTGTAGAGCGGCAGCGACAGGTTCCGTTCCTTTAACAGGGTCGAAGAAATCCCCATAAGTACGCTGTGCGTGCGCAGGAGGTTAAGCATTGCTTCCTCCTGGGGGCTGTCAAATCCTTTGCGCTGTTTGATTTCCGCGCCCAACACCGAATCGGCCATCGGTCGTCTCCTTCTGTCGTACGGTCTAATTATACCGTAAAACATCTATTGTGTCAACATCTATCGGTTCCGTGTACCCGACCGCCTTTGGTGCGGTATAGTGAAATCATCGTGGCGCGCGCCTGTACGAACGGAAGGAAATCTCCATGGAGTGTTTCGAAGTATGGTGTTGAAGATTGCCTTTGTCGGGTTTCGTCACGGCCATATTATGGCCCTGTATCGTCTGCTGAAGGAACGGGGTGACGCTGCGATTTCCGCCGCGTGCGAGGAAGATCCGGAAGCCCGGGCCGCGGCAATGGAACAGGGCGTCCACATCACTCACCGGACCTATGAGGAAATGCTGGAATCGGCGGAGTGCGACGTGATTGCCTGCGGCGACTACTTTTCCATCCGGGGGCAACGTCTGATTGCCGCCTTGGAAGCGGGAAAGCACATTTTGGGCGACAAGCCGTTGTGCACCAGCTTGACCGAACTCGACCGCATCCAGGAATTGGCGTACAGCAAGCACCGCGCGGTCGGGTGCATGCTGGATCTGCCGAATCTCGGCCCCTACATCACGCTGCGTAAGATGATTCGGAACGGCGGCGTCGGCGAAGTGCACACGATAACCTTTCTCGGATTGCATCCCCTCAGCTACGCGAAGCGGCCCAAGTGGTATTTCGAACCGGGGAAACACGGCGGCACGGTGAACGACATCGGCGTCCACGCCATCGACATCATCCCGTGGCTGACGGACCGCCAAATCGCGAAGGTTACCGGGGCGCGCGGCTGGAACGCGCGTCTACCACAGCATCCCGACTTTCAGGACGGCGGCACCGTGATGCTGGAACTCGACAACAAGGGGTCCGCGCAGGGCGACGTGTCGTACTTGAGCGCCGATTCCACGGGATATACGAATCCGGCGTACTGGCGCTTCACCATCGCGGGTTCAGCGGGCCTGATCGAGAACGTCGTGCAACGATACGAAGGTGCACCTGTATCGCCACGACTCAAAAAGAACCATCGAGGAGCCCATTGCGCCACATCTGACCGGGGGATTCTTCGACGATTTTCTGCTCGACGTCGCCGGCACACCGAACATGGACGGCTTACACACGGATCGCGTGCTGCGCAGTTCCCGCATTGCCCTGCTCGCGCAACAGGCGGCGAATACGAGCACCTTCCCCGTCGCCGTTCCTTCCGCCTAGCCGAACGCGTCCGGTTCGGCCTACGCGACGGTCCCCGATCGGCTTTCCAGGATGGCTTGGCGGAACTCCGTGGCGGCGGCGCGCACGTCCTTGGCTTCCGTTACTGCCGTGACAACCGCGACGCGTCTTGCGCCATGTTGGAGGACTTGGTCGATGTTGTGACGTTTGATGCCGCCCATGGTGGTCCAGGGGATGGTGAGATGGGGTGCGATGCGGTCGATCATCTCGGGTCCGACGGCACCGGTAGGCACGGACTTGGTCTGGGTTGAGAAAATGGGGCCGATGTTGACGTAGCCCGCGCCAGCCTTTTGCGCAGCAAGGGCTTCATCGAGGTTATGGGACGAAGCACCGACGATGAGCTCCGGCGCGACGCGGCGAGCAACGTCTATGGGCAGGTCGAATTCGCCGAGATGCACGCCGTCAGCATCCACGGCGACCGCGATGTCCACGCGGTCATCCACGATGAGTAATGCCCCCGCCTCGCGCGTGCGTTCCCGGAATTTCAATGCGCGCTCGAACAGGTCGCGCCCCTCGATATCCTTCTCGCGGAACTGAACGAGGCGGACACCCGCTTCCAGCACGGCGTCCAACACGGCAAGCGGGGACCGACCCCCGCAGAACCGTTCCGTAATCACGACGTAGAGGTCGGTGTCTTCAAACCGCACCATCCGTTGAGCGAGCGTCATCAGCCGCCTCCGACAAACCGGACCAGTTCAAGCGCGTCTCCATTCGCGAGGGCCGTGTCGGGATACTTCGCGCGCTCAAGGATATCTGCATTTCGCTCGACGACGGTCGCTTGTGGATCGAGTCCGAGTTCCTTCAGCAGGGCGGCCACGGTCGAGCCGTCCGGGATTTGTTTTGTCTCGCCGTTAATGGTGATGTTCATGGGATATGTAGCTCTCCACATTTTGAGCAGAATCGATGGTACCAAGTCCAGTACATCCAGCGACTGAACATCCCCCTTGATCCCCCTTCAAAGGGGGAAATGTGACCAATCCAGTCAATGGGAAGATGCACTCTTCCCCATCCCGCGAGTCGTGGTCTCTGCCTCATCCAAAACGCAACGCAAAGCGTTGCCATTAGTTCCCCCTTTGAAGGGGGAGCGAGGGGGATGTTCTTTCTCTCAACTGTCGAATGCGTGGTCGTAATCCTTCCAGACCGGTTCGTAACCGGCGCGGCGGATGGCGTCCGCCACTTCCTTTACCGGCCGGGTGTCTTCGATCTCGAATTGTTCAAGCGTCTCCTCGCCGTAGGTGGTGTACCCGCCGGGCCGCGTCGACGAACCTGCACTCATGGTGGTAACGCCGAGGGGGATCAGCTTGTCCCGGAACAACGGACGCTCCCGGGTCGACAGATTAAACCCCGCTTCGGGGAGGAACAACCGCAGCGCGAGCATCAGTTGAACCAGTTCCTTGTCCGTGACCAACGCGGGGATATGGAAACGCTCCGGCACATGCTGCAGCCGCGGAAACGAGATCGAGACCGAACTCTGCCAACACGCACGCTGCAAATGACGTGCATGCAGCGCCGTCCAAAAGCTGTCGGCCCGCCAGTCATACAGGCCGAGCAGCGCACCGACGCTTAGCCGCCGGATCCCCGCGTGGCCCGCTCGCTCACTGGCGCCCAGACGGTACTCATAGTCCATCTTTTCGCCGATGAGGTGGACCCGGCCGTAGGTCTCGCGATCGTAGGTTTCCATGTAGATGGTGACGCCGTCGGCACCGCGCCGGTACAGCTCTTCGTAGTCGGATTGGTCCAGCGAGTATACCTCGACTGCCACGGAAGGGAAATACTCGCGCGCGATGGAGACGGCATTAGCAATCATGCCCGGCGGCACGGCGCGCCGGGCTTCGCCGGTGAGCAGCAGCACGCTTTGGAACCCCTCGGATGCCAACGCTTCGCACTCACGCCGGATCTCGGCATCGGTCAGGGTGCGCCGCTTTTCCTTGTTGCCGGAGCGGACGGCGTATCCGCAATACGTGCAATCCGCGCCGCAGACGTTGGAGATGTAGAGGGGCACGTACATGCTGATGGTACGCCCAAAGTGCCACCGCGTCAGGCGTTGGGCCTCCCGGGCCATGTCTTCGAGCCGCGGGACGGCATGGGGCGAGAGGAGCGCGCAGAGGTCCCCCGGCGTACGTTCGTCACGCGTGAGCGCACGGTCCACGTCGCCGGGATCCGCGCGGTGAATCTCGCGGTGGACCCGTTCAGCGGGCCACGATTCCAGTCCTGTGTTTAATTCCAAGTCCATGGTGTATATTGGCTTACGCCCTTCGTCGCAGTCCCTTTCACTAAAGGAAACGAACGGGGGGCAACCGGTTATTTCGCACTGGGTTCGTCCTGCGCAAAGACACTCCTATTATGCACGCCAAACGGGTGGCGATGCACGAATCCGGCGCCGGTCATTTCCCCGGCCTCGCAGCAAAGATTCCCGCTTGAAATCCGTCCACGTTCTCGCGGACAATGCGCCGCTTCCGGAGATGGTTTCGTACTCGCGCGGTCGCCGACCGCGCGATTTCCGGAGACTGCAAGGCCAACGTTGTAAGTAGTTGCTTCACTATCTTATTCGAAGGAGGGTTGTTGCCGCGATCGGTCAGCGCGACACTACGGCAACAACTCCATTCGTTGCATACAGCCGAGAAAGGTCCTGGTATGGGCAACAATGCGACCCTTGAAGACATCCATTTCAATAGCCGGTCTTTGGCGAACGCGACCTGGTTCCTCGGGAATCTCCACGCGAGCCTCGCGGTCCCCGCCCAAACGGCCAATACGTTCACGCTGATCGATTCCATCTACCGCGAAGGCTACGGGCCGCCGCCCCACTTGCACACGCGGGAGGATGAGTTCTTTTGCGTGGTGGAAGGGCGGGTCCGCTTCATAGCGGGTGCCGTGGAAGCGGAGTACGGGCCTGGGACGATTGCCTTTCTTCCCCGGGACCGCGCCCACACTTTCGAACCGCTGGACGGGCAGGTCCGGTTGCTGATTGGCGTACTCCCCGGCGGCTTGGAGACCTATTTCAATGCTTTCAGCCGCCCGGCGGAACATCTGGGACTGGAACCGGAGCCGGTCACCATGCCGGATATGGAACAGTTTATCGCGGCGGGGGCGGATTTCGGTCTCGAATTTCTCCCGCCGGGTGCGTCGGTCGCGGGGCATCCGTCCAACGAGCAACCGGGGTTGAAGGCGGCAATCTCCGCAGCGGGCGAGGGCGATTGCCTCAATGTCATCGGCATTCCCACCACCGTGAAACTGGCCGCCGAGCAAACCGGTGGTGTCCTTTCTGCATTCATCACCGAGGACCCGAAACTTGCTGGTCCGCCGTTGCACATCCACCGCGAGGAAGACGAAAGCATGTTCGTATTGGAAGGCGACTACCGCATCCGGGTGGGCGATACGTTGCGGGACGTGTCGCCCGGCGATTTTGCCTTCTTCCCGCGCGGCGTGGCCCACACCTACGCCCGGATTGGCGATTCTCCGGGCCGCTTGCTTGTCCTGACCACACCGGGCGGATACGAGGCGTTCTTCCGTGACGTGGACCAACTCTGCGCGGCGGGTCCGCCTGAAATCCCGGCGGTGGAAGCGGTGGCAGCGAAGCATGGAATCGAGTTTGTGGGGCCGCCGATTGGGGCGTAAAGCGGTCAAATCATAGGGCGATGAAGAATCAGAAGGAACAGCAAAACGTGCAATCCGCCCGCGGCGATACACCCGATAGCTGACAGCGACCCGCTGGTGGTGGCCGTTCGAGCCGTCGCGAGAAACCACACCCCCGTCAGGATCGCTAAAACACCCATCGCTGGCAATAGGAGATACACCGGCGGATGAAACATGCGCCAATTCGAAGCCAACTCAAACCAGACCAGCGCGTTGAGCGGCAACGAAAGCAACGTCAGCGCGAGAAGACGGCTATATATACGTCCCATGGGTCCCATCCGTCCTATTGCGTGCAGTCCCCTGACTCAAAGTTTGCCCTCCCCGGAATGTACTCCTACCCCGGTACGTTCTGAATGGGCACGCGGTTCGCGCGGGCCACGGTCGGCATTTTTCGCACCCGGCTACCTTTATGTTAGGATGACCGCTCGACTTGGCGCTTTTTTTGCCGATCCTACGGACCCGAAATCGTTCAAACGACGGAGTACATCATGATCGTACGACGTGTCTTTTCCCCGCTCTTTTCGTTGCTTTTGGTTCTGGTGATTGTCCTTGCGGGTTGCGGCGGCTCGTCCGAGCCAGCAGCAACACCGTCGGAATCCGGCCAAAACGCCGGCACCGAAGCGAGTACTGAGCCGGAAGCGAACGCGACGCCGGTCGATGAAGGTAAACCCGTCAATGGCGATTGGGTGGTCCAGCGCTATCCCGTCGAGCCACAGCATCTTAACCCGCTGCTGGACACCGCTGATGCCTATACGGCGCGCGTAACAGCGAACATCTTCGAATCGCTGCTGGACATGGACAAGGACACCTTCGAATTGAAGCCGATGCTCGCGGATGAATACGAAATTTCCGACGATCATCTCACGTACACGTTCCACATGCGGAAAGACGCCAAGTTCTCCGATGGGACGCCCGTCACAGCCAAAGACGTGAAGTTTACCTTCGACACCATCCAGAATCCCGAGAACGAGACTGCCGATCTTCGCAATTACTTCCAGGACGTGACCAACGTGGAGTTGCTCGACGACTACACGATTCGGTTTACGTGCAGCAAACCGTATTTCCGGCACATCGTAATGTTGTCCGGCATGCCCGTCTATCCCGAGCACATTTACGGAAAGGGTGACTTTAATACGAGCGAAAACAATCGAAGCCCGGTTGGATCCGGACCGTACGTGTTTGATTCCTGGCAAACCAACCAGCAGATCGTGCTCAAGCGCAACGAGAATTTCTGGGATCCAACCCGCGTCGGCCATCCGGACAAACTGGTCTACAAGTTTATCAGCGACGACAACGCCGCCTTTCAAGTCCTGGAGCGGAAGGAACTCGACGTGATGGGGCTGACCCCCGAGCAATGGATGAACCGCACGCTCACCCCGCAGTTCGAGTCGGAATTCAACAAGTACAAGTATTGGGGCACCTCGGGCTACGCCGCGAGTTACTCGTACATCGGATGGAACTTGCGCAAACCGCAATTCGCCGACAAGCGCGTCCGCCAGGCACTGACCATGCTGCTGAACCGCGAGGAGATTCTCGAAACGGTGTACTACGGGTTGGGAAAGGTGATCACCGGCCCGAACGATTTGAACAGTCCGGAATACGATAAATCCATCAAGCCGTGGCCCTTCGATCCCGAGGCCGCCAAGGCTCTGCTCGATGAAGCGGGTTGGGTGGACAGCGATTCCGACGGGGTTCGGGACAAGGACGGGCAGCCGTTTACCTTTGAACTGATGTTCCCTCCCGGCAACAACGAGCTCCAGACCATGGCCACGGTGTACCAGGAAGAGTTGAAGCGGGCCGGCATTGAGATGAACATTCGCACCATCGAATGGGCGGCATTTATTGATAACGTTACAAAGCGGGAATTCGACGCATATACGATGCGTTGGGCGATTCCTCCAGACAGCGATCCCTATCAGGTCTGGCATTCGTCACAAACCGAGCACGGCTCGAACTATCCGGGTTACAAAAACCCTCAGGTGGACAAGATTCTCGAAGAGATCCGGGTCGAATTCGACCGGCAGAAGCGCATTCCCCTGTTCCATCAGTTCCAGGCCATCCTGCATGAGGATCAACCTTATACCTTCTTGTGGAGTCTCCAAGCCCTGGCTGCCGTCGACAAACGGTACCATGGGGTGAAGGTATACCGCCTGGGTCTGGACACGACGGAGTGGTGGGTGCCGAAAGACAAGCAGCGGTATCACTAACCCGGGCCGCATTGGCACGACAAGAATCAGACGCTAACGATGGTCGCAGCCTATCCTGAGAAGTGGAAGATGGGTTCCTGCGTTCGCGGGGATGACGGCGTGGGTTTGCGACCAGCTTTGCGAGAGTCCGTGATTCCCGCGAACGCGGGAATCCATCTTATTCCAAACGTCATTGACCGGACCCTTGATTGCCATTTGCGTCGCAGGACCAAAGGTCCAGCACAGACAATCCATACCCATTCGACCACGCATTCCGCGCCAAGGAGCGCGTTCGTATGAAAGCCTATCTTATTCGGCGGTTTCTGCTGCTGATTCCGACCTTCCTCGGCATCAGTGCGCTGAGTTTCGCCGTCATCCAGCTTGCGCCGGGGAACCCGGTGAGCATGCGTCTGATGAAGATGCAGGGCGCCATGGGATCCGAAAGCGTGCCCGACGAAATCATTCAACAGACGAAGGCCTTGTACGGTCTCGACAAACCGATTCCCGTGCAATATGTCTTGTGGTTGAAACGTCTGGTTACCTTCGACTTCGGCAGGTCCTACAAAGACCGGCGCCCGGTTCTCGAGAAGATCGGCGAAGCCTTGCCAATTACTCTCCAGATCAACATCCTTTCGTTGTTCTTCATCTACGTGCTCTCCGTTCCATTAGGTGTGTTCAGCGCGGTGAAACAAGGCTCGTTGGCAGATTCCGTCACGACCTTCATCTTGTTCCTTTTATACAGTCTGCCCAGTTTCTGGGTGGCCATGCTCCTAATGTTCTTTCTGGGCGGGGGCCAGTACCTGAATTGGTTTCCCATCTACGGGATCAATTCGCTGGGTGCGAGCGAGATGACGTTTTGGCCGTGGTTGGGGGATCGGTTGTGGCATCTGGTATTGCCGACGTTTTGTTTGACGTACGCGGGCTTTGCATACATCTCGCGGTACGCGCGATCGGGCATGATTGACGTCATCCGGCAGGACTACATTCGTACTGCGAAGGCCTACGGCTTTTCGAACAAGGTTGTCATTTTCAAATACGCATTCCGCAATTCGCTGATTCCGATCATCACGTTGCTCGGTACGTTGTTGCCGGCGCTGCTGGGCGGCAGCGTGATCATCGAGCAGATTTTTTCGATTCCCGGGATGGGCCGGCTGGGGTTTGAAGCCATTCTGTCGCGCGATTACCCGCTGGTCATGGGTATCCTCGCTATCTCCGCCTTGCTGACGCTGGTGGGTCTCATTATCTCGGACATACTGTATGCGCTGACCGACCCGAGGATTCGATTCGAGTGAACGCGGCGATGGATATGAAAGAAGTGCCGGAGCCGTTGCAGCTTCCGAAGAAACGGCGGAAGGAAGGCTATTGGCGGCTGGTTGCGCGGCAATTCCGCAAGCGGAAGCAGGCGGTGGTTTCGCTAGTGCTCTTGCTGTTGCTGGGACTTATCGCGATTTCCGCGCCGTTCCTCGCGGGTGAAGTGCCGATTTACTGTGTATATCAGGGCAAGGCTTACTGGCTCCCGAACGTCATCAAATACAAGACGTTGGTCTCGGTTGATTGGAGAAGCTGGGAACCGGGACAGGGAGAAAGCGCCATCCGTCCATTGATCCCCTACGCCCCGGAACGATCCGATCTGTACAATCGCGTTGGGAAGCCGGATAACAAGCACTGGATGGGTACGGACGATCGCGGGCGCGACGTGCTCAGCCGCGTGATCTGGGGCACGCGGATCTCCATGACCGTCGGATTTGTGGCCACGGGAATCGCCATCTTCATCGGCGTCATCCTCGGCTCGATGGCGGGATTCTACGGCGGCTTAGTCGACGCGATCGTGCTGCGCATCATCGAAATTGTGTTATGTTTCCCCGTGTTTTTCCTGATTCTGGCGGTGATGGCCTTTCTCCCCCCGAATGTCTACAACGTGATGATCGTGCTTGGCCTTTTCGGGTGGACGAGTTCCGCCCGGCTGGTCCGCGGCGAGTTCCTGAAACTGCGCGATAGCGAATTTGCCATGGCCGCGCGCGCGTCGGGTTTGAAAGATTTGCGCATCATTTTCCGGCACATTTTGCCGAATGCCTTGTCGCCCGTGCTGGTCGCGGCGACCTTCGGGGTGGCTTCGGCGATTCTCACCGAGACCGGCCTGAGCTTTCTGGGGTTTGGCGTACCGCCGCCCACGGCAAGCTGGGGCGAACTGTTGGCGCAATCGCAGAATTACCTGTATCGGGGCGCGTGGTGGCTCGTGACCTTCCCGGGCGCGGCGATCTTTCTCACCGTGACCGCGTTCAATCTTGTCGGCGAAGGACTGCGGGACGCCATGGACCCGCGGCTGAGGATGTGACGATGGGTATCCTAGCGGCCAGTGAGAATGCGTTCTGCTATTCGTCAAAATCGAAATCGGGATCGAAATCGGGATCGGGATCGAAATCGATTTCGATCCCGATCCCGATTTCGAATATGAATACGAATTCGAGGATTCGAAACTAACGATGGAGTGCTCATTTGTCTGTGGTTTCTGGCAAGAGTGACACCACCCGATCAGTTCTGCGCATCCGCAATCTCAAGACGTGGTTCAAGACGGAACTCGGCGAGGCCCACGCGGTCGATGGCGTGTCGTTGGACATCCCCGCGGGCAAGACGGTAGCTCTCGTTGGCGAAAGTGGGTGCGGCAAGAGCGTGACCGCACTGTCCGCGATGCGGCTCATTCCCCAGCCGCCGGGCCGTTACGTGGATGGCGAAATCCTGCTGGACGGGCAGGATGTCATGAAACTCACGGAGAAACAGATGCGCGGGCTGCGCGGCAACGAGATCTCGATGATCTTCCAGGAGCCGATGACCTCGCTGAATCCCGTGTTCCGCGTGGGCAGCCAAATCGGTTCGGCGATTCGCGTGCACAAGAAGGTTTCGAAGAAGGAAGCGCGCGACCAGACCATCGAGTTGCTCAGCAAGGTCGGGATTCCGTCACCCGAGGATCGCGTGGACGATTATCCGCACCAGATGTCGGGCGGCATGCGGCAGCGGGTCATGATTGCCATGGCGCTGGCGTGCGGGCCACGCCTGCTGATTGCGGACGAACCGACTACCGCGTTGGACGTGACCATCCAGGCGCAGATTCTCGAACTGTTGCAGCAACTGCAAGCGGAAACGGGTATGGCGATGCTGCTCATCACGCACGACCTCGGGATCGTTGCCGAGACCGCAGAAGATGTCGCGATTATGTATGCCGGCAAGATTGTCGAGCACGCCCCGGTGCGCGACCTGTTCGGTGCGCCGAAACATCCCTACACCATCGGGTTGTTCGAGTCGCTGCCGAGCGTTCACCAGGATCGCGAACGGTTGTACACCATCCGCGGCAACGTGCCCGCCGCAACCAATTTCCCCTCCGGATGCCGGTTTCATCCGCGATGCCCGCACGTCATGGACGTGTGCCCACGGCGGGAGCCGTCGCTCGACGCGATTGTGGCGAATCATCAAGCCGCATGCTGGTTGCACGACAAGGACGTGATGGAGCAACAGGGCCGGCCCGTGGGCGTACCCGAGAAATCCGGAGAGACGGTATGAGCGACGCGACGGCCAACGGCGAACTTCTTGTCGTGAAGGATCTCGTGAAGCATTTCCCCGTCCGGAAGGGCGTGCTTTCACGAACGGTGGGCGCAGTGCGCGCCGTCGACGGCGTCAGTTTTTCGATCCCGCGGGGGAAGACCTTGAGCCTCGTCGGGGAAAGCGGGAGCGGTAAGACAACCTGCGGCCGCGCGATCCTGCGTCTGATCGAACCAACGTCGGGCGTCGTGAACTTTGACGGGATCGACGTAACAACCTTGCCGCGCCGCGAGCTGCGCGAAGTGCGCAAGCGCATGCAGATCATTTTCCAGGATCCGTACGGTTCGCTGAATCCCCGTATGACCGTCAATTCCATGCTCAGCGAAATCCTTCGTGTGCATCGGTTGGCGTCGGGGACAAAACGCCGGGAGCGCGTGATCGAGTTGCTTGATCTGGTCGGGCTGACGCCGGAAGCGGCGGACCGCTATCCTCACGAGTTCAGCGGCGGTCAGCGGCAACGGCTGGGCATTGCGCGGGCGCTGGCAGTCGAACCGGATTTGATTGTTGCCGACGAACCCGTGTCGGCATTGGACGTATCGATTCAAGCGCAGATTCTAAATTTAATGGAAGACCTTCAGCAGAAATTGAACCTTACGTACTTGTTTATCGGGCACGATCTCAGCGTCGTCAAGCACATCTCGGATTACGTGGCCGTCATGTACCTCGGCCGCATCGTCGAGTACGGAACGACGGAAGATATCTTCACGCGCACCGTGCATCCGTATACGAAAGCATTGCTCTCGGCGGTACCGGTTCCCGATCCCGATGGCAAAGAAGAGCGCATCGTTTTGACGGGCGACGTGCCGAGTCCGCTGCGACCGCCATCGGGTTGCCATTTCCATCCACGTTGCCAGGACGCGCAGCCCGTCTGTGCCTCCACGGAACAAGTGCTGACCCATGTGGGAGGCTGTCACACCGCGGCCTGTCACGTGCATGCGCCCCGATAGGGTTTCGGCTTTCTTCAGTAAGTAGAGAAGTCCACAGCCGAGGGCGGTTGTGCCGCACTCGCTTGATCGATGTCGTTTGCGGGTTTTCCAATCTCTGATCTGGGCGTAGAGAGATGCTACGATAGTGTCGCAAAACCATGGCTTTGAAGGAAGACGTGTGGCACAGCCGCCCTCGGCTGTGGTCTTGTTGAATTCCTGGTCTTGTTGAATTCCTTGCGGCTGGCACCTATGCTGATACATATCCCACATCCTCTCAGTACCGCGAAATTTGTCGCATTCACAGAAAGGCAACCCCCAAGATGCAACGCAAAGGATTCCGACCCGAGGTGGTCGGCGGCAAGCCGGAATTCAAGCTGCCGGACTTGAAGCCCCAACTCGTGATTGCACCAGTGATTGCGATCATACTCATTGCCTGGTTCCTTTTCGGCGGACCGGCCTACACGGTAGCGCCCGGGGAAGAGGGGCTCGTGCTCACATTCGGCAAGTACACGAAGACCACGGAGCCCGGGTTTCATTTCAAATTGCCCTGGCCGATCCAAACGGTCGAACTGGCCGACATCGGCGAGGTAAAGCGCCTGGAAATCGGATTCCGGTCCGAGCAATACGGCGGCCAGAACACGTACCGCAGTTTTGACGCGGACAAGAGCCTGCTCCAGGAAGCGCAGATGTTGACCGGCGACGAGAACGTGGTGGATTGCTCGATGGCGGTGCAGTACCGCATCAAGAACTCCCGCGATTACCTCTTTAACTTCGAGCCGGGAGACGTGGCGAACATGTTACAGGCGATCGCGGAAGCGGCGTTGCGCCAGGCAGTAGGCGATCACCCCATCAACGACGTGTTGACGACCGGCAAGGTCCAAATCTCGAGCGAGATCAAGCAGAAAATGCAGGATCTCGCCGACCTGACGGGCGCCGGCGTCACGATTCACGACGTGTACTTGCAGGATGTGCAACCGCCGGAACAGGTGGCGGACGCATTCAAGGACGTGGCCAGCGCACGCGAAGAGCGGGAGAAGATCATCAACGAGGCCCACGCCTATCAGAGCGAGCAGATCCCCAAGGCCGAAGGCGAGGGCGAACGCGTGAAGCAGGATGCGGAGGGATACAAAGAGGCCCATATCGCGGAGGCCCAAGGCGCGGTCGCGCGGTTTGAATCGATTGCGGAGCAGTACGAACTCGCGCCGGAAATTACGCGCGCGCGATTGTATTTGGAAACCATGGCGAAACTGCTGCCGAAGATGCAGATTACGGTTGTGGATGACAACGCGGGAATTGTAAACCTGAAAACCATGGGGCGCAACGGGATGGTCTTGATGCCCACGCCGCCGCAAAGCCAGGAAGGAGGCGGACAATAATGTTGAAAACTGCCGGATCCTTACTGACTATTCTGGCCATCGTACTCATCGTGGGCGCCATCGCGGGGAAAACGTGCACCTTTATCGTGCACGAACGCGAGCAGGCGGTCGTGACGCGGCTCGCCAAACCCATTCTCATCATCGTCGGCGATATGCCGGACGATGAGTATGAGAATGTCCGCCAGGCGATCATGCAAACCGCCGCCCGTTCCGAAACGGAGGTCGATACCGAATCGCTGAAGGTCAGCCGCGGTGCGGGACTGTATTTCAAGCTCCCCTTTGTCGATACCGTCGAGCGGTTTCCGGACGTACTGAAAACGTACGATGCGGAACCCGAAGCCGTGGTACTGGCGGACAAGAAGACACTTATCGTGGACAACTTCGCACGGTGGAGAATCGAGAATCCGCTGTTGTTCCGCATCAGCGTACGCACCACGACCGCCGCGAAAGGCGCCTTGGACAACGTCATCTATTCCGCGGTGCGCGAGGAGCTGGGACAGAACAATCTGACGGAAGTCATTCGCACGACCAACGACTACGTCGACCGTCCCATGGAAACGGCGGAGGAAGGCCTTGAGGACATGGAGGACATGGTGATGGACAATCCCATGAAGGAGCGCATCACCCAAGGTCGCGAGAAGATCATGAACGCGGTGACGGCCCAGGCCGATGCGCGCGCGAAAGCGCAGTACGGCATCCGCGTGATCGATGTGCGCATCAAGCGGGCCGACCTGCTGCCGGAAAACTTTGAAGCGGTCTACGGCCGTATGCAGGCCGAACGTTCGCGAATCTCCAAAGCCTATCGCAGCGAAGGGCAGAAACAGGCGGACATCATCGAAGGCACCACGGACCGGAGGGTGCAAGTCATCCTGGCGAACGCCGAGCGTGACGCAGCGAAATTGCGCGGTGAAGGCGATGCGGAAGCCATCCATATCTTCGCCGAGGCCTTTGGGTCGAACCCGGAGTTGTACGTGTACATGCGATCTCTCGAAGTCATGCAAGAATCCACGCCGGAAGGAAGCGAAATGCTCGTCGGGATCGACTCCGGAATCTACAAACTCTTGAAGACGGATATCGTGAAGTAGGCGAGCGCGCCCCCTCGTAGTGCCGTGCTCGCCGAGCGCGGCAAGCATTCCGCGCCCGGCGAGGCGAGCGGACTTACGCCGTCTCGGGTTCCGGCGGCTGTGCCGGGGAACGGACCACCTTGATGCCGTACATCTGGCAGAAGGCCTCCACGTCGCGGCGGTGATCACCGTAAGACACGACCTGATGGAACCCCTTCACGTCGCGCACGTCTTCAATCCGGTCCATGGCAATTTCGAAGCTCGTCCGGCACCCGCCGGCAGGCGGTGTGCTGACGTTGCTCACCACGGTACCCGTGTCGACGATCATCTCCTTGCCGTTGGTAAAGCGCACCAGCGTCACTTTTTGCCCTTCACGCCACAGCACCTGCGTCGCGACCCCGAGGTTCGACTCCGAATGGGACCGCAGGATATACGGTTCCGGGGCTTCCCGGAAGCCGTTGAGCCGCGTGCCCGAGGTGCAGTGAGCGGCGATAAGCACGTTCTTATAGGTTTCCGGGACCGGGTCGTTCATGAATCCGGGCCGGTCGAGGAGATAACTCGTCAGCATCAGCGACAGCGCGCCGAACACGTCCGCCTCGCATCCGTACGTGACGCCCGCGTCCTGGAACAAGGTCGCCGCCATGCATGGCGGCGTCGGTACAACGCGGGACGACACCATGCCGAGACAGTCCGAGGTTACCCCGTTGCACTCCTCGTCCTTCAACAGGCGCTTCGCCGTGACAAAGGTACGGGCCGAGTTCAGCAGATCGTCCGGGGTGGGCTCGACGATATCCTGGGCGCCTCGTCGCATGATCTTGGCGACCTCGTGGACCTCGTCGTTGACGGGCATCCTTTCGAAAGTCTCGTGCAGAGAATCGAGCGGGATACGCAGCACATGGGTAACGACTTCGATGGCTTCGTCTTTGCGCTCGGTGCCGGCCAGGACCAGCAGCCGGGACGTGGCCAATTGTTTGCGGGCGCGTACCATGCGCAACGCTTGTTCCACGGCTCCCATCTCGAGGGATGAAATGACATGCACACCGGGCTGGCGCGAAATCTCGAGGACGTGGCCGGTGAAGGCCATCCCGATCGGGGCGAAGACGATCGTGGGAACGCCGGCCTTCGCGATCTTCTCGACCTGCCCCCATACCGCGAAGTGTTGCAGGACGAGGAGGACCGCGTCGGGCTCATCGGCGGAAACCATACGCACGAAACCGTCCACCGCCTCGTCCGATTCGAGTGGCGATTCCACTTGGGACAAGGTGATCCCCAGCCGCTGCGCGGCGTCCGCCGCGCCTTGGGTGTACTCCTTGCGGCGCCCCTCCACGTCGTACGCCGTACCGGGCCAACCCAGCCAGTAGGGCGGCGCCTGGCGCACGACCGCTCCGTAAACCACGACCTCCGGTTTGGGCCGGAACTCAGAGAGGTCGACGTGTTCGCTGAGTTTACCGGGCTCCGGCGCCGCAGCGACAGTGGAAACAGCCGGGCCGGCTGCCGCCGCGACGGACATGGCGCCCAGAAAACAGCGGCGGGACATCAGACAGCCGGAACAATGGGTGTGGGCGTGAGTACTCATGGCAGAATTCCCCCTTTAGACCAATGCGGTTTTGGCCCGAGACGCCCCGGTGCAATCATAGCACCGCGCGGCAGATCCGGCAATCCGCCGGAGGCAACTTGTTGGTTGGATCGGACCGATCGGACCTATCCCTCCGATCGGCCGGTGCTCCATATCCGCGCGTGCCGCCCTGGATCGGGCGGTAGTGCCAGCCCATATTCCACGAGCGCAGGGCTGCGCTTTGCTCCAACAATTTGACAATCGCCCCGTCAACCGCTACGATCCGGCGTTTAACTACGGCGCGAAATCAGTACCCGCTCTGGAGATACGGCAATGCATCCCTTTCGCACGCATACCTGTGGTGAACTGCGTCCCGCGGACGTGGACAACGAGGTCCGCCTGTCGGGCTGGGTTCACCGGAAACGCGACCACGGCGGCGTGATCTTTATCGATCTACGCGATCACTACGGCCTCACGCAGGTGGTCGTGAATCCGGATCAACCGTTCTTTGCCGAAGCCGAGCAGGTGCGGTCCGAAAGCGTCATTCGCGTGGACGGCAAGGTTGTCGCGCGTACGGCGGAGACGATCAACCCGAATCTCGACACGGGCGAAATTGAAGTGGTCGCCGCGAGTTTCCATGTCGAGTCCATCGCGGAACAACTGCCGTTTCCGATCAACCAGGAATTGGAGTATCCCGAAGAAACGCGGCTTGCCCATCGATTCCTCGATCTACGGCGGGAACGGTTGCACCGCAACATCCTGCTTCGTTCGCAGACCGCGCAACTTACCCGCGCACACCTCACCGAGCGCGGGTTCACGGAGTATCACACGCCAATCCTGACCAGTTCGTCGCCGGAAGGCGCGCGGGACTACCTTGTTCCGAGCCGGTTGTATCCCGGCGAGTTTTATGCGCTGCCCCAAGCGCCGCAGCAGTTCAAACAGTTGCTGATGATTTCGGGCTTCGACAAGTACTTTCAGATCGCGCCCTGTTTCCGCGATGAAGACAGCCGCGCGGACCGCAGCCCCGGCGAGTTCTATCAAATCGATATCGAGATGTCATATATCACGCAGGACGATCTCTTCCACGAGATCGAGTTGCTGCTCGTGCGCCTGTTCAGCGAGTTGTCGGACAAGACCATCCAGGCAAATCCCTTCCCGCGGATTCCCTATCGCGACGCCATGGAGAAGTACGGCACGGACAAGCCCGATATCCGTTTCGGGCTCGAAATGATCGACGCGACG
The DNA here is from genome assembly GCA_963745075.1 of Candidatus Hydrogenedentota bacterium. GTDB lineage: Bacteria > Hydrogenedentota > Hydrogenedentia > Hydrogenedentales > SLHB01 > JAHDWY01. The sequence goes on along the minus strand of CAVUWV010000032.1, from coordinate 110,342 downwards.
GATATCTTCGGCGACAGCGAGTTCAAGGTTTTCGCGAACGCCGTGAAGAGCAAGGGCGCGGTGAAAGTCATCAATGCGAAAGGCGTGGCCACGCAGTCCCGCAAGTTCTTCGACGACGCGGAATCCTTCGCCAAGGGCGAAGGCGCGAAAGGGCTCGCCTGGATCGCGCTGCGCGACGGCGAACTCAAGGGTCCCATCGTCAAGTTCTTGAGCGAGGCCGAACGGAAAGCCCTCATCGATCGCACGGCCGCGCGCGAAGGCGACGCCCTCTTCTTCGGCGCCGGCGACCGCGCGGAGACGAATGCTCTCCTCGGGAAGGTTCGCGTCTACCTCGCGAATGCGCTTGGCATCGTTGACAACAACCTCGCCGCCTTCTGTTGGGTGGTCGACTTTCCCATGTTCGAGTGGAACGAGGATGAGAAGAAGGTCGATTTTTCGCACAACCCTTTCTCGATGCCGCAGGGTGGATTGGAAGCGCTGCTGGGGGATCCCCTCGACGTGCTCGCGTTCCAGTATGACGTAGTGTGCAACGGGATCGAGTTGTCGTCGGGGGCCATCCGTAACCACCGGCCCGAGATCATGCTGAAGGCCTTTGAAATCGCGGGGTATCCCGAGGACACAGTGAAGTCAAAGTTCCCGGCGTTGTGGAACGCCTTCCATTACGGGGCCCCTCCTCACGGAGGGATCGCGCCCGGGTTTCGACCGCATCGTCATGCTACTCGCCGACGAGCCCAACATCCGCGAGGTCATTGCGTTCCCGCTGACGCAGAAAGCGCAGGACTTGTTGATGGGCGCGCCCAGCGAGGTCACGGAGAGGCAGCTCCAAGAGCTGCATCTCCAAATCAAGTACCCGCCGAAGACGGAGAAGTAGCGAGGGGATCTCCGAATCGTACTCGCTCTCGTACGCGTACTCGTACTCGAAACGTGCTCGCGATCATTCGGTGGTACGGTCGGCGTCCGAACCATACTCGGTGTCGTCTTCCCGAACCTGATCCATATTTATCATCTTCGTCAGCATAGCCACGATTCGCACGAGCATTGCCTTTCCTTCGTCAACGTGCTCATCAGTGCACCCGCCCGTGGCGCGCAGCACATCGAGAATCGCGGCACACTCTGTCGCCGACCCGCGCGCAATCTCCAGGAATCGTTTACGGTCCGCAGTCGGTCGTTTTCCGTTTCCTTCGGCAATGTTCAGTGGGATGGATATACTTGCTCGTAGTAACTGATCTTTTGCGGCACGATGGTTAGCTTGTAGTTTGTCGCAAACTTGGTGTGCGAATCGGACGAATTCGAGGCTGACTCGGTACACATCGAGTTTCTCGTGGTCAAAGGTTGGCATGCTGCACCTCTCCTTGGATTCGAGTACGAGTACGCGTACGAGAGCGAGTACGATGGGGAGGGTGCGTCATCACACTTCACCGGCTCCGCCAGGCGGGGTATACGACAAACGCATACACCCCCGCTAAGACCACGCAACAACCGGCGATCAGAATCAAACTGAGCTGATCGTCGTGGCCGCGGGTGTGGAGGCGGCTGCGGGTGGGGTCGTCGGGGTCGTAGAAGACGGTGAGGGGGTAGCCTTTCTGCGTAATCTTTTCGAGTTCGCTGGGAGGGAGCGCGTTGGGACTGCCGACGTCGGGCCAGAGGCCGACGAATTCGCCTTTGTAGTTAGCGCCGCCGATGAGGTACTCGTAGTCAACGGTGACCTTCTGCTTGTAGTCGGGGGCGTTGTAGTGGGTGTTGACGATTTTGCCGGAGAGGACCCACCCCCCCGCGGCGGGCCAGTCGGGCTGGTTAAGGCTGTACCAGACGACCGTCAAAGGCACGATCGCCGCGATCATCGCGAATACAAGCAAAAACTCCGGCAACCCGGCCTTACGGCGCTTGGTGCGCAGGTATGATGCCATAACTCTCCTTGTCCCCGACCCAAGGCTATTGTGCTGGCAATGCAAGAATCTGTCAAGAGTGAATCTGCGGGGCAATCGGCAAGTTGCGGCAAAGGTCGAAATGCCAATGGAACCAATAAGCCCTACGAGACGTATAGATTCAACGCGAATTTCCGTCCCATAGGTCGCATCGGTCCCATGAGTCCCATTTCCAAAAGAGTTTGCGCCGCAGCCCTACCCGAAATACTCCTGCAACAGCGCCAGGTCCAGTTCCGGGTAGACGGGGAATCTATCCAGTAGCGCTTTCACGCGGGCCTTGCCTTCCTGGTGGGCCTTTTCGTCCAGCACGTAATTGATCTTGCTGGGTTTGCCCGCGTTTTTGCCGGACTCGACGACCCCCGCTTTCGTATTGCTGAGGGCGAGCTTGATGATGGCGGCGATCTCCTTCATCTCCTCGACGCCCATGCCGAGGGTCGTCACGGCGGGCGTGCCGAGGCGCATGCCGCTGGTGATCATCGGGCGAGTTCTTGTCGAAGGGGATGGCGTTTTTGTTGAGCGTGATGCCGCAGTCGCGCAAGGCGCTGGCGCCCTGGCGGCCGGTGAGGCCGAAGGTCGTCACGTCGATGAGCATGAGATGGTTGTCCGTGCCGCCGGAGACGACGCTCATGCCTTCGTCGACGCAGGCCTGTGCGAGGGCCTGGCAATTCGTGACGATCTGCTTCGTATAGTCCTTGAACTCGGGCCGGTTGGCTTCGGTCAACGCGATGGCCTTGGCCGCCATGATGTGCGGCAGCGGTCCGCCGAGCACCATGGGGCAGCCCTTGTCCATGTACTGGCCGAATTCCTTCGTCGACAAGCATGATGCCGCCGCGCGGTCCGCGCAGGGTCTTGTGGGTCGTCGACGTGACTACTTGGGCGTGGGGGAAGGGACTGTGGTCGCCGGTGAACACGCCGCCCGCGACGAGCCCCGCGAAGTGGGCCATGTCCACCATGAGCACCGCGCCGACCTTGTCGGCGATGGCGCGCATGCGCTTGAAATCGATGGCGCGCGGATAGGCGCTGTAGCCCGCGAGCAGGATCAGCGGCTTACGTCCTCCGCCTGTTTCTCGATGGCGTCGTAATCGAGGAGGAAGGTATCCTCGTTCACGCCGTAGGCGTAGGCGTCGAACATTTTGCCCGAGACGTTGTGGCGGTAGCCGTGGGTGAGGTGGCCGCCCGCGGCGAGGTTCAAGCCCAGCAGGCGCTGGTTGCCCAGCTTCTGGCGCAGCGTCTCCCAATCCTCGTGGGACAGCGCGCCCGGATCCTTCACGCCCAGTTCTTCCAACGCCGGCACCGCGACGCGCGCCTGCAGGATGCCCCAGAAGGCGACCATGTTCGCGTCCGCGCCGCTGTGGGGCTGCACGTAGGCGTGCTCGCAGCCGAAGAGTTTGCAGGCCTGTTCGCAGGCGTAGGCTTCGATCTCGTCGACGTTGTCGCAGCCTTCGTAAAAGCGCGAGTGGGGGAACCCTTCCGCGTACTTGTCCGTGAGCAGGTTGCCCATGGCGAGCTGCGTGGCGAGCGAGCAATAGTTCTCGCTGGCGATGAGCTTGAGGTAGCTCCGTTGATCGGCCAGTTCCTGCACGATCTCCTTCGCGACCAGCGGCGCCACCGCCGCCACCGCGCTCAGGTTCGCCAGATACCCCAGGAAACCGGGGTCGATCTGGTCCGGTTCCACCTTGGCCAGATACGCCGCCACCGCGCCACTCGATTGGGAAGCCGTCACTGCCACGATTCCATCTCCTTGCCGCAATGCGACGGCTCGAATCACCAGCGTCTGAGCAGGCCGCGCCAAGTCTGGGGGGAATTCTTCCTATCGCCGAATTACGCGTTAGCGTCTCTCAGCTCCACGAAAATCTCGCAACGATTCCGGAGAATTGCACCGAACCGTATGGTATCGCGCTCTGCCGTTTGATTCAATGACGCGTGGTTGATTGTGTCCCGGTGTACGAACGCGTTTTCCCTTTCGCCAGGGGATCATGTACAAGGGAATACTCGAATACAGTTGGAGCGGGTGCCAAGGTCTTGAAGACTTGGGTGAGGACGCTCAAGCCACGGAAATAACACGGAGGACCGGAATGAATCGGCTTGGGTGCAGGGGTGTTGGGTAGCGGCAGTCGGTTTGGTGTGATCACTCATGGCGGGCACGAATGCTTTCGCGAAGGATTTCAATATCCTCGACTACGGCGCGGTGGCGGGGGGCGAGGCGTTGTGCAGCGCGGCGATCCAGGCGGCGATTGACGCGTGCGCGGAATCGGGTGGGGGACGGGTTGTGGTGCCGGCGGGGACGTTTCTTACTGGCGGCGTGACGCTTAAGAGCGGGGTCGAACTCCATCTCGACGCGGATGCGGTGCTGCTGGGCAGTCCGTGGATGCGCGATTACCCGCATCACGAACCCCGGACGAAAGTGCGGTACGACAAGTATCTGCTCACGAGCCTGCTCTTCGCGCAGGGTGCAAACGACATCTCGGTGACCGGCACGGGGACGTTGAACGGGAACAGCACAGAGTCCGAACGATTTCATGGAAGAGGGCCGGGCAGGGAAGCATCGGCCTTGCCTGATCTGGTTTGACGAATGCACGAACGTGACTGGTCCGGGGCGTGACCTTTACATCGTCGGGGTTCTGGACCGAGACCTACACGAAGTGCAAAAACGTCCATGTGGACGGGATCACGGTCCGGGACAGCACCTTCCGCAACAACGACGGCTGCAACATCATCGATTGCGAAAACGCGCTGGTCGAGAACTGCGACATCAACGCCCTCGACGACGGCATTTGCCTGAAAGGGTACACGGAGGAAGGCTGCAAGAACGTCGTGATCCGGAACAACACGGTGCGCAGCCTGTGCAACGGCATCAAGGCGGGCACGGATTCCTCCGGCGGGTTCCAGAACATCCTCATCGAAAACAACCGCATCTGGCAGACGGGCATCGCGGGGATCGCGCTGGAACTGGTCGACGGCGGGCTCATGCAAAACGTCATCGTACGCAACATCGAGATGGACGTGGTCGAAACGCCCATCTTCATCAAGCTGGGCGACCGCAACCGTCCGGTCTACCCGAACGGCGTCGAAACGAAACCGGCCAACGGCGCCATCCGCGACGTGCACATCAGCGGCATCCACGCCACGGTCAACAACGCGGAAAAATACGGTGACGAAGAAGAGGCCCAACACAACTACACGCCGTACACGTCCACCATCACGGGGATTCCCGGGTACTGCATCGAACGGCTGTACATCGACGACGTGAACATCGAAATCCTGGGCGGGTTTCCGGTCCGGACGGAAGAGGACGCGCAGCGTGTGGTCGAGGAGAACTCCACGAAGTATCCCGAGAACCGCATGTTCGGCGTGTTACCTGCTCACGGGTTCTACATCCGCCACGTCAAGGACCTTCACATGAACAACGTCAACGTGTCGATCCGGCAGGAAGACGCGCGCCCCTGTTTCGTCCTCGACGACGTGCACGACTCCGAGTTTCACGGCATCCAAACCGAGCAGGTCTCCGAGGTGCCCGTCTTCCGTATTGACGACAACTGCTCGAGCATCACGCGGGACGAGTAGCCGTGCGCGTGTGGGACGCGGAATGTAGCGCAGCAACTACTCGTCCGTTGTTTTGGAGACTCTCCAGCACTCTGCTCAGTCTCTTAATTGAAAGAGAACTTCCAGAGTTTCAACGTCCGGCGCCTCGACAACTTTATACGCTTCGGGAATGCTTGCCGCTAAATCCGATGCTCGATAGGCCTTTAGCGACTCCTCGGAATCCCAGACATAGATCCCGCCAATGTGTCCGGGCGGACCCATCTTGACGTAGTACTTTTGAAGAAGTCCGGGGATCGCTTTGAACTGCGGCTCGCGTTCTTCGGCGATCCTAAGGAGTTCGTCCTCCGGTAGTTCAGATTTCAGTCTGACGATTTGTACGATCATAAAGTGCGTGTCCTCACCACGCGCGCCAGGACGGTTCTGCCAGGCAGCCGGTCTCCTTCAGCAACGCCTCGAGTTTCCCGTCGAGATCGTTAAAGAGGGCCTTGATGTCCTCGGGCGCGTTGTTGCGGATGTAGTTGTCCAACGTGCCAGCTTCGTCATGCTGGATGAAGTCGCCGAGGAGGTTGTTCATCTCGTCGGGGTCGTGCTCGATATCGTAGATCTCGTACTTGTCCCAGATGCCCTGGTACTTGATGTATTTGTGCGTTTCCGTGCGCACGCCCAGCATGGACGGGGTCTGCGGGAAGGACCGTTCCCAGAAGTATTCGTAAAGCAGCCCATCGCGCCAGTGCTGTTCCGTGCCGGTAAGCACGTCCATGAACGAGCGGCCCTGGACCGAATCCGGAATGGGCACACCTGCGCAGTCGAGGAAGGTCGGCGCGAAGTCGATGTTGGCGATAACTTCCTTCCTGCGCTGGCCACCATCGAACAGTTCCGGGCATACGGCGATGACCGGGATGCGGATAGACGGTTCGTACATGCACCGCTTGTCGATGAGCCCGTGTTCGCCGAAGAGGAATCCGTTGTCCGACGTGAAGAGCAGTAAGGTCGAATCGAGCAGGCCCTGTTCGCGCAGCGTGTCCACGATACGGCCGACACTTTCGTCGACGGAAAGCATGGTCTCCGCGTAGTCGCGCGTGAACTGATCGAAATCGACACGCTTGTTGTACATGCCATCGACCCCGTGCCAACTGTCGCGTTGCGTGCGCACCCACTTGGGTTTGCCCTTGTAGTTCTCTTCCGTGTTCGCCATGGAGGCAGGATGCGGAAACGTCTTGTCCGCGTAACGGCCTTTGTGGCGTTCGGGCGGATAGAAGTCGGCGTGCACGGCCTTGTGGGATACATACAGGAAGAAGGGCCGGTCATCGTCCGTCTTAATGAAGTCCACGGCGTGATCCGTGATGAGGTCGGTCACGTAGCCTTCGACCTTTTCGCGTTTGCCGTTGATGTTAAACGTGGGATCGATGTATTGGCCCTGGCCTTTGAACGACATCCAATCGTCGAATCCCGGCCGCGGTGCATCGCTCGACCCGCCCATGTGCCACTTGCCCGTGAAGCCCGTGCGGTAGCCGGCCTTCTGCAGTTCCTTCGGGAACGTCGGCGTTTCGTCCGGCAGGTTGGTGCTGTTGTTGAAGATGCCGTGGTTGTGCGCGTACATGCCGGTCAGGAACGAGGCCCGGCTCGGCGAGCAGAGCGAGGTCGTGACAAAGGCGTTGTCGAACATGATGCCCGCTTTCACCAGCGCGTCCAGGTTCGGCGTTTCGAGAAAGGGATGCCCCATGCAGCTCATGGAGTCAAATCGCATGTCGTCGATGAGGATGAAGATCATGTTGCGCCGTTTGCCGGGGGTCTGGGCGGCTTGCGCCTGCGTGGACAACGCAGCCGCACCCAATCCGGCGGCCATACCAGCCTGGCGAATGAAATCACGTCGTGACGGGGTCTCGTGCATGATGGCTCCTCCTCATTCACATGCATTAGCGGAACCCCCATAGTACACACTGGCGAGCGTGAATCGCCAGCGCTGGCGTGTCGGCGGCGGATCGTTGCCGATACGCACACAAATGACGTAGGCTGCAATACCAAAATGCCGGGGAGTATCAAATGAATCGCCGAGAATTCTTATCTCGCACGGCCACCGGCGCTCTGTTGGCTCAAGGAATGGCAAACGCCGTTCCCGAGCAGGAGCGTACGCCTATGAAAGTGCTCCTCTGGTGCTGGGATTCGCGGATGACGTGGGACGACGAGCCAGACAAGATCTCCACGCGCATGGCGGCCGCCGAGCAACGGTTTGCCTACCCCAAGCGGCCGGAGTCATTCCAAACCGGATTCCGGCGGCTGGTGGACTATTGCGCGAAGAACGGGATCTGGGGCGTGATCGTCTGGGGCTTCCTGCGGGACAGTCATGGCGGTGTGCAGGCGGCGGTCGATTTGTGCAATTACGCGGCCGACCGCGGGGTGGCGATTCTGCCGGGCGTCGGGCTTTGTTCCTACGGCGGGTATTACTACGAGGGAGAGCATCCCTTCAACCTTGACACCTATCTCGCCAAACACCCGGAACGCGCGAGCACCGCGTTGGAAGAGGGTGGCGGCCGCGCCGTGACACCGGTCCTCGACCCGTCGTTGGAAGCTAATCAGCAATGGTGGCGGGACGGTCTCGACTGGATGCTGGAGACCTTCGCCATCGGCGGGATCGACTACGAGATGGGGGATTTTATCGTGAACCCGTCCGAGGGTGCCGTCGCAGCGCGCGAGGCGTTAGGCTTCGAAGGGGACGACAACATCAAAGATATGATCGTGGCGACCCGTGACGTATTACGGCACGGACTTGCGCGGAAACCCGACGGCGTGTTCATCAACTGCACGTATCGCGGATACCAACAAATCGCCGGATTTCCAAAGCTGCCGTACGTGGACGCGGTGCCGCCCGAAACGGTCTGGGAATATACCCTCCGCACGATGGTCCGCGATCCCGGATTTCCGGACCGCTTCAAAGGTGCTCCCGCCCACCGGCGCTACGGCTACCTGCATTGGTTCAACGCGTCGACGAAAACCCAGGACAACGACTTCGTGCCGGAGATCGCGCGGGTGTTTCCCGGTCTGCATCAACTGGGCTTCGAGTTCGTGGGGACCTACGGCGAAATCTCCGCGCTGGACAATCCTGTCGCGGCCGCGAACTATCGCGCCCAAGTGGCTTGGGCCGCAACCCCGGCTTTGTCGATTAAGGAATTTCGTGCCCCTTAGAGGGTGTTACTCAAATCAAAGGGGTAAACTTAGCAATAAAAGGGCTTATGGCGGATTCTTATTTACCATGAGCGATTCTTCCCGGTAGTGAATTCGGGCTACGCAACGGGGTAAAGGGTTCCAAGGGGATGTCTTGTGCCGATCCCCGTCGCATGTTACAATGACTTCGTTCATCGCATCGGAGCGTGTCCGGACGTCTGGTAGGTCCGGCTATGCGTTCTGGAACCGAGGGTTAGCGCTGCATGAAAGTACTGTTTGTACTGCCTCCATTCAACATGTCGGTTTCCTACGGCACGACGACGAAGATGAAGCGAGGGTTCCTGCCCGCTTTGGGTATCGGGCACATCGCCGCGATGGTTGAACTGGACGGCCACGAAGCCACGTTGCTCGACGCCCAGATCCAGGATCTGAATCCCATCCAGACCGTCGAACGGATCGTTGCGGACGGGCCGGACATCGTCGCCATTTCGTTGATGAACGTGTTCGCGCACGCAGGGTACGCGGTTGCGGCCGAACTCCGCAAGCGGAATCCCGATGCCTTCATCGTCGTGGGCGGTCCTCACGTGACGACGGACTGCCGTCGCGTGTTTACGGACTGCCCGGCCATCGATGCTGCCATACCCGGAGAAGGCGAGGTGCCGCTGCGCCAGTTGGTTGCGGCCATCAGTGCGAAGGAAGACTGGCGCGCAGTCAAGGGCGTCGCGTACCGCGATGCAGATGGTAATCCCTTCGTAAACGGCAAGGCCGACCCGGTTTCCGATTTGGATGCGCTTCCCGACCCCTCCCGGCATATATTCGATCCCTATGACTATCGGCCCCTGCCCAATCAGGTGCGGCGCGAACCCGCAACGACGGCGATTTCCTCGCGCGGCTGTTCCTGGGGCAAATGCACGTTCTGTTTCCAGGGCGGCGAGTTTTCTCCACGCTACCGCCGGCATTCCCCGCAACGGATGGTTTCGCAAATCGTGCCGCTGGTTCGCGAGCGCGGCATGCGCGAGGTCATTTTCTGGGACGACACCTTTGCGGTGAACGCGAAGTGGATCGACGAATTCTGCGCGGAACTCAAACGGGAAAAGTTGGACCTCACGTGGTCGTGCTACGGGCACATGCGGTCGGTCAAGCCGGATATGCTGAAGAAGATGTCCGACGCCGGCTGTTTCAACATCTACTACGGTTTCGAATCCGGCGTGCAGGAACTGCTCGATCTCATTAAGAAAGGCACAACCCGCGACCAGATACGTGAAGCGGTCCGTTGGACCCGCAACGCCGGGATCGAAGTCCGCGGCTCGTTTATACTGGGATTCCCGACCGAGACGCCGGAGCAAACCCTCGAGACCATTCGATTCGCGTGCGAATTGAACGCGGACTGGATGATGTTCTTCCCGTTCCACGTGCAACCCGGCACGCCTATCGAAGCCCTCGCGCACCAGGACGGACGACTTATCGAAGCCCCGTGGACCGCATATTTCCCCCAGTTCGTCTCATCGGGCTACACGGATGAGGACGAGGTCCAGCGTATGGTCAAGAAGGCCTATTTCGATTACTACATGCGTCCCCGGTACTGGGCCCTCGTCATGCGGAACCTGGTCAAACGACCCTATTTGTTCCGGTACTACTACGACGCGGTGAAGTACTGGCTCGACCTCACGCGTGGCGGTCTCACGATGAAAGACGTTGAAGAGCAAGCCTTGAGCACGTGAGCCGGGACCGGTACTGGGGTGTTCCAGGCATTCGTATCGCTTACCACGCCTACATCTCCCATAAAAGCGGTTTCCGAGCCTGCAATTCGTTTGTAACCCCAATGTTGTAACCCCAATGATTGTTCGTCGATAGAACGGGTGCTATACTCTGTCCGTATGCGCTCATCGCTCAAGCGTTCCGCCTCGGCGGGCTCTTCGCAATCGGTACCTCTCTGCCGGCGTTTTGGGCGTCGGACAGCAGCCCGCGGCAACAGCCGGTGAACGCTGCCATACGCGCGACACCGCCTCTTGGTTGCGCCAGTTAGAACTTCTATTCGGAGTACCCGAGGTGTCATTACGTATAGGGCAAAGCGTCGGAATTCTATTGGTTGTCGTCTGTGCGTTGAGTTGCGGCAGGGAAGTTGAAACGCGGCCCGCCTCAACGTCAGCGCCGGAACGGCCCAACGTTCTGCTCATCGTTACCGACGCGCTGCGATTTGACCGGCTGGATGGGTCGCGCAACGGCGTCCCGCTCATGCCGAATCTGAGGGCCTTCGCCGACACGTCGTGGAATTTCACCAACGCGCGCGTCCAGGCCACGTGGACAAAACCGTCCATGGCCTCGCTCTTTACGTCGTTGTACCCCGAGGTGCATCAGGTTCTCTTCGGCATTCATGACACCGTCTACGAAGGGCAGCCCACGCGCGCCGACGTGCTGCCCGAGACCCTGGAGACCTTGGCGGGTTACCTGAAGTCGCAGGGCTACGCGACGGCCGCCATCCAGACCAACGCCAATATCACGGCCGACTTCGGCTTTAACCAGGGTTTCGATTCCTACGTCTTTCATCCGTATCCCGAGTATCAGGCCGGTGACGTAACGGATGAGGCTCTCGCGACGCTCGATCGGTTGCATCCGCCGTTCCTGCTGTATACCCATTACATGGACGCGCACGCTCCCTACGATCCGCCTGCCGAATACCGGAAACCGTTGGGGCCAGAACCGGAAGTGACCGACGCGGACCGGGAGCTGATCAAGAACTATGCCGCGTCCTATGTGGATCGGGTTTTGTACGAAATCGGTCTGACGAAGGATCGGAAGTTCGGCAACCTGTCCGAAGCCGGGGAGGCGTATGTCCGTTACTGTTACGACGGCGAGGCGCTCTTTCTCGATCATGAATTGGCGCGACTGCTTGCAGCCGTTCGGGAGAAGTTTCCGAACACAATTGTTGTGTTGACAGCGGACCACGGGGAAGAGCTTTGGGACCACGGATCCATCGGTCACGGCAAGACGGTTTACGAAGAGTTGACGCATGTGCCGTTAGTCGTCCATGTACCGGGTGCGTCTCCGCAAGCTGTTAACGCGCCGGTGGAATCGATCGACGTACTGCCCACGCTGGCGCAACTGCTCAAGTTGGAGCCGCGTTCCGGATGGCAGGGGCGCAGTTTCTCCGATCCCGGCGCCCTTGAACCGAATCGGCCAATCTACAGTTCCACACAAGGCTCGATACCGGGGTCGAACGTCGATTTTGCCGCCGTGGTCGTCGGGGATAACAAGTTGATTCGCGATCGAAAGAAGCACGAAGACCGGTACTTCGACCTCGCCGGCGATCCCCTCGAGCAGCGTCCGCTTGAAAGCATGGACCAAGGGGAGCAGCTTGGCCGACTCTGGCGCGCACACCTGGAATCGGCCGAAAAGAATCCGCTGCGCCCGGCTGATCGCACTACGGCTGAAATCGATCCAGAGACGGTGGAAGCGATCAAAGCGATTGGGTATGGGAAGTGACATGACGTCTTTGGAATCCGGCGCGCCCAAAAGACTTCACGCCGCACGCTGGCTTTTCGCGATCCTTGCGCTTGCCACCGTGTTGCGGTTCATTCGACTCGGCACCTTTCCCTACTGGCACGACGAAGTCCACAATCTCCTTGCGAGCGAAAACCTGTATGCGACCGTCGTACAGGGCAAGATGATCACCAACCACCCGCCTTTGCCATACATCCTGGTTGCCGTTTGGCGAGCCCTCGGCTTGGGCTATTCGGAATGGACCATGCGGCTGCTACCGGCAACGTTCGGCGTGGCGGGCGTCGGCGCGCTCTTCCTGTTCGCTCGGCGCCTGTTTGACTCGCGCACGGCATTGATCGCCGCCTTTCTTCTCGCCATCGCGCCATTACAGGTGACGCACTCTCAAGATCTGAAGGAGTACATCTACTTACCGTTTGTGGCGTGTTTCATCGGAATCTTCCTCCACCGAGCCATTGAGGCCAACCGCTGGCCGGACTGGATCGCGTACGGATTGTTCGCCGGACTTGGGTGCTACACCGAAATCTTCGTCGGGCCTTTGCTGGTGGGGCTGAACCTATGGGCGATCGGTGTGTTGCGGAAAAAGCCCAGGGGTTGGTCCCGCTGGATTGTGAGCAACGTCCTCGGAGCCGCCCTGTTTGTGCCGTGGCTCAGCATTATGATTCGCAAGGCTGACACCACGATGATAGAGGCTAAGACCTGGTGGATTCCCCGACCCGGTTTAACCGAGATCATCTACTACCTCAAAGCCGTCGCAATCGGATACACGACGCCGCCGATGTACACGGTCGCGCTCGCCGTATTCGTGCTTCTCGCCGTGTCCGGAATGGTTGTTGCGATTCGCCGTCACCCGCGCGAGGGATGGCTTCTGGTTGCGTGGTTTACGATACCGGTGGCGATTGTCTTTGCACTCTCCCAGGTTACGGAGAGCATCTTCCTCATTCGCGCCCTGATGCCCTATGCGCTCGTGTTGTACATTGCGGTCGCCGTGGCGATAGCGGCCATTCCCAACCCGGCCGCGCGGTACGCGGTTTTGGTCCTGGCCGGCGCCTTTTCCGCCACTGGGCTGGCGTACCATTATCTGCGTATCTATACACCGTTGGAGTTTCCCAACCGGCCGGCAATTCATGTTCCACGGGATTATGACCTCGCGGCCGAATCCGTTGCCGATCGGTGGCAGGCGGGCGACGTGATCGTCCACGCCGATGCTTCTACGTGGCTGCCATTCTTCTGGTACGGCCTACGCGATAAGCCGCAGTTTACCGCCGCCGTATCCCAGGATTACATTCACGACATCACCATCGGCAATCCCAAAAACACGGACAATCCTGCCTTGGCGAACTATTTCCCCCGGGAAGTTCAAGATGCAACGAACGGCGCGCGGCGGGTGTGGTTTGTGTTCTCGGCGTGGGAGCGCGTCTACCTCGAAGGAAATATGACGGACGTTCTGGGCGTGGCTGGACAGTCACTATACGGAAGTCGACCGGAAGTCTTATGCCGGAATCGACCTCATTCTCTACGAGCGGCCAGCCGACGCGCCGGTCGTGCAACGCGACAATGACGACGGCGTCTCGGCCGATCTTTCGATCGGGGGACAACCCCACGTCTACCACAAGGTTCGGCTCGATAATGGTCTCATTCCACGCCCGGAATCGGAGCGGCGCGGCGACCTCACCTTGGCCTTCCACGAGCAAGGATTATCTCGTGAAACGCGGTTTACGAAAACCGGATTCACGATCGCAAACCATTCGACGGAACGGCGCACCGTGGAAATTACGCTGATCGCGTCGGATATCCTGCTCAAAGCGGCGTCGCTCTACGAAACCGAGGCCACGGATGAAGTCTGGCACATTTACTTCCGGCACAATCCCCAACCACCACCGCCGAACTACACGATTCCTGTCGCCTCGGCCCATTTTCCCGTACCCGGCTCCGGAACCCTCGTAGGCGAAGTTCCGTGTCCGGCCGGAACGTACGGGACATGGTTGTATCTGATGGGCGCTCCCGGCGACACGCGTCACGCCCGCTCCGATTTGACCGTTCTTCTCGATGAGGTGGATCTCATCGCGCCGATCGCGGCGCCGGACAATGAAACGCTGCGATGGACCTGGTTTCAAGGTGCACCGGTAACCATGACTGGAAGCCCCGCCCCAATACGCATGACGGCAACGTGTCCGCCGGGACGCGAGCCCGCGTATGCGGATGTCGGCTACCTCGCATTGCAGCGCAACGATCCGGGGTCCTCGCTCAACGTGCCGTTGACGATGAGCCGCATTCTCGAATCCGACGAGGAGTGGACGCACACAGTTGATTTGCAGCAAGCGGCCCCGCGCGTGGATGTGTGGGTGTATGAACGCGCGCCTGACGGTAAGGCCTATCATATTTTTCGTAGACTCGATGTTCCGGAAGCCTTGACTCCGGCCCCGTCAAATTGAAAGACTCACACACGCCGTTCTGCTTTTCTGGAACTTTGACATCGCCCAGCGGATTGAACAGGTACACATGAATTTTCGCACGTTTATACCAGTCCTTTGCGCCCTCGCCGGTGGCGTCGTTTTGTCCGGCTGTGGCGCGGGATTTATCGAGGGCACCGTCTTGGACGTGGCGGGCGAAACCTTGCCGGGCGTTGCCGTGGAAGTCCGTGGCACGCCGTACCAGGGATTGAGCGACGCGCATGGGCGGTATCGCGTCAAATACCAGCCCGGCGAATTGTCCTTGTACTACGCCAAAACCGGTTACGCGCCGGGCATGCTGGTGCTTACCGTAAACGGGTTGCGTAACGTGGAAGCGACACCCGTGGTGCTGTGGCGTCTGCCGGACGGTAAAGGTGTGTATTTGTACGAAGACCACAAATACCGGCGCACCGATTTCATCCCGCCATCCGAATTCCGGTCACTGGCCGATCAAGCGACGGCCTATGGGACGACACGTTGGCCCAAGGTCGAAACGACCAATCATGAACCACTGATTCTCTGTTACAAAATGCCGATCTATGGGTGCAAACTGTATCAGATGAATCTGACCGAAGCCTTGCCGAAATCCGGTGACGCGCAGGACGCAACGATCTCCGCGTGGCTACCCGGGAGAATATCCCCGTGGTCATGGAGCCGGTCGACGCGCCGGAGGGGCTGCTGGTGCGCGTTCGTCCTTCACAACCCCTCGAAACGGGCGCCTACGCGGCCCACTGGGGCGCGTTGGATGGTGTCAATGCGGAAGACGAACCGCGTATGTTCTTCTTCAGCGTGGTGGACTCCATGACGTTGGCTCCCGAAGAAGGCGAGCCTTCCCCCGAAGGCGCTGCGGAGAATCCAAAACCGGCTGAGAAAACCGATACCTCGGGCCCGGGCGAAGGTTGATGGACGACAGGTCTTTCGGATCGCCGGATCGCGCCGCCGGACGGCTACTTCTCCTGAATCTGTTTTTGCCACCGTCCCGGCCGTATTCCTGATTCACTTTTCCGCTTGCATGATCCCGCCAATGCCCGATACTCTAGCCTTCTCTAAACAAAGGGGTATACATGAAAAGACAATATGTGGAAACGCTCCAAGAGGGCGATACGGTTAACGATTACTTCGTCGCCACGCGCAAGGATCTCCGCGATCAGCAGAAAGGCGGCAAATTCCTGGGCATGGTCTTCAAGGACAAGACCGGCGAGATCGGCGGCATTCTGTGGAACAACGCGGCGTCGGTGGCGCGACTCTTTGAGATTGGCGACGTGGTCAATGTTCGAGGTTCCATTACCAGTTATCAGGATCGCCTCCAGATCCGCGTCGATCAGGTCCTGCCTATGCGGGAAGAGGAATACAATCTCGAAGACCTGGTTTTCACGCCGGAAGACACGACGAGCGTTCTCGCGGAATTCCAGTCCATCTTGGGCAACGTGCAGAACGAATGGCTCCGGAAGCTCATGGACGCGTTTTTCGCCGACCAGGAATTCGTGAAAAAGTTCTCCGGCGCCGCGGCGGGCAAGAAATGGCACCACGCGTATCGCGGCGGGCTGGTGCAGCATTGCACGGAGATCGCCCGTCTCGCCATGGCGGCATGTGAAATCTTTCCCCAAGTCGATCGCGACGTGCTGTTGACCGGCGTGCTGGTCCACGATATCGGCAAAATCGAGGAACTCAGCCAGGAAATGTTCGTGGATTACACGACGCCCGGCAAGCTGCTCGGTCATTTGGCCATCGGGACCGAAATGGTGCAGCGCAAAATCGACGCGATTTCCGGGTTTCCGGAGACCCTGCGCCTGCAAGTGCTCCACTGCGTGCTCTCACACCACGGCGAAATAGTCAACGGCTCGCCCGTCGTGCCCAAGACGCTGGAAGCCCTGGTGCTGTATCACCTCGACAACCTCGACGCGCAGACCGACGCGTTCACCAGGCTCGTTGCCGAGACCCGCGACAAGGGCCAGGCTTGGTCGGAATACATCGGGATGATCGATCGCCAGGTCTGGAGCAAGAACGACGCGTAGGCGTCCGGGACTACAGTTGGAGTTGTGAATTCCGTTCACCACTTCCACGTTAGGTTCGACGGGGAGCGGGGGGTATACTGAGGTGGGCGTGCGGCTTAGTTGAACGCCGGATAGCGGAGTGGTGTTTTCATCGTTTCGCGTTGAATGGGGGATAAACCATGAATTCGAATCGAGGAGTCTCTCGACGCAGTTTCCTGAAACGTTCGCTGGCCGCGGGGGCGGCCCCGCTGATCGTGCCGTCGTCCGTGTTGGGGCTGAACGGGCAAACCCCTCCAAGTGAACGGATAACCGTGGGCTGTCTTGGTGTCGGCGATCGGGGGACGTACCTCCTGGGCGCAACGTTGCAACAACCCGACGCCCACGTGGTGGCCATGTGCGATGTGAAACGGGATCGCCGCGATGCGGCCGTCAAGTTGATCAACGACACCTACGACAACCAGGACTGTACTGCCTACAACAATTTTGAAGATTTGCTCGGGCGCGACGATATCGACGCGTGCGTGGTGGCATCCTGCGATCACTGGCACGTGTTGCTCGCCCTGGCCGCCGTACGGTCCGGCCGGGACGTGTACGTCGAAAAACCCCTCGGGCTTACCGTCGAACAGGATCAGGTGTTGCGGAAGGCCGTGCGCGACCACGGGCGGATCTTCCAGCTCGGCACGCAACAGCGGTCCGACGAAAAGTTCCGGAAAGCCTGCGAAATCGTCCGCAACGGCGGCATCGGCAAACTGCACACGATCAACGTCTGGTCCCCCGCCAGCGTCGCCGGGGGCCCAACGGAACAGGGACCCGTTCCCGAGACGCTGGACTACGACCGGTGGCTGGGTCCTGCACCCAAGGTGCCGTACACGATCGATCGCGAGACGAACAAGTGGTGGTGGTTCATTTCAGACTACGCCCTCGGCTTCATCGCCGGCTGGGGCATTCACCCCATGGACATCGCGCTGTGGGGCGCCGGCAGCATGGCCCAGACGCCGGTGACGGTGGAAGGCACGGGCACGTTTCCGACGGAAGGCGTCTGCGACACGGCCACCGGCTGGAAGATCGCGCTCTCATACGATAGCGGGCTGACCATCGATTACCGTGCCGAACCGGCGCCCGAGGAATGGGCGCAACGCTACGGCGAGGTAACCGGCCACGGGACCGCCTTCGAAGGAACGAACGGTTGGGTCATCGTCGATCGGCGCCATATCAAGTCCGGTCCCGAGTCCATTGCGACGGAGTATGCAAACACGGGCATGATCCGATTGCCGGAGAGCAATCACCACATTCGCAATTTCCTGGATTCCGTGCGGTCGCGCAAGGACCCCGTCAGCCCCATCGAATCGGCCGTGCAAAGCGATATCGCGTGCCATATCTCGGATATCGCGATCCGCCTGCAACGAAAGGTGAAGTGGGACACCTTGGCCGAGCGGTTCATTGATAACGACGAGGCCAATGCCCGGCTGACCCGGCCCATGCGGGCGCCGTGGCACCTGTAAGCGACGGACGCGGTTGAAATCAGACTGAAGGTTGCGCGCTTGCCGGCAGGATCGCCATGGTCAGCCGACAGATGGACACGAGGCGGTCCTGCTCGTCAACGATGCGGATTTCCCAGATATGCGTTGAGCGACCCAGGTGAACCGGCGTGACCCGGCCCGTTACGACGCCGTCGCGCACCGCGCGGATATGGTTGGCATTGACCTCCAGCCCCACGCACGAAAACCGCTCGGTGTCGATGCTGAGGTACGATGCAACACTTCCCAAGGATTCCGCCAACACAACGCTCGCACCGCCGTGCAACAATCCGAGCGGTTGCACCGTCCGATGATCCACCGGCATCGTCGCCTCCAGAAAGTCTTCCCCCACCCCTGTAAACGCAATGCCCAACACCTCCAGAATGGATCCGGGGTTCATGGCGTTGAGCGACTCAGTCGAGACCTCTTGAGAGCACCAGATCGACATCAGTAACTCCAATCCTGCTCAAAGAAACGAGCCAACATCGAGTGGCACGGGGTTGCCGTACTAGCCCGCCCAATGGAAAACAGTACATTCCCGCGAAAGCAGGAATCCATCTTCTACTCATGTGCCCAAATCTAATCACTCGGCCCGATCATCTTCGTCGGGTCCACGGTCTGGTCGAATTCTTCAGCGGTGAGCAGGCCGAGATTGATCGCTTCTTCCTTTAAGGTCGTGCCGTTCTTGTGGGCCGTCTTGGCGATCTTGGCGGCGTTATCGTACCCGATCGTGCGATTGAGTGCTGTGACGAGCATAAGCGACTCGTGTAGTAACACGTCGATGCGTTTCTCATTGGGTTCGATACCGACCGCGCAGTGTTCGTTGAACGATTCGCACGCGTCGGCCAGCAACCGGATCGACTGCAGCACGTTGTGGATAATCACGGGCTTGAACACGTTCAACTCAAAATTACCCATGGACCCGCCGACGTTGACGGAGTGTCGTTCCCGATGACCTGCGCGGCCACCATGGTTACGGCCTCGCACTGGGTGGGATTCACCTTGCCCGGCATGATGGAGGAGCCCGGCTCGTTCTCCGGGAATCATGAGTTCGCCCAAGCCGCAGCGCGGACCGCTCGCCAGCCAGCGCACGTCGTTGGCGATCTTCATGAGGCTGCACGCCAGCGTCTTCAACGCGCCGGAGGTCATGACCATGGCGTCGTGGGCGGCCAATGATTCAAACTTGTTCGGCGCCGTTTTGAAGGGTAGTCCCGTCAACTCAGCGATCTTTGCTGCGACCTTTTCGTCGTAGCCCTTCTTGGTGTTGAGGCCCGTGCCGACAGCCGTTCCGCCCAGGGCGAGTTCCGCCAGCTTCGGGAGGGTGGATTCGATGCGCTCGATCCCGTTCGTCAACTGGTGCGCGTATCCCGAGAATTCCTGACCCAAGGTCAGCGGCGTCGCATCCATGAGATGCGTGCGCCCGATCTTGATAATCGACTGGAACTTCTCGGACTTCTTCTTCAACGTGTCGCGCAGCGCCGCTACAGCCGGCAAGAGGCGCTGGTGAATCTGTTCCACCGCCGCGATGCTCATGGCGGTGGGGAACGTGTCGTTCGACGACTGCGACATGTTTACGTGGTCGTTGGGATGGACCGGTTTCTTGCTGCCGAGTTCCCCGCCGAGCATCTCGATGGCCCGGTTCGAGATGACCTCGTTGGTGTTCATATTGGTCTGCGTGCCGCTGCCCGTTTGCCACACCACCAGCGGGAAATGGTCGTCCAGCTTCCCCTCGATGACCTCGTCCGCCGCCTCGCAAATCGCCTTGCAGATATCGTCGGCAAGAAGCCCCAGGTCTTTGTTGGTCAGCGCCGCCGCTTTCTTCAGGATGCCCATGGCGCGGATAAGTTCGCGCGGCATGTGTTCCGTGCCAATCTTGAAGTTCACCAGCGACCGCGCCGTCTGGCACCCGTAATACCGGTCGCTCGGGACCTTCATTTCTCCCATCGTGTCGCGTTCGATTCGATACTTCATAGCTGAGAACATCCCCCTTGGTCCCCCTTCGAAGGGGGAATTTTCGAGTGCATCCACAATCCGTTCAAGTTACCAAATCATGGACGGTATGGACTTGATGGAGGCTTGCGTCCCTGCGGTCCATAGAGTCCATACGGTCCCTTCAAGTTTCCCTAAAACGGCGTTCCGGGTTGCACGAAGCCCAGGACCACGTGCGTGCCCCGAGCCACGGGCTTGCCCTGCAATACGTACCGGAAATCGCCGCGGCCGCCTTTCGCAAGAAAATGGGGATTCGGCTCGTCCGGTTGCGAGAAGTCGTTCCAGCTCCAGCGCCCCCCGTCCAAGGCGTCTTTGTAGAACTCGGCCACATCGGTCAAGGTGGCCATCACCGTGCCGTCGAAAGCGGATTGATAATACGGTTTGCGGCCGGTCGGCCCGACGTAATCCGGAACGGACGACGTTGCCGTCAAGGTAAGCCCGGGATAATGGGGGAACTCGTCAATGGGCGCCGTAGCCGTGGCACCTTCCGTTGTTGCGGCACTCTGCTCGCCACGCGCGAGGGTAATATATACCGCAAGACCCTCCCGTGTCACCGCCGTGCAATAGGCCAGTTTCTCGCCGTTCTTTTCTCCGAGAATGAAGACGGTGGCGTGGGCCTCCTCCCGGTATCCGGAGTCGGTGATGGTCCAGTTCTGTGCCTCGAACTGCTGAAAAAACGACTTACAGATCTCATCGTTGTTGACGTTTGTCATCGCGCAAAACGTCTGGGTTGTCGACGGATCGGCGACGCCTAGCGATACATAAGCGGGGTTCTCCGATGGAGAAACCGGCCTGAACGTCAGCCCGGGATAGGTGGGCAGCCCCGTGGCCTCGTAGACGGAAACACGTTGCACGGCAGGCGCGCCTTGGTGGGGCCGTCCCGGTTCCGACGCTGCGGGAACGGCGCCCGAAGAAGCCACTTGCGGCGTGACCGCGCTGGCTGCGGCGCTCGCCGAGTCATCGTCGTGAAATGCGGTACCGACGACTGCGAATACGGTAAAGGCGAGAAAACCTCCGGCCACCAGGATTACGATGGGCGCGAGAATGGCCGTCATTTTCTTGGGGTGTTTGCGGGGAAGGACCAGTCCCCAAACGAGCGCGACGGGCGCTGCCACGACTGCGAGTACCCAGTACCATACGGTCAACCGCGCACCGGCCGGGCGGGGCTCGCGCGATTCGGCTCCTTCCCATTCGTCCTGCCAATTCTCGACTTTGTCGAGATCGTCCAGGGCCGTCGACTCGAATTCGGGGCGTGGCCCGTCGTCGTCTCGTTTCGGAATGCCTGCGACAGTCGCGGCCGGCGCCCGATCGACGACGGGGGGAAGGTTATCTTCTTGCAGGTCTTCCAGCGATGTAGATACCGGCGCCAGACCGGGAGGGGTCGGCGTCACGCTAATTTCGCGCGGCGTCGTCTCCACCGCAGGTTCG
Source organism: Candidatus Hydrogenedentota bacterium (assembly GCA_963745075.1). Lineage (GTDB taxonomy): Bacteria > Hydrogenedentota > Hydrogenedentia > Hydrogenedentales > SLHB01 > JAHDWY01. The sequence goes on along the minus strand of CAVUWV010000032.1, from coordinate 88,833 downwards.
AGGTCGGGAACGCGGAGCCGCCCGTTGCACTTCGCACACTTCCCCTCGCGCCCCGCATACTTGGGCTTGATGCGCAACGCGAACCCGCAATGAGGACAGTTGATCTCGATCATCGGTCTCTCCTCCGTAGCGTCGCAGTGCGTTGCAGCGTGTTATCACATGTTCGGGTGCCGTCCCGCTGCGCGTATCGGCTGCCGATCGTAACCTTGAGCCTACGATATGGAGAGCATGTTCTACAATTCTTCTGGTCGATTCACTGTGGGACCCAAACGAGGCCGGTGCGTGGGGGATGCCGCTCAGTGGTAGAAGCCCAACCGAAGCAAGGTTCCACCGTTCGCCGTCGGCGTGCCCTCGATGGCAAACCGGGCGCCATCTCCCTTCCCGGATACGATGAAGAAATGGTCCGGTCCGTCCATCTTCGTAAAAACCGTTCGATCCCACGGAGTTTCGTCCAACCGCTTCTTGTAAAAGGCGGAAACTTCCCTGTAATCAGCGGCCACCGTACCCTGGTACAGCGCGACGTAGTCAGGCGGTGCGCCGTGTACATCATTGAAGTTGGGCGGCGTATCGGTGGGCGTGAACTGAAGACCTGCATAGAGTGGGAAACGGTCGATAGGAACGGCCTCCGTATTCTGGCCCGCTGCTGGTCTTGCCGGAGTTACCGCTGTGGCGTCGGGTGTAGATTGTTCTGCCGCCGCTGAAGGGGTTTGCGCGAGCGTCATGTAAACGGCAACCCGCCCGTTCTCGGCGCCCGTGGCGTAGCCGAGACGTTCGTTCCCCCGCTGTGCGAACATGTAAAATTCTTGTTTGTTTGGATCGCCGTAACCCGAATTCAAAATGGCCCACCCCTGTACTTTCAAATGCTCGTAGAAATGGGTCGACACCGTTTCGTAGTCGTCTGAAGTGAGGCCCTTGAAGGTTTTGAGGGCTGAGGGGTCCGACACGCCTAATGAAGGATACATGGCATTATCGGCGTGCGGGGCGGTTTCAAATTCCATCCCCGGATACGAGGGCAGGCCTGTGGACACGAACTCTACGGTCGTTGTGACGCCCGATTCACCGGAATCTTCCGCCGCCGAATCGCCGGTAGATTGTGCGGGCACGACCGTCACGGTCGCCGTCGCCTGCTCGCCGCTCATGATGCCTTCCGCGGCAATCGTCGCCGTTCCCGGCGCCATCCCGTACACGATCGCGCTCTGTGCGTTGCCAACGACCTTGGCAATTTCGGGATCGCTCGACCGCCACGTAACCGCGTTCTCTTGCCCGGCCGGGTTGTTTGCCTGCAACTTCGAATAGTCACTGCGCGACACCTCGATTTGCAGGTTCGACGGCGTAATTGCCAGATCGCCGGCGTCACTTTCTATGGTCGTTACTTGGTTCAGCGCCAGCAATCCCGCGCCGAAGATGGCCAAAGCGGCCACCGGGACGAGCACCATAATAAGGATAGGGATGACAATGGCAGCCGTTCGCTGCGGGTGACCCTTAGGAAGTAGGATTCCCCAGATGAGCGCCCCCGGAGTGAAGAACACGACAAGCAGCCAATACCAACACCCTACTCGGCTGTGCGTTTCTTGTGGCGTTGCCTCCACACCGGCAACCCGGGCCGGCGGTTGCCAGTTGGCATCGACATTCAAATCATCGAGCGCTGTCGACCCGACACCGCCAGGCATCGGTGGGGGAGGCGAGGTCGCGCCCGGAAGGTCTTCTGACGGGACGGCTAGCGAGGCGGTGCTGGGGACTAGAATCGGACCTTGGCAATGCTTGCATTTTCCTTCGCGACCCGCGTACTTCGACTGGATGCGCAATTGGTGCCCGCAATGGGGACAGGTGAGTTCGATCATCGAGTTTTCCCTCCGATGAGTCGGACTACATTGCTATTTGCCTGTGACTGCGACCACCGATTCGGATGGCGGTCCCGTGTGGTAAAACCTTGCTGCGTGCTTTCAACCATAGGGTATGCGACACGCCAATGCAAGGCGACGAGGCGTTTTCGGGAGAATTCGCAGTGGTTTCTTCCATCTTCCGTCCGTATCCGGTACATTGGACGGGCTCGGCGGCGGGAGTCGGAAACTTCGGGGAGGGAGTAACTTATGTACCGGTCAGACCATTTCGCCTTTCGCGTGTCGGATATTGACGCGTCGATCGCGTTTTACACGGAGAAGCTCGGGCTGAAGTTCATGTTCAAGAAGGTGGATCCCGAGATGCGGGAAGCCTTTGCGTATCTCGAACTCGAGGGTGGTAACTTGGAGCTCTTGCAACTCCTTGATGACAAAGGGGATCCAGTGCCCATGGACCAACGTGCGGTGGAACCGCCTTACACGCCCCACTTGGCCCTCGGCACGGAGGACATGGACAACCTGCTCGAACGGGCCACGTCCGCCGGGGTTCCGGTGGTGGACGGTCCTTTCGAGACGGCCGGGTTGGTGAAATGGGTATATCTCACCGATCCCGACAACAACGTGATCGAGTTCGTGCAGTGGTTGAATAAGAACTGAGCCGGCGGCGGGAGGCAGTCACCATAGAGGAAGTATCCGACAGTCCGGGCGGCCGGCCGGTTCGCCCTTTCGATCTGGATGATTACACCGTGGCGGCTTTTGTTGCGGTCGCTGCCATGGCGGTGTACTTGCGCACGCTGGCCCCAACGGTGACCGGCGAAGACAGCGGCGAACTGATCTCCGCCGCGTACACCCTCGGCATCCCGCATCCCACCGGGTATCCGCTCTGGTGCATCCTGGCCAACGTGTTTATCCATCTGGTGCCGCTCAATAGCATCGCGTGGCGCGTAGCCCTGGCGTCGGCCTTCTTTTCGGCGGCCACGGTCTATGTGGTCACGCTCATTCTTATCAAGCTAACGCGCAACCGCTGGGCCGCCGTGGCCGGTGGGCTGACTCTAGCGTTTTCCTTCGAGTTCTGGGAACAGAGCGTCATCGCGGAGGTCTATTCGCTGAATGCCTATCTTACGGCGCTGTGTATCCTGCTTGTCCTGCGTTGGCAGGATGAACGGCGCCCCGGGTTGCTTATCGCCTGCGGGTTCTGCTTCGGGTTGGGGATGTGCAACCACAACATCATCGCTCTTGCAGCACTCGTCGTGCCGTTCTACGTACTCGCCGTGGGCGGGCTCTCCCGGGAAAGCATCGGAGTGTACATTCGCGCCATTGTCGCGGTCTGCATCGGGCTGCTCCTGAACCTCTATCTGCCGCTACGGTCTATGGCGAACCCCGCCATGGATTGGGGCAACCCGCAGACCCTGGACAATTTCTGGGACGTCATTACCCGCGCCCAGTACACGTTTATTATGACTGACGGCCCCCGTTCCCTCGCGCGATTTCTTGGGCAGTTGCGTGTGTTTGCGGGGATCTATTCGCAACAGTTTACGCCGGGCATCGGGTGGTTGGCGGTGGTTGGCGTCGTCTTACTGCTGCGGAAACGTCCCGGTCCCGCCATACTTTTAACCCTGCTGTTCATAGTGTTCAGTGTGGGCGCCATCGTGATTCCGAATTTCGGGTTTGACCGCATGGCAATTTGGATCAATACCACCTACTGGATTCCCGCCTACGTCATTGCCGCTATCTTCATCGGCGTCGTCGTCGCGGACGTTGCCTCGCTTCCGACGAGTCGCGTGCTGCAGCGCGTTCTGGCCATTCTACTCACGGTTGCGGCCGCAGCGATTCCGCTGGCCACGCACTACCAGCAGGACGACAAGAGCCGGTACTACTTTGTGGACGACTACGCGCGCAACGTGCTGGCCACGATGGCGCCGGGCGCGATCTATTTCGGCGATAGCGACCACGCCCTGTTCTCGGTCATGTACTTGCAGATTGTGGAACACCTCCGGAAGGACGTTACCGTTGCGAATCCGTATGGGTATCCTATCGAGAAGGTCTACAGCGCCATGCCGGAAGACGTTACGAAAACCTTCGCAAAACGACCGACAGAGGCCGACGAACGAATCATCATCGATTGGCTTGTGCACAACAGCGGACGTCCCGTGTATACCACGGCCAAACGCAACGTGGAGGATGCGGTCACGGCTAACACGGGCCTCCTCTACCGCTACACGGCGCCGGGTTTTGAAGTCGCGCAGCCGCCGACGTGGAACGCATACACCTGGCATACCCTCGATGAAGCGGACGTGCACGGCGATTGGACTGCGGAGTTGATTCTATTCGACGTGAACTTCGCGCGCGGCCGTACCTTGCTGGACGAGGGAGATCGGGAAAAAGGCATCGAGGCCTTCGATCGCGCTGCCCATTTCTCGCGCCGGGACGTGTTTGGCCTGAACAATCTCGGCAGCGCCGCCGCCGAGTACGGACTCTACGACAAAGCGGTCGAATTCTTGAAACAGGCCTGCGAACTGAACCCCAGTTTCCTTGTCGCGCGCCGCAACCTCGGCAAGGTCTACCTGCGAACCGGTCAGTTTCGCGAAGCCGTGGAGCAGTTCGATCGCGTGCTCACCACCGTTCCCGACGACACCGTCTCACTGCGATTGAAATCCTACTGCCAAGACCAACTCAAACCTTGATATCGGTCCCTGCGGATCTCCCGGGCCCGCCCGTGTGGGTCTCAGACCCTCGCGCGCCCTGCCTCGATGAGTTCCTGCAACCGCTTCACTTCGGCCGGCTTGTCCGCCGCGATATCCCGATTCTCGAGGGGATCGACCTGCAGATCGTACAAGGCCACCGAATCCGCATCGGGATAACCGGCCACCAGCTTGTACTGGTGGTCCCGCGCCACGCGGAAAGCCCCGAGTCCTGTAAGCAGATGGGTGCGATGCGTCGACGTGGTCCCGCGCAACAACGGCATGAGCGACCGGCTGTCCATTCTCTCGGGGACCGGCGCGCCGCCACACTCCAGAAACGTCGCCGCGAGATCCATGATGGAAACCAGCGCATCGCTCGCCACATTGCGTTGCACTCCGGGCCCCGCAACGACCAAAGGCACGCCTGCCGATGCTTCGTGCGGTTTCGATTTGCCCCAGAGATTGTGGTCGCCCAGCATTTCGCCGTGATCGCTGCTGTACACGACGAGCGTATTGTCGAGTTCGCCGCGTTCACGGAGTTTATCTGCATACATCCCGAGCCACCGGTCGATATTCGTTACCATGGCGGAGTAATTTTGCCGGATGGCGTTGTGCACCACTGGCGGGAATTCCGTATTGCGGTTCGGTTGCGGATGAGTGACGCCGCGACATCCCTTGTCCATGCGTTCCGTTATATCCACCGGCGGGTGAGGTCCCGTGAAATTCACTTGGAGGAACCACGGTTGGCCGGTGGGCGCCGCATCGATCAGATCGAGCCCGTTCTGTGCGACCCAGTTGTCGCAATACGCCGGTTCGGGAAGTGGTGTCGGTTCGGTGAAACTGTACGAGAGGTTGGGGTCGCCGCGCCGGCGCTGGAAATCAGCAATGTGCACTGCGGCCAGTTCGCGGTCGTAGAGATATTTCATGTAGGGATCGGCGGGGGTCTCCTTGCTGGCTCGAATCGCGTCCCATTTCCCCGCGTTGTTGATGCCGCTCGAGAATCCCCAGTCGGAAATGTGGTACGTGCCGTCCAATCCCCATTTCTGCTCGCCTTTGTTCAAATCCATCTTGCCGCAACCGGCGACGTGATACCCCGATTCCCGCAGCAACCCGTAAAACGTCGTCGCGTCCAGCCCCAGGTTTTCCTTGTTTGACGCGACCCCGCACCGGCCGTATTCCACGCCTTGCGCGAGACAGGCCCGCGAGGGTGCGCACAGCGGCGATGCGCAGTAGGCCCGTTCGAACCGCACGCCGCGCGCTCCCAGCGCATCGAGATGGGGCATCGGCACGCCGATTTCTTTGTTCGCGCCCACCCAGTCGTAGCGGTGCTGGTCCGGGAAGAAGAAGAGGATATTGGGCCGCGCGGCGGTCTTCGCGGAGGTCTGCGCGTAACCTCCGAGGGCGAGCCTAGCGCCCGCCATTCCTGCGGCAGTGAGGAATTGTCGTCTGCTGGTCATCATCCGTCTTACTCCCCTTTTTCCATCACGTTGGCGTGCGCCAGAAGAGGAACGCGCCCACGACGAAGAACAAGGCGTTGGCCAGCCACGCGGCGATGGGAGGCGACAACCGATCCGCATGGCCCAGGCTCATGGCGACGGAAAAAACCAGCAAATATGCGATGGCGATCGCGATGCTGATGCCGAAGCTGATGCCCAGCCCCCCGCGTCGCACCCGCAGCGCAAAAGGAATCGCCAGCCAAATCATCACGAAACTTAACGCCGGCTGGGAGAATTTGGCGTAATAGTCGACCCACAACGTGCCGGCGGGAACGGCGCGCTTTTCGGCGCTGAGGATTTCGTCCATCAACTGGCCGGCGGTCTTGGTTTCCACGGGTTCGTCCAGGGCGAACAATTCGTCCGGCGTCTCGTCAAAAGGCGCCGGTTGCTGGCGAATCCGTTTACCCCGCGCGGACTCGTTGCCGGTGATCGTGTACCAGCGGCCGTCTTCCAGGATCCACTTGCGCCGCGCTTCGTCCCAGTAGATGCGGCGGGCCTCGATCTGTTCGAAGACATCGCCTTCCGATGCGTGTATCAGGACACCTTCGCCCGTCAGGGCAAGCCGGTTAAACTTGTCGATGTGGCAGGTCCACTTGCCGCCGAGGTTGGCCCAACTGACGCCCTTTCGCTGGAACTCGGGATTCTGCGAGAAGTAATTCTCGTCGATCCGGTTGGCTTCACGTGCAGCCGCCGCGCCGACGGTTTCATTGAACGCAAACAGCGCCACGGCGAAAGTCAGGCACACGAGAACGGGCATCCACACCATGCGCCGCAGGCTGATGCCCCCCGCCAACACGGCGGTCACCTCGTTGTTCTGTGCGGCGTCGCCCAACACAAGGAGGCCGGCGATCAACACGGCAAAGGGAGCGACGCGATACAGGATCTGCGGGGCAAAGGCCAGGTAGTACCGTAGGACCACGCCCGCGGGAACGTCGTATTTGAGAATGGCGATGTCCCGGTGTGTCAGCAGGTCTATCAAGATGTAAATGAAAAGCAGCGCGAACAACGATCGGAGCAACGTACCGGTCATGCGGCGCAGGAGGTAGCGGTCGAGCGTCTTCATACCCGGTCCACCCGCCACAGGGCGACTGCACCCAAGGCGATGAGCAACAGACTCGGCGCCAGCCCACGGAGGATGGCGTCGTTAAGCGTCACGAGGTGCGTTGGATCGAGCAGCATGCGTGCCATGTAGAAGACGAAGATAATTCCCGCGCCAAGCGCAAAACTGTACGAACGGCCGGACCGCGGCGAACGCACGGCCAACGGCGCCGCGAGAAAGCACACGGCCAGCGATGCCAGGGGCAAGGTAATTCGGTCGGCAATCTCCGTACGTGTTTTGCGCAGATCCTCGGCATTCGATTTCGTTGGGGAGTTCTTCTGCACTTGTGCGGCCTCCTTCTCCCTGGCGAACAATTCGTTCAAGGTCAAGGTGTGCCGCTGGCTGGGCGCCTGGCGAATAAATGCTTCAGGCACGGACACCGTCCAATGCGGGAAGACGATGGGGACTACGATATTGCCCACTTGCGGCCGGATGATGCGGCCGTCGTAGAGTTCCAGCTTAGCGCCGTCGGAACTGTCGACGAAGCGGGCTGACTTCGCGTAAAACACCCATTCGCCCCCGCTGTGAAACTCGCGGAAGACCACATCTGTCAATGTTTTTGTCGCCTTGTCGCGTCCCCCGAAATACACGCGTGCATCGCCGACCTCGTGAACCGTTCCGGGCGGCAGAACTTCAAGGGTGATGCGTTCGGGTAGTTCGACGTAGAGCAGGTGATTCGCCTTGGCCGCCGCCCAGGGTTGGACGCGGTCCATCAATTCAAAGGACAGCCCACTGAGCACCACGCCCACGCCGATCACGGGTACGACCATTCGTTTCAACGGGATGCCGGCAGCTTTCATCGCGGTAATTTCGTTGTTCTGGGCCAAGCGCCCGAACGCCAACAGGACCCCGAACATGAGCGTGATGGGAATGATGTAGGCAATCAACGTGGGAGAGAAATAGAAGACAAGCCGTGTGATGTCCCAGCCGGTAATGAATTCCAGCGGCAGAGCAGTGCGACGCTCGCGCAATTCATTCGCTACGCCGACAAATCCAATGACAGCAATAGCCATCATCGCGGGTACGGCGATTTCCCAAAGGACGTAGCGTGTCAACAGGCCGAAAATTGGTCCTACGCGCCGTTCCCGTGCCGGCGCTGCAAGCCGTCTGCCAAAAATCGCGTCCAAGCCGTCTCCCATCTGTAATTCTAGGTGGTAGTGTAAGTTGGCGATTATACCGGACACCGACGCGGCGCGCCAAAGACATTCGCGAATTACGCGAACTTCCCGTGGACCGTCCCCGCGTGTTAAATACGAGTCTGGGAAGTGTGGGCTTGCCTCCGGCAGTTGCCGGAAGCCGGCCGATTATAACCAGGTGTCTTCGGAACAGGCCCGGCGGAAGTACTATACCGGCGTGGGAAAGGGAAATCATGACACAACAACCCAACAAGAATTGGTTTGGCCGCAATTGGTTTTGGGTGGTCCTCGTCGGCTGCCTTAGCATGGCCGTCGCAGCGGTGGGGTTCATTGCGATTCTGGTGATGCTCGTGTTCGGCGTCATGAAGTCGTCGGACGTGTATCAGGACGCGGTGGCGCGGGCCAAGGCCAGTCCCGCTGTCCAAGCCGCGTTGGGTACACCCATCGAGGAAGGCTATCTGGTTACCGGAGACATCAACGTTAGCGGCGCATCGGGAGAGGCTAATCTTATCGTTCCCCTTTCGGGACCGAAAGGAAACGGCAACGTATTTCTGAATGCGACCAAGTCCGCAGGCACCTGGAACTTCTCTTCCCTCGTTTTCGAATCGGGTGGAGAAGAACTCGACTTGCTTGCGGAGGGGAATACGTTTTAGATGAACTTCGCGCCTATTGAATCCATCCCGGAGTTCACCCTGTGGCGGTGAAGCTGGACAGCGTGGTCCCCTTCGGCCGCTCGTTGGATGAGTACCGCCGCATGTTCGACCTCTCGGACGCGGACCTCAACGGCAGCATTCTCGGCGTTGGCGATGGTCCGGCAAGTTTCAACGCCGAAGCGTGGCGGCAAGGAATCCGAGTAACGTCGGTTGATCCGCTCTATGCGCTCCCGGCCGGCGCCATTCGGCAACGATTCGACGCCTGTGTCGACGGTATCATCGCGCAAGTTGCCGCGAGCCCGGAGGATTGGGTCTGGACCTACCATCAAACGCCGGAACGGTTGCGCAAGAACCGGGAACGTGCGATTGAACGATTCCTCGAAGATTATGCTGGCACCCACCGAAACGGCCGTTACGTGGCGGGTGAACTGCCGCAGTTGCCCTTCCCGGATGGTCAGTTCGACCTCGCTCTGTGTTCGCATTTCCTGTTTCTCTATTCCGACCAGCTTTCCCTCGCGTTTCACGAAGCCGCCATACGGGAAATGTGGCGAGTGGCACGGGAAGTTCGGGTTTTTCCCCTGCTGACACTGTCCCTCTCGCGCTCACTCCATTTGGCGCCGTTGATGGAACGACTTGCGACGGAGGAGGTTACAGCAACCCTTCGCACGGTGCCCTATGAGTTCCAGCGGGGCGGCAACGAGGTGCTCGTGCTGCACGCGGCGTCATAAGTCCGGCACCCCGTAATCTTCCCGTAATGTGGCCGGTGGCATAGTCCTACCAGCGTTCTTCGAGGTCCTCGCGGCAGGAGAAGAACCATGGCTATCTCTTCCGTCGCATGTGGCGGAAGGGCAACACACTTCACAAAGGAGTCAGACCGATGAAGAAAACTATAGGGTCGTTAATCGTATTTGCGTTGGCGCTCGGCACGCTCGGTACGGTCGCAATTTCGAACGCACTCGCCGAGGCCCAGGTGTATTCGATCGACCAACTCCCCGCCGCGGTACGGACCGCCATTGAACAACACGCAGGGCAACAACCCATCGCGAAGATCAAGCGTGAAACCGAGGAAGGCGTGGTTGTGTACGAAATCGAACAACAGGTGAACGGCCAGGAGGTCGAATTCCAGGTTTCCGCTTCGGGCGAATATCTCGGGCCTGAAGCAGAAGACGCCGACGATGACGATGACGGTGAAGGCGCGGCGGAAGACCAAGCGGAACAAGCAGTCACGTGGGACCAGCTGCCCAAATCCGTACAAGACGGGTTGACCGCGGTGTTGGGAGCAACCGTACCGGAAAAGTTAACTCGTGAAGTCGAAGACGGTTTCACCACCTATGAAGCCGAATTCGAGACGAACGGAACCGAATATTCGGTCAAGCTTTCGGATACCGGTGACACCCTCGAGACGGAAGAGAAGATTGCCACGTCCAGCCTACCGGATGGTGTCGTCCAGCGTTTGGCTCAAATCGGCCCGAACGCAGAGGTTCATGAGGTGCAGCAAGTCACGGTGACCTTTTACGAAGTCGAACTGAAATCGAAGGGCCGCACGCACGAAATACGAATGCTCGCCAATGGTCAGCGGCTCGATGACGAGGACTAGTCCGATATTGGACACCTAATTCAGGTAGACTAAAGGGGGGCCCGGCGTTGATGTGCGGGCTCCCGATTCTTCTTCGATAACCATAGGGTGCAGACAGCGTGCGCATTTTATTGGTAGAAGATTCTGAACGTCTGCAACACTACGTGGGCAAAGGTCTGCGCATGTCCGGTTGGGCCGTGGATACGGCGGGCGACGGCGAGGAAGGTCTTTGGCTGGCGACCGAGAATGATTACGACGTTATCGTGCTGGATCTGATGCTGCCCAAAATGGACGGCATTACGGTCCTGCAAAATCTGCGCGCCAACGGGTCCGATGCCCATGTCCTTATCCTCACGGCCAAGGATACCGTTCCCGACCGGGTGCACGGATTCGCACAGGGCGCCGACGACTACCTGATCAAACCCTTTGCGTTCGAAGAACTCCTGGCGCGCGTGCAGGCGTTGGTCCGCCGGAAGTACCACGAAAAGAGCGGGCGGATCGCCGTTGGCCATCTAGCCATCGATACGATTGCGCGCGTGGTAACCCGGGACGGCCAGCCGGTCGACTTGTCACCTCGCCAATACGCCCTGCTGGAACTGCTCGCGTTGCGCCGGGGCGAAGTGGTGACGCGGGCGGAGATCGAACACCGTATCTATGACGAACGCGTGGAACCCATGAGCAACGTGGTCGATTCAACCGTTTGTCTCCTGCGCAAGAAGATCGACGGGCCCGACCAACCGTCCCTCATCCAGACCCGGCGGGGGATGGGATACGTGCTGCGCCAGGCGGAAGCATGAGATCGATTCGTAAGGAACTGACCATTGGGCTCGCGAAAGGCCTCCTGCTCATCTCGGTGATTTGCGGGGCAGTCTTGTACGTGGGCGTGCGGGGCGCGCTGACCCGTCAGTTCGATGAATCTCTGCTGGGAAAGGCGCGCGCTTTTGCTGTATTGAGCGACCGTACGTCCGAAGAAATCGAAGGTGTACGGGTTGCGCTCGCGGCGGTGCCGGACCCGGCCCGAACCACGATCGATCAAAAAGCCGGGTCCGCAAAGATCACGGAGGTCGAACAAATCATTCGCGACGGCCGAGTCTATTACAAGGTCGAATGCCTGCGCGAAGGTGTCGAGTCCGAATTCCTGGTTTCGGGCACCGGCGGGTATCTGGGTCTAAATGACGAATACGGGTTTGCCTTTCACGAAGCTGCCCTTCCCGAGTTTCAGCGATCGGACCGGTCCGAGTATTACCAAGTGTGGGACGAGGACCGGGAAGTCGTGGCGAAGTCACCTTCTCTTGACGAGGCCACGTTGCCGGCGCCGCAGGTTGTCGGCGGTTCCCCAGTCTTTCGTAATGCAGAGCTGCCGGACGGTCGGCCGGGACGTATTGTCGCGCTTCGGTTTCGGCCCCGCTTGTCGGTTTCCGGGGAATCGGCACCACTCGATAACGAGGAATTGGTGATTGCGATGGCACGGTCCCGTGGCGACCTTGACGAGGCTCTACGCGTCCTCATGGTCGGCATGGTGCTCAGCGGCTTTCTTCTTGTGGGCGGCGCCGCGTGGGTGGTCCGGCGGACCGTGGCACGGGAACTGGCTCCCTTGAACGCGTTGGCCCATCAAGCCACCGCTATTGATGCCGGGAATTTGACAGACCGCTTCCCCGCAAAGGGGCTGCCTGATGAATTGACTCCCATCACAATGCGCCTCAATGAGCTGCTCGGCCGGTTGGAAACAGCATTCCTCCGGGAAAAGCGATTTACGTCCGACGTGGCGCACGAACTGCGCACGCCCATCGCCGAGTTGCGTACGCTTGCAGAAGTCGGGCTGCGATCCGGAGAGATTCAAGACGGGCACGAAGACCGAGAAGCATACCTTAGCGACGTCCTCGCCATCGCCACGCAAATGGACCATCTCGTTGCGGCCTTGTTGACACTGGCACGTTGCGCGTCGGGTCAGTATGAAGTGAGTCACGAGCGGGTGGACCTTGCGGCGGTCGTTGCGGAGGCGTGGCGGCCGCTGGCTGCCGAGGCCGGAGAACACGGGCTGCGGACCGAATTCCTGGTGCCGGCCCAGACCGCGGTTAGAACGGACCGCACACTGCTTTCCGCGATCGTCGTAAATCTGTTGGCCAACGTGGAGCATTACACGCCGCGCGACGGGACGGTAACCGTGGAACTCGTCGTCCACGAATCGCAGGCCGCGCTGCGCGTCACCAACACCAACGTCCACCTTGACGCGGCAGATCTTCCGCGCCTCATCGAACCGTTTTGGCGTAAAGACCCGGCCCGGTCGGACACGTCCCACAGTGGCATTGGCCTCGCGGTCGTTGCCGCGTTTGCCAAGCTCCTGGAATTGGATCTCTCGATGGACTTGCCGGCTCCGGACCGCTTTAGCGTTACTGTCGCCGGGCTTCGCATGCCGCGAGATTAGAGTGTTGTTGACCGTTTGTACGTAGATTTTACAGCTTCGATTCGATGCGGCGGTCTGGAATGAACCACATTAACGCCACGAGGATATAGATCGAAATCGAAATCCATTGGCTGACAAGGGCAACGGCGATAGCGGCCAGGTACAGCACGATCGACGCTTTTCCCTTCCTATCCTTCCCGACGGCGTCGCGTAGTTTGGAGTTGGCGCCTTGATGGGTCAGGATCGTCATTTGCAGGATTGAATAGGCAATCGCCGCCATTAACAGCACGAACCCATAGGCCATCGCCGGGACCTTAGGGAAGTGGTTCTCACTCATCCACCCCGTTACAAATGGGATCAGCGACAACCAGAACAACAAGTGCAGATTGGCCCACAGCACATTGCCTCCGATGCGGTCGGTTGCGTGCAGCATGTGGTGGTGGTTGTTCCAGTAGATTCCGAGATAGGCGAAACTCAGCACATACGCAAGTAAGACGGGGACCAACGGCCGCAATGCACCCCAGTCCGTACCGTGGGGCACTTTCATTTCCAGCACCATGATCGTGATGAGAATGGCGATCACCCCGTCGCTGAACGCTTCGAGCCGGGACTTTGTCATGAAAATTAGTGCTCCTGGGGTTGCGTTGATGCTGACGTGTGGCGTCTTTCGCAACGTGAATCGCTACGGACGGGCCATGCAGCAACTCGGTCAGCATTATGCCACGGCCAAGCCTGAAGTCAACCGGAAGAGACTGGTCGGGAATCATTCCCAACCTACCAGATCCCCGAATGAGTTTTGCGATTTTCGGAGTACCACGAGATCGAATACGATTGAACGGACCCAAAAGAAGTCAAGTTGCTCGGGAATGTCCTACTCGATATCCCGCACGCAGCGAACGAAGTTAAAGATCCGAATTACGTCGCCTTGTGGACCCCGTCCGGCGGGGAGAGACGCCGGGTCGCCGGCCTTAATATCGGAGCGTTGCGCGCCCGCGCCGTGCACGTCCAGCAATTCGTAGGTCGGCGACCAGGGAGGAATCCGCATGTACCCGTATGCGGTGCCGAAGGCGATGTAGACGGCGGAATCCGCAGTCCCCAGGACGGAGGCGTGGGTGGTGCTGGTCCAGAAATAGGGGAAATCCTGATTGCCTGCTTCGTCAACAATCGGAGTGACATCAAAGATGGGATCATTCGCTGCCGTGCCGGTGGTGGCGGGGGACCGCGCATAGTCGACGATACTCTGCAGTTCCTTGGCGTTTGGAAGACGCCAGTCCGTATGTCCGGCGGAATCCAGGTTTTCCGAGAACGACAGGGCCTGTTCCCAGTTCATTCCCTGCCCGCTGTCGGCCTTCGTCCACATGAGTCCCGTGGCGAGATCCGAGATGGTTCCGTCGCCGTTGTCCACAAAGCGGTTCTGTCCATACTGGCGGTTGCCCCGGACGTACCGTGCGAACCCGAGCATCGTGTGTTGCAACCCGGGCGGGCCGATGACTCCGATCGGATAACCCTTGATGCGGCCGTCGGCAAAGTTCACGCCGAACGCCGTCCGGTTGCCTTTCATCGTTGTGGACACGTACCGCGTGCTCGACCAGTACTGGGCGTCGATAAGGCGTTCGTTGCGCGACGGATCGCCGTAGCGGAAGGCGAAGTAATTTGTATCAATGAACGGAATCGGCGACTGGTCGCCACCATTCGGATCCGGAATGGGATCCGTGCCGTTAAACAGAATCAGCGAATACAGTTCCTTGATCGTCGGCAACCGCCAGTCCGAATATCCTGCCAGGTCGAACTCCCGGGTCCCGGCCATCGCGGTCTCCCACGGGACCTTCTCGCCCGGGTATTGCGCCCACATCAAACCGGTGTTCAGATCCGTGACCGTGCCGTCGCCGTTGTCCCGGTACGCGGGGGCGAGCCCCTGGTACGCCGCGTCCTGGCCGTCAAACGGTGCGCCGGGTGCGGGCTGCGTAATCTCTTCTTTGGCGTCGTAGAACTGCCATTGCCCCGTGTCGACGACGGGATACATCACCCCGCCCTCCGGCGGTGCCAATGAGATCCCCGCGCTGAACATCAGGTACAGCCCCATGAGAATCGACGCGCTGGCAATGCAGTATTTAGTCATCGTTCGTCTCCCACGTAGCCATTCTCGCTACGATTCAAGGATGCCAGAACACGATGACAGGGAACGGCGCGGCAAGATTACGGAATGTTCATGAACGGTGGGAATGGAAAACCGTAACTCAACTGGTTCTCTGTCGAACGAATATTGAGCCTACTTCGCCCGGTCCCGAAGATGTTCAACAAAGAATCGCAGAACCCGCTGTCCGCCATCGCCTTCCCGGGCCATAGCCATGCCGTGGTGGCCGCCTTCAACAACGAGCAATTCGTACGGGGCCCCGGCGGCGGCCAGGGCATCGGCGAAATCCTTGGACTGATCGACCAACACACGTTTGTCGGCCGACCCGTGGATCAGCAGCATCGGCGGGAGGTCCTTCCGCACGTACGTGATCGGCGACGCGCGACGCGCTTCCTCAGACTTCTTGGCCAGCGGGCCACCGAGGAATCGCACCACCGCCGGATCGTCCCCGGAGAACAGTGCCGGCGCGAGGGGGACGCGCAGGTCCATGGGCCCGCACACCGGCACGGCGGCCTGCACGGCACTCGAGTAGTCCTGGTAGCGGCCGCTTCGGTCGAACCCGTCTTCGGGCCGCGTTACGGCGAGCATGGCGCTCAGATGTCCCCCTGCCGAGCCGCCGATGACCCCGATACGGTCGGGGTCGACATGAAATTGTTCGGCGTGGGCGCGCAACCAGCGGATCGCCAGCTTGCAGTCTTCCACGGCGGCCGGAAAAGTTGCTTCGCCCGACAGGCGGTAATCGATGGACAGAACAACGAACCCGGCTTCCGCAAACCGGCACATCATCGCCAGCGTGGAGTCACCGCCCTTATCACCCAAATACCAGCCGCCTCCATGAATGTGAACGATGGCGGGCAGCGGTCGTTCCGCGTGCGGCGGGTATAGAATATCGAGACGCTGCGCCTCGGAGGCTACGCCGTACGGGACATTCGCGACGAAGAGGTATCCGTCAGGAGGCAGGACCGTTGTTTCCGGCGTATCGATGTTTGCGGCCCATGAACAGCACGAAGCCATCAACGCCGAGAAGACAACCAACCACAAGATTCGCATCACGGCTCAATTCCTCTTGTTAGAACGACGAAGCTCCGCATGCAATCCGGGAATCTAGCGCCAACTCCCGAATCGCAAAAGCGCTTGGCAGACGGGAGCATTTGCGTTCGTTGTCCCTGCTGTCCTTGGTGTCTCTGCTGTCTCTGCATTCTTGTCCGTTCCCCTTTCGCCAAAAAGTGGGTCCGTTCGATGCCGCTACGGTACGGCTCGAAGGTCAGGTCTACACCCCGACTCCGGTGCAACCCCCTGCGCTATATCTATAAGGAGAAATCCGTCCATGAAACACCGATTGTGCCCCCCCTGGGCAACCGCAATGCCAACATACTCGGACCATACCCCCGCCAAGTTCGAGTCTACATCGCCTACCTCTGCGCCAACTCCAATACCTCCCGAAACTGGCCACCGCACTCGGAAAATCCGCAATTCAAAATCCGCACGTCATCCTCGCGAACGCCGGGAACGCGATCACCCCCCCCTTGTTTCGTCAAAACAATATTCGCACCCCCCCCGGGTCTTCCAGCCCCCCGGCTTTCGGAGGTATCCCGTGCAACCTAATACCCAAACTATACTTACAGAAAGAACCCGCCGGGGATCCACAATCCGAGATCTGCAATCCGTAATCAACTCCCCCTTGTTTCGTCAAAAAAGGTCAGAGCGGGGTGACCCTTTCGGCAGGAGGCTTTCCGCAAAAACTTCCATCATTCCGGTGTGTCATAGATTGGACCACGTGCAGTCGAACCGTTCCAGGAAGGGAAGGAATCCCTTCTTTTGTCCGATGCAGATTCCCCAGTCGATCATCTTGCCATTGCCGCTGTCCGTGAAGGCTTCGGGCCGATAGGCGCCTGCGGCGGATGGCACCGGAGGAACGTCCGCCATTTTTTGGAAGGTGATTCCGTCTTCCGCATATTGCAGGGTCCGGCGAAGGTCTTCGGGACCGATATTGATCAGGGCGACGACGCCGGAACCGTAGGGCCAGACGGTTACCTCGTGTCCTCCCGCCACGACCGGGTTGAAGGGATGTTTCACGTAAGGCCCCTGCGGCCGATCCGCGATGGCGACACCCATCTTCGTGTTGGCAGGGGTGTTATCCCATTGCCGGCCCTTGTAGTAAAGCCAGTACTTCCCGTCGCGAACGATCAGGCAGGCGTCGTCCACGCGCATGCTGTCGAAGTCGGCGGGGTCGTCACTGCAACGCAAAATGGGATTACCCGGAAGTTTCTCCCAAGGCCCGTCCGGCGAGTCCGACACCGCGGCGCCGATGGCACTCTTCGTTACCTTGTTGCCGTCGTTGTTGAACGGTTTCGGCACCGCGGTGAAGAAGAGCCAGTACTTGCCCTGCGCAACCATGATGTTGGGCGTGAAGACACTTTGCTCGTCCCACGCGCCCGCGCCGCCACGGGCGATGGCCTCACCGCGTTCGGTCCACGTGTGCCCATCTTCAGACGTGGCATACCAGACCGTCGCATCGTATCCGTGGTCTACGCGACCCTTGGTGTACCAGACGTAGTAGCGGTCATCCACCTTAATCACGTCGCTCGGGTCGCGCCGCATGGCGCCCGCTTCCGGCCCGAGCCCTTGGGCGTTGGAGAAGGTGAACTCGACGGTCGCTTGTGTCATTACGCTGCTTGCAACCAATACGACAAGTCTCAAGCCAACACACATTTCGCGTCGTACCTCCGTCTATTCGAAGTCCGAGAGTACACGAGGGTGGACTTCGATGTCACACCGATCCTCGCGCAATTGCGGGTTTCGTGCTATCGTTAAACCCGGCGAGGTAATTCATCTGCTGATGGGAACTCCGCGTCCCCACGCGGTGTTTAATCCGCCAACAGTTGGCAAGGCTGGATGGCGTCCGTTGTTTTTCGACTCGGACCGTTGTGAAACCCTGGGAAAGGTGTGGCGATGGCTAAGTTGTTGAATCCCATAACGCCAGAGCAGTGGGACGAGCGTTGTGCGCGGCATCTGCTGAACCGGGCCGGGTTCGGATTGCCGCAGGATCGCGTCGAGCGTCTGGCGAAGATGCCGCCTGCGTCGGCGGTGGACTACTTCGTCGATTTCGCGAAACAACCCGATACCTTCCCGGCCCCGGACTTCCTCGTCACGCCGAAAAGCTACGTCGAATTGCGGGCCCAGATGCGCGACCTCGACCCGGACGCGCGCCGCAACGCCTTTCAGGAGCATCAGCGTGAGGAGCGCCGCGCCACCCAACAATTGAAAGCCTGGTGGCTGGAACGCATGTTCCGGACCGAACGCCCCCTGCAAGAAAAGTTGGCGTTGTTCTGGCATGGCCATTTCGCCACGTCGGCGCAAAAAGTCAAATCGTCCTGGCACACTTATCAACTCAACGAGACGTTCCGCACCCATGCCGCGGGCAATTTCAAATCGCTCGCGACCGCCGTAGGCCAGTCTCCGTCCATGCTTGCGGTACCTCGACAACCGGCAGAGTACGAAGCAGCATCCCAACGAGAACTGGGCTCGGGAGCTGATGGAACTGTTTACCCTCGGCCAGGACCAGTACACGGAAGACGACATCAAGAACTCCGCGCGGGCCTTTACCGGTTGGACCTGCGACTATGAAACGTTCCAGTTCCGCGAGGACAGCCACGATTATGGTGTGAAGACCTTTATGAGCCGGACCGGAGACTTCGACGGCTGGGACATCATGGACATCATCTTCGAGCAACCGGCCGCGTCGACGTTTATCACGACCAAGCTTTGGAAATACTTTGCGTACGACGAACCGGAACCGGAGGTCGTTGCCGGCTTGGCCGACACGCTACGCACCAACAACTTCGAGATTCAACCCATGCTGCGGGAAATGCTGATGTCTCGCGCTTTCTACAGCGGCAAGGCCATGGGTCAGCAGGTGAAGAGCCCCGCCCAGTTCGTGGTCCAACTGACATCGGACCTCGAAATCGACCATCCTCCATACCCCGCCATGGCCCTGGCAATGGCGCGCCTCGGCCAGGATCTTTTCTTTCCGCCCAACGTGAAAGGGTGGGACGGCAACCGGGCCTGGGTCAATGCCAATGCGTTGCTGATTCGGTACAACTTGCCCGCAATGCTCGTGCGTCGGCGTCCCCAAAAAGACCACGATGCCTACATGGGGCAGGCGGCGCTGGACAGCGTCAAGCCCGCGGAACCCGCGATGCGGGATACGATGATGCAGTCCGCCGACGCAAACACCGACGAACCCGTGCCCTGGAACCCGCGGCAATTCTTTGCGTCGCTTGAGTTCAAGACTGCCGGCGAATGCGTGGATCATATGACCCGGCATTTTCTCTGCGTGCCGCTATCGCCAGACCAACGGAAGATTCTTATTCAAACACTTGGCGTGCCGGGCGGCGAAACGAGCGCGATGACGGGCCGAGACGTGCGGCCAAAGAACCTGCTGGCGTCTTTGCACCTGTTGTTGAGTACGGCCGAATATCAACTCTGTTAACCACGAGGGCCAATCCATGATTAACATCGTGAGCCGGCGCGATTTTCTCAAGACAGCGGCTGTGTTCTCGTCGATCGGCCTGGCGCCCGCGTTTCTGGCGCGCGCGGCGGAGGTCCATGCGCCCGCCATCGACGGATTCAAGGACGACCGCGTGCTCGTGGTCATTCAACTGGGCGGCGGCAACGACGGGCTCAATATGGTCGTGCCTCACAGCAACGACACCTATTACCGGTTGCGCCCGCAGATCGGATTGAAGAAGGATCAAATTCTCCGTATCGACGACGACGTTGCGCTGAACGCTCGCATGGCCGATCTGATGCGCCTCTACGACGACGGCAAGGTGGCGCTGCTGCAAGGTGTGGGGTATCCGAATCCAAACCGCTCGCACTTCCGGTCCATGGAGATCTGGCACACGGCGAGCGACTCGAACGCGTACTACAGCTCGGGCTGGATTGGCCGGTACTTCGACAACTGTTGTTCCGGAACGGCGCATCCCCAGGCCGGCGTGGCCATTGGGGAGGAACGCCCTCAGGCCTTTGAAGGGGAAAAGGGATTCGGCGTGGCCTTCGACGACCCGCGCCGGTTCGGATGGCAGCCTGGAAAAGGGTTGGATACGAAGGAAAACTTCGAGCGCTTGAATGAGCCCGTCGCACACGGCAATACGGCCATCGACTTCCTCCGTCACACGACCTCCAACGCGATCATGAGTTCGTATGAAGTTCACGCGGCCGCGGAACGGGCCGGCTTCACGCATAGCGGGCGCGGCAGCGATCCCCTGCAAACCGTCGCGGCTATGATACGCGGCGGACTCGAGACACGCATTTACTACGTCGCGATCGGCGGGTTCGACACGCACGCCAATCAGCTCGCTACCCAGGACAATCTCCTCGGGCATTTTGCGGAAAGTGTCCGCAAGTTTCAGGAAATGCTCGAAAACGACGGCACGGCAGACCGCGTGTTAACCATGGTCTTCTCCGAGTTCGGCAGGCGTGTGGAACAGAACGCGAGCGGCGGTACGGACCACGGCACGGCGGCCCCCATGTTTCTCATCGGAGAAGGCGTTCAGGCCGGTATCCATGGCACGCAGCCCGACCTCGACGATCTCGATCAAGGCGATCTCAAGTACGGCACCGATTTCCGGAGTGTCTACGCCACGGTCCTCAACGATTGGTTTGCCGTTAATCCGCAGCCTGTACTGACGCGCCGCTTCGAGACCTTGCCATTGATCGCGTGAGGCGATGAACGGTATTCACTGATAGGAACATTATGGATGGGACCGGCCGGTTCGGTTCTGCGCGATCTCGTTGTGGCTCTTAATCTAAAGCCTCCAGCCCAACGCCTAAAGTCTTCCTCTCCCGTTGCCATCTGGCGGTTTGCCTAGTACAATCTAGCGGGGCACGGGGCCCGTACGGACGGAGGCCGGGTTTGAAAATCCTCATCGCCGAAGACGACGCTGTGTCGCGCCGAATCCTGGAAACACATCTGACCAAGTGGGGCCACAAGGTGGTCGTTGCAAAGGACGGGGCAGAGGCGTGGGACATCCTGTTGCGCCTCGATTCGCCACGCGTGGCCGTGCTCGATTGGGTCATGCCCCACATCGACGGACCCGAACTGTGCCGTCGTCTTCGCGAAGCGACCGACCGCCCCTTTACCTACATCATCATTCTTACGGCTAAAGAGAAGACTTCGGACATCGTGGAAGCGCTCGATGCCGGGGCCGATGACTATCTCACCAAGCCGTATCATGCCCAGGAACTGCGCTCCCGAATCGGCGCGGCGACGCGGGTCGTTATGCTTCATGAGAAGCTCGAAGAGGCCAACGCGAAACTCTTCATGATGGCCCGCACGGACACGTTGACTCGGGTGTTTAATCGCGGCGCCATCATGGAACGGCTGGAACAGGAAGTGGACCGATCGCTGCGGGAAGAAATGCCCCTCGCCGTTATGATGATCGACGTTGACCACTTCAAAGCGGTCAACGATGCCCACGGCCATCTGACCGGTGACAAGGTGCTGGTCGAAGTAGCCCAGCGTTTGTGCGCCGAATGCCGGCCCTACGATTCGACCGGGCGCTACGGCGGCGAAGAGTTCCTGATCGTGCTTCCGGGCCCGCGATTCGAAGACGTGACGACCATGGCGGACCGCATTCGGCAGCGGATCAAGGGAACGCCCGTGGCGGCAGACGGGCTTCGTCTGGACACCACCGTAAGCATCGGCGCTTTGTGGGTGG
Organism: Candidatus Hydrogenedentota bacterium; assembly: GCA_963745075.1. Lineage (GTDB taxonomy): Bacteria > Hydrogenedentota > Hydrogenedentia > Hydrogenedentales > SLHB01 > JAHDWY01. The sequence continues at coordinate 67,094 of CAVUWV010000032.1, read as the reverse complement.
ACGCGTCGCAACGGTTGGCCTCCCACGAAATCGTGAAAGTCGTCGATGTTTTGTTGTACCGGGCGAAGCGCGAAGGGCGCGACCGGGTGGTGGCCGAGCGCCATTCCCCAGCGGTTCCCGGCTAAGATCCTGCCGATTTCCGGCTCTCTCCTGCGTTCGTCTCTTCCACGCAATTGCTCCCCGGGCTTGCGCTGGATGGCCGGGTCTGGTTACATACGCCGCAAGAGGAAGGAGGGGAACGTTCCGTGGTGAAGGGGATTCGGGTCGCCGTCCGCGCGGTCCTGCTGATCGTGTGGACGAGCGCCTTGTTCGCAGTCCGGCTGTTGGTCAGTTGTATTGCGCCTGTTGCGCCGCGTCTCGACGAGCGGGGCCGGCGGTTCCTGGTTCGCACCTGGGCCATCGGGGCTGCGGCGATTATCCGCATGCGCGTCGAAATCTCCGGAACGCCGCCGAAACCGCCGTATTACCTTGTCACGAATCACCTCAGCTATCTCGACATCGTGTTGCTCTCGCGGACGGTGGGCTGTGTGTTTGTGTCGAGGTCGGACGTGCGCGTCCTCTGGTTCCTTGGATTCCTCGCGGCACGTATGAACACCATCTTCATCGATCGCGAAAAATGGCGCGACACGAAACGGGTCAACAGTCTAATTGCCGACACGATGGATCGCGGGTACGGCATTCATATCTTCGCGGAAAGCCGTATCTCGCAGGACGCCCAGGTGCATCCGTTCAAACCGGCGCTGCTGGAACCGGCCGTGCAACACGATTGCCCCGTCCATTACGCGGCGATTTCCTATGGTACGCCGGAAGATGCGCCCCGCGCGAAAGACGTTATCGTTTGGCAAGAACCTGAAACCCTGGGCCAAAACATGCTGCGAATTCTCGCCCTTCCGTCGTGCACCGGCATTATTGCCTATGGGGATGAACCGCTCCGGGGCGGCGATCGTAAAGAACTCGCGGAGAAGCTCTACCGCGCCGTGCAAGAGCGTTTCACGCCGGTTAAGTAGTCCATTCCTTCGGCTGTGAATCACGGGTTCGTGGCTTTTTCGATTACGACTACGAGCACGAGGTGCATCAGAATGTGAAGTGGGTTGACGTGAGCCAATCTGCCGGAACCCATTGGTCCCATGATACAACAAGAGCGGCGGAACCCGTCCGGTCCCGCCGCCCTGATATCATTCGATTCGCGGTGCGCTCAGTGGCCTTTGATTTCGACCGTCGCGCCCGCCGCTTCGAGTTTCTCTTTGATTTCCTTGGCTTCTTCCTCGGCGATGTCTTCCTTGACCGCTTTTGGAGCGCTATCGACCAGGTCCTTCGCTTCTTTGAGGCCCAAGCCGGTCAGGGCTCGGACTTCCTTGATGACCTGAATTTTCTGGCCGCCGATTTCGGCGAGGATCGCGTCGAAGGACGAGGGGCCTTCGTCGGCCGCCGCCGCTTCGCCGCCGCCGGCCGGCATCATGCCGCCCATCATAACCGGGGCCGCCGCCGTAACGCCGAACTTCTCTTCGAGCGCTTTGATCAATTCGCTCAACTCGAGCACCGACAAATCGGCGATCTTATCAATGATCTCTTCATTCTTCGTTGCCATGAATCGTGTTCTCCAAACGTCATGCGATCCGCCGATGTGTTAGGCGGCCGCTCCACTTTCTTCTTTCTGTTTCTTGATCTGATCCAGCGCGTTGACCAGGTTGGTCGGCAGCGCGTTGAGGGTACTGACGAAGTTGCGCAGCGGCGCGGCGATGGTTCCCACCACCTGGCTCAACAACACTTCGCGGGACGGCAGACTCGCCAGCGCGTTAAGCTGGTCCTTCGAGACGACCTTGCCTTCCAGAATACCGCCGGTCATCTCGACCATCGGGGCGTCCTTGCCAAAGTCTTTCAGAACTTTGGCCGGCGCGACGGGGTCGTTCGAGAACGCCCACGCCGTCGGTCCGTCCATGAACGGAGAAGCATCGGATAGTTCCAGTTCGTCCAACGCCCGTTTCGCGAGGGTATTCTTGAATACCTTGAACTCGACGGAGGAATCGCGCAGCTTCCTGCGCAGGTCCGTGGCCTGATCGGCGTTGATGCCGATATACTTGGACAAGACCACGATCTGGCTGCCTTCGATGCGTTCTTTCAGTTCGCTGACGGCATCAATCTTTTCTTGCTTCGCCAATGTACATTCACCTCCTTTCCTGAAGACGATGTGCAGGGCCAAAGCCCCTTCAATTTCGGTTCGCGTTCCCAACGGGAGCGCGGTGCGGGCAAAAAAATACCCCGCACGGTCAAAAGACAATGCGGGGTAAGGACAATTTTACGTGTTATCCGATTCCGCGGTCTCGGCAGGCGAATTTTAAGGCCTAGTGGCCGCCGGCTGTCTTTGACCCAAGGCACGATTCCGTGCCAAGCGGAGAGTTTAGCAAATGGGGGATGGGCGGGTCAAACCTTGCCCCGCATGGCGAAGCCTGGGGTCACAGGGCCATCCGCTAATCGTCATGCCCCATACGGCGTCTAATCCAAGCCGGGTTCCTTCTACAGTCGAGTACAGCGTAGACGAGTACCGATTCACTCTCGATAGGAGAATAGACGGCGAACGGAAATCGCTTTGACAAGAGGCGATGGTGCTCGCCAAAATGGATGGATGCCGCCTGAGACGGATAGCCATTCGATATCCGAGAAGAGTGAATCGGGAAAATACGTCCCAACCACTCATGCTTGTTTCTCATAGAACCAATAGCCATCGATAAGATCCTGGCCCGCCGATGCCAGAATTTTTATCTTCACTCGGTTTCCTTTCTTATTCTCTGTTTTGCGTTGTCCCAGTCTTCGAAGGCGTCTTCACCGCGAATTATTGAATTCTCTCGCTCCGCCACGGTCCGTCCATGCCACGGTGGTGAGACGATACTTCCGGCTCGCTCGCACAAGTCACTCCAGAGCAGTTCCATTGTCCGTAGTTTTTCCTCCACGGTCATGGTATCTAGGGGTAGATCTGCCATCTTTCCTCCGGTGAGCGGTTCTCGCGTCCCACTTAGATTGTAGAAGATTACTGGACCCTTGCCCATGTATCCTGAAAGCCCCTACTCAACCCCTGTCAGCTTAAAGACATAGGCGTACCGGCACGGAAGCTTGTTCGGGGTCAACGCGGGGACGTGGACAACCAGTTTGCCTTCTTGGACTTCCGATGCAATCGGGTCGTCCAGGCCGAGCATGGCAACTTTGGTGTCCGCGCCGGCTTTGGGCGTCTCAAGTGTCAGGGTTTCACCCGGCCACTTCAGGCAGATGGCGTAGACCGCGCCGTTCTTGGCCGTGTAGCGGACCAGGTCACCCTCGCTATGTTCGCGCCACGTGTCTGTGCCGTAGATGGCTTCACCGTTGACCTCCAGCCACTTGCCCATGTCGATGAGGCGCTGCTGCATGATAACCGGGATGCGGCCGTCGGCCGTGGGACCGATGTCGAGGAGGAGGTTACCGCCCCGGCTCACGTTGTCGATGAGGAGGTGGAGCAACTTTTCCGCGGACCGGTAGTCGTCGACGTTCTCGTTGCGGTTGTAGCCGAATGACGCGCCCATGCCCTGGCATTCCTCGAAGCGCCCCTCCTCGATGAGCTTTCCCTCAGGGATGTGGCCGTACTCGGGGGTCGCAAAACCGCCGTGGACGTTCCGCGTATCCTTGCCCCAGCGGTCGTTGACGGCCACGTCCTTCGGCGCATCCGACTCATTGAAGAGCCACGCCAGGAATTCGGGGCTATGCCATTTGTCGCTGGTGGCGTCCCACTCACCGTCAGGCCAGACGATGTCTGGCTTGTAGCGCTGCACGAGGTCTTTCAATTGCGGGAGCATGTGCTCGGTCGCGTACTTCTCGATGTCGCCGCTCAGGTACAGCGGGTTGTACCACTCGTAGATCGAGTAGTAGTAGCCCATGCGAAGGCCTTTCGCGTGGACCGCTGTGATGAGATCGCCGCAGAGGTCCCGGTGCGGGCCGATGTCGACGCTGTTCCAGTTCCAGGCCTGGGCGCTCGGCCACAGGGCGAACCCTTCGTGGTGTTTCGACGTGAGCACCACGTACTTCGCGCCGGATCGCTGAAAGATGTCCGCCCATTCGTCGGGATTGAACAATTCCGCCTTGAACATGGGCGCGAAATCCTGATACTTGAACTTCTCGCCGTAGGTCGCGACGTGGTGTTTCCAAGTCTCGCCGTCCTTGTTCTGCATGTGGTTCCAGTACCATTCCGCGTAGCTGCCCTTGGGACCCCACGACGGAACCGAATACACGCCCCAATGGATGAAAATGCCGAACTTGGCGTCCTCGAACCACTGCGGGTTCGGCCGGGTATCGAGCGACTCCCAGGTGGGTTCGTAGGTCACATCCTGCGCGGACGCAACAAACGCAACCGTGCAACAGGCGAGCAAAGTAAGAACGCGTGAGAATGTCATGGCTGGTCTCCCCATAGTTACATCCCTTCTATCCGATGACGGCGCGGAAAATCAACGACGAAGGGAGAGCGGGGAGCGGTTCCGGTCGATTACCCCTTTTTTTCGACCGCTTGGCCTTCGTGGATGTAGACCCAACGGTCGGCCTGTTTGGCCATGGAATCGTCGTGGGTGACGACGACGAGGGTGACGCCTTCCGTTCGGTTGAGGTTCCAGAGGAGTTCGATGATGCCGTCGCCCGTGCGTTCATCGAGGTTGCCGGTGGGTTCGTCCGCGAGGACGACGCTGGGACGATTGAACAAGGCGCGGCCGATGGCGACGCGTTGTTGTTCGCCGCCGCTGAGCATGCCGGGTTTGTGGGTCATGCGATCGGCAAGGCCGACTTTAGTCAACAACTCCTCCGCACGTTCACGGAGTTCGGCGCGACGTTTGCCCATGCTGAACGCGGGCATCATGACGTTCTCGAGGGCGGTAAACTCGGGCAGCAGGTGATAGAACTGAAAGACGAAGCCGATTTCCTCATTGCGGATGCGATTGATCTCCAATCGATTCGTCTTAGCGAGCGACGTGCCGCGAAATAGAACCTCACCCCCGGTAGGGCGATCCAACGTTCCAAGGATGTGCAGCAACGTGCTCTTGCCCACGCCCGAGGGGCCGCTGATGGCAAACCCTTCGCCCTCACGCACGGCCAAGTTAAGACTGCGAAGGATGCGCAGCTCGCGGGTGCCGTCATGGAAGGTCTTTTCGAGATCGATGCACTCGATCACATTGCTATTGGCGTTTTTACTCATAACGTAACGCATCCACCGGGTCGAGGCGCGACGCGCTCCACGCCGGATACAGAGTCGAAATGAAGGTCAGGGCAACCGCGCACAGTGTGATGCCGATGATGTCCCGCGGCACGACGGCCACAGGGATGTGATCGAAGTGGTAGATGACCGCGTTAAAAAGATCGATGTCTAGAAACCACGCAATCACTTTTGCGACGGGGTTGAGGTTGTAGGCGAGCACCGTACCGCAGACGACCCCGACAAAAGTTCCGCTCAAACCGATGTAGAGGCCTTCCAGCATGAACAGTTGAATGATGGCCCGGCTGCTGACACCCAAGGTGCGTAGGATGCCGATGTCGCGCTTCTTCTCCATGACCACCATGATGAGGGTGCTGGTGATGTTGAAGGCGGCCACGAGGATGATGAACATCAGGATGATGAACATGGCCACCTTTTCCTGCTTGAGCGCCTCGAAGAAGAAGATATTGCTGTCGTACCAGGTCGAGGCCAGATAGCCGAAGTCCTCCTCAATTCGGCGGGCCAGGATCTTCGCCTGCATGGGATCTTTGATGATGCAGTGGATCGCGTCGACGCCTTCCTGACGCTTGATGCGCTGCGCCGTGTCGAGGGTGACGTAGGCGTAGACGGAGTCGAACTCCTGCATTTGCGCCTGAGAGATTCCGCTGACCGTGCACCATTTCTCCGACGTGGACACGCGGCCCAACGGCGACGGCGTATCCGTCAACGTGACAATCGCAACAAGGTCGCCTATATAGACACCGACGTTTTGCGCGAGTTGCCAGCCCAGCACGATCTCATTCTTCCCGGGCAGGTGTCCGGCGCCCATGGTACGGCCCCGCGCTTTGGTCAAATTCTCCGCGAGTTGCGTTACTTCTGTTTCCCGCTTGGGGTCGATGCCGATGACGTAGGCGGCTTCGTAGTCCTGGCCGCTGCTCCCGCTACGGCGCAGGGCAGCACGAACCTGGACGATAGGACTTGCAGCGATGATCTCGGGATAGGTTTCTTTCAACTGGTCGATAATCGCGTCCGGATCCTGGAGGGGTTCGTGGAAGCGGTCTTCGATCGTGAGGTGGGCGTTGTTACCCATGATGGAAGCGGTGAGTTCTTCGTCGAAACCCGTCATGACGCCCATGACCACGATCAGCGCCATCACGCCTACGCTCACCCCGGCGACCGAGATGATCGTGATAAGACTGACGAAACGGCTCTTGCGCTTGCCGCGCAAGTACCGCATGGCCACATAGGCTTCAAACCGCAATGGAGTCTCCTCGATCGTACTTCGTAATTCACACAACCTGACGTGACGTTGTTCGCACTTAAGAACATCCCCCTTGATCCCCCTTCAAAGGGGGAATTCTCCGCAACGCGTTGCGTTGCGCTTCAGGCAAACGGCGCCGATGGACTTAGAGACTATTCGATACAAGCGCCAACGGACAGGAACGAGTATCATTCCCCCTTTGAAGGGGGATCAAGGGGGATGTTCTTCGTTCCTTATCCTACTAATCCAATTTTCAATCCCGAGGCTTGCTGGGTGTCCAGAGCGCCAATCGGTTTCGTTCAACTATGCATGACTGTAGTACAAATCACAGCGGTCGCAGCAGCGGGAACAAGATCACTTCTCGGATCGATGCCGAGTCGGTCAGCAACATCGCCAGGCGATCGATGCCGATGCCGAGCCCGGCGGTGGGCGGCATTCCGACTTCGAGGGCTGTAATGAAATCGTCATCGAGGTGCTGCGCCTCTTCATCGCCCTTTTCGCGCTGTTTAAGCTGGTCCATAAAGCGTTCCCGCTGATCGATGGGATCGTTGAGTTCCGAGAACGCGTTACACATTTCGAGCCGGCCGATGAAGGCCTGGAACCGTTCCGTCAGGGCCGGGTTGTCGCGCTTCTTCTTTGCGAGGGGCGAGATCTCGATGGGGTAATCGTAGAGGAACGTGGGCTGCACGAGATGGGGCACGACCTTCAGGCTCATGACCTCATCCACGATCTTCCCATAGCCCATGGCCGGATCTACCTCCACGCCCGCTTGTTTCGCCAGCGCGGCCGCTTCGTCGCGGTCCCGCGTGGATTCCAGATCGACGCCCGCGTACTCGCGAATCGCGTCGAACAGCTTGATACGTTTCCACGGCCGCGTCGCGTCGATGGTTTCGCCCTGGTACGGAAATTTCGTCCCGCCGACCACCGCTTCGATGACGGCGACGAAGAGTTCTTCCGTTTCGTCCATCAATCCCATGTAATCCTGATAGGCCTCGTAGAGTTCCATCATGGTGAACTCGGGATTGTGGCGCGTGTCGACGCCCTCGTTCCGGAAATTACGGTTGATCTCGAAGACACGCTCGAATCCGCCGACGATGCAGCGTTTCAAATATAGTTCCGGCGCGATGCGCAGATAGAGGTCCGTGTCGTACGTATTGTGATGCGTGATGAAGGGACGGGCCGTGGCGCCGCCGGGGATGGGGTGCAGCATGGGCGTTTCGACTTCGAGGAACCCGCGATCCGTAAGCCAGGTGCGCATGGCGGCGATCAACTGGACACGCTTGCGGAAGATATCCAGCACTTCGGGATTGGCCACCAGGTCCAGGTACCGCTGGCGATACCGCGTCTCGACATCCGTCAGTCCGTGATACTTCTCCGGCAGCGCGCGCAAGGATTTAGTCAGTATTTCAAAGGACGACGCAAACAATGTAATTTCGCCCTTCCGCGTGCGGTGGACCTCGCCCGTCGCGCCGATGAAATCGCCCATATCGAGATCGTGCACGGCGGCAAAGGCTTCTTCGCCAATGCCCTTCACGTTGAAATAGACCTGAATCTGGCCGGTCTCGTCGCGAATGTCGACAAACACGCTCTTGCCGTGATCGCGAAACGACACCATTCGTCCCGCGAGAGTCGCCTGGATCTTGGCCTCGGCCGCGTCCTCGCTCTTGGATTCTGCGGCCTCGAATGCCGTGCGCGCGTCTCCGATGGTGCTGGATCGCTCGAAGGTGTATTTGAACGGTTCGTCGCCGCGTTCGCGAATGCGATCCAGTTTGTCGATGCGATGACGCCGCAGTTCTTCTTCGGTTGAGTGATGCTCTTCGGACATGAGATTAATTTCGGCCTTTCCTCTCCAGGTTCCACTTCAAATAACTGGCAATAAACATATCGAGATCGCCGTCGAGCACGCGATCGACATTTCCTGTCTCCGCGTCGGTCCGATGATCCTTAATCATCTGATAGGGATGGAGCACGTAGCTGCGAATCTGGCTCCCCCACGCGGCGTCCGCTTGTCCCTCGCGCAAGGCGAGCCGTTCGACTTCCTTTTTCTGCATCTCGATATCGTAGAGTTTCGCCTTCAACATGTTGATGGCTGTGGCGCGATTGCGATGCTGGGACCGTTCGATCTGGCAGGCCACCACGAGACCCGTGGGCAGATGGGTAAGCCGCACGGCGGAACTCGTTTTATTCACCTTCTGTCCGCCGGGTCCGCTGGAGCGGAACACGTCCATTTTCAATTCTTCTTCTTTGATCTCGATGTCGACGTCCTCGTCCGCTTCGGGCACCACTTCGATGGCGGCGAAAGACGTATGGCGCCGTTTGTTGGCGTCGAAGGGCGAGATTCGCACCAACCGGTGCACACCCGCTTCGGACTTGAGATTGCCGTAGGCAAAAGGTCCTTCCGCGATCAGGGTCGCGCTTTTGAGTCCGGCTTCGTCGCCTTCCTGGTAGTCCACGACCTCGACGTCGAATTCGTGCCGTTCACAGCACCGCGTGATCATGCGGTACAGCATCAAGGCCCAGTCGCAGGATTCCGTGCCGCCCGCGCCGGGATGAATGTTGATGATGGCGTTCTTCTTATCACGCGGATCGTTGAAAAGGCTGGTGATTTCGAGCCGGTCGAGTTTCTCTTCAATCTGGTTGGTTTGTTCGAGTAGTTCGGGTCCCATGGACGCCTCTTCTTCCGACTGCGCCAGTTCAACCAGCACTTCGGCGTCGCTAATCTCCGCCGCCAACGCGTCCGGCGCGGCAATAATGGCTTTCAACCCCTTCAGCTTTTGCACGGTTTTCTGCGCGCTCTCCGGATCGTCCCAGAAATTTGGCGCGGACATGACCTGCTCGATCGCAGCGATTTCTTCTTTTGTGCCTTCGACGTCCAGACATTTGCGCAGATCTTGCAGTCGCGCGGAATAGTCGGTCAGCCGTTCGGCTACTTCTTCGTACATCGTGTTATTCCTTGTCTGACCTTGCAGACGGTATTTGCTTGCACCGTTAGTCACGGCGGCGGGGCGGTTCCTCTTGTAGCCCTCGCTTTACGATCTGGGATTTCAGATCTCAAATTTCAGATCGGAGGTGGTCGTGAATTTGTATTGCGCCGGCCTTCAATTGCCCAGGAGCGGCACCGCCATATAGTAAAGAAACGGCGATGCGAACAGGAACCCGTCACATCGGTCCAACACGCCGCCGTGGCCCGGAAAAAAGTTTCCCGAGTCCTTGACTCCCGCATCGCGTTTCAGGCAAGACTCCGCCAAGTCGCCGACCTGCGAGGCGATCGAGAGGACGATGCCCGCGTAGAGGTAGCGCCAGAGGGACCAATCCGGCAGCACGAGCCGTGCGTCAAGCCGATGCACGTACCACATGACCGCCATGCCCAGAATGGCAAACACAAACCCGCCGGCCGCGCCTTCCCAGGTCTTTCCCGGGCTCGCCTTGGGTGCCAGCTTGTGTGTCCCAATGGTCCGTCCGATGAAGAATGCCGCGGTATCGGTGAGAATCACGGCGACGAACAACATCGTGACAAATCCCGGTCCGACGACGGGCAGTCCATGGAGCAGGACGAGGTGCGCGCCGAACCATCCGACGTAAATCAAGCCGAAGATCGTACCCGCTAACCCGGCGACGGCGTGATGTCCGCGCACGACGTGCAGCGCCGCGACGAGCAGGCAGCCGCCGTAGAGCAGAAAATTCGTCAGCGACGGGCTGTTGAAATAGCCGCTGAGAGCGATGATGGTTCCGGCGAACATGCCACCGATGGTTTCCGGCGAAATTTGCCGTGCGCGCGCGATGGCATACAGTTCGTACAGGCCGACGAGGACCAGGGCCCCGACAAACAGCGCGAATCCCAGCTTCAATTGGGGCACCCAAATCAGCACCAAAAAGATGCCGAGCGCCGTGGCACCGGTCAAGGTGCGCAGCAAGACGGATCCGTCTCTGTTCGCGAGGTTCACAAAATCACCGCCCGCCGAAGCGCCGTTGACGAGATTGATATTCCGCGATGGCGGCGTAGAGATGCGGCTTGCGAAAATCCGGCCACAACGTGGGAACCGCGACGATTTCGGCGTAGGACAATTGCCATAACATAAAATTGCTCAGGCGCATTTCGCCGCTGGTCCGGATGAGCAAGTCGGGGTCCGGCAATTCCGGCACATAGAGATGCCGTGCAAGACAAGCCTCGTCCACCTTTGCGGGTTCAAGCCGGCCGGCCTTCACCTCCTCGGCGATTCGCTTCGCCGCATCCGCGAGTTCGGCGCGTGCGCCGTAATTGACGGCGACGTTTAACGTCATAGACGCGTTCCCGGCGGTTAATTCTATGGCGTGCCGCAAATCGCGTTGTGCTCTGCCCGGCAGTCCTTCCATGCGACCCATGACCGACACGCGGATATCTTCCTTATGAATGTTCTCCAGCTCGATGCCGATGTACTTGCTCAAGAGCCGGAAGAGGGCGTCGATTTCCAATTTTGAACGCCGCCAGTTTTCCGTGGAGAAGGCGTAAAGCGTGAGCACGGTCACTCCGAGTTCGCGACAGGCTTCCACGACGGCCCGCACGCTTTTCGCGCCGGCCTCGTGGCCCGCTGCGCGGCTGACCTCGTGCTGGGCCGCCCACCGTCCGTTGCCGTCCATGATGACGGCGATGTGACGGGGCAACCGATCGCGGTCGATCTGGGGGAGTTCGTCCGTCATACACTGAGCCGGGTCTGTATTGGCGACTGAAGTGTTCATTTGAAATCTGACCGTTGAAACCGGTCCGTTCGTCACTGTTGTGGTGCGGGCGTCTCGCCTGCACCACAGCCGGATGCGCGTTATGCCTCAGACTTCCATAATCTCTTCGTCTTTGGCTTTGAGCGAAGCGTCGATCTTGGCGATGTATTCGTCGGTGATCTTCTGGATTTCGGCCGTCAATTTATGGGCGTCGTCTTCCGGCAAATCGCCGTCTTTTTGTTCTTTTTTTACTTCTTCGACGAGGTGCCGGCGGATGTTGCGGACCGCAACCCGTGACTCTTCGGCGAGCTTATGTACGTGTTTGACCAGATCCTTGCGGCGATCTTCGGTTAACTGGGGGATGGGGATTCGAATGATTTTCCCGTCGTTCGACGGCGTCAGTTCCAGCGGCGAGGCGAGGATGGCTTTTTCGATAGCGGCCATCTGCGATTTGTCCCACGGGGTCACGGTGAGAAGTCGGGCCTCCGGTGCGGAGACGGTGCCAAGCTGGTTGATTTTCATCCGGGACCCGTAGACTTCCACCTCGATGGTATCGAGAAGGCCGGCGGATGCTCGCCCCGTGCGGATGTGAACGAGTTCGTTGTCAAACGCCTCGATACTCTTCTCCATCTTTTCCCGTGCCTCTTTGCAGAGCGCATGTTCCATGGCTCAGTCTCCTTTCACCAAAGTCCCGATTCGCTCTCCTCGCACCGCCCGGACGATACTGCGCGGTTCGTTCAAGTTGAACACGAGAATCGGCAAGCCGCTTTCCCGGCACAACGAGATCGCCGTTGCATCCATAACGCGAAGATTCAACGTCAGCGCGGTGGTATACGACAAATCATCATACCGTTTTGCCCCGGAGTTTTTCACGGGATCGGCATCGTACACGCCGTCGACTTTGGTGGCTTTGAGCAGCACGTCCGCGCCAATCTCGCTGGCGCGAAGGGCGGCGGCGGTGTCCGTGGTAAAGAAAGGGTTGCCGGTGCCGGCGCCGAAGATGACGACCCGGCCCTTTTCCAAGTGGCGCAAGGCCCGGCGGCGGATGTACGGTTCGGCCACGGGCCGCATTTCGATGGCGGTCAACACACGCGTGGCCGCGCCTTTGTGTTCGAGCACGGCTTGCAGTGCCAGCGCATTGATCATGGTGGCCAGCATCCCCATGTAATCGCCGGTCGGCTGATCGAGGCCGGTGTCGACGCCCTGGGCGCCACGGAAGATGTTTCCGCCGCCCACGACGACGCCGACTTGGACGCCCAGTTCCCGAACCTCAGCGATCTCATCACAAATGCGGCCGACGGTGGCAAAGTCGATGCTGCCGGAGCCGTCGCCTTCGAGGGCTTCGCCGCTCAGCTTCAAGATGATGCGTCTATAGTGTGGCTCCGCCAACCTCTTTTTCCTTCCGCGCGATTCATCGTCAAACTACCGGTTACGGAGAATGTTAAGAACATCCCCTTGCATCCCCCTTCAAAGGGGGAGTATTGCGCACGCTTCGCGGTGCGCGCATACAATCGACCGTCAAAACTCGCGGTGCCTGCACGCAACCGATCGTCAAACGTACGCGCGAACGCTATTGCCTGACACCACCACCGCGTTGCGGAGTCATTCCCCCTTTGAAGGGGGATCAAGGGGGATGTTCTTACCGCGCTCGCCGGGTGGCATCCCCGTAAATCGTGCCCTCGTCATTCGGCAACGTCAGGCGGCGGTCCTGACTAGAGGGCCTCGCCCAACTCGAACCGTGCAAAACGGCGGACGTCTATCTTTTCGCCCACGAGTCCGCTGAGTTCTTTCATCAGCTCTTCGATGGTGCGATCCGTATCTTTTACGAACGGCTGCTCCAAGAGGCAGGCCGTTTGGTACCACTTGTTCAGCTTGCCTTCGGCGATCTTTTCGCACACGTTCGCCGGCTTGCCGGTCTCGGCCGCCTGCTTCACGTAAATCTCCTTCTCGGCAGCGATGGCGTCTTCCGGGACGTCTTCGCGTTTGACCCAACGCGGCGTGGCCGAACAGATCTGGAGACATACGTCTTTGCAGAATTCCTGGAACTTGTCGCCACGGGCCACGAAGTCGGTTTCGCAATTGACTTCGGCAAGCACGCCAATCTTGCCGCCCATATGGATGTACGACGTGACCGCACCTTGGCTCGCTTCGCGGTCCGCGCGTTTCGCTGCCGAGGCCATGCCCTTTTCCCGTAGCCATACCACGGCTTTGTCGAAGTCGCCTTCGGACTCGTTCAGTGCTTTTTTACAATCCATCATCCCCGCGCCGGTTGCATCGCGCAGGTCTTTAACCGCTTGAGCTGAAATCGCCATTACTTACTCTTCTCCTTCAGAATCTTCTTGCGTGGCTGCGCCCACTTCTGCCGGTTCGCCGGCCTGCCCTGTTTCGCCCGGCGCTTCGGGCTCCTGTTCCGGTTTGGCTTCGGCTTCAGCGCTCACGGGTTGCGCCTTGCGGCCGCGGCCCGGTTTCTGGGGCTGTTCCGCGCGAATCTTTTCCGCTTGGGCCAAACCGTCCATCGCCGCGTTGGCGACAACCGAGCAGAACAAGGAGACCGCGCGAATGGCGTCGTCGTTACCCGGAATTGGAATCGGCACACTGTCCGGGTCGGCATTGGTATCCACGATGCCGATACACGTGATACCGAGGCGTTGTGCCTCGCGCACGGCGATCGCTTCCTTCTTGGTGTCGATCACGAACATGACGTCCGGCAGACGAACCATCGTCTTGATACCGTCGAGGTTGCGGCGCAGCTTGGTCATTTCGCGGCGCATCCTCGCCGCTTCTTTCTTCGTGTATTTCTCCATGGCGCCGGAACTGTCCATTTCTTCGAGGCGCGTGAGATTCCGAACGCTGGTCTGGATAGTCTCGAAGTTGGTCAAGGTCCCGCCCAACCAGCGATGGTTGACGTAATACATGCCGCAACGCGTGGCTTCGCGCGCAACCGGTTCCTGGGCCTGCTTCTTGGTGCCGACGAACAGGACCGTGCCGCCCGCCGCGACGGTGTCGCGCACGAAGGCGTGGGCCTTGTGGACCTGGCGGAGGGTTTTCTGCAAGTCGATGATGTAGATGCCGTTGCGTTGCCCGAAGATATACCGGGCCATCTTTGGATTCCAACGGCGGGTCTGGTGGCCGAAATGGATGCCGGCCTCCAGAAGCTGTCTCATGGTGACGACTGCCATACGTAATTCTCCCTTTTGGGTTTTTCCTCGGGGCCCGGCGGCTGACCCGGCCACACGCCGGGCACCCAAACCGCACAGAAGGTGGGACCCCTGTGTAATTGCAAACGCCAAAAGATAGCACATAAATGGAACGGAGCGCAAACTTTGCAGGAAAACCGGAGCGGAACGGCACGAGGTCCGTGTTATCCCCATATGCGACGCTCGCGGTCCGCGTGGTATGATGCCCCGAAAACGGTGTAACCCATGGCGTCGTCAGACTTGCACAACGAGATCATTGAAGAAACCCGGGAACTGATTCGGAAAGCGGCGCATCCCCGCCGGCAGACCGTCGCGTTATCTCCGGAAGTCGCTGCGTTTTACGAAGCCCCGGCGTCGCAGCCCGAAGCGGCGCCGTCCGCTCCTTCTGTGCTTCCGCCTCCACCAACCGCGGGTGCGGCATCGCCGGAACTCGTCGCGCTGGAACAAGAGGTCAGCGGCTGCACGAAGTGTGACCTCTGCAAGACCCGGACGCAAACCGTATTCGGCGATGGGAATCCCAATGCCGACTTGGTCTTTGTAGGGGAGGCGCCGGGAGAAAACGAAGACCTGCAGGGCAAACCTTTCGTGGGCCGGGCGGGACAATTACTCACTGATATTATTGTTAAAGGGATGAAGTTGCGCCGGGAAGACGTATATATCTGCAACGTATTGAAATGCCGCCCGCCGAATAACCGGGATCCTCAACCATCCGAGAAAGACCAGTGTGAGCCGTACCTCATTCGGCAGCTCGATCTGGTCAAGCCGAAGGTGATTTGTGCGTTGGGTGGGCACGCGGCGAAGACGTTGCTCAAGACCGACGAGTCGACGGGCCGCCTCCGGGGCCGCTGGCATTTTTATCATGGAATCCCGCTGCGCGTTACCTATCATCCGGCGTACCTGCTCCGGTCGCCGGGCGAAAAGAAGAAGACGTGGGACGACATCCAACACGTGATGCGACTGCTTGCCGGCGAAGAGACGCCGGAACCCGATCCGGGTTCGCACGGCGAGCCGACGTTGTTCGCGTGATACGTAGACTATGACCGACCCGGTTTCCACATATACGCCCGTCCGATGGTACAACTCGCTCATGGTGCGGGTGATCGCATTGTGCGTGATCCTCCTGCTCTGTCTGCTCGGGTCGGTTTACATCCTGACCGCCCACTACTTCGTGGAAGTCATTCGCGAAGTGGAAAATCAGACGATGGAAATGGTGAACGAAATGCAGTTTCTGGCGGCGGAGCACCCCGGTGAACCGCTGGATTTGGAGCAAATCAGCAAGGATCTAACCCAGAATCACCCTACGGTCCAGTTGCACATCCAGCGCGCCGATCCCGGAATCCAGCCGACGGAGAAGGTCATCTCGCAGTTCACCGAAGACGGGAATATCGTGGCAAGTTACACGCTTGATTACGGGGGCAGTACGCCCATATACATTACGGCCGAATACCCCATGCAGCGGCTGACCGCCGTTCTCCGTGTGTTTAAGAACCAGTATCTGGCAGGATTGACGGCCGGATTTTTAGTCACGCTGGGGTTGATGATTTACTTCATCGTGAAAAGCTTGCGCCCCCTCAGCCATCTCTCCGAGTCCTGCGCGAAAGTGAGTGAAGGCAAACTCGACGAAGTCGAGGTGCGTAAGAATTACGGAGAGATTCTCGCGCTCGAACAGACGTTTAACAACATGGTGCGCTCGTTGCGCGACAAGGAGCAGGTCGAGAAGAACCTGCGTCAGGCGCAGCGGCTTTCGGCCCTCGGGACCCTTGCCGCGGGAGTCGCCCATGACGTGCGCAATCCGCTCAACGCGATCAAATTGCTGTCGAGTCACGCGCTGGATACTTTGCAGGTGAGCGAGGAATCCGGTTCGGCGGTGACCCAGTTGCGCACGATCCGAAAGGAAGTCGATCGGCTCGACGAGATCGTTTCGGGATTTCTGGCATTGGCGAAAGAGCGCGAATTGCAACCCGAACCGGTCCGAATCGATCGCTTGCTCGAGGAGTGCGTACACCTGGTGGTACAAGACGCGAAGGACCGCGGCGTTCGACTCGTCAGCGATTTGAGGGCGGGGGAGACCGAGTTGTCTCTGGATCCAAAACAATTCACACGCGCGGTGTTAAACGTATTGATAAACGCCCTGGAGGCGACGCCCGCGGGAGGGCGGGTCCGGTTGTTTTCGCGCATTCTCGAGGACGAATGCCAGGTCGAGATTCGCGACGACGGTCCCGGCCTGACCAAAGACGTAGCCGAGCGGGCCTTCGATCCGTATTTTACGACCAAGCCGACTGGAACGGGGATTGGTTTGTCAATTACGCGCGGAATCATTGAAGAGCATGGAGGAACCATCGACCTGTCTTGCGTCGAGGGCCAGGGGTGCCACGTGTTGATCGCGTTTCCCCTACGACGGGAAGGAGCCGCATGAAGTCAGAGATTCTCATCGCCGAAGACGACGAAACCCAGCGCCTCATACTGAATGATATTTTGAGCGCGGCGGGCTATCGCGTTACGGCCGTCGCGTCCGCCAAAGACGCGTTAACCGCCCTGCGCGCAAACCCACGCGACGTTTTGCTCACGGATCTGCGCATGCCGGAGATGGACGGGCTCGAACTGCTCCGGCAGGCCAAGCGCATCTGTCCCGACATGGAGGTGGTGGTGATGACCGCCTTTGCCACGGTCCAGACGGCGGTGACGGCCATGAAGGAGGGCGCGTCGGATTATCTCGCGAAACCCTTCGACAAAGACGAACTCCTTATCGTGGTGGAAAAGGCCATCGAACGCGGCTCGCTGCGGCGCGAGAACGTTCAACTGCGCGAACTGGTCAGCCAGTCCGTTTCCCTGGGCAACATCATCGGCGAAAGCCCGGCCATGCAGCGGGTTTTCAACATCGTTCAGAAGGCGGTCCCCATCAACAGCACCGTGCTCATTCTTGGCGAATCGGGGACCGGTAAGGAGTTGGTGGCTCGCCACATTCACTTCGAGGGCCCGCGCAGCAAGAAACCCTTTGCGGTTGTGAACTGCGCCGCGATTCCGGATACGCTGGTTGAGAGCGAATTGTTCGGTCACGAGAAAGGCGCGTTTACGGGGGCCGAAGCCAGCCGCGCGGGGAAGTTCGAGGTCGCCAACGGCGGCACGTTGTTTCTCGATGAGGTCGGCGACATGCGGCTCGACAGTCAGGCCAAGCTGCTGCGCGTCTTGCAGGACGGGGTCGTCGAGCGGGTTGGTTCGTCAACGCCCCGCAAGGTCGATGTGCGTGTTATCGCCGCCACGAACCGGGAGTTGCGAAAACTGGTGGACAACGGCGAGTTTCGCGAGGACTTGTTTTTCCGGCTCGACGTGTTGCCGGTGGCATTGCCGCCCTTGCGCGATCGGTTGCATGACTTGCCGTTACTCATCCAACACTTTCGCGAGAAGCTGTCCAAACGACTGGGAAAGAAATGCCCAACGCTCGCGTCGGATACGCTGGAAGCCATGCGCCATTACCGATGGCCGGGCAACGTGCGGGAACTCGAGAACACGCTCGAACAGTTGTACATACTTGCCGACGGCGATGTCATTCATGCCGAAGATCTGCCGGAAAAACTGCGCAATCGTGCGCCGGAGTCGGGGGATTTTGTTCTGCCGACCGGCGGCCTGGTGCTCGAGGATTTGGAGCAGGATCTAATACGCCAAGCCCTGGGTCGCAGCGGCGGATCGATCAAAGACGCTGCCGAACTGCTGGGTCTTACTTACAAGACGTTGCAATACCGGCTCAAGAAGCATGAGATCGACAGGAGGGGCGAAGCCGGAGACCCGGATTAACGGCTCGGCCGCCTATCTTCACGCCACCACTTCCACGTACTCGGTTGTCACAGCTTCCTTGTCGACATGGAACAGACGAAATCCTTTCGACGTGGTGCCGTCGTGGTTGCCGCGCGTCGACGAGCAGCAGGCGGTGGTCGTGAACAAGATACCGTCCTGCGTTTCTTCCTGATTTCCGTGGAAATGGCCCGCCGCAACTAGCTTGAGGTTGTGGTCGGAGAACATTGCCAACACCTCGTCTGCATTCTGAACCCGGTACTTGGTCGTGGGATTGAACGGATGGTGCGTCATGAGCGCGATAGGTCGTTTCGGATTTATCTTCTTAAGTTGTTTCTCAATCCACGCAAGCTGATCCGGCCGGATAGCCACGTCGCTCTTGGCTTCGTTCGTCGAGTCGATGCCCATGAACAACCAGCCCTCCTCTTCATTGCGCCAGTCCGGATCGCCGAAGAGTTTCGTATAGTTGCCGTAGATGTTCTTGGCGTGCATATTCACGTCATGATTGCCGGGAACGGAGAAGTGCGGTTTCGCGAGTCGCGCCAGAGACGTATGGGCGAGGTTCAGCTCCACGTACTCGCCGCTGGTTGCCAAGTCACCCAGCACGACCGTGAACCGGACGTTGTCATTTACATTGATGGAGTCGACCGCCTGGTTCACGATGCCTGTGCTGCGGGCGTCGAGCACGTGAATGTCGCCGATGGTCGCAAAGGTGAACCGCCCGGGGCCGCCGGGCATGATGTCCATATCCGCGACCTTGTCGAGCCCCATCCGGGCGCAGCTCGAAAGCCCCGCCGCACCAACCAAACCAATGAATTGTCTGCGTGTGATCCGCATGACGCGTTCCTCCGAATAAAGATAGATTGATGACTCCCAGGGTCCATTGTTTGAAGAGTCACTATCCTAAGTCAAGAAGAGGGGGGATAAGGGTGCACGGAACTCGTCGTGCCGGGTCGTTGCGCCATCCCGGGGTCTGCTATGATCGTCTCAATTTCAGAAGCGACCGGCGCCGATCTTAGCGCTTTGGACGTAGAAAGCACGCACGATGCACATCGTTATTGCCCCGGACTCGTTTAAGGAATGTCTGACCGCGCTTGAGGTCGCGGAAGCGCTGGCCGCCGGATTGCGGCGCGCGGCGCCGGATGCGGAACTTCGGCTTGTCCCCATGGCGGATGGGGGCGAAGGGACCGTCGACGCGCTGGTCGCTGCGACGAACGGCCGGACGCTACCCCTGACCGTCACCGGGCCTATGGGCGACCCCGTCGACGCTGTCTACGGGCTGCTGGGCGACGGCGAGACGGCAGTCATCGAGATGGCGTCCGCATCGGGCCTGGCGCTGGTACCTCCGGAACACCGGGATCCACGTATCGCTACGACTTACGGGACGGGTGAGTTGCTCCGCGCGGCGATCGAAAATGGGGCGCGACGGGTTATCGTTGGAATTGGCGGCAGCGCGACGAACGACGGTGGCGCGGGTATGGCGGAAGCCTTGGGGTATCGATTCCTGGACGCAACGGGGAGTGTGCTTGCTCGCGGCGGTGCGGCGTTATTGTCTCTCGCCCGAATCGACGGATCGCATCGACTTTCCGAGCTTGATGACTGCGAAATTCTTGTCGCGTGCGACGTGACCAACCCGTTGTGCGGACCCAACGGCGCTTCACGCGTTTACGGACCGCAAAAAGGCGCCACTCCGGAAGCAGTCGAGGAACTCGATGGCGCGTTGCGCCACTTCGCGGACGTGGTCCGCGCGCAGATGGGCGTCCCTATTGCCGATCTCCCTGGCGCGGGCGCCGCGGGCGGTCTCGGCGCTGGTCTTGTCGCCTTTGCCCATGGTAGCCTTCGCCCGGGTGTGGAACTCGTAGCGGATGCGTGTCACCTCGCCGACCGTATGCGCGGGGCGGACCTCGTCATTACCGGCGAGGGCAAGCTCGACGGTCAATCCGTTCACGGGAAGACGCCTATCGGCGTAGCACGGATTGCGCAGCAGGCCGGCATCCCCGTGGTTGCTGTAGCAGGCATATTGGGCGACGGATACGAGGCCGTCCACGAGCATGGCATCGACGTCGTTCATGCGTTGTGTACCGGTTCGATCGCGCCGGATTACGCGATAACCCATGCCGCTGATCTGCTCGCCGAAGTGGGCGAACGGATCGGCAAAACTTGGAATTAAACCCATAGTTTCGAATTTGGAAATCATGAATTCTTTAGCGATTTCCTTTGGAGTGGCCGCACTCCAAAGGGACCTTCAAAACGTGTGAGACGTAACGACGCATGAGAACTGAGTTTGAAGATATCGCATTCGACGATGCCGAGCGCGCGGAAGTTTTCCTGGAAAGTATCATCCGGGACGACCATCCCCGGCTGGCCGAACATCTGGCCCAGGCGCTCAAAGATTGCGGCGATCCGACCACGGCCCTGAATCGGCTGGAGCGGTTTCTGGAAGTCACGCTGACGCCACGTGCCGAAATCGATTTGATGGATGCCACGCTCCGTTATGCGCAGCTCCTGCTCACGATACTCGCGCAGAGTCAGTATCTCACCGATATCGTCTGCCGCAATCCGGAGTTCACGTTGTGGCTCTGGGAAGAGGCCGAACTCAAGAACGCCCGCCCCCGGGATGACATGATTCGCGAACTACTGCGCGTGCAGGAGAATTTCAATACCTTCGACGCGCGCTGCCAAGCCTTACGGCGTTTCAAGCGGCGCGAGATCCTCCGCATCGCCACGCGCGACATCTTTTCCCACGTGTCGCTCAGGTCGTTGACGCAGGATCTATCGAATCTGGCGGACGCCACCCTCGAGGCCGCGTATCAGAGTGCGCGCCGCGATCTCGATCCGCGGTTTGGCGTTCCCCGGTGTACGGACGGCGAATCCGAATGCGGATTTGTCGTCCTGGGAATGGGCAAGCTGGGCGGGTGCGAACTAAACTTCAGTTCAGATATCGATCTGATCTTCGTGTACGCCTGCGACGGGGCCACGTCCGGCGGCCGCGCTGGAACCACCAGCAGCTCGGAATACTTCCACAAGCTGGGCGAACGCATCATTAAAGCCCTTTCCGAGATTACGGCCGAGGGTTCCGTATTTCGGGTGGACATGCGGCTGCGCCCTCATGGCCGTATGGGTCCGCTCGCCGTCGATATCGACAGCGCCGTGTACTACTACGAGAGCGAGGGCCAGGCCTGGGAGCGGCAGGCGCTCATCAAGACGCGGCCTTGCGCGGGCGATCTCGAACTAGGGCAGCGGTTCATCGAGCGCACGCGGCCCTTTGTGTTTCCCCGCTTTTTCGATGACGAGACGCTGGAAGACATCCGCAACGTCAAGTATCAGATGGAAGCACAGGTGGCGAACCGCGGCGAGACGGACACGGAAGTAAAACTCGGGCGGGGCGGTATTCGCGACATCGAATTCACCGTGCAGATGCTGCAACTGCTCAACGGCGGCCGCATCGAAGAGCTGCGCACCGGCACCACGCTTCACGCGATTAAGGTGTTGGGCGAACACAACCTGCTCAAACCGCTCGACGCAACGGCGCTGGCCAGCAACTACACGTTCATGCGCCAGGTGGAACACCGGTTGCAGATAGAAGGCAGCCAACAGCGCCATGCATTGCCCAAAGACCACGGTATGCTTGACGCCTTCGCGAAACTGTTGGGCTACGACACGGGCGCCTCGTTCATGGCGGACTACCAGGATCGCGCCGACGCTACGCGCAAGATTCTCGACCAGTTTCTCGCGACGAAGGGCTCGGGTAAATTGTGGGTGAACGACCTGCTCAACCCCCATTCCGACGGAGCCGCCGGGTTGGAAGGATTGCGGCCCCTGGGCTTCAAGGACGTGCAGCGAGCGCGCGAGGAACTGCTCATCCTCGCCACGGGCATCCGCGAACGCCCCCACTCGCTGCACGTGCGGCAGCAGTTTGCCGAAGTCGCGCCCATCCTGTTGGAAGCCCTCTCAAAGAGCGTCGATCCCGATGTCACGCTGTTGCGGATGGGGCAGATCCTGTCCAACGTACGCGCGCCCGGCGCGATTTACGACATCCTGAAGTGGAGCCCCCACCTCTGCGACTACCTCGTGACGCTCGTCGAGAACAGCGAGTTTCTCTCAGGGCTGCTGATTCGCGATCCCGGGCTTTTCGATACCTTTGGCCGGCCCGGTGTGCTCGCACACCCGTCCACCCGCGAAGACTTGGAAGGTCAGTTGGCCGCGTTGTCCCGCGCATACGAGAGCGATGCGGCGCCATACCGCTTACACGCGGGCGAGACCCTGCGTATCGGCATGCGCGATCTGATTCTCGACGCGGGCATCGTGAGCATCGGCGAGGAGTTGACGCTGCTCGCGGAAGTCAGTCTCGCCTTCGCGCTGAACCAGGCGCAGCAGAAAGTCGTCGAGCGGTTCGGCGAAACGCAGGCGGCGTTCGCGGTGCTCGGGCTCGGCAAGATGGGCGGCCGTGAACTCGGGTACGGAAGCGACCTCGATCTTGTCTTTGTCTACGATAGTATGGCCACCGTCGACTCGGGCACGTCACCCACCGAGTATTTCACCGCCGTCGCGTCGAATGTCATGCGCATACTGAAAGAGCCAACCCGCTACGGCCAACTCTACGAAATCGACGCGCGGCTCCGTCCCGACGGCAAGAAAGGCAGCCTCGTCGTCAGCGACGCGCGCCTGGAAGAGTATTACACGACGGAAGCGCAGCCCTGGGAGCGGCTGGCCCTCGTGAAAGCCCGTGCCGTCGCCGGCGACCGCGCGTTTGGCGCCGATGTGGGCCGCCGTGCACGGGAGCTGGCCTTCACGCTGGAACTGACGCCAGAGAACATCGCGAACATCGAAGAGATCCGCCGGAAGATCGTGGCCGCTTCGAGTTCGCGTGACCTGAAGAAACACGAAGGCGGCATCGCCGAACTTGAATTCGCGGTCCGTCTCCTCCAACTGCGCCACGCCGACCAACACCCCGACCTCAAACGCGGCGACGTCCTCGGCGCACTCAGTCTTCTCCAGAAACTAGAAGTCCTCGCACCCGACGAGACCCGCATGCTGCACGACACGTACCTCCTCTTCCGCCGCATCGAGAACCGCCTCCGCATCATGCACGGCCGTTCCACCAGCACCCTCCCCGAGGACCCGGAGGCGCTCACCCGGCTCGCGCGCCGCCTCGACATCGAAGGAGACCTTGCCACGCTCGTTCAGGAACGAAAGAGGCACGTACATCAAGCCTACGAGCGGGTATTGACGTCGGTGCAGGGCGGGTAGGTTGGGTTCATCTAAGGACTTCTAACAAAAACCCGTATCTATTTCGACCGTTGTGGTGCGGCCATCTTGGCTGCTCTTAGATTGATGGCGCAGGCAGGCAGGGATGCCCGCACCACAATTTGACCACTTGGTTTTTGTTAGAAGTTCCAAGGGATAAATCTTACCCCTCCAGCACTCTCTTCAGCGTCTCCAAATCTTGCTGGACCATGAGGGCGTCTCTGGCGAATTCCCCGTCGGTCATGGCGGGCGGCCGGAAGAGCGTGAAGAGGACTTCGCTGCCGGAACCGTTGGGCACGACGCGCATGGGAACCTGGACGGAATCACCCGAGGGCAGGGTGACCATGTGATCGACCACGCCGTAGGCGTTTGGTTTCGTGAACCGCACTCGTACCTCACCGGCGGGTGATTCGACGATCCAGTCGTCTCCGTCGGGCCGCACGGATTTACAGAACGTCGTGGCCCAGTGGGGGAGCCGTTCCGGGTTCGACACGAAGGCGTACACCTGCTGTAATGGGCATTCAATCGAGATACTGAGGGTTCTCGAGGGAACGGTATCGGACACAGGGATTCTCCTTTGCAAAAACGATTGAGCGCGAGACAATGCCTCGCTCACCCCACGATGCGCAGGGCGAGGTACGGCACGAGATTGAACAGCAGCATACCGATTTTATAGACAGCCATGCCGCAATAATGGATGGTGTCAAAGGTTTCAGTGGACATTTTGAACCATTTGCTGTGGAACTTGTACATCCAGTCGTGGGCGAACAGAAACATGATACCCCAGACGAAGAGTAAGCCGATGTTGAACACCGTACACCATGCGAGCGTCGCGCGAATCACTTCGAGTGTCATGATGGGCCTCCTTTCGAGGGTTCGTATTCTCAATTAACGGGTACTGTCCTGCTTCGGACGGCCGGCGCGCTGTGATACAGTACCTTCCGCCACTGTACGCGGGAGGTTGCCATGAAGCAAAAACGCGGATGTCTACGTCGACTGGGGTGTGTGACGCTAATCATAATACTGCTTATCCCAGTCGTGTTGTACTTCTACTGGGTGCTGCCGTTCTGGGGGATGCCGTTCAACGAGCAGCGGCACGGAGCACCGCCCTTGACGCCGGCCTGGGCCCTCGAATGCTGGGTCTGGGAAGACGACACCAACACGGCGCAGGCGGTGCGCGACCTGTTGCAGGGCTACGCGGACCACGATTTCCCGGTGCGCACGGTGCTCATCGACAGTCCCTGGAGCACGCGCTACAACGATTTCAGTGTGGACGAGGAACGCTATCCCAACCCCGCCGAGTTCTTCGGCCAACTCCAGGACGACGGATACCGTGTCGTGCTGTGGATGACGTGCATGGTGGACAGCCATAGCAAAGACACGGCCATCCCGGATTCGCAGGACTGGTTCGACGAGGCCGCCAAGAACGGCTATCTCGCGGGCAACGGTCGGGAGATCGGCTGGTGGAAAGGCCGCGGGGGATTCATCGACTACTCGAATCCGGACGCCATGAAGTGGTGGCACGGGATGCAACAGCAGGTGCTCGATTGGGGCATCGACGGGTGGAAACTCGACGGCGCGGCGACCGCGTTCGGCATGCGGCTGGGGAATTTCCCGGTCCCGTACATGGGTGTCCGGCACGGTATTATGACCACGCGAACCTACATGGACCATTACTACCGCGACGAATACCAGCACGGCCTGACGCAGAACCCGGAGTTTATTACCTTGTCGCGATCCACGGATCGCATCGGGCTCCTCAAGAGCAAGGGCGTAAACACCGCGCGCGCGTATTGGCTGGACACGAAAGCCCATCCCGAAGGATTCGCCCCCATCGACGCGTCACCCGTGAACTGGGTGGGTGACCAGGACCACGCCTGGCGGCTGGAAGACGAAGGCATCGAAGAAGCCCTCACCGACATCCTTCACAGCGCCGCGATGGGCTACAACGTCATCGGTTCGGATGTCGCGGGGTATTCGGGCGGGAAGTTTCCGCCGCATCTCTACACCCGATGGGCCCAATTCTCGACCTTCTGCGGGCTCTTCCTGAACGGCGGCCACACGAATCGCGCGCTCTGGGAATCCGTTCCGGACGAATGGGAAATCATCCGTAAGTTCGCCTGGCTCCACACTGAGTTGGTCCCGTACATCTACACGCAGGTCGTGGCATGTCACGAAGGGGGACGCCCCCTGATGCGCCCGCTCGAAGCCAAGTACCACTACCTCTTCGGCGACGATTTCCTGGTCGCGCCCATCTATGAGGACTCCTTGAAGCGCACCGTGTCGCTGCCCGAGGGCCGGTGGCGCTATCTCTTCGACGATGACGACGTTATCGAAGGCCCCAAAACGTTCACGCGCGATTATCCCCTGGAAGAGTTCCCCGTGTACGTGCGCGACGGCGCGATAATCCCGCTGGCCGTAAAACGCGCCTACACCAGTCTCGGCGACGAGATGTCGGACGGGTTCGTGACGTGGCTCATCTATCCGCACGGCCGCAGCGAGTTCGAAGTCGTCCACCCCGACGGCAGCGGCCGGTCGACCGTCACCGTCGACGATACCGGCGAGGCGCTGGATGTGCGCGTGGGTGGCGTGGAGAAGCCCCATATTCTGCGCATCAAGATGGATCCGAAGCCGGATTCCGTCAGCATCGACGGTGTCGGATTGAACGAGGATACCCAGTGGACCTACGATGCCGACGCGAAGTTGCTGGTGGTCCGCACACGAAGTTATGTGGAGGGACACTATGTGATCGAACGATGACTTCGATCGGGATCGGTAGTCGCGCGACGGGGGTGGCCCCAGGGCCTTCAGCGATTCTTCAGTCTATCGAAGTCTCTGGATATTGGTATACTTGGTATGCAAGGCCGATTGGGTGTCGGCTACGGGGGATTACACAACGGTTCCCCGACGTGACTTGCAAGAACATATGGATGCGCGATTATGACTGACGGCACATCGCCGTTTATCTACCGGCCTGTACATTGTCCGATCTGTGGTGAAGAACACCAGCAACCGCATTTTCGTCTGCGGCTGTACCTCGAATCCGAGCGCGAGTCCGACGGGCACGTGCTGCACTACAAGTGGCTGAACGAACGGGCCCGGCCGGTTCATCCGCCCCACTACTACCTGTACCACTGCCCCCACTGTTACTTCACGGATGTCACAACCGACTACAGGGACCGGGGAGAAAGTGAGTTCAGTCCACTGGTCGAACGCACCGTTCGGCGTCTACCGGATAAGGAGAAAGCGCTCCTCGCATTTCTCGCGCAGCGAGTCGATTATTCGAATATCGATTCCGACAGTGCCCTCGCGTTGCACTATATTGCGGCGTATATTCAACTCCTGCTTCCGGAAGACACACGGGACAATCTCAAGATTGGCCGGTTGGCGCTGCGTATCGCTTGGCTGTTTCGCGAGCAGGGCCCCGCGGAAGGGGGGGAAATCAAGGATCCGGTGCGGCGTGACGCCTTGGAAGCCGTCACCGAATTCGAAGGCCGCCTGCATCAGGTGATGCAAGGTTGGCAGAGGACGAATCAGGCGCTTCTTTCCCAGCTTGAAGGGGGAAAGAATCTCATCCGGAAACACCGGGACAATGTGGAAAAACTCCTCGAAACCCTTTCAACGGAATTATACCGCCTGAAGGTATTGTGCAAGGATGGCGTTTCACCCGCGAGCACGGGAAACGGGACGGAAGCGTTGCAAGAGTTCCTGGCGAGGCTCAAAGGGATGTGGTCCACCGTGCCGACCGACGAAGTGGAGGCCATGCGGATGGCGGTGCGGTACTTGGATAAGGCGATTTCGCGCGATCCTATATTCGATGATGCTCAAACGTATTTGAACGCCATTTCGTTAATCATTGACGTTATGATTCGCTGTGGCGATTTCGACGCCGCCTTCGATATGGTGCGCGCGATCTACCGGAACGCCACGCAAGCGCGGGCCGCGTTGCAGGAACGCTTGCGGAATCCGGATCTGGACGAAACCGCGAAACAACGGGTGCGGAACAGGATGCGGGGCCTGTCGCGTTCCCTCGAACACGCAGCCGAACTCCGGCGAAAGCTTATAGGGAAACTTATCGAACGCGACCGGGATTCCATTCGAAAAATCATCGCGGCACATGCGGGCGCGCCGGTGCAAAACGTGGTTGCGGCCCTGGAGAAAAGCGGCATTTCTCCTGGCGTGGTTGGTTACCTGAAGGAACAGGGCGAGCTGGACCCGAAAAAGACAAAGAAGTTGAAGGGCAGATAGCCCTCTGACTTGCCATCACTCCTTACGTCCAATCAAGACACGCCAAGTCTGCTTTGAGTGCCTCCTCGACGGTGCCGGTCTTTCCGTGTTCCAGCGCGACGTAACCCGTGTAGCCGGTATCGTGGATTGCTTTGAAGATGTTGGTGTAGTTCAATTCGCCCGTACCGGGTTCCTTTCGACCGGGATCGTCAGCAAAGTGGAAGAGGCCGATGTGGTCGACGTGATTGCGGATATTGCGGATGACGTTCCCTTCGGTGATCTGTTGGTGATAGATGTCGAACAGCATTTTGATGTTGGGACTGCCGACGGCGTCCAGGATCATCATGGTCTGATCCGTTCGCGTTAGGAAAAACCCTTTGTGATCGACGATGGGGTTCAAGGCTTCCATGATGATTACGACGTCGTTGTCCTCCGCGACGGGAGCGAGACGTTTCAGGCAGGTGATCACAAGATCGACCTGTTGGTTGTAGGAAAGATCCATACGCGCATTGCCGGTGAGACCAATCAACTGCCGCGTGCCGAGTTGTTTGGCGATTTCGACGCGCTCCGTGAATTCTTCCACCACCGCGTCGTGCTGGTCCGGGTCCATCATGTAGCCCGGTTTGATTTGTCCGCAGCCCCGGATGCAACTGAGTCCGAGCCCGAGGCTGTCGGCTTTGCGTCGCAGCGCGACGAGATCGCCTTCCGGGTTATGCCACTCGTACGCCGGGAATCCCCATGAGGCCACCGCTTCCAGTTGTTCGTCGATGGTGCCGGGGAAGAACTGGGGTTGGACCGACATTGTCAGCGGCACCTCCGCGAATGGACCGGCAGGTTTGGGCGCTTGCGCCTTCGCCTTGGCAGCGGCTGCTGCGCCAATCATGGCCGCCGAAGAAGCCAGAAAGTTGCGTCGATTCATTCGAGTTCTCCTTGCCGACTCACCGAACTGAAACCGCCCGGCAGGAAGCCGTTCCTGCCGGGCGGGAACCTGTGAAACGGATTACACGCCCGGGCGCGGGATCGGCGCTACGGGGAACGGTTGGGTGAAGTCGAGTTCGTCCGGCGGCGTGATGTGGAGGTCGGAGTTGATCGCTTCGTCCCAGGTGAGGGCCTTGCCGGTGTACGCCGACATGCGGCCCATGATCGCGGTCATGGTGCTGTGGGCGACCTGAACGCCTTCGTTGATGTAAGGGTCGTTGCCGCGTACTGCGTTGCCGAGATCGGTGTGCTCCTGGATGTAGGGGTCGATCATGTTCTCGGCCGGGCTGTCCATCATGTCGTTGCACTTACTGGAACCGTTGGTACCGAAGGCTTCCTCGAAGACGCCACCATCAGCTTTACCCCAGTGACGGCACATGCTCGTGACGTGGACGTTGTTTGGAAACTCGAAATCGCAGGAGAAGTGGTCCCACAGGTTTCCATACATATCCTCGAACGGTTTCCAGGCGCGGCCGCCCGATGCGAATACGCTGACCGGATGAGCTTGCAACGTCCAGCAGGCGACGTCGAGGTTGTGCACGTGCTGCTCGACGATGTTGTCGCCGCAGGTCCAGCAGTAGGCGTACCAGTTGCGGATGCGGTATTCGAGTTCGCTCCAGTCCGGGGCGCGCTCTTTGACGAAGGGCAGGCTTCCGCACCAGTAAACGCGCATGGATTTGATATCGCCGATGGCGCCATCGTGCAGTTTCTTGATGGTTTCTTGATAGTTCAACTGATGGCGGCGCTGGGTACCGGCCACGAGACAGAGATTCTTTTCCTTGGCCTTTTCCGCCGCGGCGATGAACCGGCGGATGCCGGTGGGATCCACGGCGGCCGGTTTCTCGGTGAACACGTGTTTGCCCGCTTCCACGGCGGCTTCCACATGCTTAGGCCGGCTGTACGGCAGCGTACCTTCGATGATCAGGTCGATATCGGTATCGAGGAATCGTTTGTACGCGTCCGGACCCACGAAACACATGTCGTCCTTAACCTTGAACTGGTTTGCGACGCGCTCATCCTTGTTATCTCCGATTCGCCCGCGGGACGAATCCAGGCGATCCTGGAAGATATCCGCCATGGCGACCATTTCCACGTTGTCGTTCCCCAGCATGTGCTGGGTGGCCGCCCCCGTGCCGCGTCCGCCACAGCCCAGCAAGCCATAGCGATACCGCTCGTTGGCTGCATAGGCGCGACTTCCTGAATTCAGGATCGCGAAGCCGGCCACACCCGCTGCCGAGGCCTTCGCGAAATCCCTGCGTGTCATTCCAGACTTCTTCTCGTCGCTCATAGCTCCCTCCTGAAACTGTGGGTTAAAACCAAGTCACGCACGCCCACGCGCGATCGTCTTTAAGGGTTGCTCACGTGTACCGTTCCGGCACATGGAGAAACGGATTTCCAGCATAGCACAGCCGGGCGTAACCGGCGCAAACGCATTGCGAGGGTCGAACCGCTTACGGGATTCGCCGACTTCGTGGTATCATCGGGTTTTGCGCCTCGGACCGTATTAGCTGGCGGCCGGGGGTTTTAACGGATTCCAGACGCATTCGAGGACGGTCACCGGACATGTTAACGGACGCACAACTTACCCAGTTTCACGAAGACGGCTATTACCTGGCGAAAGGGCTCTTTGATACCGAGGAGACCAACCTGCTGCGACACGCGGCGCGTCACGATCCCGCCATCACCGGAAAGGCCCGAGACCGCGACGACGGATCGGGCGGGAAGAGCCGTATCACGCTCTGGAACGAGGCTGACGACAGTATTTTGAGCATGTATTCGCGGTGTGAACGCATCGTGAACGCGGCGGAACGGATCCTCGGCGGCGAGGTCTACCATTGGCACTCCAAGATGATGCAGAAGGAGCCTTTTGTAGGCGGCGCCTGGATCTGGCACCAGGACTATGGGTACTGGTACAACGACACGTGTCTCTTTCCGTTGCTGCTAAGTTGTTATATTGCAGTCGATAAGGCGACCAAAGCCAACGGCTGCCTTCAGGTGCTCAAGGGGTCTCATCTCCTCGGGCGCATCGACCATATGAAGGTGGCGGACCAGACGGGCGCCGACCCGGTGCGGTGCGCCGAGGCCGAGAAGATCATGCCCATCGTCCATTGCGAAATGGACCCCGGTGATGCCCTGTTCTTCCACTGTAATTTGTTGCACAAGTCCGAGCAGAACACCTCGCCCGACCCTCGCTGGGCGCTTATTTGCTGTTATAACGCCCGTCGTAACAGTCCCTTCGGTAAATCCGGCCATCCCGGGTACAGTCCCCTCGAGCGGGTGCCCGATTCCGCCATCAAGGAGACGGGACTGAAATATTTAGGCACCAATCTTGAATTCTTAGAGTAGTTTACCAACCGCTCTCCGGCGGTAGTACTTTCAACAATCTTTCGAGACAGTGCATCGAAGTTTGTATGCTCAGTCGTGACAATAAGTCCATAAGTACAAGATTCAATATGGCTTGCCTGGATTGTGTCAGGCCATGAGTTCTCTTGTCGCCAAGCGCTGGAACGAGGTGCTACGGGCCGGGGCGATTCTGGTCGTTGCACTGGGAGTCGTTGCGGCGTTTCAGGCCACCCATCTCCGGACCGACAATGCCATCGAGCGCTGGCTGAATCCCGACAGCCCCGGAACGCGGGACTATCAGCATTTTCTCGACACGTTCGGCGAAGACGAATTCGTCGTCATCGCGCTATCCGGCAAACCGTTATTCGAGCCGAAGGCGCTCGACGCTATGCTGGCGGCCCTTACCAATCTCGAAGCGGTTCCGCACGTCAAGCGGGTTACCGGAATCCCCTCGGTGTACCGCGACCTCTTCGGGGCCGAAGACCCGGAAGCACTCAAAGAGGAATTCACGTCGACCCCCTTCTACCAAGGACTCTTTATCTCCAAAGATTGTAAGGTTGCGGGTGTGCTTCTGGAATTCGATCCCGACCTCAAATCGTCGCAGTGGCGCACGGTCATGGCGAACGTGGAGGCGGCCGCGAAACCGCTGGCGGAATACGGATTCCGCTTGGACTATGTCGGTCCGCCGGCGCTGAACGTAGCGATCGACGACGTATCGGAGCGCGAGACCAGCCGAGCGATGCCTATCGCGTTTGGCAGTTGTATCGTGGTGCTGGTTCTGTTGCTGCGTTCGGGGCGCGCCACCCTGGTCGCGGCAATTTGCGGAGCACTGAGCGTCGTTTTGCCGATGGGGTTCATCGCCTGGATGGATCGTCCGCTGACCATGGTCAGCGCGGTTCTGCCGCCGCTGTTGTGGGTGTTGTCGTTGTCGCACAGCGTCCACATCATCACGCGCTACCAGTATCATCGTGCCGAGACGGAAGGTTTCGTGGGCGCCATGGCGCGCGCGTTGCGCGAGACTGCGTTGCCGTGCGTGTTGTCGGCGGTGACGACGGCGGCGGGCTTCTTGTCCCTGACGCTTTCCACGATGCCGCCGATCCGCGAGATGGGATGGTTTGCGGCGGTGGGGCTCGTTCTGGCGCTCATTGTGAATTTTACGCTGGTCCCCGTCATGCTTCCGATACTGCGCGTACCCCCCCGCCGCTCCGCCCGGTCCGTCTGGCTGCCGTTGCTGCGACGCGCGGAAGGGGCCAGCGAACGGCATCCATGGGTCGCCGTGATTGCGTTTCTGGTCATCATGTCCGCGGGGCTATTCAGTGTGTTCCGCATTCAAGCCGAGCCGAATCCCCTGGCATTTCTGCCCGATGATGCGCCGAAGGTTGCATCCTACAACTTCGTGAGTAAACACCTGACCGGCCTCTATTCGTTGGAGGTGGTCGTGGACTGTCCGGACGGGTGGTTGTCGCCCCGGTACTGGCCGGCGCTCGACGCGATGGTTCGGGACGTGGAACGTTCGCCCTACGTGGCGCGGGTGCTTTCGCCGTTGGACCTGCTGAAGAAAGCCAACCAGTGGGACCACAATCTCGAGCCCGCCGCGTACGTTCTCCCCGATTCGCGGGAATCGGCCGATGCCCTGCTGGCCGGCCTCGACGACACCGGCCGAGGGAACTCGCCAAGCTCGTGTCAGCCGACGGCAAAGAGGTGCGTTTGTCGATCCTGCCGAACGTGATGGACGCGGGGCGGTATTTCACGATCCAGCGCCGCGTTCAAGCCCTGCTCGACCGATTGCCCGATGGGCTCCACGGGCATCTTACGGGGATTGTCTATCTGCTGAACAACGCCCAAGTCGATCTGGTATTTACGCAAGTAAAAAGCTTCGCCTTTGCGTTCGTGGTTGTGTTTCTGATCATCGGAATCGGGTTGCGGTCGTTTTCGCTGATGCTGTTGTCCATTCCGCCCAATATCACGCCGACCCTGGCGGTTTTTGCGTTGATGCCGGTGCTGCACATTCCCCTTGACGCGGGAACGGTGTTGGTCGCAGGCGTGGCGCTCGGCATATCGGTCGACAACACGGTCCATCTATTGGCCGCCTACCGCCGTCAAGGGGCGGAATCCGTCGGCGCCCACGCTGCCGTTGGAAAAGTACTCGAAGAAGTGGGGCCTGCGATGATCTACAGCACGTTGACCGCGTGCATCGGCTTTGCAACCTTGTGGGGGTCGGGCTTTGTGCCGATACGCTACTTCGGATTTCTCTCGGTCATCGCGCTGTTGGTCGCTTTGGCTGCAGACCTTGTCCTGACGCCCTCGATTCTGGTGTTACGGAACGGCCATGGGAAGAATGGGGCCATCGAGTAACGTTGACCCTTCGAGGATATCTCGAAAGGAGTAGCTATGCGGACGCGACACGCCTTTGCGGTTCTTGCGGTTTTGGTGGTTACCGTCTCGGCGCGTGCCGAGAACAGGATCGCCGCACAGATGGCCGCTGCGCAGCACGACTATGATATGGATGCGGCAAAACAAGCCCTTGAAGACGCGCGGGGCGCGGCGACGGTCAACCCTACACGTGACGCGACGCTGCTCGTAGCACAAGCCGCGTTGTTGGTTGCCGAGTTGGAGCGTTTCGACTGGGAAAACATCCCGGAGTCGGACATCGCCGACCGCCGCCCCCTTGGCAACGATATTGACGAAGCGGCAAACGCGGGGTTGCACGCGCTCGCGTCCCTGGAGCCCGATTCGGAAACGTACCGGCTTAAAGCGGATCTGTTGGCGGTTATGATTCGGAGCGACTACCGCGCCAAGAAGTACCGGAAGGATATGGAAGCGGCGGCAGCAAAGGCCGTCGAACTCAATCCCGCCAATGCGAAAGCATACGTGTCCCGAGCAAAGCCGTACGTATTCGCGAAATCCAACGAAGGCGGCGACCCCGTGAAAGCGATTGCCTTGTTGTCAAAGGCCCTCGAACTGGATCCGAATCTCGAGACCGCCCGATGCCTGCGTGGACTCGCGTACAAAAAAGCCGGTGAATTCGACAACGCCCGCGCGGATTGGGAGCAGGCGCTGAAGGACAATCCGAACTGCCGTCCTGCGAAAGAGCAATTAACCGACCTGGCGAGTTCATGATGGACCCGCGGCTCGAATGGCATCGGTCCGTTTGGACCAGTTCTACCGAGGGCGGCAAGATGCTTTGACAGAATCCGCATTGCTCGGGTACCATCCGTTCCTCGCCCCGGCGTGCCGCTGCCCGGCTTCAATGTGCCTTCGAGCGGGAATGCCCGCGTCGGCCGGGTTTGAAAAGGAATTTGGTAGCGAGTCAGGAAAGGCGTTCGATTCCCCTCATGAGTTCGGCCAGTCCCAACCCCAACGGCCCCGAAACAGTGACCCAAAGTAGTCGTATGAATCTGCTTGTGTTTTTGGCGGTGCTGCTGTTCTTTCTGGTATCCGGCGCCTGTGGATTGCTTTATCAGGTGGTGTGGACGCGGAGCCTCGTGCTTCTTTTCGGTACGACTTCGTACGCAGTCAGCACGGTACTTTCGATCTTCTTTCTCGGCCTCGGTATCGGCAGTCTTTGGGGGGGGCGCATCGCGGATCGGGTTCGGCGTCCATTGCTGTGGTACGGCGCGTTCGAGATCCTCGTCGGTATCTGGGCGGTGCTGTTCATCTTTTTTGTCGGATGGGGCGAATCGGTTGTCGTGGCGATTCTCCGCGCGACCACGTCTTCGCGGGATTTAGGCATCCTGCTGCGCGGGATCCTCGCGGCTGGCTTTCTTATTGTGCCCGTCACGTTGATGGGAACGACGTTGCCCCTCTTGGCCAGGGCCGTAGTCCGTGGCGGTCGCGGGCGTGGTCTTCGCATCGGATTGCTGTACGGCGTCAACACCTTTGGCGCCGTCACGGGCTGTGCCGTGACGGGGTTCTATTTCATCGAGCACTACGGATATACCCGCACGACGCTGATAGGTGCGGGGGCAAATCTCGCAGTCGGTGTGATCGCGATTCTCCTCGCCGGACGGGTGTTGACGACGCGCGAGGCGAACGCTTCGAGCGGGGAAAGCCCGGCGCCCTCCACCCAAAGCGACGAATCCCATTCCATAGCAATCGCGGCGGTGTTCATTGCGTTCGCGCTATCCGGATTCTGCGCGCTGGCCCTCGAGGTGTTGTGGACCCGCATGCTCGCCATCGTGTTCACGGGAACGACTTACGCCTACACGACCATGCTCACGTCGCTGCTGTGCGGAATCGCAATGGGCAGTTTCGTGGCGTCGTGGATCGCGGATCGCCGAAAACACCTGGTTTCCTGGTTCGGCGCGATCCAGGTGCTGGCGGGGCTTGCCTGTCTTTATCTGCTCGTCGCTTTTGCGGGTATGCCGGATCGCTTCGTAGAACTCAGCAAGACGGGCGGGTACACCTTCGACCGTATCGTGCAAATACAGTTCATCCTTTCGTTTTCGGTCCTGTTCGTCCCGACGTTTTTCTTCGGACTGGCTTTTCCGTTCGCGGTTCGCGCCGTCACGCAAATCCCCTCCCATCTCGGGCGGGACGTGGGCCGGTTGTATGCCGTGAATACGTTTGCCGGCGTAATCGGCGCATTGGCGGGCGGCTATTGGGTACTGCCCCGGCTGGGCGCGCACGAAGGGATCGTTGTACTGGGCCTGGTGCTCGCGGCTACCGGCGCGGTGCTCATCCTGGTATGTCCTACCCGGCGATGGGCGGGCAAGGTAGTTTTGTTGGTGCTCGGTGCGGTTGGTCTTGTGCTGGTCTGGCGGGTGATGCCCCAGGACGCCGCGTACGCGCTTAACAAGCGATACGTGCCGGAAGACCACAAAATCATTCACTACAAGGAGGGCGTCGAGGGCACCGTTGTCGTAACGGAACCCAAAGACAATCTGACGAAATCCGATCGGGTGTTGTGGATCAATTCGGTGCAGGCCACCCAGTCCATCAAAAAAGGCGTGGAGATGAACCGGTTCGAGGGTGTGTTGCCGCTCCTGTTCAACCGCGACCCCAAAGACGCCCTGTTCATGTGCTTTGGGTCCGGTGTGACGGCAGGGACCCTGGGGCTGTCCGACTTTCAGCGAATCGACGCGGTCGAGATTTCGAAGGATGTGCTGGATGCCGCCCCGTTCTTTGCGGCGGACAATGCGGACGTGTTGAACAACCCGAAGTTCCATTTCATCGTGGACGACGGACGAAATTATCTGCTCACGACGCGAAACGACTACGATCTCATCACCTTCGAACCAATGCCCATGGCGGTGGCCGGCGTTTCGACGTTCTACACGCGCGAGTTCTACCACGAGTGTCTCGACCACCTCACGCCGGGCGGTCTTGTTTCACAGTGGATTCCCCTGCACAGTCTGGACCTCGAGGTCGTCCGTTCGCTGGTGTATACCTTCCGGAGCGTGTTTCCCCACTACTGTATGTGGTTCATCAATTCGGATCTCTTCGTCGTTGGGTCCAATGAACCGTTTGTCATCGACTACGCGCATGCGAAAGCGACCTTCGACAACCCGCTCATAGGACCGCGTCTTGAATCGGTTGGCCTCGGGGACGTGACGGAATTGCTCTGCTGTTTCTTCATGGATCAGAAGAGCATGGAGGCCTTCAGCCAAGGTGGAACGATCATGGTCGACGACCGGCCCTGGGCGGAGTTCGTCGCTCCGCGCCTGATTTATGAATCCACCGTCGCGGACAGCTTGAAGGCCTTGCTTCCCTATTACCAAAGCCCTCTGGACAAGATCTCCTTCGAAGGCGTTTCCGGCGACGAAGCCGCTTTGGCGCGAAGCGCTCTTACGCGCCGTCATGAATCGCATCAAGTCGCGTTGGAAGGTGTGATTGCCCTCTATGGGGCGATTATTGGGGACAATCAGGAAGACCGTTTCTTGAAGGCGTTGGACATCGACCCCCACGATTACATGGCTTTGTCGTACCTCAAAGATATAGCCGTACAACGCATCTCGCTGTTCATTCGCTGGAACGAGCTTGACAACGCGCAACAGTACTATGAAAAAGTTGCGCCCTATCTCAAAGGAACCGAAGAACTCCCGCTTATCCAGAGCGATCTGCGCGCGGCCGAAGGCGACACGAAAGCCGCTGCCGAAGCGTACGAACGGTATCGGAGCGCGGGAGGCAAAGAGTACCGGGATTTCGCGCAGCCTGCATCTCAGTCATAACCCGTCTGCGGGTCTTTCGTAGTTCTTCCTACCAAGCGCATTTCGACCGCGCAGAACGTGTGTGTTCTTGCCACATGCGTTGCACGTGTTGCGGAGATCCTGTCATAATCCGTTCTTCCAACCGTGAAAGGAATTCCCATGAAAGCCGCAGTTCTGGAGAATTTGGACACGCTCGTTGTGCGGGACGTTCCCACGCCCGAAATCGAGGACGACGAGGTCCTGGTGAAAGTCGCCGCGTGTGCGGTGTGCGGATCGGACATCCGCATGTTCCACCACGGCAGCCCGCGCCTCACGCCGCCTGCGATCATGGGGCACGAAGCGTCGGGTGTTGTGGAAAGCGTGGGAAAGCATGTCACCAAGTTCAAACCCGGCGACCGGGTCGCCCTGGGCGGCGACGTGCCTTGCGGCGAATGCGTGTTCTGCGAGGCCGGCATCGGCAACAACTGCCAGATCAATTACGCGTTGGGGTACCAGTTCCCCGGTAGTTTTGCGGAGTACGTGAAGCTGAATCGAATGGTCGTAAACTACGGCCCCGTGCATAAAGTGCCGGATCACGTATCGCTTGAAGAGGCCGCGTTGGCCGAACCCCTGGGTTGCGTCTTAAACGCCCTGGAACTGTCACCAGTGAAGTTCGGCGACGCCGTCGTCATCATCGGCGCGGGTCCCATCGGGCTGATGCTCGTCGAGGTGGCGAAAAAGATGGGCGCGGGTAAGGTGATCGTCGTGCAGCGGTCGCGACCGCGCCTCGAAATGGCAAAGAAATTTCCCGCCGACGTGCTGATCTGCTCGTCGGAGGAGGATGCCATCGCGCGTGTGAAGGAAGTAACCCACGGACTCGGCGCGGACGTAATCGTGACCGCTTGTCCATCGCCCGACGCCCAGATCGATGCAATCAACATGGCCAAGAACCGGGCGTGGGTGAACTTCTTTGGCGGCCTGCCGAAAGGCAAGTCGAACGTGACGCTCGACACGAATATCATTCACTACAAGGAACTGTTCGTGTGCGGGTCACACGGCTGCATGCCGCGCCATCATCAAAAGGCCGTCGACCTCATCGCAGACGGCGTCGTCGACGTCAAACAGTTCATCTCGCACCGCTTCCCCCTGGCCCAGGCGCCGGAAGCCTTCGCCGCCGCCGAAGATCGCGCCGGGCTGCGCGTCGTCGTTTCGCCGTAAGGAGCGATCGCTCAGGTCATTGGGGCTTCAGGATCACGTACAAGGGGAGCCCGACGTAGTCGAAATTCGACAGTATTTCGCTGGCGGGAGGCTGGTCGGGTTGTTCGGCCTGGTACTTTATCTTCACGTAGCCTTTGAGCCGGTCGAGTACGGCGGGGTCTTGAAAGGTGGTCTCGTTCATAACGAGGCAGTTCTTGCACCACGTGGCCCAGAAGTCGATGAGGACGGGTTTATTCTCTTTCTTGGCCAAGGCTAGGCCTTCGTCGAGGGACGGGATCCAACCTTCCTCCGTGAGATCTTTTGCACTGGCGACGACGGCCTCGCGATCGACGAGGTATTGATCGCGGAACAAGGTGTAGCCGAGGTAGCCGTAGTAGATCGCGAACCCGAGAATGAACACGCCGAAGGCTTGTTTCACACGCACCATCCACATGCCGGGCTTGGGCAGGAACGAAAGACCCGCGCCGACGAACGGCCATGGCAAGGCCATGCCCACGCCAAGCAAGAATGGCAGCGCCAAACCGACTGGGGAACCGTCCGCGTAGGCCTGTTGCGCATATAGAATCACCGCAATCACGACCGGCGCCACGCATGCGCCTGCAAGCAGCGCGTTGATGGAACCCATAATTAACGCGAAGACAAAGCTACCCTTTTCCTTTTTAATACCGAGTTTGCTTTGAAACTTGGTGAAGTCGATGAGGATCACGTCAAACATGGCGAGGGCCAGGATCACGAAGATAATTGCGATGGCGAAGTTGAACCAAGGTGACGCGTTGATGGTGCCGAAGGTACCGGCGCCGAGCACGGCAATAAGGCCGAGCACGCCGTAGACGCCGGCGATGCCGAGGCCATACAAACCACCGAGGGCAAAACCCTTCGCGCGAGATCCGGCTTGGGCACCGGCGCCGATGATGGCGAGGTTGATGGGGATCAACGGCAACACGCAGGGCGTGAGGTTCAACAGGAGCCCGCCCAATACGGTAAGCAGGACTACGGCAATCAGGCTCTTGCCCGCGAAGAACGAGGATTGGGAAAATCCCTCTCCGCTTTCCGACGCGTCGATAAAGTCGATGAACTTCTCCGCCTTCAGGTACCCGCCGGTCTGTCCCGCAATCGTGAACTGAGACAAAAGTTCTTTCCAGTCGCCATCCGCCTCCGCTCCGGCAGATTGTGATGCGGGTTCCGGCGCCGGTTCCTTCGTCTCGGGTGCCGCGCCGGTGCCGAAGGCGATTTGGCCGAACACGGCCGCGCCGGTGGGTTCGGCAGGTTCGCCGGGCGCGAGCACCTTCAGCGGAATCGTGACGTCGACTGTGGTCGGGGGAAGGCATTGCGTGTCGTTGCATGCCTGGTAGCGAATTGTTCCGGGCACGGAAAGTTCACCCGGGGCGACGCTGTCGGCAACCTTCAACACGACCCCGATAGGAACTTCCCCTTCGTACACCGCTACGGGATCGTCGGGGGAGAACGAAAAGTTCTTGTTCTCCGCTTCGGGATAGACCGTTTCCTGAATGGTTACACCATCCGGCGGATCCAACGTTAACGTGGTTGGAATGAGGAACGCATCGAGGGGTTTGTGGGCGTTGATGTGATAGGGCGTCTTGACCGTCGCAATCACCGCGGCGCGGATCGTGTGGCCGGGTTGTACGCCGCTTCGCTCGAGTTGCACGTCGGCCGAAAGTATGTCCGGCGGGTTACCGAATTGTGCATACACGGGAAGAGCCGTCATTACCAACGCAAGGGCGGCGAGCCTGGAGGAAACTACTTTACGGTTCATTACAGATCCTCGATACGGCCGAGAGTTCGTGTTTCATGTCGTTGTTTGATCGGACGGATCGGATGGATCAGTCCGATCGGTTACGGTTGCCCAAGGCTCCCAACGTCTTCAGCATGGCCGCCGGCGTAGTCACCGGCTGTTGGCACGCGTAATTCTCGCACACATAGGCTGCCGGTTGCCCGTTGACGAGCGTCTTTGCCGCCAACAGGGGGACGCGTTTTTCGAGTGCCACCGCGTCTTTGCTGTCCGGGTCGATAAGTGCGACGACTTTGTTGGGAATGTACTGATGATACAGCGCCGCGAGAAAGCCGTGCACCGCATCGGAGTCTTCTTTGCCCGCAATCGCGATTTCCTGTGTCGGCGTTAGATGAAAATCGACCACGCACAACATCTTCATGAATCCACGCGGAGCGCTTTTCATATTTGCCTGGTTAATACGCAGTATGCGATTTGCCTTCTCCGCGTACTCGTGGTTGTCGGTCAGTTTGGCAAGACGCAGCAAAACCCACGCGGCCATCGAATTGCCTGACGGCTCCGCGCCGTCGTACGTCGGCTTGGTCCGCGTGAGGACGTCCTCCTGCCCGGCGCGCGTAAAGTAAAACCCACCACCGGACTCGTCCCAGAACTGGTCGATCATCGCTTGAGACAGACGGTCCGCCTCGGCCAGCCAGCGAAGGTCGAAGGTCGCTTCGTAGAGTTCAATCAACCCCGACGTGAAGAAGGCGTAGTCGTCGAGATAGCCGGGAATGTGGGCTTCACCGTTCCGGCAGGTGCGCAACAAGACTCCGTCCCGCGACATATCGGTCAGGATGAAATTCGCCGTACGCGTCGCGGCATCACGATACCGATCGTCGCCAAGTATGGCGTACGCCTGCGCGAGAGACCCCACGATCAGTCCGTTCCACAACGTCAGGATCTTGTCGTCCAACCCGGGGCGAACGCGTTGCTCGCGAACGGCCATCAGTTTCTTTCGGCTCGCGGCGATTCGTTTTTCGAGTTCCTCTACCGTGAGTCCCGCGTCCTTCGCGATCGTGTGTGGATCTTGGGTAATGTGCAGGATATTCAGCCCTTTGTGGTAAGGTTCGTGCGATGTGAAATTCCCTTCGGGCTTCACGCTGTAGTACGTGCAAAACAGTTTGCCGTCGTCTTCACCGAGGTGGGAAAGGATCTCGTCGTACCGCCACGTGTAGAAGATACCTTCCTTGCCTTCGCTGTCCGCGTCTTCGGTACAGTAAAACGCGCGGCCCTTGTCCTGCATGTCGCGAATCTCGTAGTCGAGAATTTCCCGTGCCACGCGCGCGTAGAGCGGATCGCCGCTCGCCTGATACGCGTCAAGATACACCTCGCTCAATTGGGCGTTGTCGTACAGCATCTTCTCGAAGTGCGGCACCAACCATTCCGCGTCCACCGAGTACCGATGAAATCCGCCGCCGAGATGATCGTACATACCGCCGCGGTACATTTCGGTGAGGGTCTGCGTGGCCATCTCGCGCAAATCCGTTTCGCCCGTGTGGAGGTATTGACGGAGCAGCAGCTCGATGCTTGGGCTCGACGGAAACTTCGGCGCGGTGCCCCAACCGCCGTGGACCGAATCGAACGTTCCTCGCAATTCATTTACGGCGTCCTGGAGCAATTCACCTTCAACGTCCGACGCTGTGCCGGTGCGCATGTCCTGGCTCTGGCGCACGTATTGGGTCAATTGCTCCGCGCTTTGCATGACCTCATCACGCCGGTTCACCCAGGCGTCCGCGATGGAACGCAGCAGGGTCTTGAACCCGGGACGGCCCACCATGTCTTCGGGCGGATAGTAGGTCCCGCCGTAAAACGGCTTGAGGTCGGGCGTGAGAAACACGCTCATGGGCCAGCCGCCGCTGCCCGTCATGATTTGCACGGCCGTCATGTAGATTTCGTCAATGTCCGGTCGTTCTTCGCGGTCGACCTTGATGGCGACGAAGTGCTCGTTCAGGATCTTGGCGACATCTTCGTTTTCGAAGGACTCCCGCTCCATCACGTGGCACCAGTGGCATGCGGAATATCCGATGGACAAGAAGATGGGTTTATCCTCATCCTTCGCTTTCTGGATGGCTTCCTCGCCCCAGGGATACCAGTCCACCGGATTGTGAGCGTGTTGCAGGAGATAGGGGCTCGTCGAGTCGATGAGCCGGTTCGTATGCTTTGGGGCGGCGTCGTGCCGTGTCACCATGGCGCACGTGTCCTCCGAAGGGGTTGTGGTCTGTCCGCATGCCTGCACGATCGCCAATGCTGCGCCGAGCAGAAGCCGGCAAGCCGGTCCCCTACGGTGTAAGGGCTGCGCGTAGAGCGATTTGGTGCGGTGAGTCATGAACTGGGCATTCCAGGTTTTGCAGGAACTCGCCTTCACGGAACAAACAAGCCCGCCTCGCGTACCATTCCATTTCAGCCGATATGGCTGCCGCTTTCTCAGCGCCGCACGGCTTATGTATTCTAGTTGCTCTACCTATGGATGTCATTTGCGCCGTATGGAAGGCGCGTGAGGGAGCGACACGATGCAGGTCTTGAAAGGGCTCTATCAGGTTGGCGGCGACTTGAACGGGATTACGTGGGACGGTGTCGACGCCGGATTTAACGATGCCAATACGTATGTCTTAGCCGCGCCCGACGGGTTGATCATGTTCGATTGCGGTTGCGGCGACACGTTGGACCAAATCGCCGGCAACATGGCGTATTGGGGGTTGTCGTTGGACAACGTGAAGGCCTGCATATTAACCCATCCCCATTTCGACCACGCCGCCGGCGCGCACCGGCTGAAAGCCCGGGGAATTCCGCTGTGGGCGCACGAGAACACGGCCGATGCCATGCGCTCCGGCGATGAGCGGTGTTGCGGATACCTCTACCATAAGACCTATACCCCCTGCGAAGCGGACCACGTCGTGCGCGACGGCGACCGGATCTCCGTGCTGGGGCTCGACATCGAGGTCATGCATTTGCCCGGTCACAGCATGGGGTGCACAGCCTATCTGTTCGACTACGAAGAAAGGCGAATCGTGGTGAGCGGCGACGTGATCGGAACGTTGCTGGCCGGCGATTTCGGCTGGAGCGGATCGATCGACTTCAACAAGCCCGTTTACCTGGAATCGTTGAAACGTTTTGCGAAGGTGGATATCGACTTGATGCTGCCGGGGCACGGCATGATTTATTTTCACCAGCCGCGGCGGCGGGTGGAGCAGGCATTGAATAGCGCGCTGATGGAATGGCGGTAGCCGAGAGATCGAAGATCCAATGAAGGGCGGGCTACTACCCGAAGAGAAAGCCCTGGAGCCCGCGCCTTCGGGGGGAGGCGCGGGCCCGTCTCGGATAATGGGGAGGGGTGGGGATCAGGGCTGAGAAGCCGGGTCCGAATCGCGGGTGAGGGGTGCCCGCACGCGAGACCCCGCAGCCATTCGTAAGGCTTCGCGTATTCAACTGGGAGGGACCCACTTCTCATCTGATCTATTCACCCGCCTGCCGTTCCTATGTCACCAGTTCGGGTAGAGATTTCGTGCGGACGACGCTTGCCGCGAATCGCGGCAAGGAACGGAACGACGACAGCAATCCAGACGGATCCATGTTCGGCCGCCGCTATCGCTGCATGCCAGTGGGCCGGCAGTTCGTGATAATCCACCCAGAATTGAAGGTAATACAGGCCGAAAACGCCGCTTAACACGACGCCCCACGGCCGGGGCCGCAACGTGGCAATCACCAGAAGTCCAACGGCGTACCAGGGATACGCCGCCGGGAGGAACAGGAACCACGCGAGCAGCGCAACCTGACAGGCTCGCACCAGTGCCGTGAGCTTGCCGCGGGAACGGGTCGCGATACCGGCAGCAATGACGGTCGCGATCACGGCGATGGCGGCCGCACACGCTCGCGGATAGGGCGTCGCCATCACCAGCAGTGCAAAGGCGCCGTCGTTTCGACGCCATTCCCCGGCGTAGGTCCGGAGACCTGCGGTCAATTGTTCCCAGCCTACGCCCAGGAAAGGCCAATAGGCCGCCACGATGACCGTTGCAAACGTAAACCAGAACGCCAGTGCCGTCAGATACTTCCGCCTCGCGTTCCACAGGAATCCGGCGGCGATGGGTGCCAGCAGAATCGGGTACAGTTTGGTAAGGACTGCACCGGCGAGAGCACATCCCGCTAGCGCGGCCCACCCGGCACTTCTTTCCTTTTCCAGACTTTTCGCGAGACACAAGATTGTCAAGGCCAGCCCCAAGGCCACCAGTCCATCGATGTGGACGGAATTTATAACCTCTTTTAATATCAACGGGTTCCACGCGTAGAACACGAGCCTTTTCAACGGCAACGCCGCGTTGCGGAGGAGCCCCAGGAGGACGCTGATGGTGGCAATGTCGCCTGCCAGGAGAACGATTCGCTGACCCATCCAACTCCACGGCGTGAGCAAGGCACCCAGCGCAAAGGCGCCCTGTGCTGCGGGCGGATAAATGGTCGGAATTTCGGGATAACCCACGCGTGACAGGACCGCCTGGGCTTCAGGCGAATTGAGCGCTTCGCGAAAGTGAGCCGGTGCCTCCCAGGCCATGTCTTCCGGGGAATACCCGTACGGGTTCACGCCGTTAAGCAGCGCTTCGCCGTCGAGCACGTAGCGATAGCAGTCGTTTTCCTGAATCAAATTGGAAGGAAGCAGAATCAGCCGCGCCAGGAGTGCAACCGCCAACATGCCGGATACCGGGAGATTCGCGTCACGGACGGCCAACCATACGGCGAGGGCGAACCCAATCCAGCCCAGGGAATACATTCCCAATACCAGCACGATGGGCCGCGACGCGTGTCCTTCACCGTAAATGAATTGTCCGCTCAGCAGCGTGAGGGACGCGCA
Source organism: Candidatus Hydrogenedentota bacterium (assembly GCA_963745075.1). Taxonomy (GTDB): domain Bacteria; phylum Hydrogenedentota; class Hydrogenedentia; order Hydrogenedentales; family SLHB01; genus JAHDWY01. Next base: position 22,182 of record CAVUWV010000032.1, on the reverse strand, counting down.
ATAGACGAGCACCAAGACGCCCGCGAAAACCCAACCATGCCGGGAGAATCTGTACAACATGCCCCCAGCCTACCCCATAATAAGGTTTGTGGCCAATGCAGGAGGAAACTCCGTAGGCACGCTGTACCGGCTACAGCAGATACCCGAGGACTGGACAGTCCTTACGCGTCGAGGAGCGGGTCCCCTGACTCGTCACTGAGCAGATCGAGCAGCCCATGCGCCGGATGGCGCCCAACCGTCACGGCGACGTAGTCGCCAATCGAGCGGAATTCCTGAACCTGGTCACGTTCGATGGCCCTTCGGACGGCCCCCGCAGCCGGTCCCGTTTTGGGCACAATGACCACCTTCAACGGTCTGCCGCAGCACTCAAACATAATCTCCGTGACCGTCTCGCCCTTGTACGAGGCTTCGCTTGCCCCGCGCAGTTCACGGCCACGGGCGCCGTGGACGTGGTAGTGCTTGGACGGAGCATGCAGCACCAAGGCGATGCCATGGGTATGAAGATACTCGTTTACCTCGGACAGATCGCCGGTATTCAGCGCTAGTCGGGATTCGGCTGTGGGGTAGTCACCGTTCGCCAGGCTGAGAAAAGCCGGGGTTGCGAACTGCACGCGATACACGACGCCCGCAACGATCAACATGACTGCGGCCGCTGCCACGAAAGTTGCCGCATGCCGGGTCGGCATCCACCATGGAATTCGCCCGCCCTTGCGCGCCAACGCCTTTGTAGCCCGGTGCCACACGTCGTTCGGGCATTCGCCGCCCTGACTGAGGAATTCGCCCAAGGCTCCCTCGAACCGGACTTCCGCTTGCAGCCGCTGCTGCTCCTCGAGAGTGAGCGACTCGTCGAATTCAGCGGCCTCCGAAGCGGACAGCTCGCCATCGAGGTACGCGGACCACCGGTGTTCTCGTTGCATACTCATGACGTTGACCCTTGCTCTTTCTTCGTATTCTCGGCCGGTTTATCGCGTGCTACCAGCCGGGGATAAGTACGAACGATCCCTTCTTCTTGTGCGTAGTCCAGGAGGTCGCTGCGGAGTTTCGCGCGGCCCCGGGAGAGATGTGTCATTACCGTGCCAACCGGCATTTCCAGGATTTCCGCGATCTCCTGATAGGAGAATCGATCGGCCGCCCGAAGGAGAATGCAGGACCGCTCGGCCGTGCTCAGGCGCCGGAAGGCCCGGTGCACTTCGTCGCCGCATTGCTCGAGAAACTCAGCGGGATTCTTCAGAATATCCGCGTATCCCGGCTTCTCCTCGACGGCGACCAGATTCAACTCCGCGTTTTCGAGCGGTTGGAACGACCGGCTCGTTTCTCGATTCGCCACGAAACACTTGTTCGTGATGATCCGATAGACCCAGGCGCGAAAATTCGTGCCCGGGGTGAATTTGTGATAGTTCTCGTAGGCCGCCAGGACCGCCGATTGAAAGACGTCCTCCGCGACGTTTGAGTCCCAGACCGTCCGGAGCACGTAGCGATAGAACTCGTCTCGGTGCTTCTCCAGCAGCCGCATGAATTCCGCGATCTGGTCTTCGGTATAGCCTCTGGCCATGCATGCATCCTTCCAACTGCTCGATGCCGGACATCCCTCACTGTAGTTTGAAGTTGCCCCCGATCCCCTCGACGTTAAGTATATTCAGGTTCACCGCCAATCCATGTCTGAGAACGGGCTGGCTATCGCGCGTACCGTGACGACGCCGGGAAGCGGTGTCCGGAGTGTCGCCAGTCGAAGAACTTTTGGTATTAAAAGTGTTGCCAAGTAATCGTTTACGATGGAACCCCGCCCAAAACCTGGGCTTCTTCCGCGATTTCTGTGTGGATCGTACGCAGGTGAAGGGCCATTTCGGATGCCTTTTTTGGGTCTGCGTCCGCGAGGTTTTGGCTCTCCGTGGGGTCGGCGCGCAGGTTGTAGAGTTCCAGCGCACCCAAAGACGCGTCGGCCAGGATCTTCCAGTCTCCCTCGCGCATGGCGACCTTCGCGTTCGTCAAGGCCTTGTCGTACCGCCAGTACAAGGGGCGCTTGCGTTGAATTGGCAACCGGCGAATGAGTGGAGAGAAATCCGCCCCGTCAATGGGTCGGTCTTCCGGCGCGTCAATCCCCACAATGGAGCATAACGTCGGCAGTACGTCGGTGCTGTTGACGGGCTCGGCAGATGTCGTGCCCGCTTGTGTATGACCCGGCCAGCGGACGATGCCGGGGACGCGGATGCCGCCTTCGTGCATGTGCAGTTTCATGCCCTTTAGCGGTCCCGGCGACCCGTGCGAATGGGACGCGCCCCGGTACCGGTTCAAGGTTTCGGGGCCGTTGTCGCTCGTAAAGAACACGAAGGTGTTGTCGCGCAGCCCTCGCACGTCGAGGGCGTCCAACAAGCGGCCCGTCTCGAAATCCATCTGGGTAACATTGCCGTAGTAGATGCGCTTCGTGTCATCCGATTCACCGGCGTAGCGATCCTGGAACTCCGGCGCGGTGGCTACCGGTTCGTGGGGCGAGTGAAACCACACAAACAGCAGGAACGGGTCGTCATTCACCCCGTCGAGGAAACGGATCGCCTCGTCCACGATGAGCGTGCATGAATACCCTTCCAACGGACCGACCGGTTCGCCGTTGCGGACGAAGTTGTCGGGGTTCCGGTGGGAGGGGTGGGCATTGTTCTGCGTGGAAAACCAGTGGTCGAACCCGTGGTCGCCGGGCGTGGGCTGCGAACCGTCCATGGCGCCGTTGCAGTGCCACTTTCCGCTGTGGCAGGTGCGGTAACCCGCGCCGCGAAGGAGGGATGCCACCGTTACCTCGTTCTTCTGGAGCCGTACGGGCGACCCCTCGGGAATCCAGTCCGGGATGTTGCAGCGGTACGGATTCCTGCCCGTGAGCATGCCTGCGCGTGACGGCGAGCACACGGGCGCTGCCGCGTAGCAGTCCGTGAGGCGCACGCCTTCTTCCGCGAACCGATCCAGGCGCGGCGTCTCGATAAGGGGGTTGTCGTAGCAGGCGAGATCGCCGTATCCGAGATCGTCACAGAGGACGATCACGAAGTTCGGTCGTGACGACGCTTGAGGTCCGACGGAAGCGCAACGAGTTCCCATAACCGTTGCCGAAAGTGCGGCGGTTTCCACCAGGAATTGCCGGCGTGATTGGCGCATAGGTTTCTCCCGAGTCGCGGCTGCCTATGAAATGGGCTGAACCCGACTTTGACGGATTCGCTGCGACCATAGCAAGGAGACGCAAATGATAGGCCTGGGCCCAGCGCGTAGAACACGGCCGCTTGCGCCTTCGCGGCCAATGGCATCCCGCAAAAGCTCAATGGGTTCCACCATGGCGGGCTTCTCTCGGCCTGCGCAACGTCTCGAGATACGCGTGCGGCGTGAAATGCCGGTACGAGTCGAACATACCGGGCAGTTCGCCGCCCGCAATCCGAATGATCGCCGGCACATACACGACCGCCACGCACCCGGCAAAGAACGCACCGCTGAAAAAGCCCTCGCGGAGTATTGCGCGGAACCGCGGTTTCGCCATGGAACCATTACATTGTGAACAGATGCGCGCGTTGTTGCTCCCCAAGACTGCCTATAATCATAGCAGGGTCAGGATGTACACATCCTACACGGCCCAATTGAACATGTCCTCCGGCGTACTTACAATCATTTCAAGGGCTAGACTCAGGCGCAGCAGCGAGGGCGTAACCGTGGTTGATATTCGGGTAAGTTGCCCGTGTGGCAACGAGATGGTGATGTCGGAGTTCGCGGTGGGGATGCGGACGACGTGCCCGAAGTGTGGCAAGCCGTTGAATGTGAACTGGAAGAACAGTCGGCCTCTGGATTCGGAGGAGGCTCCGATGGCGGTGCCCGTTTCGGAGGAGGCGGCCAAGGGCGATGCCTCGCTCTTTGATGAGGGGGCACAGCCGGAAGAACCGCGCCTCGGCAAGAACCAGTGCGAGCGGTGCGGGCGGGAATTCCGGGGGGAATGGGACCGGCATGAGACGTTGCAAGGTGTGCTCTGCAACATCTGCGTGAATCTCGTGCAGCAAACAGACCCTACCAATCCGTCGTCGGGGTACGTGGCTCCCATCGATACGCTGCGTCTCGAGCAGAATGCAGATCCGATCCCCGCGCCAACCATCGAAACGAGCGAAGACGATCGTTCGTGGCTGGAAAAGAACTGGCCTTCCGACGAGACGATGCACAAGGTGGCCTTGTACAGCGGTGTGGCGGTTGTCGTGCTTGCCGCGCTGGTTTTTCTCTTCTCCGGGTTCGGCGCCCCCGAGCCAAGTCCAAGTTCCGGCACGGCCGTCGAGAACGGCACGGCGCCGACGATTTCCCATACCACCGGTGTGGCGTACTTTATCATCCAAGGCATCACTAGTTTTGTGGGTGCGTACATTGGGTTGTACATCTTTCTCGCCTGGGCAAATCGGCTTCCCAACGAGACGCTTACGTTTAACCTGATTGCTCTGACGCCGGTTGCCCTCGGAATCGGATTCCTTTGGTTCATTCCGTTCACGTTCTGGTTTTTGGTATTGGCTCGTTGGATGTTTGTGGCGATCCTGATCTTTACGGTGTACGGATTCGAATGGGGCGACCTGTTCCGGTTTCCGGCTTCCTTCATCATGGCCCGGGTTCTCAAGTTCTTCCTGTATGTCATGCTCATGGGGATCCTCGGCCTCCTCGGCACGTAGATTTCCGCAGGGGCACGTCTGCCAAAAATCTTTCCAAGTTGCTTAATCGACTTACCTTATGCAGTGGTGATTGGGGCAGGATCCTTCTTTTGTTGAAAGAACATGCTTTATTGACACAGAACCAATTTATATGTAACAATCCTTTTGTTCAGTATATAGAACATATGTTCTATGAAATTTAGGCCGCGGAAGCGGCCTCAACAGGGGATGTGAAGAAAGGATTGTGATCTATGAAACCCACTCGCGGATTCACCCTCATCGAACTGCTGGTTGTAATCGCCATCATCGGTATTCTCGCCGCTATCTTGCTCCCGGCTTTGGCCCGCGCGAGGGAAGCGGCACGAAGGGCCAGATGTCAGAATAATCTGAAGCAAATCGGATTGGTACTCACCATGTACTCGAATGAAAGTCCGGGGCAAAAGCTCCCGTCCCGGCAGACCTATCGCTGCGACGGCAGTCTCGGCAACGAGATGATCTTCAGCGGGCCGGCCCTGTACCCCGAGTACTTGACGGACGTGAATGTGGTGTGGTGCCCTTCGTGGGGTCCCCAGCCGGACGCGTTGGCGCGCTACGACAAAGCGAAGGGGAATAACGACGGAATTGTCCAGCCCTGTGAGTGGACGAAAGAGCCCTACGATTACACCGGGTGGCTGATTACGGAAGACATGAACATCCTGGGACCGTTGGTCGGCACCGTAGGTTCCGATGCGGGGGGACGGTTCTCGGAGGCGGAGTATATGAACACGCCGTGGGGCGAACTCGCCCAGGAGAATTTTGATACGGGTGGAGAAGCCAGCGACCAGGACTTCCAGGTCTCGTCCACCTACGCGGGTACCCAGGCCGGCGGTGGTGACACGATTCTGCGTCTGCGTCAGGGGATCGAACGATATCTCATAACCGACATCAACAACCCGGCGGGCTCGGCCAAGAGCACGAGTGCGATTCCCATTGTCTGGGACCATATCTCGACGAATACAGAGGACTTTGCACATATCCCGGGCGGTTCGAACGTCTTGTATTTGGACGGGCACGTCCGGTTCCTGAAATATCCGTCGACCGAATTTCCCATGACGGTGGACAGTGCCCGCATTTTCGGCCGTTACAATCGGCCCTTTGACGGATTCTAATTCTCGCTGTACCCTTTTCTCTGGGGCCGTCGCCGGCATCACGCGAGTGGCGGCCCCGTTCTTAGGATCCGGCGAAGTGTCGTTTCAGCCATCCTACAAAGGCCATCGCTATGCTATGATGGGGTGCGTGTACAGCACGAGGGGGAAGCTCACGTCAAATGGAGGGGCAACGAATGGGTGTCGAACATTCAGCGAAGATGACCTGTCGAACGATCCCGATGCTGGCGGACAGCGGCCAATCCGGACCACCCCCGATGCAGCCGCCGCCTCGAGTTGGCGCGCCGCTCCCGGGCCGAAGGCAGTCGTCCAATTCCAGCAACAGTTGTCTCATTGCTGGAATCATTGGCGCGGCGGTGGCAATCTTTATGGTTTTCGCGATCGGTATCCTCGCGGCGATCATGTTGCCGGCCTTGGCCCGTGCCCGCGAGGCGGCGCGGCGCGCAAGTTGCATGAATAACCTCAAACAAATGGGGATCGTCTACAAAATGTGGGCTGGCGAACACGACGGGGAGTACCCACCGCTGTCCAATGTCCCGGGAGACTTTTGTCCCACGCCGGATACGATCTATCCCGAATTCTTGACCGACCCGGCTATTTTCGTGTGTCCCAGCGATCCCACGGTTCCCGATTCGACCGATCCGCACGTGTTGATCGGCGACGAGAGTTACTTCTACCTCGGGTATGCCGTGACCAACGAAACCGAGGCGCGCGCGTTCATCGACGCGTACCGCGAACGGGAGGCATCCGGCGGTTCCTTCGACCAGGATCTGGAAGTTACGCCCGGCAGCGGGACGGGCGGATCGAATGCGATTGTGCGGATCAGAGAGGGTATCGAACGCGATTTGCCGGTCAGCGAATCTCAGATTCCGGTCGCGTTCGACCGGGAACTGTCGCAGCATATTCCAGGTGGCATCAACGTGCTCTATATGGACGGGCACGTCACGTTTCTCCGGGATGGCCAGTTTCCTGCGCAACAGTGGTTTCTGGATGCGTTGGCGGAACTGGAGAACTTCTGAATCTCGACGCGTACTTCCTGCTGTTGCTTTACTCGGTCGTTCGGTGGAAGGGTCGGTTTCCCTGTTCTTTCGGAAGATTTTCGTGGTATCGTCTGCGAGTAACCGAGGGTAACTGGGGATTTCCACGCGATCCATGACGTTTGTCTTCCTTCTATTCGCGGCATACGGGCTGGGCATCTGGGTTGTGACGTTCACGCCCAGAGCCCAGGCCATCGAAACGGTAATGTACCGGATGCTGCTGGGGTGCGGGGCGTCGGCGCTCATCGTCCTGATCGTTGGCAGTCTTTCGTTGGCTGCGGCATGGTGGGTTGTGGCATTTGCCGCCATCGGTGGTGCTGCCCTGTTGGGCCGCGACCTGCGAAAGGCCCGACCTCGATCACATGTCATAGACAAGCGCAAACCTTTCGACTGGACGGAGTGGGGATCGCTTGCGGCCATAAGCGCGGGGCTGGTGTTCGGGTTGGTTTGCGCGCTGGCGCCGGTAACCGGCTGGGACGCAGGCGTCGCACACATTGCCTTGCCGGCGGACTACGTACGCAACGGCCGGATCGGCTTGATCGATGGCAACAATTACTCCGGCTACCCTCACCTTATGCACGCGCTGTATACGATCGCGTATTGCAGCGGTGAACGCTCCGCGTCGCTGGTAAGTTGGGTCTTCGGTGTCTTGGCGTGTGGCATGGCCTACGTTCTTGGCGCGTGGATTGAGGGCCGGAAATGCGGAATCGTGGCCGCGGCGGTATTGGCGACCGCGCCAATCTTTGTCGACCAGGTGGGCGCGCCATCCATCGACCTCGCGTTTACGGCGACGGTGCTCGCCGCGCTGGCTGCGTTGACGGCGTGGCGAAAAAACCGCGACAGCCGCTGGCTTGTTCTTGCTGGTGTCGTGACGGGTATGGGTTGCGGAATTCGGCACACCGCTTATCTCGTGGCGGCGATCCTGGTGTTGGTCGTGTTCATGGACGGAAAGCCGCAACGAATCCGCAGTGTTCTTATATTTGGACTTGCGACGGCGGTGGCGGCCTTGCCGTGGTTGATGCGCAGTGCCGCCGTGGTGGGCAACCCATTTTACCCCTTCTTTGCGACGTACTTTGGTCCGGCGCCCATGCCCGATGTGGATGCCGCGTCGGTGCTGACGCATTCGTCCATTCAAAGGAAGGGGGTGCTCGACTTTCTGCTGTTTCCCTTCAAGGTCATTTTGGAGCCGCGACAGTACGGGGGTTGGATGACGTCGCCGGGGATTCTCGTGCTCGTGCTGGGCATCCCTGGATTGTTCTTCGGCGGCAGGGAAGCGCGCCGGTTGGGACTATTCAGCGGCATTGGCATCGGCGCCATGTTCTTGTTCCGCCGGTTTTCACGGTATCTGTTGCCCTTCTTCGCGCCCATGGCCGTAGTTGCGGCGGTTGCGGTTTGTCGTGCGCAACGATTGCGCGCGCTCGTCGTTGCCGCGCTATTTGCAGGGTTTGCGTTGGGCCTTGCACCCGGCGCGGCCATGACGGCGATTCGCTTTCCCGCGGCTGTCGGGCTGCAATCGCGCAGCGAGTTTCTCGTCCGGCGCGTCGAACGCTATCCGGCCTTTGCGTGGGTGAACGCGCATCTCGATGATGACGGCGTCATTTTGACGCTCGATCCGCGCGGCTATTATTTCCATCACCCCACGTTTGTGAATTTCGAAGCATTGAAACCGTTGGTCGCGATGAATGCGTCCGAACGCCTCGCATGGTTGCGCGCCCACCATATTCGATACCTCTTCTATCCCGACGCGTACGTGCGGGAGTCTCCGGCCTTTCGGGAGACCGGCGTAATGAACGTGCTGAATGCCTGGCGTGCCGATACCCGGCATTTTGAATTGATCGCCCAGTTTGGCCTTGAACGGCCGCGTCAGCCGGGCACGGAAGACGTTGAGATTTACCGGATTCACTTGGACGGCGAACGGGAGCACTGAATCGATTTGGGCATCGGGGATCGACTTCGCGCGTACGCTGAAAAAGACGGCCGGGGGTATCCCGACTGGGCGGTGCGCTACGTGCCGATGGTGAAACGGCTCCGTTCAAAGTTGCGGAACGATACGCGCGTTCTCGAAATTGGCGCGAACGAAAACGGGCTGTCACGCTTTGCAAAGGTGCGGGCGATCAGCGTCGATATTGTTCCGGCCCATCTGACGGCAGCCCGGACTGCGCAGAACGTCTTACCCGTCGTCGCCGACGTGGCCGAGTTGCCCTTTCGGGACGCATCGTTTGCAGTCTGTGTGTGCATGGATACCTTTGAACATATCGGCGAAGACCATCGGAAACGCGCGGTGACCGAGATCGTTCGCGTGACCGGAAACGCTGGAACCGCGGTGGTCGGTTTTCCGTCCGGCGAGGCGTCCGCAGAAGCCGAGGCGCGAATCCGCACGGCCCACCACCGTTTTTGCGGGCGCACGCTGAAATGGTTGGACGAACATACGAAACACCCCCTGCCCCAGGCTGATGTCATCGCGCATGCGTTCGAAATCGAGTCGGGCGGCACACGGGCTACCGAAGTCGGAAAAAACGCCAACCTGCGGATGTGGACGCTCATGTGGCGAATCCTCATGTGCGGCTGGCCGGGACGGGGCAACGCCGTGTTTCAGGTACTGCTTCGTTGGGCGACGCCGCTGCTGTGCCGGATGCACTTTGGGACCTGCTACCGCGCCCTGATTTGGGTCGAGCCTAAGTCATGAGCGCGAAACTTTCCATCGTGATCCCGACCTATAACCGGCGCGATCTGATTGCGGATTGCCTGGCTTCGTTGAAACAACAATCCCGGTGCGCGGATGAGATTGTTGTGGTGGACGACGGGTCGACGGATGACACAGTGGCCTTTGTCGCGCGTGAAGATCCCGACGTGCGTGTTGTCCGGCTGGAACGAAACGCCGGCTTTTGTGTTGCCGTCAATGCGGGAATCCGCGTGGCGACGGGCGATCTAATCTTCCTGCTCAATAACGACATGACCTTGGCCGGGGATTGTCTGGAACGATTGGTCGAGGCAGCGGAGGAAAGCGACGCCGCCCTGTTTGCGCCGCTCGTGTTGTTTCACGACGAACCTGACATCGTCTATTCGGCGGGCGACCGGCAGCGGGTCAACGGCCGCCCGGAGAGCATTGGGTTTCGATGCAAACGCGAAGGTTTTGAAGTGCCGGTGTGCATAGTCGGGGTGTCCGGGGGAGCCGGGATGTACCGCCGCCAAGTATTCGATCGGATAGGACTGCTTGAAGAAGGGTTCATCGCATACTTTGAAGATAGCGACCTGAACTTGCGCGCGCGATTGGCGGGGTTGGACGCGGCGTTCGTTGGCGAGGCGGTCGCGTATCACGTCGGTTCCGCGAGTTTGAGCGGCAAGACGTGGTGGCGTTCGCGCCAATGCTATCGGAATCATGCGTTGCTGGTGTTGCGAAACTACCCGTTTCCGTTGCTCGTGCGGCACGGGCTTGCCATTCTGGGGGAACGCGTACACCAAACTTGCCGGGCGCTATCGTCCGCCCGCGCAGAATTCGGAATGGTCCGCGCGTTGGGCATCTGGTGCGTGGCGTGGCTCTCGATCTGGGCGGCGTTGCCGTCGTGCCTGCGGGCGCGTCGGCGGATACAATCGGAGCGCCGGGTAACGGTTAAGGAATTTGAAAAGCTTCTGACGCCTTGACCGCCAAGTGAAGAGGATATCGGTATCGTGGCAATCGCAGTTCAACGAATCTGTGTCTTTTGTTCTTCCAGCAACGCCGTCGCGCAGGAGTTCCTCGACGCGGCGCGCGCGGTTGGCGCCCTGTTCGCGGCGCAAGGTTGGTGCCTCGTCTACGGCGGCGGGAACTGCGGACTCATGGGAGAACTGGCCCGTTCCGTTCATGAAGGTGGCGGCATGGTGATCGGGGTTATCCCCGAGGCGTTGCGCGACCTCGAACGCGCATACACCGAAGCCGACGAGCTCATCGTCACGAAAGACCTGCGGGAGCGCAAGGCCATCATGGAGTCTTACGCCGATGCGTTTGTCGCGTTGCCCGGCGGATACGGAACCCTCGAAGAAATGATTGAAGTGCTCACGCTCAAGCAGCTCGGTTTTCATGACAAGCCGCTTGTCTTCCTGAATTCGGCCGGGTATTACTCTCACTTACGCGCGTTCTTCGAGCACATGTATGAACACCATTTTGCCAAGCCCATCTCCCGGAGGTTGTACCGGTTCATCGAGGAGCCCGTCGAGTTGGTAGACTACTTCGCGCAATGGGAGCCCAGCCCCGCGGGCACGGAGTGGTTCTATTGAATCGAGTTGCTCGCACGGGTCCGTGGAGTCCACCGGCCTTCCTTTTTCCGGCGGCCATGGCCGTCGTTCGATGCCACAATCGGTAGTATTCTCCGGTTAACTTTGTCAGCTATTTTGTGCCCTATCGCAGCGAAACACCCCTCGTTTTATCCTTGACGAATGCCTGGACGGTTGGTACCATGCCGCGCCTCAAAGGGGGCAATCTGAGGTTTTGCAGGGGCTTGCGCAGCATACCTCGGGTCATTTGAAGTCTTTCTCTGGGCGAATTCTTGGGCTGACTGCGGGGAAAGAACACGATGCCTACCTCGAATGAATTTAGGAAGTTAAGCGCCGGCGTGGAAGCGGTCGACGAGTCGTCGGCGCCGACCCAAGTGATCGGCCGCGACGAGCAGGTCGAAGCGTTATGGGTCCAGGTAAAGTCGGCGAGCGCGCGTTTGTCGGCGCCGCCGCGGATCGGGAAAACCTGGTTCTTGAACCTTGCCCTGGCAATGCGCCCGGAGTGGGCGGGTCCAACTCTGTTCAACGCAGCGGAATGCCGCAGTCTGCGCGAATTCGTATGGGAACTGACCCGGCACCTGCACGCACATGGATACGTCTCCGACGAGTGGGAGTCCGCAGTACGCCATTGGTTCACCCAGCGGCCGTACGAGGAACCGGACGGTGGCGGCGACACCATGGCTCTTGCCGGGGGCGACGACTGGGAACAGGTGCTTCAGCAAACCTGCGGCATTCTCGTCGAGAAAGGGCCGGCGGACTGCCCGGTTCTGATGATTGACGAACTCCCCGTCTTCCTTGATACGCTCATCGGCGAGTGGGCGGAGGAAGAGGCGGGGCGATTACTCGAAGCCCTTCGCCGCATCCGGCTGCAGTATCCGGCGTTGCGGATGATTCTCAGCGATGCGCAAGGGCTCCAGCGGGTATTGGAACGGTTGCGCCGTGGCGGTTTCCAGGGTGAACCCCTGGACGATCTGCCGCCTTTTGAGTTGCCGGCGTTGTCGGCGCCGGACGCGCGGTATCTCGCCGGCTGCCTTCTGCTTGGCGAACAAGTGCCGTGTAGCGACATTCACGCTGTGGCGCAAGCTGTCGCGGAAGCGTGTAGCAACGTGCCGCTGGCGATTCGTAATACCGTGTACTGGATGGCGCGATTCCAGGACCGTACCTGGACGCCCGAAACCGTGTCGGTATTGCCAACGACGCAGGATATGGACGGAGACGAGCGCGCGGAACCGTCCATACTTGAGGAATCCCTGTCGCTCTTTGATTCCGAAGAAGTAGTCCAACGGCGCCCCTCGGCGGAGCGTTCGGCGGCGCGATCGGGCGACCGCATTGCGAACGGCGGTTTCTCCGCATTGTTTCCGTTTTCCCTTGATTCGCTGGCGGACAACACGGCACTGGACACCGGCGGGAATTCCGAGTCCGCGCGAACGGAATCCCAAACCCGCTCGGTCGTGACCGGCCCACTCGCGGAAGGAAATCCGAGGAACTACCTCGATCCGGCGGGGCGTTCCTTCGACTGGCTTGATTCCACGCTCAGTCCGCCGCACCGCAAACTCGTTACGGACATACGGACAGACCTGGCCCGGGGCGTGCAATCGGGAAACGCGCGGCACGTGTTGGTCACCGGCGCCGCAGGGACGGGCAAGAGTCACACCTTGGCCATGCTTGCCAAAGGGCTCGCGAAAGGTCTGGGTCTCAGCGGAAGACCTCGCACGGTCGTCTATCTGCCGAGCGCAGAGCCGGCTGCCGAGTCGCCGTTCGATTTGCTCTTAGCCTGCATGCGCGCGAATGGCGAATCCAACGAACGGTTGCGCGAACGGCTGGAATGCGTCGAATCGGAAAAACGGTTTGACGCGTTGAAGACCGCCTTTCATGAACGGTTCAGCGATCAACTCACCTTTGTCATCGCAGACGATTTAGGCGCGGTTTTCCGGACGTGGAACAAAACGTCGCTGGACAATCTTCGCCGGTTTCTCGAACACGAAACGTACGTGACCCTGATGGGTGCGCCGGGTTCCGAGCGGCCCGATTCGGTGCGATTGCACGGCTGGTTGAAGGACCGTTTCCGGGTCTATCCGATGCCGGAATTGGACGGCGATGCGGTGGGTGAGTTGCTCTGCTCTTTCGCTTCCGCTCGAGGCGACCGGATTTTGGCTGGCGCGATTCGCGAGCCACGACACCGGCACGTGGTCCGCAGCATCCATGCCGTGAGCGGCGGAAACTGCCGGATCCTCGCGTCGCTTGATCGGTGCCTGTCCGAAAAGGGATTCCGTGCGCTCGAAGAACCCGTGACCCAAATGACGCGGGGCGAACTGGCGCCGATCTACGAGCGCCGGATCGGCGAATGTGCGCCCCAGCAATCCAAAATCCTGCAAGCGCTCGCGGAGCATCAAGGCCGGGCCGTGAATGTCACCGAGTTGGCCCGATACATGTTTCTGACGCCCCAGGCGGTGTCGCGGCAGCTCCAGGAGTTACTGCGGGGGGGATTCGTAGCGCGCACCCAGGTGGGCCGGGAAACCTGTTACGAATTGAACGATCCCTTGATTCGGTTCGTGTTGGATTTCAAACACGGCCGAGACAACACGCTTCCCCTGCTGGTGCGCGGTATTCGGCGTTGGTGCGCGGTGGACCGGTTGTACCGGTGCGAAAATGAAGGGTTCCCGCTGGCCGAGGCCTTTCGGTATGACGCGTTCGTCGAGGTGACCCATGAAGCGACGCCGACCTTGGAAGCGCCGGCCGCGTACATCGCGCTCGATCCGGAAGCGAACCCTTATGTGGAGAAACAGGCATGCCGCGAAGTTACCCGCTGTCTCGCGATCGACTGCGCCACGGAATTGAATCCGGAGCTTGAACCGCAAATCGAGAAATTGATCGGCGCGACGGACAAGTCTTTCGCAACGGTTCTTGGGGCGGCGAAACTGGGGTCACGCGACCGCCACGCGGCGTCGCTGTCGGAATTGGACGAATGGCTGCAATCGGAAGATGCCGGCAAAGCACCGTTCGACATTCAAGTCCAGGCGCAGGCCATGCGTGTATTTGCCCTGATTGCGCTGGGCCGGTTTGGGGACGCCCTTTCTACCGCCGAGTCGGCGTTACAGCAGCAAGGTGGAACCAGCGACGCGGCGCAGGAATGCATGGCGATTACCGGAATTAACAAGGGCATTGCCCTGCTGAAGCTCGAACGCTTTGAGGACGCGGCAGCACAGTTTGATACGTTTGTCGAGCAGACCGATACCGTGGCGTTCCCGGAGATGGTGGCTGCGGCGCTGCTGAACCGGGCGGCGGCCCTGGATCGCGTGGGCCGGTACGCGGAAGCGATGGCGGCACTCGATCTCGTCACCGAGCAATACGGACGGGCCGTTCGATGCGGCGAGCGGGAATCGGCGGCAGATGCGCAAGTATTCAAGGCGACATTGCTGGAGCGGTTGGGGCAACACGACGACGCACTTGCCGCCTGCACTCGCGCCCTTGGCATTCGCCCCGGACATCCCCGCGCGCTGATGACACATGCCTTGCTCCTCTGCCGAGCGGGGGATGAACCCGCGATTCTTAAGGCCGTGGAATCGCTTCTCAACGCCACACAGACGGGAGCCACCGAACGTGTGCTTCTTGCCGCGGGGTTGTTCGACCGCATGGCGGGGATGGAATCGACTGTGCAGGTTGCCGCGGCCGTCTTCGGTCGCGATCGGTCGACGCTGCTGTACGGGCTTATCTATTGGGTCCGGGGCCGCATGTCCATGTCCCCCCCGGAAGCACAGCGCATGGAACGGCGTCTCCACACGCTGCGCCCCATTTTCGATGACGATGCCGAGGCCGGTCTGGTGATGACGATTGCCGACGTGTTGGCGCGTACTGCGCAAGGCGACGCCCGGGCGATGTTGGACCTGCCGATCGAGCTTCGTCGGCTTGTGAGTTAGCAAACGTCAGGGAGAGGTAATCGGGGGTACCGCATGGCTGGAAGCAAAGACTTAAGTTTTCTTGAGAACGTCAATCTCATGTACGACCGCGCGGTCGCAACGATGAACCTGCCTCCGGGCCTCTCCGAACAAATCAAGACCTGCAACAACGTGTACAAAGTGCGTTTCCCGGTGGGATTTCGGAATGGCTATCGTGTCTTCACGGGGTGGCGCGCAGTCCATAGCGAACACCGGCTCCCCGCAAAAGGCGGGATTCGGTTCGCGCCCCACGCCGACCAAGCTGAAGTGGAGGCCCTCGCGGCGCTGATGTCGTACAAGTGCGCGCTGGTCGATGTGCCCTTCGGCGGTTCGAAGGGCGCACTGGCCATCAACCCGAAGGAGTTTGACGAGCGCGAGTTGGAGCGCATTACGCGCCGGTTCGCGATGGAGTTGACGAAAAAGGGCTATATCAGTCCCAGTTTGAATGTCCCCGCGCCCGATATGGGTACGGGGCCCCGCGAGATGGCGTGGATCGCGGACACCTACCGCCGCCTACATCCCGACGACATCAACGCAATTGCGTGCGTGACCGGCAAACCCGTTACGCAGGGCGGCATCGCCGGCCGTCACGAAGCCACGGGGAGGGGGGTGCAATTCGGACTGCGCGAATTCTTCCGTCACCCCGATGACCTCAAAAAAGCGGGTCTGGACGGGCATCTCGCGGGCAAGCGCGTCGTCGTGCAGGGACTCGGGAACGTGGGGTACCACGCGAGCAAGTTTCTGCAGGAGGAAGACGACGCGCGTATCATCGCCATCATCGAACGGGACGGCGTGCTCATCAATGAAAAAGGCCTGGACGTGGAAGCGGTCGCCCGGCATCGCCGCGAGCATGGCGGTCTCAAAGGCTGTAAAGCGGGCAAATACGTTAAAGACGGGCGCAAAGCCCTCGAAATGGAGTGCGATATCCTGATTCCGGCTGCGATGGAGAGCCAAATCACGGCCGAAAACGCCGGCCGGATTCGTGCGCACGTCGTCGCCGAGGCTGCCAACGGTCCGGTGACGTACAAAGGGGACGCGATTCTCCGGAAGAACGGCGCATTCATCATTCCCGATATGTACCTGAATGCAGGCGGCGTGACGGTGTCCTACTTCGAGTGGATCAAGAACTTACAACACATCCGCCTGGGGCGGATCGAGAACCGGCTCGACGCCATGCGTGGGGAATACGTCATTCAGCTTATCGAGCAGACGACCGGCACCGAGGCGCCGGCTTCGCTGAAGGCGCGGCTGACTCATGGAGCCGACGAAGTCGATTTAGTGCGTTCGGGCCTCGACGACACCATGCGGCGCGCCTACCAGGAAATCCGGGAAGTCTACGCGACGCGCAAAAAAGTCAATGACCTTCGAACCGCGGCCTTCGTCGTCGCCGTCGAAAAGATCTCCCGAACGCTCCTGGAAATGGGTCCCTGACCGTTATTTGAACGGCCGTGAATCCCACAAAATCGGGTTCCCTGCATTTTCTACTCGATCTTTCCGTCCCGGTTCATTACCGTGAACGGGTATGACCGAGCCATTACCAGAGTCCGAGACCATGCCGAGGCGCCGCTTCGTGGCGGTGTTGGCGGTGTTCTTTGCCGGAACGCACGCCATGTTGTATGCGTTGGGCGTTCGGATGGACACCACGCCGCTCGGGGTCTTCATGCAGTATGCGGACCCCGAACTCCTGAAAACCCACTTGCTCCAGACCTGCTGGTATCTTCACATTCAGCCCCCGCTCTTCAATCTCTTCCTTGGCATAATCCTGAAGGGGTTCCCCAATTCGTACGGTTTGGCCTTCAATGTGGTCTATCTGCTCTTGGGGTTCGGCCTGTATGTGACCGTCGTCTATCTGCAAACCCGGCTCGGCGTGTCGCGGTTTCTGGCGACCCTGATCGCCACGGTGTTTATGGCCAGCCCTACCTTTATCCTCTACGAGCATTTGTTGGCGTATACCTTCCCCTGCGCGGCGTTGCTGGCACTTTCCGCGCTGTTGCTGGACGGTTACTTGCGAGATGGTTTTGCCAGGACGGGCTGGCTGTTCTTTTCCGTCCTGGTTCTGCTCGGCGGGATCCGGGCGACTTACCATCTCGTATATTTCGCAATGGTTGCTGTGTTCGTTCTGATCGTCGTGCGGCCCCCCCGGCGGAAAGTCCTGTGGATGATCCTCATTCCCGCACTGGTGCTGACGAGCTTTTATGCGAAGAACTATGCGCTCTTCGGCGAGTTCACCACATGTTCGTTCGCTGGCAAGAATCTCTGGATCAAAACCATCGGTAACCTCCGCTGGGACGACAAAACACGATTGGTGGAGGAGGGGCGCCTGTCGCCCGTTTCGCTGGTGAACCGGTTTGAGGCCGTGTCGTCATATCCCGAAGAATTTCAGCACGTGAAAGGCTTTGAAGGGGTGCCGGTTCTTCGGGAAGAAACAAAATCGACGGGTGAAATCAACTACAACAACCTCGCCCAACTCGCGATTTCCGACGCCTATTGCCGCGACGCCGTGTATGGCTTGATTCACTTTCCCAAGGTTTTTGTTGCCACGACGCTCCAGGCGTGGCTCAATTACTTCACGCCAGGGAGTTCCCGCGCTGCTGATTCGTTGAACTATCCTTTGCTTAAACCGCTCGCCGGTACGTACGACCGCGTTCTGTACGGCGAGTTGAATTTTCCCTTGGAAGATCGCTACCCGCTGTTGGAACACCATGACTGGGGGAATCATCAATACCTGTTTCTCTTGCTCGGACTGCCGCTCGTCCTGGCGTATGGCCTCTGGTGCAGCTTCGGATTTGGTCGTTCGCGACACCGGCTCACTCGCGAGCAGCGGCTGGTGATTTTCTACCTCTGCTTGAACGTTCTCTATGTGGCGATCGTGGGCACGACCATGGAATTGAACGAAACCAGCCGGTTCCGGTTCGAGACCGACCCCTTTTTCGTCGTGCTCGCGGGGATGCTGCTCCAGCACGTCATGTCGCGGTTTGCGCGTACCCCATTGTGGCTGCTGCCGGCCCATGTCGAAGCGCGCCGAGCGGCTGCTGCGCCGGGGGCAGGACCTGCATAAGCAGACTACGAGTGCGTGTATCCGGCGCTCTATGCTAAAGTTCACGCGCCGACAGACACCCCTAATTGATGCGAGGTAGCAGAAACGTGACCATAATCATACGAGTAGGTTTGTTCGCTACGGTCTTTTTCGCCCTGACGTCCAACGCCCAGGACCCGGTGGACCTGCTGCCGGATGTTATTACCAATCCGGCCACGTTGATGGACACCGAGATCGTCCACGATGTGGAGCCGGGGCGGGTCCATTTGCTGTTGTCCAATTCCACGCCGAACATCGGCGAAGGACCGTTGGAAGTGTTCGGCGTTCCGCCCAAGGATACCGGCGACGTGGAGACACAGCCGGTCAAGCAACGCATTCATCGGTCGGACGGTTCGTATTACGACCGGGACGCGGGGTTCTTCGAATATCATCCGTCCCACCACCACATCCATTTTCAGGATTGGTGCCGGTACCGGTTGCGGAGTGATTCTTCCGAATGACGGAGTGGGGACGTGGTCGCGGGAGGCGAAAAGACCAGCTTCTGTTTGCTGGACAGCCGTCCCTACGATAAGAACTTGCCGGGCGCGCCCCCGTCCGGGGTGTACCGCACCTGCGATTCGGGCACCCAGGGGATTTCCGTGGGCTACGAAGACCTCTACGACAAGTCGCTTCCCGATCAATGGATCGATATCACCGACGTGCCGAACGGCGAATACTGGCTGGAATCCGAGGTGGACGCGGGGAACGCCATTCTGGAAAAGGATGAGACCAACAACATCGCGCGGGTGAAGGTGACGATCGACAAGGGCGGTTCCGGCCTGAATCCAATGGGGATTATTGCTCTGTTCCTGGCGATTCTTCAGCGGCTACTCGCGCTGCTGCGCGGATTCTTTGCGACGGGTTAATATCCCAACTGTTCGTGCAGGAAGGCGAAGGTGCCGACGCCGTGGATGGTGTGGGGGCCGTTGAAGAATTCGATTCGGGTCTTCTCGCCCATACCCAGTTCGTCGTACATGCGCCGGACTTTGGCGTACTCGTGGGCGACCCATTCGTCGTAGGACACGCCGTCGCGGTGGCCGCGCTCGACCATGAAGGGGCGCGGGAAGATCAGGGCGGCCATTTCGCCGTAGTCAAACGTACTGCCCAAGTCCCACTCGTACATCTCATACTCGCCGGTGAACATGTAGCTCAAGGGATAGTCCACCGTCACGTTCTTCTTGATCCATTCGTTGAAATCGCCGGAACAAATCGACAGGCAGTATCCGTCCAAAATCGCGGGCACGCGCATGGCCGTCTTGCCGCCGTAGCTGAGCCCGTAAAAGGCGATGCGCTCGGGGTCCACGAATGGCTGCTGGCCGAGCCATTCGAGCGTGCGCTCGTGTTGCCGCACAATGAACGAGAACAGGGACAATTTCAACGGATTGGCTTTCCGCTGAAGGACACGAAATGCGTCGCCGCCCACATACGGATTCTGCGGCGCGTAAGTCACGAATCCCTGTTCGGCCAACCGGCATGCGAACTGGTGGTAGTAATCGCTCTGGACGGACGGGTCCGCCACTTCATGGGCATTCCCTTCAAGCCCGTGTTGGCACACGACCACGGGCCGGCGCTCGCCCGCCGGGATGTTCTTGGGAACCAGCAGAATGCCGAATGCGAAGACGTCCGGGTAGACATCCAGTTGCACTTCGTACCCGCGGTAGGCAGGTTCATCGAACACCAGCCGTGTGCGTGGACGGATAGGTACCGATGCAGGCGGCAATTCGCCGATAACCTCTTTCGAGAAGTAATCGCGGTACCAGTCGCAACTCTTCGCCCAGGTTTCAGCGGAGGAGTAATCGGCTTTCTTCCAGAATGCATCGCGGACCTTCTGGCTGATACGCATAAGGTGTTGTGTGTCGTCGATGAGCTGATCGAATTGACGCTTCATTCGCGCGTCCGCATCGGGGAGCGCCGCGGTCACCTTTGGAGACGATGCGTTGGCGGAAGTACCTCCAAAGGCCGTCAGGAAGGCTGTCAGGGAATCTGCTCTGCCCGGAAGGCCGTCGCCCGACCCGATGAGTTGAATGCACGCGGGGTCGCCGAGCCCGGCAATGAGCGATTGCGCGCGGGCCACTTCTTCTTTCACGGCATCGAAGGTTGGCGTTTCAAGTCGTCCCGGTGCCGCACCAGTTCTCCCGTTGGACGGTTCCGGTGGGCCATCCACGTTTGGATGTTCGGAGGCCTCGACAATCAAGGTTCGCGGCGCGACGAGACTCGCGATCTCCGCATCACCAAACTCGTCCAGCAGCGACCAGACGTTCCGGTAGATCGGCTCGTTCCATACGTCGTTGCGCAGTTTGAGATAACCGGACACGACGGCCGCGTCGATACGGGTATCGACCGCCGCTGTATAGAAAGCGATCAGTCCGCCTTCGCCGTAGCCGAACACGCCCACCGGTTGGTCGGCATGGTCGCGCGCGAACCAGTCGATAGCGGCCCGCACTTTCTGGACTTCATAGCCGATGACGTGGCGGCCCAGTTCGTACGCGGCGCGGTATACGAATTCCCGGTGGGGCTGGTTGGTCATGCGTATGCCCGGATTGCCCGAGTACGTGTCGCGACGATCGAGCAACGTAGGCACGATCACGCGGCACCCGCCTTCGGCGAGACGGCGGGCAAACGGTGCTTTCGGTGGAACTCCTTCTGCCAACCCCGCGAGCATTTCGGGCGTCCAGTCGCAGTCGGGGAGAGCCACGACGTTCGCGATGGCGTCGTCCTTCGGTTCCAGCAGGAGTCCCTCGCCATATATCCCGCGCAGTACCGGCCAGCGGACGACGTAGACGCGGTAGGTGTCCGATTCCGCAATCAACGCAGGTTGATCGGTCGTCGCGACGAGTTCCATGGTTCCGGCATCGCGATCCTCGTGCGCGCCGATAATTCGGGCCAGGTGTTGACGGTTGGCTTCGACGGATTGGGTATATGCCTCCGGCGAGGAGAAATCACGGTGCCAGTACCGAATGCGATTAGCCGTGCTGGCATCGAGCAAACCCATGAGATGCGCATCGATCCCGGCGACCATGGCTTGAACCGGTTCACCGGTGATCGTTAAAGGTTCCGTGTTGGGCAACGGTGCTGCAGGCTCACCCGCCGCATGCACGATCTGACCCAACACTAGCGCAAACATCGATAAGCCCATCGTTCCCTCCAATATCGCTTTGGTGCGTCACACATGAACGCCTTCCGGCGCGAACTGGGATTCGGGCACGAGTGTAACCGGAATCCAACGGCGTACGGAATTCACCAGGTGAATCGCGCTACATCGTGATAAATCATGTTTTGTGACAACGCCCTCGTGAATCTCGCCACGTGCCAACAATTCGGCGCGAAACGTTCCGGCGAGCAGCCCGCACGCGATCGGCGGCGTCACGAGCCGTCCGTCGCGTTCGACCACGACGTTGGCCGTGGTGCTTTCGGTGATTTCGTCGCGTTCGTTCCACAGAAGCACGTCGTCACAATCCGGCCGCGACGCGCGGGCTGCATCGTATATAGCGCGGTGCGTCGTCTTGTGGAAAAGGAACAAATTCGTCGGATCGACCGGGTCGCGGGCGAGTCCTAGCTTCACGCATCGCGTTTGCGGTGCAGGCCCGGATTCGATGCGGACTCGGCCGTTGGCATCCACGAGCACGCGTACTTTGTGCGGTCTGCCGCCCAGGGTTGGCGCGAGTTCGGCGAGTTTCAGGCGGATCGTTTCCACATTGCAGGGATAGTCGAAATACCGCGCGCTGACCGCCAACCGCTCCATATGCCGTTCGAGCAACACGTATTCATTGGTATAAAGGAGAGACTCTATCAGGGAAAATACGGGACGCTGTGCAGTCAGTACAGCCGCTTTGGCCAGACACTCCTCGTATTCGCCGTCGGGAGAAGAGTCCCACGTAATTCCGCTGCCCACGGGGTATTCCGCGTCGCCGGTTTCGGTGTCCACCGTCGCGGTGCGGATAGCCACGTTGAACGCGGCGCGGCCGGACGGTTCCCACCAGCCGATAGCGCCGCAGTATGCGCCACGTGGACCCATTTCGATTTCACGAATGATTTCCATGGTCCGCACCTTGGGCGCGCCGGTTACCGATCCCGACGGAAAGAGCGCGG
>CAVUWV010000031.1:0-347208 GCA_963745075.1 Candidatus Hydrogenedentota bacterium | reverse complement strand
TTTGTACGACAATCTGCCCGTCTACCGGAACCGGACAACCTACAAAGATCAATTCGTGAACGGCGCGAAAGATGTTGCCGGGTGGTTGACCGGCGCCGGCGGCAGCGCGGCGATCGACGATATAATCCTCCGCGTGTTTGAGGATAAGAACATGGACGAGGCCCTGTTCACTAAACTCCAGCAAAACGCCGATGCCGCCCGGCGAACCGATGCTTCATTTGTTTTTTCAGAACGCGTGGATCTCTCGTTTTTGCCGCATCTTATCGAGGCTGCCCACAGTACGGTTCCCGGCTCGCCTTCGTGCGTTGGAAACGGCGCAGGGACGCCTTCGGCGTGCCGCGTTCCGACGGACTCCTCCAGTACGATGCTGCGTTGGATGCGTACCTTGCCCGCCATGACGTTCCACTGCTCGACATCACGGACGCTGACGCCATCACCATCGGCCTTTACGCCGACGGTGACCACGTGACGCCGGAAGCGGCGCCGCTCGTGGCAAGCTTATTCGCCCGGCAACTGGCTCCCTATCTGCCCGATGCCGCGCAGATCGCCGCGCGCCTTTCCGAGACGCCCGTAACCGGCTCGGTGGAAGCGGGCGACACAATCGCCGAAGAACCCCCCGGAAACCTTATCGCGAACCCCGGGTTCCAGGACTGGCCGTCCGATTCAGTGGTCCCCGCGTCATGGCACCACGCCGCGGCCTCCGGCGCGCCGCCGGGCCAGACCGACAGTACGATCGAACCGTATACCTTCGAAGACGGCGTGGTCGGCGTCCGTCAAACCTGGCATCAGCCCACCGGGCCGTCATCGTTCTTCGACCGCTTCGGTACGTCCGTGCAATTGAAACCCGGGACCAAATACCGCCTGACCATTACCGCTGCCAACCGGGCCCACGCCCCCGTCGTGGTTTCCGCGTGCGAAGTGGGCAATACCATGCACAAACTTTCCGCCGCCGCCCTACGGCTCGACCGGAGCGACCGCTTTCGCACCAACGAACTCGTCTTCCGTACCGACGAAGGCGGCCAAGTTCTCATCTATGCGACCTGCGGCCAGGAAGACTTTCTGACATTCCCCGCTGCAGTCGATTGGCGAAGCTGGTTCCTCACCGAAATTAAATGAGTTGGCGGGTCGGTAGCCAGAACGAAACCGTGTGACGGCATCTAGTTCTGTAATCCGACGATCGCGCCGTCGGAATTGCTGCTGGGTAAGGCACTGTGAATGCGAACCGTGCCGTCGTCCTCCACAAACAAGTACCATGCGGTGCCGTTCCTCGATTGAAGTTCTATGCAGGCAGGTTCGGTACCGTCCGTTCCGCGCGTCGCCGCGAGTACACCGCGAAATCCTCCGTCCACGCCAGATTCCAATTTGCCACCGGTTGCGGCAACGCCGCCATCGAAATGTCCGTCACCTTCACTGTTTACCGAGAATACGTCGTAGTCGTACGTCCCGTTTCTTACCAACGCAAATCGAAGTGTCGCGTCCTCCGAACCGTCAGTGGAATCGTCAACGTCGCACCAGATGGAGCCGAAGTCTTGGCTCGCATCCGGTTGAGTCGGGCATGAAGAATCTAAAGTGAGTGTTGCTACCAACCGTATTCACGAACCACAGCCTGCCGTAGCGTTCTCCAATTGGGTAACGTTCGCACCGACAAAGAGCCGGCCGGCCCCCGCCGGATTCAAGTAAAGAGTATCCCCGTAGTGAAGATGTCGTTTCCATTCACGTGGAGATCGTCTTCGAGGGTGGTGGGTCCCTCGACGGTGAGGGCGCCGTTGGTGAGGATGTCGCCGTCGGATTCGAAGTCGGCGCCACCGTTGACGGGGTCGTTGTAGCCGCCGCCGATGCGGAGTTCTTCGAGGTAGCGGGGCGCGGCGCCGATGGCGGTGAAGAGGAGGATGGCGAGGCTGATCAGGAAGATGCGGTTGCGCATGAGGGGGTCCTTTCCGTGTGTGACATACCGGTCGACGGTTGACGCCAAATGAAAACAGGGCGCTACCCCGTGGGCACGGGGCGTTGCAGTCGTGTGGGGTATCGCGTACCCCGACCGGAACGAGGAACGGGCGAAAGTCGAAGCACAGAACTAGAGACAAACCCCAATAACAGAGACGCCACGGGCAATTCTCGCCGCGGGTTAGCGGGATTGCAGTCGAGCGTTTTCTTATCCACCAATCCAAGAAAAGGACACCAAAGGGGCACGGGCGTCTCGCCCGTGGTTTGGATCGAAGCGTAAGGCCGCGTCGCGGGTAGACCTTGGCAACAGGGCGGAGGGGTTAGCCATGGGGGTCCCGGCTGCACGGAGCCGTTGAACGAAGCGCTACCGATAGCGTTCGGGTTTTAGAAGGCGGCTTTCCTGACTCTGGTGTGAAGACACGGGCGAGACGCCCGAGCCCCAACCGCAAATCGGTGAGAATCGGTGCGATCGGTGGATAACGGTAGGTTATGCCGCGTCCCAGAGCACAGAACCCCGGCTCGGGAATGGAAGTCGCAAAAGAAGGCCGCTCGCGCGTTATACTAATGGGCGCGGTGATGTGGAGCCTGTTTGTGCCGTACCGGCGGGAATATTCCCGGAGACGAGAAGGGGTATCATCATGACCAAGTCCGTTCTTGCCGCTGCTATGGTCTTCCTGCTTTCATGCGGCACGACGGCCGATAGGGATCGGCCGGTAGCGATTCCGCAGGACGGGGCAATTTCGCAACAAAGCATTGGCGTGACCTTTGCACAACCCCGGATTCTCATGGCGGAACCGGACTCAACCCATCTTCGTATTCGGATGGCGACCCCTGAACCGAGTACCCAACGGGATCTGCTGGATCGCTTTCCCACACTGTTGGTTACGCCGGATCCGAATGTCGAGTATTTCATCCTGAAGGCGGCGCCCGATCCCAATGTGGAATACACGATGCCCATGATCGGTCAGGAAGAAGGGGATGCTTCGGACCGGGTATACGAGGTGGTGCCCCAGCCCGGCGGTGTAACGATTCCCCAGGACTGATCGATTCGCTGAATTCGAACCCGGCACGCAGGGAAGTGTCTAAGGTTCTCGCAGGACATGAGCCGCTTGCTCGTCCACAGGTGTGCAAGGGACGCTTTCAACCGGAGGAACCGGACCATGAAATGGATGATGATGTTGGCGATCGCCGCGAGTGCCGTGGCGGCGAATGCGGAAGGCGTGGCGACGAGCCTCGACGACCAGACCGACGTGGCCGTGACGGCGTACAACAACGGGCTCGCCCTCGTGCGCGACACGCGCAAGCTCTCCCTGCCGCAAGGCGAGTTCGACCTGCAATTTATGGACGTGGCCCAGCAGATCCGGCCCGAAACGGTCAGTCTGCAATCCGCGTCTGCGCCGGGCTCGGTCGGCATTCTGGAACAGAACTACGAATACGACCTCATCAGCCCGTCGAAGTTGATGGAAAAGTACGTGGGCAAGAAAGTGTGGCTGCAGAACTTCAGCAACCAGGTCGACATGGGGCGCGTCGAGGCCGAGCTACTCAGCATGAATGAAGGCCCTGTGTACAAAGTCGGCGACGAGATCTTTCTCGGGCATCCGGGCAACGTCGTGCTGCCGGAGATCCCCGAGAATCTTATCGCCAAACCGTCTCTGATCTGGAAGCTCGAAAACACGCAGGCCAATCAGACCCTGGAAGTGACCTATCTCACCAACGGGGTGAGCTGGAAGGCGGACTACGTCGTCACCCTGGCCAAGGACGACAAATCCCTCGACCTGGCGGGTTGGGTGACCATGAACAACCAGTCCGGCGCAACGTACACGAACGCGAAACTGAAGCTGGTGGCGGGCGATGTGAATGTGGTGAGTAACCAACCGCAACGGACGGAGCGAGGCCGTATGGTTCTGGAGGCTGCGGCCGCGATGCCCATGCCACAGGAGGAATCCTTCGCCGAGTACCACCTTTACACGATGCCGCGGCGCACGACCATCAAACAGAACCAATCCAAGCAGTTGGCGCTGCTCAACGGCAACGGCGTGAAGTGCGAGAAGAGGTACGAATACCGCGGGCAGGTCTATTACTACAGCCAGCAGGTTCCACCGACGGGTGAAGAGCACGTGGGCGTGTTCCTGAAATTCGAAAACGAGGAAGCCAACGGCCTCGGTATCCCGCTGCCGGCGGGCGTCATGCGGATCTACCAGGAAGACAGCGAGGGCATGCTCCAGTTCGCCGGTGAAGACAACATCAAGCACACGCCGAAAGACGAAACAGTCACGCTCCGCATGGGCGACGCCTTCGATGTCATCGGCGAACGCGTGCAGACCGATTACAAAGTCTACGGGAGCAATACCCACGAAGCCGCGTTTGATATCTCCATCCGGAACCATAAGGAACAGGACATCGTCGTCGACATCGTGGAACCCATGCCCGGCGACTGGGAGATGGTGAGCGAGTCACAGAAACACGAGAAGAAAGACGCGCGTACGGCGATCTTTCACGTGGCCGTGCCGGAAGACGGCGAGGCCAAGGTCTCCTACCGCGTCCGCGTGACGTTCTAACCGGGGAGTGTACGACACATGAACCCGTTGCCAACGCATGCGCTCGAACGCGATGAAGGATACATCCCAAAAACGCCGGGGCGGAGGAATAACATCCCCCTTGATCCCCCTTCAAAGGGGGAAGCTTGCCTATCCGCATACACTCGAAACTGTGCTAACGCATACCCGAAAGTCGAGTTCGCTCCGGCCGAACACGCAACGCGAAGCGTTGCGGTCAATTCCCCCTTTGAAGGGGGATCAAGGGGGATGTTATTTCCCCAGTTTCTCGCTCGTTTGCGTCGGCATGTATCGGCGGCACTTGTGATCGTTCTATTCGCGGCGGGCGCAACCGCTCAGGAGACGGGTAGCGCCGAGACGTCCCTGGGCGATCAGACCGACGTGGCCGTTACCGCGTACAACAACGGTCTCGCCCTGGTGCGCGACACGCGTAAGGTGCATCTGCCGACGGGCGAACTGTCGCTCCAATTCATGGACGTGGCCCAGCAGATCCGGCCCGAGACCGTGAGTCTGCAGTCCGCGTCCTCGCCGGGGTCCGTGGGGATTCTGGAACAGAACTACGAATACGACCTGATCAGTCCCTCGAAGTTGATGGAGAAATACGTCGGGAAGGACGTCTATCTCCAGAACTTCAGCAACCAGGTCGACCTGGGCCGCACACCCGCCAAGTTGCTCAGCGTGAACGAAGGGCCGGTCTACAAGGTCGGCAAGGAAATCTACCTCGGGCATCCCGGCAATGTCGTGCTGCCGGAAATCCCGGACAACCTCATCGCCGAACCGTCGTTGATCTGGCTGCTGTCCAACGACCGGGCCGACCAGACGCTTGAAGTGACCTACCTTACCAATGGCGTGAGCTGGAAAGCGGACTACGTGGTGACGCTCGCGAAGGATGACCAGTCCCTGGACCTGGCGGGCTGGGTGACCATGAACAACCAGTCCGGCGCGACATACACCAACGCCAAGCTGAAGCTCGTAGCGGGCGACGTTAACGTCGTCCAACCGGTCCTGGGAGATGTCGCCATGGTTATGGACTTTTCGGCACGACCTGCCGCGGCCCCACCGATGCCGAAAGAGGAGGCCTTCGCCGAGTACCACTTGTACACCATGCCGCGGCGGACCACCATTAAGCAGAACCAGTCCAAGCAATTGGCGTTGCTCAATGGCAGCGGCGTCAAGTGTGCGAAGAAGTACGAATACCGGGGCCAGGTCAATTACTACAGCCAGCAGATTCCACCGACAGGCGAGGAGCACGTCGGCGTCTTCTTGGAGTTCGAAAACGAAGAAGCCAACGGCCTCGGGATTCCCCTGCCGGCGGGCGTCATGCGGATCTACCAGGAAGACAGCGAAGGGATGCTCCAGTTCGCCGGTGAAGACAACATCAAGCACACGCCCAAGGACGAGACCGTTACGCTGCGCATGGGCGACGCGTTTGACGTGATCGGCGAAAGGGTCCAGACTGATTTCCAAGTACTTGGGTACCACACGTCTGAAGCGGCCTTTGACGTGACCGTTCGGAATCACAAAGAGAGCGACATTGTTGTCGATATTGTGGAGCCCATGCCGTCGGACTGGGAGATTCTGAGCAAGTCTCACGATTTCACCAAAAAGGACGCACACACGGCGGTGTTCTCGGTGCCGGTTGCGAAAGACGGTGAAGTCACCGTGTCGTACCGCGTGCGCGTGAAGTATTAGATGCTGGGAGGAAACACGAACATGAGACGAATGGCAGTTTGGTTTGCGGCGGTTCTTGCGGCAACCGTATCCTTTGCGGAGTTGCAGAACGTACAGATCAGCGCGGGACCACGTACCGTACGGGTGAGTTCGCTATCCCTCAGCGATCCGCTGAAAGCCGCGGGAATCGGCCCCGAGACCACCCTGGCCGATCAGAAAGACGTCGCCGTCACCGTATACAACAACAATCTCGCCCTGGTGCGAGACACGCGCGCCATCAAACTCCTGCCGGGTGAACAGGAACTGCGTTTTGCCGACGTGGCTCAACAAATCCAGCCGGAAACGGTAAGCCTCAAGTCAGTTTCGGCGCCGGGTACCCTGCAAATCCTCGAGCAGAACTACGAATACGACCTCATCAGCCCCTCGAAACTGATGGAGAAGTACGTCGGCAAACAGGTATCGCTGGTCAACTTCAATAACGAAATCAACGTGGGACGGACCGATGCCGAATTGCTGAGTGTCAACGAAGGTCCCATCTACAAAGTGGGCGACGAGATTTATCTCGGCTATCCCGGCCAGGTTGTCTTGCCGGAGATTCCGGAGAACCTGATCGCGCGGCCGTCGCTCATCTGGCTCCTCGACAATCAAGGCACGGATCAAACCATCGAAGCGACCTATCTCACCGGCGGCCTTTCCTGGCAGGCCGATTACGTGATTACCTTGGCCAAGGACGACGCGTCGCTGGATCTCGAAGGGTGGGTCACCCTGAACAATCAATCCGGTGCCACGTATACCAACGCGAAGCTGAAACTCGTCGCGGGCGACGTAAATATCGTACAGGCGGGTGGAGGCGGATTCGGTGGTGGAGGCGGGGTGGCAATGGCACGAAAAGCGCTTCCTGTTGAGGAATCCTTCGCGGAGTACCACCTGTACTCCATGCCGCGGCGTACGACGATAAAACAAAACCAATCCAAACAAGTCAGCCTGCTCACGGCTGATGGCGTTTCCGCGAAGAAAGCGTACGAGTATCGCGGGAACGGTTCGTATTACAGTCAGAAGATTGCGCCCTTGACGCACGAAAACGTCGGTGTGTTCCTGGTGTTTCAGAACGAAGAGAAGAACCATCTCGGGATCCCGTTGCCCGCGGGGACCATGCGCGTTTACCAGGAAGATTCCGAAGGCATGCTCCAGTTCGCGGGCGAGGATCGCATCAAGCACACGCCAAAAGACGAAGAAGTACGGCTCCGTCTCGGCAACGCCTTTGACATCGTTGGCGAACGCACGCAAACCGACTACCAGGTAATCGCCGACAACGTCTTTGAATCCGCCTACGAGATCAAGATTCGCAACCACAAAGAGGTACCGGTTACCGTGGATATCGTCGAGCCGATGCCGGGCGATTGGGACATCCGCGAGAAGTCCCAGGATTTTGTGAAGAAGGATGCCCGCACTGCAGTGTTCACGGTCGACGTGCCGAAAGACGGCGAGGCTGTCGTGACGTATCGCGTCGTGATGTCCTTCGGTCGCCCGATCCCAGCGCCCCGGCCGATGCCTAAGCCGTTGCGTGCACCCGCCGCAACCGCTCCGCCGGTGCGACTCCAGCGGTAGAGGGCGACGCAGGACCACTCGATCACAACCGTCATAGCGAAGGAGGGCCGTTCCCTGAGGACCTTGACTGCCGCACAAATGCGCGAAGCCGACCGCCGTTGCATCGAGGAGTTGGGAATCCCCGGCGCGGTCTTGATGAACACTGCGGGAGCCGCCGTGTTCCGCGAGATTGAGAAAGGCCCCGTGGGCGTCGTGTGTGGAAAAGGGAACAACGGCGGCGATGGCTATGTCGTCGCGCGGCTAGCCCTGTTGGGCGGATTCGACACGCGCGTGGTGATGCTGGCCGACCCGGACGATATCACGGGGGACGCGCGAACCTTCCTCGACGCCTACCGGAAACTGGGTGGATTCGTTCGTGTCGCGCCGCAGCCGCGGGACGTGGCCGCCGCGATGGAAAACCTGGCGGACTGCGCCTATCTGGTCGACGCCATGCTCGGCACGGGCGTCAAAGGCGAGGTCCGTGAGCCCTTCAAGACCGCCATAGCATCGTGGCCGCCCGTCAAAACGGTCGCCGTCGATCTTCCCTCGGGCCTCGATGCTGATACCGGCGAAATCGGCGGGTGCTGCGTTCATGCGACGACAACGGTGACCCTTCAATTCAGTAAGAAGGGCTTCGGGAATCCGGCGGCCGAGCAATATCTGGGCCGCGTCGTCGTGGCGGATATCGGGATTCCCGATGTGTGCGCCGATGACGAGGCCTGGGCGAAGCTCGAGGACTCGTGGTAGTCAGAACGGCACGGAGGCGCGATCAGCTACGGAAACATAATGCGGCCCTCCAGCACCAGCACCGCCTCTCCGCAGACAGCAACGCGGTCGCCGCGATCCTCGCACCAAATCTCTCCGCCGCGTGCGGATACCTGTCTGCCGAACAAGCTTTTCTTTCCCAGTTTCTTGGCCCAGTACGGCGTCAACGTGCAGTGAGCAGCGCCCGTCACGGGATCTTCGTTGATGCCCTGGGACGGTGCGAAGAACCGTGAGACAAAGTCGCAATCCGTTCCGGGCGCGGTGATCATGGCGGCGAACGCGTTTAACTCGACGAGCAACCCGAAATCCGGTGCGGCATTTCGCACTTTATCTTCCGTCGTAACCACCATGAACAGATCGCGGAAAGCCAATACTTCCTGCGGCTTCACACCCAACGCACGAATCAGCTTCGGGTCTGCGCTGCATGGTTCCGGGGGACGGCTCGGGAAGTCCATCTCGTACTGGCCGTTCAGGCGTCTTACCACCAACGTGCCGCTCTTGGTCTGAAAATGAATCTCAGGTTTGTTGTATCCAAGTTGCGTGTATAGCGCGTGGGCCGACGCCAACGTGGCATGACCGCACAGATCGACTTCCGTGGTGGGTGTGAACCAGCGAAGTTCGTAAGCTCCGTCCGACCGGACGAGGTACGCAGTTTCCGAAAGATTATTCTCAGCCGCAATGGCTTGGAGCACGGCGTCGTCCAACCAGGAGTCCAGCGGACAGACGGCGGCAGGGTTTCCTCGAAATGGCGTCGATGTGAACGCGTCAACCTGGTAGAGCGCAATTTCCAAAGGACCATCTCCTTTCCAGCGGCGTTGTCCCGAATACGGCTTGCGTTGTACCGCAATTCAATGCGTACTCGCACGCGGGCGAGTGGTTGCCGTTTGTGTTTTCCCATGCCGAATTGGTATGCTCGGCATTTGTTTCCCGCGTTGGAAGTCATGATTTTGTATGGATTTGCAGATTTGGGCGCATCGGCGGGAGAGGTTGCGGGTGCGGGTCCAAACCGGTACCGGGGATTTACTTGTAGGATACCATTTCCGCGTCCCTGCAACTCCTTGTGATACCATAAGATGGGGCAGGGGTATGTAACCTTGATGCCCTTCGTATGGTCAAAAGCACGATCGTAATTGTTTCCCGTTCGGGATTAAGGTTGAACCAATGTCGAGATATTGACGGAACGGGGTTCCGGGGGCGCCGTTGCGGCGCGATACACGTGGGTATGGAGAGTTTTTCATGACACAACAAATCCGGGCAGACCGTGTCCGGCCTCAGATGGATTCACCAGGGATTGCGCCCGAGATGGATACTTGGTCCGCGCATGGTGAGACGCTGGTCGAACTGTTGCAGAATCGCGCGCTCCATCGTCCCGACCACATGGCCTATACGTTTCTGGACGACGGGGAGGAAGAAGGGGCCCGGTACACCTTCGGCGCGGTGGACCGGCGTGCCCGGGCCATTGCCGTCGCATTGCTGGAACGGTGCAATCCCGGCGACCGTGTGTTGATGCTGTATCCTCCGGGGCTGGACTATGTCGCGGCGTTTTTTGGGTGCCTGTATGCCGGTGTCGTCGCCGTACCCGTGTATCCGCCCGACCCCGGCCGGCTGAATCGCAGTCTCCCCCGTCTCAAAGTGGTTGCGCGGGATGCAGGTACCACCTTGGCCCTGACCGTGACCTGCTTGTTGGAAATGGAGAAGGGTTTCGCCGCGTACGATTCGTACTTCGGCGAATTCGAATGGCTGGCCACGGATACGGTCTCGAATGATCTGGCAACGACCTGGAACGATCCGCAAGTTTTGCCCGATACTGTTGCGTTTCTTCAATACACTTCGGGATCGACCTCGGAGCCCAAGGGCGTGATGGTGACCCATCGCAACCTGCTCTATAATATGTTGAACATGGGCGCCATGTGGGAGAGGGAGGACGAATTTCGTTTTGTGACGTGGCTGCCGGCCTTCCATGACATGGGGCTTATCTTCGGCCTCCTCTTGCCGATCTATCTGGGCGCAACGTGCTACATGATGTCGCCGCTCGCGTTTCTCCAGCGGCCGTTGCGCTGGCTCCGGGCAATTTCCCGGTACAAGGCAACGCACAGTTGCGCGCCCAACTTCGCGTATGACCTGTGTACGCGCAAAATAACACCGGAACAGCGTGCGACGTTGGACCTCGGTAGTTGGCGGAGTGCGGGCAACGGCGCGGAACCCATTCGGCCGGAAACGCTGGAGCGGTTCGCGGAGACGTTCCGGTCCTGTGGATTTCGGTGGGATGCGCTGCATCCCGGGTACGGTTTGGCCGAAGCCACCTTAATGGTGTCGACGACGGCAAAGCTGAAACCGATGTTGTTGCCGGTCGTCGCCTCGGAACTGGAGCGGCATCGCGTCGTCGAAGCGAAAGCACCCGGCGACGACGTGCGCACCTTGGTGGGGTGCGGGCGAACCTGCCACGACACCCGCGTGATCATCGTCGACCCCGAGTCGTGCATCCAGTGTTCGCCGGATACCGTCGGCGAAATCTGGGTGTCCGGCACCACGGTTGCCGACGGCTACTGGAACCGCCCCGAGGAGACCGAGGAAACGTTTCACGCGCGGCTCGCCGACACCGACGAAGGTCCCTTCTTGCGGACGGGTGACCTGGGTTTCGTGAAGCACGGGTTCGTTTTCGTAACGGGCCGTATCAAGGATATGATTATTGTCGACGGGTTGAACCACTACCCGCAGGATATCGAGCATACCGTGGAACGGAGTCATTCGGCGATTCGCCCCGGATGTTGCGCGGCATTTTCGCTCGATATCGACGGTCAGGAGAAACTTGCCGTGATCGCGGAGGCCGTTTTGCCCCAAGACGGTGACGGCAAAGACGTCATATCG
Organism: Candidatus Hydrogenedentota bacterium; assembly: GCA_963745075.1. Taxonomy (GTDB): domain Bacteria; phylum Hydrogenedentota; class Hydrogenedentia; order Hydrogenedentales; family SLHB01; genus JAHDWY01. The sequence continues at coordinate 335,818 of CAVUWV010000031.1, read as the reverse complement.
GCGGTGCGCCGGGCGATCGCCGAGAATCACGATCTTCGGGTGCATCGGGTTTGCCTGATCGCCCCCCGGACGATTGACAAAACCAGCAGCGGCAAGATTCAGCGGCGAGCCAACCGCAAACGTTTCTTGACCAATACGTTGGAAGTACTGACCACCGGCTGAAGCTCTGGTGGCGCAACAGACACGAATCGCACGCGAAGTTCGTGCCCTCTCGATTTGAAAGTGGTGGAGAAGAAGTTCACGTGAAGACGAAACAGGCCATTCAGGAATGGCTCATCGCGCATTTGGCCGAAGAACTCGGTGTGCCCGCGGAAGATATCGATCCCCATGGCTCTTTTGACGGTCTCGGCGTTTCGTCGCGCGAAGCGGTGACGCTATCCGGCGATTTGGAAGACTGGCTCGACCGCAAGCTTTCTCCAACGCTTCTTTGGGAATACCCGAGCATCGAAGCGCTCGCGGGATACCTCGCGGCAGACACCGACGCTTCCGAGACCGAAGTTCGTTCTGCCGATGCCAATCCGGACGAACCGGTTGCCATCGTCGGAATCGGTTGCCGGTTTCCCGGCGCGGATAGTCCGGAAGCGTTCTGGACGTTGCTCGCCCAAGGGAAAGACGCGGTCGCCGACGTTCCGGCGGATCGCTGGGACAACGATGCGTATTACGATCCGTTTCCCGCGACCATCGGCAAGATGTATACCCGCAAGGGCGGTTTCCTGGACCACATCGACCGGTTCGATGCCGGGTTCTTCGGTATTTCCCCGCGCGAAGCGGCGCGCATGGACCCGCAGCAGCGGTTGGTCATGGAGGTGGCGTGGGAGGCGCTGGAAAACGCGAACATTCCGCCCGACACCTTGGGCGGCAGCCCGACCGGCGTGTTCATGGGGATCAGCGCGAACGACTACGCCCGCCTGCAATGTAACGACCCCGATTTGATTGACGCCTACGCGGGGACCGGCAACGCCCACAGTCTGGCCGCAAACCGGCTCTCCTATTTTCTGGATGTGCGCGGCCCGAGCATCGCGGTGGATACGGCGTGCTCGTCTTCCCTCGTCGCCGTGCATCAGGCCGTCCGCAGCTTGCGCGACGATGAATGCACGCTGGCGCTCGCGGGCGGTGTAAACGTCATTCTCTCTCCCGAAATTCAAATGATATTTTCCCACGCCCGGATGATGTCGCCGGACGGCCGGTGTAAGACCTTCGATGCGAGTGCCGACGGTTACGTGCGCGGTGAAGGCTGCGGCGTGGTGGTGTTGAAACGGCTCTCTGCCGCCCAGGCCGATGGTGACCGCATCTATGCCGTTATCCGTGGTTGCGCGGTCAATCACGACGGCCGCAGCAACGGCCTGACTGCGCCAAACGGGCAGGCCCAACAGGCGGTCATTCGTCAGGCGTTAGCGAACGCGGGCCTGTCACCGCCGGATATCGATTACGTGGAAGCGCACGGAACCGGCACGGCCCTGGGCGATCCCATCGAGGTCGATTCGCTGAAAGCCGTTCTTCTCGAAGGACGCGGTTCGAACCAGACGTTGTACCTCGGGTCGGCAAAGACGAACATCGGACATTTGGAGTCGGCGGCCGGGGTGGCCGGGCTGATCAAAACCGCGCTTATGCTCCATCACGGCGCGTTTGTGCCGCATTTGCATCTCAACGAAGTAAATCCCCTCATCGAGCTGGACGACACGCCCATCGAAATCGTTACTCGTGGAAAAGCGTGGGACAAGCGCGAAGTGCCACGTCGCGCGGGCGTGAGTTCGTTTGGATTCGGCGGCGCGAATTCCCACGTCATTCTGGAAGAGGCGCCGGCCAATGTTCCGGCGATCGACTCGCCTCGAGAACGGCCGCAGCATGCGCTGACGTTGTCAGCCCACACGGAGGCCGCGTTAACGCGTTTGGCGGAGCGTTATGCGGCGCGCCTAAGCGGCGAAGATGCTTCCGAAGCCGCCGACGTTTGTTTCACCGCCAACACGTGCCGTGCATTGTTCGAACACCGGCTCGCTGCTCGCGGGAATTCAGCGATGGAACTAATCGAAGCGCTGCAATCCTATTGCGCAGGAGAGAACAGCGATCGCAGTGCTGCCGGCGCGGTACGGCGCGGCGTACGGCCGAAGGTGGCCTTTCTGTTTACGGGTCAAGGCTCGCAGTACGTCGGCATGGGGCGCATGTTGTACGAAACCCAACCCGTGTTCCGTGAAGCCCTCGACCGGTGCGATGCGATTCTTCGCGATCTTCGCGAACAACCGTTGTTGTCCGTGCTGTATCCCGAAGAAGGCGTCGAATCGCCCATCGATGAAACCTCCTACACGCAACCCGCGCTTTTCGCGATTGAATACGCATTGGCCGAACTCTGGCGGTCGTGGGGCATCGAACCGGACGCCGTCATGGGGCACAGCGTCGGCGAGTACGTGGCCGCGTGCGTCGCGGGGGTTTTCGATCTGGAAGAAGGGTTGAAACTGATTGCCGAGCGAGCCCGCCTCATGGGCGCCCTGCCGGAAGGCGGCGCCATGGTGGCGGTATTGACCGACCGCGACACCGTAGCGGAAGCGCTTACCGGCCACGCAGACCGCGTCTCCATCGCTGCGGCCAACGGTCCTAAGAACACGGTGATCTCGGGCGACGCGGAAGCGGTCGACGCGATGGTACAGCAGTTCGAAGCGCAGAAGATTACCTGCAAACGCCTCACCGTCTCCCACGCGTTTCATTCGCCGTTGATGGAGCCTATGCTGGAGGATTTCGAGGCGGCGGCCCGCAAGGTTCAGTACCGCGGGCCCCGGATTCCCGTCGTATCCAACCTGACTGGCAGGCTCGTGACCGAGGGTGATGTATTCGACGCCGCCTACTGGCGCGCACATCTGCGTCAGGCCGTGCAATTTGACGCGGGCATCCGCGCGCTGCACGAGGCGGGCTATGCGCTGTTCCTGGAGTCGGGTCCCGCGCCCGTACTCTCAGGGATGGGTGCGCGATGCCTGCCCCGCGGTGCGGCGGTCTGGCTGCCGTCCCTGTCCAAGGGAAAAGACGATTGGACCGTTGTTCTGGGCAGCCTGCAGAAACTGTCTATAAGTGGCGTGCCGGTAGACTGGCGCGGTTTTGACGGGCCTTATGTACGGAATCGAGTGAACCTGCCGACGTACCCTTTTGAACGGGAGCGCCATTGGCTGGATGTGACGCCTGCCGCGCGGAAGACGATGCCTGCGGCAAAACTTATTCCGGCGTCAGTCGCCCAACCTGCCGAACACTCCGCAGCGCGTCTGAACGGTCTAAGCGAATGGTTGTACCAGTTGAAGTGGGTCGATAAATCGCGTACCGAGGCAAAAACCGCGCCTGCTGCATTGCAATGTCTGGTGTTCGTGGACGAGGCCGGGGCCGGCGAAACGTTGGCGCAACAGCTTGAGGCTCTCGGGCATCGATGTGTCCGTGTTATGCACGGTGATGCGTATGACCGCGTCGACGATACTCACGCCACGGTGAATTCGGATCGGGCTGCCGATTACGAAACGCTTGTCGCGGACTTCGCCGGTTCCCTGCACCGTGTGATTCATTGTTGGAGTGCCGATGCCACCTTCGCAGAAGAAGCGTCGACGGCCGATCTGGATCGCGCCCGGCAATTGGGGTGCGCGTCGGCGCTTCATCTTGCCAAGGCACTGTATGGGTCCCGGACAAAATCAGCGCGGCGACCCGACGCGGCGCGGCAACTGTGGTTCCTAACATGCGGCGCGCAAGTAATAGGGACCGGCGATGCGAGTGCGCCTCCCATGCAGGCCCCGGTCTGGGGTTTCGGCCGGTGCCTCGCCGTCGAACACAGTGACCTCTGGGGTGGCATCGTCGACGTGGATAAGGCTACTTTGGCGGATAATTGCCGAGCGCTGGCAACGGAAATCCTTTCCCCCGATGCCGAGGATCAGGTCGCTTACCGCGCCGGCCAACGATTTGTTGCGCGTCTGCAATCTGCGGCGTCGCTTGTCGAGTCCGAATCGTGCCTGCAATCTTCGGAAGCATTTCAGTGCAAGCGCGATGGCGCGTACTTGGTGACCGGCGGACTCGGCGGGCTGGGGTTGGAAGTTGGCCGGTGGCTCGCGCGCAACGGCGCCGGCCGCCTGATCCTGCTTTCCCGCACGCCGCTGCCCCCGCGGCAGGAATGGGACGCGGTCGAACCGGGATCGGCCGTGGCCAAGCGCATTGGCGCTTTGCGTGAGCTTGAAGCGTGCGGCGTCGATCTGGAGGTCGCATCGGTGGACGTGGCCGACGGCGATCAACTGAGCCGGTTTGTAGACGAATACCGGAATGCGGGGCGTCCGCCCATTCGAGGCGTCGTGCATGCGGCCGGCGTTTTGGACGACCATGCCGTGATGCAGATGGATGCCAACGCCTTGACCCAGGTATTTCGGCCGAAAGTCAACGGAAGTTGGCACCTGCATCGTGCATTCAACGGAACGGGCGCCGGCGATCTCGACTTCTTTATCCTGTTCTCGTCGGCCGCGTCCATGATGGGTTCGCCGGGGCAGGCGAATTATGCGGCCGCCAACGCGTTTATGGACAGCCTTGCCCACTACCGGCATGCAAAGGGCCAATCCGCGCTGTGCATCAACTGGGGCCCTTGGGCGGAGGTTGGCATGGCGGCGGCATCTTCGGCTGGGGACCGGATGGCCCAAGCCGGTATTCAAAGCATTCCGCCGGCAGACGGCCTCGCCGTGCTCGAATGTCTCGTGCGTGCGGATTCCGCGCAAGTCGGCGTCATGAACGCGGATTGGGACCGGCTGGGGTCTCAGATGCCCATGTTGAGCCGGTTGCCCGCATTGTCGGATTTGATGAAGAAACAATCCGGAAACGGCTCTCCAACGACGGTTGAACCACCGCACGCGCCGTCCGCGCACCCGGAAGAACTCGAAGCATACGTGCGTCGCGAACTCGCCAAAGTCTTGTATCGTGACGAAGACACTATTCCGCTCGATCGCAATTTTATCGAGTTGGGGCTGGATTCCATCATGATGATGGAAGTGTTGAACAGTATCGAACGCGATTTGGGATTGAAGCTGTTCCCGAAAGAAGTGTTCGAGCGGCCGACGATCCAGGATTTGGCGCCATACCTTGCTAAAGAAATGGCAAGCCACAAGCCGGAGGTTGTTGAACCGGCCGCGCCCGCATCACCGGCGGGTCGTGCGGGCGTTCTGACGGCCCGGCGGCGTCTGCGGACGACGATCCCCGCCGTGAAGAACAAGCCAATTGCATTCTTGCTGTCCGGCCCGCGCTGCGGGTCGACGTTGCTCCGCGTCATGCTGGCCGGCCATCCCGGCTTGTTCTGTCCGCCGGAACTGCACCTGCTGCAATTCAACACTATGCGCGAGTGGAGCGAAGACCTGGGAAAATCGTACCTCGGCGAAGGATTGCAGCGCGCCTTCATGGAGGTGAACGGGTTGACGGCGGAGGAAGCAAAGGCACTGCTGGACAACCTCGTGGAACAGGCCACGCCGGTGGAAAAGGTCTACGCCATGCTCCAGGAGAAGGTGGCCCCCCGGCTGTTGATCGATAAGTCTCCGTCGTACGGTTCGAGCATCGAAACGCTCGAACACGCCGAACGGCTGTTTGACGGGGCCAAGTACATTCATCTTGCGCGGCACCCCTATTCCGCCATCGAGTCCTTCATGCGGAACCGGTTTGAACGCCTCATGAGCGAGGGTGAAACCGATTCCATGTCCCTCGGCGAGGATGTGTGGTCGGTCAGCAACGCGAATATCCGCGACTTCCTCTCGCCCCTGCTCAAGTCGAAACATCACCTCGTGCACTACGAGGATCTCGTCAGCAAACCCGAAGAGACGATGAAAGCGCTTTGCGCGTTCCTCGAAATTCCCTTCGATCCGGCGGTACTCAAGCCGTATGAAGGAAAACGGATGACCGATGGGGTGCACTCGGCGTCGGCCCCCGTGGGCGACCCTAATTTCATGAACCACCAGGACATCGACCCGGCCCTGGGAACCGTGTGGAAACGAATTCGGTTGCCGCGGCGTCTCGGGGGGTATGCGCGGCGCGTCGCTACCGAACTTGGATACTCCTTGCCGGTCGAGGAAACCTTGGGTTCGGGTGGCGAGCCTTCCGTAGCGCGGACCGTGCAGCACGTGATTCGCGTACAACCGAAGGGGGATCATGCACCCTTCTTCTGCGTAGCGCCGGCGGGCGGAATCGCCTACACCTACTTCAATTTGCCGCAGTATATCGGCGATGACACGCCTTTCTACGCGTTGCAGGATCCGAGTCTGAACCCGACGCAGGAACCTTACGAGACGATGGAGGAGTTGGCTTCGGAGCACGTTGCTGCGATCCGTGCCATTCAACCGGAAGGGCCGTATTACCTGGGTGGGTGGTCGTTTGGCGGCGCGGTGGCCTTCGAGGTCGCGCAGCAGTTGACAAAGGCCGGGCACACCGTCGCTTTGCTCGCCATCATGGATACCGAAGCCCGTGTAGGGTCGCTCCGAACGCAAAGCTGGCGGGAGCGGCTGAAATGGAGTTGGAACCAACTCATCATGTGTTTCGACGTGGTTCGGCACACCGGCCCATACATCCGCGACGGGATCTACCTCATTCTGCCGTCGGCCCTCAAGAGGCGGCGCAGCGGCAAGAACGCGCCGTCGCTCTGGGAATATGTGACGTGGGCGTGGGCCGACGCGATCCGCCACCTACTGCTGAAACGCGCCGACATTGCGAACGTGGTTTCCCGCGATTCGCGGTTGTTGCTCGTCCAGCAGCCGTCCACGCGCCGCGCGATGAAGGTGTTGAAGGCCAATTGGAAAGTCTTGCTCAAATACATCCCCGAGTCGTATTCGGGCAAGATCTCCTTGCTGCGCGCGGAGGATCAGTCCGTCATGCACAAGCTCCACGACGATCCAACCCTTGGATGGGGCGAAGTGGCGGACGGTGGGCTTGAAGTCATCACCGTGCCCGGCAATCACGCTGTAATGTTGATCAAGCCCTACATCGAAACGGTCGGCACGACCCTGAAAAGCTGCCTGGAACGGGCTCGCGTGGAATACGAACCCCAAGGCGACGCGTGATCCGTCGTGCCGGTTGCATTCCAATCATTGATTCCTTCCTCGAGCATCCTCAGAATGAACGATGGATGGAGCACGCGCCGGCATGACACATCGCGAACACGACACGACCTGGTCCGAGCCCCCGGCAAATCTGCGCCTGCCAACCGGCGAGGTGCACGTCTGGAGGTCCCGGTTGGATCAGTCCGCACCCGTGGTGGAAGCGTTGTGGGAAACGCTCAGCGGCGAGGAACGGGAACGGGCCGGCCGCTTTCATTTCCCCGGGGGGCGTGAGAACTACATCGTTGGCCGCGGCATTTTGCGGAACATCCTGGGGCGATACCTCGACGTTGAGCCGGCCCTGCTTGCCTTTACCTACAGTTCTCACGGGAAGCCCTTTCTGGCACATACTTCCGACGATCCGCCGCTCCGGTTCAATCTGGCGCACTCGGGCCGGCTTGCCGTGTATGCCATGGTGCTGGATCGCGACGTGGGAATCGACATCGAAAAACATCGGCCGGATTTTGCGGGGCAGCGAATCGCCGAACGGTTCTTTTCTCCCCGGGAGGCTTATACCTTGCGCACGCTTCCCAAGGACCAGCGCGAGCAGGGATTTTTGAACTGCTGGACGCGCAAGGAGGCGTACATCAAGGCGCGCGGTGAGGGACTGTCCTTTCCACTGGACGCCTTCGACGTGTCGCTCAAGCCCGGAGAGCCTGCGGAGTTGTTGGCTACACAGGGTGACGCCGGCGAAGCCGCGCGGTGGTCCATGTTTGCCCTGGAGACGGAGCCGGCGTATGCGTCGGCGTTGGCGGTCCGGGGGAAAGGGTATGACCTGCGCCAGTTCTTGTGGGCGTCGTAGCTGCGCAGATCGGAACGCCCGCGAAGGGTTACTTTCCCCAGACGCGACGGGTCGCCAGTTCCAGGCTGTTGCCCGAGGGGTCACGAAAGTAGATCGAAAACCCGCCGTTCGGCCATTCCACTTCCGTTTCAATCGGGACTCCCAGGCGAGCGAAGTGACTGCGCCAGGCATCGACCTCATCTGGGTCCAAAACAAAAGCCGCGTGTCCCGGTCCCGTCGTTCCGTGGGCAGGAAATGCAATCTCGGAATCGGAGGTTTCCTTGGGATTGAAAAGCAAAAGCATGCCGTCGCCGCAACGAAAGAACACGTGACGACCCTCCTGCTCGGCATGGAATTCGAGGCCAAGAACATCGCGGTAGAAGGCCTTCGCAGCGGTCAGATCGTTCACGTACAACGCCGTTTCAAGCACTCCGACGATCTTCACGGAAGTTACCTTTCCGGACCGCTTCACGCCTCTGGGAACAGATACGCCATCAACGTTTGCCAATCACTGAAATCGGGAATCAGAATGTCGGCGCCCGCCTTAGTCAGCCGTTCACGTTTTTCCTCGCTCCAGCCGTGGCCGCGCACTTCGTCGGAACAGACGCCGACCGAAACGCAATCGTGTTCGTGCGCGAGGCGGATCTCGACGGGGCCGTCCCCGACGACCAGCACTTCCGACCCGTGCAGATCATGTTCGCCCATGATGGACTTGATGATCATTTCCTTGTTGCTCTCGGCGTAAGTGCGCAACGCGCCCCAGATCTCTGAGAAATACGGCGCCGCGCCGACGAGTCCGGCCTCGTTCTGCACGTCTTCGCGATCCGTTCCACTGAAGATATACATGTTCAGGCCGCGATCGTGGACCGCTTTTACAAAATCCAGCGAGCCGTTCACGGTGACATCAACGGGTTTCAGGTCGCCCGATTCCAGTTTCGCGATGCGTTCCCGCACCCGTTCCATGAGCCGGTCGTTGTATATCTTCTTGTACCCGTGCGCGTCGAGAATCTTGTCCTCTGGGACGATTCCATAAGCGCGAACCATCTCGACCAGATGTTCCATCTGAAGGATGGTGTTGATGCCCGTGGATTCGTCCACGTAATCGGCGACGGCCTTTTCAATCTCCGGCGTGGGCGTACCGCCGTCGCAGATCATCTCGGCCATGAGGGGACCCATGACCTGCTGCCAGCCTTCACGAAGCAGACTCACCGTGCCGTCAAAATCGAACAGGGCATGCTTGAGCCGTCCACGTTCCACCTCGCGGTTGACCTGAATTTCGGAACCGGGTACTGTTTGCGTCGACATAGTCCTATTACTCCACCATGAATTCCACCAGCGAATAGACGGGATACTCGGTCAGTTTGTCACGTCCCTTCAGCGGGGGTAGCTCCACCACAAAAGCAATTTCTACAATTTCCGCGCCCAGCCGTTTGACCATGTTCGCGATGGCGCGCATGGTCCCGCCCGTGGCGAGCAGATCGTCGATCAACACCACCTTGTCGCCCGGTTTCAGGGAGTCGCGGTGAATCTCGAGCGTGGCTGTGCCATATTCCAGCTCGTACTCCTCATGGATCGTGTCGGCAGGCAACTTTCCTTTCTTTCGCGCCGGCACGAACGGAAGACCCATCGCATAGGCAAGAGCGCCGCCGAAAATAAACCCGCGCGCGTCGGCGCCGACGATAGTCGTGATGCCCTTGTCCGTGTACCGCGCCTTCCATCCGTCGATGATGTGCCGGAACGCGTCCGGATGCTGCAACAGCGTCGTGATGTCTTTGAACTGGATCCCCGGCACGGGGAAGTCCGGCACATTACGTATCAGCGATGCCAGATCCATCTGGTCTTCTCCTCTCCTGCAACCCCGGTCTTAAAACCGTCATCGCTGAGCGCCAGCGAAGAATCTCGGGGTTTTGGTCGAGTACGAAGTTGAGATTCTTCGCTGGCGCTTAGAATGACGGTTCGGGCGAATGCAATTCCAAAATCCCCCGATCGGAACCCCTCGCTTCACCCCCACATATCACGGCCCGAAGTCGTCCGCTCGTTCGGTGACAAATTTGCGCAGCCGTTTCATTACATCATTTTCGATTTGCCGGATTCGCTCGCGCGTGAGGCTGAATTTGCGCCCGGTCTGCTCGAGCGTGTGCGCCCTTCCGTCCATCAACCCATACCGGAACCGGATAATTTTCTGCTCCCGTTCGGTCAACTGTTTCATAATCTCTTCGAGCTGCTGGTCCATCTCGATCTGGGCAATCGCCTCATCCACCCGGCGCGGCTCCAATGCCTCCGGGATGCCCCGCCCGTTGTCGTCATTCATCGTTTCCGGGTTGTCCAGCGGGGAGACTTCGTCGACGAAGGACTGAAGTTTGAGGGCCTCGGTCAACTTGATGCCCATGGCTTCGGCCACTTCTTCCGCATCGGGCCGTTTGCCGCTTTTGATGTATAGCTCTTCCGCCGTCTTTTTGTACCGCGCCACGTTGTCCGTGACGTACACCGGAATTCGCACCGTACGCCCGTAATTAGACAATGCTCGCGTGATCGCCTGCCGGATCCACCACGTCGCGTAGGTCGAGAATTTGCAGCCCCGCGTAGGATCGTAGCGTTCCACCGCCTTCATCAAACCGAGATTCCCTTCCTCGATGAGATCCTGAAGGGGTAGCCCGTAGTACAAATACTTTTTCGCGATACTCACCACCAGCCGTAGATTGGAGACGATAAGCTTGCGCCGTGCTTCCGCACTTCCTTTTTGTGCCAACGTCGCCAGGCGAATCTCTTCGGACGTGGAAAGGAGCGGGATACGGGAGATTTCGGCCAGATACGTACTCAGGCCGCTTTCTCTCGAATTCGACATCCAGACTCCTCTTTTGGCTTGGGCCTGATTGGAGCGCAGTCACTCACAAGGAAGAACGCAGACCACCGCGATCGACCTCTGCGAATCCGCGCCGTGACAATAGGGCCGTGACGGACGCCCGGCGCCGTGGCGAGTGTACGGCAGGTACGGCCACACAGGCATTGTACGTTGCGCCCAAAATCGGTTCAAGACACGTACCGCGTCACGGCGAACTGCGCAAACTGCGAACCTGGGCGGCAGGTCATTCCGTTATACTGGTACTTCTCTAAACGAAACCTACCTCCGGGAGATTCCTCATGGCCATGTTTGCTGCACTCACTTCCTGTTTCAGTTTGACGGATGCAAATGGTTCGGACGACGTTTTTGACCGCGCAACCCACGGCTATGCTGAAAACAACGGCGTGCGCATTCACTATGTGTCTCTTGGCGACGGGCCACTGGTGGCTATGATTCACGGGTTTCCCGACTTCTGGTACAGTTGGCGCCACCAGATGGCCGCCGTGGCGGACCGGTTTCACGTCGTCGCCATCGATTTGCGGGGGTACAACCAGAGCGACAAACCGGAGGGCGTCGAACAGTACGCAGCACCGCACCTTGTTGCCGATGTGGAAGCCGTGATTCGACATTTCGGGCAGTCCAAAGCCACCATCGTCGGACACGACTGGGGCGGTGCGATCGCGTGGATGTTTGCGATGGCCCATCCCGAGATGACCGAGCGGCTGGTCATCTGTAATCTGCCCCATCCCCGGGGGTTCATGCGGGAGTTGGCCCACAACGAGGACCAGCAGAAAAACAGCCAGTACGCCCGCGACTTCCAGAGGCCGGACGCCGCGTCCATGTTGACGGCGGAAGCCCTGGTTGCCCTGGTCGCACCAAACGAGCATGACACCGTCAAGGCGCGTTACTTGGAAGCCTTCCGGCAGTCCGATTTCGAAGCCATGCTAGCGTACTACAAGATGAACTATCCGTACGAGCCCTACCGGGAAAACACGTCGCCGGTGGTCAAGGTGACGTTGCCCGTGTTGATGTTTCACGGTTTGGAGGATCGGGCCTTGAGCCACGCCATGCTGAATCGTACTTGGGAATGGCTGGAAAAGGACTTGACTTTGGTCACCGTGCCGGGGGCCGGGCATTGGGTCCATCACGATGCGGCGGATATCGTGTCGAAGACCATGCGGTTCTGGCTTACAAGGGACGAAGAGTAACTCTTTATCGCTTGCGGACGGAGAGGTTCCGGTACCAGACTTCGCCTCCGTGGTCCTGGAGGACGATCAGGCCTTCGAGCGGAAGATCGTTGTACGCGATCTTGAATTTCCCGATGGGCTCGGTCATGAGCGAAAAATCCGTGTCGATGATCTTCCAGCCGTTCATGACCACTTCGACCTGTTTACCCCGGACCGAGATGTCGTAGCTGTTCCATTCGCCTGCGGGCCGCGACATGCTAAACATGGGCGTTACCACGTCGTAGATCGCGCCGCAACTGTTCTTGGTTGGCAGCTTGCCGTGATCGCCCAGGACTTGCACCTCGAACCCCCGCGCCACCGGGTCGTCCGGATTCGCGCGGAGGAATATCCCGCTGTTGGCACGGCGCGGCAGCTTGAATTCGACGTGCAAATCGAAGTCGCCGAAATTCTCCGGGGTGTACGCCACGTAACGCAACGGGTAGATCGTCCGGCCGTAAATGTGCAGGACCCCGTCGGTGATGCCGAAAATGTTCGAGTCGTCGGTAACGTTCTTCCAGTCGCCGGCGTGTTCCGCATCCAGCAAGTTGACCCAATCCGGGCCGATGGGGGCCGCGGTGGGCTGACCTTGTGGCATGGGTCCGTGGGACTGGCAGCGAATCGCCAACACGGCGAGACCGCACACCAACGCAATTACCGTAACGGAGGAGAGGACGACTCGTTTGCCTTTGATGCGCATGGGGATGCCTCTTGCTCTTTTCGTTTCATTACCCGTGGTACAACTCGCACCATCAGGTACACCGCCGATCGTGCCGATTCCTGATGCAACATCCCCTTTTATCCCCCTTCAAAGGGGGAATGACCCAAGCAATTACTCGGCCGGGACAGTCGTTCTGGCCCACGTTCAACGTCCTTGCCCGTCCTGTCACAACGCAAAGCGTTGTGTGAAGCTTCCCCCTTTGAAGGGGGAGCGGCCAAGCCGTATCCCTCGGAGTTGTGCAGGTTCTCGGTTCGTTTCGCATTCCTCTTCCTGTGCACAAATCGAAGCGTCGACTTTTGTCGGTTCCGTCTTCAAAGGGGGGAGCTTCCCGCAAGACTGTTCGTCGGTACGCCCTTTGTGAACGGCTTCGAATCTACCTTGACGCCTGCCTTCATCGCAACGCGATGCGTTGCGACCGTTCCCCCTTTGAAGGGGGATCAAGGGGGATGTTCTTCGGATTCCGCCACCGTTCCAAGAATACATCCCAATCGTGGCGAGTTGCACTTAGTGACGGAAATGAACGAACAACCGCCCGAAATTCTTGCTGTCTTTCTCCACCCGGTGGTACAGGCGTTTGATATCCGGCCGTTGGAGAAAGCGCAGGACCGTCTTTTTCAACTGCCCGCTGCCCTTGCCCGGAATGATTTCGACGACGGCGATGCGCTTGTCCATCGCCTCCTGGATGACGCGGTTCAATTCCGCTTCGATGGAGTGCTTCTTGTTGTAAACGTCGTGCAGATCGAGCGTAAGTTTGGCCATGGCGATGCTTCTATTTCGGGGTCCTCGATGCGTCGAAGCATAGCACGGACAGAGGCACACGGACCAACACGGACAGGTACGCTCAGGCGCCGCGTTAGGATCCGTCCTCGGGTTTCAGATCGAGGGACACCGAGTTGATGCAGTAGCGCAATCCGGTGGGGTTCGGTCCGTCCTCGAACACGTGGCCGAGGTGCCCCCCGCAGCGGCTGCAATGGACCTCCGTACGGACCCTGCCGAGGGAGCGATCGGTATCGGTTTCGACGGCCGCCTCGTCCGACGGTTGCCAGAAACTCGGCCAGCCCGTGCCGCTGTCGAACTTCGTGTCGGAACGAAATAGCTCCTGACCGCACCCCGCGCAGACGTAGACGCCGGGCGTCTTGCTGTCGTGATAGGCGCCGGTGAAGGCCCGTTCCGTGCCCTGTTGCCGCAACACTTGGTACTGTTCGGGCGTCAGATCCGCTTTCCATTCCGCGTCCGTCTTGTCGATCTTGTTTGTCATCATCGGCTCCCCTTGGGGTTAAACATGACCGCATGCACTGACAAGGAGAACAGCGGGGAAGGCAGGATCATTTCGCAGGATCGTCGAGCGTACGCGGCACAACCAGGACGGGGCACGGCGCTTTTCGGACCAGGCCGTCGCTGACGCTGCCCAGCACGAGGTCGTGCAGCGCGCCGTGCCCGTGCGTACCGGCCACGATAAGGTCCGCCCCGAGCCGTTTGGCCTCTTCCACGATCTTCTGCACCGTGGGACCTTGCACGGCCAACGCGTGGACCTCGATTCCTTTCGACCGCAAAGTATCGCGCAGGTGGACGAGCCCATGCCGATCCTCAGCCATGGACCGCGCAACTTGATCACGTACATGCTGCGGCCCGGGATCGTATCCCACAAACTCGGGGTCCGGCGGTTCCACGTGCAGCAGGTGCAGGACCCCGCCCAAGGCTTTGGTCAGTTCTGTCGCAACGGAAGTCACGCGTTCCGTCGCATCGGAGAAATCGATTGCCGCGAGGATGGTTTTCATAAGGACTCCGCCGGTTTAGTTTTCGCGAGCAAATCATAGCACGAATGTAGCGCAGGCGTCCCGCCTGCTCGTTGCGTGCCGCAGACCTCGCACGCGTGACGCCTGCGCTATATATCAACCAACAGTTGACTTCCCCGTGGCCATCGCCCAGAATCGCGGCCTATGCTGGACGACAACGTACGATACATGCAATACGCCATCCGCGAGGCCCAGCGGGCCCAGGAAGAGGGTGAGGTGCCGGTGGGGTGTGTCATCATGTACGAGGGGCACATCATCGGCAAGGCCCACAACCAGCGCGAGCTGTTGCAGGATCCCACGGCCCACGCGGAGATCCTCGCCATCACCCAGGCCGCCAACAAGCTCGGAAGCTGGCGTTTGGAGGAGACGAAACTATACGTGACGCTGGAGCCGTGCCCCATGTGTTCGGGCGCTATCATCATGGCGCGGGTGCCCGAGGTGTATTTCGGGGCCTACGACCCCAAGGCCGGGACCTGTGGCTCGCTCATGAACTTGCTCGAAGACCCGCGGTTCAACCACCAACCCAAGGTCTATCCGGGACTCCTCGCCGAAGAGTGCGGCGCGATGCTGACCGAGTTCTTCCGCTCCATCCGGCGGCAAAGCCGGGATTTCTGCTGAGACGACGACGCGTGCACACGGCTAAGGCAAATCCGAATTTCGTAGCACGAAGTCCGGACAGATCTGAACGACTCAATTTCGAATGAGCGAAACACACAGGTTTAGTGGGGTCCACAGCGCCGACTCTGTTCGGATCCCACGGACTGAAAGTCCGTCACAAGATAGCCCAGGGCAGAGCGAAGCGCCGCCCTGGGTATCGGAGTACCCGCACATGTTCGAGCGCTGAAAGTGCGGAAAAGCCATTCTTAGAAACACCTTCCCTCTCAACGCACGTATCCGATGTCGTCGACAAACGGTTCCGGTAACACCTCAGGTTTCGCCGCGTCGGGGTCATGGATATTCAGCCGCTCTCTACGGACTGCTGGGCCAAAGTTTCTTTCCGCATCATATAGAAATCGTTCCGGAAGCGGTTCATCCTTGCCTCGTCCCTCTTTGCCCACGATGGCTTTCGCAATCGCATCGGCTTCTTCCTGGGAAAAGTTCACCGGTTATCATGCCGGTCTCGCCGAAGGGGTCCCGCACGACCGGCGTACTCACGATACGGCCGTCGAAGATGATGGCGAGTCGTTTGCCCTGGTTTTCCTCCGTGGCGTCGTGGAGCCGCTTGGCCCACTGCTCGTTCGTAACAAACCGGATGGCATACCGGTCCGAATCCGGCTCCTTCTGGACCCCCGCGGTGACAATGCCGCCTTCGTACAAAACAACGTCGTCACCCACGGCGAGCGTCCGGTCCGGCTCCGAGTCGGTCGGCGCCGGGAGGATCAACTTCCCCTTGGCATCGTCGCCTTCGACGACCCAGCGGAGCTGGAGTCTCGGGCCGTAGAGACGGGCGCTTTGTTGTGCTTCACCTGAATCGCTCGGGTGAATCGCGCGGGCAATTGCCTCCGCCTGCTCCCGGGTGAATTGGCCCGTGATGGAAACCGATTTCCCGATGCTGCTTTGCACCTTGGGGGCGAGGATGACTTGCCCGTCGAAAACAATGGCCAAGGTTTTACCGATGTATTCCTTCGTGGCGGCTTCCAGTTTTGCCGCGCCTTCATCCGTGGTCTGAAGCACGATGCTGTAGGTCCCCTGTTCCTCCTGCTTCACCGTCGCCTTCGCCATGTCCGCTTCGGATAGAACGATGTCATCGCCGACCGCGAGCGTCCGGTTCGGGTCGGATTCCGTCGGCGCGGGGAGGACGGTCTTGCCCTTGGCGTCGTCGCCTCTGACTACCCAGCGGAGTTGGAGGCGCGGGCCGGCGAGTTGGGAGGTTTTCTGCGCGGGGGCCGCCGACCGATCGGCGGTGTTTGAGACCCCGCCTTCGGGTCCCGGATTGGCTTGCCGCTCCAACTCCTGCAACGCGTTGGTAGCGTCGATGCGGGATTCCGGGATTCCGCGGAGTTCCTCGAGCATCGGCTTACCACGCGGGTCGCCACGTTCAGCCAGAGTTTTTGCCGCGAGAAACTGTACCTGGCTGAAACCACCGCCGAGTATGTTGGCGAAATCCTTGAAGATCTGCGCCAGTGCATCCGACGAAATCGCATTGTCGATGTTGCTCAATGCCGCTGCAATGTCGGAGACGTGATTGAGGTACGTTTGACTCTGGCCATTCACGACATCGCTCAACACGCGGGCGGCTTCCTCACCACCGATTTGCCCCAGGGCCTTACAAGAAGCAAATTTCACGCTGCCTTCCGTATCGAAGAGTAGCGCGTCCTGGAGCGGTTGAATTGCCTTCGCGCTACCCAACCGACCCAACGCCTCCGCCGCCTGCACACGCTTCACGATGTTGACGTCATGGGAAAGCATGTCAATGAACGTGTCTTCAACCACGGGACCGCCAATCGAAACAAGAGCCTCGGCGTAGGAGCTTGGTTTATCCAGCGTAGGATTTATGTCGCGGTATATCGCGGCGATCTTCGGTGCACTTTCGGCGTCGTGTAGCTTTCCCAGCGCAACGACTACTGCAGTTGTGTTGAGACTGTTATCTTCGCTGTCCAAGAAGGGTCGGAGAGCCTCGGCGGCGCGAGGATCACCGATTTCACCGAGGGCATTCACAACTTCATTCCGTATATTTGGCACAGGATCGCTCAACAATTGTATGAGGGGCTCGACGGCGCGCGGGTCTTTCAGCTTGCCCAAAGCCTCTACGGCTTGGTACCGCGTATCCGCGTTGAGGTCGCCCAGCAGGCTGATAAGCGGTTCGACGGCTTTCGGATTTCCGATGTCACCGAGCCAGTACGTCAGGTTCTCGATGGTCCTGGGATCGTGGCGATCTAACGCCGCAACCAGTGGGTCAATCTTCCGTGGATCGTCCAATTTAGCCAGCGATTGAATGATATCCTCGGGTGCTTTCGCTTCGTTACCGCGGCTGGTGAAAGCCGGCGTTGCGTCCGCATTGAGGGCGTGGACCAGCGGCTCGAACGCGACCGGCCCGAACGTCGCAGCTTCATCGCCTTTTCCCGCAGCGACGAGAAACCACGCCTTCTCCTCGCTTGTTGGCGGTTGCCATCCGCCTTTGCTTAGCGCGTCAGCCGCGAGCGCCGCGATTTCACGGTTTGAATCGCGCAGTAGCGGTACGAAAGAGTCCAGGATTCTCGTATCCGGGCGCTCACCTTCCTTTGTCTTTGATTCCACTACGGTTTCGAGCACCTGCGCGGCGGCGGCGCGGACATCCTTTTGGTCGTTTTGCAGGAGTGTCATCAGGAATTGCTGGACGTCCGCATCGCTCTCAAGTCCGGATTGACCGATAACGAGGGCGGCCTGTGTTTGTGTCTTCCAGTCTCCGGAGGCGCAGGCGCGCTCGATCGCGGCGCGGGCGATGTCGGGATTCATGCTCCCAAAAGCATTCGCCAACTCCGCCCCGATCCGGCCGAGCCTCATCGGTGCGGGCACAAGAGTCGTGTTAGTGCGGATTTGACGTAGTGTTGGCGTCTGGCGCACGGGCGACTCTCCGTAGGATCTTGGGATCAGTTCCTCCAGCACTGTTGCGGCCTGCGGCGTGTTCTGCTTCCCGAGACCGACGATCGCGCCTTGACATACCGACTCATCTTCATCACTGCGCCGCCAGCGTCAGCAGCGGCATGACCTCCTCCGGTTTGAAGTGGTGAGCGCTTCGGCGGCGGCTTCACGGACCTCGGACTCGTTTTTCAGCGCCGCGACGAGGTGTTTGATGGATTTCGGGTCGCCTTGTTTGGCGAGGGCGTCGGCGGCAGCGGCCTGGACGCGGGGATCCTTGTCGTTCAACCTCGCGATGAGCAGATTGACGATGGCGTCCTGATCCCATGGGGAAAGTCTCCGATTTGTTGAACGGCTACTTTGCGCAACCACCAATCCGGGTCGTGTCAGTTGTGCTCCGAGTTCGTCGAGCTTCCGTTGCCTATCTTCAGGAGAGAGATCTGAAACGTCCGGCACAATCGGCAGCAGCTTCAGCCTGGGTATCAGCGGATGCGTCTTCAGAAGTCGTGACCGCTTGATCTTGCGAGTCCGCCGTATCCGCCACTTGAACGTTCGACTCGGGTACCGGTTCTTCCGCAGTAGAGATCGGCTCGACGGTCAGCGACGACGCAACTTCCGTAGTTGCGGTCTCTGAAGGAGGCGTCGGCGACACGAATTGCGTGGCCCCCGCGATAAGGGCTATCGCGACCAGCGCAGTCAACACCCAGCCGCCGCGCACAAGACGGACGGGCGGCGAAGGTTCGCCCAGGAGCCGGTGGATGCGGCGGCGCAGTTGCGACGGCTTCCCCGTGGCCGCGAGCGCGGCGGGGGACAGCGATGTCGCCCGAAGCCAGGGCTGCGGCGGCCACCAGGGATTCCGCGTAGGCACGGCGCTCGCCGCCCAGCGCAATCACGAGGTCGTCGCAGCAGTGTTCGCGCTCCACGCGGATGCGGTGCGACACGTACCACACGGCGGGATGGAAGAACAGCGCGGCCTCGATGAGCCGTTGCAGGATGTTTAACACATGATCGTAGCGCCGGATGTGCGCGAGTTCGTGGAGCAGCAACAGCTCGACCTGTTGCGGCGGCATCCCCGTTGCCAGCGACGTGGGCAAAAGGATCATAGGGCGGACGATGCCGACCACCGTCGGCACGGCGACACGTTGGCAATACGCGACCACCGGGACCGCGTGAAGCCGCAACTGCTCCGCATGCCGCCGCACCGCTTCCAGAATTGCGCTGTCCGTGATTCGTTCGGCCCGCTTACGCAGCCGTCCACCGCCCGCCAAGCCCAAGGTCAGGCGTGCGAGCATGAGCAAGACGCCCACGATGTAGGCGAGGGTCAAGTAGGGGGTGTAGACGCGCCAATCCGGGAGGGTCTGGGGCGCGGCTATCGTGGTGGCTTTTTGCGTGGGCCTTTCTGCGTTCGGCAACGGCCAAGAATCGGACGGATCGGTCCGATCGGCCGGATCCGTCCCATATGTCTCATAGGTCCCATACGTCTCATCCGGCTGCAGCGCCTGATTTGCAGTATCCGGCTCGCCGAAGTCAAAGGATTGAGCGGCGGATGCCGACGCAAGTTCACTCACGAAAGTCCCCGGCTCAATTACGGAATACGTCACCAGCGGGCACAGCGCCATAGTAAATAGCGCCATCACCAAGATTGCGTACCGCACTCGCGATGAAGCCCGCCGCAAGACGAGACCCAGTAGCAGCACGGCGAGTCCGATAACCGCACCTTGCCAGAGAAAATGCGCGAGCGTCAGCACAAAACGCGCACTGAACTCGGGGTCGAATTGAAAGATGGCATTCATGAGTTGGCCTCCCCCTTGCGCTCCAGCAATCGCTGAAGTTCCTGCAATTCGGATTCGTCAATCTGCGCCGATTCCAGCAGGTGCACCGCCGCCGCCGCCGCCGACCCGTCAAAGACGCGGTTGACGACGTCCGACAGCATCGCCCGCGCGGCCGACTGCTGTTCGAGCACGGGCCGGTACACATAGCTTCCCTTCGCCTTGCGCCGGCGGACGTAGCCCTTTTCGGCCATGATAGACATGACCGTCATGACCGAGGTGTACGCGAGGTCCCGTTCCTCCGCGAGCGCGTCGCGAACTTGCCGCACCGTGGAAGGACCGCGTTGCCACAGGACCTTGAGGATTTCCAGTTCCAAATCGGTGGGATAACGTGAAGCGGGTCGCGGCATGAGTGCACCTCCCCATAGACCTGCGCGGTCGAGCGCCTAGAAACTTACTAATTTATTAGTAGCATAAAACAATCGGGCCTTCTTGTCAATTGCTACTAACGAATTAGTAATGCGCAGGGTTGACACCCGCTCTGGGCATGCCGCACTCGAATGGTCTAACTACCTGGAAGCAAAGGGTGTTGCGGTTCGCTCCCCGACGCGTCCAATGGCTCCTCAGAGGGGAAGTGATTGGTGAACTTTCGGGTTCCCTGAATCAGGCCCGTAAGCTGGTTGACCAGCTCATCGAGACCGGCCGCCTGCTCCGTCAAAGTGCCGCTGGCTTGGGCCGCGCTTTCCGAATTATGGGCTCCCTGCTGCATGGCCTGGTTCATTTGTTCGACAGCGAGCGTAATCTGTTGGATCCCGCCCGACTGTTCGCGCGACGCCGTAGAAACAACGGAAATCAGCGTGGTAATCCGCTGGACGGATTCCGCGATCTGGGCAAGGATGCCGGCCATCTCCTTCGTAACGGCCACGCCCGTCTCGGCCGTTTCCTGGGATTCGGTGAGCAGCGTTCCGGATTCCCTGGCGGCAGTCGCACTGCGGTGCGCAAGATTCCGGACCTCCTCCGCAACGACGGCGAACCCTTTGCCTGCCTCGCCCGCGCGGGCCGCCTCAACCGCGGCATTGAGCGCAAGCAAGTTGGTTTGGAAGGCGATTTCGTCGATCGTCTTAACGATTTTTACCGTCTCGTCGGACGTGGACTTGATGCGGCCGATCGCAGTGGACATCCGGTCCATCGTCTCGCGCCCTTTTTCCGCGGCTTCGGACGCTTGCCGGGCAGCCGCGTCGGCTTCGGCGGCGTTGGATGCGCCTTCCGTGATTTGCGCGGCCATTTCCTCCAGCGAGGCCGAGGATTCTTCGAGGCTCGCCGCCTGCGAGCTGGATGCCTCGGCGATGTTCTGCGATGCCTGCAAAATATCCGATGATGCGCCGAGCACATTCGCGGCGTCATCGCGGAGTTGCGCAGCGATGTTCCTGAGCGGGCGAATTGCGGAACGATTTACGAGATACGCGATGAGAGCACTCTCCAGCAAGAGTGCGAAAAGAAATATCAGCGAGATTTCCCAGTTCAAACTTCTGATCGTGGCCGCGCTCTTGGCCGTGCTGACCGTCACACTGCACACGCCAAGCACGTCGCCTTCCTTCGCGGCTGCGTGACAATTCATGCACAACTCGCGGGCGACGGAGGGAATGACGTACCGCACGGTGTGATTCTCGTCGTTGGGGATGTCGGCTGCGAGGCCCGACTCGATCGCCTTCGCTTCGAGCGGGTCCGGTTTGTCGGAGTTTTCGCGTTCTCCGAAGTCGGCAACCGTCGTTGGCGCGCGTACCACGCGTAGTTCGCTGAACCCCGCACGCTCGCGCATCCCTTGCAGAAACTGCTCCAGACCCACCATGTCGCCGGACTGGCCGTACGCGGACACGGCATCCGCCACCGTGCCGGCGAGAAGCGCAGCGGAATCCTCCGTCTGCGCAAGGTTCATCGATCGCGTTCGTAGGTTGATCCGTAGTGCGGCTGCGCCAAAGACGATCACCAGCGTGCCGATTACTGCGAACAAAATCGTGTTTCGAACACTCAAACGCCTCCCCGCAGACGCTCCGTATTCCATTGCGTATCCCCCTTCACGCTAGACGGTCTTGTGGAAAGTCCGTCCCGAGAATTTCCGCGGCACCGGCCCTGGTACAGGGCAAGGCAGCGGAGATCCGCTCAATGAGAACCCCCCGGTTCACCACGTATAGTGTACCACAAATTTGTCAAAGACACCGAACCCGAATCGCGGCAATATGGTGGTTTGTAAAGGATTCACGTATTGTTGACGCGAATCCGAATGGAGGAAGGTACGATGACGTATTTCAGCGAATTGATGACACGGCGCTCGTTTCTCCGAGGCTCGACAAGTGTAGCGTTGGGTCTGACCGTGCTGAGCAGGGCCGGCGCGGCCGAATCTGCCGGTGCAGTGAAGCCCCAAATCCACAAACGGGGCACTCTCGATCTGGACTTGGTGGAGACCACGCCCGTGGTGTACGAAGATCGGGTGTACCGGTTCGAATACGTACGGCCCGGGTACTGGAACAACCACAGCGGCGACTCCTATTTTCACTTCATCGACCACGAAACCGGCGAAGCAAGCGCCCCTTTCGCCCAGGGCTATCACCTCGGCTGCGCCATGGTAGAGGGGGGCACGATTTACGCCGTCGGTACCGACATCTGGGACGGCGAGCGCATCGACATCTTCGCGTCCAACGACATGGAACATTGGGAATCGTGGAATGCGTTGAACCTGCCCAGCTACGGCATCTTCAATACGTCGCTTTGCAGTATTCACGACGGCTATATGCTCATGTTCGAAGTGGGTAAACCGCCGGAAATCGCGGGAAAGCGGTTTACCGCACGGTTTGCCCAATCGAGCGATCTGCGCACCTGGGAACTGACCTCGCCGGAATGTACCTATTCCAAGGATCGTTATACCGCGCCTCACGCGTTACGGCATCACAACGGGTACTATTACGACTTCTTTTTGGAGGCGTTGAATGGTGGCTACGAGCAGTATGTCGTGCGGTCAAAGGACTTGATCGACTGGGAATTAAGCCCGCTGAATCCCGTGCTGAAAGCGTCTGATGAAGACAAGCAAATCGCAAATTCAAACCTGACAAACGAACAACAGGCCAAGATCGCGGGTGCAAAGAACATCAACAACTCGGACATCGATTTCTGCGAACACAAAGGCCGACTCATCATCAACTACTCCTGGGGCAATCAGCACGGCACGGAATTCCTCGCCGAGGCCGAGTATCCCGGCACCCTGGCCGAGTTTCTGGAGGGCTGGTATCCGGCGTAGTGTCCCTCCGTCAATCGATTCCCCAATGTCTTTGCCGAAGCGCCGATTCTGTCTCGGTGCGAGCCTTTGGCACCCACGGGACCGGAAGGTCCTATAAGTCCTACGGCGTAGGCGCTGCATTTCCAATGAGTTAATAAGATTGACAGGAATGTTTTTCCAATGTTACTATACCGTCCGGACGGTACAGTAATCAGAAAATCGAGATGTTTCTATGGCTCGTCCCAGTTGTAAAGATCTGCTCCTAGATTCCGCCGAGGCGGTTGTCGTTGAAGGCGGTCCTTCCCACCTGACCCTCGACGCGGTTGCCGATAAGGCGGGCGTAAGCAAGGGCGGACTTCTGTATCATTTTCCGACCAAGGACGCGCTCGTCGAAGGGATGATCGTGCGGCTCGTCGAACGCGGCGAGCAGCGACGCGTGGAAGCCCGGGAAGGGTTACCGCCGGGCCCAGCCCGCGCGTTGAAAGCCGAAATTATCGCGCGTTTGGTGCACCCCGTCTCAGACCGGCGGGTAAGTGCAGCCATTCTCGCCGCCGTGGCGAACGAGCCTAAGCTAATCAAGACGATTCGCGAACAACATCGAACACGCATAGAGGCGTACGCGAGAGGCGGCGGTTCCTTTGCGCGCAAGGCGCTGGTACTCCTGGCAGCCGATGGACTATTTCTGCTGGAGCTGCTGCAGGCGTCCCCTTTTGAAGCCCACCAGAGGAACGCACTGGTGGATGAATTGCTGGAACTCGCCGAAGAGGTCGCCGGAGGTGAGACACGGTGAACCCGCCGGCACTGGACGCACGATTCCCTCGAGTACGCATGCGTTTGTGTCGTGAAACGCTGAAAACCAAGCATGCCACGCCGGTCTGCGGAAGAGAGAGTCGTGGCTGTCCACGCTGATGTCGCACAACGTCCTCGTCTTCACGGACGTGGTTTCTGAGCCAATACCCGGTACGAAAGTAGGATGGCACACGATGAAACTCTACCGACTCA
Organism: Candidatus Hydrogenedentota bacterium; assembly: GCA_963745075.1. GTDB lineage: Bacteria > Hydrogenedentota > Hydrogenedentia > Hydrogenedentales > SLHB01 > JAHDWY01. Next base: position 311,779 of record CAVUWV010000031.1, on the reverse strand, counting down.
TCCTGATACTTGCAGCGATTGTCGTTCTCGCGAACGTTTCGGTCAGTTCCGCCCAAGGACCGCCCAAGGGGCAAGCCCCGCCGCCGGAGGTCGCCGTGGTTACCGTAGAACCGCACACGGTTCCTGTCGCGTATGAATTTGTGGGCGTAACGGAAGCGTCGAAGATCGTGGACGTTCGCGCGCGCATTCAAGGGTTTCTCCAGACCCGCGACTTTGACGAAGGCGCGTACATCGATCAAGGCACGCTTCTGTTCACCGTCGATCCCCGTTCCTTTCAGGCGGATCAACAGATTGCCGTTGCCCAGGTCCGGCAGGCGGAAAGCCGGCTTGCCCTCGCGAAGCAGGAAGTTCAACGATTGCAGTCCGTGACGGTTCCCGGCGCCATTGCCGAGACGGATTTGGACAAAGCGCTGGCCGAGCAGACGGACGCGGAAGCGTCGCTCAGCCTTTCCAAGGCGCAACTGGCAAAAGCCGATCTCGAACTCAGCTACACAAAGATTGAAGCCCCGCTGACTGGCTTCATCGGAAAGGCCGAGAAAGATATTGGGAGTCTTGTCGACGCAGGGGCGAACAGCCTGCTGGCGGTAATGCGTCAGGTCGATCCGATCTACGTCAGCTTTCAGGTGAGCGAACGCGAATTCCTCATGTACCAGCATCAAGTGCAAACGGGAGAACTCGTGCTGGAAGACGGAATCGACCAGCCGTACCTGGAGATTGCGTTGCTGGACGGATCGGTGTATGGAGAACGCGGCGTCATCGACTTCGAATCCGCAGACATCGACCTGCAGACCGGCACGGTGGAATTGCGGGCGACTTTTCCCAATCCGGACAACCGTCTGAAGGCCGGTCAGTTCGTCAAAGTGCATATCCGGGGCTACGTCCGGCCAAAGACGATTACCGTGCCGCAACGGGCGGTCAGCCAGGCACCGCAAGGATCCTATGTGTTCGTCGTGGACGACCAGAACAAGGCAGAATTCCGCACGATTACACCCGGATCCTGGAGCGCCCAGGACTGGATCGTCAACAGCGGCCTTTCGGCGGGTGAGCGAGTCGTCGTCGAAGGGTTGGTCAAAGTCCAGCCCGGAATTGTCGTGAACCCCGTACCGTTCACGGACAAACCCGACGCGGATCAACCCAAAGCCGAACCGGCCGGATAGGACCCTGGCATGATCTCACGATTCTTCATCGACCGGCCGGTCTTCGCATCGGTGGTTTCCATCATCATCGCCCTGTGCGGTTTGGGCTCGATGTACTTCCTGCCGGTTGAACAGTCTCCGGAGATTACGCCGCCCACGGTCAGCATTTCCGCTCACTATCCCGGCGCCGATGCCGAGACCGTGGCCGAATCGCTCGCGACGCCCATCGAACAGGAACTCAGCGGTATCGAGAATCTGCTCTATTACGAATCGCAAAGCGCGAATGACGGCGGATTGACGATTACCTGCACCTTCGAAATCGGGTCGGACCTGGACATCGCTGCGGTTGAAGTACAAAACCGCCTCAAGCGAGCGGAGCCGCGTCTGCCGCAAGAGGTCATCCGCCAGGGAATTTCCGTCGACAAGCGATCCAACAACATTCTCGGTGTCGTGGCGCTCAATTCAGACGATCCGCAATACGACGACCTGTACCTGAGCAACTACGCCACCATCTACATGCTGGACACCCTCAAACGCGTGCCGGGAGTCGGCGACGTGTCCGTTTTCGGGGCGAAAGACTATTCCATGCGGATTTGGCTCAACCCCGACAAGCTCGCGGCCAAGAACCTGACCGTCACGGACGTGGCCGCCGCCGTTCGCGAGCAGAATGGCTTATACGCGGCGGGCCGAATCGGGGCGGCGCCGTCGCCGGAAGGCGTCGAGTTCACCATCCCCGTCATCACGCGGGGACGCCTCGACGAGCCCGAGCAGTTCGAAGATATCATCCTCCGTGCGGAACCTGACGGGTCCTTGCTGCGAATCCGCGACGTGGGTCGAGTCGAATTGGGTTCCCTGAGCTACGACGCGTTCGGCCGCCTCAATGGCAAGCCGACCACGTTTATCCTCGCTTTCCTGCAACCCGACGCCAACGCGTTAAGCACGATGGTGGGCCTGCAAAACGCGTTGGAAGGACTGAAAACCAGCTTCCCGGAAGGGGTTTCCTATGACATCCCCTTCGACACGACGAAGTTCATCGAAGTGTCCATTCGCGAGGTCTCGAAAACCTTCTTCGAAGCGGTTATGCTGGTGGTTCTTGTCGTGTTTATCTTTCTTGGCAGTTGGCGCGCCACGCTGATACCCATGCTGGCCGTGCCCGTCGCCATCGTCGGAACGTTCACCGGCATGCTGGCCCTCGGATTCTCCATCAACTCGCTGACTCTGTTCGGCCTCGTACTTGCCATCGGTATCGTCGTGGACGACGCCATCGTCGTCGTCGAGAACGTCGAACGCATCATGCACGAAGAAGGCTTGGCCGTCCGGGAAGCGACGATCAAAGCCATGGACCAGGTGACGGGTCCCATTATCGCCATCGTGCTGGTCTTGTCCGCCGTGTATCTCCCTGTCGCGTTTCTGGGCGGGTTGACGGGCGTCATGTACCGGCAGTTTGCAGTGACCATCTCCATCTCCGTAGCCATTTCCGGGTTGATCGCGCTGACTCTCAGTCCCGCCCTTTGCCGGTTGTTACTCAAGCCGCAAGAGAAGAAGTTGTTCGTGTTCCGGTGGTTCGACCGTTTCTTCCTTGCAGGAACGAAAGCCTACACGCGGACGGTCCGGCTCGCGATCAAGTTGGGAGTCGTGTCGATTCTCATTTTCGGCATTCTCATCTGGGCCACGTTCGACCTATTCGAGCGCGTACCGAGTGCGTTTATCCCGCAGGAAGACCAAGGGTACTTCATGGTCGCCGTTTCCTTGCCGCAGGGGGCATCCCTCGAACGCACAAGTAAAGTCATGGCGGAAGTCGAGAAGTTTCTGCTGCAACAACCCGAAATCGCGCGCGTCGTCACGTTGGGCGGTCAGGACTTTCTGGCCGGCCGGTCCGCCAGCACCAGCGCGGGCGCCATGTTCATCAATCTCAAAGACTGGTCGGAGCGACGTACGCCGGACAAGAACGTGAATGCCATTATCGGTCGCGTATTCGGGCGATTCGCGGGCATGAAGGAGGCAACCGTGATCGCCTTCAATCCGCCCGCCATCCGCGGTTTGGGACTGCGCGCCGGGTTCGAAATGCAACTCGAAAGCCGTGGCATCAGCGACGAGCGCAAGCTCGCTCAGGTGACCAACGACTTCCTTGCCAAGTTGCGACAGGATCCCATGTTCGTGGGCGTGTCCGGCGTGTTGAACGTAAATCAGCCCCAACTCTACGTGGACCTGGACCGCACGCGCGCCAAGGCCATGGGGCTGCCGATCACGGACATCTTCAACAGCCTTCAGGCGTACCTGGGTGCGCTCTACGTGAACGATTTCAACAAGTACGGCCGCATCTACCGCGTGCAGTTGCAGGCCGAATCGCAGTTCCGCGACCGGCCGGACGACATCCGCAAAATCTTCGTTCGAAACGCCGCCGGGGACATGGTCGAGCTATCCGGCGTACTGGACGTGAAGTTCCAATCCGGTCCCAACGTCGTCAGCCGGTTCAACAGTTTTCCTTCCGTGCAAATCACGGGCGCGCCCGCCGAAGGTGACAGTACCGGGCAGGCCATACAACGTCTCCGCGAATTGGCGGACCAGGTCTTGCCGGCCGGTTATGGCATTGATTGGAGCGGGGCTTCCTACCAGGAGGTCAAAGCGGGCAACCAGGCGCCCTACGTGATTGCCTTTGGTTTGGTTGTCGTCTTTCTCGTGCTTGCCGCGCAATATGAGAAATGGTCGCTGCCCTTCGCCGTGTTGCTGGCAGTGCCGTTTGGCGTGTTTGGCGCGGTCGCGGCCGTGTACATCCGCGGCATAGAACGGGACATCTATTTCCAGATCGGGTTGCTGACCCTGATTGGTCTCGCCGCCAAGAACGCCATTCTGATTGTCGAGTTCTGTTCCGTGTTGCGGGAACAGGGCCATGGTATCGTCGAGTCGGCGGTGGAAGCCGCACGGCTCCGGCTGCGACCGATCGTAATGACGTCGCTGGCCTTCATCCTCGGCGTATTGCCCCTTGTACACAGCCAGGGCGCTGGCGCGGCGGGGCGCCATTCGATCGGCACGGGCGTCATGGGCGGCATGCTCGCGGCCACGTTCCTCGCGGTCGTTTTTGTGCCGCTCTTCTTTGTCATCATTCAGGCCCTTAGCGAGTTCCGTCCGTGGAAGAAGCATCACGACACGGACCCGGGAGCCACCGACCATGCGTAAACAAGCCTTCTTACTGCCTTTTATTGCCGGCGTTATGATCTCGGGCTGCATGACGGGTCCGGATTATGTTCGGCCGGACAGCGAAACGCCCGCAGAGTGGTCGTCCCCGCGCGAAGGCGGCACGGAGGACAAGCCGGTCACCGTTACGGAATGGTGGACGACCCTGGGCGACCCGGTCTTGAACGAACTCGTCACCGAGGGCGTCAATGCGAATCTGGACCTCGCCATGGCGGAAGCCCGGGTCCGTGAGGCCCGCGCCGCGCGGGGCGTTGCGGCGTCCGCATTGTTGCCGAACATCGGCGTCTCGAGTTCCTATACGCGCAACCAAGCCGTAAAACAGGATACGCCACAGACCGGTTCGCCGGTGTCAATTGGCATTAACAATGGCCCGCAAGGAGTCACGCGCAGCGTCACCGTGCGTGGCCAGAACGGCTCCCTCACGCGATCCAGTACCAACGACGGGTCGGGTAACCAGCCGACGCGTTCTACCAGCGGGTCGCTGACACCGGGCAAACCCCAGGGTCTGCCGGACCGACAGACCGACCTGTTCCAGACCGGATTTGATGCCCGGTGGGAACTTGACGTTTTTGGCGGCAACCGTCGCGCGGTGGAAGCCGCTGACGCGACCCTCGAAGCCACGGACGATTCCCGGCGCGACGTTTTGGTATCGGTCGTCTCGGAGGTGGCCCGCAACTACATCGAGTTGCGCGCGGCACAGCGCCGGTTGGAAATCACGCAGAACAATATCGACGCCCAGTCCGGTACCGTGGATATAACAACGGCCCGATTTGACGCCGGGTTGACCAGCGAGCTGGATGTGGTTCGGGCCCAGGCCCAACTGGCATCTACCCAATCCCAAGTGCCGTTGCTCGAAACGCAAATCGCCGCTTCGATGCACCGTCTCGCCGTGCTTCTCGGGAAGGCGCCCGGGGCCTTGAAGGATCAACTGGAAAAGACGGAGCCGATGCCCACGGCCCCCGATCACGTGCCCGTCGGCCTCCCCTCGGATCTGCTGCGCCGCCGTCCCGACATTCGCCAGGCCGAACGCGAAGTCGCTGCGGCCACCGCGCGGATCGGCGTCGCCGTGTCCGACCTGTACCCGAAATTCTATCTGACCGGCGCCTTCGGCGGGCGCAGCGACACCTTGGAGGATCTGTTAAACGGGGCGAACCAGATCTGGTCTTTCGGACCGAGCGTAAACTGGCCGATTTTCGAAGGCGGCCGCATTCGAGCGAATATCGACGTGGAAACGGCCCGACAAGAACAAGCCGCGACCAATTACGAGCAGTCCATCCTGCTTGCCCTGGAAGAAGTGGAAAACGGTCTGGTATCGTTCGCGCAGGAGCAGGTTCGGCGAGAATCACTTGAAAAGTCGGTCAAAGCCAACCAGGACGCCGTGCGTCTTGCGAACGAACGCTACGTCCGGGGGTTGGAAGGATTTCTCAACGTGCTCCAGGCGCAGCAGCAGCTCTTCTTGTCCCAGGATGAACTGGTGCGCAGCGAGGGCTTCGTGCTGACCGACCTCATCGCGTTGTACAAAGCCCTGGGCGGAGGATGGGAAAACGAGGAGACGGAACCGCCCGCAACGCCATAGCATCTTTCCGCACGAACGTCTGATTCTTTGAATTTCAGACTCTCCTCGCCTACAATTCGCGCGATCCTCCGCTCCAATCGCGACAGCTATGGACCGTCGCGCAACCAAGCAGGGTAACGTTCCGCGCCATGAAAGACCTATTCCTCGCCTACGAAGGCGGCGGCACCAAGACGCGCATGCTGCTGGCGGACACCGACGGCACGATTCTGAAGGCGGAGACGGGGGGAACCTCGAGCGCTCTCTACATTCACCCCAAGGAATATGCGCGGTCCATGCGCGGGCTTTTGAAGAGGCTGCAAAGAGCGGCGAAGCGCGAGGACGGCGAAGTGGTCCGCGCCGGATTGGCGGCGCCCATGGACCAGGCGTTGGTGGAGTCGTTGATTCGCGAAGCCTTTGGTGACGTTGCCTTCGCGTGGTTGAGTGAGGCCGACATTGCACTTGCGTTGTACGATCTCGACTGGGGCGTGTCGCTGGTGGCCGGGACCGGCTCCAGTTGCCGGTTCCTGTCTCGTGGCGGCGCGACTGTCATGTGTGGTGGTTTGGGACCGCAATTCGGCGACGAAGGCAGCGGGTACTGGATTGGTAAGGAGGCCATCGCAGCCGCGATGCGGGCCGACACCGCGCAAGGTCCTTCGACGGTCTTGTTGGAGCGGCTCCGAGGATTCTACGAACTGGACGCCATGTGGCGTATCCTTAGGCTTTGCGACCGTAGCGGACACGTGCCGGGACCCCGGGTCGCCGCGTGTGTGCCGGTCGTGATCGCGGGTGCGGCTGAGGGCGACGCGGTGGCCAAGAGAATCTTGTGCGATGCGGGCCGCGCCTTGGGTGAGTTGGTGCTGGCGACCGTGCGCAAGGCGCGCGTCAGGAAGGGCCCCGTTCCGTTGGTGCTCACGGGCGGCGTGTTCCATGCCGGGAAACCGGTGTTGGCCTCGCTGAAACGGACGCTGCGGAAAGCGTCGGCACGTTTTGAGATTTATCCAGAAGCCGCCGAACCCGCGCAGGGAATCATCCGGATCCTCGTGCGCGAACACGGAAGGAATCAGTAGCGGTGTATCTCGACACGTACTTCGAGCGGGTGGAAGGTGTTTTTGCGAAAATCCGCGAGACCCAACTAGACGCGATTCGCGAGGCGGCAGACGCGGTCGCGCGCAGCCTCAGCAACCGCGGCGCCTTGTTGATCATGGACACGGGCCACATGCTCCGCTACGAAGCGTTCTTTCGCGCCGGGGGATGCTTGCCGTAGCGCCGTTTTCCTACGAACTGACGCTGGACAACCCGATCGATCAACGAAAGGTCGAGCGAACCCCGAAGCAACTTGCGGCACTGGAAAAACAGGCCGCCACATTGGCTCTGAATCAGAGTAAAATGCGATCGGGCGACGTGCTCATCATCAATTCTAATTCCGGCCGGACCTCGAATGTGATCGAAGTCGCCCTCCAGTGCAAGGGCCGAAGCATCACCACCATCGGCATCTCGTCGCGCGATCAAATGAAGCGGTGTGATGCCGCCCATCCCAGCGGCAAAAAGCTCTTTGACGTCGCCGACTTCTGCATCGACACCTGCGGGCCCTTCGGCGATGCGGCCGTGCCGGTTCGCGACAACGAACCCATGTGCCCCATGAGCGGGCTCGCGGCAACGTACGTGTATTGGGCTATCCACGCCGAAGCGGTGGAACGGTTGCAGGAGTTGGGCGTCAATCCCTCGATATTCCGCAGCGTTCACGTCAGCGGCCATGACTTTATCGAGGAGCAGCGGAAGAAGTTCCTGGAGCGGGGGATTTAGGTGAGAGCGGAAGTAGCCGGGCCATTGCGAATTCGAGAAGAATAGGAGTTTCCATTGAAGGATCCCAAGAGCATCACGGTGCACATGGTTGGCCACGGTCACATCGATCCAACGTGGCTGTGGCGATGGACCGAAGGATACGAAGAGGTTCGCGCGACCTTTCGGAGTGCGCTGGACCGGATGAACGAAACGCCGGAATTCAAGTTCACGGCGAGCAGCGCGTGCTTTTACGACTGGGTCAAATCCTGCGATCCGGAACTCTTTGAAGCGATTCGCAAGCGGGTTGCGGAAGGCCGTTGGGAAATCGCCGGCGGTTGGTGGATCGAACCGGACTGCAACATTCCCTGCGGCGAGTCCTTCGTCCGGCAAGGGCTGTACGGGCAGCGGTTCTTCCAGCAGGAATTCGGCATGCGCGCGACCGTCGGCTTCAATCCCGACAGCTTTGGCCACGCGGGCACCTTTCCCCAGATCTACCGGAAGATGGGAATTGACAGCTACGCCTATATGCGCCCCATGCCCATCATCGAGATGCAGTATCCCGAAGGCACGACCTTCTACTGGGAAGCCCGCGACGGATCGCGCATCCTGGCGTGCAATCTTCAGGATGATTACAGCGCCGACGCGAATACCCGCGAGCGCATCGAGATTCTTGCGGCCCATCCGCGGCTGAACCCCGGGCAGACCCACGTGCTCGGTTTCTATGGCGTGGGGAACCACGGCGGTGGCCCGACCAAGGCAGCCATCGCGCAGATTCTGGAAACGCAAGAGGACAAGAACGCACCCAAGGCAATGTTTTCGACGCTGCACGCGTACTTTGACGGTTTCCTGTCATCGACTTCGGCAAAGAAGGTCCCGGTAATCAAGACCGATTTGCAGCACCACGCGCAGGGCTGTTACACGACGCACGCCGAGATCAAACGCTTGAACCGCCATACTGAGCAGGCCTTAATGACCGCGGAGCGTTTCGCCACCATGACATGGTTGCTGTTCGGTCATGCCTATCCGAAGGACCATCTGGAGCGGGCATGGAAGGATCTGTTGTACAACCAGTTTCACGACATCCTCGCCGGCACGAGTCTCGAGTCTTCCTACGAAGACAGCCGAGACCAGGTCGGCGGTGCGAAATATGCCGCCAACTTCATCACAAACGAGTCCACCCAGCTATTGGCGCGATATATCGATACTTCCGCCAAGGGGAATACAATCGTCGTCTTTAATCCGCTTCCCTGGCCGGTCACGGAAGTCGTGACCGCGCCCCCGATCGCCGCGCGAACGCTCGCCAAACCGCTGCACCTCGTTGATTCCGACGAGAAAACGGTTCCCATCCAGACCGTAGCCGACGAGCGCATCGGGAGCGAAGCGTATACGTTTACCGCCGACGTGCCGGCCTTGGGATACCGGTGTTATCACCTGCGCAGCGGCGCGAAGAAGGTCAAGACCGAAGGCAAATTGAATGCGGGCCGGGACTACCTGGAAAACCGCTGGTGGCGGCTCGAACTCGACCCCAACGACGGGCATCTGTGCCGGTTGCATGACCGCAAGCAGGGCATCGAGGTGCTGAAGAAAGGCAACGTCCTGGCGGCGATGGTCGATCCCTCCGACACGTGGGGACATGGATACGAAACCTATCGCACCGAAGCGGGACGGTTTGGTAAGGCCAGTCTCGAGTTGCTGGAACTCGGCGATGTTCGGGCAACCGTGCGCGTTCAATCCACGTTTGGGGATTCGTTCGCGGAACAATTCGTTACGCTGTATCGGGCTACCGGCGCTATCGACTGCCTGTTCCGGGTCAACTGGCAGGAACGTCACACCATGCTGAAACTCGCCTATGAAACGGCCATCGCGAACGGTGCCGCAACCTATGACACCGCCTACGGGCACCAGGAGCGCGGCACAAAAGGGCACGAAGATCCCGGCCAGATGTGGTTTGACTTGACCGGCGAGATCGAGGGCAATCGTTATGGATTGGCGGCGCTCAACGACTGCAAGTATGGATTTGACGTATTGAATGGAGCCATGCGGGTCACGCTCCTGCGCAGTCCCGCGTATGCCCATCACGACCCGGCGCGATACGACGCGTCGCAACCCTTCCCGATCATGGATCAAGGTTGGCACACGATCCGCATTCGGCTTGTGCCGCACGCCGGAGGCTGGGCGAAGGCGGATGTCGTGCGCAAAGCATGGGCGCTGAATGCGCCGTGCAGGGTGCACGTGGAATCGGCGCATGGCGGCACGTTGCCATCCTCGTTCGACGGGTTGTCCGCAGACTCCGACCATGTGGTACTCAGCGTACTGAAACAGAGCGAGGACGGTGAAGACGTTGTCGTCCGAGGATATGAAACCGCGGGAAAAAGGGCGAAGGCGCCGATCCACGTACCCGGCATCGACCAGCCGATCTCGTGTACCTTCGCGCCTCACGAAATCAAGACCTTGCGCATCGATCCGAAGACCGGCAAGGCGGTGGAAGTCAACCTTCTCGAGGAGCCCATTCGGGAAACGCGATGAATCTGGAAGCCGTCGAGCAGAAATGCCTTGCATATCTAATGCAAGTGTCTCGCCCCGTCGTGTCGTTGGACCGGTTGCTTCGTCATCTTCATCGAGACACCGAGACCGCGGATGTATCCGAACGCGACTTGCTCGACTTCTTACGAAATCACGAACTTTTTACGGTGCTCGATCCCATTGGACTTGCGGCCGATCCCGCCGGTGCGAAAACCATGGAGGAAGCAGGAGTTTCCGTTGGGCCGTCCGTGATCCTGGAGACGCGCGTCCCCACCAAGCGTCAGTTGGCGGAACAGATGAACGAACAGTTGGACCTGCTCGTCGCGTCCTTGGAAACGGCGACGGAGGAAGCGCAGCAGATGGGAGACGAAGCCCGCTGCGAGCAACTCGCATTGCTACGCGCGCGCATTAATTCGTTGAAGAAACGGCTGGGGCAATTCGAGTAGGCAACAACGCCGCCCCGGCGCACGCGCGTGCAGCTTTCAAAAACTATCACCCCCGGAGTGGCCCTCCAGGGGCGATTTCAGTCTGATATCCGGGGATTCTACTCGGCGAGCAAGTCCTTGCCCTGGAAATCGTCCGGCACTGTCGCGCCGAGATAGCGGAGCGCCGTAACACCCAAGTCGGTAATCTGCGGTTCCTTGTCTCCGATGCTCATGTTGCAGAGGAAGATCCCCGGCGTCAAGGCTACGTCGGAACTGGCATGCTCGCCGCTCCATTTGTCCGTGTTCGGTTCGAACAATCCTTCGGGCGCCGAACCCTTCACAGTATCCTTGGTCGATTGATACCCTTCCGCGTAGCCCAATTGGATATCGGGGGCGTCGCCGGACGCGATACCGTGATAATCGTCCCGCGTATAGATGGCGTGGAATATCTTGTCACCGGTTTCCGGGTCGGTCACCTCGAGCAGTTTCTGGCGAATCTCTGCGATGAGCGCTTCGACATCCGCCGGGTCGACCGTGCCTTGGCCTTCACGGCCTTTCTCGTTAATGAAAACGCTGCCCAGGCCCAGGCTGTAGGCCTTGGACTTCGACCAATCGTAGCCTTGCAGGTAAGGCTGATCGTTCACTGCCGTGGCCGCGTCGGTTTGGCCTTCGACGGCGAGGTAACCGTTGCGGATCAGCCATGTGTTCACATTGAATCCCGTGCGGAAACTGTGGAACCCATGGTCCGACAAGACCATCAGCAAATCGCCGTCCTTCACGCGCTCCATGGCCTTGCCCACGATCTCGTCCATCTTCGCATACGTGTCTTCCACGGCGTGCCCGTATTTCTTAGCCCCTTCTTCGGTGTAGAGCGGGTGTTTCGGATCCCGGAACCGCCAGAAGAGATGCGCGACCCGGTCGGTCGCCGTCCACGCCGAGACCAGCATGTCGAACTCGCCGCGATCCAGTTCGTCCAGTGTGACCCGCTCGCGAAACGCCATGGTCTGCTGGGTATCCTTCAGGAACGTGTCCTCGAGCAAAGCGTCCTGACGCAGGGCATGGGTGTCGTAAATCCATCCGATGGTTTTGTAGAGCCCGTAACGATCTTCGAGTTCCGCGGCGTAATTGGCCGGCGTGCTCATGCGAATGTACGGGTCCTTCGGATCGTACTGCAGACACGCCATATATAGACGGACATGATCGCCCGCCTGAAGTACGTAGAACCGGCTAATGGCGTGCACCGTAAACTTGGGCGTGACCTGGAAGGTCCATTGAATCCACTTGGTCCATTCGCCTTCCTTTACCGTAACCGTTTCTTCGGGCAGCTTAATATCGACAGTGTGGGCATCGCGATTGACGGTAAACACCAACTCCGTCTCGGTATACGCGCCCGGCTCTGTCGAACGTCGTACCAAGGGATTTCGCGCGCCCGGAATGGTGACCTTCGCCGTGTCCCCATCAAGTTGCAGCGGAAACTCGATGCCGCCGGATACACTCTTTTGCTGCGTGAATTCGTCCGAGAACGCATAGAACGTGCTCGTCGTCCCCCGGATGTCCGGCACGCCCAGCCCGCACAGCATGCAGCCCTGGCTCAAGTCTTCGGCCGGAAAGGCAAAAGGCACCACGAGCAGTTTGCAGCGCGCGCCCTGCTGGTCCGCGGCCATCCAGAACGATTCGCCTTTTCGGATGCTTTCAAAATACGCCGGCGCCCGTTCGGAACCGTCCGGCGCGAGTTCCGCGTGATGAGGCGACCCGAACCCGACGGCCGGCAAATAGGTTCTCGGGTTTCGGCGCAGAAAGTCGTAAATGCCGTGGTTGCCGGGCCACTTGCAGGTCGTAAACGACGACCACGCGGTCGGAGACTGTGGCGGGTTCGCTGTGTTAAGCGGTTTGAACGTGCCTTCATCCCGCAATCGGGTCAGGTTGGGCAGTTCACCGTTTGCCATCATGGTCTTCACGATGCTGGGTTCAACCCCGTCAAATCCCAGGATGATGACCCGGCCTTTGGGCTCCAGTTTTGGCGAAGGCGCAGCGGCTGTGGCGGCACTTTCGGTCGCGGCCAGCTCGGCGCCGGTGTTGCTTGCAGACGCGAGCTGCCGATCAGCGGCCGCCGCTTCCGATGCCGCTACGGACTGCGCTACCGGCTCATCGCCCGAGGCGGGCTCGTTGGCGCCGCAACCCACACTATAAAGGGTCGCGGCAATAAGGATTACGAACGTTGCAAAAGGCATAATCAGGAAATGCGACCTCTTGGTCATGGCAGGAAAATACCTCAGAAGTTGATTGCGACTTGCAGCCATAGCGGGCTCAAGTATAGCACGCACGCGCAGCCGATGTCGTGCGACTTGCGGGGCCTGAGTCAGATTTTGGGGTTTTCACATGGCGCGGTTTTCCCAGTAGTCATCAAAGAACCGGATTGCGCAATCCTATAAGCTATGCTATAGTCTTACAGTCGCACTTCATGCGGCTAGGGGGTCTGCATAGCTGAAATTGCCACTCCTTGTGGATTCAGTTCTTGGGTGGTCGGTGAGGGAGCCTGCATGCTGAAATTGCACCACGTCGCCTTTGGTCGGCTTCGACCCAGTGCGAGTTCCATCGGACCGCGTTTTACCTCGTCGTTCGGCGTTTTCGTATTAGCTCTCTCCATCGTAGTTGCATTCATCGCGGACGCCGACGAAACCTACCGATTCGAACGCATGTGGCCCACGCTCCAGCAACCATGGTACTTCGATGCACCTTGTGCCGTCGCTATTGACGGCCCGAAGGGCGACATCTTCGTTGTAGACCGGCAAAGATACCGGGTCGTAAAACTGTCTGCTCACGGAAATCTGGTCACAGCATGGGGCAATGAGGGAAACTCCGATGGACAGTTTATGGGACCGAGTGGTGTTGCGGTGGATGGGCTCGGTTATGTCTACGTGGCCGACACTGTTAACCATCGTGTACAGAAATTCACATCGGAAGGGACTTTTGTGACAAAGTGGGGAAGCTATGGTACGGGCGATAGTCAATTCGTATATCCCGAAGGTCTCGGAGTCGATAGTTTTGGTTACGTCTACGTTGTCGATGGGGGCAACAATTGCGTTCAGAAGTTCACGTCGGCTGGAGCCTTTGTAGTGAAATGGGGCAACCTCGGAGTCGGAGACGGACAGTTCAACTCCCCAACCGGAATCGCTGTGGATAACTCCGGAAACGTGTATGTTGTGGATACCACCCAGCACCGTATTCAAAAATTCACTTCAGAAGGCACGTTTATATCAAAATGGGGAAACTATGGAACTGGAGATGGACAATTGTACTGGCCGAACGACGTTGCGGTCGACGGTTCAGGAGAGGTCTTCGTTGCCGATACATACAACCACCGAGTTCAGAAGTTCACGTCGGACGGAACTTTTGTGGCGAAATGGGGCAGCCTTGGACCGGGCGAGGGACAGTTCGGTTCCCCCCAAGGCATCGGGGTCGACGGCTCAGGCAGCTTGTATGTTGCGGACGTGGCCAAACAAAGTGTCCAAAAGTTCACGGCGACGGGATCCTTTGCAGTAGAGTGGGGTCCTACCGGGTTTCTCGGCGGCCGATTCCATTCTCCACGAACTGTCGTGGTTGACAGCTCCGGGTATATCTATGTCGCCGACTTCGGTAATGATCGTATCCAGAAATTCACACCGGCGGGCACGTATGTGGCCAAGTGGGGAAGCCCCGGTGCCGGAGAGGGGCAGTTCGCTGGTCCAAGTGGCTTGACGATAGACTCGCAAGGTGACTTCTACGTTGCTGACTGGGGCAACGACCGCATCCAAAAGTTTACATCGACTGGTTCTTTCGTGACAGAATGGGGGAACTCCGGAACCGAAGACGGGCAATTTAATCACCCAGAGAGCATAGCTGCGGACGCTTCGGGAGGCGTTTATGTGGTGGATACTCAAAACTATCGAATCCAAAAGTTTACTTCGACTGGTGCTTTTGTGACCAAGTGGGGAAGCCAGGGTAATGGTGACGGTCAGTTTGATTTACCGCGTGGTATAGCCATAGATCCTACCGGCGATATACTTGTAGCCGACACATGGAACCATCGAATTCAAAAATTCACACCCACGGGTACCTTTCTTGCGAAATCGGGCGATTGGGGGTCTGGAGATGGCCAATTCTATTACCCATACGGAGTAACTGTCGGACCTTCTGGAGAAATATATGTGGCTGCACACATATAACCATAGGATTCAAAGGCTTTTATCTTTGGATTTCTTTGTCCTCCAAGTGGGGAACTTACGGTTTTGGAACAGGTCAATTCTACCGTCCGGAAAGCGTTGCTGTAGACAGTTCCGGCTATGTCTACATCGCTGACACATCTAATCATCGCATCCAAAAATTCAGGCCGGTCACACTAGCGTCTATTCCAAAAGCTGTTGTTGTAGCAGCTGGTGGACCATTCCCGGGTAACAACCTATGGGACGCGACTGAATCCTGTGCAAACTTCGCATACCGCGCACTGAATAGTCAGGGGTACACGAAAGATGTCATTCGTTACCTTTCGTCCGACACGCAAGTGGACCTGGACAACAATGACGTAGCCGACGATGTGGATGGCGATTGCACGAAGGCCAATCTGCAGTTGGCCTTAACAACATGGGCGTCGGCGCCGGTGAATAGCCTGCCGGTTGAAGATGTAGTGGTGTATCTGGTGGACCACGGTGGCGTGGATGCATTCCGACTGAACGATACCGAGACCTTGTCGTCGCCCGAGTTATCGTCGTGGCTGGACACGTTGCAGACCCAGATCACCGGCAAGCTCATTGTCGTGTACGATGCGTGCGAATCCGGCTCGTTCATCGCCGACTTGGCGGCACCCTCGGGATATGAAGACAAACGCATCGTCATCACCTCCACGTCTCCCGGCGAATCCGCCTACTTTGTGACCCGCGGAACGGTTTCTTTCTCTAACTACTTCTGGACGCAGATTTTTAACGGCGTTTCGGTTAAAGACGCCTTCGACATCGCGAACCAGGCCCTGTCGCAGACTTTCGGCTACCAGCATCCCCTGCTGGACGATACGGGGGACGGCGCGGGCAACACGCCGGGCGACGGGGACTTGGCCTCGGGCACCTTCATCGGCAACGGCACCCGCCAATACTGGGAAGGACCCGAAATCGGGGCCATCTCCGGCGACCAAGTCATCAATGGGACCAGCACAGCCGCCCTGTCGGCGGATCCGGTGACGGACAGCGATGGCGTCGCCCGGGTATGGGGCGTCATCCGGCCGCCGGGTTTCGACCAGTCCTCCTCGGACAACCCCATCGCGGGCCTGCCGACGGTCGAACTGTTCCCGACCACCGGCGACCAGTTCGAGGGGACCTACCAGTACTTCACCACGCCCGGCACGTACAACATCCTCATTTACGCCATGGACCGGGTAGGGAATGTCAGTGCACCAAAACTGACGACGGTGTCTGTCGGCAATCCATTGAAACGTAAAGCCGTCATCGTCGCCGGCGGGTCGGGGAGCGACGTGCTGTGGCCGTCGTATGAGGAGACCGTGCGCTCGGCTTACGAAGCCCTGCGCTACCAGGGCTACGACGACTCGGACATTACCTTCATGAGCCCGGTCACCATCGGCGGTGTGGACTACGGTCCGTCACTGACCAATCTGCAGAACGCGCTGAGCACGAGTTTCAACGCCAACACCCAGGATGTGACCCTGTTCCTCGCGGGCCCGTCCAACACCACGGGATTCGCGATTACGCCCACGGAAACCCTCACCGCCGTGCAACTGGACACCTGGCTGGATACCCTGCAGGGGAGCCTGCCCGGGAAAGTCACGGTGATTTACGACGCGGGCCAATCAGGAAGCTTCCTGGGATCGCTGCTGCCGCCCTCCGGTAACCGGATCGTACTTGCCAGCACGAATGCGACGCAAAGCGCCAACTTCCTGAAAACCGGCAGCATCTCCTTCAGCAAATTCTTCTGGGGCCGGGTGCTGAACGGAGCCAACGTGTACGAGGCGTGGAGTTACGCCCGGGCGGCGATGCGGTTTGCAGGGGTCGGGCCAGACGGCCCAGCTCGACGACAGTGGCGACGGCCTGTTCAACTCGATCACGGACGGCGTGGTGTCCCGGAAGTACTACATCGGGACCGGCATCCAGTTGGCGGGCGACGACCCGATCATCAGAACCATTGTGGACCCGCAGAACTTGACCGGGACCAGTACGGCGACGATCTGGGTGGAGAACGTAACCACCACGAGCACCCTCGACCGGGTGTATGCGGTGATTGTTTCACCGAACGGCGAACCGGTGACGGTCGAGTTGAGCGAAACGAGTCCAGGACACTACGAAACGACCGATGGCGTCTATGGAACGTATGGAACCTACGGCGTGGCCGTATTCGCGACGGACACCAATGGGAACATTTCCGCGCCCAAGGAGACGACCGTAACGCGTCTGGACGGCGCAGACCAGTACGAGGACGATGACACCGTCGCCGATGCGACGTGGCTCGGTGTAGCGGATATCGATACCCTGCCGCAGACCCACAACTTCCACGACAGCGGGGACGCGGACTGGGTGACCTTCGACGCGGCGTCGGGGGACTTCGTGACGGTAGAAACCTTTAACGTCGCAGCCAACGCCCACACGCTGGTGGAACTTTACGATACCGACGGGACGTCGCTGCTGGATTTTGACGACATCGGGCTGGAGCCCGGCGGCGGTATCATCGAGTTTAACGTAACGACTTCGGGCCGGTACTACGTGAAGATCACGAACGAGTTGAGCAACGTCGGTGTGGACACCAACTACGACCTGCGCGTCTACCAGCCGACCGGTCCTTGCGGAGTGCGGCCGAGCCTGACGGTGGTGGTGCACAGCGTTTCCGGTGGGGCGGCGCTGGGGAATCTCAAGGTGACATTGAGCGGCGGGATAATGAGTTCAGTAACGCTCAAGACCTCAAGCACGGGACAGGTCGTGTTCTCGTCCCTGAGCCAAAATGTGTTGTACACGCTGAGTATCAGCGATCCGAACTATTCCCCGTACGTTAATCAGGTGTATGTGGGATGTGTGGCCACGCTCCTGACGCAGTACGTATATCTGACACCCAACGTGCAGCCGGCGATATTGCAGGTGAGCCCGAGCCAGGACAGCGCGGGGCCCACACCTGGAACCAAGACGTTTACCATCACGAATACGGGCGGGAGCACGTTGATTTGGAGTGCGAACATCCTGGCCCAGTCGAGCGGATTCACGAGTTTCAACGGCGCGTCATCGGGGAGTGGGAACGGGAGCGTGACGATCCAGTTCAGCGCAAACGAGACAACGAGCACGCGGCGCAGTTGGGTACGGGTGGATGCGGCCGGGGCCCTGGGCAGTGGCGCGGAAGTCTATGTGCAACAAGCTGGGGACACCACGCCGCCCGTCGTGACCCTCCTAGGTAGCGATCCCGTGGTCATCGACGAAGGCCAGCCCTTTGTTGACCCGGGAGCGACGGCGACCGATACCGTAAGCGGCGACCGGTCCGCCTATATCACCACATCCAGCAGGTTGAACACGGCCGTGCCGGGCAGCTACACGGTGATTTACAGTGCGCCGGACATCGCCGGCAACGTCGGCCATACCAGCCGCACCGTAACCGTCCGCGACACCACGCCGCCGGTGATTACACCGTTGGGCAACAATCCCGAGACCGTCGAACAATACGCGGCGTACTTGGATGCCGGCGCGACAGCGACGGACAACGTGGATGGGAATGTAACCGCGAACGTACAGGCGGTGAGTACGGTTGACACGTCAACTATCGGGAACTATAGCGTAACCTATACCGTCACCGATTCATCGGGTAATCCGGCAACGCCCGTGGTGCGCACGGTGCACGTGGTGGCGGCGACGCACACGGAGACGACGATTGGACCTGCAGGAGGAACGATAAGCCGGGATGGAATCACGGTAACAATCCTTCCTGGGGCATTGACGGCACCGACGTTGATCACAATTGACCGCGCCCCCACCGGCAGCCCGTCAGTGCCGGGACATATCCTGAGCCTTGTTCCGGGGACCAGTTTCCTCGTAGGTCCTACGGGATTGACCGGCGCGGGAGGAGTGGACTTGGCAATAGTCACCATTGAGTACCCCGACGCGGACCAGGATGGCACCGTCGATGGCACAAAACTGCGTGAAAACCACCTGGTGATGTTGCACGTCGATGAATTCGACTTGGCCACCGAGCTCGGCAGCGTACCCGACCCTGACGCCAACACCGTCACCGCGACAACTAAGTCCTTCAGCACCTTTGAACTTGCCGAAAGCGAGAGCATCCCGGGCCTGCCCATTGCGCCGTGGGCGGCATTCGTGCTGTGCAGCGCTTTAGGAATACTTGCGCTCGGCGCAATCCACGCACAATCCAGGCATCCCAAGCGGAGTCGCCAACCCGGTTAACCGTGCAAGGACTTCGATTCGTGGATCCGCCTGATACTGGACGTTGACCTTCGTGCAGTTGGCGTGCCAAATACCTCGACGCGCGAAGCGATTCTCGTAGTATATGTTTCGAGCAGGTTTGGTCGGGGTTCCGAGCTTTGACAGTCGGGGTACCGGCGTGTTGACCGTGGGTGGTGGATGGCATTATCATCTCGCGGGGCGGGTGCACCGCCCGTGATCGAGAACGCACAAGCGTAGCGAGAGAAGGAAGGGGGCATATCGTGAACGTGAAAGTCGCATTTCAGATGTTGTCGGTATCGGTGGTACTGCTGTTGGGATTCGGGTGTGCCACGGGCCAGAAGGGCCCCAGCGACCGGGAACTCATCATGAACACGATGAATGAATGGAAGGCCGGTTTGATCGCGAAGAACGCCGACCAGGCGGGTATGGCCTATTCGGAAGACTTCACTGACGGTGAAGGTCGCGGTAAGGCACAGATGCTTGACTTTCTCAAGGAAGCCATCAGCATGGGCTACTTGGATAGTCTGACCGTGGATCTGGACTCGGCGCAGATCACCATTAACGATGGGAACGCCACGGTCAGTCCGGTTACCCTGTCAAGCAGCGCCGGCGCCATGAACCTCAACATCGCGCTGAAGAAAGAAGGGGATGTGTGGCGCATCGTGGGTTCCAGCGAAGCCTAGCCATTACACCCTGAAGATACAAACGTCGGGCCGTTCACGGGAAACCGGGACGGCCCGCGTTGTTTCAACCGGATGCGACGACCGCGCCCGGGCCTTTACTGCGCGCCAAGTCCAGCCGCCGGCGGGCGCTCATAAAGAGTTTTCCTGCGGCTTCCCCGTCGTCCGGGAAAGAGGCAATGGCGTACCGCACGTCGGAATGGCCGTTCAATCCGCTTTTGAACCGCTCCACGGCTTTCATCGCGCCGGCGCCGTTTGTTTCGCCCATCAACACCGCCGTGCAGTCGCGAAACTCCAGCACTTCGTCGCTGCGCCGCAGGTGGGGGAAAATTCGGCCGTCACATCAGCACCCTCTTCTTCGCTGCTGAGCATGACAAGCGATAGGTTTCGCTGGTACCGGCCCGACACACGGACGGCGTAGTTCAGGACCCGATCAAAATTTAGAATGGCAGACTCTTCACCAAGCATCATACTATCCTCGAAGATGCCGACCAAGCTGAAAAGAAAGAAGAATATCCTATACGGTCATCGAGCCTAGCGTAGCGTGGCGCAACGTGCTTTTCAAGCATTTCTCGTCTTGGCCCGGGCCCCGCCTCGACGGGAATTCCCGCCGCGCTTGCTGCCTGCGGCCGCAATGCCACGCAGACCGTCAACATTTCCCCCGCCGAACGCGTAAAACCTTCGGCCCCTGCACTTTCCACCGCTTCGGTAGTCACTTCTCACGAACGGGGATGTTCGCGCGGAAAGGACAGATTCGAGCGGACACGACGACGCATCTTCATAATGCGGCGCCACGCCTCAATCTGCTATAAACGAGTTTCAGCTTGGCGCTGGAGGCTTGGTTCAAGGTGGCGATTACCGCCGGAACGCGATTGGGCACTTTCGAGATTCGCGGTCTGCTTGGCGCAGGCGGCATGGGTGAGGTGTACCGTGCTGTCGATACGAAACTCGGCCGCGAGGTCGCCATTAAAGTTTTGCCGGAAGCATACAAAGACGATCGGGAGCGTATGGCGCGATTCGAGCGCGAGGCCCGAGCGCTTGCACAGCTCGATCATCCGGCAATCGGCGCCATCTTCGATTTCAAACAAGACGGCCCCTTCCCATTCATCGTTATGCAGCTCGTGGAGGGCGATACGCTCGCGCAACGGGTGCAGCGCGGCGCGATACCTTCTCGGAATGCCCTGCGTTTCTTCGAGGAGGTTGCCTCGGCGCTTGCGTTCGCGCACGATCGCAATATCATCCACCGCGACCTCAAGCCGGCAAACATCAAGATCACGCCTGAAGAACACGCGAAAATCCTCGATTTCGGAATTGCAAAGATTCTGGAACCCGAACCGGCGGCGTTCTCGGATGCGGCAACGAGGGTGCAATCCGAAGAACTCAGCCATACGACGAAAAACGGGATCCTTATCGGCACACCCGCCTATATGAGCCCCGAACAGGCCCGCGGGAAACCCTTGGATAAACGGACCGATGTGTGGTCCTTCGGCTGTTGCCTGTTCGAATGCCTGTCCGGGCGGCCTCCGTTTGAAGGCGACACGACAACCGACGCGCTGGTCGCGGTCTTAAGTTCGGAGCCGGATTGGACCGCATTACCACCCGAGACGCCAGAGGCGGTTCGCGTGTTGTTGCGCCGCTGCCTCGAAAAGGACACAAAAGATCGCCTCCGCGACATGTCGGACGGCGCGCTGGAAATTCGCGACGCCATGCGCGAAGCTGGTCCGGGCCGGCGTTCCGGCATTGGGGGCGACACGGTGCCGATACGGGCGCCGGTTGCATCCAGAGTTCCGGTCCGGCGCTTGTCGATTAATCTCGACCCCAACGCGCCGGTCTCGCCGCCGCGCGAGTATCTCGATCCGGCAGTGGCCATTTCGAGGGACGGCACACAAATCGTGTACGTGGCCGTAATCGACGGCGTACGCCACCTCCTACTCCGTCCCCTCGACCAACTCGAGCCCCGTGTCTTACGCGGCACCGACCACGCGATTCGACCCTGTTTCTCGCCCGACGGTCAATGGATCGGTTACTTCACCATACCCGACGGCCACTT
The DNA here is from genome assembly GCA_963745075.1 of Candidatus Hydrogenedentota bacterium. Lineage (GTDB taxonomy): Bacteria > Hydrogenedentota > Hydrogenedentia > Hydrogenedentales > SLHB01 > JAHDWY01. The sequence continues at coordinate 290,016 of CAVUWV010000031.1, read as the reverse complement.
GCGCAAGGTATCCATTCACGGTGGAACCCCGGTAACGCTCCATGAGGTCAGCCACCCGATGGGCGTGGATTGGATTGGCGAAACCATCTACTTCATTTCGGGCATGCCTTCCGAATTGTTCCGCATCGCCGACGTGGGCGGCGCACCCGAGCCACTCCCGCTGCCCGATGAAGGGACCGGCGGCTTTATTTGCGGTTCCCCCTCCGTTCTGCCGGGGGAACGCGGCTTGCTCTACGGTACCGCGTATGCACCCGATCTGAATCTTGTGCGCGTGATGCTGTTGGATTTTGCCGCGCGCAAAACATCGGTACTCGTCGATCACGCGTTGCGGCCCGCCTATGTGTCCACCGGACATATCTTGTTTTCCCAGCGCGGACGCGTGATGGCCCTTCCCTTTGACGCGGCCGGAATGCGCGCGACCGGGTCGCCCATTCTGGTATCCGAAAGCCGGATCGCCACTCCCCAATGGCCGGCGGTCCAATTCGATGTGTCGGACGAAGGGACGCTCGTTTATGTTCCGACCGCCAGTGAATCGGATTTCCGGGAATCCCGGACGCTGGTGTGGCTGGACCGCGAAGGTAATGAGGAGCCGCTCAACCAGCTCCCGCGATCGTACGAAGCTGCGCGCATATCCCCTGATGGGGAACGCGCAGCCGTGAGCGTTAAAGGCGACATCTGGACCATCGATCTCGCACGGGGTGCCAATGAGCGAATTACGTTCGATCAGGCTGACAATCAATACCCCGTCTGGTCGCCGGACGGACGGGAACTGGCGTATTCGACATTGAAAGAGGCTGGGGTGGCGATCTGCCGCAAACGTACGGATGGAACGGGTGAGTCGACGGTGTTGACCGTAGGTCCACATGTCCGGCATCCTCATGCGTGGTCTCCGGACGGCCGCTTCATTGTGCTGGTCGAATACAGCACGAATCAGAACGTGCACATTGGATTGTGCGCGCCGGACGGCACGGGGAATTTGCGTCGTTGGTCGGATCCGGGTGCGTTTGAACGCGCGCCATCCCTTTCGCCGGATGGTCGATTCATCGCCTATGTAGGCGGAGAAACGGGCCGCGAAGAAGTTTACGTACAGCCCTTTCCCGATCGCGGCGGCAAATGGCAAATATCTTACGAAGGAGGGGTCGAACCGGAATGGTCCCCGGATGGCCGGGAGTTGTTCTTTCGTGAGGGCGACGTTTCTGATGGCGGTCTCCATCGAAACCGATCCGCGGTTTGTCGCGTCACCGCCGCGCCCCCTGTTCACGTGGAAGTATTTTGCCCCGGCCATCCGCGCCTTCACCTATGACGTTGCTTCGGACAGTTCGCGATTCTTAATGATCAAACAGATGGACACGCCTGCCGCCGCTCCGCCCGCTTCGGAAATCATTGTCGTTCAGAACTGGTTCGCGGAACTCGAGCGTTTGACGCCCTCGCAAAGACGAATCAAAACGCCGACCGATTCCATGTAGGAACGGACAACGCCCCGTCCTCCAGGATGGCGGACGGGGCGGTGAAATCACGTTGTCTCAGTCACAGAGCGATGAGCCAAGATTTGCGATGAGGTTTCCCAGAATCGGAACACCTCCGAAGATTCGATACAGGATCTCGAGGAAGTAGCACAGAATCGACAGGATCGACATTCAGGTCCCTCCGTCTCATAGCCGAGATGCCCCCATGGACCGGCCCGCGAACCGCACGGGCTAACCCCGCCTTGAATATAACCCGGTGCCGCGATGCCGTCAACGGGTATATTGCATACACGTTTCCAATGCGCATGACACCGCAAGAATTGAGATTGGTTCGTCTTCCACGCATTCGGGGAGTTTCGACACGTATGGGCAAATACGGCGGCTATTCGGACCTGCCAGCGCTGGCGGAGTTGTACGACCAGATTCCGGCCTATTCGGCTCGGAAGGATGTTGGTTTTTACGTATCAAGCGCACGGTCCGCGAACGGGACGACCCTTGAAATGGGATGCGGTACCGGCCGGGTGCTCGTGCCCGTTGCCGAGGCTGGCTGCCGGATTGTCGGACTCGATCTCTCTGAACCCATGCTCAAAAAGTGCCGCGGAAGACTGAAGCGCGCACCACAAGAGGTCCAAAGCCGCGCCCGCACCGTCCAGGGCGACATGACCAACTTCGATCTCGAGGAGAATTTCGCCCTCGTTACGACCCCGTTTCGGTCTTTTCAACACTTGGTGGCCGTCGAAGATCAAATTGCCTGCTTACGATGCGTGAACCGTCACCTCGAAGCGGGCCGGATCCTAATCCTCGATATCTTTCATCCGAATCTGCAGTACCTTTGCGATCCCGAGTCCTACAAGGAAAAGGAGGATCGATCGACGGTTCCACTTCCACACGGTAGAACCTTGCGTCAGGCGCAGCGCATCGTCGCGCTGCATCGGGTTCAACAAGTCATGGACGTTCGAACTCATCTATGACGTAACCGATCCGGATGGAAGCGAAGAACGCGTCGTACACGCATTCCCGTTCCGGTACTTTTTCCGTTACGAAGTCGAACATCTCCTCGACCGCTGCGGGTTCAGGGTCGTCAATCTGTATGGGAACTTCGATCGTTCACTCTTCTCCGACGAATCCCCCGAAATGATCTTCGTTGCGGAGAAGATTCGGGATTTGGCGGATTGAACGGGATGTCCAATGCAACTGCATTTCCAACCAATGAGTGAAGCGCTCGCGCACGAGATTGCCCGCTGGCGCTATGCCCCGCCCTACGCGCTCTACAACCTCGCCGCGGATTCCGTCGGCGCAGACGAGGCAATTCGCGCACGTGCCGATCCATCGAAGGGCTACTTCGCCGTTACGGACGGATTGGGAGAATCGGTTGCCTTTCGCTGTTTCGGGATGAAGGCGCGGGTGCCAGGCGGCGACTATACGGAAGACGCCCTGGACACGGGCGGCGGGCTGCGTCCAGACCTGACCGGACGAGGGCTCGGGTTGTCCGTCTTGCAGGCGGGCCTTTCCTTCGGCGTCGAGCAATTCCATCCCACTGCGTTTCGCGTGACCGTCGCGACGTTCAACCAACGGGCGCTTCGTGTTTGCGAACGCGCCGGCTTGCGCGCGGCGCAGCGATTCCATCGCCCATCCGATGGGCTGGAATTCGCGGTACTCTTGCGGGAATCGTGACTCGACAGGAATCAGCCCAGCGCAGTTTCGGCCAAATCAGTTCTTGAGTCAGGGGGCGGGTTCTGTCAGCATGTAGCCTTCCTGTCGCAATGATCGGGAGGGTTCCTTTTGAGGTCAAGTACCACACCATGAACACGAACATCGATGTGCTGATAGCCGGTTGCGGGATTGGCGGCGCGACTGCCGCGCTCCAACTCGCAAAGGATCGCGAACGCCAGATTCTTCTGGTCACCCGCGCGGGAACACCAGGTGAGTGCAATACGCGCTACGCCCAGGGTGGAATTGTGACGCTCGGCCCGAAGGACACGGCCGAAAAGCTCGTTCAAGACATTGTCGCGGCGGGTGCCGGCGCCGGCCTCGACCGCGCCGCACGCATTCTCGCCGAAGAAGGAAGCCGCCTCGTCGATGAGATCCTTATCAAAGATGCGGGCGTAGCCTTCGATTGCGAAGACGACGGCAGCCTGTCGTATACGAAAGAAGGCGGCCATTCCGCCCGACGAATTCTCCACGTGGGCGATGCGACGGGTCGTGCCATCGAGGAAGCGCTGCTGGCCCGTCTCGCGGAATTCCCGAACGTGACCATGCGAACCGGCGCGACGACGGTGGATCTCATCACGAACGTCCCACCACGTTCGCGACCCCCAGTCACGGTACGAGCCGACGCGCTGTCTGGGGGCCTACGTGTTGAACCAGGCCGATGGCCGCGTCGAAACCATTCTCGCCGGGGCCACCATTCTCGCCACCGGCGGCCTCGGCCGTATTTACCGCAATACGACCAACCCTCCCGGGGCACGCGGCGACGGACTCGCCATGGCCAATCGGGCCGGTGCCCGGATCGAAAACGCGGAGTACATCCAGTTTCATCCCACGACGCTGGCGTTGACGGGCGCGCACAATTTCCTGATTTCCGAAGCCGTTCGCGGAGAAGGTGCGCAACTTTTCACCCCGGACGGTCGACATTTCATGACCGAATACGCTCCTAAGTGGGGAGACCTCGCGCCACGCGATATCGTCGCCCGTGCCATCCATCAGGAGATGGTGACCCACGGCTACCCTCATGTCTTGCTGGACCTCACGAGTACCATGCGCCCCGACTTCATCCGCGAGCGATTTCCCACCATTTACGCCAAATGTCTCGAAGCCGGTCTCGACATTACGAAGGAGCCCATTCCCGTGGTGCCGGCCGCGCACTACGCCTGCGGCGGGGTGCTTGTCGACGAGTGGGGGAGAACCAGCATCGAAGACCTCTACGCGGTCGGCGAAGTCAGTTGCACCGGCCTGCACGGCGCCAACCGGCTCGCGAGTACGTCGCTGTTGGAAGGGTTGGTGTGGGGATACCGGTCCGCCGAACACATCGCCAAAACCCATAGGCGACCGGAAAACGCGCGCTACGAAGTGCCCCCCTGGGTGAGCGCCGAACACAACTCCGTCCCCGACCCGGTGTTGATGATTCGCGACGTCCAGACCGTTCAGGACATCATGTGGCTCTACGTCGGTCTGGCGCGCAGCACATCCCGCCTGGCGCGCGCCTTGCGCGAACTCAACCATCTGCTCGACGACATCGATGAATTCTATCGCGCTAACCGCCTCACGGACGAACTGATTGGACTGCGGAACATCGCCCAGACAGCGCGAATCGTCGCCCATTCCGCATGGCGCAATCGCCGGTCCATGGGGACCCACTACCGCGTCGATGCGCGCGAAGACGACGTGGTGAGTCTCGATGATGCCACCGGATCCATTTTCACCGGCCGGAACGAATTCTAATTTGCGTTTCGCGCAGTCAATAGTGACGGGTTGGCAGGCAGGACAAATCGATATGGTAAAACCCTTATTTTACATCGCACTGTCGTGTGTCTACCTTCTCATGTTGCCGTTGCAGATCTTGGCAGAGGAACCGATTCTCCCAATCGGTAGTGCGCCCGCACCTATCACGAGCCGTTATTTCCCCGACCGCGTCCACGAGTTCGTTTGGCGCAACTGGAACGCCGTCGAACCCGCCAAGCTCGCAATGATACTCGGCGCTTCCGAGTTGGACGTCACCGCACTGGCCGAGTCGATGGGATTGCCCCCCGCTCCAACGATTCCAACCGAAATGATGGAACGGGGATACCTCACGCTCATCCGGCGCAACTGGCATCTACTGCCATACAACCAGTTGCTGGAATTATTGGATATGACGCCCGAGCGCCTGGACCACATGCTGCGGGAAGAGGACTTTTTGTGGATCAAGCTGGGCCGGTTGAAGCCGGCGTGCGAACCGCTCCGCTTTCAAGCGCCTGATGAAGCCGCACAGCGACGCGCCGCCGAGATTCGTCACGTGGTCGAAGCGGAGTTTGGAGACGCGATTCGCCGGCCCGGGGAACCACGTTTCGATTTCGTCCGGCAACTGAGCGCGCCCATTCCGAACTACACGCCGCCGCAGCGGGAGAACGCTCGGGCTCCCGTGCAGCGCCTCGTCTATTCCTATGTTGCCGTGTACGGCGACCCCTTGCTGAATCCCCACCTGGACCCCTACCCGGACGGTTTGCTTCAGCGGCTTTCGGCTTCCGGTATCAATGGCGTTTGGCTACAGGCCGTGTTGCGGGATTTGGCGCCGGGTGGAGCCGCGTTCCCCGAGTTTGGCGCCGGCCACGAGGAGCGCCTGGGCAACCTTCGTGCATTGGTCGAGCGCGCGGCCAAGTTCGGCATCAACGTGTATCTCTACGTCAACGAACCCCGGGCGATGCCGAAGGCGTTTTTCGATGGCCGTCCTGAAATGGCCGGTGTCCAGGAAGCTGAACTCACGGCGATGTGTACTTCCCATCCAGCGGTGCGTCGGTGGATGAGCGATGCGCTCGCGCACATCTTTCACGAAGTTCCGGACCTGGGCGGGATCTATGCAATCACGGCGTCGGAAAACCTGACCAATTGCGCGTCTCACGGCGGCTGGCGCTCCTGTGCGCACTGCAAAGACCGGAGCGACGCCGATATCCTTACCGAGGTCGTGTCCGTGCTGGAAGAAGGCGTCCATCGCGGCAACCCCGAGGCCAACGTCCTCATATCAGATTGGGGGTGGCGGGGCCACGGCGATGCTCCGGACATCATCGCGCGGCTCCCGGAATCGGTCTGGCTCATGTCGGTCAGCGAATGGCATCTGCCCATCGAGCGCGGCGGCATCAAATCCACGGTAGGGGAGTACTCGATCTCCGCCGTGGGCCCGGGCCCGCGGTCGCAGGCCCACTGGAAGGCCGCGCGCGATCGTGGTCTAAAGGTTGGCACGGAGATTCAGTTCAACAATACCTGCGAAATCGCCAGCATTCCCTATCTTCCCGTGCTTGACCTCATCGCGGAGCATTGCCGCAATCTCCAGCCCGTTAAGCTGGACGCAATGCTCATCGGCTGGACCATGGGCGGGTACCCATCCCCGAACTTTCAATTGGCCGCGCGTATGAGCCGCACGCCGGCGCTGAGTATGGACACCGCGTTGGATGACTTGGCGCTGGAGCGGTTTGGTCCCGAAGGCGCAACCCACGCGCGCAAGGCGTGGACGCTAATGAGCGAGGCCTTCCGCGAATATCCTTTCCACATCAGCGTGGTCTACACTTCACCCGTGCAATGGGGCGCGGCCAATCCGCTTTATCGCGGAGAAGACCGGCTACAGCGCCACCATGTGGGGAATCCCCTATGACGATCTGGACGGTTGGCGCGGTCCCTATCCTCCCGAGGTCTTCGCGGCGCAATTCGAGAAGATTGCCCGGGGCTGGCGACCGGGCATCGAAGAACTGCAATTGGCCGTTGACAATGCGCCGCCGGACCGCCGTCCTGACGCCGAAGGCGACCTGCGTCTGGCCCGTGCCGCCGCGATCCATTTCCAATCCGTCGCCAACCAGGCCCGCTTCGTCCAAGCCCGCGACGCCCTCGCCGATCCCGCAACCGACCCTGTCGCCCGAACAGCGCCAGGAACTGCTCGACCAAATCGACCAAACGCTCGAATCCGAGATTGCCTTGGCCCGCGAACTCTTCTCGCTCGTGCAACAGGATTCGCGAATCGGGTTTGAACCTTCCTGCCAGTATTTCTACTTGCCTCTGGATCTCGTGGAGAAGGTGATCGACTGCCGCTGGTTGCAGGAATACTTCAGCGGCGAAGAAAAAGCGGTTGAAGGGTAACGCGTTCTTGCGGGACCGCGCTGAACCGGGAAAGCACCTCGGCACCAGCTTGCGGCAATCCCATGGCCCGCACGCACAACGCCGGGAAAGCGATCCCGCCGCGCAAGGCGGATTTTGACACGGAGGAACGCTGCATGAGTCTGACGGACAGCGATTCAAAGCCACGCCGCGTCCACCGCGGTTTGGCCGTGGCGTGCATTCTGATCGCGCTCTACCTGCCTCAGTCCTGGTTCTTCCTCATGGACTACCCATGGAACGATTACTGGCGCTCGTGGCTGAAACTCCTGCCGGGCCTGCCCGTCTTCATCCCCTTCGCCATCGTGACCCACCCGCACGATACTCTGATGATGTGGTCACTCTGGCTCGTCACGGGAGTGGTCGCCGCTGCCCTCTACCTTCTCAGCCGGAAGCTGCCGGTGTTTTTCTGGGTCGGCGTCGTTGGCGTGTGCGCGTTGTCCATCGTTAGTGCTTTCGGGGCCTATGGCGCCTTCAAGATGTGATATTGGATGAATGTCTGGTGTATTCATAATATATAAATACGTGTATAGCTTGATGGAGCACATTTCTTAGTGGGAGGATGCGCCGTTCTCGGCCGGTGATATCGAGCTTCGGAAATGACGCGTGAGGCGGAATCGGAGTAATCCCGATCGTCGGTTCGCATTGCGTGGCCGTTTGGTCCAATATGCCTCGTTTCCAACTAGAATCTCCAACAAGATCCCTATACGAATGACATGCGAAATGTAGCGCAGGCGTCTCGCCTGCATCTGGCATAGCTTGACCCAGCGATTCTGCAGGCGAGACGCCTGCGCTAAATTCGGATTCGACCTCCGACATGGTTGCGCGACAATTGGTTATCAATTGTCGATAGAGGTTCTTAGTCTTCTCTCGCCTTTTATTGCTTCCCCTCCCCGCCCCGCAACCAGTCCGCTTGCGCCCAGTAGGCGAGGGCGATCCAGAGGACGAAGGGGAGGGTGATGAAGGCCTGGGCGATGGCGGTGGGCAGGACGGGGTTCTGGGCCATGGCATTGGAGAATGCGAAGGCAAGGACCAGATATGTGACGTGGCCGGCGGCAAGGATGGCGAATCCAATGGCACCGATGGCGGCGCGGCGTTTCAGCGTAATACCCGACGTGGCGATGACGAGGGCGGCGTAGGTCGCGATATTGCTGACGAGCTGTGCGATGGGAAGCGACGGGTTGTGGTCCCCCAGTTTGAACCCCAGCATCGTGCCGGTGTTGAGAATCCCCGAAGGAGCGACCGTCACGCCGTCGATCGCGTAGCCGCACGGGAAACGCAGAAACACCGCCGCGATTTCCCCGATGAACCATGCGTACACCGGCAGCATCCACCACCACAGCGCCAGGCAGACGGGGATCGCCAGCAACACCTTGACGGCGAACCAGAGAAAACGTCGTATGCGATTATCGCGTGGCATGGTCCTTTATCCGACTACCGAGGACTTGTCCGTAACCCCTCGTGTGATCTCGATCGTAATCGTGCTCGTAATCATTATCGTAATCGACCGTTCATCATCGCCAGGTGCGAAAATGAAACATCCCCCTTGAGCCCCCTTCAAAGGAGGAATTACGTGCACCGCTTAGTGAGGTTATATCGCACTTTGAAAGATCACGTTGTGAGTCGCCAAGTGGACTTGGCGCGACGCAAAGCGTCGCGTAGATTTCCCCCTTTGAAGGGGGATCAAGGGGGATGTTCTTCATTGGTTGTTTCTCCCCGGTCGCACGATGAACTCGACCCACATCAACCAGATGATCACCACAAACACAATATACACCGCCTGCCATACGTACTCGTGCGCGAACTCAAAGATCCGCCCATTACCCGTGTACGCGCCGATCAAAGCCAGGCAGGTCAGGCGCGCAATATTGATTCCGTACAGCAACGGCAGCCCGATTGCCAATCCGAGGAGTCGTTTCCGGAAGTCCGTGGGAAAGGCCAGCATCGCCGCAAAAAAGATGGACATGCTCGGTAACGCCCCGCAATCCGGCACGACGTTGAATCGGAACCGCTTGTCCATGTCCGCTTCCGTGTCGCGTTGTTTGTCTGCCCGCTCGCGGGCGGTCTTCAAGTTCTTGACCTGTTGTTGCAGTTTCTGGGCCTGGGCTTTTCGTTCTGACGCGCTCAATGCCGTATTCTGCTCCACCCGATTAAGTTCTTCCTCCGACTCGCGAAGTTGCGTCGTCAAACCCGCCTTGGCGATGAAATCCACCGTCGGTCCATGCCGATCGTGAATCTGAATCGAAAGTTGCACCGCGCGGTTCTTGAGATAGGCTCGTTGCCGTTCGACGCCTGCCGCAATCTGCTTATCCAACTGGTCCAACACGTCCGAGAGCGGCACGTTGTCCGGTCGTTGCCCTTGTTCCAACGCCCGAAGCGTTTCCTCGCACGACTGGACTAGCGCGCCCATCTCTGGCGGCATGGCCTGCATGGTTCCATTCGGCCCCTCGTACCGCGTGGACTCCTTCAACCGATCGAGTGCTGCGCGCAACTGCGTGATGCGTTCCTGGTCCGAAGCGGCCACGGGCTTCGTTTGCGACTCGAGCAGTTCGATCATGGCGTCGGTGTACGCGGCTTGGCGCGCCAGCAGCATTGAGCGGTATTGCCAGATCTCGTATGACGTCAACGGTCCGGAATCGTGAGGCCGATTTGGTTGCTCGGATGCGTCATCACCGTTTCGCCACGCATCGAGTTCCGCCCGCACGTCCGCCGACCGGTCCTGATACATCGTGAGGTCTTCGAGATGGCTCGAGTATCCGATGATATTCAGAATAGCCGACGTGTTATGGGCCACCTGATACAGATACCAGTTCATGAACCGCGTATTGACGGCGTAGCGCCCGAGCGCCAAGAGTATAACCGTGACGACCAGAAACACAACGACGAAAGACAAGGCTCCGCGACGCCTACGGCCCGCTGCGGGCGTAGCATCGACTGGAGTCTCACTCGCGTTCGAGTCGCGATCGGATGCCGTCTCTTGTTCGTCCATGCGGGAATGTTTCCGGTAATTCTGGGTGATGGAAGCGCGGTGAGCATAACAACTCGCGCCGAAGCGCTCAAACCTTGTGTTGGATTTCGTTTGGAACCGGGAACGCGCCTGTGGTAGACATGAGTTCGTTCCCGCATCAAATATTCGGCGCTAACCGCGTTTTCAAGGTCGCACGCCCTTAGCGAGGGCGCCAGGAGTCATTCGCATGGTAACCAAACCGTCACGTCCGACCGTTCGCAATCTTCTACTAGCGGTTATTCTGGCCGCGGGCGTCCTGGGCGCTGCGCCCTCGGCCTGCTCACGCCCGGAGTACGTGTACCTCACGTACCCCGGCGATCCCAGCACCTCCATTACGATCGGCTACCAGACGCAGGACCTGTCGGACACGACGACCGTCCGCTACGACACCGTCTCCCGAAACGGCATGGCCGATACCTACGCTTTTGCAGCCGAAGGAACGCAGACGCGCATTCCGGGGCTTCCGGTCACTCGCACGATTCATCAGGTGTCCCTGACCGGACTGGAACCCGGAACCACGTACTATTTCGTGGCCGGCGACGTTGGCGGGGGCTACACCGACGAGCGTTCGTTTCGCACCATTGCCGACGGCGACGGGCCCATCCGCTTTGTCGCCGGCGGCGACATGGACACGACCCGGCGGACGCGCCGGATGCTCCGCGTGGCGGCGGAACAGGATCCGGACTTTGCCGTCGTCGGTGGCGACATCGCCTACGCCAACGGTAATCTCAAGGAGTACCGAGACTGGGATCGCTGGTTCGAGAATTGGGACGAACTGATGCGAACCTCCGACGGACGCATGATCCCGGTGCTCGCGGCCATTGGCAATCACGAAGTCAACGATAGCGCGTCGACGGACCCCGCTGTGCGGGCGCCATTCTACTTCGCCTATTTCGGTTCCCAGGCGGGCCAGACCTATTTTGACCGCATCTTCGGCGCCAATATGGCCTTCCTGGTCCTCGATTCCGGTCACATTGCGAGCCATGACGGGGAACAGGCCGCATGGCTCGACGGCGCGCTTTCCGAACTGCAAAACGTCCCGTTTACCTTCGCCGTGTACCACGTGCCGCTGTATCCAAGTCATCGCGACTTTGATGGAACGTCGTCCGAGCGGGGCCAAACCTATTGGGAACCCGTTTTTGACGAATATGGATTGACGGCGGCTTTCGAGAACCACGATCACACCATGAAACGAACCAAGCCCATCACGAACGGCCAGGTCGCCGAAGGCGGGGTGATCTATCTGGGGGACGGATCCTGGGGCGTCGATCCCCGGAACGTCGACCGGCAGCGGCGCTGGTACGAGGCCGTTGCTATGGGCGTCAACCATGTGTGGGTGGTGGATGTCACGGCCGATCGCGCATCGTACAAAGCCGTCGGAATCGACGGCGAGGTCCTCGACGAAACGACGTCAGTGGCCAAGATGACCGCCGCGCAATAGACATCGAAACAACGGTCAGCCGTCGCTACCCATACTTCGTGGCACGGCCAGGAAATTGAATGCCGCGAAGGGGTAGGTTATTGCCTCCACAAACGCTCCGCGGGTCAGTGGCTTACCGCCAATCAACCAATCCTTGACCACAAAAACGTCGTACCCCAACGTTTTGCTAAAGAAAAGATACAAGTCGCCGGGAGGGATTACGTACTGCGAGAGGCCCGATCGCGTGCATTCGAACAAAATGAAGGGGCGGCACCGCTCGATCACTTTCAATGCGCCTTGCAGCACTTTCAGTTCGGCGCCTTCCACGTCGACTTTCAAAAAGTTGACGGCGTAGTCCGCCGGCAAGACATCATCTAACCGTTTGCACTCGACGGTATGTTCCTTGAATCCTTCGTCGGGTTCGTAGGAGTGGGGCTGGAGTCCGCTGAATCCGGAGCGTTCGGTGTTTTCATAGAACGTCGTCTTACCCGAGGTGTCGCTGAGCGCGACGTTCATGATCGCCACTTCCGGGAACTTCCGCCGTAACCAAGCCGCCTTCTGCGGAACCGCTTCAAAGGCATAATGCTTTCCTTGCGGCGCCAGCGTGACAAACTCATTAAGCACGGAACCCAAGTGACACCCCACATCGACGCAATTCCACGATTCGCCCATCACCTTACGCATCATTTCCTCGATAGCGACGGGCTCCTCATAGATTGCCGTGAGTTCGGGGTGCCTTCGGCGTTTCCAATACGTAACGAGATAGCGGAGTTTGGAAAGCGGACGGTAGAAGGGCGTTCGAATCAGTAAGTGTTTGACATAGTCCACGTTGTACAGCGTCCCTGCCGATGAAGTCTGCCGATGAGTCGCCAATACGATATAGCATACGCGCTTTTCGTGGCCGAATACCACCCGACAAACTTCAAATTCCCGAGTTTGTTCACCAATACGCCCAGGTGCTACGATCCGGCGGCGTCCGAAAAAGGACTTAGGAGTAGAATACATGGCAGAGGAAAAACGGGGCTTCTTCGGCCGCTTACGCGACCGCCTGTCCAAGACCCGCGAGAGTTTCTCCGGCAGTGTCCGGAAGGTGTTTTCGGGCCGCTCGGTTGTCGATGACGAACTGTTGGAGGAACTCGAAGAGATTTTTATCAGTGCCGATTTGGGGGTCGAGGCTACCATGTCCATTATCGAAGACATGCGGGCTCGCGCAAAAGAGCAGCGAATCACCGGCCCCGACGCCTTCTTTGAAATGCTGAAGAGCGAACTTACCGCAGCCCTCGAACCCGGCGACCATGTGCTGTCATGGAAGGCCGCCGACGGTCCCCACGTCACCCTGATCGCCGGCGTCAACGGATCGGGGAAGACCACTACCGCCGGCAAGCTCGCCTCCCACCTGAAGAAGGAGGGCAAGTCCGTCATGTTGGGCGCTGCCGACACATTCCGCGCGGCGGCGGTCGAGCAGTTGACCATCTGGAGCGAACGCACCGGTGTGCCCATCATCAAACACGCGGACGGCGCCGACCCGGCCGCTGTGGCGTACGACGCCGCAGACGCTGCCGTCTCGCGGTCGATCGATTGTCTCCTGATCGACACGGCGGGCCGGCTCCACACCAAAGTCAACCTCATGGAAGAACTAAAGAAGATTCAGCGCGTGGTCGGGAAACGCATCCCCGGCGCACCCCATGAGGTACTCTTGGTACTGGATGCCACGACGGGTCAGAATGGGCTTCAGCAGGCCAAAGTTTTCACGGAAGCGTTGCACGTGACGGGAATCGTTTTGACTAAGCTCGACGGAACCGCCAAAGGCGGAATCACCGTAGCGATTCAACGGCAATTGGGAATTCCCATCAAGCTGATCGGTGTTGGGGAAACGGTGGACGATCTCCAACCTTTTAACGCTCGCGAATTCGTCGAGGCTATCTTTTCGTAGTTCCGCAATCGCTGGAAGCCCGCGCTCCAAACCGGAGTGCGACCGGCGCCCTCGCCGGTTTATCCTCGCCGCGTTGAACTACTATCTACAGACCGCTAGAATTCGCATGGATTTGCCCCTCCGTTTCAACCCAGTGTGGCACATGTTCGGGAGTTCGGAATGCCCATTCGCTTTTACAACACGTTGACCCGTACCAAGGAAGATTTTGAGCCATTGGAGACCGGCAAGGTGCGCATGTATACCTGCGGTCCCACCGTGTATAACTACGCCCACATCGGGAATTTGCGAACGTTCATGTTCGAGGACTTGCTGCGCCGGCACCTGAAGTACCGCGGGTTCGCCGTGCACCACGTCATGAACCTAACCGACGTGGAAGACAAGATCATCCGGGCGTGCCGCGAAACCGGCGAGTCGTTGAAATCGCTTACCGCCCGTTACGCGCAGGCGTTCTTCGAAGACCTCGATTCCCTCGGCATCGAGCGGGCCGAAGAATATCCAGCCGCGACGGATCACATCGACGACATGGTCGCCCTCATCAAGGCGCTCCGCGACCGGGGCCATACCTACGAAGCCGACGGCAGCATCTACTTCAAACTCAGTACCTTCCCAGAGTACGGCCGCTTGAGTCATTTCGACATGGACCAGCTTCGCACGGGTGCCAGCGGTCGCGTTGACTCCGACGAATACGCCCGCGACGACGCCCGTGATTTTGCCCTGTGGAAAGCCTATGACGATGAAGACGGCGAAGTCTTCTGGGAAACGGAACTGGGCAAGGGCCGTCCCGGCTGGCATATCGAATGCTCCTGCATGAGCATGAAGTACCTGGGCGAGTCTTTCGACATCCATTGCGGAGGCATCGACAACATGTTTCCGCACCACGAGAACGAAATCGCCCAATCGGAAGCCGCCACGGGAAAACCGTTTGTACGGTACTGGCTGCACAGCGCCCACTTGTTCGTCGAAAACCGGAAGATGTCCAAGTCTCTCGGCAACATCTACACGCTCCGCGACCTCGTCGAGAAAGGCCACGACCCCCTCGCGATCCGATGGGCGCTAATCTCGACCCACTACCGTCAACCCAGCAACTTCACCTTCGCCGGACTCGATTCCGCGCAGGAATCCATCCATCGCATTCGCGACTTTCGCATCCGGTTGGGCGAAGTCCGAGGGGACGGGGATGATCTAAGTGGGCCCACGGATTCGTGCGAGCGCGAGTTTGGAAAAGCCATGGACGACGACCTCAACATCTCCGGCGCCTTGGCGAGTGTCTTTGAATTTCTTCGCGAAAGCAACCGGTTGATGGACCAGGACGAATTGAGCCAGGCCGGTGCGCAGCGCGCGCTCGACCTGTTGGACCGTTTGCATGCGGTCACGGGATTGTTTGCGCCGCCCGCCGCACCGGAAGCGCCCCAGGCCGTTCTCGATCTCGTCATGGAACGGCAGGAAGCACGTCGTTCCAAGGATTTCGCTCGTGCTGACGCCATCCGCGACGAACTGGCGGCCGACGGCTGGGTCGTCGAAGATACCGCCGACGGCCCCCGCGTAAAACGGACGTAGGCCCGACAGATCGGATCTTGCGGCGGCGTAAGACATTTAGTGGTAGCAGGTTAACGCAAAACTGCTCGTTTGCGGGCAGACGCCGCGTGACACGTTCCTGCGGAACTTCACAGCGCAAAAGGTGTTCAAGTCAATGTGGTTGAGGCAGCCCAGACGATGAGTGGAATCCCGGACTGGGACCTCGTGGCGCGGGCGCGCACGGGCGATATGGAGTCCTTTGCCCGGCTGGTCCATCGTTACGAGGGACCGCTAATCCACTTCTGCTATCGCATGGTGGGCTCTCACCAAGACGCGCAGGATCTTGCGCAAGAAAGTTTTGTGCGGGTGTACCGGTACCTCGACCGGTTGCAGCCGGAGGCGAAATTCTCCACCGCGTTGTTCGGAATGGCGCGCAACCTCACGCTGAATTTCCTTCGGGATTCCGCGCGGCGTGGCCGGGGAAAACATTGGTCGCTGCATGAGAACATCGACGAGGTCCGTTCCTTGGCGGACGAATCGCACCGCCCCGATCGCGAGGCCCGCCTTCGGGAAATCGAGCAAGTGTTGGAAGAAGCATTGAGTTCACTGAGCCCGGAACATCGGGAGGTGCTCATCCTGCGAGAAATTCAAGGTCTGGACTATGACGCGATCGCGGCTATTGTCCGCTGCCGGAAAGGAACTGTGAAAAGCCGTCTGGCCCGGGCACGCGAACAGCTTCGCACACGACTGAGCGAACTCGGGGGCGACCTGCTATGAACGAGAAACGATTGAACGAAGAATTGTCAGCCTATCTGGACGACGAGTCCAAGGACCCCCGGCGCATCGCCCGGCTGTTACAGAAGGACGAAGCGGCTGCGCGACGGTACATGGAGCTGTCCAAGCTCTCGACGCATCTGCAGGCCTTGCCCGAGCCCGACGTCCATCCCGCCTTTTCAACGCGCGTATTGGCCGAAGTTCGCGAAGCGCCGAGGGCGTCGAAGTGGCCCCGCGTGGCACGCCGGTTGTCCGTGGGAGGCGCAGTTCTGCTATTGGTGGCTGTCGCGGGCTGGATCGCAACGCACCGGGTGCCGGTGAGTCGCGACCGGGATCCCGAAGTGGCGGCGGTCCTCGAACTCCGTCATAGCAACGAACCACTCGGTCCGTTGGCGACGCTCTTCGAGGATGACTTGTATTCCAAGCCGGCGGAAGCGATGCCGGACGATTCCGCGTTGTGGGAAGAGGCTGGAACCGCAGACTATGATGATTCCGTGGACACGGTAATCGAAAGCATCGACTGGTTGGCGTCGGCGGAACCGTCCGGGGTGGACACCCAGGACGTCGACGCGATGATTGGCTCGCTGGACGATACCGAAATTGCCGTGCTCAAAGATTTGCTTGTCGAGTACGCGACGGAGGACAGTACGATATGAAACTGCTGAGATCGTTGATTTGCTGCGCGTTGGTATGTGGCGCGGGTATCTCGTATGCCTTGGCCGAGGACGCAGCATGCGATACCAATGCGGAGACCGGAAGCAGCCGCCGCGAAAGCGACGGTTCGGATGCGTGGAAAGACAAAGAAATCCGCGAAATGGTGACGACCGTCATGATGGTGCGTATGTCCCGCGAATTGGACCTCTCCGACGAGCAGACCGTCCTCATGGTCCGCAACTTCAGCGAACTGCGCGATAAACTGACCGATTTGGGAGAGAAGCGCGGAGAGTTGATCGACACGCTGCGCGACAAAGTGGATAACCACGCCTCGGATTCGGAAATCGAACCCTTGCTCGACCAACTCATGTCCATCGACGATCGGCGCGAGGCCGCCCGGCGCGAAGCGTTCGAGAAAGCCGGCGCCGACCTCACCGTTTCGCAGCGGGCGAAACTCTATATATTCACGCAAGACTTCGAGTGGCACATGCGCCGCCTCATCATGAAGGCCCGTGAAATTGGCGGCGACCGGGTCAAGCGCTGGCACGACGCCG
This sequence comes from Candidatus Hydrogenedentota bacterium, assembly GCA_963745075.1. GTDB lineage: Bacteria > Hydrogenedentota > Hydrogenedentia > Hydrogenedentales > SLHB01 > JAHDWY01. The sequence continues at coordinate 272,855 of CAVUWV010000031.1, read as the reverse complement.
TCGTGAATGGCGACGGCACTCCTCCTCGCGGCCCGCGTGACGGAGACCGCGAGCGCGACCACCCGGAAGATCCGCCCAAGCCGAAACCCTCGCCCGAAAAACCGGCCGAGGGTAGCGGATAATCCCGGTACGAAGACGGTGGCATCCCGGACCATTTCCGGCGACCGCCGTCGTCGTTACGTGTTTACGTCACGCGCTGCCGCAAGGTGGCGCGTTTTCTTGTGCCCGCGCGAAACCGGTTTGAATCCAGGCGTGTCGTTGTGGATTATCGCGGGAGCACAATTCCAGGAAAGGGGAGGGGATTCGCGGGCGTTCGAACGTCGCGAGGCCGCGCATGGTTCTCGTTCCTGCCGCACCTGCGGCACACGCTTGGGGTCCGGTCGTTCACGTCTGGTTGACGCAGCGGATCGTGCCGCTTATCCAAACCGGGACTCCGCCTTCGGATTGAGGAGACAAACGCATGATTGTATGGCTCGCTGTAACGTTACTCGCCGGCGCCGGTCCTGAATTCTCGATGCCGGTGCTTCTACCCGAAGATCTCGTAGACGCCCAAGGCATTCGACTCGAGGCCCAAACGCCTGAGCCTGAGCCGGGAATGGTCCTCTTCGAGAAGAATCCCGATCGTCCCTCCCTCTGGTATGCCCCGGTCGCTTCCCGCACACAGGATGACGGCACCGTGCAGTTCTGGTACCAGCGAGTCGAAAAAAGTGCTGAAGATTATTCGGACCAGCGGACCTTGTGCCTGGGAGAAATCCGGGACGGCAAATGGACGTTGCCGAAGCTCCACCCCGATCCCCCGGCATGGGGCGGGCCGAACAACGTGTGCATGCGCCGCTCGCCGTACAAACCAACCTGGGGCGGCTTCAACGTGTTTCAGATTGTCGAGGCCGAAGGCGCCTTGCAGATGCTGTACTGGGATCAGCCCTCCCGAATCGGGCCAGAGCCGGCGCCATGCGGGCCGTTTCCCAAGACGGCCGGGAATGGGAAAAGCTGCCCGGCACCGTGTTCACAGAACACAACGACGCATTCAGTCTGATTTACGAGAAGGGCGAGTACATCGTCTACCAGACCGCTCTGGAGCCCTGGCCAGACAAGCCGTACTCCGATAATCTCGACAAATTCAAACGCGTCCAGTCCATCCGCACGTCGGATGACCTCGAGACCTGGACGCCGCAGGATATCTTCCTGCGCCCCGACGACCAGGATCCACCCGAAACCGAGTTTTACCTCATGAAAGTATTCCGATACGGCAGCGGTTTCGCCGGGCTTCTTATGAAATACTACGCTGACCCCGAGATGCCCAAACAGCACAGCGCCAAGTTGAAGTACGAGCTTGTCGTCAGCCCGGATACGCGCACCTGGGAACGTCCCTATCGCGATACGGACCTCGGCTTCTGGAGTTACGCCGACCCCTTCATCTTGAATGGCAAGATGCACTTCGCCATCTGGAAAGACGGCGGCATGGTGACCGTCGCCTATCCCGAAGACCGGCTGGTCGCCGCCATCGCAGGTGATGCGGAAGGGACGTTCAAGACCCAACCCTTCGAGCGTCCGAGGAACGACCTGGCTCTGAACGCGGACGCGACCAACGGGTGGATCGAGGTGCAACTCTTCGACGGGGGTTCCGGAAAGGCGGTAGATGGTATCGAGCCGCGTCGCCTCGAAGGCATCGGCGGACCCCGGCTCCCATTGCCGTGGCCGCGCAAGGCCTTACCGGATGATTGTATCCTTCGGTTCCGAATGAAACAGGCTAAGCTGTTTGCAATTCGCGAACGTTAACCGAGAACCTTCGCTTGAAACAAACGCGGCCCGCGCAACAGATTCCGCGGGCCGCGATGCATATCTCGAGTTACTTATTCCGCCGAGGCGACCTTGACCGCTTCGGGCTGGGCCGTGGCGTCGGCCTTGGCCACTGCCGGGGCTTCCGGAAGGAGGACCTTGTCAATGGCGTGGATGTACCCGTTGCTCGCGGCGATGTCCGCATGCACGATGTTCGCGGATCCGATGGTGGTCTTGCCGCTCACGGGGCAACGCTTCGCGCCGAGGGTCGGGCACACAGCCTTGTCCGTGGCCAAATCGGCGGCCGGAATGGCGCCGTCAATGATGTGACGGCTCAGGACGGCCTTCAACTTTTCGTTGTCCTGCAACAGCGCCGCCCACTGGGCCGCCGGAATCTTCTGGAACGCTTCGTTGGTCGGAGCCAGAACCGTCTTCGGCTGCGGGCAGTTCAGCTTGTCCATAATGCCCGCCGCTTGCGCCGCCAGCAGCAGCGTCGAGAAGGAACCGTCTTCGAGCGCCGTGTTCACGATGTCCTTGCTATTGCTCGGGCAGACACCGCCTTCACACGCGGCACCTTCGGCCTTGGCCGCCTTGGCCGCGAGGGGACAGGTCCCGCCTTCACATTCGCCGTCTTTCGCGGCCATCTTTTTGCCCGTAATGGGACAGACGCCGTCTTCACATTCCGCCTTCGCTGCCAGCGGACACGTACCGCCTTCGCATTCCGCGCCTTCGGCTTTCGCCGCCTTGGCGGCCAGCGGACAGGTGCCGTCTTTACACGACGAGCCCTCAGCTTTGGCCGTCTTCCCGGACAACGGACAGGTGCCGTCACCGGCTACTGCGATAAAACTTCCCGCTGCCACAACCGCGATTGCAATAAACGTAATAGGTTTAAGAATCCGGAGGAGTTTCTTGCTCATAATCCCTGCTCCTTCTCGATGTTTGGGAAGCACCGGGGTGTCCCCATTGGTTATCATATTCGCCGTTTGAAAACACCCGGCCGGATGCGATCCATTCCTTCGATGACATGGCAGCAACCACCCGGACCGGAACTCAATACATGCCTTGCAACAGGACTTCAGCTTAACACGAGTCCGCCTTAAAAGAAAGGCGACACCCACACACCAAATAGTATTCCCAAACCGTCCGCAATTAAGTCACCGGCACTGGCCACACCGCCGGAAAAGGCGTCGTAGGTTTCTTTGCCGACCCCCGCCAGCCAAGCCAGCCCGGGGCTGACCTGGGTGATGAGCAAACTTACCCAAAAATGCAGAAGTTTATCGGCACCAATCATTTAGACCGCCCTTCGCCGGTAGACTTGGAAGTTTCATGCAATTCGATAGAGAACAGCATACCAATCGGACCAACTTTTGGCCACCCCAAATTGGAACAAATTGGAACTAAGGCTACTGACCAAGTCTCGACCGGCGATTCAGGTCGCGCAAAAGCGCGACTATCGGGTACAATGAAGCGGATGTACCGCTCTCGTATAGTTAAGACGCTCCAGGTGGTCGCGACGCTCGTTGCGGCTGGCGTCATCCTGCTGTTTATCACCCTGCAGACCGAAGCGCTCTACTCGTGGACGGACAACGAATTCGGCCGAAGCCTGTACCGGTTGGCGTTCATTCTGAAGTTTCCGGCGGCCGCGGTCGGGACCATTTTCTTCCCCATCAAATACCACCATTGGTCGAACAGCTTGACCATGTTCTCGTGCCTCGTGGCGCCATGGTTCTGGTACGCGCTCTGGCTGCTCATGCGGTCCACATTGCGGCGGATTCGGCATAGGAATCAGCCGGTGACGCAGGAACACAGGAGCCTGGACGATGCCCGCGCGCTCACACGCCGCAAATTCCTGGGGTTCGCTACCGCCGGCGCTGGGGCCGTGATCCCGGGCGTCACCGGGACCTATGGGGTCGTGGTTGCGCCGCAACGGTTGCACGTCGTGTCCTACCGGTTCCCAATCCAGGATCTGCCCAGCGAGTTCGAAGGACTGCGGATCGCCCACATGTCCGACCTGCATTACGGCCCCTTTATCGCGCTGCCCTATCTGGAACATGCCGTTCAAGTCGTGTCGGATCTTAAACCCGACTTCGTTATCCTGACCGGCGATTTCTCCCACAAAAGTGAGAACGCGATCGAGCCGGGAATTCGGGTGCTGCGAAAGCTGCGTTCACGCTTCGGATCGGTGGCGGTCCTCGGAAACCACGACTACTGGGACGGTGTGGAGACAACCGTGGCGGAACTCGAACGAATCGGGATTCCCGTGCTGACGAACGCCAGGCGGTACCTTACGCCCACCGGTCTCGCGAAGGATTATCCCACAGCCCCATCGCTGTGCATCGCGGGCGTAGACGATTTGTGGGATGGAAATCCCTCGGTGGCGAAAGCCCTGGACGGTGTGCCCGCTCACGTTCCCCGCATTCTCATGTCTCACAACCCGGACGTGGCCGAAGAAATGCCCGCCGGAATTCGCGTCGACCTCATGTGCGCGGGTCATACCCATGGCGGTCAAGTGCGCATCCCGTTCATGGGGACGCCGGTCGTTCCCAGCCGGTACGGGCAGAAATACGCCGGCGGATTGTGCCAGGGACCGCATTGCCCGGTGCTCGTGTCCCGGGGCGTCGGCGTCGCCATGTTGCCGGTCCGCCTCGGCGTTCCGCCCGAAGTCGGCATCATCGAGCTGACAAAGGCTTAGCCGGCAACTTAGAATCCGCGCAGAGGGGCACGGGCGTCTCGCCCGTGAAATCTCGGATCCGATCCAAGGGCTCGCGCGAGCCGCCGTCACCCGTAACACGCGAACAAGGCCCACGGGCGAGACGCCCGTGCCCCTTTCTATCCCCTTCACTCGTCGGGATACATTTCCGGACGCAACCCGATATTCACGATGCTGCACGCGTTGATGGCGTTCAGACCGCGCGCCTTGGCTTCCTCCAGGATTTCCGCGTCTTCCGAACCCGGATTGAAGAACAACTCGCTGGGATTCTTTGCTTGGATGTCGTCCAGCAGCGTTTTCCCGACCGTCGCCGGCACATACATGGAGACCCGGTCGATTGGCGTGGGCACATCGGTGATGGACTTGTACGCTTTAATCCCCTCCACCTCGTCGGCGTTCGCACTGATCGGGTAGACCGTCCATCCCCCGTCACGAAACGCCCGGACAGCCTTGTTGCCGTACTTCTTGCGATCGGTCGATGCGCCAATGATGGCGATGGTCTTGCTCATGGTGACAGCATCCTTTCCCTTACTGAGGCTTGTTCTGATTGGCGGCCGCGGCCCCGCGCGATTTTTCGAGGGCTTCGTCGATTCCTTTTCGCACATACTGCGTAATCTCAGAGGCGGGTCCCTGCACCAGCATGCGTCGATGAGCCGGCAGTGTGACGAGACCGGTGGTCGTATTCGTTACGTCCACCGTCATGGTCATGCGAATGGGTAAATTTCCCTGCTCCTCGCTGCCATCGAAGTTTATCGGAGGACTTTCGTCCAATGAAATATCGGTTGTGTATGACGCATATTTCGCCACGATCTGCAACGAGGCGTGTGCGTAGAACGGTGTCCAGAACGATTTCTTGTTTCGAATTCCCACCAGGAGCAGGGGATAGTCGTCGGCACCGGGATCGTTGTTGAGCAACACGACGTCAAAACCACCCTGCTGCTCCAGATCCTCGCAGATTGCCCAGCCCAAAGCACTCCCGATCCCGACCCGGTTCTCCACGTGGAGAAAGACCCGGTTCACGTCGATCGTGTGGTCAACACCCGATTGACTCGAACTGCTGCGACTAAACTGAGTGCCGGTAGTGGTTTTCGACTGCGCAAGGTGGATATTGGCCGTCAACGACACCAGCGTCAAAATCAACAGGACGACGATTACGATTGGCAAGATGAAGCGTTTCATGGGATATCCGTGATAGGTTAATTCCTTAAAGAGATACGGTCTGAGCCTAATCTGCATCGACCGCACGGTGCAACTCTTCTCCGTAGCGACCTGTCTCGCCGGTGCTGGAACGGTCCAACGCTCCCGGCCAAACTGGCAATGGACGGCGCCCAATGCGTAGGATACACGCATTCACCTTCAAACCCATCGGGATTCATTCGATCATGATACGATTGTCACAAACCGTCACCGTGGGATTCCGAAGCGTGGCCGTTGTGTGTGTGGTTGCCTTTATGGTGACCGGCGCGGTGTTTGCCGCACCCGGCGACTGGCCGGAGCTGCGACAAAACCCGCACCTCACCGGCATCCAGCCCCTTCCCGGCGCGATGACGTTCGCCCCGGAGGCGTTCGCGCGGTTCGATTTGGGCCGAAGCCAGCCCAGTGTGGCCCCGGTCACGCGTGCCGACGGCACCATTCTCGGCCTATCGCTTGTTTCGGGGCGTCTGTTGTGCTTTGACCAATCCGGCGCCTTGCGGTGGGAGTCGCATCCCCCGGGGCTGAATTACAGCGCGATCACGGCCACGGAAGATTTGAACGGAGACGGGAGCGTCGAGATTCTGCTCCAGGCGGGACGGCCCGCCGAGCCCTATGGTGCCGCCGCGCTGGTCTCCCTCGACGACGGGAGCCTGATCTGGCGGTACGACGTCGATCCCATGTCCTACGCGTGGTATCTGTATACGGACCACTACCTTCCCGACCGATCCGACAAGCAGATCGTCGTCATTATGCACGGCTATCCTCCGGATAACGACAACGGGTACATCGCGCTCTTCGCCTTTGATGGCACGTCGCGCGTCCCGCAACAACAGTGGCGCTACGACTTCAGCGAATATACCTGCTTTCCCAGTCTGCTTCGAACCGATCTCGACGGCGACGGTGTGAAGGAACTGGTGGTCGAAACCCACAGCCGCATGTGGTTTCTCGATGCCGTTACCGGAAAACTGAAACAGTTCGTCAAGTGGGACGTGTCGCCTGGCAATGTTCGCAGCTACGGGCTCGTCAAGTTCGTCGACCTCAACCACGACGGCCGCGAAGACTTTCTCTGCATCGCCAATTTTTCGCAACACCACGAGGTACTGCTGAATAAGAACGGGACCATGGAAAAGGCCTGGAGCTACGGCTGGCCGGAAAGCGTCACCACCGGCAAGGTGGTGACAACCTGGGCGGAACCACCCGATGTGGACGTGGACGGTGACGGCGGATTGGAAATCGTCGTGTCCATGTACAACTCGGAAAACGACAACGCCTGGCTCACCCGCATCTACGACGCGGTGACCGGTAAGATGAAGTACAGAATTCCCGATGTCGTCGCGGTGGCGACGGCGGATGTCAACGGCGACGGCGCGTGGGATATCCTCGCGAACGTGTGCAAAGATCCGACCCAAGCCGCACTCGAAGGCGCCCGGCTTATCTCCTGTGCCGACGGCGTGAAGACGCTGTGGGAAGACGCGGATGCTACGGCCATCAGCCTTGCCGGGGACGGCACACCGCGCGTGACCAAAGACGGCACAACCTATGCTCTCGCCTACAGCAAGGACGGCGGCGTTACGCTCGCCCCGTGGACTCCGCCACCCCCGCCCGAACGGCCGGAATTCCACAATATACCGGCCATCGTTGGCCCCGCGATGCCGAAGCTGCTCGCCGCCGATTTAACCGGTGACGAGGCCTACGAAGTGGTCTTGTATCAGGAACCCACCGTCCGCGTGCTATCGCTCGATGGGAATGCATTCAAGGCGCAGTTCGAGTCCAAATCTACCTCCGTTCCCGTGGTCGCTGATCTCGATGGCGATGGCGTCAATGAGATTGTGGAGACCGACGTTGCCCCCGGTCACTGTCCCATCATCGAAGCACGATCGTTGGCCGGAGAATCGAAAACGATTTGGCACACCGAATTGCCGCCTCCGGATCGGACCGGTCTGCCCGCCACCACGCGCGCAGCGTACGTAAGGACGGGGCGCTTCACCGGTGGTAAGAATCCTGACTTGTATCTCTGGGCGGGCACGCCGCTCGTACGGAGCACGGTGTTGGTGGGCAAGACCGGCAAGATGGTTTGGGACAAAGGCGAAACGCCCAACTTGGAACGGTATTGGGGTCCCAGCGTGAATCAGGCATCCGTCTACGATTTCAATGGCGACGGCAAAGAGGACCTCGTTTTCACGAACCCGGACTATTACTGCATTGCCGATGGACCGACGGGCGAACCGCTTCTAGGTCCGCTGTTCCCCCCCCAAATCTTCGATCAGCCCAGCCAGGGTCTGTACACGCTGCCCGCGATTCTCGATCGACCGGAGGGAGATCCAATCGTCTGTCTTGTGGCGGGCCACTACTTCCAGGCCGCCATGTCGCTTCACGCCAAGCCCATGTGGTACAAATTGCCCCCCGCGGGCGAGGCACGGTGTGCGGAAGAAGGGTTCATGCGTTTACCCGACGATACCTGGCTCATCGGATTTGGTCGTCAGAACGGAAACTTTGCATGCCTGAACGTTTCCGACGGGTCCGTGCGCTGGGAACTGCCCGTTGAAGCATCTTGCACCGACGTCGCCACTTGCGACATCGACGGCGACGGCCAACAGGAGTTCATCTTCGGGACGAGTCACGGCACGCTCTACGCCGTTCGCGATGGGGGCGATCATCCGGTCGTCGTCTGGCAGAAGACGCTCACCGCCGGAGCGGGCGCCCCAATCGCCGCCGACGTGAACGCGGACGGGCTGAGCGATATCATCGTCCCGACCAACGACGGCTACGTGAGTCTGTTCGTCTCACAGAAACCGGATTAGGAAGTTTCATGAAAAAAGTGTTGGTGACCGGCGCGGCCGGATTCATCGGATCCAATCTGTGCGATGCATTGCTGGCGCGTGGCGACCAGGTCATCGGGATCGATTGCTTTGATTCGTTCTACGATCCGGCTGTGAAACGCCGCAATATTGCCGGTGCCTCCGAAAGCCATCTCTTCTCGTTGCACGAAATCGACATCACGGACGAGGCTGCGTTGAACGCGATTTTCGAAAAGGAGCGGCCTGACGTGGTCGTCCACCTCGCGGCGCGGGCGGGGGTACGACCGTCCTTGGAAGATCCGAATCTCTATCATCGCGTGAACATCATCGGCTCGCAGCACATTCTGGATGCCTGCCGCGCGTACCCCGTATCCCACCTCGTCTTTGCGTCCAGTTCGTCTGTTTACGGCGGCATCACGGAAACGCCATTCCGGGAAACTATGACCTGTGACCGGCCCGTCAGCCCCTACGCGGCCACGAAACGCATGAACGAACTCATGGCTCACGTGTGCCACCACGTTTACGGACTCAAAGTGACGCTGCTGCGATTCTTCACCGTGTACGGACCCCGGCAACGCCCGGAGATGGCCATCCACATGTTCACCCGCCTCTTGCACGAGGGCAAACCCCTTCCCATGTTCGGCGACGGGTCGTCCCGCCGGGATTACACGTATATCGACGATATCCTCGATGGCATCCTGAAATCGGTGGACACGCCTTTCGAGTATGAGATCTTTAATCTGGGCGAGAGTCATACCACCAGCTTGAAAGATCTCATCGATCTGCTCACGGAAATCTTTGATAAGCCTCTGATTATCAGAGAGTTACCGTTTCCAGCGTCCGACATGAAGGCGACCTTTGCAGACATCAGCAAGGCCCGGGAAATGTTAGGATACAACCCCACCACCAGCATGCGCGACGGCTTGGCCAAATTCGCGGAATGGTATCGCCAACAAAACTCATAAGCCGCTCCATTTCAAGATCTTAGGTCCCACCGGCATGGCTGAATGATCGCTGTGCAAGGATTCGGTCATCCGGTTCTGAAAAGCCTTGGTTGTCACAACCCGTAGTCGTACCCTATACTGGTAACGCGGATACAGGCCGCCGCGAGCGCGCAATTTCCACTTACCCGGAAGGTGCCGAAATGGATCCCTTGGTGACCGCACTGCATACCATTCGCCGACGGCTGCTGATCACGCGCTGGACCCGTTTCACCGTCAACGCATTGATCGCCGCATCGATCGCCTCCCTCGTTTGGCTCCTGCTCACGCGCCTGTTCCCTGCGTTGGGCGGTAGTGAGCTTGTTGCGGCGACATTCGCCGTTGCGGCTGTCGTAGGTGCGACGATCTGGACGGCCTGGAAACGGCCCTCGCTGCTGAATACGGCGCTGGAGGCCGACCGGCGATTGGGGCTCAAGGAACGCATCACCAGTTCGTTGGAACTGGCGGATTCCGATGCGCCCATGGTGCGCGAGTTGCACGCCGACGCCCGTACCCAATTGGCGCGGCTGGATGTGCGCCGCGAATTCCCTTTCGCAACCCCGCGGGCTATCCGGTGGCTGGCCATTCCGCTTGTTTTGTTCTTGCTCGGTTACGTGCTGCTGCCTGAGTTCGACCTCTTCAATTTCCGCGAACGCCAGGCCGAAGCCAAAGCCCGGGATACTGCCGTCCGCGTCGAGGCGGAGCGATTACTGGCCGCGGTCCAACCGCTGCGCGAACTGCCCGCGCCGGTGGACGGCAAGTTTGAGGGAATCGCCGAAGGCGTTGAGCGTATCGCCGAAGGATTGGAAGCCGGCCAAGTTACGGAGAAGCAGGCGGTGGCGCGGCTCGCCAATCTGGCTAAGCTCCTGGAACAGGAACGGGAGAAACTGGCGGCGGAAACGCCCATACCGAAACTCAACGGTGATACGGCCAAACTGTCGATGGCAAAGGACGTCGCCAACAACATTCAGAATGGTGACTTCGGAAAGGCCGGCGAAAAACTTCAGGAACTCATGCAAAAGCTGAAGGCGGGCGAACTCAGCCAGGAATCCCAGGATCAACTCGAAAGCGATCTGAACGAACTCGCCAAGATGCTCGGTGGCAAAGACTCGATGTTGGGCGAAGCCCTGGCCGACATCGCGGCCGGTCTCAAGATGGATGACAAAGCCGCGCTTCAGGCGGCGCTCGAAAAGCTGGACCTTTCCCTCGATGATTTGAAGTCGCTCATGGCGCAAATGGAAAAACTCCGGCTCGCGCAACTGAAATGCTCCGAGTGCGAAAAGAAACTGTACTGTGCCGAATGCCAGGGGATCTGCAAAGGGACCTGCAGCGGAAGTAAATTTGCCGTCGGACCCTACGGACTGCGCGGTCCCGGCCGGGGCCGGGGGAATCAGATTGGTGAACTGCCCGACGTGAACGCCTCGTACGATCCGAAGATGCTCCCCGGCGACATGACCAAAGGCAAGATTCTCGCCTCCATTATGCAGCGCGCAGCACCATCGGAAGGTGCAGACTCGACGGTCGAGTATTCCGAGCAGGCGTTGGTTCAAGTGAAACAGCAGGCGGAAGAGGCCCTGACGCGCGAAGAGATCCCTCCCGGTTCACGAGAGTTCGTCCGCCAATACTTTGGTTCGCTCGAGCCGGAGTCGGCCACAGAACAGAGAACAGACCCGGCATCGGGAGAATAGGCGGCCCATGGGGGAAGCATCGCGCAGGGGTCGGGCGACGAAATGGCGTGTCCGGATGCGGTGTTCGCGACGAGAGTTCCTGGTCCTGTCCGGTGCGTCTTTTCTTTCGGCGTGCGGTGTCCGATCGTCCGGTCCCGGCGATTGGATTGCCTGGGGCCATTCCGGCACGCGGGACGGCGAGTTCCGGCGTCCCCGTGCCATCGCGGCCGCGAACGACGAAGTTTACGTCATTGACACCTCCGGGCGCATGCAGATCTTCTCGCACGACGGCAAGTATCTTCGCGGTTGGATTATGCCCGAGTACGAAAACGGCACGCCCACGGGCATCGCATTTGCATCGGATGGCCATTTGCTGATCCCCGATACGCATTACAGCCGCATCTTGGAGTACACGCCCCAGGGTGAAATCCTGCAGCAGTGGGGCGAATACGGCACCGGCGAAGACCAGTTCATCTACCCCACTGATATCGTGCAGGCCGCCGACGGTGGCTATATTATTTCCGAGTACGGCCAAGGTGCGGAACGGATGCACATGTTCGACGCGGATCGTCATTTCCTCCGGCAATGGGGGCAGCATGGGGACCAGCCCGGTGAGTTCTCGCGCGCCATGTCTCTCACGCTCTGCGGTGGCAAGGTCTTCGTATGCGACACGGCCAACCACCGCGTCCAGTGTTTCACCTTGGAAGGCGACTTCATCCGCGTCATCGGCGGACCGGGTACCGAGGACGGACAGCTCAAGTTCCCCCACGATATCGCTGTCGGTCCAAACGAGACGTTGCTGATCTGCGAATATGGCAACAACCGTCTGTCCCGGTTCACCACCACCGGCGACTTCCTTTCCACGTTCGGCCGTGCCGGTCGAGGCCCCGGTGAATTCGCGGCGCCGCGTGGTGTGACGATTAGTCCCAACGGATACTTCTTTGTCGCGGATACGGATAACGACCGGATTCAACGGTTTCGTTTGGAGGATCTCGCATGAGCGATTTCCTCCAGGGAGGGTGGCTCGCGAACGTGGTATCCTTACGGTTCGCGCATCCCTGGGGCCTGGTATTGCTGGTTCTGATTCCGTGGTCCATCTGGGCGGGCATGCAAATCCGTTCGCTCGCCCGCGGCCGGAAATGGACTGCTATCATACTCCGCGTTGCGATCCTTCTCAGTCTGATCGCCGCCCTCGCAGGCGCGGAGTTGGTCAAGGTCAACGACCGGCTGGCTGTCTTCTTTCTGCTCGACCGGTCCAACAGCATCCCCGAGGAACAGCGCATTGCGTCCGAAGCTACCGTCAAGCGCTTGAGTGATGCGTTTATGACCGAAAAGGACGAAGCGGGAGTCATCGCATTTGGCGAGGAACCCAGCATCGAGTTGACCGTCGGCAAGACCCTGGAATTGAACCAAGTCCAATCCTTTGTCGGCGGCGAGCAGACCGATATGGCGGCGGCGATTCGGCTCGCCTTGGCTGCTTTCCCGCAGGGGTACATGCGCCGTATCGTTCTGTTGTCCGACGGTAACGAGACGCGCGGCTCGTCATTGGAGGAGACGAAACTTGCGCGAGCCAGCGGTGCGGCCGTCGACGTGATTCCCGTCCGCACCGGCGGCAGCGGAGAAGTGCGGGTGCGCGAAGTCACGGCCCCCAGTCACGTCAACACCGACGAACCCTTCAAGTTGCAGGTGGTCGTGGAATCCGATCACGACACCGATGCTACGCTGCGCCTCTATCAACGCGTGCGCGAGGGCGCGCGTCTCCTGCAGTCGGCAAAGGTGACACTACAGAGGGGTGATAACGCGTTTCTGATGCCCCAGGAACTCGGCACATCTGGATTTTACGAATACGAAGCGATCGTTGAAGCGGATTCCGACACGATCGCCGCCAACAACGAGGGCCGCGCATTCACGATCATTCAAGGAGAACCGACCGTCCTGTACGTCGACGCCGACCCCGAGCACAGCCGCTTCCTGCAACCGGCGTTAGAAGAGGAGGGCGTCAACGTCGTCCGGACCGACGTCGGTTCCATGCCCGGCACCTTGGCCCAACTCCAGAATTACGACTCGGTCGTCCTGTCGGATGTCAGTGCGACCGACCTTTCCACCGATCAGCTCAACGCGTTGGAAGCCATGGTGCGCGACCTCGGCGTGGGGCTGGTCATGATCGGCGGCCCGGATTCCTTCGGCCCCGGCGGGTACTTCAATTCGCCCGTGGAGCGAGCGCTGCCCGTCAGCATGGATTTGAAACAACGGAAGGTCATGCCGCAGGGCGCGCTTGTTCTAATCCTGCACACCTGCGAATTCCCCGACGGCAACGCCTGGGCACGCAAGATCGCCTTGGCCGCGCTGGACGTACTGTCCAGCCAGGACTTGATGGGAGCCCTTGCCTACGACTGGCAGGCCGGCGAGTCCTGGCTGTACGAACTGCAACTCGTCGGCGACAAGACCATGATGCGGGCGGCCCTTAACACGACCCAGATCGGCGACATGCCCGGTGTGGAAGGCACGCTGCAAATGGCCTACGACGCATTGGCCGCCCCGGAATGCACCGCATCGGTGAAACGTATAATCATCATTTCAGACGGAGACCCCGGTCCGCCGACTATGGGACTGCTCAAAAAGTTGGCCGCAGCGTCTATAGCCGTGAGTACGGTTTGCATCAACCCGCATCGTAGCAACGACCAGGATATGCTGAAATGGATTGCGTACAACACCGGCGGGAACTACTACTTCGTAAATAACCCCGCGAAGCTGCCCCAGATTTTCACTAAAGAAGCCGCCGTGGTGAAGCGTGCCATGCTGATCGAGGAGCCTTTCACGCCACGCCCACAGTACGACAGCGAAATCCTGCGCGGGCTCCGTCCGGACGACTTGCCGCCGCTGCTTGGCTACGTCGCGACCACCCCGAAAGAGAATTCCATCGTCTCGCTCGTCTCGCACGAGGACGATCCCGTGTTGGCCCAATGGCGCTACGGTCTCGGCAAGTCCGTTGCCTTTACGTCCGACGTCACCAACCGGTGGGCGGCGGACTGGATCCAGTGGGACGGGTTCAACCGCTTCTGGTCGCAAGCCGTGCGCTGGACCTTGCGCGAGACCGCGCCGTCCAACTTCACCGTCGAAACCCGCGTTCGCGATGGCAAAGGGTACGTGCGCATTGACGCTGTGGACGACCAGGGACATTTCGTCAATTTCCTGCGGCCCGAGGGTGTCGTGACCGGTCCCGCCCCGGACTTCACGCGCGCCGATTTGACATTGAGCCAGACGGGACCCGGCATCTACGAAGGCACCTTCCCACTCGACAATCCTGGCATGTACATGGTCAACATCGTGTACACCCGCCCAGACGGTTCACAGGGCATGATTCCGACCGGGTTGGCGATGAACTACTCCAAGGAATACGAACACAACACGACAAACCTTGCCCTCCTCGACCAGACTCGCAGCGACCGGCGGCGGCAAGGTGCTGGCACCCACCGACAACCCGTTCCAACATAATCTGGAGATTACGCCGACCATCACGCCGGTATGGCCGTACTTGGCGGCGTTCGCGGCGTGCGCGTTTCCGGTCGAAATCTTCGTGCGCCGCGTGGTGGTGGATTTCAGCGTGGTCTTCGTATGGATCGCCGCCTTGCTTCGCCGTATACCGGGCGTGAACCGGTTCATGCCCAAACCAAAAGAGCGCAGGGTCCGTGCGACGGGTGCCTATGGCGCCGCCACACGGCCCTCGCGCGGTATGCTGTACTCATCGTCGGGACTGGACATGCCCGGCGACACGGCCGTGCCGGAAGGCGTGCTTGCGGACGTCCACGAGCCCGAACCGGAAGCGGAACCCGCGCCCAAACCGGAGATGCAGATCGACTATACGCGGCAACTCCTGGCGGCGAAGGAGCGTGCATTGGAAAAGCGAGGTCGCAAGAAGCCGAAGGACGACAACGAGAACCCCTCGTGAGATAGTGGTCGAACCAGACGATTCCAGGGAGATACGACATGGACTACGAGAAAGCGGCAGCGGATTTCAGAGGCGATTTCCAGCGGCTTCATGACGAGATTGCCAAGGTCATCGTCGGCGCGGAAGACATCATCGACGGCGTGCTCACCTGCTCTGTTTGCGGGCGGCCATTGTCTGCTCGAAGGCGTGCCGGGGCTGGGCAAGACGCTCCTGGTGCGCACGCTCAGCGAAGCGCTCAGCCTCGACTTTTCGCGCATCCAGTTCACGCCGGACCTCATGCCCGCCGACATCATCGGCACCAACATCATCGCCGAGGACGACGAGGGACACCGCGAGTTCAAGTTTCGTCCCGGCCCCATCTTCGCCAACATCGTGCTGGCCGACGAGATCAACCGCGCCACGCCCAAGACGCAATCGGCCCTTCTGGAGGCCATGCAGGAACACACCGTCAGCGTCGCGCGAAAGGTGCATCGCCTGGAGGAGCCGTTCTTCGTCATGGCGACGCAAAATCCTATCGAAATGGAAGGCACCTACACCTTGCCCGAGGCACAGTTGGATCGCTTTTTCTTCAAGTTGCTGGTCGACTACCCCTCCGAGCGACGGCCTGGCCCAGATCCTGGAGCGAACCACGCAACGCGCTCATACCGCATGGAGAAAAGGTGATGGACGCCGGCCAGATCCAGCATTGGCAGGGCTTGGTGCGCGACGTCCCGGCCGCGCCGCAGGTGACCAACTACGCCGTAAGACTCGTGCTTGGCCACACAGCCGTCCCGCGAGGAGTCGACCGACATGGTCAACCGGTACGCGCGGTTCGGCTCGAGCCCCCGCGGTGCCCAGGCGTTGCTGCTCGGCGGCAAAGTGAACGCTTTGCGCGCGGGACGGTTCAACGTCAGTTTCGATGATATACGCGACGCGGCGTTGTCGTCCCTCCGACATCGGGTGCTGCTCAATTTTGAGGCGGAAGCCGACGGGATTGCGTCGGACGACATTGTTCGCGATCTGTTGACAAAAGTAGAGGCGGCGGCCAAGGTCGCCTGACACGGACATATCGATGGCCGCAGACAACACATCGTCAGACCTCTTGCTGGAGCCCGACTTCATCCGAAAGTTGGAGCGGCTCTCCATTTCCGCCCGCCGGGTGCAACTCGGCGTCGCAAAAGGGGAACGCAAAAGCAAGCGCAAGGGCAGCAGTGTCGAGTTCGCCGATTACCGGGACTACGTCCAGGGCGACGATCTCCGGCACGTCGACTGGAACATCTACGGACGCCTCGGCGCATTGTATTTGAAGTTGTTTCAGGAACATGAGGACCTCACCGTTCACTTGCTGATTGACGCGAGTAAATCGATGGGATTCGGCGCGCCACCCAAGATTCAGTTTGCCGCCAAGCTCGCCGCGGCTATCGGGTACATCGGATTGGTCGGGTACGACCGTGTCTCCGCGGAAGCCTTTTCCGGCGCAGGCACGCAACGATTGCTCCCCTGCCGCGGCAAAGCGTCGGCCCACAAGCTGCTCGATTTCATGTCGTCTATGTCCGCGGACGGCGGCACGCAACTGGAGCAATCGACGCGAGCCTATGTGATCCGCAACCGCGCGAAAGGCGTAGCGGTACTACTCTCCGATTTCCTGGATCCGGAAGGCTTTGAAGGGTGCTTGCGCCGGTTGCGCCAATCGGGCTCCGACTGTTACGCCATTCACGTCTTGTCGCGGGCCGAAATCGATCCCGCGGTGACGGGGGACCTGCGCCTCCTGGATAGCGAAACCGATACCCATGTGGAAGTATCCGCAAGTCCGGCGTTGATCAAGAAGTACAAGGAGAACCTGACGGGCTTCTGCGAGGCTATCCGTCGTTACTGTCTCGCGCGCGACATTGGATACATTTTCGCGCCCAGCGACGGGCCTTTCGAGCGGTTGACCCTCGACGTGTTGCGTTCGGGGGGTATGTTGCGATGAATCCGACCGGTGGCTTCACACAGAACATCGCCAACACGCTGCAACAGGCGTTCCTTGCCCCGGCCTTCCTGTATTTTCTGTGGCTGATCCCGGTCGTGATTCTCCTGTACCTCTTAAAACTGCGCCGCACGCGCGTGGTCATCGCCAGCACCTTGCTTTGGATGAAGAGCCTCCAGGATCTGACGGCCAACGCGCCGTTTCAGCGACTGCGCCGAAACCTGTTGCTCTTGCTTCAGATACTCATCCTGCTCCTAACGGTCCTGGCGCTGGCGAGGCCCTTCTTCCGCGCAGAAGGCGCGGCCGGGCGCAACCTGTGTCTGCTCATCGATCGCTCCGCCAGCATGCAAACGCGCGAAGGCGACCGCACCCGGCTCGACATGGCCAAAGACGAGGCCCTCCGCATGGTGGACGAAATGCAGAAGGGTGACAAGATGATGGTCATCACTTTTGCGGAGAACTCGGATGTTCGCTGCGAACTGACCGACGACCGCGCCCGACTTCGCAATGCCATTGACGGCATCGATCCGTCGGATACGCGTACGCGCTTGCGCGACGCGTATCTCGTCGCCCATTCGTTGCGCTTGACCGTTTCCGATCTACATGCCGTCGTCATCAGCGACGGCGGCATCGGCGATCTCGATGAAATCGGACCTCGAAACTTCGGCGAAGTCCGCGAAGTCGCCGACACCTCCACCGAGGCCCGCGCGCGCGGCTACGATCTCACGTATCTCGAAGTCGGATCGGCCTCGAACAACGCGGGCATCGTGGCCTTCAGCGTTCGGGAGCCGGAACAAGGGCAGCCCGGCGAGAAGCAGAGTTTTGTGTTGGTCCACAACGAATCGCCCGAGCCGTTGGCGACGACCGTTACCCTCACGTTCAACGATGCCGTATTGGCAGTGGAAGAACTCGAAATTCCGGCAAAATCGGATCGGGAACTGGTCTTTAGCCACCCCGAGCTGGGCACCGGCGTATTGAAAGCGGTAGTCGACCACGACGACGCATTGGCCGTAGACAATTCGGCCTGGCTGACCCTGCGGCCTACCGCCATGATACGCGTGTTACTTGTCGCAGACGCCGACGCGCCCGGTACGTACTTTTTGCAGCGCGTCCTCACGCCCGACCCGCGCGTGGAACTCAGCACGATCGCCCCGGAACAGTACGCCGCAAGCAACGACTACGACCTCTCCATCTTCTACGGATTTGCGCCCAAGTCGATGCCGGGCGGGACCTTGGTCTTCATTAACGCACTCCCCGAGATGGAGGGACTGACCGCGGACGGAACGATTGATAACCCGCCGGTCATCGCGACGGATTCCGAACACCCGCTGATGCGCTTCAACCTGAATCCCGGCAACGTCGGTGTTCGTCAGGCGCTCAACGTGACACTTCCCGAAGGCGCGCGCACGGTCGTTTCCACCGCCGGTGCGCCGCTGATCGCGGACATCTCGCAAGGCGGGCAACGCATAGCGCTTATCGCCTTCGACATCGCGAATTCCGACTGGCCATTAAACCTGTCGTACCCATTGTTCTTTCAGAATCTGCTTTCATGGGTACCGCGCACCGCCCTGGCCGAAGAAACTTCCGTGTCCGCAGGACGGCCCTTTACCCTTGTTTCGCGTCCGGATACTGATTCCGCGACGGTTACCCGGCCCGACGGAGAACTCGAAACAGTGGCATTGGATCCGTTACGGAGAACGTACTTCAGCGGAACGGAACGCACGGGCCTCTACACCGTTAACTATGGGGACGAGAAGGAGGAGTACGCCGTAAATCTCCTCGACCGCACCGAGTCTGCCGTAACGCCGGCCGACGCCCTTTCCATCGGCGGCGGTGACTTTGAAGCGGAGCGGGGCCGGGTTCGCCAGACGCGCGAATTGTGGCGGTGGCTGGTGGCCGGAGCGATTGCCGTGTTGGCCTTGGAATGGTGGGTGTATAGCAGGAGGGCCTGGATTTGAAGGCATACATCGGGACGGGCGTTCGGCCGGCATGGAGCGTGTGGTGGTCGCTATTCTGGATCGCGATGATGCTCTCCGCCCAGGAGCCGCAAGTCGTGCGTGAAGGCGACATCGTCGCCGACGTTTCCACAACCTTCATCACGGCCTACAAGCCGGGGAACTGGGTGCCGATTGACGTCGTACTCCATAACAACAAGGAGGACATTTCCGGATACCTGGAAGTCACCGTCGTGGGATCGAGCGGTACGACAAGTCCCATTTACCGGGTGCCGGTCGAGTCGCCCAAAGGATCGCGAAAGCGGTTTCGGGTTTACAGCAACCTGACGGACGCGCAGCGCATTAGTGCCATGGTCTACGAGAAAGGCCGCCCGGCCCTGGACCTTCCGATAGCCGTTCGATTGCTTCCTCTGGACGAGCGCGATCGCATCGGTCTGATTCTGGATGACGAACCCGCCGACTACGGCTTTCTCTATACAGCCGTCCAGCGCGCGGATCGCGAGGCCGGGCTCCACCGCCACGAACTCCGTACCGAGGAGCTGCCGCAACTGCCCGACCGCCCCCAATGCTACGATGCCTATAGCCTCATCGTGTTCGGCCAAATCGATCCCGGCCAAATCGGATTGCGCCAACGAGAGTTGATGGAGCGTTACGTGCGCAAGGGCGGCGTCCTTGTAATCTGCACGGGAGAGAACGCGAGCCGATTCCGGGGTACCTGGGTCGAGGATCTCTCGGGCGTAAGTATGGGTGCACAGCTTACCGTCGACGAACAAACTCTCGCCGCAGAGGTTTTCGACAACGTTGACCGGACCGGAGGACGCGCGGGCCGCGATATTTTGATCACCGAACTCACCCGAGGCTCAGCCGATACGGAGCGTTTGGGACGCGATCGCGTGCTCGCAACACGCCGCCCACTCGGCAGCGGATACGTCGTGACGGTCGCCGTGGACGCACATGGCAAAGCCCTTCAACAATGTTCCGGCTTTCTCCGGCTTTGGAGCGATCTCGCGGCGCGGGAGGGTGGCGGCGCCAGTCTGAACTATGCCAAAGCCGCGAACACGGCGTCGCAGACGTTGCCGTCCGCCACGGGTGTTCGAGTTTATCCCTGGTCGTCGGTGTTGATCTATCTCCTCGCCTACTTCTTCATCGGGATCGTCGGAAACTGGCTGTTTTGGAACTGGATGAAGCGCCGCGAGATGGCGTGGGTTTGTCTTGTCTTTTTCTCCCTGGGGTTCACCGCCTACGCCCTCATATACGGAACCGCCGGCCGCGCCAAAGCGACCGAGATCGCCGAACTCGAAGTGCTCCACGTACCCCAAGATGGCGGTGTCGGCGAAAAGCATAGCATCGTCGGTCTACTTTCAGCCCGAACCGCCCGCTACGATCTGGACCTTACCCACGAATACGGGATGGTGTCCGATTCGTGGAGCCAGTCGTTCCAGCCATTCACGCGCGCGCGTCGCGGCCTGTTCAGTCAGTCCGATGCGTTCACCTTCACCTACGACACGCCGCCTCGTATCGAAAACCTGCGCGTCGGCGCCAGTGTCATGCGCGTCTTTGAAGTCGCCTCCGACTTTGAACCCGAAGGCGGCATCGATGGCGACCTCGTTTGGGACCGTGACGGCATCCATGGCACCCTGACCAACAACACCGGGTACGCGATTGAAGATCCGTTTCTGATCCTCGAAGGCAGAAGAATCGCATTGCCCCAAACCGGTCATGCGCTGGAGGTCAACGTTTCAGTCGATCGGCTTGAACAACGAGACTTTCTGTTCGACGCAAACCGCCCCAACTATTACTACGGCTACTCGCAAATCGATCAGCAAACGCTCCAGGGGCAGTTCTTCCAGGATCTGATTGCCCGGCCGGGCTTCGAAGACACCGTCGATCCACGGCTCGGCCCGTTTCTGTGCGCCTGGATCGTGGGGACCACGCCGGACGTCATACGGACGGAAGAACCCATGCAACGGCAAATCGTCCGTTCCCTTCTCGTGGCGGACATTCAATTGAATCAGGCCCAGGCAACGCTGCCCGCGCAAGTCCCCTTAGACATACTTGTGAATGAGATGCCGAGCGGATCGCCGGCTCCATACCGTATGGGGTTACGGCAACGAATGATCGACTTCCAGCCATCCGCATCCAATTCTGTTGAGGCGCAACTCCCTCACGGCTGGCAGAACAGCCATGCGACGGAACTTCAGTTCGAGATCTGGATCTACACCGACGCCAAGGCGACGATCCAGTTCGCGCCGGTGGATGCGTCCGGCAACGAAACCCCACCGGGATCGCCCGGGTTCCAGCAGGCGAAAGCATCGGAGTGGCAGCGCGTCGACACGCCGGACGGCACCGCTTCTGTTGCAACGTTTCGTTTCAGTAATTGGAAGACCTTTGCCGACCCCCAAAACAATTGGTTTAAGGCAAACATTCGATTCACGTCTTCGGAAAACAATAACCAGCAAGTGTATGGCAGCTTTCTACCCCTCGCGTATTTGACCGTTCCCCGGCAAGCCTCGACCACTGGAGACTGGCACCCATGGCAATAGTCGAAACGAAGAATCTCACGAAGCGATACAATAAATTCGAAGCGTTGACGGAACTCAATCTCGTTATCGAATCCGGCGACATCTACGGATTCATCGGTCCCAACGGCGCGGGAAAGACGACGACCATACGCATCCTGTCGACACTGCTTGCGCCCACCTCCGGCCTCGCGTTTGTCGATGGCATCGACGTGAGCAAACAGCCCTACGAAATCAAGAAGATTCTGGGCTACATGCCCGATTCGTTCGGCGTGTACGACGGCATGCGGCTGCGCGAATATCTGGATTTCTTCGGTGCCGCGTACAAGATCCCGCGCAAGAAACGGAGCGCCATCATCGACGACGTGCTGCAACTGACCGACCTCACCAGCAAAGCCGACGACTTCGTCAGCGCCTTCTCGCGAGGCATGAAACAGCGCTGCTGCCTCGCCAAAACGCTCCTGCACGATCCGAAAGTGCTGCTGCTCGATGAACCCGCCAGCGGCCTTGACCCCCGCGCCCGCATCGAAATGCGCGAACTGTTGAAGACCTTGCGCGACATGGGGAAAACCATCCTCATCTCTTCCCATATCCTCTCGGAGTTGGGCGACATGTGCAACAAGATCGGAATTCTCGAACATGGCAAGCTCCTGGCGTCCGGCAACTATCGCGACATACTCCATAGCCTGCGTCAGGAGCTTGAAGTCTTGCTCGAAGTCGTGGACGGCGGAGACCGGGCGGAGGAAGTGCTCCGGATGACGCCGGGTGTAACCAACCTCGAACGATCCGGAAACGAATTCCGCATGGACGCCAAGCTCGACCGGTTCCAGTTTGCCGAACTGAATACGAAACTCGTTCAGGCCGGCGTCAAAGTCGTCAGTTTCGCCCAGGACGAAGGCGATCTGGAGGACGTGTTTCTCCATGTTACCAAAGGGGGCCTGTAAGCGTGATTCGGCTGCTGCCAGCGATCATCATCGTCAAGCGGGAGCTGATCACCAGCCTTCGCCGCGTCCGAACCGTGATGCTCGTGATCGGACTGTTCGGCGTGGAAGCGATTGCACTGCTTCTGTCGTGGCCTACGCACAACCTCCCAACGTCCGCGGTCGCGGAAGTAACGCAGACCTTGGTCGCCTCGTCTGACGTACCTGCTGTTTCTCGGCTGCATCCTCTGCGTGCCCGGGTTGGCAGCGGCCGCGATCGTAAGTGAACGCGAACAGGATACCCTCGATCAATTGTACCTGACCCTCGTGCGTCCAAGCGGTGTCATCGCGGCCAAAGCCCTGAATACGGCCGGCATTTACCTGCTGCTCATGCTTGCGACGCTCCCGATCTTTGCCACCGTCATGTTCGGCGTCGGTACCGATTGGCAGCAATTGGTCTTCATATTCGGCTTCCTCACGGTGACTGCCTTGACGTGCGCAATGATCGGGATCGTGTGTTCGACGATCTTTCGGCGGACATTTCTTGCCGTGACCGCTTCTTACGTCGTCACGGTCCTCCTCATGGTGGGCGGGCCAACGTACATCTTGCGATTTCTCCGTGCTCTCGTGACGGGCAGTTTCTATTACTTGTCCATTTCCCGGAATCCTTTCTTGGTGCCGAGCTGGTCGTCTTCGTTTGCACCTTGGAGACGCTTGCGGCGATTCAACGTGGCGCTTTGCTATACCTACCGTTCGCCATTGTCGCGCAAGGCGCCTTTTGCATCCTCTGCTTCCTCGTCGCCGTGAAACTCCTTCGCCGGCAGACCGAACCCCGGGCGATATCAACCGAACATTCGATTGACGACCCGCGCGTATTGAGAGCGCGGCGCACGCAGTTTCCCTACTATCTCATCGATCCGCTGCGTCGAAAGCCGCTCATCGATGACGGTCGAAACCCCATGTTCGTTCGCGAGATGCGCTGGGGCTTGTTCAATCGAGGCAGTGTCCTGGTCCGCATCTTCTATTGTGTCTTTGCGCTTGCGGGCTTCGGCGCCATGATGGTCGTTACGGCTCGCATTCAGGACGTCAATGAAGCAGCAGCCGGCTGGTATGCGGTGTTGATGGGGATCGTCGCGGTCATCGCGACCGTCTTAGTATCGAACTCCTTTGCGCGAGAATACGAACTGGGCAATATCGACATGCTGCGCATGACCCTCCTGAACGCAGGATCGGTCGGTGCGCGGCAAGAGTCTGGCCGGAATGCTTTCCCTCGGCCCCGCCATGCTGGCTGTGTTCCTGGCCAGCCTTCCGATTCTATACTGGCACCCGCGCGCCTGGCCGGTCATCGGTTCCGCATTGATGACGCTGTGCGTGTGCGTTTTTCTTTGCACCACGATGGGAATGGCTATCTCACTCATGGCGAGAAAGACAAACGTCGCCCTCGTTGCCGGTTTGGCAGCGTGTTTTTTGCTCTTTGTCGGACCGGTCGTCATGTCCGAGTTTGTCCACACCGAAGTACCCCTCCGGTATTCGCTCATTTTTGGATTCCGGGCGAATCTGTCCGACTCGCACCCCGACTATCATATCTGGCGCCAGAGTCTGTTTTTTCACACAACGCTGGCGTTTGCGATACTGGCTTACGCAGATCTACCTGTTCCGATACCGGCGGATGCAGGACCAATGAGCGAGGATCGGACACATACAAGGCCATTGCTCGAACGCGCCGTCGCGGCCGCTCCCTTCCTGACCCTCGTGCGCCGGGAATTCGTCCGCATGCTCCGGCGCACGCGTCCCTTCGTGTTCTTGTTGTTGCTCGCGTGCATCGCCGGCCTACTCGTGGCGGCGAATTACCCACCGCTTCGGGCGACGCCGTTCGTAATGGGTTCGTACAACGAAAGCATGGTCAGTTCGCTGGTCGTCGCGCTCTTTATCGCGGCCCTGGTGCTCTTGCCGGCCTATGGCGCCGCCTCGATCCAGTCCGAGCGCGCCCGCAATACCTACGACCTCCTGACCCTTTCGCTGATCCGTCCCTCAGGTATCGTCTTTGCGAAGGTCATCAGTACGCTCGGGTACTTCTGCCTGCTGGTCGTCGCCGTGCTGCCCTTCCTGGGCGTTTCCTTCTTCCTCGTGGGCGTCGACTGGCAGACCATCATTCAATCCGGGATCGTCATCCTCATCGCAGCGCTGACCTGCGCGATCGTCGGCGTGCTCGCCTCGGCGCATTGCCGGGGTCCCGTCGCCGCGGTGATTCTCGGGTACTTCACCACGTTTGTTGTCATCGGCGGCTATCTGATTGTGCTCGCCGTCATCTTCGTACCCATGGCCATGGACCTGAATATTGGCCCCTCGAGTTGGTTGGAGCCGGTTGCGATTGGCGTCATGATGACTTCGCCGGTTGCGGCCCTTGCCATGATATTGGCCCAAAACGTGCCCGGCTGGGGCATCCTCGCCACGGTCATCGGACAGGGACTCGTCTGGGGCATCGCGGTCCGCATCGCCACGCGACGCCTACGCAAACCGGACGAGCCGCCGCAGCCGGTCGAACTGGATGAGCTTCCGGCGTCGAAGGAGAACAGAAGCGGCGGCGCTATCCGCCCGCCTTACGCGGGAACCCATCAATGACAGTGCCAATCCCGTTTGCGTCCGCGAACTCCGTTGGGGTTCGGTCATCGGCGGTGACCGGGGGCTGGCGATTATTGGTTTGGCAGCGACCGTGCTCCTTTTTATTTTTTTTCTCACACTCGGGTCCCTGGCCCCGTCAAACTCGGCGGGCGGAATTGGAGGGGACGACGCGCAGGTCATCATTGTGGCGTTGGCGACTATCTGGATGATCGCGGGAAGCCTGATCGCAACGGGTGTCGCCGCAGTGTCGATTACCGCGGAAGTCGATGCTGACACTCTGGATGGTTTACTCATGTCCGGGCTCAGACCGTCAACCATCCTGCGGGGGAAAGCCACCGCCGCCATACGCTTTTCCGGACGGCCTTTGCTCATTGGGGCCATAGCGCTCGTTATCTTGAGCGGTCAGATCTTCACGAATTTGGATACGGCTATTCTCCTGCTCACGGGCGTGATATCGGTTGCAATCATGGTGCTCCTGTGCACGACAATCGGCGTTTGGGTTTCCGTCCGTGCCAAAAGCGCGGGGATGGCGCTGGTCAGTGCTTACGGTCTGGTCGCGCTTGTTACGCTGAGCCCGCTCTTTCTGCATGCAATGGCCCGTGAGTGGACGCGTCGCCTGCAATTTCCCAATATATATGGCTATGAAATGCTGCTCTTGAACCCCATCACAAGCTACGCCGCGAACTTGCGCGAGTTCACCCACAATTCGGAGCCCGAAGTCTATCTCCTGGTGTGGTTCCTGTGTTCCATGCTCCATCTCGCCGGTATCGGTATGATCTACTACCTGGCGGAACGCCGAATCGCACGCATGGTGACGCGCGATGTCTGACACTCCCCGGCCGAAAACTTCCGTGATGCCCCCGTTTCTTGCGCTGGTCCAACGGGAATTGCTGCGGACGTTGCGCAAAATACGCGCGATCTTCCTCATTGCAACCTTGGTGGTGATTGCGAGCTGGGTGCTGATCGAACAATGGCCGGGAGAAAACGCCATGCCGTATACGGTGGCGTGGAGTTCGGAAAGTATCGTGGGCGGATTGGCCATTACGCTCTACATCGCCGGACTGCTGCTCATGCCCGCATACGGCGCGACCAGCCTCGTCGTCGAGCGGGAACAGCACACCTACGACCTGCTTACGCTCAGTCTGATACGTCCCGCGGGTGTGGTGATGGGGAAACTCTTTAATACGCTCGGCATGTTTGCGCTTCTCGCTATCGCCGTTCTTCCACTCCTCGCCACGGCGTTTTTTCTCGTGGGCGTTGATTGGCTGCTGCTGCTAACCTTGTGCCCGATCATCGCTCTCACGGCGTTTTGGGCTGCGGCCGTCGGCGTGATGTGCTCCGCGCGATTACGCAGCACAGTGGCGGCGGTACTTGTGAGTTATCTGTGCGTCGTCGCCCTGCTGGGGATTTACATGATCCCCATCGTATTCTTGGCGGAAGTGTTCAATATGTATGGACTCGAGGATGCGTTGGAGACGGTTGCGCCGGTGCTCGCCTCTCCCGTCTCACTTGTTTATACGCTCGACGGCGAATTCTCGGTTGTCGGGTATATCATGTTTCTGTTGGTGCAGACGGCATACGGCCTGTTCGCGCTATTCGTAGCATGGCTCGCGGTCCGCCGCCCCCGGGAAAGTCGCTTGCCCGGCGAACCACGTTACTCCCGTGTCCGCGACGGAGTCCGAAGTCTTTTCCGGTTGCCGGTGAAACATCGGCCCTTGCGTGGTCCGATTCCTGACTATGTTAATCCCATGTTTGCCAAAGAGCGCCTTTGGGGTTGGCACGCGCGGCGCAAACTCTGGCTATTCGCTTTCCTGGGCGTTGCGGGCTTAGAAACGGCAATGATGGTGCCGCTCTGGTTGATTCTGATCTCTGAGCACGTCTCGGAACGTGACGCCATATTGTCGTTCTACTGGATGATAATGAGCATGGCTGTCGTCGCGCTCGTGACTCCCGCGCTCTTGGCGAACACACTGACGAAGGAATACGAGCGCGAGAATGTTGATGCGCTTCGCATGACCCTGCTACGTCCGTCCCAGATTATCTTCGGCAAAGCCCGGAGTGGTTTTCGGGCGGCGGTACCATTTCTCGCGGCCACCGTTCTGGGCGGTATTCTCGTCGTCGTCTTGACGGAAAGCAGAATTTGGCCCTGGAAACTCGTAATAGTCGTCGACGTGTCGTTAATCGTCAGTGCGATTCTCATCGTAGGGTTGAGCCTGTTCGCATCCATGCTTACGCGACGTACACCCGCTGCCATCCTGCTCAGTTATGCCCTTGGATGGATGGTCATGTTTGGCTTCTTCTGGCTGGCATGGCTCGCCGACATGACCTGGAATCAGCACTACACCGATGCCTACTACGCGGCGGTGGCCTTTTGCTCCCCCATGGCGGGGTGCGTGTATCACCTGTACGCAATCGGTTTTCCCGAGCGCGCAAATTCGCTCCTGGGTCCGGACTTGATTACGAACTACTGGGTTGTCAATGTGCTGTTTCACCTTGCATTTGGCATCGCTCTATTGCTCATATGTACGCGCGCCTTTCGCGTGAACCGCATGCACGATCGATAACCGTCACGGAGTTCCCCAATGCCGCTGAGGAAGTGTCTTGTTTACGACCGTTGGATCGCCATCTCGGTACTGGCTGCGCTGTGCATCGGTTTCGCCATTCTGACGCAGGGATGTGGAAACGACTCAAACTCCGTCGTGGTCTACACGGCCCTCGATGAAATGTACTCCCAGCCCATCTTCGACACATTCACGGCGCGAACCGGGATTGACGTGTCTGACCGTATACGACACGGAAGCCTCGAAGACCACCGGTCTCGTGAGCCGGCTCATTGCCGAACGCGACCGGCCCCGGGCGGACGTGTTCTGGAATAACGAAGTCGCCCAAACCATCGTGCTCAAGGAACGCGGCCTGCTCGAACCCTACCGGTCGCCGTCCGCAGACCCCATCCCTGCGGCGTTCAAAGATCCCGACGGCTATTGGACCGGATTCGCCGCGCGGGGCCGGGTGATCATCTACAACACCGATCTCGTCAACGAACCGCCGTCTTCCGTCATGGACTTGCTCGATGAACGGTGGGAGAGGCGCGCTGCCATCGCAAATCCTCTCTTCGGCACGACCGCGACCCACGCAGCGGCCTTGTTCGCGTTGTGGGGCGAAGACCGGGCCAAAGAGTTCTTCCAAGGTGTCCGGAAGAATGACATCGCAATCCTCTCCGGCAATGCGAACGTGCGTGACCTGGTCGCGTCCGGCGAATACGCATGGGGATTGACCGACACGGACGACGCCAACGGCGCGGTCGAGGACGGCCGGCCGGCCAAGTGGATTTTCCCCGACCAGGGAGCGGGGGAGATGGGGACCCTGATCGTCCCCAATACCGTCGCGCTCGTGAAGGGCGCACCGCACCCGGAAGCCGCCCGGAAACTCATCGACTACCTGCTGAGCCCGGACGTGGAGGCCGCGTTGTCGCGTATGCGGTCCATTCAAATACCCCTGAACCCGTCGGTAAGCGCGCCCGCAACCGTGCCCAAGCTGGATACGATCAAGACGCTCGACGTTTCGTTCGCCGCGATTGCCCGAGCCATGCCATCCTCGGCAGCGTTCTTGAAGGAGGAATTCCTGCGATGACGAGTCTTGAGGTCAGTTCCCCACTTGGGCAGCCCGGTTGCGGCTGATGCCGGTGCGTTTCCCCGCCTCGCGTACATGGGCCACCGCTGGGTTGTGGGTGTGCGTCTTTGTCATTGCCGTCTTGCCCATTCTGGCATTTGCCTGCTATCTGGTCCGCGACCTCGGGCAGGAAGACTTCGCGGCATGGAGTTCCGCGCCCGGTGATTTTCGGTCTTGGGGTCTGTTGTGGAAGAGCTTCCTGCTGGCGGTCGGCGCGTCCGTGGGAGCGGCGCTCCTGGGCGGGCCGGCAGGATGCGCCCTGGGATACGTGCGTGTACCGGCCACGCGGACGCTGTGCGGCCTACTGGCTTTTCCGGTCGTGACACCCCCCTACGTGCTCGCCATTGCCTGGATCGATATCCTGGGCTTGAACGGCCCGGTCGCGCACGCGGTACAGCGTCTCAGCGGCGGAGCGGTCGGCTGGCCGGGTCCCTACAACATCTTCGGCGTATGCGTTGTATTGACGCTCGCATACTTCCCGATTGTGACGTTCTTCGTACTGGCTGCCTTTCACCGATTCGACAGCCGTCTCGAGGAAGCCGGGACGTTGTCGGGGCAAGGCAGGCAGGTCTTCATCAGTATCGTGCTTCCGCTGATTGCGCCGGCGTTTTGTACGGGCGTGCTCTTCGTATTCGTGCTCGCACTATTGAACTACGCCGTGCCGTCTTTGTTCCAGGTGAACACCTATCCCGTCGAGATCTACGCGAGCTGCGCAACACTCGACTACGCCGCCGCCGCGATGCAATCGGTGCCGCTGGTCGCCTTGTGTCTGGCTGCGCTTGGAATCTGGAGCCTGTTCTTGCGTCGCCGCACGGCGTGGCTGAGCGGTCGCCAACGAAACACGCGGTTGCCTCGAAACGCGACGTTACGTTTCGCGGCATCGGCCTACTGCTGGCTGTTGGTCGCCCTGTGCGTCGCGTTGCCGGTAACCGTGCTCGCCCTTCGGTCGCTTCCGTTGAGCACCTACGCCGAAGTCTGGCGCACGACACGCGGGGAATTCGGCGTGACGCTTCTTGTAGCAACCGTTTCCGCCACCATCCTCACAGCGCTGGCATCCTCCGTCTCGATTCTGATGCGGTCCCGCCGCAGCCGTCTTCTCGTCCAAGGGGTTTCCCTGCTCCCCTTCGGTCTCGCCGGACCCCTCCTGGGGCTCAGCCTGATCGCACTCTGGAACCACCCCGGCGTGGCCGGCATGGTGTACGACAGTCTGGCAATTGTCGTTCTGGCACTATCTGCGCGGTTCTTGTTCTTCGCGAATACCGCGATGATTATGGGGTATCAGCGGCTGGATCGCCGCCTCGAGGAAGCCGCACATATTGCGGGTCTATCCTGGTGGCATACCGTTGTGAGCGTTGTACTTCCACTTCAACTGCCGTACATGGTAGTCTGTTGGGGATGCGCTTTTGTGTTGTGTGTCGGTGAACTCGATTCGACTGTGCTCGTGTGCCCTCCGGGGGACACCACGCTTGCCATTCGCATGTTCACCCTGATGCATTATGGTCCGGATGCCTACGTCGCGACATTAAGCCTGTTGACGACGGCCATCATCGTACTTGTCAGCGCGCTGACTGCAGTCGGTTACACCGTACTGAGGACTGCTTACAATGTACGCGATTGAAGTGCAAGCAGTGGTAAAACGCTTTGGCGCGAGAACGGTCCTTGACGCGTTTTCGTGCGCCGTTGCCGATGGGGAGTGCATTGCCTTGTGCGGACCTTCCGGCTGCGGCAAGACTACGTTACTTCGCCTGATTGCCGGACTTGATGTTCCGGACGGCGGGACCATTTCCTTTCAAGAGAACGGGCTTCACAACGGGAGAACGACGCAGGACTTGCCGGACGGCATCGTTGGTATGGTGTTCCAGGACTTCGGCTTGTGGCCGCATATGCGCGCCTCGCGCCATATCGAATTCGTCCTCAAAAACACCGAAATGACCCAACAGGAACGCCGCGAACGCGCCGGCCACCTGCTCGCCTCCGTGGGGTTGGAGGATCTTGCGCGTGCCTATCCCGGAGAATTGTCGGGTGGCGAACAACAGCGTCTCGCCTTCGCCCGTGCCATTGCCACCAACCCTCGGGTCCTCCTGCTCGATGAACCCTTTTCAAACCTGGATCCCGATTCCCGGGGACTCTTGACCGACGAACTAAACCGGCGCAAGGAATCGGACGGGATCACGATCATGATTGCCACGCACGACCCTGGAGAAGCCATTGCCGTCGCCGACCGCCGAATCGACCTCCCCATGTGCTACGCAACCCGGTGACAATTTACAACTTCTAACAAAAACCATATCGATTCCGGCCGTTGTGGTGCGGGCATCCCTGCCTGTCGGCGCCATCGGTCCAAAAGCAGCCAAGATGGCCGCACCACAATCTGACGACTTGGTTCTTATTAGAAGTTCTTAAATGCCAGCTAGCTCCACCCGGTTGCGTCCCAGCCGTTTCGCCTCATAGAGCGCCTCGTCCGCCGCTTCCACCAAGGCCGACGGACTCCCAAACTCCGTCGCGTACGCGGCCACGCCGATGCTTGCCGTCACCGATAGCTCCTCACCGCCGGTCCCCGTAAATGGATGCGACCGGATCCGCGCGCACAATTTGCTCGCCAGCAGTGAGGCCTCGTTCAACCCGGTTTCCGGGAGAATCACCACCATTTCCTCTCCGCCGTAGCGGCAGCAGATGTCCGAGCGCCGCGTGTTGTTTCCAATCAACTCGGCGAACTCCCGCAATACCATGTCGCCGGTTTGATGACCGTGCGTATCGTTGAACTGCTTGAAATGATCGATATCGAACAGCAGGATCGCGAATTTACGGCCGTATCGCTTCGCCTGGTCGAATTCCTCGTCCAACCGCAAGTCGAAATACCGGCGCACGTACAGCCCCGTCAGCCCGTCCGTCACCGCCATGGCGTACAATTGCGCGTTGCGAATGGCGATGGCGATCTGCAGTCCCAACGACTGGAACAGGGTCGCATCGTCTTCCGAAAAATCTCCGCCATTCCGGGGGTCTTCCAGCCGCATAACCCCTACCGCAGTATGTTGCGCGATGAGCGGCACGTACGCCGCCGTCTGCCACTGGGTATTGATCAGAACAACCTTTCGGTACTGCAACACCTCGCCGATCGGATTGCCTGCGAGCGGCATCGCCTCTTCTTTCAGCCGTTCCCGATCGATCAGGTCCTCACCATACTTCGCAATCACGGGCTGAACCGTTTTCCCGTCCTTTTCGATTTGAAAGATGGTCAACCGGCCGATGTCGAGGGCGCCGTGAACCACGTTTGCGATGATCGTAAACGTCTCGTTGAGATCGAGTGAGGAGTTGATGGCGAGTCCGATTTCACGGAGTGTCGAGAGGTGATCGACCTCCCGGTTGAGGGCGATGTAACTCAGGTACAGGGATTCATAATCCCTTGCCAGTTGGTCCAGATTGTGGTCCGCCATTGGCCGGCTCCTGCCGTCTTCCCTCCGTTCCCGGTCATCATAGCAGGTGAATCGCAGGAACAAAACCGGCGCATAAGAAAACGGGCCGCCAGGAAAGACGGCCCGTCACGACGTCGTAGCTTTATGTTTAGCCGGTCGTGGCCGGAGGCTCCGACTGGCGCGCACCCAGTTCCCGATCCATCATGAACAGCCCCTCGGGCGAATCGCCCACCATCGTCAAGCGCTGCACGATATTGTCGGCGACGGCTTCTTCTTCGACCTGTTCCGTTACGAACCATTGCAGAAACGTTGTCGTCGCATGGTGCGACTCTTTAGTGGCCAGGTCCACGAGCTTGTAGATCGCCTTCGTCACCTTGCGTTCGTGTTCGAGCGCCCCTTCGAACACCGACACCGGCGATTTGAATTCCGCCGGCGGCTTGTCGATGGCGTCGAGCTGCACTCGGCCGCCCACATTCAGGATGTATTCGTAGAACTTTCGCGCGTGGCCCATCTCCTCGGCCGCCTGCGTCTTCATCCAGGTCGAGAATCCATTGTAATTCTTGTGCTCGAAATACGCCGCCATCGACGCGTAGGCATACGCCGAGTAGAGTTCCATATTCAGTTGCTTATTCAGCGCTTTTTCCAGGCTGCTGTTGATCATAGTCTTTGTCCTTTCCACGTAGCCGCAGCCGATCGACCGGATGCCAATCGCGTATGAAAGCGGGGTTTGAAAATTGCCGAACCGTCTGAAATACAAACAGGCTGGCCCGCGCCTACGCCCGGACCAGCCTGGACACTGCGGACCAGTCCTTCCTATGCGGTCGGAATAAACTTGCCTTTTGTCAAAAATGCGAAGAACTGTTGAAGAGCGGTGAGTTCAGGTCCGATCACGGCGGACTTGGGCTTCCGGGACAAGCAACGCAAATGGTTCGACATGTGGAGATCTCCTGTTGATATCTGCCCAGACGCTAGCACAATGGGCCGAATTCGTTCAAGCCCCGGTTGAAGGGTCTCCCGGTCTGGGCTACACTGCGGGAGTCTTTCGAACACCCGCAGTCGTCGGAGAAAGGATTGCCCATGCGCCGGATTCTGCTTGTGTTAGCCGTCGTAACCGCGGCCACCGGATGCGTCACCTCCATGCAGCATCCACCGGGGATCGATCGAGCCCTGAACCGCGGCCCCGAGGCGTTCCTCGATAAAGTCGTCGTGGGCCCTCAAAACGATGGTACCTACATCGTTGCGACGGCCCAGCGGATCGACCCCGCAGGCAAGACCATTCTCTTTCCCGGCCGCCCCGTGGACCTCGCGCTCAGTCCCGACGGCGCGATCCTTGCCGTCAAGAATAGGAATGACGTGACTTTCGTCAATATGGCGACCCGCGAAATCCAACAGACGCTGAAGCTCCCCAGCAACGGCAACAGTTTCTGCGGCATCGCCTGGAGCCGCGACGGCCGTACCCTTTGGAACACTGCCACTGAACAGTTTCTGCGGGGCGCCACCGTGCAGCCGGACGGCACCTTTGCGTGGACCGCCGAATTTGTACTGCCGGGTCCCAACGGCGACAAAAACTCCAGTCCCGGCGGGTTGGCGCTCGACGAAGATAACGGCATCGCCTACGTGACCCTCAGCCGTAACAACACGCTCGGCGTCGTGAATCTCGCGTCGGGTCAGGTCGAATCCGAGATCCCCGTAGGCATCGCGCCGTACACCGTCCTTCTTGCCGGTGCCAAGGCCTACGTCAGCAACTGGGCGGGGCGGCGGCCTACCGATGCCGATACCACCGGGCCGACCTCCGGAAGCCGCACCGTCGTCGATCCGAAGACGGGGATCGTCTCGACCGGCACCATTTCGGTCGTCGACCTATCCCTGCGGACAACGATCAAGGAAATTGACGTCGATCTGCACCCCAGCGAGATGGCAATGTCTCCGGACGGATCGCGTCTCTACGTCGCCAATGCCAACAGCGACACGGTCTCCGTAATCGATACGGCAACCGATACCCGCATTGACACCTTGGGCGTCAAGCCGATGGACGACTTGCCGTTTGGCAGCGCGCCGAACGCGCTGGCGATTTCCCGGGACGGCAAATCCCTCTATGTGGCGAATGGCGCCAACAACGCCATCGCCGTAATCGATCTGGTTGCCAGGCGGGTAACCGGTCTGATCCCCACAGGATGGTATCCCGGGGCCGTTCTGTTGACCGGCAACACCCTCTGCATTGCCAACACGAAAGGCGTTGGTAGCCGCTATCAAAAAACCAACGCGGGGATGAAAGCCGACATGTTCGGCAGCGGCTGGACCGGCTTCAACTCGCACGATCACCTGGGTTCGATCGCGTTCGTGGACGTGCCCGACGTGGACACGCTCGAAAACTACACGATTCGGGTCGCCACCAATATGCAGTTGCCCCGTATGTACGAGGTCATGAACCTCAAGCGCGTCCAACCGCGAACCACCCCCCTACCCACACGCCCCGGCGAGGTGTCGCCCATCAAACATGTCCTGTACATCATCAAGGAAAACCGCACCTACGACCAGGTGTTCGGCGATATGCCCCAGGGCAACGGCGATCCAACCCTCTGCCAGTTCGGGCGCGACGTTACCCCCAATCACCACGCGCTTGCCGAAACCTTCGTTCTGCTCGACAATTTCTACTGCAACGGGGTCCTCAGTGCGGATGGGCACCAATGGACCGATGAAGGCTACGTGACCGATTACCTCGAGAAAAGTTTCGGCGATTTCTCCCGCAGCTACCCCTACGACGGCGATGACGCGTTGGCCTATGCCTCCTCGGGATTCATCTGGGATTACGCCCTGCGCGCGGGCCTGACCTTCCGCGACTACGGCGAGTTTGTGAAAGCCAAGATCGAACCCGGCAACGCCACGTGGCAAGACATCTACGCCGATTACAACAACGGCACGCGCAACGTGAGTATTCAGGCGACAACGGAACTGCACACGCTCGAGCCGTACCTGTGTCCTTCGTTCATCGGGTTTCCGGGAAAAGTTCAGGACGTCTACCGCGCCCAGGAGTTCATCAACGAACTCAAGCAATTCGAAGCCAACGGCGACCTGCCAAACTTCATGATCATGCTGCTTCCCAACGACCATACCGTGGGCACGCGGCCGGGGTATCCCACGCCGCAGGCCGCGGTTGCCGACAACGACGTGGCCCTCGGCCGCATCGTCGAAGCGGTCAGCCACAGCCGGTTCTGGCCCGAGACGGCGATCTTTGTGGTTGAAGACGACCCCCAGGCCGGCCTGGACCACGTAGACGGCCACCGTACCGTTGCACTCTGCGTCAGCCCGTACACGAAGCGCGGCGAAGTGATCGGCGCCCATTACAATCAGAGCAGCATGCTGCGCACCATCGAGCTGATTCTTGGACTGCCCCCCATGAATCAACTCGACATGGCTGCGACGCCCATGGTGGAGTGCTTCATGGACGCGCCCGACACGACACCCTACGTCCATCTTCCCAACAACATCCCCCTCGACGAACTCAACCCCGAGAAGACCGCCCTGTCAGGTAAACAACGCCACTATGCGGAGATGTCAATCCAACAACCGCTCGATGAAGTGGACATGGCGGATGAGGATACCCTCAACCGAATAATCTGGCACTCCGTCAAGGGGTACGACACGCCCTATCCGGTACTCGCAAAACGTGTACACGTCGGCCATGAAGCCTGGCCGGGCGTCACGAAGGAGGCAGAAGATGACGACGACTGAGCGTCAAGCGTCCTCCTCGGATAGGTCGCGCAGCTCCCACGACAAGAATGCGTCCAAGTCGGATTTAATTTGCTGAACGATCGTGGCGACCAAGGCCACGTCGTCGATCAGTCCGCCCGGGAAAAAGTCGGGGATCAAGTCCACGGGCGACACGAAATAGACAAGGGCAATCCCCACCAACACGATCGACCCCCACGGGATAACCGTGTACTCGTTCCGCGCGTAGGCGCGCAGAAGCCGTGTCAGCGCGCGAATATAGTTGAGAACCCGGCGAATTGCCCCTTCATTACGACTCGCTTTCCGATCGGCGGCATTGGCGAGCCGTTCCGCTTTGGTGGGATTGGCGACGACCCGCTTGGCCACCGCCCGCGTCTCCTGGACCGCTCGAATCAGGGACTCCTCGTCCGGCGCGGATTGTGCCGGCGCGCCATGCGGAAATTTCTCGTCGCGATTGTCTCGTGATTCCGTCATCCTACCCAGTGTACACATCGACCCGGCACCAAAAAACCAAACGCGGGAACCGGGGCACGTGCCCGGTTCCCGCGAATTTCATCGTCTTGCGGCGTCGATTTGCTGCGTTACTTCGGTTCCACCTTCGAGAGATACTTGGCCGGGTCCGCGTCGACTTTCTTCTTGCAGCCCTTGCAGCACAGTTCGATCAACTGGTTGGCAACCACCATCTTGACCGGCTCGCCCATGCTCCCAATCTCCTCACCGGAAACCGGACACGTCTTCACTGCGTACGACCCTTCTTGAGACTTGATCACGGCCGCGTCTACGTCGCCAATGTACCTGGCGGGATCCGCCTTAATCTTCTTCTCGCAACCCGCACAGCACAGGTGCATGTACCGGTTGTTGTATACAAAATCGACGCCTTCGCCGTCCTTGATCGCCTCGCCGCTGACCACACAGGTCTTCAGCGGATAGCGAGATTTCTGCTGTTCGACGATCTCAGTGTCCAATTTGGAAAGCGCCGCCGTCGGGTCCGCCTCGAACTTGCTCTTGCACCCGTTGCAGCAGAACTTGACTTGCCGGCCCTCGTAAACCGTCGACACGGCGTCCCCGCCTTCCGGCAGCGGTTTACCCGACATGAAACAGTGATCCAGGGGGTACGGGTCACCCTTGACCTCGTCCGCCGCGAATGCCGCACCGGATGCCAGCGTAAATGCCAGCGCCAATGCCATTAGACCAACACCTTTGATTCTCATTGTGCACCATCCTCCAGGAGTTGGCAGGGTTTCCCTGCCTGAGTATCCGTACAAAAAACAACACCTTGCAGTTCCAACACTATACGCTGACGTAGCCTGCGTCTTCCAGCCCGTGTTTACACGCATCCCTTACGCAAACGTCGGGCGCATGTCCCTGTATTCGTGCCCGGTCCCGTTTTAGTTCAATTCGCTTCCCATTGTCGTAAAATCTCGAATAGCACAACCCCGAAAGCCGTCGCCACATTTATCGTGTTCTTATAACCTCCCATCGGGATTTGGACGGTTTTGGTGCAGCGCCCCAAGATATCCGGCGAGATGCCCGTAACCTCGTTTCCCAAAACGATTGCCGTGGGCCGCGGCCATTCCAGACGCGTATGGGATACGGCATCGTCCGCCGTTTCCACGGCATAGCAGGGGATTCCTTCCGCCTGAAGCCAGTCGAGCGCTTCCTCCGTACGCCGCCGGTGGGTCCAAGGCACATAATCCGTTGCGCCCAACGCGGTCTTCTTGAGCTTCAGATTCGGTGGAAATGCCGTCATCCCACAGAGATGCATATGCTCGACCGCTCCCGCGTCCGCCGTGCGGAACATCGAGCCCACGTTGAACGCGCTACGGATGTTGTCCAGAACAACATGGACCGGGTTTCTTGGTATCGGGGGTAGATCGGAGGAGGGCACCATCCGATAATGCGGTTCCAAAGCCAATACGCAATCTCCTGGCCTGCACTTGTTTGCACACGCGATGTGCGCGTATGAGGCACGTCCAATCGTTTTGCTACACTCAACCCGTCTGGCAACGGCAGAGCGTATCGTAGCACAGACGGCGTGCAATGCCGTTACCTCGCCTGGAGGTGTACGTGGGGCTTTTCTCGTCCAAGTTCTCGACCAAACGCATGGCTCAATTGAGCTACCAGTTGTCATCAATGACGAACGGGGGTATTCCCATCGTACGTGCCCTCAGCCTTCTTCGAGAGAGTCCCCACGGCAAACCGTTTCATAAGATTCTGCCCTCCATGATCGACGTCCTTCGGCGGGGAGGTACCCTTGGCGACGCACTCCGCAAGGAGTCGAAATACTTGCCGGACATGTTCGTAGAGACCATGATTGCCGGTGAGGTGGCCGGCCGCCAGGATGTCGTCCTCGAAGACCTGACCAAACACTACGAGCAAATGCTGCGGTTGATACGTCTGTATTGGCGTGGGGCTATGTACCCGATCTGTCTCCTGATTACCTGGTGGTTCATTATCCCTTTCGTGTCAGGCTTCATACTGACATCTCTCAGCCCGGAGGCGTACATCTTACAATTCATGTGGTATATGCTACGGGCGTACGGTCCTATGTTCCTTGCCATCGTGATACTTGCCCGCCTTGGGATTTTGAGGAAGATTACCGATCCCATTTTCTCGCGAATCCGGCCGATCGCCGGGCTTTGGCGCCGTTTTGCGTTGGCACGGTTCTGCCGCTGCATGGGGGTCATGTTGGGAGCGGGACTGACGATCCGTCAGAGCATCGAACGTTCCGCCGCGGTGACAACCCATCCCCGGCTCAAGCGAGCACTGTGCCAAGCGGTACCCCTGGTGCAGCAAGGGGAGTCGTTGCATGAGGCGCTCAGCCGGACCGGGGTGCTTCCCGAAATGGTGCAGGAAATGGTCAACGTTGGAGAACTGTCCGGCCGGGACGAGGAGCTGCTCTACAAGTGCGCGGACTATCTCTATGCGGAGGCAGCCTATCCCGTTCATGTCATTGCGATTGGACTGACGGGATACATGATTCTCGCGATGGTCGTGGTGGGCGTTGTGTTGTTCCTGGCGTCATGGGTTCTCGGTATGCTTGTCGAGTCGCTCAACGCGCTTTGGCACACCGTTTTTTGAATACTCGATTAGCGTTTGCACGTTCCCCTTTGCTAAACTGCGGTGGATTCGGGCACGAGAAGAGAAGTTCGTCCTCGAGTTCAATCCGGCTGCAACAAGGAACATCCGACGTTATGGGCCTTTTTTCTCCGCAAATATCGCTCAAAAAAGTGGTTCCCCTCTGCCGTCAACTCGCCACGTCCTACGACGCGGGCATTCCCATTTTGCGCGGACTCGAGATCGTGGGCCGGCAAAATGGCGACAAGCGCATTCGCCAAGTCATGGAAGAGATGGGGGATACCATCAAGAACGGGGGCACCCTCGGCGATGCCGCCCGGACCCAGCGCCGGTACCTGCCCCAGTTCTTCGTGGAACTCCTTGCCACCGGCGAAACGGGCGGAAAACTCGACATCATGCTGCGCGACTTGGCCCAGTATTACGAGGACCGCCTCGATATGCAGCGCCAGATCGTCCGGTCCCTCATTTACCCGGGCCTTCAACTTGCCGCCGCCTGGTACGTGGGGATGTTCGCGATCATGCTCATTCGGCGAATCAGCGGAATCTTCAAACCGAGCGCGTCGGGTCAGAGTTTCGATCTCATGAAGTTCGTTCACGATTACATAATTTTCCAGGCCGAAGCGACCCTGGTGTTTGCCGCGATTTTTGCCGCCTGCGTCGTGTTGTCCCGGCTCGGTCTCTTCGGCTATGTGTGGGGCTTGTTTGCGACGCACATCTGGCCCATGGCGCCGGTCACGAGACGTTTCGGGCTCGCCCGGTTTTTCCGCAGCATGTCCTTGCTGATCGGAGCGGGGGTGCGGGTGGACCACTGCATCGTGAATTCCGCCGCCATCACCGCAAATCCATATATGGAGAAGGATCTGCTGAAAGCCGTGCCGCTGGTGCGGGAAGGATATACGCTCGTCGAATCATTCGGCGCTTCCCGGATGCTGACCCCCACCGCGCGGGAAATGATCGCCATCGGCGAGCAGTCCGGTCAGATGGAACAGGCCCTGCGTAAGGTCTCCGAATACCATCTCGAAGAAGCGCAGCATGCGGTGGCCATCGCCACGCGTGTCATGGGCGTGCTGATCCTCCTGGCCGTGGCCGGGCTGATTGGGTATATTATTATCTCGTTTTATTTGATGTACTTCGGCATGATGGGAGACATTCTGGATGGGATCTGAGTTAGACGATTTGCCGGAACCAAAAGACCGTACGAAACTGATCTGGGGCGCCGTGTTCGTCCTGGTCGCCATGATGTCCGTCGCGATCTGGTGGTCGGGTAAGACGAATCCGAACACGTCTATGGTCCGGCTGAAACACATTCTCATCGCAGTTAAAGCGGGCGACCCGGCGGACGACGCCCGCGCGCGCGATCTCATACGCGACTTGCGCGAACGCATTGTGAATGGAGCCGACTTCGGCGACATGGCGGAAGAGTACTCCAACGATCCCCAGAGCGCTGCGCGCGGCGGCGATATCGGATACGTCCCGATGGGAACGCTCGACCCGGCGATTGAGGTATACGCGTGGACGGCCCCGATCGGCAAACTGAGTCCCGTCTTGAAGTCGGGTTTGGGCTACCATCTCGTGATTGTAACGGATCGGCAGCTTTCCGACGTGGATCGCCTGAAAATGCAAAAAGACCGCGAATGGAACCAACGAATCAGCCGAGGCAACGAGACCGGCGCCGATTCCGGTGATGCTGCCGAACCATCCGCCGGCACCGCCAATCAGTAATCGATCGTCCAAACGGATCTTTGCACGATCGTCGGGGACATCTCCGTCCAAAACGAGTGGAGTTTTCTGTGAACCTGTATCAAACGTTGGCCAGCCCCATTCTCGACGCCTTTCCGGAACTTGCGCCGGAAGACCTGGCCTTTGCTCCGCCGCCCAAGTTGGAGATGGGCGACGTGGCGCTCCGCACCTTTGAAGCGGCGCGAAAACTTCAACTCCCTCCCCCGCAACTGGCTGCCCGAATTGCCAAAGAGGTCACTTTTGGCGATGACGTGGCCGAAGCGTTTACGGCGGGCCCCTACGTCAACTTCCGGTTGAACCGCGATGACT
Organism: Candidatus Hydrogenedentota bacterium; assembly: GCA_963745075.1. GTDB lineage: Bacteria > Hydrogenedentota > Hydrogenedentia > Hydrogenedentales > SLHB01 > JAHDWY01. The sequence continues at coordinate 231,876 of CAVUWV010000031.1, read as the reverse complement.
TCGGCAAGCGGATCGTCGGCGCCATTCTCGCGCGCGGGCCTCGATACGGAAGCAATTCCAGCGGCGTCGGGTTGCGGGCTCTGGTCGAGCACACCAGCATCAACCCCAACGCGAGTCCGCACGTGGGCCGCGCCCGGAACGCCATGATCGGCGACAGCCTGGTACGGTTGCTCCGATTCGAGCAATACGACGTGGAAACCCACTACTACGTCAACGACATCGGGCGTCAAATCGCGCTGCTTGTACTGTCGTGCGATCGTCCCGAGACGTTGACGTTCGACAGCATGCTTCAAGTGTATGCGGACGCCAATGCGCGTGCCGAAGCCGAGCCCGAATTCGCGGCACGGGGATTCGAGTTGCTGGCTCGCATCGAGCAAGGCGACCCGGAGGCACGCGAGCGGTTTCGCGCCATCACGGAATTGTGTTTACAAGGGCAGCTCGCGGTACTTGAACGGTTGGGGATCGCCTACGATCGTTTCGATCGCGAGTCCGATTTTGTCCAGGATCCCCGGTTGGAACGGATTCTGGAAGTGCTGCGCACGAAAGACGCGGTGTTTACCGATGAAGAGGGCCGGCTCTCCGTCGACCTCAGCAAGATCGGTCACACCTACGAAGAAGGCCGGTACGTTGCGCTCCTGCGGTCAAACGGCAGCTCCATGTACGGGTACCGCGATATCGCGTACACCATCGACAAGATGGAGAAGGGCGCCGATCTCAATCTGATCGTCCTCGGTGAAGATCACCGGCTGTATATGCAGCAGATTGCCTTGATACTCGCTGCCGCGGAGATCGCGTCCCCCGAACCTATCTATTACTCGTACATCCTGCTGAAGGAAGGCAAGATGTCGACCCGCCAAGGCAAAGTCGTGCTCCTCTCCGAATTTCTCAACGAGGCGTCGGCGCGGGCTGCGGAGAAAGTCGAAGAGCAATGTAAAGATCTTCCCGAGAAAGAACGCCAAGCCATTGCCGCCAAAGTCGCGGTCGCGGCGATCCGATTCGCCATCCTGCGCGTCGGGGCAAATAAGAACGTAATCTTCGATTGGGATGCGAGCCTGTCGTTTACCGGTGACACGGGGCCCTACGTCCAATACTCATGCGCGCGGATTTCATCCATCTTACGCAAGCTTGGGACTGCGGTTCCGGATGCTCCAGGCGATGCATTTCCTCTCGAAAACGATGCCGAGTGGGCTCTATTAACCAAACTTGCGTCATTTCCCGATGTGGTCGCACTCGGGATCGGCCAGCGAAGTGTGGCGCCGGTCGCTCAGTTTGCCCTCGATGCCGCCCGTTCGTTTACGGCCTTCTACCACGAATGCCCGGTAATCGATGCCCCCACCGATGCGCACCGGGTGGCGCGCGCCCAAATTTGCGCCGCAACCCGGCGGGTGATTCAGAACGCACTCCAACTCCTCGGGATCGATGCCCTGGAGCGGATGTAGTCCGCATTTCTCCTCAAAAGCCCGTCCCCTGTGATTCGTCCGGCGATTGTCCCGCGTGAGCACCCCCCTCTGTTTTTGACGATACAAGGGGGGGTGCAAGTCCGGCGTCCGGAGGCTGGAGTCCGGAGCGATGGGGACGGCGTTCTCCTAATCATCATGGACGTCTGGGACTTGCACTGGAATGACGCGGGAGAAGCGGGAGAAGGGAGCCTGGAGGACTGGGGGGTGTACACCTCCCTGCTTTTTGACGAAACAAGGGGGGTGCGGGTCCGGCGTCCGGAGGCTGGAGGTGTGCAGCGCGTTTTGGGGCGATTGTCATGGGTGGAGTTGTCCTTATCACTATAGCGCGGGGTGTTGCAGTGGAGATAGGGAACTGATGAACGACAAATCAATGGAACGCGGATTTGGCGGATGGTTCGGATTGGCGCGAATCTTTTGTTGGGGAGGACACGGTCAGAGGATCGGGAAGATGGCGGGAGGCCGAAGATACGTGCGTTGCGATCGGGGCGAGGGGGTAAGGGGGCACGGGCGTCTCGCCCGTGGAGGGGGTGGCGTCGCACGGCGGGTGGAGACGGGTTGTGTGATGGGATCACGGTGGGGAGCGGTGAAGACGAACGGGCGAGACGCCCGTTCTCCGTTGAGCGGTACGTTGGGATTCCACAGCGGGACGAAGCCGGAACGAAACCAAGAGTTTCATCCACCGATTGCACCGATTACACCGATGAATTGGCAGGAAGAACACTGTCGTGGGGAAAGACCGTATTTGCGCCGGACGGGGCGATTTGAGTGTAGCCCGGCGCGGCATAGCCGCAGCCAAATCCGAAATCCGAAGCACGAAATCCGAAACAAATTCTAATGACCGAATAACCAATGACCGAAACACACTTCCGGTCTGACGGCGCGCAAGGCGCCACGGACCTACACGGACGTTCACGGATGGTGTGTGAAGGATGAGCCTGGGGCGTTGGTTGAAGATGGGTCCCCGCTTTCGGAGCCGGGGATGACGTTTTGGGCGGGGCGTCGAAGAGCCGCGCTGTTTGGAGATGAACCCAGGAAGTCCGGGGGTGGCACGCGCCCAGATTTGTGCCGCAACCCGGCGAGTGATCCAGAACGCGCTCGAACTCCTCGGAATCGATGCCCTGGAGCGGATGTAGCGTTATCTGGCGTGCACTAATCGAGACAAGGGTGTGAGGGTGTACGTGCTCAGAATGGCGGTGCCTTCGGTCTTTTTGGTGCCTTCAAAAGTCACCTTGTAGTTCTGTTCCAGTATCAGCGAGATTTGATTCAGTATCCCGCCAATCAGAAAACTCGTCGCCGTAATTTCGCCGGGTTCCGCTTGGGGAACGCAGTCCACGACCATGTCTATGGAAAGGTTGTCGGGACCGTCCATGTCGGCGGTAATGTGGACGTCCGCGACGGTTAACAGGCTCTTGGCAACGTCTTCGAGCGAAATGGGCAGCACGATTTCGCCGTCCGCCTGGAGGGTGGCGATCAGGGTGAACAAGGAACCGTCCCGATTGTCGACGACGGCCTCCACCAAGTGGCCGCCTTTCGCGCGCGCCCGGCTCAATTGCCGGAACGTCTCCCCAATGGGTGCGCACGTTATCGACCACCGACGACTTGATATCGGCCGTGCCATGCCACACCAGGCTGCCCCGGCTCGTTTCGCTGAATCGACCGCTGTCCCAGTGGATGAAAGGGTATGCGCTGTCGAGCGCTAACTGCGACGACTGTGCCGCGATGAGCGGCCCCAGCCGCCGGTCATTGCAGAAAAGGTCGATGTCGATTTTGCCGGTATCCAGGTGCGGCGTAATCAGCAGAGCAACTTCGTAGGGAAGCGCCTTTTCCAGGACCCAGTCGCTCGGGGCCTGGTCCCCCAGGACCGTTTTGATGATGTCCTTGGCCAAGGGCGGCTGCGCGACGATCCGAATGCTCGTGTCGGGTTGGGCCAGGGTTTCATGCGAAATCCTCGGCGCGTCCCGTAGGAACTGGTACTTGCTGTCCGCGATGAACAACACGGCGACACCGCCGACAATGACGAGCAGGAGGATTGCAAGAAGAATTCTTACCCAAGTTCTCACGGCACATACTCCATCAGCAGACTTTCAATCAAACGGGTATGCTAGGGGCCGTGAGTGCGAAAGTCAAAAGACCGGGCTCGTCTTAACGAAAGATGGGCCGTTGATAGGGGATGTACGTCGATCCCATTGGCACGCCGAAGCGACGCGGTTCGCCTTTGTCTGCGAGAACAAGGATCCGGATGCAGTACGCATGGTCCGCCGGGGACGCATCCCCCGGCGCCAAGTTTTCCACGAGTTGCGCGGCATGTTTTGCCACGGAATCGTCATCCACCCGGCACGCCGCAGCCGACCACCAGTAGAGTTGCGCCGGCGTGCATGCGCCAAGATCGGGGAAACGCTCGCGAACGCCACGCAGGGTCTCCTTCGCTTCGTGTTCGCTGGTCGGCCCGTACGCGGCGGCGGCCAGATTTGCCAGCCCCACGGTGTTGAAGGTTGATGCATCCTCCGCCCACTCGATCGTGTTGTCCCGCGCCTTGGCCCACGCATACAGCCCATTCTCGTCACGCATTCGATCCAGAGCCGATTCAATTCCTCGGCGGGCGTAGTAGATGCTCGAATTCCAGTGGTAATCGCGCAAACTCCGCGCAATTTGCCGGGCATGCCACAACCCTTCATAGGCCTCGATATTGTGGAACGTTGACTTGTATGGCGCGTCTTCGTAGGCGTACAGCAGTCCGTCCGGCTCCGCCGCATTCACCACCGTCTCGTACACCCTCCACAGTTTCGCTTGTTCCCGAAGCAGGAAGTACCGGTCCTTGGTGAGAACGCGCCGCATATTCGCGCATTCCAGGAACGTCGCCGCACCCGGCACGTCAACCCCGCCGGTATTCACAGGGCGATAGTTATCCTTCGTCCCGCGGTACTCGACGACCCGGCCGTCGAGGTCCATGCGATCGAGGTACCAATCCACCCAGGCATTCGCGGCGTCGAGATACGTTGCGTCATCCGTCACCCGGTATGCTTCATACAGGCCCGCGGCCGCCTGGTTTCCAAGGTAAGGCACGATCGCGATTTCATCGCCGTCCGTCGCGTGAACGATTGCGCCGTCCGGAAGTTGTGCGGCGAGAATGGCGTCCGCGTGTTCACGTACGCTGCCGTCCACCGGCGCGGCCAATACCAGAATCGCGGCCAGCATAATCATGACACACCTCCTGCATCGCCCGTAATCACCCGACGGGTGACGGGGTCCGCGGTTCCACCGCAAAGGGCCGGGGCGCCTGTTCCATCGCATCGACCACGACAATACCGTTTGCGGTTACGTGAAAGCGTTTTGCGTCCTCGCGGCTATCATAGCCGATTACCGTATTTTCCGGAATCTCTACGTTTTTTTCGATGATGGCCCGGCGGATTCGTGAGTTCCGGCCGATATCGCAGCCCGGCAATAAGATGCTCTCTTCCACGTGGGAATAGCTGTTGATGCGCACGTCCGATGAAAGGACACTGCGCTTGACCAGACCGCCGCTGACAATGCATCCCGGGCTCACAATGGAGTCGACTGCCGCGCCAAACCGGACCCCTTCCGTCGCGAACACAAACTTCGCGGGTGGTGAATTGGAACTGCGCGTCCGAATCGGCCAGCCTTGGTCGTAGAGGTTGAATATCGGGTCGACCGCGACCAGGTCCATGTTCGCTTCCCAATAGGAATCCAGCGTGCCCACGTCCCGCCAGTATTGGGCCTCTTTCTTATTCTCGTCCTGGAACATATACGCGAAAACCCGATCGGTGCCGATCATCTTGGGGATCACGTCCTTGCCGAAATCGTGCGAGGACACCTGCTTGGCGTCGTCCAGGCAGGCCCGTTTCAACGCATCCGCTGTGAAGATATACACGCCCATGGAGGCCAGCGCCGTGCTGGGCCGGTCCGGTAAGGAACTCGGATTGGCAGGTTTTTCCTCAAACCCAACAACCCGGGCGTCGTAGTCCACCGCCAACACGCCGAATCGAGTGGCCTGGGACAGGGGCATCTCAATGGCCGCTACCGTCATATCTGCGTTGTTCCTGCGGTGGAACGCAATCATGGGGCCATAATCCATCTTGTAAATATGGTCCCCGGAAAGGACCATCACGTCCCGGGGATCGATCCGCTCGATGGAATAAAGATTCTGATAAATGGCGTCGGCGGTGCCCTGATACCAGTCCTCGCCCACCCGTTTCTGCGCGGGGATAATCTCGACGTACTCATTGAGTTCGGGACTCAGGATGTTCCATCCCGTTCGGATGTGCCGCGAAAGAGACAGGGACTTGTACTGCACCAGCACCATGATTCTTCGGCACTGGGAATTGATGCAATTGGATAGCGTGAAATCAATGAGCCGGTAGATGCCCCCGAAATGGACGGCAGGCTTGGCCCGGTCCTTGGTCAAAGGGTACAGGCGTTCGCCGACTCCCCCGGCCAGAACGACCGCGAGAACGTCGCGCGTGTCACGAATATTAGGCATGGCACTCCTCTTCTACACCGAGAAAGGCACGGCACGGAGCACCGTCGGCGCCTTCCAACGGAAGCGGCAAAACAACGAACCGGTGCAGTCCCGCTACTATCCCTGCCAACCGCAACCCCTCAACAATGAGCACGTCGGACTGCAACAGAATATGGTGCGTATCCTGTCCCGGCTGCTTAAACGGGGCTACGGAAAGATAGTCTACGCCAATCAACCGCACGCCTTCATCGACCAGGCGCTGCGCTGCGTCGGGTTCGATCGCGACGTAATTCGTCAAAAACGGGTCTTCGGCCGGATACTCGGAGTTGCTCGTCTTCAAAATGACACGCGGCGGGAGGGGGGAGCGCCCCAGATCCTGCGCTCGAATCGAGTCGACCTCCGGCAGGTCGATTAGCAGTGCATCGCCAAAGAAGAGGTCCGTGTCCACTTGATGGAGACGCTTGCCCCCATTCTCAAAATGCCAAGGGGCGTCGACGTGCGTCCCCGTGTGCGTGCTGAGCGTGAGCGTGGACACATTGCATCCCGCTCCCTCAGCAATCCTCGATGCGGCCCGAAAGGAAAACGCGGTGTCGCCCGGCCACACCGTCATCCCTTCGCGCATGGGGATGCTTACATCAATCCACTTCATAATAACAACGAAACCCCTCGGCCGGTAGTGATCCTATTCCGCGAATGCGTCGTGCCTGAAATCGGTCACGTGAGACGCGTGCCCATGGCCATTTGGTGCTGGTAAAGCCTGAACTCCATCCGATCGATCTCTACAAATATCGCACAAATTCTGAATATTCGCAACCGTAAACTCCGCGCACGCAACGCGTTGTCGGCGAGTTATGCGACCGGACGTCAATACGAAGCCAAAGTGGCAACGACGTCCTTATTGACCCACCCCCGTTTTCAACCGATCCACCTCATACGCCAACAGGGCAACTTCTTGGGTCAGCTCGCGGTTTCGCTCGGCCAGCCGGGATATGACGATCGTAAAACAGAGTACGAGCGCGAGCGTGAAGGCGAAATACATGGCGAACAGCACGGTAAGGTACTGGAAATTAAATAGATGTGCGAGTTCCGTGATGATACTCGGGAATAAGCCGATCACCAGGCTCAGCCCCGCTGTCGCCAACCACAGCAAAGCATATCGCTCCTTCAGGTAGCCGCGCCGCACCAGTTCGAGCACAACGAGCAACAAAGCAAAGCTGAGTGCCAGAATGCCCACCCGGTGCGCCGTTTGTATCCCGGTTTGTACGTAGCCGTCCATAATCAGGGTTCTCCCGTCGCTTGCGAATGCTTTCGAAACAGATCGACGAAGATCGCCAATCCGACTTTAACCATGTAATACACGGCATGCGGAGGCTTGATCGACGTAACACCCCCCTTTCGGGGATGCATGCCCGCGGGCACCTCCACCGCTTTCAACCCCGACATATGCAGAATCACCAGGGCTTCCGCCTCGGGATAGTCGTCGGGATAGCGCTCTGCGAATACGCCGAGGGCCTTTCGGTTTGCCGCCCGAAATCCACTGGTCGTATCCGTAATGCCGCCACCGATGAGCGCGTCAACCAGCCTCGAAAGGATCGATTTGCCTACGCGGCGGCTGAAAGACGGTGCGTAGTTGCTGTCCGCCACGTACCGCGAACCGATTACGAGATCGGCATCGCCTTTCGACAACCGTTCCACAAGCGAGGGAATCTGTTCCACCGGATGCTGACCGTCGGCATCACATTGCACGGCGACGTTGTAACCGTACCGCTTTGCGTACTTGAACCCGGTCTGCATGGCGCCGCCGATGCCAAGATTGTACGGCAGCCGAACCAGACGCGCATGCCCCGCCGAACGCACCGTTTGGGCCGTTCGATCCGTCGATCCGTCATCGATGACCAAAACATCATATTCCGGCTTCTGGTCCTCGAGAGCGGCGATCACGTCCCCGATCGTTTCCTCTTCGTTGTATGCCGGGATAATGACGAGTACGCGCGGCATCAAGCGGTTTTCCTTCTGAGAATCAGGAACGTCCAAATGCCGTGGATCATGCCGGCTGCGCGTGCGCCGTCGCGCAAGAGCATGATTGGCACGAAGGTCAGCATACGCGGATCGCGCGCCCGGCGCATCATGCGCAACGGAACCGGAAATCGCGAAAGGAGAAGCACGCTGAAAAGGAATAGAAGCGCGGGCGCAACCCGCGTCTGAAAGCCAACCAGCAAGCCCAGCGCCACTGTGACCGCCAGCAGGCAAAGAAGTGCCGGCGCCAGCAGGTCGGAGAGCCCGGCATACCGGTCACCGCCCGACCGGCGGGGATGTTTCGCATACAGCTTCATGCGCCAGAAGCCATGCCGCATCTGACTTCGCAAGTACGGAATCAGTCGATCGGGATGATGATGCTTCACGACGGCCTCCCGCACGAATCGAAGGCGCTCGCCCGCGTCGGCCAGGCGATATGCCAAGTCGTTGTCTTCACCAGACGCCATGCGGAAGTCTTCGTCGAATCCGCCCGCCTTTTCGAATGCGCAGCGGCGATACGCCACATTGAACGATCCCAGGAAATCGACCTCCGCGTCATACCGATCGTGTCGAACCATGATCTCCTCGTGAATCAGTCGTGCCAACAGCGATTCGGGGTTTGCGGTACTGTAGGTTCCACCCACGGCCGCTGCACCATCCTCAAATCCCGAAAGGAGCTGCTCCACCCAATCCGCATGCGGAACACAATCGGAATCCGTGAAGACGAGGACATCGCCGCGAGCGTGCCGGGCGCCCGCGTTGCGCGCCGCCGCTGGCCCTCGTTGTGTTTGTGAAAGGCATTCTACGGGAAAGGATTGCGCGATACGAGCCGTATCGTCCGTCGAACCGTCATCTACGACGATAACTTCGATCGTCCCATACGTCTGATGAAGGCAGGCCGTCAGGCACCGTTCCAACGTCGCCTCGGCATTATGCGCGGGTACAACGATCGACGCGAGCCCGGTTTTTGATGGCGGCTTGAGCCGTTGGCCATAACTCATCGGCCTGCGCGCTCCGCTTTGCGCCGGGCGACCTCGTCCACCATCCATCGTACCGCATTGATCAACCGTTCGCGCGCCGGCGCATAGGTCGTGTACGCGTCCGGCGGCGCCGCGCACGCGCCGGGCAGGTCCTGGGTATCCAAAACCATTCGTCCCCACCCGCGCCGCTCGACCGCTCGTGCCAGATCGAGCTGGTGGTCGTTCATGTGTTCCTTGTAGCGCTTCAATCGGGGCACCACGATGAGCGGCCGCTTGATCGTCAAGGCATCGGATACGCACCCGATACCCGCGTGGCACACCACCACACGGGCCTCGTGTTGCAGCGCAAGCACCTCGTCGCGCGGCTTGAATTCGAAGTGATCGCAGTGCGAGGGAATCGTTTGTCCCATCCCTCGTTGAACGACAACCCGCTCTCCCGTATCCCGTGCAATCGCGTCCATCGCCAGGATCAGTCGCGGAAAGTCCAGGAACATGGTGCCAACCGTTGCATAGATCATCGCGATGACTCCACCGGACGATCCTCGTCGATCAGACTGCCGTCGAACCGCGCGCGCGGCCCGTACGCCTCCAATAACTCCGGCCATTGCACGTAGAAGCGCTCCGCCAGCCAGTACATGACCCGGCCCGTCACGGAAGGCGTCGTGACTTGCGCGCCGCATTCGACATACAACGCGGGCACGCGAAACACCTTTGCGACGAGCACCACGGGAATAGCAATCTCCGCACCGGTGGACACGACGAGATCCGGCCTTTCTTTACGGAATATGCCAACCACTCGCCAGAGGTTTTTCACGAATTCGATGGGATTGCGCGCCATGTTGGGAACGCGATAGGCGTTCGGCAGGCGCCGCGTGGTATCGGCGTCGTAGCAGAAGTAAAAGGTTTCATGATCGGCGAACGCATCTTCCAGTTGGAGCATCTCCGTGAGATGGCCTCCGTGCGAACACGTCAGACAGATTTTAATGGGTGCAGGTTCTGCTGGTCGTTCGTGGTCCATGGAGTGCTGTTACGGTGCCGACGCCGTCCGCCCGGCGCCTCCGTCCAGTCGAATGCGGGCCGATGCGGGAATCGGCGTGACCAACCCCCTTAGGATCCCCCAGGAGTACGGCCAGATGACGCACCACCGCGCCAGCCAACGCGGAAACGCCATCGCGAGGCTGCCAAACTTTGCGGTCAAATACCCGAGCGTCAGGATGAGCGGCGCCGCGGCGACGGACAGGCCCGGCCACGGCGCGACTATCGCGACGATCAGCCCCAACGGAACCAAGCCCGCCAGGATGGGAATGCTCAGCGTGTAATACCAAAGGCTTTCGCGCCATCCCGCGGCTCGCATCATGACGACGATGTCCTTGCCCATCATCACCGCCTTTCGCATGAGCCCCCGGAGCCGCGTCTCGTAGCGATGCCGGACGGCCGCCCGTTCCTCGAACCAAATTGTGTGCCCCGCTTTACGTAGCGCGGTAGCGATGTAGACGTCCTCCGCCGCACTGTGGCGCGGGAGCTTGAGCCAACCGCCCACGTCGCGGAGCGCTTGCGTGCGAAAATAGCTGTTGCCGCCAATAATCCCCGTGGTCTCACCGGTGGACTCGGTCTCAACAATGAACCACATGTGATGCAGCCACGCGGCGAAGTTGCGGGCTTCAGCAGGAGGATGCCGTCCCGTCCCCGCGGCAACGTCCGGCCGCGTATCGAGCACCGCCTTCACCGATTCGACCCATTCCGGGACCAGCGCACAGTCTGCATCTGTAAAGGCCAGATAGTCGGTGGTGCACGCATCGAGCACGCTGTTTCTCGCTTCGTACAATCCCGTCGCGTTACTCGCAATGACGCGCGCGCCATGGCTGCGGGCCACCTCCGCCGTGGGGTCGGACCAATCGTCCACGGCCACCAGGATATCGTCCGGCGCAACCGTTTGGGTTTCGATGCTGGCCAGGCAATCGCCGATGATGGAGTCGGCATTTCGGGCACAAATTGCCAATGTCAGCGTTGCCATGGTCGTGCCAATCCTCTCAACCCGTTACCTCCCGACGTGGAATCCTTCGTGATGGTAAGTGACCGGTTCGGAAATGGCAAGGATCTCTTTCGGCCCCTCGCGCCCGGAATGCGATCGTCTTTTTGACAACTTTTGGGTACTTCCATAGAATGCTTCGAACTGGAGAACGCATTGAGCAAGGTACTCTTTACGCCAATTGGTGGGGGCGCCGAGATTGGCGCCAATTCATACCTCGTTACCGCGGAAGACCACGACGTTTTATTGGACTGCGGCATTCATCCGAAAAAGGAGGGCTGCGAAGCCCTGCCGCAATTCGAATTGCTAAAACGTTCGCCGGAAGCGGTGATCGTGTCGCATGCGCACATCGACCATTGCGGCGGTGTACCGTATCTGTTGCGCGAGCACCCCTCGACCGAATGCTACGCAACGCAGCCGACGGTGCGCATTATGGACCGTATGCTCCACAACAGTGTGTCCGTCATGGGCACCCTGGCGGTCGAGAGGGGGATTCGCGAGTATCCCTTGTACAGCCACGGCGACGTGGAGTACGTCATCCGCCGCAGCTATGGCCTTGCCTTCGATCAGGAATTCGCCCTGACGTGGGACAGCCCGTTTCGGGCCAGTTTTCACCCCTCCGGTCACGTGCTCGGCAGCGCAAGCGTCCTGTTGCGCGCGCCGGGTCACACGATCTTCTACTCGGGGGACGTTTGCCTGACCCACCAGGAACTCATGGCCGGGCTGACGCTCTTGGATCCGTCGGAAGAAGTCACCACGCTCGTGATTGAAAGTACGCGCGGAACCCATGAAAACGGGCATGCCATAACCTTCGAAGGCGAAACCGAGCGGTTCGCGCAAGAGGTTTCCCGCGTTCTGGAAGGGGGCGGCGTCGTATTGGTTCCCTCCTTTGCGCTGGGGCGTACTCAGGAACTTCTGAACGTCATCGCGCGGTTGCAGGAATCCGGCTACATCCCATCCGTGCCCGTCTATGCTTCGGGTCTGGGCCGTGCGGTATACGAAATCTATGACAAATACACGGACTACCTGCGGCCGGATTCTACGCTCCGGCCGCTTTTCGAATTCAATCGGATCGGTGACGTGTGGAATCCGGAAGTCCGCCACGATTTGCTGAAGAAGCCCGCCATCATCGTCGCCACTTCGGGCATGATGGTGGAAAACACGCCGTCTTCCATGATTGCCTCGGAACTGGTGAAGTACAAGAAACATGGGATCTTCTTCGTCGGCTACCTGGACCCCGACACCCTCGGGTATAAACTGCTCCACGCCAAAACCGGGGATGACGTTGTCTTCGAACTCAACGGGCCACCCACGACCATCAAGCTCGAGAACCGCCAAAGTTTCAACTTCAGCGCCCATGCCCCCCGCGAGGACTTGTGCAAACTCATTGACCATATCGGTGCGAAGAATGTTGTATTCGTTCACGGCGATGCCGAAGCTACGGCATGGATGGCGGAGAATACCGACGCCCGCTTTCGAAAGTTTATCCCGCAAATCGGTGAAACCATCGAATTGGAAGGGTAAGCATGCCGCGGCGCCGTAATCCTGTCGTCGTATGGACTGCGACTTCACTGTCCCTGCTATTTGGTCATCTCACCGCACGTATTCCATTGCCGCTCGCCCGTTCCCTTGGGCGAATCGCGGGTCGCCTCGCATATCTCCTGGTGCCAAGGGTGCGTAAGGTGACGCTGCAAAACCTGGAAGCCGCCTACGGACACGTCCTCACCGCCCGGGAAAAACGCCGCATCGCGCGCGGCGCGGCCGAAAACGTCGGGATCGTCGCGGCGGAATTCTCGCGGATTCCAAGGCTGAGCGCTGCGTCGATCGCGTCGTTTGTGTCGTTCTCGGGTCTGGAGGATGTCAAGAAGGGGGAGGGCGCATTTCTTATCAGCGCACACATGGGAAACTGGGAGTGGATGGCCCCGGCCCTCACCGCCATCGGTTTTCAGGTCGCCGAGGTCGTCCGGCCCCTGGATGACCCGAGGCTGAATCGGTTCGTAGACGGCACCCGCACGGCTCAAGGTGTCCGGACCATCGAAAAGGAAGGTTCCGGCGCGGACATCATGCGTCTGCTGAAGGATGGGTGGCTCGTCGGCGTCCTGGTCGACCAAAGTCCCCGGGAGGCGGCGGTGCCGGTGACGTTTTTCGATACGCCCTGCTGGGCGACCGTCGCGCCCGCGATGGTGGCGGTCCGTGCCAAGGTGCCCATTTACGTGGTGACCATGCGCCGCCACGTTTCCGGAAACTACGCCCTCACGTTTTCCCCGCCGATGGAGTTGACCCGCACCGGAAATCTGCGACACGATCTGGTCGGCATCACCCAGCGCTGCCAGGACCACATCGAAGCTGAGATTCGCAAGAGTCCGGAACAATGGCTATGGCTGCATCGGCGGTGGAAAGAACGGCCGCGTCTGGCCGCGGAATGGAGCGAACGCGAAGCGAAAGACCGCGACCGTTAAACCGGATCGCCGGGCTTCCACTCGAATATCCGCTCGGGATTTTTGATGTAACCGTTCATGACGTCCACGAAGTCAAAAATGTCCCCGCCGTCCATTGCCCGATGGTCGAAGGTCACCGCCACCGTCACGATATGGCGCGGAACGATTTGGCCATCGATGACCCGCGGGAGCTGCCGGGTAAGTCCGATCCCCCACATAAACGTGCTCGGCGGCGGGATCACCGTCACCGTCTGCCATCCGTCCACCGACATGCCGATATTGGCCACCGTGCAGGTCGAGCCAACCACGTCCTTGGCGAGCAGCTTCTCGTCTTCGGGCACGTTTTTCACCTCGTCTGACATGGGTTCCGGCCAGAGACATGACTTGACCCAGAGCCAGCCCGCGGTGAATCCGGAAAAGTCCAGTTCGCGCAGCGCATAGGTCAAGTACCGGCGCGCGCACCGCCGATACAACTCATTCATGTCGGTGCGCCGCGACTTCCGGGTCAGGACCCGCATCTCGTTGGCCACCTCTACGAGCGTCTTCTGGTGCGGATTCCGGATGATCGGCGCCATGACGCCCTGCTTCGTATGGACCGTAAACGAGGGGCAAATATCTTCACATTCGTACAGGTGTCCGCCGTTTCGCAACGGCGTCCAATCCATCAGCGAATTCATCACCGGAATATGATAGAGCACGTGGGCGATGGTCTTGAGGTAAAACGCCGAGAAATTCTTGTGGACGGCCATCCACGTCAGTTCGTCCGGGGTATGTTTGCCCCCCGTCGCTTTCATCTCTTGAATGACCCGTTGGCCGTATTCGTGAAGCGGCGTCACGTCGAATTCCACGTTGCCCGCGGCGTGGGGTATCTTACGCGCCGAAATCGACAACAAGTAGGCGACGCTCTGTCGCTGAAACGAGAGCTTGCGGACGTTCCGCATGCGAATATTCTTGCGGGCGTACGAAATGGTGAAGTTACGAAACATCGGTGCTACATACTCTGCGGTTGCCTACAGGCTGCCGACAACGCCTGGCGAGTTCCACCCCTCGGGACTTCCTCAGCCCGGAAGTTGGACCGCCAAGCGGACGGACCGGTTTCAATTCACGCGAGCCCGGGGCCCGCTTTAAGGGATTGACGAAAAATGCCTTAGCCGGTAGGGACGAGTCGTCGTGCGTCATTGCCGCACCTGGCTGATCTTGACTTCGCGCCCCGTTCGCGCCGACTGGTAAATGGCTTTGACGATCTCCACGCTGTGGGTCGCACTGCGAATCGTGATCGCGGGCTCCTGGTCGTTTCGCACGGCCTTCACCAAGTCTTCCACGAGCAGTTTGTGACCGTCCTCCGAGAGGGACAAGGGATCGACGCCCATTTTCTCGCTCTTCTTCGCTCCCCCGAACAGGCGCATCATCCGCTCGCGCTCTTTTTTGGTACCCATTTCGTAGAACTCGAGGTCGTCGGCCTTGCGGGAATAGGATCCCTTGGTTCCATACAGGTAGACGTGCAAAGGCTGGTTTGGAATGGCGCAGGTAGTGGTGACCAGGGTACCCAATGCACCATTTTCGAACTTCAAGATGGCGACCGCCTGATCTTCGGCTTCGATCCTATGATTGAATATCCCGTAAAAGCCACACACGCTGTGCACCGGCCCTACGAGCCACTGAATGAGATCGACCGAGTGAATTCCCTGATTCGAAAGACTGCCGCCCCCGTCCAGTTTCCACGTCCCCTTCCAGCGCCCGTGGGGGCCCTGAAAATAGCTGTTCAGTCGTAACCAGGGTAACTGGACGTGCGCCCCGATGACCCGGCCCATCTTTCCGGCTTGAATGGCCTTTCGAATCAGAATGTTGCAGTTGTCCATGCGGTATTGATACACGCACCCGCACTTGACGCCGGACTTGGCGACTTCGTCCTCCAACTTCCCGATGCGCGACAATGTCACGTCGACGGGCTTTTCCATGATGATGTGCTTGCCCGCGCGAGCGGCCTGGACGCCGAACTTCACATGCGTTCCGCTTTCCGTCGTGATACAGACGGCGTCGACTTCGTCATCTTTCAGGACATCCGTCCACTTGCGGTAACCTTTGACGCCGTACTGTTTCACGCCCGCCGCCAGTCGCTTCGCGTCGTGATCGCAGACCGCCACGAGATTGGCGTCTTTGGCCCCAACGATGGCGCCGCAGTGGTGCAACCCCATGCCCAGGCCCAATACAGCAAAATTCATCGGTTTCGGCATAGAATCCCTTCGTTCCCCCCAATCGGTCCAGTTGCGGCTCAATCGTGTAACCGCAGTTATTCGCGTAGGATAGGCGAATCGCGAAAGCGGTTCAAGTGGTCCCCAGCACGCGGTTAGGGCCGCGAGTTTAATCGGCGCCACGATCTTCGATAAGCTACGCGGGTTTATGACGGACTCAAAACTACACCCCAAAGCAACCGTAGCCTTCGTGCTGACAGGACTTTATAGCGCCGCTGAGGCCCTGTGTTCCATTTTCGTCACGGTCTACCTGTGGATCAATAGTCACGACCTCGACCTTATCTGCCGCTATTACATAGCCCTGTTTGTGGTTACGCCGTTCTTCTTCGTTCTTGCGGGCTGGTATTCGCAGGTCCGTGACCGCCTTCACGTGTACCGTTTGGGGCTGATTCTCCACGCCGTGTACTACGGAGCGTTGCTGACCCTCCAGGAGCAGGCCCCCGATCACGCCGTTGCGCTGGGCGCCTTGCTCGGGGTGACCTGGGGCGCCTACTGGGGCGGCGCCAACACCATCAATTACGACGTGACTACACACGGACGCCGGGAACTCTTTTACGGACTGCTGGGCGCGGTCACGAACCTGGCCCGGCTTGCCGCACCGCCCATTGGCGGACTGATTATCCGTATGTCGGCCGATCCCTTGCGGGGATACCAACGGCTTTTCACCTTGGTGCTGGTCCTCTACATCGTTGCCTTCTTTCTCAGTTACCGCTTGCCGGAGGACAAAGAACGACGGCCCTTCCGAATTCGCCGCGCGCTCTTTCCCGGCCGCGATCAACGCGACTGGCAGCACGTCATGCTTGCGTCCGTCTCGTTGGCGGGATCGTTCCACATCTTCAGCATTTTGTTGGGCCTTCTCATGTACTTCGAGACCAACAACGAAGTCAGTGTCGGGGGATTCGCTTCGTACCAGGCCCTTGTGGCGATCGGCGTTTCGACGTTCCTGGGGCGCGTAATGCGTCCGCAAACCCGCGGGCGCTATATGTTCCTGGCATCGGTCATTCTCTTTGCCGGCGGCTTCCTGTTTTTTGCGAAGATTACCGCGCTCACGCTGATCGCCTTCGGTCTGATTCGGTCCCTGTCGATGTCCATGTTTGGGATCGGTCATTTCAGCCTCCGCATGGAAATCATTGCCAACAGCGCCCTCGACCCCAGCCAGCGCATTGAATACCTCTGTGCTTGGGAGATACCGCTGGCCATTGGGCGCGTCCTGATGGTTCTCTGCCTGATGCTGTTGTCTTCCTACTTTGTGGAAAACGGCGTCGGTATCCGTATGACCCTGTTCCTGCTGTGCGCCCTGCGGCTGCTCACGTATTGGATTCTCGCCCAGACCGCTCCACTCAAACAGCCCGACGTACAACCGGCCCTTTGACTGCTCCGCTCCTAAACGGTATTCTTTGCCGGTGACACACGTAACGTATTCAAACCCATACCCATGCGCGGCCGCAGGGCACCGTCCCGGCGAGACCGTCGCGCGGTAATGATTCGTGCCGCCCTCCGTTGAAGCACAGCGAATCCCTCCCGTTCGTGGCATTGTCCCCACCCATAACCGGTGGGGAAAGCCGTTCAATCTCATCGATCTCAAACGATGGATGCGGTTGAACCGAATCGTCTACAACGCGGAAAAAGTCGATATCTTGGCGAATGCATCCACGCTACGCCATTTGCCGGAGTTGATAGAACACGGTGCGGATCTGGATCTTCGCGTGAGTTTGCGTGTTGATGGAGATGCGCCGGTTCCGGACCTGTCTGCGTATCGGGAGGCGGGTCTGCTTGATGTATTCGTGTCGGTATCAGGTATGTCACTCGAGCCCTTGACGGCGTGGCTCGACGCCTGCAACACCGCCGAGATTCCGTGCCGTGTCCAAGTCTGCGGCCCGTTCGCGAAAGGCTACGATCCCAAACCGCTTGCGGAACTTCTGCTGTCCCGAAATGCAGCGGCCGTTACCATCACCGCATACGATCCCTTCGAAAAGATTCGAGCAACCCGAGGCAAGGAAGAAACCACCGCCAGCGTCGCCGGAATGGCGGCATTGGCCACGGCATTAACCGCCGACGGCATCGAGGTGAATGTCCACCACGTTCCTTTCTGCGTGGTCGAGGAGTCGCTCTGGCCCCACCTTGCGAATACGCGACAGTTCTTTATGGATCACCAGCAATACAACAAGGGCGCTTACGAACTCGGCGTGTCGTTGTATCGCAACGTTCCTGCGGCGGTGGGCAAGATTCTACTCATCCTGTTGGCGCGATCGACCTTCCAGCGCACCTTTGTCGATGCCGTCATTCTACGCCTTCTGCTTCACTACCGGCTGGTGCACGGTGGAGCCGCCGCGCTGCACAAGCTGACGCGACACTTGCGCAATCGTATCGGAAAGCCGAAAACGACTGCCCCCACGCTCGAGGCTCACCAGAAGAACGTGGAAAAGCTCCATGCCCATGAACGGCAGGTCTTGGGACCGATCTGTGCGGAGTGCAGTCTGCGGCGCATTTGCGATCACCTATCGCCCGAGGTGCGCGGTCTGCTGCCCGGTTTGTCCTTGAAGGCGGTCGAGGGTGAACTCGTCGTCTCGCCCATGCACTTCGCGCTGAACCAGCCGAAACACTACGATGCCGTGGACACCGAGCGTATGGCGGTAAATGAAGGTCATGCCGCCCTTGCCAAAGAAGCCGCCGCACTCGTGGAAAACCGAACACCCGACCGGCAGATCATGCCTTATGAATACACCGTCGAAGGCGCCCCATGGGAGCATCTGGAAGGCGGCGTGCGCTGGCACTCCATTACAAATACGGAAAAGCTCAGTTCCCCGCTCGAATACGTCGAGCCGCCGTTTACCATTTCGGTGACCTTCGGAGGCGGAATCGCCGAATTCATCGGCTTCAGTTTCGGCCGCCACTGCAAGTTGCTCTGCCCCATGGAAGGGTATCGTCACACGCTGGTCTTGCATGTCGACCACGACGGACACTTTGTCCTGCTGCGAGACGGCACGCCCGTTCGCCCGGTCGAATTCGAGGGGATGTTCTACGTGCCGCTGCGCCTCGGGGGCCGGCTCGACCCCCGCATTTCCATCTGGAATATCGACGCTCAGATCGTGACTCAGTTTGTGAAGATATGGCGTGGCGAGCAAATCAGCGACGCGCCCCCCGCTGATGTGAAATATTCCATCATCGTTGTGAATTCCCGGTACGCCCGGCGGCTTCAGGCCATGCTGCGCGGCATCGCCCATCAGGAGAACATCGATCTCAAGAAGATCGAGGTTATCGTGGCCTACATCCCGGGACTCGACGCGACGGACGACCTCATCGACAGCATGACACAGACGTACCCGGACTTGCGGATCCTCCGGTCACCGTTCCCCGCGCAGAACGCGAACTCGAAAGGCTTCATGATCAACGAGTCGGCGCTCATGGCGTCCGGCGACTGGATCGTCCTCATGGATGCGGACATCGTTATCGCGCCCGACACCTTCGCCCGCGTCGAAGCCATCGCGGACGAGAGTGACTTCATCGCACCCGACGGCCGGCTCATGCTCAGCAAAGAAACGACGGCACGCGTCCTGATGGGGGAAGTCGAACCGTGGGGGCAATGGCAGGAGCTGGTCAACGGCGCTTCCGAATACCGTTACCGCGAGGCGAAGGGCGTCCCAGTCGGATTCTTCCAATGCTTCAAGCGCGAGTTCATGGATAAGATCAAATACGCCGAACTTGACCACTTCGAAGGAGCGGACATGTGGTTCGGCATGGCGTTGCAGGACAAGTACGGCAAGGAGACCCGCCTCAGCGGCCTGCCGGTCCTCCACCTCGATCACGGCGGCAGCCAATGGTACGGAACGACCAAACACTTTTGATAACATACGAAACAGGGACGCGGTATCGTGGCGACACCTACAGACAGGATTGACCCCTTAGCCCCCGTGCGCGGTCTGATCCTCGCACAGAACGTGAAAGGGCGGCCGGTATCCACCGTAGACTTGGAACGCTGGATGCGGCTGAACCGTGTCGTTTTCAAGACGGACAAGATCGACGTGCTGTGGCACGGCAGCGATTTGACCCGGTTCGAGGCGTTGAAGCCAGCGGCCCGGCATCTCGACGTCGAACTGAGCCTTCGCACCGACTGCGCCGGCCCGCCACCGACCGCACAGAAACTGCTTGATGCCGAGCCCTGGGATCTGCTCCTGGGCCCGCCTCACCCGCACGCCGTGTATTTCGGCGAGTGGCTGACGGCGGCCAAGGAGGCCGGGTGCGCCGTTCGGGTTCAACTTACGGGCCCCTTCGAAACCGATCTGGACGTGAACGACATCGCACAACGCCTTGTCGACGCGCATGTAGCCGTCGTGCATGTAGCCGCCTACGACCCGTTCACGCAGAATCCGCCGGCGCGGAACGCCCGGCACACGGAATCGTCCATCGAACGCATGAATTCCCTGGCCGCGGCGTGCCATGACCGGGGGATGGAGACGAACGTGATCGGATTGCCGTTCTGCGTCGTGACGGAACAGAACCGCAAACTGGTCGTCAACACCCCACAATTCTTCCGCGATTATCAGCATTATCAACGCGATTCCTACGAACTGGCTCGGAAGTTGTACGGCAAACCCGTGAGCCGCATTCGATTGGCAGTCCTGATGCAGTTGGATCTGACCACGTCAACGGGCAATCCCATCGACCGGATTCTGTTGCCATGGATCATGGACCACCCCTGGGTGCGTGCCCGCATATGGGCCTGGCACAAGCTGACGCGCCACCGTCGCCGGCGCACCCCGGAGGCGGCCCCCGATCCCTCGCCGGCGGCACATTCGCTGGCCGCGGAAAACGGTGCCGAACTTCGTCGTCAGGCCAAGGGGCCGATCTGCGCCGCATGCAGTCTGCGCCGCATCTGCGATGGTCTGACCGCGGAACTGAAGCGGTCGCTCCCCGGTATCGGAATTACGGCCCAAGATGGCGAACCGGTAGTGGATCCGTTTCATTTCGCAGCGGAGCGGCCTCGCCATTACGACACGATAGACTCCGCCCGCCGCGAACGTTCGGAATTGGATTCATTGGTCGGTTCGGCCAACGCGGTAACCATGAACCGTCCTCCCGACCGCGAAATCGGCGCCTTTGACTATCGCGTGGAAGGCACTTGGAGCTGGGCCTTGCCGGGCTGTTTGCGCTGGTTTTCGTTTTCCAATACGGAAAAAATCAGCACGCCCCTCGCACGTCTGAACCCGCCGTTCACCCTTTCCGTAACGTTCGGCGGTGGAATCGCCGAGTACGTGGGCTTTGCTTTGGGCAAAGGATGCCGATTGGTCTGTCCGATGACCGCGTTCAGTCATCGCGTTGTTCTGCACGTCGACGCGGCCGGACATTACGTCCTGCTCCGCGATGGGCAGCCCGTCGCGCCCGTCCAGTTTGTCGGCTCGTACTACGCCCCCGCCCGCTTGGGGAAAGGGCTGGAACCGCGCATCTCGATTTGGAATATCGACGGCACCATCGGCACGCAGGCCGTGTACCTTTGGGAAGGCGAACCGGTAGCGCAATCGGAATCCGCCAACATCCGGTTCTCCGTGGTCGTGGTCAGTACCCGCTACGCGCGGCGGCTCCAGGCCTGTCTGGAGAATCTCGCCCACCAACGGAACATCGACCTCCACGAGGTCGAAGTCATTGTCGCCTTCGTTCCGGGGCTCGATGCCACGGAAGACGTGCTCGACAGCATCGGGCTCGCCCACCCCAATCTTCAGATCGTTCCCACCGCCTTTGCCGAAGAGCACGCACGAACCAAGGGGCTTCTCCTCAATGAATGCCTCGGCAAAGCCCGCGGCGATTGGGTGCTCGTTCTGGATGCGGACGTGCTGCTTGCGCCCGATATGCTCGCCCGCATGGCGGAACTGCCGGACGATTGCATGTTCACCATTCCCGACGGCCGCAAGATGCTGGGCCGCGAAACGACGGCGCGCATCCTGTTGGGCGAAGTTCGTCCCTGGGACCAGTGGGAAGAGTTGCTCGCGTCAGCGGGCGAGTATCGCATGCGCGAAGCTGACGGGGTGCCCGTCGGCTATTGCCAGTGCGTGCGGCGGCAATGCCTGGAGAAAGTGCAATACGAAGAAATGCACCACTTCGAAGGGGCCGACTGGAAATTCGGGAAGGACATGCGGGAGACCTTCGGGCCTGAAACGCGGCTGAGCGGCGTTCCCGTGTTGCACCTCGATCACGGCAGCAGCAACTGGTATGGCGCGGCACGCCACTACTGATTGGCCTCTGTAAGACGCTTTCCCTCAGCCCCTTACGCGTTCGTATCGTGAGTTCCTCGATCTTCCGTTGTTGTCGTGCCCTCGGGTTGGTGGGGTTGATGTAAAGTGCTCTAATTGCCTTGGGCGCGATCGCGTTGCGGGATTGGAAACCTCGGGCAAGCCGACCGTAGATGCATCTATGCACCGGAGTTACGTGGATCAAGCCCTCTCGAAGGCGCTTGGCGTGTCGTGCTCGACCGGCTCTCGGTCGGCCCCGTGCAGCAGGTCCAAATAGGAACCCTTCTCCAGGTCCTCGTCGCAAATGCCGAACGCCTCCCGAAGGTAGGCAAGCTTTGAAAACCCGTCGGCATCGTCGTGCGTATCCGACAACACCGCCTCGAACTCGATGTAGTTGCCCAGGCCGTCCACACAGTCCACATGAATACGCACGTTTTCCCACAGCCAGAGCGTGCGGACCTTTTGCACTACGCCCGTCGATCGGAGTGCTCGTTTGAGCAAGGCGCCCATCGCCGGAGTCGCGGGTTCAATCGCGTAATCCGATGCCCTCGAATTCGCAACGTCCGATCGGTGGTAGAACACGAGATAATCGTCACCCGGCGCGCATTCCCGCAGTTTCAAACGTCCCCTTCGGGATGTCGAAGTACGTGTCGGTTTGCCGAATGTCTCCCTGGGGTTCCGCGCCGATGCGTTGGCAGGTTCGGAGTGCGCCCTGGCGATCGGGAAGGCATGCTTTCAGCTCGATATTGCGCATGACGATTGTCAGACCGTCTTACGCGTTGCGTCCACATCCGCTTTGAATTGACGGAACGCTTCGTCCAGCGGTATGCCTTTCTTGAAGATGCTCGACGTTCCCATCACAAAAACCCGGGCGCCCATGTTCGCGAGAACTGCGGCGTTATGCGCGTCGATGTTGCCGTCGACTTCGATGTCGATGCGCCGCTCCCGGTAGTCCACGTTCTCCCGAAGTATCTTCACACGCTCGAACGCGCCCGGAATGATCTTCTGGCCCGCATAGCCGGGATCCACAGTCATCATCATCACACGGTCCGCGAAGTCCAGGAGAAAATCCAACTTGGTCAACGGGGTCGCCGGATTGATTGCGATCGCGGGAGAGGCGCCGGCCGTCTGGATTTGACCCAACACGCGGTGGGCGTGCGGGCACGTTTCCACATGCACCGAGACGATGTCGCACCCCGCCTCCACGAATCGTTCAACATACTCCCCGGGCTTCGTAATCATGAGATGGGCGTGACAGGGAAGGCTGCAGACACTTTTCGCAGCCTTGATAACATCGATCCCAAGCGTAAAATTGGGCACGAACGTTCCGTCCATGATGTCGAAATGCAGTTCGTCGCACCCCGCCGCTTCCAGGGCTTTCAGGTCGTCTTCCAGACGCGCGAGATTTGCACACATCACGGACGCAGCGTACTTCAATGGTTCGGCCACCGGTTCACTGTCCTTTCTGTTTCAAAAAATCTTCCACGGCGGTCCGGTACGGCATGGACCGTTGCGCACCGTGCATCGTTGTTGCCAACGCGCCGGCCGCATTCGCGAAACGAATCGCTTCCAACGGCGATTTTCGTCGCCAGGCGATGGTCAACGCGGCCGTGAACGCATCGCCCGCCGCGACCGTGTCAACGGCTGCAACCTGATACGCGGGCACGTGCAACCATTCCTTGCCGCTCATATATAACGCGCCCCCGCCGCCCATCTTGAGCACCACCTGCTTCGCGCCCATGGCCAGAAGCTGCGCCGCCGCCTGCCGGGCATCGTCCACCGACTCTACCGGTACGCCGGTCATGGCTTCCGCTTCGGTTTCGTTGGGGGACACAATATCCGCGAGTTCCACGATTGCTTCCGGAACTTGCTGCGCGGGCCCGGCATCCAGCACCGATAGCACATCCGCCTCACGGGCCTTGCGCAACGTCGCCTCGACGGTCTCCGGCGGGATCTCGAGCTGGATCATCACGGCATCCAGCTCATCAAAGAGCGGTCCGAGGCTGTTAATGTGCGAAGGCATGATTCCGTAGTTCGCCGACGGATTCACGACGATGGAATTCTGCCCCTCCGCCGCAACCATGATGATAGCCGTCCCCGTAGGCTCCGCCGGGTGCGTCTTCAAGTACGTCAGGTCGATGCCCTCTTCACTCAACGTCTGCCGTTGCAGCGTTCCGAACGTATCGTTTCCCACGCAGCCCGCGAAATGAACCTGCGCTCCCAATCGCGCTGCCGCCACCGCCTGGTTCGCGCCCTTGCCTCCGCACACCGTCGTAAACGATGAACCGATCATGGATTCGCCCGGCTTCGGGCAACGGGGCACGCGCGTGACCAAATCGATGTTGGCGCTCCCCACAACCAGTATTCGCGGTGTATTCACGGAATAACCCCTCCGGCAATTCTACAACCGTTGAAGTTCTCTCGTAGCCGTCGCTGACCTCACGTACTCGTACTCGGAACGCCGACCCCGAAGACATGCGGTCCGGCTAATCCGACACGTCGTTGCGCCTCTGTGCCGAGGCGCTGCATCTACGTGCTACGATTGAGAGGACACGGAATAGTCAATACGCTCTAAGTATTTCGGGAATCATCCCATGTGGGAAGGGGATCAGGCAAGAAGAAAAGGGCTATTTCGCCACTACGCTCTCTTCATTGGGTTGCTCGGAGTCCTCGGTCGTCGGTAGGGGCGAAGGCGTAAGGGCCGGCTCCGCGTCGTTGACTTTCCCTCGATACTCGATTTCGCAACAGCCCCGGCATACCGCGAAACCGCCCTCGCGGCGTTTCTGACGGAAGGCGCGCATGATTTCGTTGTTGCGCAGTTCCTTCAACGAATGCTCGCGCACGTTGCCGACTTTCTGAATCCAGCACGGATACACGCCACCTTTGGCACCGATACTCAGTGTTGACCAGATGGACCGGCACTCAAACTCGCGCAGGTTGTACCCCTCGTCGTAGTGATTGACAATTTCCTCGAACGGCATGCGAGGCATCCGCACTTCGATGCCGAGTTTCTCGGCCTCCGCCATCGTTCTCCGGAGCGACTGTTCCAACCGTTGGCGGTCGATTCGCGGTTGCCGGAAATCGTCCCGGCTGAAACTCGAGGGATCAACATGGCCCAATTCCGGCAGATCGTGTATCCGCGTTTCGGTCAACAAATTCAACACGTTTGCCCCGCATTCCTTCGCAATGTGCGGCATCTCGGCCAAGCAATCCAGACTTTCGTCCTGGATTACCGTGTTGATGTGGATGAGCGGACTCTTCTTACCCGCCTCCGCACGGAAACGTGACAGCATTTTGATGCCGTTCGTGCTCTTATCGAAGGAGCCCTTTTGCGCCCGGATGACGTCATGCACGTCGCGCGTTCCATCGATGGAGACGCCCGCGAAGTTAAATCCCCGGCCGCCAAACCACTTCGGCGCCAGTTCGACGCAACGGCGGGCCCGATCTTCCGTCAGCATGGTGGCGTTGGAAATGAAGTGGACCCGTCGTTTCGAGCAGGCATGCTCGAATATCTGCATAAAATCCTTCCGGACAAACACCTCGCCCCCGGTGAACGTAATCAGACTGAATCGTCCCGTCTGGTCGACGACCTTGAGCCACTCCTCCGTAGTCAGTTCGCCGTCCGCCTGCACGCGGGTGGGAACCGTTTCGAGCCAATCGATGTACTGGCACATCTTACAGCGCAGATTGCAGCGGCGCGTGATTTCAAAATAGTAGTGCCACGTCGGCGGGCCCCAGGCGTTGCGCGAAAACCGGTACGGGAGTTCGGTGTAGGACCGCTTAATGGCGCGGTACAGGGAGGTAATGGTTCCCTTTGCGCCCGACTCTGCAGACATTCTTGCGCTCCTCTCCGAACTTTCGTGTTAACGTGCTGAATATCAGCACCTTGCGGCGACCGGGCCACAGTCTTTCCAGGAAGAACCCCGCTATGAAGCAAACATTATCTGCGGCGAGCGTAATTCCCAATTCGCGCCAACGGACGCCTATCCTTCTATCCTAGGTGTCCCGCGCTCCGAAAGCAATTCTTATCGTGACTATCCCAACCGAGGCTGTCCCCGTTTCAGCAATGGCGCAAGGGGGCAGCCCTCGCACTTGGGCGTTCGACGGCAATAGTCCTTCCCCGTCCAGACGATAAGCCCGTGGTATTCCTTAAACAAGCGCACATCCGCCGGAAGCCGGCGTTCAAAGACTGCCCGAAGCGTCTCGTACTCGATATCCGGCTCCACCAACCCGTGACGCGACAGCATGCGGCGCGTATACGCATCCACGACAAACACCGGTTTGCCGCAGGCGTAGAGCAGGATGTCATCTGCCGTTTCCGGCCCGATTCCGGGTATCCCGAGCAACTCGTGGCGTAACTCGTCGAGGGGGCGTTTGGCCATTCGCGCCATGCTGCCGGCATACCGTTCGGTGAGATGTCGACAGAAGCTGCGCACCCGCTCCGTCTTGATTCGAAAGTAGCCCGACGGCCGGAGAACCTCGTGCAATTGGGCGTCCTTCGATTCGAGAATCCGGCTAGGCGACAGCAGCTTGGCGCGTTTCAGGTTGACGATAGCCTTCTCAACGTTGGTCCACGCCGTATTCTGGGTGAGAATCGCGCCGATGGCGATTTCGAATGCCGTGTCGCCCGGCCACCAATGGGTGGGTCCGTAGTGGGCTTCCATGCGCCGGTAGATATCGAGGAGCCGTTCCCGCAATTTCACCCCTCAGTCCGCTTTCTTCAACGTAACCGGCGTCTGAGCCTGTGCCCCCGTCGCATAGAACGAACTGCACCAATTCATGGCGCACTCAATAGCCCTCGAACTCCGGACCAGGACGGTCGCCGCCACGGCGCCGGTCCTCGAAGAAAGCGGAATGCGAACGAGTGGCATAGTCCTTCACCTTTTCTGAATACATGAGTGGCAAGTTTGAATGACTACCTCTCGCCGGTGAAACAAACGGTGAGCATAGCCGCTGGACAACGCTGACGCAAGGATGGAAGGGGTGAAATCAGCGACCGCTCGACGCGTGAATTACTGAATACCTGACCTGGTATGCAGAATTGCCTTGAAAGGGTCCACGCGCCGAACGGCCGCTAAGATTTGGTTATGGTTTATGCGAGACTCGCAGCGAAGATTCGTTTGTTCGCTTTCCGCTTACGACCCCTCTTCGTACCTCATAACGGTTAGCAAAGCATGAACACAAGAACCCGACAGCCGCAACCTTTGCGTGATGTGTGAAACCCCCAATTTGGTGAGTGGGTTCCCGCGTCAATGAACGGCTGCCAACACCTTCACTCAGCGCGCACCATACGCCTTACCGTTTATTATGCCGCGCGACCGGGAAAAGTTGCACCGAAATAATCAATAATCACGACGAGTCTCGGATACAGAGGTAGGCCCTGTCAAGATCTGAACTATGACTATTTCTACTATACATCGTATTCTGCGTATAGGAATTCTGCTTTTCGTTGTCGGGAGTGTATGCCGTTGCGTGTGGCGCGCGCCGGACCGAGACGATCGGACGGACAACGAGAAACGCGCCGCCATCGAGTCCATGTTCGCGCAGTATCAGAAGTCGTTCCCGGATGTGCCGACAGTTTCTCCAGCGCAAGTGCAGGGCATGTTGAAAGACGATCGCGTCGTCCTGGTTGACGCCCGCACTCCGGAGGAGCGTGCCGTGTCTGTGATTCCCGGCTCCATCAGTAAGGAACAATTCGACGCCCATCGCGACTCCTACGCACATCGAAAGGTCGTCGCGTATTGCACCATTGGATACCGGAGCGGAGAATACGCCGAGGCCCTCCGCGAAGACGGCCTCGACGCATACAATCTGAAGGGAAGCATTTTGTCCTGGGTGCACGACGGCGGCAAAGTCGTTGACCCCGAGGGCCGCGAAACGCACACGGTTCACGTGTACGGCGAAGAGTGGAATCTCCTTCCGGAAGGATACACCGCCGTATGGTAAGACACGTTCCCGCGCCTACCCTTCCTGTTCTTCCCGCAGCTTCGCGAGCACGCTGAAATCCTCCAGCGTCGTCGTGTCGCCCGTCGTATCGCGGCCGGACGCAATGTCGCGAAGTAACCGGCGCATAATTTTTCCGGAGCGCGTCTTGGGAAGCGCATCCGTAAAACGAATTTGATCGGGCTTCGCGATGGCCCCAATCTCCTTGGCCACGTGCTCGCGCAACTTCTCCTTGTCCGCTTCATGGGGTGAAGTGCCCACGGGTACCGAAACGAACGCGCAGATGCCCTGGCCCTTGATGTCGTGAGGGAACCCGACGACCGCCGCTTCCGACACCAGCTTGTGGGACACGAGGGCCGATTCGATTTCCATGGTGCCGAGGCGGTGCCCCGACACGTTAATCACGTCGTCGATGCGCCCGATGATCATGAAGTATCCGTTCTTGTCTCGATACGCGCCGTCTCCGGTGAAATACCAGCCCTGCTTCTCGTACTTCGACCAGTAGACTTCCTGGAACCGCTCGTCGTCTCCCCAGAGCGTCCGCAGCATGGCCGGCCACGGTTCTGTTACGACGAGTAATCCACTGTGATTGGCGTCGACCTCGTTGCCTTCTTCGTCCACGATCATGGCCTTGATTCCGAAGAACGGCAGCCCCGCCGACCCGGGCTTTGCGCCCATAGCGCCGGGCAATGTCGTGATCATGATGCCGCCGGTCTCCGTCTGCCACCACGTGTCGACGATGGGGCATTTCTCCCGGCCGATATGCTTGTGGTACCACATCCACGCCTCGGGGTTGATGGGCTCTCCCACCGTACCCAGAAGCCGCAAACTGCTCAGATCGTTTTTCGCCGGCCAACCGTCGCCCCACTTCGAGAACGCGCGGATCGCCGTCGGCGCGGTATAAAACACATTGACCTGATAACGTTCCACGATTTGCCAGAACCGATCCGGCGTCGGGTAGTTCGGCGCGCCTTCATACATCACGGTCGTCGCGCCGTTCGCCAAAATCCCGTAGATAATGTAGCTGTGCCCCGTCACCCAGCCGATGTCCGCGGTACACCAATAGGTGTCTTCCTCTTTCAGGTCGAATACGTATTTGGACGTCGCGTACGTTCCGGCCAGATACCCGCCCGTCGTGTGAAGAATGCCCTTCGGCTTTCCGGTCGAACCGGACGTGTACAGAATGTAGAGCGGGTGTTCCGCATCCAGCTCTTCTGCGGGACAGACGTCCGACGCCGTTTCCATCATTTCATGCCAGTAGACGTCGCGGCCGTGCACCATCTGGACCGGCGTATGCGTTCGTTGCACGCAGACTACGTGACGGACCGTCGGACAATTCAGCAAGGCCTGGTCGACCGCCGCTTTCAGTTCCACAACCTGGCCGCGCCGGTAGCCGCCGTCCGCCGTGATCACCACGGACGCTCCGGCATCGTTCACGCGATCGACGATAGCCGCCGCCGAGAATCCGCCGAAGATGATGGAGTGGGGGGCGCCAATCCGCGCGCAGGCCAGCATGGCGATGGCCAGTTCGGGAATCATCGGCATGTAGATCGCCACCCGGTCGCCGGATTTGACGCCCAGGCTCTTCAGGACGTTGGAAAACTTCGACACCTGCCGGTGCAGTTCGCGGTAGGTCAGGATACTGCGCTGTCCGTAGGGTTCCCCTTCCCAGATGATCGCGGCCTTATTCTTGCGCCATGTCGCCAGGTGACGGTCGAGGCAGTTGTACGATACGTTGGTCTTCGCGCCTTCGAACCATTTGAAAAACGGAGGATTATCGGCGTTCAACACGCGGTCCCATTTCTTGAACCAATGCAACTCTTCTGCAACGTCGCCCCAGAAACCCTCGGGGTCCTGGACGGATTTGTCGTACAGCTTCTTGTACTCCTCCATGGACGTGATGTGAGCTTTCTCAGAAAACTCCGGGGTCGGGTCGAACTGACGCTTTTCTTCCAGGACATGCTCGATCGCAGTACTCACGTGATGCTCCCTTCCATTACGAATTGCGCGCATAAACGTTTCCCCGCGTCGGGGCACAGGACTGCCACCATTCCCTAAACCTTGCGCACACAGATCGCGGACATTCTTCCATGATTCGGCGCACGTGTCAATTCTGCAACGATCTGGGTGCAAAGAGGCCAGGTCTCACTATCGGTGGAACAGGCGCCCCCAACGGTACCCAAACCTTCGGAAGAGGCAAAGGCGAGAAGTGTGGTGCAGGCTTCCAGCCTGCGACCAGGTCAGGCTGGAAGCCCGCACCACAACCCGGACCGCCAAAGCTCTCGCCCGTGCCAACCTGCCCGTCATCCTCGCGCAGGCGGGGACCGCACTCCGCAATTAAATCTCCTCTTGCGCAAAACAGCGAGACCGGCTACTCTACTAGCAGTTGCCCCCGCCCGGCGTTATCGAGGACTGGGCGGGATGGCTTAGTGTGGAGGACGATCCCGATGCCATCGAACGCATTCGCCGCCAGACCAGCACTGGCCGCCCCTGCGGCGGGAGCCAGTTTGTGGTCCAGCTGGAGAACCTGCTCGGTCGCCTCCTGCGTCCTGCCAAACGAGGCCGGAAACGCAAACGGACGGAGAAAGACGGCGGAGAAGTGGGTAATTCGTAGTCTGTCCCTTTATTTCCCCGACCGCGGTGGCCACGCCGCCGCGATCCATTTCAGTCTCATCGCTAGCGCCCGCCGCCACAACCTCGACCCCTTCGCCTATATCCAAGACCTCCTCGCGCGTATCCCCACACACCCTAATCGCCGCATCCACGAGCTCTTTCCCGACCACTGGAAAACTCTGAACTGATCACGTCCCAACGGTCCATCACGTACTCGCTTCTTCACCAACCACTGGGTTCGCCGGACGGATACTATTCAGTTTTCTGTCCGACGCGCTTCACGACTCGCGCAGCCGCACCGGGTGCGCGTCAACGGCAAGCGACGCTACCAGAGGAAACGAGAAAACGGGAAGGCGTATCCCTGATTCTGATCACGAGACAAGCTGCTCGGCCGTCCAACAGTTGGTTCCCATGGAGTCAACCGTGAACGTGCCCGATGTAATGGTTTGTGACCCCAAAACACCCGTAAATTCGTATTCGGCTCCCTGAACATCAGGAAAGGACAGGCTGACGGTCGTGCCGTTGAAAGTCCAAGTTCCCTCGGCGTCGAATTCCATAAGGAGCTCGGCCGTGTTGTCCTTTTGAATCACTAAAATAAAGTGTTGGACGTCCATACTGTCGCAATCGGCATCGAGATTAATGGCCCATGCCCCTACAATTGAGGCGCCCTGCATCGGGCAGCCGGAAAAGATCGCCGAAAACAGCGTCATGGAGGCCACGATTACCGCATATCGCTTAAACATTTCTCATGCTCCTGAGATTGCCTGAATTGCGCACCCTCAAAACTTGATCTTCTCGGCGGTCCAACAACCGCTGTAGGTGCCGGTGTAGTTCCCGTCAATTATTGAATCTCCATCCATGGATACAGTCCCTGTGAATGTATACGCTGACGGACTCACCAACGTGATCGTAACCACTGAGCCATTCAACGACCACGTGCCAACGTAAACGCCTTCGTCGTACAACTCAGCGGTTCCATCGGGATAGAGGACAATCCCCAATATAGACTGGGTGGCGGTGTCACAATCAAAGTGGAGCGACACTTTCCAAGCGCCCGCCAACGACGACATGTCCATAGGGCACCCCAGCAAAAGAACGATAAGAAGCACGCTGGATAAGAATACGAACCACTTTCGTTTAGACATGGCATACCCTCTTACTGGTTGTGTTACCTTCCCAAAGACTGCTATTCCGAACTTGTGAATGCGCGGAATAGTCCGAACGACCCTACCATAGAACGTACAGGCGACCGCAGGTGCTGTCACAACATTAGAGCATTAGTTTACAAACTGGCCGCAATATTCCCACAATGCGCGCTATGCCCTCGACCGCACATCCCAACTTGTCCGGCCCGACGCCGATACCTGCAGCCCGCTTTACAGAGCGATGGAAACGGGATTCAGTTCGCGGCGCTTTCTGCTGGTTTGCGCCTTTTCGCACGGACACCGGCCAGGCAGGCCGCCAGGAACAGCAGAAATTCACCCAAGCCGCTTCCAGGAGCCAGGAGCCCCGCCTGAGACGTACCAAGACCCTTGGCCGACGATGCGTAGCCGCTGTCCGCCGAACTCGGGACGCTCTCGAAGCACGGGTTGCGGGCCACCACGTAATAGTAATACTTCATCGCTGCCGCCTGGCCTGGACATCGAAATCCACCCGCCTGCATGCTGCCTACGTTGCTGTCGCTGAAGTGCAACGCGGATGACCAATCGCGGACCAATGCTGCGCCGTTCAGATTCTGTTTCGTGGCACGCCACACCTGGTACTCCGTCGCGTTCAGTGCGGCTGTCCAAGTCACGTCGATGTGGTCAGGGAACGCACCGTCCGTCGCCGTCACGACGACACCGCTCACGTCCGGTGTACTTGTTACGCTGAGCGTTGCCGGGTCGGACATGGTGCTATTGACCCCGTTCGAGAACACGGCCCGGTAGTGGTTCCCGTTTAGGTTCGCGTCTGGCGCGGAGACCGTCAGAGTCGTTGAGGTCGCACCGGGGATGTCCGCAAACCCGCTGCCGTTGTCCACCTGCCACTGCGCTGTTGGTGCCGGGGAACCGGCAGCCGCCGCCGAGAACACGGCGTCGGTCCCCGCGCAGACATCCTGATCTCTGAGGTTGAGTGGTCATCGACGGCGGGATATCATCGTTGAGGATGGTCCCCAGGCCCTGGCTGTCCCCGAGGACCGCGTCTACGGGGTTCGCTAGGTTGAGATGGAAAGTCTCGTCCGGTTCCTCACTCAAATCGCCCACCACGTCCACCGTCACCTGCTGGGACAGCGCCCCTCCCGCCGTGAAATGGAGGGTCGTAGCGGTCACGGCCGTGTAGTCGTTGCCCGCCATGGCGGAAACGTTGGTCGTGGCGGCGTCTACCCAGGCTTCGCTCTGGTTGTGGTCACGTGTAACCGTAAATGTGAAACTCGTCGTGCCGGAGTTTCCCTCGTCAAGCGTCACGTCGTTAACCGCGAATGAAGGCGCCCGGACGTTGTCGTTCCGGTACACCTTCGACACACCATTGGAACCGACGTCCAATCCAGTAAGAAGGACGTCCAGGTCTCCGTCGTTGTCGTAATCCCCCCACGCCACATTTGAATACGCCACCTCGGTAAGACCGGCGGCGATGTCCGTGAAGGTGCCATCCCCGTTGTTCCGGTAAACCTTCGCGATTGCGTCGGCTTCAGAACTCGAGACCGATCCGGTGAGGAGGATGTCCAGGTCCCCGTCGTTATCGTAGTCGCCCCATACCATGCTCGAATCCTGCACCCCGGTGAGGCCAGCCGTGATGTCCGTAAAGCTGCCATCCCCGTTGTTCCGGTAAACCTTTGCCAGACGAGTATCGCCGGCATCAATTCCTGCGAGGAGGATGTCCAGGTTCCCGTCGTTGTCGTAATCACCCCACGCCGCGCTCGATGCGGTCACGGCAGTGAGTCCGGCCGCGATATCCGTGAACGTTTCGTCCCCGTTGTTCCGGTAGACGTTTGAGACAGGCGCACTACCGGCGCCAAATCCGGCAAGTAGGATGTCCAGGTCCCCGTCGTGATCATAGTCGCCCCACGCCACGCTCGAGGCGGATACTCCGGGCAGGCCGGCGGCAATATCCGTGAAAGTTCCGTCGCCGTTGTTTCGGTAAACCGTTGAGACAAGCGTGACGGTGGCATCAAATCCGGCAAGAAGGATGTCCAGGTCCCCGTCGTGGTCGTAATCCCCACACGCCACGTTGCCGTAAAGCACACCGGTCAGTCCTGTACCCATGGTCTCCGTGAAGGTGTTGTCGCCGTTGTTCCGGTAAATCCCAGCTACGCGGGTATCGCTCATGTCTCCGACGAGAAGTATGTCCAGGTCTCCGTCATTGTCGAAGTCCCCCCACATCGCGCCGGAAATGTAGAGTCCGGGCAGACCGGCGGCAATGTCCGTAAAGGTGCCGTCCCCGTTGTTTCGATATACCTTAGAAACGGCAATGGCGCCGGCCGCAAACCCGGTGAGAAGGATGTCCAGGTCCCCGTCGTTATCGTAGTCCCCCCACGCCACTCTGCCCAAGTCCACACCGGTGAGGCCGGCGGCGACGTCTGTGAAGGTGTTGGCCAGCACCGGGGGCAGGTCGTTCCGGTACACCTTCGACACACCATTGGAACCGGCGTCCGCCCCCGTGAGGACGACGTCCAAGTCCCCGTCGTTATCGTAGTCGCCCCACGCCACGCTGGAACTCGCTACCGCCGTGAGGCTGGCGGCGATGTCCGTGAACGTGCCATCCCCGTTGTTCCGATAAACCTTCGAGACGCGGTTGATGCCAGCGTCGTACCCCGTGAGGAGGATGTCCAGGTCCCCGTCGTTGTCGTAATCACCCCACGCCGCGCTCGATGCGGTCACGGCGGTGAGTCCGGCCGCGATATCCGTGAACGTTTCGTCCCCGTTGTTCCGGTAAACCTCCGAGACATAGCCGCTGCCCGTGTCCCCGGTGAGGAGGATGTCCAGGTCCCCGTCGTTGTCGTAATCACCCCACGCCGCGCTCGATGCGGTCACGGCGGTGAGTCCGGCCGCGATATCCGTGAACGTTTCGTCCCCGTTGTTCCGGTAAACCTCCGAGACATAGCCGCTGCCCGTGTCCCCGGTGAGGAGGATGTCCAGGTCCCCGTCGTTATCGTAGTCGCCCCACGCCACGCTGGAACTCGCTACCGCCGTGAGGCTGGCGGCGATGTCCGTGAAGGTGCCATCCCCGTTGTTCCGGTAAACCTCCGAGACATAGCCGCTGCCCGTGTCCCCGGTGAGGAGGATGTCCAGGTCCCCGTCGTTATCGTAGTCGCCCCACGCCACGCTGGAACTCGCTACCGCCGTGAGGCTGGCGGCGATGTCCGTGAAGGTGCCATCCCCGTTGTTCCGGTAAACCTCCGAGACATAGCCGCTGCCCGTGTCCCCGGTGAGGAGGATGTCCAGGTCCCCGTCGTTATCGTAGTCGCCCCACGCCACGCTGGAACTCGCTACCGCCGTGAGGCTGGCGGCAATATCCGTGAAAGTTCCGTCGCCGTTGTTTCGGTAAACCGTTGAGACATAGCCGCTGCCCGTGTCCCCGGTGAGGAGGATGTCCAGGTCCCCGTCGCTATCGTAATCACCCCACGCCGCGCTAGAACCAAACACCCCGGTGAGGTTGGCGCTCGTGTCCTCCGTGAATTGCCCGTGGGCCACTACCGGCGCAGCCACCCACGCCAGCGCCGCCAACACCGTCCACGCGCTCCATGCCTTGCTAATGCTTCTCATGGGTTGCTCCTTGATACACGAACCGGATTATTGGAAGTGCACCACTGAATCACTGGATGAACGCTGCCCCTCGCACGCACAGCAGCCGGGGCGTCCGCCTGCTCCGCAGAAACCGCCGCCGGGAACCGGAAGTTCAAGCCGGAGCGGGGTCGAGGACAAACCTGAAGCTCGGAAAGAACTCCGCATGGTACGAACCGGACACCCGCAGCAGCGCCCCGGTGTCCGCAAGCACCAGCCCCAGACGACAGGCCAAACACTCGGAATCGAACATACGGAAAAACCAGAAAAGATCTTGCGCACGGAATCTACTCCAACATGCATATGGAATTCAAAAGGTACGGATTGGCTTTACAAGGGCATGGGCTACGTTCCACCGGCCCCGGAGAGCGTTATCCCGTGGCCGAAGAAGCCCAAGAGAAAGTCTACGTGGAGATTTGGACAGGCCGTAACGTTGCGGCCTTTTCTCCAATTATAACGATCCCACCTTCGCGCTCTGAACACACTACCGTCGGTTGCCGAGGACATGTTGCGCCGTCTCGCGGTCGTTTTAAGGCCTGCTACAGGCTAACCCTCAGTCGCGTGAAGATGAAATCAGCGGTTTCTAACCTGGAGTCCGAACTATCCGAAACCCTATCGTCCTGTATGAGCTGATGGGGTTGAAAGTAAAGCGGTTGGCCGCGCGACAATCGTCGGCATATGAATCACAGCCGCCCCCGCGTAAAA
Source organism: Candidatus Hydrogenedentota bacterium (assembly GCA_963745075.1). Taxonomy (GTDB): domain Bacteria; phylum Hydrogenedentota; class Hydrogenedentia; order Hydrogenedentales; family SLHB01; genus JAHDWY01. The sequence goes on along the minus strand of CAVUWV010000031.1, from coordinate 195,979 downwards.
CCCGAAGCGTTCCCGATGCCGCTCCCTGTGGATCGGTCACAGGTCCAGCGGGGTAATCGCCATACCAGTCCTGGCACCATTCCCAAACGTTTCCGTTCATGTCGTAAAGTCCCCAGGGGTTCGGCATCTTTCCGCCAACGGGATGCGTTTCATCCTGCGAGTTGCCGTCGTACCAAGCATAATCACCGATCATTGATTCGGTCGGGTCGTCGCCCCAATGGAATCGAGTGGTCGTGCCCGCCCGGCAGGCATATTCCCATTCCGATTCGGTCGGCAATCGGTATGGTCCACCGGATGTCGCAGCGTTCAAGTCCTCGAGGAAATCTTGAACGCCCTCCCACGTTACCTGGTCTACGGGTCTATTCTCGGATCCTGGATCGTCGAAATTCGAGGGGTTGCCGCCAGTGATATCCTGCCACTGTGCTTGCGTAACTTCATACTTGGAGAGCCAGAACCCTTTACTGATCGTAACTTCGTGCTGAGCTTCATCCATCGTATGGCCGGTTTCACTCGACGGACTCCCCATCGTGAACGTCCCGGCCGGACACCACTGAAACTCGATGCCGTCAAATGTTCGCGTCTCACCGGGAACCGGCACACCGACACTAGGGAGGCATCCTGTGATCACCAATGGGAATGAAGTAACCAAACCAACGAAATAGATGTGGGACGCCGTCTTCATATTAGGCATTCCTTTTCACTTGGTGCACGACATGCGTCCCGCGAACAGACGTTCAAGAGGAGACACGTGCCCTGCGCCTTATCCAGTTTTGAAAGGGGCCTTGCAATTACCCTACTGAGTTCATTGTGCACCACGAGCACCGATATCGCAAGAGATTCGTGCCACAGTTTCCCACTATTTCTGATTCGAAAGAATTGCTCCAGACTGTGGCCCTGCGGGGCTGCGGCCCTTTTTTGGCGCTACAGCCCCACTCTTGCACTGAATTAGTCAGAAACCGTTCCCCTTCCCTGCGATACTTCCCCAGGGAAATTCAGGGAAATTCAGGGACAGACTACGAATTAAATTGCAATTCTCCGGCTTTTCGGTTATTGTCGGGGGATGAGTAGAGTGGCACGCATTGTTGTTCCGGGGTATCCGCATCACGTAACCCAGCGGGGCAATCGGCGGGCAAACGTCTTCGAGACGGAGGATGACCGCCACGCGTATCTGCGGTTCCTGAAGAAGTACGGGGAGCGGCATGGCCTGGACATCTGGGCGTATTGTCTCATGACCAACCACATTCACCTCGTCGCGGTGCCGGAACGGGAGGAGTCGCTGGCGCGGGCATCGCGCGATGTGCACACGGTCTACGCCATGCGCTTCAACAGGCGTACGCAGCAGTAGTCCGTCCCTGTATTTCATCGTTCAAGAAGCGCGCCATTTCCCTGTCCCCATGGCATATAATTCGCCCATCCTGGAGAGGGAATCCCCATGGATACATCGGCTGGAATCAGTATGGGGCCCTCGGCGACCTTACTCTGCGTACTCAACGGCGGTAACCCGCGCGTGGCCGCACGCGCCCAAGGTTACCGCGACTTGGTCGCGACACCCGCGCAGCCGGATTCCGAGACAACCCGGCACGGCGGTGCGTGCGAGTATGCTCGAATCGCGCGAGGCATTTGGATAGGCCCGCGCGCGGTAGCACGCACCTCCCGGAAGTACTGACTACGCATTCGATTGGTTTTCTTCATTCTTTTCGGCAACCTCCCGCGACGACTTCATGAGAGGTGACGGCTGCACTCTTCCGATACGTTGACGGGCCCTCCCCGCCTCCGCGAAGAGGACGGCCCCGCGCTCCCGGCCAGGATTCGCGCCGGGGTTCCGGTGGTGGTAGCATGGCGCCCACGAAGTGACGGATAACGTCGAAGGAAGGAGCCAATACACGGTGCCCGAACTGCCGGAAGTGGAGACCCGCCGCCGGTATATCGCCGCCAACGCCCTGCATCGCACCATCGCCGAGGTCAATGTTGCGGACGTTACCGTCCTGACCGACATGAAAGTGCCGGCATTGCGCAGGGCCTTGGTGGACCATGCGCTGGTAGCGACCCACCGTCACGGGAAATGGCTCTTCCTCCAATCCGAATCCGGAACTTGGCTGGTCCTCCACTTCGGCATGACCGGCACCGTGCGAATCCTATCAAAGGAGGACGCGTTGCCTCGCTATGTCCGGCTCAAACTCCGGTTTGCCGACGGCGGCTCGCTGGTATTCACCGACCCCCGCAAGTTCGGCGAGGCAGGCCTTACCCGCGATGTCGACGCATTTCTACGCGCTCGCAAGTGGGGACCCGATCCGACCCAGGACGGCTTTGACCGGTACGCATTCCAAGACCTGTTGAAGGGGCGCACGGGAAACCTGAAAGGCATGTTGCTTAACCAGCAGGTCATCGCCGGGATCGGCAATCTGTACGCCGATGAGATGCTGTTTCAATGCGGCCTGCATCCCGAGACCCGGGCCTCCAACCTGAAGCCCCAGACCGTCGATGCGCTTTATAACGCCATGATGGACGTATTCAATGCGTCCCTCGCCGTCGAAACCCGCTACGAGAAACTGTCCGATCGCTTCCTCCTCCGGCACCGGAACTACACCGGCCTGTGTCCCAAGTGCCGCCGGCCGCTCAAGACCACGACCGCCGGCGGTCGCACCACCTACTATTGCGCCACCCACCAGCGCCGCCGGGGCTGAAGCACGACCATAGTCGCGAGACACGGAAGAACATCCCCCTTGATCCCCCTTCGAAGGGGGAGTTTCGTAGACCCGGGTTTCGGGTGAACGCAACGACAAACAGCAAACTTGAAGACCTTTATTCATCGCAATCGCCCCGCGAAGCGCGGGCCAGGGAATCCCCCTTTGAAGGGGGCAGACCCGAAGGGTCGAGGGGGATGTTTCTTCCTCTGCCCAGTCGTCTTCTTGAACGCGCCGCCTCCAGACACTAAGATGCTGTCGAGTGTAGGGGTTGACTGTATCAAGGAAACGCACGAACCATGCTTGCCCGGGTCCAATCATGCGCCGTTATCGGAATCGACGGATATCCCCTTGCCATCGAGGTCGACAACCACCCCGGCAGCAACCAGTACTACCTCGTCGGCTTGCCCGATGCGGCCGTCAAGGAAGGCAAGGAACGCGTCGGCTCGGCCCTCAAGAACTCCGGGTTCCGGTATCCGCGCGGAATCACGGTCATCAATCTCGCGCCCGCCGATATTCGCAAGGAAGGCAGCGCCCTCGACTTGCCCATTGCCTTGGGGATGCTCGCCGGCCTCCGAACAGATCGCCGGACCGCGGTTTAATGACTACGTTCTCGCGGGCGAGTTGGCCCTCGACGGGTCCCTACGGCCGGTTTCCGGCGCCCTGTCTATGGCTATCGCCACGCGCGAACAGGGCCTGCGCGGGATTGTCCTGCCCGAAGCGAATGCGGAGGAAGCCGGCGTCGTGCCCGGCATCGAAGTCATCCCCGCCGCGACCCTGACCGACGCCGTCGGCTTCATGGCAGACGCGCAAGAGATTCTGCCCTTCCGTACGGATATGCAGGCGGTCATCGATAAGGCCCACCACGACATCCCGGACCTTACGGAGGTCAAGGGACAGGCCCACGTCAAACGCGCACTGACCGTGGCCGCGGCGGGCGGGCACAACCTCCTCATGATCGGCCCGCCGGGAACCGGCAAGACCATGCTCGCCTCGCGGCTCCCGGGAATTCTGCCCACCATGAGCTTCGAAGAGGCCCTCGAAACGACCCGCATCTACAGCGTCGCAAACGGCGTCCAGGAGAAAGGCGACCTCATCGTGCGGCGGCCCTTCCGTTCGCCGCACCACACCGCGACCACCGTCTCCATCAGCGGCGGCGGGGGAGGGCAACAACCCACGCCCGGAGAAGTCAGTCTCGCCCACCACGGCGTCCTGTTCCTCGACGAGTTGCCCGAGTTCAACCGTAGCGCCCTGGAAGTCCTCCGCCAACCCCTCGAAGAAGGGCTGGTCCACATTCGCCGGGCCATGTATTCCGTCACCTTCCCGAGCCGGTTCATGCTCGTCGTCGCGATGAACCCCTGCCCCTGCGGCTGCCGCACCGATCCAAAACGCCAATGCCGGTGCAGCGTCGGCGAGGTGCAACGCTACATGGCGCGTCTCTCCGGGCCCTTGCTCGACCGCATCGACATCCACATCGACGTGCCCCCGCTGAGTTTCGAGGAATTGATTGACCGGCGGCCCAGCGGACCCACCAGCGCGGAAGTCCGCGCCGAGGTGCAAGCCGCCCGCGACCGGCAGCGGGCCCGCTACGACGGCGCGTACACCTGCAACGCCCACCTCGACTCGAAAGCTATCCGCGACCACTGCGTCATCGCCGACAGCGCCAACGCCCTCCTCGAACAAGCCATCAACCAGCTCGGCTTCAGCGCCCGCGCCTACGACAAAGTCCTCCGCGTCGCCCGAACCCTCGCCGACCTCGACGGCGCCGAATCCATTGCCGACAACCACGTCAGCGAAGCGATCCAGTACCGGAGTCTGGACAGGCAGATGTTTTGACGGAACGATTGAGTATTGTGTCCACTATTTTCTGTATGCCCACCTCGGAAAGGGGATTGAAGTGCGTAAGATAACGGCGTTCTATTATCTACAATACCCGAATGATTCACCATGCAATCCTCTATACGCGACAACGGAAATGTACGTCGAGGTTGGTGATGAGAACTCGTCTCAGGACAATTTCCTGAATACCTACGCGTTCTCCGTTTATACGAAGGCATATCTTGCCGATATACTCAAAGAACAAGAGTTCGTCGTTGCTTCATCTGTCCTGATCGTGAACCGACTCGACGACGATTGTGTCAAGGCTGCACTCCAGACGATTCTTGATAGAATTGAACAATATGGACGAGAGGTCATGGCGTGAATGTGTATCCAGACTTTGCAGGTTTCGGCAATTGACGGGAAGATTACAATCGCCAGGGAAAACCGGCGGGTGCCTTGAGATAACGACCCGTGGCGGAGAATATGTCCCGGTAACCGCCGTTTTGCTACCGCAAGAGGCGGACAAGGCCTTCCGCGCCGTCTGTGATGACCTTGAATTGGATATTTCAAGTCTTGATTCGCAAGACGTTGCAAAAGACATCGTCAAATGCGCGGACGGCAAGACGAGATGGCGATACTGCCTAAGAAGGGCAATAACATACTTGACGACTCATACTTTTCATGATATAATGGGTTTAGATTAGAGGGAGATTAAACCCAATGAATTCCCAAGTCAAGTATCCAGAAACTCTTATCGAAGCGGTCAAGTACTTTTCCGACTTCGACACCTGTCATGACACACTCATAGCGCACCGCTGGCCTGATGGTGTTCATTGCGTCCATTGCGATTCAGGGAAAGTGACCTATCTTCCCACACGCCGTAAGTTCCAGTGCCGTGATTGTAGGAAGTCCTTCAGCGTCCGTTATAATACCGTATTTGAGGATAGTCCACTTGGATTAGATAAGTGGCTTGTAGCGTTATGGGTTATCGTGAGCGCTAAGAATGGCGTTTCCTCTTACGAAATTAGCCGCGCCCTTGGAATTACGCAGAAGTCCGCGTGGTTTATGATGCATCGTCTGCGCCTTGTTTTACAGGATGAATACGATGGCGGGAAGCTCTCGGGCGAAGTCGAGGTAGATGAAAGCTACATCGGCGGCAAAGCCCGCAATATGCACAAGGGGAAACGCAAGGCTAAAGGCACTGGTATGGTTGGTAAAACCATCGTTATGGGTATTCTGGAACGTCACGGCGAAGTACGCACCGAACTAATCCCGAATCCGCGCAGAAAGACGGTGCAACCGATTGTGCACAGGCATGTGAAAAAGGGATCGAAAGTCCACACGGATGCACTGGCAAGCTACAATGGATTGTCCCGGGATTTCGTCCATCATGTGATTGACCATGCAGAGGCGTATGCTAAAGGCAATGTCCACACGAACGGCCTGGAGAATTTCTGGAGCTTGCTAAAGCGTGGACTCAAAGGCACCTATGTTTCTGTCGAACCGTTCCATCTTTTTCGATACCTTGATGAGCAGGCTTTCCGGTATAATAACCGTAGAGCGACAGATCGGGAACGATTCGATGCGGCAATGAAGTCCATCGCTGGTAAGCGGTTGACGTATGATCGTCTCATCGGAGAATGCGTTTCATAACTTTTTACCTAAACCTCAAAGAGGTAGAAGATGCGAAAGAAAGCGGAGTTGACAATCGTGATTGATGCGGAGCGCGGTATCGTTCCGATCAATTCCTTTGTCACAGTGTTGAATAACACTATCGGCGTTCTTCGTGGCCTCGCAGAGGCAATAGACAAAGACATAGAAGTAGAATGGGCAATAACTAAGATAAGCATGAAAAGCCCACTTATGCTAACGATTACCGGACAAAATAAACGCAAACCCGCGTTCCCAAGGAAGGTTATTGGCGAATATATGGGCGGACTGAGATCTATCGAGCAAAAGAAGAAGTTGCCGAAAAATTTCAGTGACACCGATCTGGATTCGGTTCAAAAGATTGTAGGCGTTCTCAAAGACGTAAATACGGTCGCATTTAAGTCATCGGAATATGGGCAAGTTACACCTACCATGCACGCGAACGCGAACATCCAGCAGTTAAGAGTCCAAGCCTATCATAGCGAGATAACGACCTTTAATGGTAAGCTATATGATATAAGAACTTCCGATGATCATCACGAGTTTGTCATCCAAGAAGAAGCAACGGGCCAAAAGATCAAATGTATCTTTCCTGAAACTGAAATCGACCGTCTTAGCGAAGGTTTCTTACATAAACAAATTGAAGTCTACGGGAAAGCCCGATTTACGGACAAAGGCGTACCGGTTGCAATCGAAATTCACGATTTCGACAAGATTCCAGATCCCAAGTACCTCAAGATTTCGGAAGCCCCGCCTATGGATATTACGGGAGGTATAGACCCGGTGGATTATGTAAGAAAGATTCGTAATGGCGAAAGATTCTAAGCTCATCTACCTAGATTCGTGCGTGGTTCTGGACTCGCTTATAAAAGATCCGGATTTCTACAATCACGTCGAGCCTATTATTAAGGACGCAGAGGCTGGTAATTTAAAAATAGTGCTTTCGGTTTTGGCACGAGCCGAGATTATCAAGGTAAAAACGTCCGAAAAAGAAAAGACGACATTAAGCGACGAAGATGCCACGGCGTTAATCGAATCATTCTTTAGGCAGGAATTTGTTACGGTTCACGCGGTAAATGCTCGCACCGCTACGGAAGCCGGTAAACTTCGCAAGCGATTTCCACTCGACACTCCAGATGCTATTCATTTAGCCACAGCAATAGAGGCGAAAGCTCAGGCTTTCATCACTAGAGACGGTGACAATAAAGGCAAGCGGAAAAAGACGAAGATACTGTCTTGTAAGAAACAGCTTGCGAATCAGATTGTCATTCTGACCCCAAAAGAATTCTTCGATAGCCTATCCAGCGAAATCAAACAAACGGAATTACCACCCCATGACGAAGCCGAGAAAGACAAAGAAGAGTGACGCATCATCAGGCCAATCAGTGTTCTCCGATGCATTGCGCAAAATCTTGAATACACCGAAAGACAGCTTGCCGGACGCTAAGAGCCAGCCCAAGTCTCAACCCACCCCAAAGAAATAGCCTTGAGTCGTCAAGTATGTTATCACCCTAAGAAGGGACCTAGCCAAGTGAAACTTCGAGCGTGCCCAAACTGTGACAGCAAGAGGTTAAAGAAGATTCGCGGAAATCTCACGCGCGAATTCGACGGCCAGAAATACTCGGTGTCGAACGTGGAGTACTACGAATGCCCTGACTGCGGCGAGCGGATATACGGGCCCGAGGCGGTGCGCAAGATCCAGGCGAAGTCTCCGGCGTTCCGGAGGCATCACGCGCGGTGAAAACGTTTGATTGCGTGGAATGATGCACGAAGGCGCGGAGCGCGTGCGGCGCGAGACCGCCGGAATGTCCAGGGAAGAAGTGCTGGCCTACTGGCAACGCGGAACGGAAGAGCTACTACAAGAACAAGCGGCGCTTCGGAAGAAGATCCGAGACAATGTCGGACAGGAAGATAGACCGACAGGGGAGTGATGCGTACACGATTGAACGCGCTGGCAACGAGGGGAGTGCATGGTAACATTGAGCATACCGAAACCATCCGAGATGAGTGTTTTTGAAATGATCATGGCGGGTTTGGAAGACAGTATTGCCTTTTCCAGGGGCGAGAAGATGTCCCTGGTAACTGTGCAGGTTCCCGCGCCGCCTCCCCCAATGGGCGCCAAAGAGGTGACGGAAATCCGGGCCAAATTGAGAATGTCGCAAGGAGTATTTGCGGCCGCACTCAATGTTTCTCCGAAAACCGTGCAGGGTTGAGAACAGGGACGACGCGAACCCAGCAACGCAAGTCTCCGCCTGCTCCAGATAGCGCGCGAAGAACCACAGATCGTCTTGAAAACCGTCCACGGAAAGGTTGCCGGCAATTCGCCAATGAAGAAGCGAAGCACGGCCGCTCGCAGAAAGAAAGCAAACGCCTAATCGCATCAGGACGAGGGAAGAATGGGGGTGGAGTGCATGTGGCCGATTGATACACGGGCAGTCCGGCACCGGGCTGTGTCCCCCGCCGACAGCGCCAACGCCCTCCTCGAACAAGCCATCAACCAGCTCGGTTTCAGCGCCCGCGCCTACGATAAAGTCCTCCGCGTCGCCCGCACCCTCGCCGATCTCGACGGCGCCGAATCCATCGCCGACAACCACGTCAGCGAAGCGATCCAAGATAGGAGTTTGGATAGGCGGATGTTTTGACCGAATAATAGAGTATTGTGCCCCTGATTTCGGGATTCGATGATATACTACGAGTGATGGTTTGAGCGCATTTCATCGACCGGGCACGCGCGATATTGGGAAACAGGAACAGCAAAATGAACAGTGCAATTCGGAGTAAAGTGATTGAGCAACTCGACGCTCTTCCGGAAGACCTGCAACGGCAAGTCTTGGCGTATGTGGAGACGCTGCGGTCCGAACAGCGCCGGGGGGTACCCGGACAGCAGTTAGTAGAGTTTGCCGGTACGATTTCACGACAGGACCTACACTTGATGCAACAGGCAATTGAGGAAGGCTGCGAACAGGTCGACGTGAATGAATGGTAGATACCTGTTGGATACCAACATTGTTATTGCACTGTTTGCCGGCGAAGGGGCGGTGAAAGACCGAGTTCGGGGAGCGGGGGAGTTGTTTGTCTCCAGCGTGGTCCTTGGCGAACTGTATTACGGAGCAAAAAAGTCGACGAGAGTGGCAGACAACACGGAACGCATAGATGATTTCGCGGCGCGTAACGTCGTCTTGGGATGCGACACAGAGACTGCCCGGCGCTATGGTGAAGTGAAAGAGCGACTGCGACAAAAGGGCCGACCGATCCCCGAGAACGACATTTGGATTGCGGCCCAGGCATTTCAGAACGACCTGACGCTCGTGGCCCGCGATGCGCATTTCACGGAAGTGGAAGGCCTGTCGCTCGAAACGTGGTAGTGTGGAATTAAGGGGACACAATACTCAATTCCCACCGCGACCCCCGTCTTGTCGTGGGCTCCCCAGGGAATTCAAGGTACTCAAAGTACTGCGCCTCGTTTGATTCCAGGCTGGACCCCCGGCGGCTTAGGGGACGAGCCGCTCCCTACGCTAAACCCGGCGCGCGCGTAGACGATATACCGCGATCACGGCGCAGAGCGCCAAGACCAGAACCGTCAACGAGAGCATTCCCCGGCTTGACGCGGGGACGGACGGTGGGGCCGCGCCCGAACCCAAGGCGATGCCGATGGGGTCGCTAAGGCCATCGGAAATGTCGAAGAGCGCGGTTGGGAAACCGGACCCATCGAGGTTACCCACCTGAATCATGCGGGTGTCGGAGTCGGTCCAGTACACCTTGCCGCCCGCCACGTCCACCGCGATGCCGCAGGGAAAGTCAAGCAGATCGGTGATATCGTAAAGGTCCGTTGGAGAACCGGACCCGTCCAGGTTTCCCGCCTGAACTTTGCGGGTGATGGCGTCCGTCCAGTAGACCTTGCCTCCAGCGACGTCCAAGGCGATAAAGCATGGGCCGCTAAGCCCATCAGAGCTATCGAAGAGGTCCGTTGGAGAACCTGATCCATCCAGGTTGCCCACCTGAACCTTGCTGGCGTAAGAATCGGTCCAGTAGACCTTGCCGCCCGCGACGTCCAAGGCGATACCCATGGGATTGGCAAGCCCATCGGAGCTATCGAAGAGAACTGCAGGGGAACCGGAGCCGTCCAGGTTGCCCACCTGAACTGTGTTGATGCTCAAATCAGTCCAGTAGACCTTGTTCCCCTCAATGTCCAGGGCAATGTCGTTGGGGGCGCTGAGCCCATCGGAGGAATTGAAGAGGTCGGTTGGGGAACCGGAGCCGTCCAGGTTTCCCACTTGAACCTTGCTCGCGCTCATGTCGGTCCAGTACACCTTACCGCCCGCCACGTCGACGGCAATGCCGTCGGGGACGTTCAGCCCATCGGAGCTATCGAAGAGGTCGGTTGGGGAACCGGAGCCATCAACGTTGCCCGCCTGAACCTTGGTGGTGCCCCAGTCAGTCCAGAACACCTGCTGGGCCAGGGCTTTGCCCCCAGCAAGACAAGCCATGCCGTAAAACGTGATGTTACATAACAACCCGCAAGACAGTTTAGACATGATGATTCCCCCAATGATTGCCCCGCCATCCTTAATCCGTAGCCGGCCCACACCCCCGTGCCGAAAACAAATCAGGTTTAGTTTTCGATATTAACGCACATTTCGTTTTGTGACAAGACTTTCTTTGTCGTGCAAACCTCGCAACATCGACGGCGTCGAATTCATCGTCGACAACCTCGTAAGTGAAGCGATTCAGTACTCGAGCTTAGATAGACAAATGCCTTGAGTGAACAAATCCGGCAGAGGCACAATGCTTAGAGAGGGGCTGATTCTTTGTGAAGGAGATTTCCCGTGAAGAATGAACTGCCCATCATGCTGCAGTGCATCATCATTCTGATCGGATTCGGCCTTTGGGCATGGAGCGTGACGTGGGCGATGGGGGATGCCGAGCGCCGGGGCAAACCGGGGTGTCTTGTGGGCGCGTTTGTCGGCTTGATCAGTTGGCCGGTGAGCCTCTTGATGTGGATCGTCTTTCGGCCGGAACGCAGGCAATGGCGCTAGCGGAATCCGGAATCGGGCAATTGCGCGCCGGTCTTGCTATCATTCAGCCCACGAATCACTAAGGGGATACGAATGGATTCTCACAGCCTTGCACCTTTTCTCGCCGTGCCGTTCATTATCCTGTACCTGGGGATCTTCGTGCTATACATCTGGAGCGTCGTCTGGTGTTACGGCGACGCGAACGCGCGGGGAAAGCCGGGATGTCTGGTCGCCATCCTGGTCGCATTCTTCAGTTGGCCGATCGGGCTGCTACTTTGGGTCATCTTCCGGCCCGAGCGCAACCGCCTGGGCTATTGACGCTTCGGGCGGAATCGTTCCGCCGAGCCCCCGTCAACCGTCTCCACCGCCCGGTCGTTTTCCTTGTGTCGAGAGGAGACACGAGATCCAGCCATGACCGACAAGGAACGCAGGGGCCGGCGAGACGTCGCGGTCTCCATAATCTTCTTGATGCCGACGTGGTCTCTCGTAGTGCTGCAGGAGCACCACCCGCTGCTGCCGCGAATTGTACAAGCCCTTGGTGCGGCTCGCTTCTTCGCAATCCTGGTGGTCACATACGCATTGGCCTTCGGATTTGCACTGTCCGCCGCCAGAATGGAAACGGGGACGGGACGAAGATTGGGCGCAATTACGCTTGGCGCTGTCTGCGCTGTTGGCTTTGGTATGTACTTGCTCTCTCGGCCACGATTCATCTGATTAATCAACTCGATATATCCTGGGATCGAAACCTGCTCCGAGATTAGATGAAAAAGAATTACCGTCATTCTGAGCATCCGACCGTTAAGAACGGCGAATCGCGGAAGAACATTTACGTGCGGCTGAAACGCAAGCTATTCTCGAAATCGGGATCGGGACCGCTATCGGGATCGGAAGCACTTCGCATTTCGATCCCGATCCCGATTTCGATCCCGATAGCGACAAACCGTCGCTATTGACACAAAGCGACTTACAACCGATGTTGCTTAGCAGCAAAGCGAAGAATCTTGAACGATCAAGACATCTATCCAAACGAGGTCCTTCGTGTCACTCAGAATGGCGATGCGTGCAGGGTCCAGGGAAGTCCTCTTAGTCCCGCACCAACGCAAACGCCTGTTCCTGCGACTTGAAATGGCCCCGCCGTTCACTGGGGTAGTAGATGTAGAAGACGCGGCCGACGATTTTGTCCATGGGAAATCCCCGGCGCCAGATGTGGCCGTCCTCACTTTCATTGCGGTTGTCGCCCAGGAGAAACACTTCGCCTTTGCCCATCGCGATCGGATCCATGGCATAGTCGATTCGGCTCGCGGATGTAACGTTCATCGATCGGTTCATCATTGACCCACAGCTTATGGTTGTGAACCGCCACCTCGTCTCCCGGTAAGGCGACGAGCCGCTTCACCAGGAACGCCGCCGGGTCCGCCGGGTCTTCGACAACGACCACGTCGCCGCGCCGGTATTCCTTCGGCACGATCGCGGCAAACCGGTCGCCCGGTTCCAGCGTGGGAATCATCGAATTGGTCGGCACCCGGTAAAAGGCCATGCCCTTGAAGAACAGGAGATAGTAGAACGGCGAGGTTATCACCAGGATGGCCACGAGGAAACTCGTCCAGATCGTGCGTCCGGAAATGTTGACACTGCCGAACGGGTTGCCCCAGCCGCGGTCTTGCGGCACCGACACCGGCGGAGGCGGGCTGTACACCTTCGGCTCAAATGCCGACATATCGACGGGAGGCGGCGGAGCGGATAGGGGCTGCACTTCGACGGCCTCCCCCTTCGGATGGTGTTTCAGCTCCTCTTGTAGTTCCGTGTAGCGGGCCTGGAGTTTCTCCGCGCGCTTGCGCAGGTCGCGATCGTTCGGCCGCTGTTTCAGCGCCTTGCGGATGTAGTGGTAGTCCTTCCGCAGCTTCGCGGCTTCGGTTTTTAGCTGATTGCGGTCGCGTGCATCCATGGGCCGTTTTACCAAGTTGACGGAAGGCCTCACTATCATAGCGCGCATCGAGGCGAGACGCCAGCGGGGAAATCCTGGTCCGTTCCGGATCCGTCCGATCTGGCATTGAGCACAAGCGGCGACTTGCCACTTGGTGAACCCATGCGCTGCAATCAGATATACGCGCCGCCCTTGTACGACTGGTCCTGCTTCAGCACGACGTTCACGCACGCAGGCTTGCCCGAGGCGAAAGCGCGTTCGATGGCGGGACGGATGTCCGCCGGCTGCTCGACGTGTTCGCCGTGACCGCCGAGGGCTTCGACGACTTTGTCGTAGCGCGTGTACGCCAGTTGCGTCGCGGCGAGCCGCTCGTAGAAGGCTTTCTGGGGGCGCATCATCTGTCCCCAGGCCGCGTCGTTGCCGACGATGCCCACGATGGGCAGGTTGAACCGCACGGCCGTGTCGTACTCGAAGCCGTTCAGGCCGAAACTGCCGTCGCCGTAAATGATAAGCACGCGCTTGTTCGGATGGGCGATCTGCGCCGCGATGGCGAACGGCATGCCGACGCCCAGCGTTCCCAACGGACCCGGGTCCATCCACGCCCCGTTCTTGGGAATGGGCACCACCTTCGCCGCGGAAGCCACGATGTCGCCGCCGTCGCCGATGACAATCAGGTCATCGAACTGTTCGACGAACGACGCAATCTCCTTGCACAACCGGCTGGATTCGATGGGCACCGCGTCCGAGGCTTGTTTCTCGGCGTCGGCCTTGGCGATGGCGTCTTCCTTTTCGCGCAGCGCGGCCGCGTGGGCGCTGAAGTCCAGCGAAATACCTTCGCCGTCCATCGCCTGCATCAGCGCGTCGAAACTGCACGCGAGGTTTCCGACCAGCGCCACGTCCGACGCGCGGTTGTGGCCGATGAGCAGATTGTCCATTTCGAGCTGGATGATCTTTCGCGTCCTTCGGAATGGTTTGTCCGAATTTCATGCGAAAATCGAGGACGACGCCCGCAAGAACCACCACGTCGCACTGTTCCAGCGCGTCCCGCCGCGTGCGATTGAACAGGTGTCTCGATCCGCGCGGGATCGTGCCGCGTCCCATGCCGTTGGCGTACGCGGGAATGTTCGTCTTTTCCAGAAACGCGTTGAGCTGCGGTTGCGCGTTCGACCACTTCACGCTCGTGCCGCTCATAAGGAGTGGGCGTTCCGCTTTCTCGATGATGCGCAACGCCGCCAGCACATCGTCCCGGTGCGGCGATAGCAGCGGCGGCGTTGTGCTGATCGGCGGATACACCGCCTTGTCCACATCGGCTGAGTTCATCAGCACGTCCATGGGCAGTTCCAGAAACGCCGGGCCCGGGATTCCCGGAAACTGCGTGACGAATGGCTTGCTCGATGTATTCCGGAATGCGTTCGGTGTCGTAGCACGCCGCCGAATACTTGGTAATGGGCTTCATGAGGCTGACGTGGTCCATCTCCTGGAGCGAGCCGCGTCCAAGATTGACGAAGGGACCCTGCCCGCCGATGCAGAGAATGGGGGAGTTCGCGCGCCACGCGTTTGCCACACCCGTTACGGAATCCGTCACCCCGGGCCCCGCCGTCACCACCGCCACGCCGATCTTGCCGGGATTCAACCGCGACCACGCGTCCGCCGCGTGGGTCGTCGCCTGCTCGTGGCGCACGTCGATGATGCGGATGCCCTCGTCCAGGCAGCCGTCGTAGATGGGCATGACGTGCCCGCCGCTCAGCGTGAAAATGCACTCCACGCCCGCATTCTTCAGCGCACGCGCAACGAGTTTACCGCCGTGAGACATGATGGATTTCCTTTGTTGCCGATCTGCAAAGCGAGATTCGCCTTTTTCGCAAAAATTCACCTTGGATTCCGCAGCGCAAGGCGTCATTGTATTGGGATGAGTTTTGATGCGCAACAAAAGGGTACGCTTGCCGCGGCACTGCGGGCGACGGTTGTGGCCGTGTCCGTAATGCTACTGACCGCCGCCGCACTCGCCGATTCCCCCCGCCCCAACGTCCTTCTCGTCACCATCGACACCTGCCGCGCCGACCGGATCGGGTGTTACGGGTACGGCATTGCGCGTACGCCCACCATTGACGCCGTCGCGGCGGAAGGGGTGCGTTGCGCCGACGCGGTGACCACTGCACCGATCACCATGCCGGCCCATACTTCCATCATGACCGGCCTGTTGCCACCGGCCCACGGCGTGCGCGACAACGGCGCCTACGCCTTGAACGACAAGGCCGTAACCCTCGCGGAGCGCCTCCACGACGCGGGATACGACACGGCGGCCTTCGTGTCTGCGCTGGTGCTGAACCGTCGCTACAACCTGAATCAGGGCTTCGACGTGTACGACGACGATCTCTGGGCCGAAGACGACCCCAAGCTGTTCATGATCCGCGACCGGCCCGCACCGAAAACGGCCGAGCGCGCCGTACAGTGGTTGGAAAGCTGGCACGAGAAGGCCGACGGCAAGCCCTTCTTCCTGTGGGTTCATTTCTTCGACCCCCATCAGCCCTACGAGTCCCACGCCAAGAACCGCCACCTCATCCCGACCGCCTACGACGCGGAGATCGCACAGGCCGATGAGGGTCTGGCGCGAATCATGGACGCGTTCAAGACCTTGGGCGTCGACCAGAACACGTTTACCGTACTCACGGCAGACCACGGCGAGAGCCTCGGCGAACACGGCGAGAAGACACACGCCATCTTTATCTATGACGCCACCGTGCACGTGCCGCTTATCTTTCACTGGCCCGGTCACCTGCCGTCCGACACGGTCTACTGGGGTCCGGTCCGTTGCATCGACCTCATGCCCACCATACTCGGGGCACTCGACGTTCCCGGAGCGGACAAAACCCAGGGAGCCGACCTGCTGTCCGCCCTTCGCGGCGATGTGCCGCCGCCCGACTTGCCGCAGTATTCCGAGTCATTGTTGTCGGAATTGGGCTTCGGCATGGCCCCGCTCTACGGTCTGCGGTTCGACGGGTACAAGTGGATACGCGCGCCCAAGCCGGAGCTCTACAACCTCCGCACCGACCCTCAAGAATTGAACAACCTATACAACGAGAAGCCGGAACTCGCCGCCCAATTGGACGCGAAACTTTCGGCATTACTGGACGAATCAAAGCAGGTCGCCCTGGAAACCGAGCGAAATCCCATGGACCACGAGACCCTGGAAATGCTCCAGGCATTGGGCTATCTCGCCGACCCGGACGACCGCAGTGCCGTACAGGGCATGGATCCAAAAGACGGCATCGGGCTCTACACCAAACTGGAAGAAGCCCGTAACGAAGCCCAGCGCGGCAACTACGCGGAGTGCGAGCGGGTACTCCGCGAACTGTTGAACATCGCGCCGCGCCATGTCTCCGCGCGAAACGTACTCGCCCTCGCCGTGCTCCGGGAGGGGAGTCTGGAAGGCGCCGAAAAGGAATACCGCGCGTCGCTGCGGATCGATCCGAACCAAAGCCGGGTGCTCTACATGCTCGGCTATATCAAGCTGCGTGAAGGCAATTACGACGAAGCGGAGACGTACTACCACCGAGCGCTTGCCATTACCCCAAAATTCGCCGAGGCCATGGTCCACCTCGGGTTCATCGCCGTGCAGCGCCACCGCGAGGACGAGGCGAAACAGTGGTACGACCAGGCCTTGGCTGTTGATCCAAGCTTCCCGCGCGCCCACCTCGCCTACGCTGATCTCTACTTCATCGAAGGGGATTATGCCCAAGCCCTGATCTATTACCAGCGCGTTCTGAAGACCACCCCCAACCATTTCGCCGCGCTGTTGCAGTCGGGACTGTGCGCCCAACGCACCGGCGACCCTGAAACGGCCGCAAAATACTTCGAGGAAGCGCAACGCCTGCGCCCCGATTCGTGGAAACCGCCATACGATCTGGCCTGTCTGAAAGCCGTCGCGGGCGATGCGGACGCGGCACTATGCCTGCTCGAATCCGCCCTCACCATGGAATCCGTTGACAAGACCCTCGTGCAGGCATTGCAGAGCGACCCCGATTTCGCATCGTTGCGCGATCGGACCGAATTCAAAGCGCTGGTGAACCGCGCCGAAACCGAGGTTGCGAAGTCTACTTCTTGATCAACCACGCTTCCGACAAGCGTGACATCTGACGCCAATTGATGCCGGGCTCGAACGGCACGTCGAACGTTATCGTCAAGTATCCTTCCCGATACGCCTGGCGCGGTACGGGGAACACCTTTACATCGCCCACTTCGCGGCCGTCCTCGGTAGGTACCAGCCGAAGTCCGTTGGCCCGGGGCAGGCAGGAACTGATGCCCGTCGTCTTGAACACATAGTCCGCGTCCGGATCGAGCCCGATATAGCGCAGCCCTTCCGGCCAATCCATCTTGCTCATCCAGGACTGGCGCACGCGCCGCTTCCCGTTGTCCCAGAACATGAAATCCGGGACGGTCGGTCGGTCCGGTTCCAGCAGCGTGTTGTAGCGTTCGCTGCGAATTACGTGATCGCACTTCGCGACGTTGCCGATGTCGTCGTAGAAACTGCCCGGTCCCGGGTGCGCCCACGTGGCCAGCATATGCAAGTGTGCGACCTTGTCCGCTTCGCTCGGCATTTTCCGCGCCTTGGCGATTTCGTCTTCCAACCACCAGCGGTTGTTCAACGGGTAGTCCACGAAGTCCAGCACGGCCCCGCGCTCGGCGCCCGCGGCCCCGTATTTCTCGACGCTGGTCTGGTAGCCGATCTGGTTCCAGAGACTCTCGCACAGCGCATAGATGCGATCCCGCCACTCCGGATGGACCTTCTCGGTGTCGACCCGCGCCAACTCCGCGAGCGCCGCATCCATGGCCTTATCCGCGCCGACCTTCGGCGCCTCCAGCATCTTGGCATTCGCCGCGTCTTCGAGTCCCGATTCGTGAATCAGCCGGTGCCGGATATAGTCATCGTAATAGGCGCGAAGCAAATACAGATTCCAGCGCCAGTTGTCCTTCAATTGCGGCGACTTGGATTCCAACCCCTGCCAGAGGCGCAAGGTCCCGTCTACGCTGCCGTTCCGGGCCAGCGCGCCGTCCCAGTTCTTTTCCAACGCGAAGATGCCGTCGGCCGCCGTATCCGCCACGTCCGGTCCGAAGAAGACACGACAATAGTCGATAAGGATCTCGCGCAAGTCCTCGGTCGTGTCCCAGCCGAGCGAACTCCACACCACCTTGTTCAGGTCGTCATGGATACCGTCCGAGTAGGTAAGAAATCCGTTCGTGTACGGCGCAAGATTGTTGTGGATCACACGGTAGTAAACCGGCCGCGGGTTCACCGGCTCCCGTCCCAGCGTGAACGCAAAAGCCGGATCGATCCACGATACCGGATACTGCGCGCGCACGACGTGCGTGATGTCCGGATAATGACGCAGCCCGTATCGCTTGTCGAGGCGGAGCCGGGTTTCATAGATGGCCGGGCTCGAGGGGCCCGCGACGACGCCGCCCATCCAGTCCGGCTGATGCTCGTTTACCCACGCATAAAACACGTCCACCTGCCAGGGGTCGAAACCCTGGAGCGAAATCCAAATCTTGGCCTTGGGGTGATGTTTGGCCAGGACTTTGGACAGGTCTTCCAGGAACGGCATCACCAACTCCGGCGGATTGTCGCCGGGGTCGCCGCCGGGGAAGAACACCGCGTCGAGGCGGGGAAACCCTGCAAACAGCTTGTCATGATCCGCAAGCAATTCGGCGCGGAGTTTCGCGTCGGAAAGGTCGATCGTGGCCGGGGTCCAGATCCAGAAATCGAGGTCGTACTTGTCGCAGATCGCGCTGACCGTGCGGTCCATTTCTTCCCGCGGCACGTCGCCGACCACGGGGCGTCCGTCCTGCAACGGGATCATTTCGATGGCATTGGTCCCGAAGAAGGCGAGTTCGCGGATGTACTGCTCGTATTGTTCCTTGCTCCAGGCGTCGTACGAGTTCGCGGTGGCGCGATACCCGAGTTGATGACCGCGAAGAGGATACTCGGGGGCTGTCACCACGTGAATGGGCGCGGCTAACGCCACCGAACCGTCACGCCAGTCCAGCTTGCGCAGCAGATACCCCACGCCGAACAGCGCGCCTCGTGCGTCTGCACTCGCGATCCAAACGATCGGTTGTGTGGTGGTTTCCGTATGAACGGCAAACGCTTCAGCCGCCGTCACATGGCAGTTCTCGGGAACCGCGCGACCGTAAAGACTGCGCGCGCCACCCGCGGTCATGGCAATGGCTGCGCCATCATCGGGCCATTCGGTAGCGACATTCCAGTGAACGCCGGTGCGTTTCTCGATTTCTTCGGAGAGCACGGTTGCCGCGAGCGAAGTCGAGTTCTTTGCCTTTCCCACGACAATGGTCGCATTGGTCAGCGCAATAGGTTCCGCCCATGTGACGTTGACCAACAGCAAGAGTGCAACCATTGCAGTCATAGTCACGCCCCGATAACCGGTATAAAGTACTGGATTCATTTCGACCCCCTCGTCTACGTGTAATGGCTCGAAGCCTGGGTACGCACCGCCGGCCGTGGAAGTGACCCCAATAGACCTCGGCGGCGACGGAAGGTCCAATCATAACCAACGAAAACGGAATGCACAACTTGCGATGGATGACTTTTGCGATGGATGACTTGCGCTTGCTATTAATCGCCCGTGTGCTTCGCTATTGGGGGGGCGCGAAACGTATCAGCGGGCAGGGGAGGCGGCAACCGGCGACGGTTCGGAAAATGTGCGTACAACGTACCGATGCCGTCCAGCACGAGAGGTAAGCACCTCCGCGTGGGCTTGCGCCTCGGATTCAACGGAGTACTTGACAGGAATCACACGAACCGGCTGGTCACGTTGGATATCGACCTGAACGATCACGAACATCGTTCGCTTGCTCCCTGCTGGTTCGCGGCCCAGCCTGGTCCGGGTCGCTATCGAGGCGCCTGAGTGGGCAGGACGAGAGGGGGTCACTCTCGCCCTGCCCTCCAGGCAATCAATGACGCAAGGCTGGTCGGCTGTTGATGCCGTTGTACGATGCGCGTTCTTGGGTGTCGGTTAACCCTGCGTCACCTGCCCTCTAATAAAGCAGGTTGCATGCCAACTATGCGTTGAAACTGCGAAGCGAAGGTATCTGGTAAAAGATACTGGCTTTTGATGGACTTTCGTATCTCCGAGAGGGGAGGAAGCCTCGTCCTGCTGGGATTTCTGTTCAAGTGCGGAATAGTGTTGTACGGATTCCGAACATGCGTTACAGTATCCGCCCCCCAGCCAACCGGCGTGAGCCGGGGAATCTCGAGCCTACTCCCCGCCAGGCGGTGGCCGCAAATCCTGAACCATGTCCGTGGACTCGGCGTTTCCGTCCGTCTTGAAGAGTTCGCGACCGTGAAGACCGTCCTCGGCACTGAAGAACAAGGAATGGCCGCTGGCGGTCAACTGATCGGGATCCGACCCAGCCTCTCGATTCGACAGGATGTCACGAACCAGGACGGGGGAATTCGTCAGGTCGGTGAACCAAAGCTCTCTGCCACGAATCCGATCGTTTGCCACGAAGTACACGCAGGGTCCGACCCCTTCGATGAAACCGGGCGTCAGATTGCTTGGGTCGTAACCACGCGGATCGTCTGTGATTTCTCCGATCGGTACCGGCGTCGTGTTATCGCGCGACAGCGTAAACAGGGAGGTCCCGATATCGCGCCGTTTCGCGGCAAATACGAGCACGTCCGCGGTGCCTAATACGAAGTCGTGGGGGCTGGACGATGGAGCGCCTTGGTCGATATCCGCCAACATATACGTGCCGTCAGCCGTTCCGTCGCTTACCCATAACTCCAGTCCGTGGGTTCCGTCTTCTGCCTGGAAAAACAAACGCCCCGCAAATGCCGTTAGTTCCGACGGCCGCGAACTCGGCGGACCGGGAAAGATATCTTTCACCAGGAATGTTCCCTGAGGAGATCCGTCGCTCCGCCACAGTTCGGCGCCATGGGTGGCGTCGCTGACAACGAAAAACACCCGATCGCCCACCGCAGTCAAGAATTGCGGATCGGAAGAGGGGTTCGGGCCCCGGGGCTTGTTGATGTCTTTCAACTGAAAAGTCCCGTCCTCGGTGCCGTCGGTGACCCAAATCTCTGTTCCGTGAATGCCATCGTTGGCGGTGAAGACTAGTTTATCCCCGAGTGGCGCTTTATATCGGGGCCACGAGCCGTCTCGTCCCGGCACAATATCCTTCACCAGTTGGGTTCCTTGCTGGGTGCCGTCGCTCACCCACAGCTCGCCTCCATGGAGAGAGTCCTCACCGGTGAAATACATTCGGCCGCCCGCTCCCTGAAGCGCAAATGGTTTTGATCCGGGGAGTCCCGGGTCGATATCCCGCACGAGCTGAGTACCTTCCGATGTACCGTCAGTTACCCAGAGTTCCTCGCCGGACCTCCCGTCATCACTCTGAAAGAACACGTGCCCGTTCGCGACTGCGAAGATGCCCGGATTGGAGTTCTCCGTTCCGGGATTGATGTCTTTGACCAAATGGGTTCCTTCCACCGTCCCATCCGAAATCCAAAGTTCCGACCCCGTCTTGCCGTCGTCGGCACGAAAATAGAGGCGATCCCCGGTAGAAACCCGGTCGAAGGGAACCGCTATTCCGTCCTCTGGACCGGGATCGATATCGACAAGCAAATGGGTGCCATCCTGCGTGCCATCGGATATCCAAAGCTCGTACCCGTATTCGGACTTCGCATCTCGGACCCGCATGAGGACGTTGTCGCCCACCGCGCCCATGATTTCACTCATGAAGTTGAACCCCAGATTAGCTGCCGTCATTTTCGACGTCGATGTATTCCACGCCCAGAGCATTTCCACGGGCCGGACCCGTTCAAGCCAGGCGTTGTACGAACCCCATACGTAAACACGGTGTTCGCTGGCCAGCAATTGGCCGATGCGCACGGGACCCTCGCTTTCCGTTGGCAAGGGAAACATGATCGCATCGTCTCCCATCGCGTCACACGACCACAGCCAGGAGTTGTGCGGCGCCGGTGCCGGACCCGCGAAATAAAAGGTCGAATTGGCAAATCCTAGCCCGCGATGGGAAAACCGTCGGTCGATCTCGATACGGCCGTTGGCGGCCACGACCGAATGTGTGGTCTCTGCCGTACCCTGCGAAACCCAGAATGTTGTCGGCTTTACACGGTTTTGGCTATTCGCACAAAAGAATACAGAATCGCCCACCGCCCTCAGGTTCACCGGATCCGAGCCGTTAGGTCCTTCCCAGATATCGCAGACAAGCACCGTTCCCTCGGGCGTCGCGTCGGTTCGCCACAATTCACGGCCGTGGATGCCATCGTCGGCCGTAAAATAGACATAGCGGCCCGCTTGCACCAGTCCGTCGGGGTCCGATCCTGCATTGACGGACACCTGGGGGACTCCCATCGACGTGGCGGATGGGGGCGCCTGCGCAACGGCGGATCCCGGGAACCAGGCCGCAACGAATATCGCGTATGCGATCCGAGTCCGCAGGCTTGCGCCCGAGCTAAGGCGTTCGCAGGTTGTAGCGGGAAAGCTTGTCATACAATGTCGTGCGTCCGATTCCAAGAAGGCGCGCAGCCTCCGTCATGTTTCCCTGCGCCTTGTCAATTGCTTCGAGAATGTGGCTCCGTTCCAATTCACTCAATGTAGGGAATGACCGCTGGTCATAGAATCGGGGCGACTCCGCAAAGTCCTCCGGACGCACCATATCATCTTGTGCGATTGCAGCCGCGCGTTCGACGGCAGTCCGTAACTCGCGAATATTGCCCGGCCAGCCCCGTTTCTGCAGAACCTCAAGCGCCTCGGGCGTGATGCCTTTCAGCGGACGTTTGACACGCAACCGCGCCAGATGCAGAAAATGGTCGACCAGTTCCGGTATGTCCGAGAGATGCTCGCGAAGCGGCGGCATCGCAATTTCGATAGCATTTAACCGATAGTACAGATCCGATCGAAATGAATTCTCCGCGATGGATCGGGTGAGCGAACGATTGGTCGCGGAGACGACCCTGAAGTCGACATGATGCTCCTCCGACCCTCCCAATCTCCGGAACGCGTGCGTTTCGATCGCGCGAAGCAACCGGGCCTGGTTCTCCGAACTCAAATCTCCGATCTCGTCCAGAAACAGCGTCCCGCCACTGCACTCGTCCAAGAGACCCTTCTTGCTCCGGACCGCCCCGGTAAACGCGCCTCGCTCGTACCCGAAGAGTTCGCTTTCGAAAAGTTCTCTGGGAATGGCGGCACAATTCACTGCAACAAATGGAGCTTTTCGACGGGCGCCCAGGTCGTGAACCAACCGTGCGGCAATATCTTTGCCCGAACCCGTTTCCCCCAGGATCAGAACGTTCAGGTCGCATTGTGCCGCATTATGAATGGCGCCCCGGACATCCTCCATGACACGGCCCGACCCGATGAGCACCGGGGATTCCGGCCGAACCCGGCGCAAGCGGCTCGTCTCCTCTTTTAGCGATTCAATGGTCGCCATCGCGTGAACCCACGGCGCGGCTACACACCCTACCGCCAAAAGCAGTTCCAGATCGGCCTCATCATACGCGCTTCGGCCCCGATCGGACTGAATCGCGACTGCGCCGACCGTCTCCGGACCGACGACCAACGGCACCACCAAAAGCGTCTCCGGCGGCTCGGCGTGCGACGTAATCTTTCCCAACGGAACCAACAACCCGTCGCCGGTCTGGATCGCACGTTCGCAATGCTCCCGAGGCGGTTGCTGTTTCTTCCGGTTCGGCACGCAATACGTTTCTTGGATATCGAGCGCACCGCCCGCT
Organism: Candidatus Hydrogenedentota bacterium; assembly: GCA_963745075.1. Lineage (GTDB taxonomy): Bacteria > Hydrogenedentota > Hydrogenedentia > Hydrogenedentales > SLHB01 > JAHDWY01. The sequence goes on along the minus strand of CAVUWV010000031.1, from coordinate 172,114 downwards.
CCTGTGACCAACCAGATGATGCTGGGGGAAAACCGATCCACCAGCCATTCGCCCGCTCGTTCAATTAATTCCTCGCGGCTCGCGGCCGTCCACATCGTGCGGGAAATGGAATAGAGGTCGGCAAGATCGTAAATCGTATGCGTTCTGCCCGACGCCAGAAAGTCCGCTCGCTTGCCACGGACGTAGAACCCCGAGGATTGCCGAATCGACACGGTGGAGCCAGGTTGGCTTCCCTCGAGTTTGTCGGCTTCGGGCGTTCCAACCTCCGCCACCAGCAATCGCACGTTGCCGACCGCGATTTCATCGCCCGGCCGAAGGTCGCAGCGTGTCACGGGCTTCCCATTGACGATCGTGGTGTTGCGGCTTCCCAAATCGGTCAGGAAGATCCCATCCCCTACGGCTTCGATTTGACAGTGATGCCGCGATACGTGGCCGTCCAGAATGCTGATGTCGCAACCGGGGTCTCGCCCGATGCTGATCGGTTTGTCGGCAAGGGGCCACGATACGCCCTTCGTGATACCGGATTTTGCCACTAGCTGGTACAGAACTCATTGCCTCCCGTAGGTCGCGGTTCAGAATTCCAGGATGACTCCGTGCTCGAGCTGTTCCAACACGGGATATCCCCAGACGGCCACCGGTACTGGGTGGGCTGGATTCTCAATGTGCCGCGCCACACAATTCAAGTGCCAATCGTCGCCCCCATCGGGCGGGTGTCCGTCTCCCAGGCTGGCAAACGGGATCTTCATCTCGACGCACCACATTCCCGCGTTTGCGCCGGATGCCAGTTCCCACGTGCACGACCAAGGTTGCACGCGTCCTGCGACCAGACAATCGGCCACCACCCCGCTGTTCTGGTCGTACGTGGCGCGCCACCACCTCGTTTCCGATTTGGGCATGGCGAATCCCTTGCATAACGCCAACGAGACTTGGTCGCTGGGGGTTGCATCGTGGGGTACAAGAATACAGATTACGAGAGCGGTTTCCGTGGCGCGCAGGATCATGCGTGCCCTGCTAACCCCGGGCAAGCCGCGCAAAACGCCGATCGTGCCTTGTTGGTCCGAAAATCTGCGATCCCATACCGGTTCGTCCGGCACACCGTCGATGGTGACCGCTGCGTCCGACGCCGCGACGCGCGGAACTCTCGTGCGGGCCCCTTCAATCGCGGGAAACAGCGACTCCAGAGCCAATGCCCAGTCCAAACGTCGCGGTAAAAGTTCGTTGTACAGCAGCGGCTGCTGCATCGGCATTGCTTCGAAATCCAGCAGAAACCGCGTATCCGTACACGGCGGGGCGGTTTCGGTGGCGGAGACGGATTCCCTCCACGTCGCGTTCGTCTGCTCATCCGCGAACTCCAGCGCCAGCAAGAGTGACCTGCGCGGCACCAACCATCGAGCGCTTCCGTGAATCCCACCGATGCGGAGCGCACTTCCGGTCGGACCCTCATACGACGCCCAACCCCCTTCGACGCTCAGTGAATCCTCGTGCGGCGAAAGACGCAGCCCCCAAATCGTTCCCTCGAAGGCGGCATATCCTTGCAGGACATTCTCGTCGGCCGAATCGGGCAACGTCAGAAGGGCGCCTGGATAGGTTTTATCGGCATCTTGGCGCCACACGTCGTAGATCCGTGCCGACTCCTTGTCAAACTTTGCCAAGGTCGGCAGCGTATCCGCATCGGGCATCGTCTTCCAGAATCTGCCCATCTGAGTTTCCCCCGCGACCGGTTTCGCCGAAGGGGTCGAGAGGACACCGGGCGTGGCGCCCTTCGTGCTGGCGCGTTCGACGTGGGGGACCAGCCAGGCCACGAGGAACAGCGTAATCAGGATTCCCGCAAGGAATCCATGGTACGACCGCAACCGCAGCTTGCGCGCCCGTTTGACAAACGTTCCGATATACGAATTCGGTCGCTCCCGCCGCGCGACGATGGTTGGCGCACGCGTGTCCAGGGGGTGGCTCATTTCCGGTGCTTTGCGAAGCATCTCCAGGGCCGCGCGGGCCGACTCGGGCCGTTGTCCCGGCTCGTGCGCGGTCATGCTGCCAACGAGTTGAGCGAATTCCGGCGAGACTTGTGGCGCGATTTCTTGCAGCGGAACCACGCGTCGGGTCGCCATTTCTTTGACAAGCGCCATCGGGGTTGCCGCTTCATACGGGGTATGACCCGCGACCGCTTGATACATGACCATCCCCAACGAATAGAGGTCCCAAGAAGCCGTTGCCTCCGCGGAATCCCATGCTTCGGGGGGTGCGTACCGGGGGGTTCCCATAAAGAACACCGACGAGCCGGTGCCGCGCATGGACATCTCGAGATGCCCTTCGAGAATCTTCGCCAGTCCAAAATCCGTCAGCTTTGCGTTACCGTACCGGTCGATTAGGATATTCGTCGGTTTGATGTCCCGGTGGACCAAGCCCTCCTGGTGACAGCAATCCAGCGCGTCCAGGATTTGGTGCGACAACCGGGCGACTTCACCGACAGTGAGCCCCTTGGACACCATGATGTCGGCCATGCTCCCGCCATCGACCAATTCCATCTCGATCGCCAGCAATCCGTTAAGCGACTCAAATGCATGAACGCGGACGATATTGGGGTGAGCGAGGCCCGCTACGGAGCGCGCTTCCAGTTGGAATCGTTGGCGAAATCCGAAATCGCGACTGAGGGAATCGCTCAAGACTTTCAGGGCCACCTCGCGATGCAATCCGGAATCTTCCACGAGGTACACGATTCCCATGCTGCCCCGGCCCAATTCCCCGAGGATTGTGTACTTCCCGAAATGTGCGCCCCGTTCTAACCCGCTAAACTGGTTCACCACTGACCCCTTAAAACACTCCCAAAATTCGCCCGCCCGAAACGAACAGAAAAAATGCATCTTATTCGCTTCGACCGGGTAGCGACACCTTTTCTGTTTATATCATAGTTTTCACACTAAATCACGCATTATCTCGCCGTTACGACCAGCGCCGGATCTCCGATCAGAGCAATGCCGCTGTAGCGATCTTGAGGAAAGGCGGCTTTAGCGGCGAGAAAGAGGTCGCCGAGTCTCGGCCCCGATCCATTTGCTAACTCGTTGAGTATGAAACGATTAAACCGGTGGGCGTCGGCCACGTCGACCTTCCCGACATGGCCAATGAGCGCAATGGCCCCTTTCCCCGGCGCTTGCACAAAGTAAATACCTACGCCCGAGTCCACGCGCGACATCCCGTGGATCGGCGCATCGTACAGGGCCGAGAAGCACGTGGCCGTGAATACGATAGGATATTTGCCGCGATTCGTCAGGCGGGCGATGTCCCGGTCGGTCATCATGTCCGTGCGCTGGTCGTTCATGTTTTCTCCGGTTCGCCAAACGTAATACGCGCCGTGCCCCGTAAACGTCACGACGCCGCAACCGGCGTCGATGGTGTCGACAATCGTATGCCGCAACTGAATATCGCCCCCGGCGTCGCCCGTGCCCGTGAGTTCGACCGTCGACCACCCCTTCAGAATGTTCTCCGCAGTGTCGTGGGAGAACCAATTGAAATCCTTCGAACTGATAAGCACCGCCCGTTTCCGCCACGGTTCCGGGGGCGCAGCATGGCGCTCGTATTCGAGTACCTTCTCGACGTAAGCCGTGACGGTTTCGATCCGGTTCGCCGGCAGGCGTCCAATGGCAGCGAGCGGCACCGCGCCCCCCTCCGTCCCAAATGCAAAATAGTCATCTTGAGCGAACGTCGGCGCGTAGTTTGGAAGTATGGTCGCCTCGGTGCTGTGATGGGTCGGCACGTAATTCCGCGATCCCGGACGGATTCCCATGTAGTCATACGTTGCGTCGCCGACCAGCCACACGTACTGCAACCGCGGCCGGTCCCCCTCCCGGTCGCCCAGCAGATCATCGAGGAACAGCCGAACCGCGACCGGATCGAACACGCCGTCGCTGTATTCGTCATAGATTTCATCGACATCGACAACGCGCGTATCCAAACCCTGCTCAACACGATGAGCGATCAGCGGGCGTAAGGCCTCGAGGAACGTGGCATCCGCGATGATCAGGTACTGCGGTGACCGGTCCCAATTGCGCAAATGACTCCGGTAGCCGACCGAAAGCCGGGCCGCATGAGTGAAACCCTTGGCTCCGACGACGCGGCAGCGGTCGGCATCTGGCGGCAGCGTAAATGCCGTTGCGTATCCGCGCCCTTCGGCCTTCGTTTCGGGACGAACTTCCTCGTTCTGGCCGTGGAAGAATACGCGAAGATCCGGACCGCTGAACCCCGGTTCGGTTCGAACGATTCGCGCCGTATCGGACGCGTCCAACGAAAACTCGAGAAAGTCCTCTTGTGGCAGCAACCGGGCTCGATAGGCAAATTCTACATAATCCAGAGAGATTACGTCGACGCGCGAGTCCGAATTCGACTCGATAAACGTCAAGGTGTTGGGCTGGTTGGACTTGACGTAGGCCGGGGCGATCTCTCCCGTTACAATTTGGTGATGGTAGCCGTCCCACGTCGCGGTTCCCAACTCCGCTTTGTTGAGCGAAAGATCCCAACGGTGATCCGGGTCTTGGGGGAGATCGCTCCCACCCCACAGGTACACACGCGCCTCGACGTGGGGGGTGTCTTTCGAGAGGTCTGCAATCGCGGGCAGGGTGACGGTTTTAGAATTCCGCGGCGGCGCCTTGAACGTTGCCCACATCACACGGTCGGTCGGCATGCCCTTGTATTGCTGGTAGTACTGAAGATGGTTGTCCTCTTCCAGGCGCAACGTCCGTTTGTAACTCCGCACCTCCGCGGTACGCTCCTGCGGTGGCGTATCACCTTGCAAATGATACCGCCGCAACGGGTCGGAGGACCCGAAATGGAGAACATACGTATTCTCGCGTGTAAACAGATTCTTTCCACCGTCTCGCGACGACGGGGGATCGCCCCAAAATGTGATGATCGACTCGGGCAGAAAGCTCCCATCCGCCGCGACGTTGTCAATTTGGATGGGTACCGTTGACCCGCCGTTGTATAGATTCACCCGGTTTGCGTTGAGTGTCGCCAACGACAAAGCGGCTTCCTCCGGAGTCTTGGCCCGGTACTCGACTTGCTGCGTCGTCTCTTGCAACGGCACGAGGGAAATGTCGTCCAGGTACCACGTCAACGGGACGACGCCATCGTGGTGTATGTACAACTGGCACTCGCGGTCGCCCTCGTCCGGCGTCGTGATGATGCCGGTGAATTGCGTCCATTCGCCCGGGGTGTTGCGAAAATACTCGCCGGAATTGTCCACATCGAGCGCCCAGAGCTGCCCGCTGTGGGGCGAACTGAGAAATCGATCTTCGCCGACAACGGCCAATACGAACTGGTTTCGCTGTTCCCTGCAAAACACGCGGCACGAAATCCGGTACCGCGTGTTGGCCCGAAGCACAAACCGCGCCGAGGGATGGAAGAATCCGGAATCGTTCGACCGGTCCGTCTGCGGAGTGGCGATTTTCAGGCAGTAACTTCCGGCGGCCTCGAATCCTGTTTCGGCCTTGGACGGGACCGCCGTAACCGTTGTGTCCCACGTGCCGACGATTGCGCCGGTATCCGGCGTTTCCCGGCCCCGTCCGTCTGCGGCACCCCCAAGCGTGAATACTTCCGCGCCTTCGACCTCCTCGGGTTCCTCCGTGACGTTCGCATTGGCGATACATTCCGCAATCTCGCTGCCGGTAACCTGGACCATGCGGCCGTCACGCACAAAAACCTTGATGGAATCGGGGATGCGATCGGGCAGGGCCGCGGGCTGCTGTCCCATGCCCGATAGACAGCATAGGTGAAGGCAGACGATCGCCGCCGGGGCGGAATACTTCCCGTGACTACAGAACACGTTCAGAATCCAATCTCACCACTATCGCACGACAGCCCATGCAAAACCGAATCATGGCATACACCACGGACTCGCTTGCAGAACGCAGCCGCTCGTTTTAATCACGGCCAGGCCCCCAATCGGGCGCACTACGCGCCATCGTCGGGTGCGCGGCGAGGAGCGCGCTGAACTGCGTGAGCGTCATGAATTCCATGATCGAACTGTACCGTTCCACCATATAAGCAAAAAATCGCCTCAACGTTTCCCAGTTGCCCTCATGATCCTTGCTGTGACTTTCGATAACCAGCGGCGCCGATTCGGTCTCGGTGCGCCGGAGGCGATCCACCATTGCGTCGAGCGTGTGCTTCAACTCCCCGAAGGTCTGCGGTCCGGCCAGATTCAACCCCGTTCGATACGGTTTAAGAAGTTTACGCACGAATGCCGATTCGCTTTGATCGACGCGAGGATTCAACCGTCGAATGGTATCCGGTACGTCTCCGTGGTAGGGATACCGGTTCCGCCTTCCCGCCATAAGGAGACGGGGCGAAAGTCTGCGCATGATTAAGTGCATCTTGCCCGCGAGATCCATATCCCAATATGTCATCGGCAGGACAATCAGGCCCCGATCCTCTCCAACCTTGGTGACATCCTCGAAATCGGGGTGGTAGGGGAGCGTGCCCTCCTCGAGTGTGCGATAATCGATCGCGAACTCGGCGTTTAACGTCTTCATCCCTTTCCGGGGACCCATGACGACGTGGATGCCCTCATCTTTCAAGTCCGAGAGGAAATTCAGGGATGGTTGCAGTGCGTGAGATCCCGCCTTGAACGTGTTGATTTCATAGGCCGGATTCGCTCGTTGCACGGTTTCAGTCAGGTACGCAAAGGATTCGTGGAGGATCGTCCGCCGCTCGTCGTCTTCATACGTCGCCAAGTTCCAATTGCGGTCAACATGAATGAACCCGGCTTCGTACCGGCTTCGGAACCAATGGGGATGAATGTGCGGTTGGATATCAAACCCTTCGGCCGCAATCAGGCCGACACATTCTTCCCATAAGGTTGCCTGGATTCCCAGATTGCGGTCCCGGTCGGCGAAGCGGCGAAACGCCAATTGTTGCCCCAGCTCCGCCATGAACGTGAGCGTAATGCCCGTGTCCTTCGCGAGCCGCATCAACGCCAGGGCCGGGACATACTGCAGGTGCGCCACATTACCCAGGCCGTTCCCGCGGATCTCCCAGTCATCGTGGAGGAGCGTGATTATCTTGGCCGCCATGATTTCAATCCTTCATGGATCGCCTTGCGACTTTGACATTCGCGCATTGTCATGACCGTTTGACCCCAAGCACGATGACATGTGACTTACCCCGGTCCCCGAGCAAACCGCGGCTGATTCTCTGAGTGAGTCGAATGAACGCTACAGGTTGAAGAATTTTCAAGAATACGCGGCATAGCGCGGCTGAAGTCCGTGCGGCAACATGCAGCACGGGGCCTGCTACCGGCGTGGAGAGCGCTTTCACAATACGCGCGATCCTGGGCGAATCGGGCGGTGTTCCTCTCTTCGCAGCATCGAGCTTAGCGGAAAGGTTGATGACGCGCAGAAAGGGGGATTCCAACTTGTTGTACAGCACCGCGTAGTTGTGCGTCTTCTGTTCGATGCGAAAACCCGCAGCCTCGAGGTACGCGATCACGTCCGCTTCCGAGAAATAGCGCCGGTCGCCCGAGTCTTGCCCTAAGTGCCCGGAAAACAGGAACCAGCCGCCATCCGTCAGTTTCGCAGCAACGTTGTGCATCGTCTGTTGACGTGCGTCGGGGTCCAGGTAGTTGATGCACTCCAGCGCCGCGATTCCGTCGAACGGGCCCTCTACCGGAATGTCCGGCAACACACCCACAGAGAACCGGATCTCGGGATGGGCCCGCGACGCGGACTCCACCGCGGTTTCCACAATATCCGTGCCGAAGACGTTGTTCCCGGGATTCTGCCCATGCATCAACGCGGTAAAGTCGCCCAGACCGCAACCCACGTCGAGAATACGCTGGCCGCCCCGTTCGGCGAGCCGGTCCCGCACCAGCGACAGCGTGAGCAGGTAGCGGTACTTCTGAATCGCGCGCCACTGATGACCCCACAAGTCCTCGCCCTGCGCCGCCCGCGAAAACATATACTCGAACCATTGTTTGCTGCCGTATTCCATTCAACCCCCGCGTGAGCGGTCAGTGTAGTGAAACCTTCGGGAACGAATCCAACGCTCGTCGCGCGTCCGCGACAAACAGATACTCGCAGAGGGCGTAGTAGATCCAAGCCAGGCCCCAGCGCGGACAATACAGGCGCGACGTGAACAGGGGGTATTTCCGGTAGTAGGGAACGCCCGTATCGGGTCGACTCAGATTGGCCCGAGTCCAACGCATGGTCCGTTCTGCAATCGATAGCGCTTCAGCATCCCGCGCCGACAGGACAGTCGGGCACAGGATTCCCTCCGCACAGGCATGGATGTCGATAGGGTATCGGCCATAGGTGGTGATGGGCGCCCCATCCCGGTCGAAAAGCCGCTCGCGATAGAATTGAAATCCCTTAATAACACTTTCTCGAATTCGGGCATCATGGAGGATTGAATCGATCTCAAAAAGAGAACGCAGCACAAATCCTGTATGGTGATGATCCACGAGCGACAACAGTTTCGCCTCATACGGGTCCTCCGGCGCGTGGACCCCATACGGCCACGCACCGTCGTCCCGCTGGCCGTTCAAGGTAAACTCGATGGCCGGCCGTGCCAGTTCCAGCAGGCCCGCTTCACCCGTGATGGCGCTGGTCCGCACGAGGTGCCCGGCCGCGTGAAGGCTGGCGTTGTGCACGCGCCGCCGATCGCCGGGCGTATACGCAAAACAGTACGTGCCGTCTGTCCAGTCCAGGTGAGGGATATCGACTTCCATGAAACGCGCGATCGACCGCGTCGTCGTGCGATACGTCTCGTCCCGCGTGATTTGCCACGCCAGCGTGAACGCCTCGCCGGCGATGGCGCTCACCACCACAACCGGCGTGTGCCGGGGCGTATCCAACCCCTTCGCAAACACGTCGAAAGGGTACCCCCAGCAGATTCCCGCGTAGCCCTCACTCGGATGGTCCAGCAGCCATTGCAGATGCTTCCGCGCCGTGTCCAAGTGCGCTTGTTCGCCCGTGGTTTGATACCGCCGCAGGTTTCCCAGCGCGACCAGCGCGTAGGCCTTCGCGTTGTGCTGCGGCGCAATCCCAAGCGTGCGCCGTGAAAGCGTGGGGAAGAGGTCCGTCAGCCCGGTGGTGATCTTGCGCGCCAGGGGACGCGGTTGCGCCGCGCGAATGAGCGGATGAGCCCGCACGTCGAAGCGGTCGTACCCTCCCAGTCCGCGGTTGCGGATCCAGTCTTCCAGAAGTTGGACCCAGTTCTCTGCGAAGTCCGCGCCGCTCACGATCGACCGGCTCCCGGCCCGACCGCGACGGTCTCCATGACCCGCTTGAACGTGGGGTAATGAACCGCGTGGGAATAGCGCTCCCGCACCGTGGTTCGGGCCGCTTCGCCCATCCGGTGGCGGAGATCCGTATCGACGATCAGGCGCTCCAGCCGTTCCGTCCAATCCGCCGGTGTCGATGCAAGGAACCCGTTGACCCCGTCTTCGATGACTTCCGCGTTCATACCCACCGGCGATATCACGCAGGGGGTCCCCACCGACATGAACTCCAGCGCCTTGTACGCGCATTTGCCTTTCGCGCGCTCCGAATCGATCAGCGGCATAAGCCCGATATCCGGTTCCTGGAGATAATCAATCTCCTTCTCCAGCACCCAACGGTGATTGACCACGTCCACTCCTTCCAGTGTGTAATCGCGGTTGGAAGCAATCATCAGCGTGATGGACTGGCGCTTCGCCAACGCGCGCAGCGGCTCCTCGATCGCGTTCAGGTAGCCGAGGTTGGAATACAGGCCGGTCCACCCCAGCACGACGGGCTGATCGGCATCGTTCGTCTTCAGCCGTTTTGCCCTATGCGTATCCATGTCCACGCACGTCGGGATAATGGTCACGTTCGAGTTGAATTGCCGTGTATACGTGGCAATATAGGCGTTTCCTGCGATGACGTGTGCGGAGATGCGGCACATCTTGCGCGTCCAGCCTGCGTCGACCAGGCGCGCGAAGGGACTATCCACATACGCCGCGGGCTCCCATATGGCATCATCCAGATCCACTACGATTCGCCGGTTCATCAGCCGGGCGCATCGCTCCAAAACCGGTGGCCCGTACGGAAATGCCAACCCGCGGAAGAACACCACATCGGCGCCCGGGACGTGTCGCAACTGCCCGATGCGAAGCAGAAAAACAAGGGCGAGATAGAGCAATTTGGAGACCTTGGAACGGCCGTCGTACAGTTGCGCACGTAGCGCGTGGCCGAAGGGAAGGCATACCGTGCACCGGTGTCCTTCCGCGCGGAGCATCTCCGCGAATTTCAATACCCGGCTGCGGGTTCCGGCGAAGTTTTCAGGCCGATCGCTGAATAGAACGACTTTCATGACGCGCGAGCGGGCACAGCCGTCATCATGGCGAGTCCGGTCCCACGGCAGGCGCTTCTACCAGGCGCCACGCGTCCCAGACACACGAAGCCGGGAACGTCCCTTCAGGTGCATTGTTTTTCACCGCGATCAGCAGGCAAAACTCCCGCGTGTCGTTTGTGGTGAACGCAAATTTGGACTCCGTAAATCCTTCCGTGTGGCCGATTGGAATCCCACCCAGTACCTCCGGCTTCTCCGTCATCAATTCCGCCTCGGCCGGGCTTCGCGCATTGTATTGGAACGCCCGTAGGAGCAGATCGTTTCGCGATGGGTTGTTCGCCCGAATCGTCATCTCGTACCGCGTGTTTGGGCGCAGGCCTGTCACCCAGGTGCGAAACACGTTCGTGTACGAGTCCAACGCGTCGCTCGTCTGCCAAGTCTGCTTAACGGCCGTCTCCTCGCCGTCCGGTCCAGTTGCACGCTCCAGCGTTGAGTACGCATGGCCGGCGTCTGGCGCCATGAAATAGTCGGGGGCCGAGGTTCCCGCTTGCCATTCCTTGAAATCCCCGTTTCGGATGAGGTTGCCCGGCTCGGGCGGCTCGATCGGAGTGATAGAGACGGTTTCAACCGTCCCAGGCTCCACCGGCATTGACCCTGCAAGTTGCACCCCCGAATCGCCGCCGCACCTGAGAACACTGCACAAGGCCAGTGAAGCCAATGCGATACGGCTACTGAAAAGTCTTCGCTGCCGAGGGACGCGGGATTCCCGCACGATTCCAGATCGTCCGGTATAGGCGGTTTTGCACGTCATTGGGACTTTACTCCTTGGAAATGGGCCGATGTCATTGAATAGCACATCGATTCGGGCCCGCGCAATTACATGCCGTCAGTTACCGCCAGTTGCGGCAACCGGCAAAAATACGCTATACTCCCGGTTCGATGCTTTTTCTCTAAGTTTCCAAATCACAGTGGGATAATTCATGTCACGAAGTATGACCGGCTTCGGCAAGGCCACGGGAGAATTCGACGGACAGATGCTTACCGTCGAGTTAAGTTCCGTAAATGGCCGGTACCTGGACTGTAACCTGCGGATGCCCCCCGCATGGTCGGCGCTGGACCCGGTTATAAAACAGACCATTCGAAAACACATCGCGCGGGGAAAGATCAACGTTACCGTAAACCGGCGCCGGGGAGAGTCATCCAATCGGGCCATCCGTTTCGACCAGGCGTTGGCGAACCAGTATCTGGAAGCAGCAAAACAACTTAGTGCCATACTGGGCACGTTTGAAACGCTTTCGCTCAATGTGCTGGTCCAGATGGAAGGCGTAATCTTTCAGGAAGACTCGGAAGAGGATCTCGACGCCGTCGAGTCGACGCTTGTCGGTGTGCTCGAAGCCGCGCTGGAAAAGCTCGACGCCATGCGCAGCACCGAAGGGAAAGCCCTCGAAGACGATATCCGAGGCCGGCTGGCGTCCATGCGCGGGACGCTTTCCTCTATCGAGGAGCGACTGCCGGAATTGAACGAGGCCTACGAAACCCGTCTGCGCACGCGCATCCATGAATTGAACGTGGAAGCCGGGTTGACCGAGGAACGGATCGCCATCGAAGTGGCGCTCATGGCCGAGAAGAGTGACGTGACCGAAGAAGTGGTGCGCTTCAAAACCCACCTCGAGCACATGGAGGAAATCCTTTCGTCGAAGGACTCCATCGGCCGGCGCCTGGATTTTCTCAGCCAGGAGATTCAGCGCGAGGTGAATACCTTGGGCGTCAAGACGCGCGACGCTAACGTTGCCAAAGAAGTGCTGGATCTGAAAGCCGAGTTGGAGAAGATCCGCGAGCAGATTCAAAACATCGAGTGAGCGGCAGCGGTGAGTCCCTCGCAAGAAAATACCGCCGGGCCCGCGCGGCGTGGCATTGTCTTCGTGCTGTCCGCCCCTTCGGGAGCCGGGAAACGAACCGTCCTGAAAGGGGTCTTCGACAAGGACCTCCGGTTGGGCTATTCAGTTTCTGCGACGACGCGGCCGCCACGCAGCGGTGAAGTGGAAGGCGTGGATTATTACTTCCTGGACCGGGAGGCCTTCGAGCGCCGGGTCGCGACGGGCGACTTTGTCGAGTGGGCCGAAGTTCACGGGAACCTGTACGGCACGCTGCAAGATGAGCTGGAGCGCCTCACTGCCTCCGGAGAAGACACGGTGCTCGAGTTGGACGTGCAGGGCATGCGCAACTTGAAAGCCCGCGGACTGGATATGGTCAGCGTATTCGTCATGGCGCCGTCCCCGGAAGAACTTGAAAGGCGCCTGACGAAACGCGGAACGGATAAACCGGACGTGATCGAATTGCGTCTGGCCAACGCAAACGCGGAGATCGCCGCCCGGCGCGAATACGACTACGTCATCGTGAACGAGCACCTGGACGAAGCCGTTCAGGACTTAGCCGCAATCGTTCGCGCGGAGCGATGCCGGGCCCATCGCCAGCCCTGAGCGCTCCAAGCGTGGGCCGGCGCAATTGAACGACAATAGACCCTGAGTTGGAGGAACCATGAGCAAGATATCCGTAGAACAGTTTGATGACAAGATCGACAGCCTCTACCGGCTGGTGATTCTGGCGGCGCGCCGTGCGTCTCAGATCTCCAAGCCGGATTCGCGGCCGCTCGTCCCCGTGCGGTCCAAGAAGCCGACGATCGTGGCCCTCGAAGAAGTGTTGCAGGGCAAGGTCAAAGCCCGGATCGGCGGAACGGATGAAGAGGAATTTCTCGAATAAGGAAATCGTCCTCGGCGTCACCGGATCCATCGCGGCCTATAAAGCCTGCGAACTGGCGTCGCGTTTGGTGGAACTGGGCGCCCGCGTCACCCCCGTGCTCACCAAGTCGGCAACCGAACTGGTGGGCCCTGCGACGTTCGAGGCGATCGCCGGGCGCCGGGCGATTACCGCGATGTTCGAACCGATGCAGAATCCGGAAGTCGAACACATCGCCGTCGCCCAGCGTGCCGATCTCTACCTCATCGCCCCCGCCACGGCCAACATCATCGCGAAAGCCGCCCACGGAATCGCCGACGACTGGCTGACCACCACGCTGCTGGCGACCCGGGCGCCGCTCCTTTTTGCGCCGGCGATGAATACCAACATGTATCTGCACCCCGCAACCCAGCAGAACATCGCGACGCTTCGCGTGCGCGGCGCGCATTTTGTTGGTCCCGATTCCGGACGCCTCGCGTGCCGTACGGTCGGTCCCGGCCGCTTGATCGATCCCATGACGATCCTCGAGGCCTGTGTCCCGTTGCTGAGGGAACAGAAGGACCTCGCCGGGAAACGCGTCCTGATCACCAGCGGCGCCACCCACGAATCCATCGATCCCGTTCGCTTCATTGGCAACCGCTCCTCCGGCAAGATGGGCCGCGCCGTCGCCATCGAGGCCCTCGCCCGGGGCGCGGAAGTGACCGTTGTCAGCGGACCGTCAGAAGTCGCCGCGCCCCACAACGCCCGGCTTATTTCAGTGGAAACCGCCACCGAAATGGCGCAAGCCGTCGCGAAACTCGCGCCCGAATGCGACGTGTTTATCGCCGCCGCGGCGGTGGGCGACTACCGGGTCGAATCACCGACCGAAAGCAAACGCAAGAAGACCGGTAAGAAACTTCAACTTGATTTGGTGGAGAATCCCGACGTGCTGAGCGCGGTGGGGTCCGCGCGAACGGCGCGACAGATTGTGGTGGGATTTGCCGCCGAGACCGAGGATCTCGTCAAGAATGCCAAAGCGAAGCTGAAGAAGAAAAACCTTGACCTCATCGTCGCGAACCAAGTGAACACCCCCGATTCGGGCTTCGGCACGGACACCACGAGCGCAGCCTTTGTCGATCGCGAAGGTAACGTAGACGAACTTCCCACCATGACCAAAGACGAGTTGGCGGAAAAACTGATCGACCGCGTGGCGAGCCTCCTCGGTTAATCGTAAAGGTCTCCGGGCTTGTCGTTCGATCGGTGTTTCCCCCAACACCCGTCCGGAACCGATTCCCATCAATTCACGCGCGCGGATGAAATGCGCGGTGCGCCCTGCTCAATCGATCCGCGCTGACGTGCGTGTATATCTGGGTCGTGGCAATATCGGAGTGCCCGAGCATCTCCTGCACGGCGCGGAGATCGGCGCCGTTATCGAGCAAGTGGGTGGCGAAGGAATGCCGTAACATATGCGGCGTCACGTTTTGCCGGATGTTGGCAGACCTCGCGTAACGCTTTACGATCTGCCAGACGCCCGTTCGGCTCATCCGCTTCCCGCGGGAACCGAGGAATAGCGTATCGTCCAGCACCTTCCCGGAGCCCCGTACGCCAATCCAGGCACGGATGCGTTCCATGGCGCGCTGGCCCAGCGGGACCAAGCGAACCTTCGACCCTTTGCCGTGCACGCGCACCGCGCCTTCCTCCAGCGACATGTCCCGCAACGGAAGCTTTGCCAGTTCGGAGATGCGCAAGCCGCACGAGTAGAACAATTCCAGGATGGCCGCATCGCGAACGCCCTCGGGCTTCGAGCAGTCCGGCATCTCCAGCATTCGTTCGATATCGGTCGACGACAGCACGTGGGGGAGGGCCCGCGTCAGGCGGGGCGCGTCGAAGCCCTCGGCCGGGTCCGAGTTGGTAAGCCGTTCGCCGCGTAGAAAGGCATGGAACCCGCGAATGGCACTGAGATGCCGTGCCGCCGATCGCGCGGACAACTTCGCCTCTTTGCGCAGCGCGATCAGATGGTCCAGCACGTGTTCCCGCGTTACCGCGTCCAAATCGGAAATCCCCACCGACTCCAGGTACTGAAGATACGTGGCAATATCCGCCGAGTACGCCGCCAGTGTCGCCTCGGCAAGACCCGACTCAAACACCGCCGACTCCATAAACCGGTCCAGCAGCGGGCTTAATGCACTTTTTGGGGCTCCATCGTCCATGCAGACATTCTATTCAAAACGTCAAGAAATTACAATGCTATTTAACAAAAAAACACCATGGCGTGGACTCCTTGCGGCTTGGCGTCATTGCGTCTTTGCGTTATGTACCGCAATGACCGCCCGCCCGGCCATCGTCACCGGCAATCCCTGAGCCAACTCGCCGCCGCTTCGAATGAACTCGTTGCCATCCATGGTGACGGCATAAAGTTGATCCAACTCCACCGTGAACCATTCCGGCCATTCGTTCAGACGCGGATAGTTCACCGGCATGTTGAAGACGTAGCGGTGCCGCGGCACGTCGAAGCGAATCCGGCCTTCCCAGGGCCGATCGGCGCCAACCGCGATCAGCACGCCGTCTCCGTCCGGTACCGCACCCAATCTGAGATCGTCCCGCCATGGTTCCGCCCACGTGCCCTGCGACTTCATCAGGGCGTACATCAGCGCTGTGCGAACGTAGTTGCCGTCGCCATACCAGTCCTCGATGATGCCGTCTTCCCGCTGCCGCGCAAGGAAGCGCTTCACGCAGGTGTCGAGCACTCCCTCGTCCACGATCTCCGGGAAGCGGTTGCGAAACACGATAGCGCTTTCCAGGGCGTCCGAGTAGGCATCGGAACCATAGTTGCGCCCGCTGCCCTCCGGGTCGTCCAGGTAGGTCGTCGGTTTCTCGACAACCTTCGTGAGCGCGTGGAGCGTGGCGTCGCGAAACCGCGCCTCCCCCGTGATGAGGTAGGCGGTATACACGCCATTGAAGAGGTAGCCCCAGCAGTGGGCGTGACGCGCATCGACCGGTTCGTACGTATCCAATGCGATGGACGTGTAAAACAGCCCGTCCGCGTTCAGACCCACATCGAGCAGTTGGTGGACCAGTCGTGTGAAGGGTTCCCGGAACCGTTCGTAGGCCGGGTTCTTGGTCTCTTTGGTATACATGACGAGTTCGGAGAGGCCCCCGAGAATCTCATTGCCATGATCGGCGAGGACGAACTTGTCTGACGCGGGTCTTCTCGCGTCGAGGTCCCACAGATGGGGGAGACCGTTCGACCGTGGAATCACTTCCTGGAAGTAGAAATCGCCGATGCGGATGGCCTGATCGATGTACGAAGGGTCGTTCGTGGCGTACGCGAGACGGACCAACGCCTGCAACAGCTCTCCGTTCACTTCGGCGCTTACCGACGGCATCTTCCCGAAAGGTGTGTCGTACGGCGCGTACGCGATGATGTCATCCGTGATCCCTCGCATTCGAATGTACCATTGGCCATGTCCGAGCAGTTCCGACAACGGCAGCAGCCCATCCTTTACGTACTCGCAATTGCCGAAGAGGATTTCGTCCATGTCGATTTCGGGATTCTTCGAAGCCTTGCCCACCGAATGGGACGTTATCCGGCAACTGGCCGACGCGCCGCGAATAGCGCAATTCGTTCCGCAGGATGGCGCTCATCGTTGTGTCGTAGGTGGGGCGATCCGTGTAGTACGCCGCCATGACGAGAAAGGGGTACAGGTCCGCTGCCGAATCCCGCACGTACCACACGTCCTGCGTGCCCCGGCGTTGAAGCAGACCGGTGATCGGGTCCGCCCGGGCCAGCCACGCGTCCATGACGCGCTTGCTGCGTTGCAACGCTTCCTGAGCTTGCGCGCCATTTCGGGCTGCGTCGTCGAGGGGGTCGGCGTAGGCCGGAAGCAGAACAACAGTGATAGCCAATGTGGTGGTTGCGATGAGTCTTCGGGACATGGAGGACTCCTTTCAGTCCGAAGCCGGGTCACAGATCCCGAGTGTAACCGATTTCACGACACGATGGATCAACGGACTGTCCCGATCGACGCATAGAAGGGTCGCGTGCGATGGCACCCAAGAAGACGGGGGCGGCTATCCCACACTCGCTTGTCTAGTATCAGTCCGCAGGCTTCTCGTTCCAGGTCTTGGAAGAACTGATCAGTGCGGGCCGAAACCAAATCTTTGGAGTGAGTTGTGTGGCACAGCCGCCCCCGGCTGTGTGAATGACGGCCGAAAACCTCGATTCATGTTGCAGTCGCTGCGTCAGCAGGCAGAAAACCAGCCACCTCCAGCCTTCGACCGAACAAAAAAACCGCCCCGGTGGGTTGCACACCGGGGCGGTTTGCAGGATTTCAGTTCGCTAAGGGTTATTCACTGCCGAGCGTGATGTTGAACACCGCACGCCGGTTCAGCTTCCGGTTCGCCGGCCCGTCATTCGGCACGGCCGGCTGGGTTTCACCGTAGCTCTTCGTCGTGATGCGGTCGGCGGCAATGCCGCTCTCAACCATGTAGCTCTTCACAGCATCCGCACGGCGCTGACCAAGACCCATGTTGTACTCTTCACTGCCGAGGTCGCACGTATGCCCTTCGATCTCGACCGTGTCGCCAGGATGGGCTTTCATTTCATTGATCAGCTTGTCCACTTCCGCTTTGCCTTCCGGCTTCAACACGGCCTTGTCGAAATCAAACAAGACGTTGTTGAGCACGATCGCCGTACGCTGTACCACGGGAGGCGGCGGAGGCGGCGGGGGTGGCGGCGGAGGCGGCATCGGGGGTTTTTCCCAGCAGTGATAAATAACGCCTCGGTTACCCCACAGTTCCGTGTCGCCGCTGTTGGTGTCGGGCTCTTGCGGCCACCACCAATAGCAGGACCGGGCGGTCGAGTCGGGGCATCCAGCCGCGCCTTGATCCGGATACGGCTCGGGCGTCGCGCCCGTGTTGCCCCACCAGGACATGTCGTCCCAGGTCTTGGGTCCGCAGGTAGCAGCGGTTGCGCTTCCGGCAACCAGCATGACCGCCACTACCCCAATCAGTAGTTTTTTCATTGTGGTCGTCTCCTTAGTTCCGCTTACTAAAATCCATGGTAGTCTACATTTAACCACAAAGACCCCACGCTGTCAAGTTGGGCAGCGATAACCCACTGACAGTTGTACGTGTAAGGCTCCTGCGCCGGGGTCTCGCACCCGGTACCCCACCCGTACACGGTTTTGTGTCCGGACTCCAGTGTATCAAAGGCGCCCGGCGCTTACAAGCATTCACTTTACGGTACCGCGGGTCCCGTATCGTGTTACCTGCACGTCCGGGCGCCTTCTCCGGCTGCCACTATCCGCATTACGCACGTATTGCGTGCCGTCAGCCGCTTCATGCAGCGACCGTCGCTTCGTCGAAGCGCGTCCGCAACTGGGCCAGTGCCGAATGGATCGGCACATGATCCCGTTCCTCAATGGCACGCCGGAGCTTGGGAAGTGCCCCGCCGACCTTCTTCCCATTGCGGACGGTTCCGAACAGGTGCCGGCTGACCGTCGACTGCGACAAGTTCAGCATCGCGGCGATGTCCTCCTGCGTTTTGTTGCAGAAGTAATACAGACGCAAAACCTCGCGCTGTCGCGCCGTCAATTTTGCATCGATGATGTCTTTCACGAACGGCAACACGCTGCGGAAGAAATCGTGCAGTGCGTACCGCCGCTCGCGGTCTTCATCTGTCTCAAACCACAAGGCCCGCTCGGACGGAATATTATCGAGATAGGCGGACTGAGTTGGAATCTCCCAGAACTCCGCATTGAACCGTGCCATGACTGGACTCTCCTTTTCTACATCGTCTTGAGTTTTCGTTATCACCGGATAATTGGGATCGGTTCGTGCACATTCGCTTGCCCCAGCGGGGCACCGTAATGAGCACGGCGTCGTGATGTCGGAATTTCATGCTGCGTCTCCTTGTGGTTATTGACTCGGCCCCGGACCACCCGGAACCGCCCAAAAAAAGATTGCATACTCGAAAAGTAAAAGCGCCGCAGGCGGTGGATTCTCGCCTGCGGCGCTCGGTTTGTTTGAGCTTTTTTCTCTAAGTCGCTACGTCAATAGCTGCACCTCGAGACGAGAACCGCAGGCGGGTACTCGGGCCACGCCACGAATAAACGTGGACATGGTGCACCACGCTACCCCGTGCTTCACGGCGTGTTGCGCGTCGGCATGTTTGAATATGCTGCCCATATCACGTTTTCCCGTCGGTTCTCGTTCTAACACTCTTGTTTGCATTTTCTCGTCCGCTCCATTGGAACGGCGAAGACGCTATTTAACCACAGCGCTTCGTAAACTGCAAGCCTCTTTTTGGCAGCCGGTCCCGAACCGGAAACCGGTGGTCCCCAAAAAGTAATAGCTCCCTGTCCCTTACACCGATATGCATACTTCTTCCGGGCGATTTCGTTTGTACAAAAATGTACAGGGAATCCGTGTTTTGGTGATTGCTGTACAAAAATGTACAGATTCTTCGTCAAATTGACAGTTGTAAAGAGTTAACATAAACCGACTTGACAAATTGTTGACACATTGGCACCTATCTTGCTCCTAACTAGCCCGACTTGTAACGCAGGGGGTTGAAAAACCATGGGTATCCTAACGGTTGCGGCTCCGGAAACGCTGGGGATGGGTAGAGAAATGGGACCGATTTCAAAGCAGGCTATTCGCGGGAGAATTCTGATCGTCGACGACGAAAACGGGCCGCGGCAGGCCCTCCGAATGCTCCTGAAAGCAGACCATGAAGTTCTCATCGCGGAGGATGTATCGAAAGCGCAACAAGTGCTGCGATCCGAACCGGTCGATCTCGTAATCACCGACCTCCGCATGCCCAAACAATCCGGTGTCGAATTATTGCGCTGGACCAAGACCAAGTTCCCCGAAACCGAAGTAATTATCCTGACCGGGTTCGGCGAACTGGATTCGGCCATGAACGCCGTCGAGTACGGCGCGCTGGCCTACATCGTAAAACCATTCGACGCGAAGGTCATGCTCCGGCACGTCGAAGAAGGGCTGGACAAACGCGAGAAGGAATTGGAACGGCGGCGCATGGAAGAACTGGCCATGGAAGCCAACCGGTTCGAGACGCTGGGCAGGTTTGTATCCGGCATGCTTCACGATTTGGGTACGCCGTTGGCCGTGATTACCGGTCAACTCGAGATGATTCTCAACCGCCCGGAAGTCGTGCCGACTCCCGACCGTTTGCAGATGATGCACGGCCAAATCGGTCTCTGCACGGATATCGTTCGGTCCGCCATGAACTTTCTGCGCCACGAAACCCAACGGTTCTCCATTCTGAACATCAACGATGTGGTGGAAACGTGCCTCACGGTAAGTATGCCGCTCATGCAAAAGATGGCGGTCAAAGTGAATCGCGAACTCGAACAGCATATCCCCCTGTGTGAAGGGGATTTCGTACTGATGCGGCAAGCCGTATTGAATCTGATTACCAACGCCTGCCAGGCGATGGATGGCCAGGCCCCGCCCCGGGAGATCCTCATCCGGACCTGGCGCGACCCGGACTATATTTGTGTCGCCGTCGGAGACACGGGCCCGGGTATTCCCGAGGAAAACCGCACCAAGATCTTCGATACGTTCTACTCCACCAAGGGCAAGGGCGGTACGGGCCTTGGGTTGGCCGCGGTAAAGAACATTATGCGGCGTCATAATGGCGAAGTCGTACTCAGTGAGAACGAGTACGAAGGCGCCGAGTTCGTCCTGAAATTCCCCATCATCAAATAGCCACCGCCGCGGGCCCGGAAGCATGGAGGCGCCCGGGCCCACGGTCGGTTCGACACGATGCCCGAACCAACGCTGCTTTGAAGGGCGAGGTCGCCCTCTCACCCCGGGACGCGTAGCCCGTAAATCGCGCGGCTCGCTTGATTTCCAACCCCGATTGTGCTATCCCTAACACCTCTGGGGTACCATCCATCCTGAACATCGTCTTCTGGTGCAGCGACGATATGCCGAGTTCGGGACAAAGTGACGGCGAGGACCAAACCCCATGAACCCGCACGCGGTACCACGGGGCGGGTGGTAAGTGCGCACGATATTCGCCACGGTTCATCGACCTCGGCCAGGGTCCAGTGTTGCGGGCAATCCAGTGAACGACGGATCGTGACGTGCGTCCAAAAGCCTCGGGAGCGAGGGCGGAAGTGACACATCGCATGAGCATTCATCCGACAGCGATCGTCGATGGCAACGCCGAGTTGGCCGACGATGTCGAGATTCAGGCGTACAGCATCATCGGAGCGCAGGTACGTATCGGATCCGGGACCGTCGGTGGGTCCCCATTGTGTCATCGATGGCCGTACCGTTTTGGGCCAGGGCAATCGCCTCTACTCCGGCGCTCAGGTCGGCGTCGTCTCGCAGGATCTCAAGCAGAAAAGCGAATTTGTCGGGCGCCTGGAGATCGGAGACCGCAACGTGATTCGCGAACACGCCACCATCAGCGCGAGCACGATGAGCAGCTATGAAGACGAGCACCGTATCACCAGCATCGGCGACGATTGCCTCATCATGACCTGCGCGCACGTCGGACATGATTGCGACGTTGGCAGCAACGTCATCCTTGCGAACTGCGTCGCCTTGGCCGGACATGTGAAGGTCGAAGACTGCGCCATCATCGGCGGGCTCAGCGCCATCCATCAGTTCTGTGCCGTCGGCAAGATGGCGATGATTGGCGGGCTGAGTCGCGTGTGGCATGACGTTGCACCCTTCATGATCGTGGATGGAAACCCGGCCCGGTGTTGCGGGCCCAACACCCGTGGGCTCCAGCGAAACGGAGTGTCCGACGAAGCGCGATCCAGTATCAAGACCATATACAAAATCATGTTCCGGTCAACCCTGAATACGACGCAGGCGATCTATGAAATCGAAGCGTCCGTCGACGAGTGCCCGGAACGGACCCACTTCATTGATTTTGTTCAGAATTCCATTCGTGGCATTACGAAGTAGTTCGCAAATACGAAGCAATACGGCAGCGTCAATTGCCCTGGGCGTATGGCCCGGCATTCATCCCGAAGGGTTTCTTGCATGACTCCCCTACGCGTCGGTGTCGTCGGCGTTGGACACCTTGGTTACCATCACGCACGCAACTATGCGGCACTGGAAGATGTGGCGCTCGCCGGCGTTGTGGATACGGATTCGGACCGCCGCGGAAAGGCCGCGAAGGATTTTGACACGCCCGCGTTCGGCGCCGTCAATGAATTGATCCGCGCCGGCGTCGATGCCGTGTCGGTGGTCGTGCCGACCGTCGCGCACCATGATGTGACCGTCCAATTCCTCGAGTCCGGCGTGGACGTTTTGGTCGAGAAACCGATCGCAACGACGATCGACGAGGCCCAGCGCATGGTGGCCTCCGCCGAGTCGCACGGCCGGCTCCTCCAGGTGGGGCATATCGAGCGGTTTAACGGCGCGGTCGTGGCCCTGTTCAATTCCGTACGCGAACCCAAGTTTATCGAATGTCACCGGCTGAGCCCCTATCCGAACCGGGGTGATGACGTGAGCGTCGTACTGGACCTGATGATTCACGACCTCGAAATTGTCCGGTCCCTCGTCGGAGAACCCGTAACCGCCGTAGATGCCGTCGGCGTGCCCGTCTTTTCCAAATTCGAAGACATCGCCAACGCCCGGATCCGCTTCGCCTCGGGCTGCGTGGCAAACATCACCTGCAGCCGAGTCTCCGTCGAGCGGATGCGAAAGATCCGGATTTTCGCGCGGGACAGCTATGTTTCCACCGATTACAGCGCGCAGGAAGTGCTGGTGTACCGCAAGAAACCCGGTCCACTGGAAGAGGATATGACGCCCATGGACCTCATCACGGTCGAACCCCTTGACGTGCATAAAGACGAGCCGCTCAAACTCGAACTCGCGTCGTTCGTTCAATGCGTCCGGGAGCGGCGACGCCCGGTCGTATCCGGCGAGGACGCACTCGAGGCACTGACGATCGCGCAGCAAGTGGTCGATTCGATCCGGGAGCACCCGTGACGCGTATCTTCTTTTCAGCCGGCGAATCGTCGGGCGACCTTCACGGCGCCAACCTCATTCACGCCCTTCGCGAACTGGACCCGGAGGTCCAATGTGTCGGGCTGGGCGGGAAACGGATGAAAGCCGCCGGCATGGAACTGCGGCATGACCTCGCCAGCAACGCCATCATGGGGTTCATCGAAGTGGTGAAACACTTCGCCTTCTTCAAACGCCTCTACGTCGAAACCGTGCGCGGCTTCGAATACGAGGCGCCCGACGGCCTGGTGGTCATCGACTATCCCGGGTTCAACATTCAGATCGCCAAGCGGGCCGCGATGCTCGATATCCCCGTGGTCTGGTATATCAGCCCCCAGGTCTGGGCCTGGAAACGGGGCCGGGTGTTCACCATCGCCCGGATCGTCCGCAAAGTGCTCGTAATCCTGCCCTTTGAAAAGCGGCTGTACGAAGCGGTCGGCGTCGATTGCACGTTTGTGGGCCATCCTTTGTTGGACCATATCGCCGCGACACCCATCGAAGGACTCTACCGAGAGGGGCTGGTCATCGGCCTCCTGCCCGGCAGCCGCGAACAGGAGATTGGCCGGTTGCTCGGCACGATGATTGATGTGGCGCGCGGCATTAAGGAGAAACATCCCGACGCGCATTTTGTCGTTCCCTGCGTGGACGAGGCCCGTGAAGCGCAAATTCGCGGCATCGCCGGTGACTTCCCTGTGGAGACTGTCATTGGCAAGACCTACGAAGTGCTGGATGGTGCCCGGTTCTGTCTCGTAGCCTCCGGCACTGCCACAGTCGAAACGACGCTCTTTGGCGTTCCCATGGTGATTCTCTATCGCGTGGCGCCGATTACCTACTGGTTGGCGCGTCTGCTGGTTCGGGTGGATCACATCGGAATGGTGAACATCCTTGCTGGGAAACGCATCGTGCCGGAATTCGTGCAGCACGAGGCCACAGTCCGCAATATCTTGCCCGTCGCGCTCGAACTCCTCGACGACGGCCCGGCCCGTACGGAGATGGTGAACGAACTGCAAACTGTCCGGGATCGTCTCGGCGATCCCGGCGCCAGCCGACGCGCCGCGGAGGAGGTGCTGGCCGCGGTCGGAAAGGGGAGCCATGGCTGACCGGTTGTTTCTTATCGACGCCAGCGCATTTGCGTATCGCGCGTTCTTCGCCATCCGCAACCTGACCAATTCCAAAGGCCAGCCGACCAACGCCGTCTACGGCTTCGCGCGAATCCTGCTCAAACTCCTGCGCGAACACGAACCCAGTCATATTGCCGTGGTGTTCGATGCCCCCGGGAAGACCTTTCGCGACGACATGTATCCCGAGTACAAGGCCAATCGCGAAGCCATGCCCGAAGAACTCTCGTCCCAATTCCCGCTCATCCACGAACTGGTCAAAGCGTTCAACATCCCCATCTTCTCGCAACCAGGGGTCGAAGCGGACGATATCATGGGGACTTTGGCCCGTCGCGCCGAATCGGAGAACATCGAAACCATATTGGTCACCGGCGACAAGGACATGCTCCAGCTCATCAACGACACTGTGAAGGTTTATGACCCTGGCAAGGGCGAGAGTGGCGCTTGGTACGGCGTCGAAGAAGTTCGCGAACGGTTCGGTTGCGACCCGGCCCACGTCATCGACGCGCTCGGTCTGATGGGAGACACCGCCGACAACGTCCCCGGCGTGCGCGGCATCGGACCGAAAACCGCCAAAACGCTTCTGGAAAAATACGGTTCCCTCGAAGGGATCTACGAACACATCGACGAACTCAAGGGCAAACAGCGCGAGAAACTCGAAGAAGACCGCGCTATCGCGATGCTGAGCCGCGAACTGGTCACCATCAAAACCGACGTGGACTTGGCGCTGACAATCGCGGATTGCCACCGCGGCGAAGAAGACCGGTCAAAGTTGGCCGAAGCATTTCACGCCCTGGAATTCCAGTCACTGCTCGAAGAGTACCTGCCCGACGCAGCGGAAACCGAAACCACCGACTATCAACTCATACTCACACGGGAAGCGCTCGAAAAGGCCATCGCGGAAATGCGCCAATCCGGAACGTTCGCCATCGACACCGAGACCACCTCGACCGACCCGATGCGCGCCGAACTGGTAGGCGTCTCCCTGAGTTGTGCGGCGGGTAAGGGCTACTATATCCCCGTCGGCCATACGGACGAGGCGATGGCGTCCGTCACGAAGCCCCAAAAAGGCGCCCCGCTGGACCGCTCGACCGCCCTCGATCTCCTGCGGCCCCTGGTCGAAGACCCCGAAATCACGAAGGTCGGCCACAATATCAAATACGACCTTATCGTCCTGGGGCGTGCGGGGCTTTCATTGACCGGAATCGGGCTGGATACGATGGTAGCCTCGTATTTGACAGATGCCGGGCGGATGAGGCATAATCTGGAGGAAGTCAGTCTCCACTACCTCAAGCGCAAAATGATCCCCATATCCGACCTGATCGGCAAGGGATCGAAAGCGGTTACCTTCGATACCGTTCCCGTTGAGAGCGCGAGTGAATATGCCTGCGAGGATGCGGATATCACGTGGCGCCTATCCGAGGTGTTTCAACCGCTATTGCGCGAACGAGGCTTGACGGATCTCTTCGACAAGGTCGAAGGGCCTTTGATACAAGTGCTGGCCCGTATGGAACAGGCCGGCGTCGGGGTGAACCTGCGCATCTTCGATGACCTTCAGAAGGAAGTCGAAGGGCGTCTGAAAACACTGGAAGCCGATATTCACGAAACGGCAGGGGAGCCGTTTCAAATAAACTCGCCCAAGCAATTGCAGGAAATCCTGTTCGGAAAGCTCGGGCTGAAGCCTATCCGGAAAACGAAAACGGGCTACTCCACCGATATGGAAGTGCTCGAGGTGCTCGCCCACGAGCACCCCTTGCCGGAAAAGGTGTTGGAATATCGAGTACTCGAAAAACTTCGAGGAACCTACATCGAAGCATTGCCCAAACTGGTGAACCCCAGTACCGGGCGAATACATACATCGTTCAATCAGGCCGTCGCAGCAACCGGGCGCTTATCCAGCAGCGACCCCAACCTGCAGAATATCCCGGTACGGACCGAGATCGGGAAACGCATCCGCCAAGGATTCGTTCCGCGGAATCGGGACCGGAAGCTGATTTCGGCTGATTACTCTCAAATTGAATTGCGTATTCTGGCCCATCTTTCGGGGGACACGCATCTCAAGGAAGCGTTCGAACACGATGCCGACATCCATCAGGAAACGGCGGCCCGGGTGTTCGGTGTCATGCCCGAGTTGGTCACCTCCGAAATGCGCCGCCAGGCCAAAGCGGTCAATTTCGGCGTCATCTACGGGATCAGCGCCTTCGGCCTGTCCCGGAATCTGGGCATTTCGAACGCTGAAGCCGCCCGGTTTATCGATCAGTATTTCCAGAAGTACCCGGGCGTGCGTACCTGGATTGATACGACGTTGAAACAGGCGGCGAACGACGGCTACGTTTCTACGCTGCTGAAGCGGCGGCGGTACGTCCCGGAATTGACGTCCCGCAACGCCAGCATGCGAAAGGCCGCCGAGCGGATTGCCACGAATACCCCCGTACAGGGAAGCGCGGCGGACATCATCAAGCTCGCCATGATTCGCCTGGATGCGGCGCTGAAGGGGACGGATGCGCAGTTGATCCTGCAGGTTCACGACGAGTTGGTCGTCGAAGTGCCGGCGCCGAATGCCGAGGAAACCGCCGCCACAATGAAACGCATCATGGAAGAAGCGGTCGAACTGGACGTCGCGCTGAAGGTGGACGTTGGAATCGGAGACAACTGGGCGGAAATACACTAGAACGTCACGCAGCACCGTAAGCGGTGGCGAATTTATGGCAATCGATACAACACAGGTATGCCACGAGTGCCCGGCGCATCCGCGCCTCCCCCGAACTCAGGGATACGAAAGGAAGATGAATGGCAGAGAGAACCGCAAACGACAAGTCCCACTCCAGGCCGCGCGGCAAACCAAAACGGTCCAACTCGGGTGGTCCCGGACGAGGGCCCTCGCGAGGCGGCCGCGACCATGGCCGCGACCGTCGTCCATCTCATCCCGTAGTGGACGTGGCGAACGACCCGGAGAGCGAGAACGCTATTGCCAACGCCAACGGACCGGAAATCGCCATTGGTGATCTCAAACGCATGACGATGACCGAGCTGGCCGATACGGCCCGCAACCTCAACGTCGACGGATACAGCGGACTCAAGAAGCAGGACCTCATCTTCCGCATCCTGCAACAGAGTATCGAGGCGACCGGATCGCTCTACGGTGAAGGCACGCTCGAAATCCTGCCCGATGGGTTCGGATTCCTGCGCTCGGGAGACTACTCGTACCTGCCGGGCCCCGACGACATCTACGTGTCGCCGTCCCAGATCCGCAAGTTCGCCCTGCGCACGGGTGACACGATTCAAGGGCATGTGCGGCCGCCCAAAGAAGGCGAGCGGTACTTCGCCCTGCTCAAGGTCGAGGCCGTCAATTACGAAAGCCCCGAGGTTGCCCGCGAACGAATCCTCTTCGACAACCTGACCCCCCTCCACCCGAACGAACGCCTCAACCTCGAAACCGAACAGAAAGAAGTGGCCATGCGCATCATGGACCTCATCTCTCCCATCGGTAAGGGACAGCGTGGCCTCATCGTGGCGGCGCCGTTTACGGGTAAGACGGTGCTATTGCAGAAGATCGCCAACAGCGTCGGGATCAACCATCCGGAAGCGCACGTCATCGTGTTGCTCATCGATGAACGGCCCGAAGAAGTCACCGACATGTCGCGCTCCGTCAAAGGCGAGGTGATTGCATCAACCTTCGATGAACCGCCGGAGCGCCACGTACAGGTCGCCGAGATGGTCCTCGAGAAAGCCAAGCGTCTCGTCGAACACAAGCGCGACGTGATCATTCTGCTGGACTCCATTACCCGCCTGGCGCGCGCGTACAACGTCATCGTCCCCGCCAGCGGCAAGGTCCTTTCCGGCGGTGTGGATGCCAACGCGCTACAACGTCCGAAGCGATTCTTCGGCGCCGCCCGCAACATCGAAGAAGGCGGCAGTCTGACTATTCTCGCGACGGCGCTGGTTGAAACCGGCAGCCGCATGGACGACGTTATCTTCGAAGAATTCAAGGGCACCGGCAACATGGAGATTCACCTGGATCGCCGCCTCATGGAGAAGCGCGTGTTCCCGGCGCTCGACGTGCAAAAATCCCGCACCCGCAAAGAGGAATTGCTCGTGGGCGAAGACGAGCTGCAGCGCATCTGGCTGCTGCTCAAGGTCCTCAGTCCCCTCAGCGTAACGGAAGCCACCGAACTCCTCATCGACAAGTTGAGAAAGACTAAGACCAACGCCGATTTCCTGTCAATGATGCAGAAAATGTAGTTTCGGCGGGACATCGAGCGACCCTGTCACGAACGCCGGGCGGGAAACCGTCCGGCGTTTTCATTATGAGAAGCTTAACTGCGCCGGTGATTCTCCAGCCACGCGCACGCCGCAGCGGGCAGGTCCTCGTGGCCGCCATCAAAGATGGTCAGGCGCGATTGACCTACCGTTCTCCGGAAATAGATCCCGCGCCCAAACGACGGATCGGACCCATCCGTCGGATCTGTCCGATCGGATGTCTCCGGAATTCGCTTTCCCCGAAGGGCCTCGAGTTCCCCGTCCGTTACCTTCTGTCCACCCAATGACTCAGCCAGGGCGTTGTAAGCCCATACGCTGTGCTGAATCCCAATGCCGCGAGGTTGGCCGTCGTGAATGCCGTGCGCAATCTCCACGGGGACACGCGCCGCCTTTGCCATGTGAAAAACCGGCGAACGGTACTGAAGTTCACGGTCGACCTTGGGAGAAGATCCCGGCGCGCCCCCGGCAACCTTCTCCACATGCCGGTACGCTTTCGCTTCCATCGCCACACATTCGGCGTGGAACGCGGCGAGGTCAGTGATCGGGCACCACGCCGACACGGCCGCCCATCGGTCCGGCGCTTCCGCTGCCATCACCAACGCCATGTGGCCGCCCCCGGACACCCCTCCCACATAGACGCGGTCGCGATCCACGGCATGCGCGGCACAGATGCTATCAACCGCGTCCAGCACATCCTGCCGGGCGAACCGCGATGCGCAGGCCTGGGGCCGCCGGTTCGGGCCGCGAAAATGGGGTGCGAGAAAGTGCCATCCCCGTTCCTTTGCCTCGCGTTGCCATGGGGTCGAGTCGAAATCGTATCCGTGGCGCCACGGGTGCAAGTAGACGAGGAGCGCTTGATCCCCTTCGCGATCGGAGGGGATAAACAGGCAGGGCTGTTTGTGCCGGTCGACCGTACTCGTGACTTGGATGGCGTGCTGCGACGCATTCGGCGCGACCTTGTCTCGTTTTCGAAGGCCGATCGCCTGCAATAGTCGTTTCATGAACCCGACAGCTAGCCGGACCGTGCCGCGTGTACCGCTTCCGCGAACGCCCGCGCGTTTTTCGTAATGCCGTCGAAATCCCGCGCGGCTACCAGTTTCTTGCCGACCAGATTACCGCCGACCCCCAATGCGGACGCCCCAGCCTTAAGAAAAGCACCCACGTTATCTACCTCTACGCCACCCGTCGGGATCAATGGAATCTGGGGGAGCGGCCCTTTGATCGCTTTAATATAGTCGGGACCCCCGATACTTGCCGGAAAAACCTTCACAAAATCCGAGCCCTGCTCCCAGGCGGTCAGGATCTCCGTGGGCGTATAGGCGCCTGCCGCCACCGGTTTCCCGTAGCGCCGGGCCATCTGAATGACCGGCGCCGAAAGCGTCGGCGTGACCACATATTGGGCCCCGGCCAGTATCGCCATTCGACACGTTTCTGCATCGAGCACGGTGCCCACACCCAGCAGAACATCCGCGCCGGCAAGTGTCGCGGAAGCCGTCTCGATGCACTGCAAGGCCCCCGGCGTCGTCATCGTGACTTCGATACAGTGGACGCCTCCCTCCGCCACCGCCTCCACTACACGGACCAGATCGTCTCCCCCCGAATCCGCGCGAACGACGGCCACGATACATTTGTCGAGCAAGTAGCGTATGGCCTCATGTTTGTTCATACGGTAATTCCTGTGTTCCTTCCAGCCCGTGAAATTCGAGCACACGACCACCCATCGTGTCAATTGCCCGTGCGGACGCCTCGGTCCATTAGCCCCCGGGTCTTTGAAACGGTACGACGCAGCGAAACCCCACGGTGGGTTGCGCGCTTTCCGGAAACAATCCCTTGCGCGCGGTGCATCGGAGTTCCGACGCCGGAGAGTGCCACGAGCCGCCCCGCACGACACGTTTGGGCGGTCCCGTACGGGCCGCAGCCTCGCGGCGCACTGCATCGTAAGGAAGATACAGGTCCGCAGTCCATTCGTGTACGTTCCCTGCTAAATCGTAGACGTTATCCGGAGTCTTCCCTTCTTCGTGCATCGAAACGATGGACGGCATATTCAGGAAGTCCCCGTAATTGGCCTTGTGCGCGTCCGGTTCATAGTTGCCCCACGGATACTTCCGGTTTTCCTTGCCCCGCGCCGCATATTCCCACTGCGCTTCCGTGGGTAATTGTTTCCCGGACCACATCGCAAAAGCCGCCGCTTCTTCCCACGTAACCCCGATCACTGGCTGATCGGCGCCGCGGTAATCGGGAATGCCCCAAAGCTTGGGTGACGGCCGGCCGGTCGCGCGCAGAAACTCTTCATACTGCGCGTTCGTCACGGGATACGCATCGATGAAGAACGGTTCGACCGTGGCCTCAAACTCCGGCGCTTCGTCCGGCACGCTCTTGTTCCCCATGAGGAAACTGCCGCCCTCCAGAAAGACCATCCCTTCGGTAGACACCTCGCGGCCGGGCTCGACCTCGATGTTGGGCTCCAAGACGGATCGATACGACTCTTCGAATGATTTCAGCAGTTGCGTTCGGAACTCTCCGGCCGTTTGCCAGCGGTCTTCGCGCGGAAGTTGAACCGCTTTCTGCAAGACCGCAAGCAACGACGGGGAAACGTCGTCCCGGACTGCGGTCACCTCCACAAACTCGTCCAGCGGCGTGCGAAGTGTCAACAGTTCCCGGAGCAGCAAACCCACCGTGTAAAGGTCCGCGCGAGAATCCACCTCGCTGTGCCGGAGTTGCTCGGGCGACGCGTACGCTTCCGTCCCCACCACCCGCGTGGACTTCCCGTCCGGACCTTTGTCCGAGAAGAGGCATTCCTCATCGACCACCTTGGCCAGCCCGAAGTCGAGGACCTTGACGCGCTCGCCGGCCAGTAGCATGACGTTCTCGGGTTTCATGTCCCGGTGAATGACAATCCGATGGGCGTAATCGAGCGCCGCCAGAACCTGGGCGGTCAAGGTTACCGCGAGTCGTACGTTGACCAGCTTGCGTTGATTCCGATGACCCCGGAGATAGGCCCGCAACGACTGTCCCTGGAGGAACTCCATCGAGATGTACAGGATGCCATCGGGCGTTGCGCTCACATCATGAACCGCAACGATGTTTTCGTGTCGAAGCCGGCGGGCGACCTGCGCCTCCTGTATGAACAAGCGGACGCCCTTTTGCGTGTGTACGATACGTGGATCCAGGAATTTGAGCGCCACCCGCTCGTTCATGAGGCTATCGTGGGCCCGGTACACCACCCCCATCCCGCCTTTTCCGACGGGCGCTTCGATCACATACCGATCGGAGATTCGGTGTCCGGGTTCAAACTGCAGGTCGAGTTCCCGCTCGCCGTCCGACGTATGGGGAACCAGAAGTCGCGCACCGCATGCGAAACACACCCCCCAACGTCCTTGAACCGTGGGAGGCACTGCTATCGTCAATCCGCATTGGGTACACGTAACGTGAATCATGGCAAGGCCGGAATGCTACCATAGAAACGCGTTCGGCGCAAAACGCAAATCACGTCCCGCCCTGCATCGGTATCTCGGTAGCTCCGGTCATTGATACGCTAATACTAGTAGCTAAACTATTGACAATCTAACATAAAAATGCCATCCTGAATCCCGGCAGGGGTCGCCAAAGCCGCAATGAATTCAGATTCGTTGTGACGGTCGCCGTTGAGTGGTGCGCGGGAATTCGGGAGGCACCTGTGTCGCTGCGACTCAAGGTCGAAGCAATCTTAATCGTTACCATCTCCCTCGTCGTCGGATTCAGTTACTTTCTTCAGCAATCTCTCCTCGGCAGCCGTCTCAATCTCGCTGAAAAAGACGCCGCCGTCAAAGACATGATGCGGTGCATCGAGGCCCTCAACCGCACGACATCCGGGTTAGACACGTTGGCGTCGGACTGGGCCAACCAGATCGGTTTCCTCCAAAGGCTTGCCAACGGAGCGACTTCCGAGAATCCCAACCGCTTGCTGGACGCGCTTCCCGGGGGAGACGCGCTGGATTTTGCGCTCTTGGGCGATTCTCACGGAGCCCCGCTCTGGTCGGTCGTGCGCACGGAAGCCGCGACGGGACCGACTCCGCCGGATACGGGTTGGGTCGAGGGCGTGCTTTCCACCGTTGCTCAGAATACGCCGAAAAAGGGGGTCGTGCTCTCCAGCGACGGTCCGCTCCTCGTGGCAGCCAAGTTCGTTGCCAGGGGCGCGGAAAGTGATTCCGTGCTGGTGGTCGGGAGACGTTTGAACCGTGGTTTGATGATGAACTTGTTCCGGCAGACCGGATTGGCGTTTCAGGTTTGGGTCGCCGGAGATGCCGCAGCGCCTTTAGAGGCGCAGACCCTTATTGCAGACTACCGAAAGAACGGCCAATCGGTAAAAGCGTATCCGTTGAATGATGGACTTTTCCGCGCCTATGCCGTCTATCCAGATATCACTGGAAATGCCGGGTTGCTCCTGCACGCCGATCTCGAACGGGGGTTCTTCAGTCAGGCGCGCAACATCATGCAAACGGGCCTACTTGTCCAAGCGGCCTTGGCCGCGCTGGGGCTGGTGGCCTTGGTCCTGTTCTTTCGCCGCGAGATCACAAATCCACTCACCCGCATGACGCGTCATACCGCCGCGATCGCCGCGACGAACGATCTCTCGGAACGGTTGAATCTATCCCGGAGGGATGAGATCGGTTCGCTGGCGGGTTCGTTTGATGAGATGGTTGCCCAACTGGAAATCGACCGCAAACTTCAGCGGGAGTCCCAGGATGCGTTGCAGCGCAGTGAAGAGCGATTCGCCGCGGCGGTGAACGGCGCCAACGACGGTTTGTGGGATTGGGATCTGAAGAACGACACGGTCTATTTTTCCCCGCGTTGGAAATCCATGTTGGGATACGCGGAGACCGAAATCGGGACGAGCCCCAACGACTGGTTCGCGCTGATCCACACCGAGGACCAATCGTACGTGCGGGCAACGTTCGACGCACACCTCAAAGGCGAAACCGAACACGTCGAATCGGAATATCGCATTCGGCATGCGGACGGTACCTACCTGTGGGTGTTGTGCCGCGGATTGGCCGTGCGCGATTCCAATGACGCGCTGGTCCGCATGGCCGGTTCGCAATCCGATATCACGCCCCGCAAACGAGTCGAAGAACAACTCGCCCACCAGGCGTTCCACGACGCGTTAACCGGCCTCCCGAACCGCGCACTCTTTCTGGACCGCCTGGGTCAGGCTATGCGGCATGCCCGCCGTACGCGCGGCTACATGTTCGCCGTGCTATTCCTCGACCTGGATCGGTTCAAAGTCGTGAACGACGGACTCGGACACGTCGTAGGCGACAAGCTCCTGAAGGCCTTCTCCGACGCCCTTGCCGGCGCCCTCCGCGCCAACGATACGGTAGCCCGCTATGAAAGCACCATCGCCCGATTCGGGGGGGACGAGTTCGTCGTTCTCCTCGATGGAATCCGGGACATCGCAGACGCGTCTCGCGTCGCGGACCGAATCCTCCACCTCCTCAAGAAACCGTTTCAGATCGAAGACCACGAAGTGTTTACGTCGGTGTCCATCGGCATCGCGTTGAGTGGCGTCGACTACGAGTCGCCCGAAGAGTTTCTCCGCAACGCAGATACCGCCATGTATCGAGCGAAAGGCCGGGGAAAAGCCTGCTACGAGATCTTCGACCTCGACATGCATTCCCTTGCCATCGAGCGCCTGGAACTGGAGAACGATCTGCGCCGGGCCATTGACCGGAACGAGTTCTGCGTCTTCTACCAACCCATCGTTTCACTGGAAACCGGGAAGATCGACTCCTTCGAAGCCCTGGCCCGCTGGCAACATCCCGAACGGGGGATTGTGCCACCCGTGAAGTTCATTCCCATCGCCGAGGAAACCGGGATGATCGTCCAGATTGGGGAGATGATCTTCCGATCCGCATGTGCGCAAACGCGCCAATGGCAAACGGAGTTCCCGCATATGGCCGAACTGAACGTAAGCGTCAATCTGTCGGTCAAGGAACTCGCGCGCCCGGACCTCCTCGATTCGGTGGAGTCCATCCTGCAAGATACCGGCCTCGATCCGAATCATCTGAAGTTGGAGATCACCGAAAGCGCCGTCATGGAAAACGTGGAACTGGTGTCCTCCACCTTAATGAAACTCCGGGCGCAGCACATCCAACTCTCCATCGACGACTTCGGGACCGGCTATTCCTCCTTGAGCTACTTGCACCGGTTTCCCCTCAATAACCTCAAGATCGATCAGGTTTTCGTTAAAGACATGCACAAGTCGGCCGACGATCACCTCATCGTACGAACGATTCTCATGCTCGCGCAGAACCTGCGCATGAAAGTCATCGCAGAAGGGATCGAACTCCCCGAGCATCTCGCCACCCTTTGCGAGAGCGGCTGTGACTACGGTCAGGGGTACTACTTCGCAAAGCCCTTGGATGTGGAAAAGGCGACGGCCCTCTTGGCGCAGCAGACGGCCTGGAAAGATGCCGTGCGCCGTGAACGAGTTTGAGACTTCCCCAGTCCGACCCGGCACGGTAAAGGCCCGAACCGCATCTGGAACGGTTCGGGCCATGAGCGACGTAAATCGGGGTTACACGTCGTAGCTGTCGGAATACCGGTATGCGTCGATTACGGCCTGCTCGCCTTCCTTGCCCGGCTTCGAGTTGCCATGCTCCATCCCAAGGACACCCTCGTACCCTTTGGTATGAAGGTGCTTGAATATGTTCCGGTAGTTGACTTCGCCGGTCGTAGGCTCTTTCCGGCCGGGGTTGTCACCGATCTGGAAGTACGCGATCTCGTCCCATGCCCGGTCGATATTCGGAATGATGTTCCCCTCGGTAATCTGCTGGTGGTACATGTCGAATAAAATCTTGCATGACGGACTCCCCACCGACTGACAGATCATGTAGTTCTGCGGGATCTTCGACAAAAACATTCCCGGATGGTCCTTCCACGGGTTGAGCGCTTCGAGAACCATGACCAGACCGTGCGGCTCGCAGACCTCCGCGCAGGCCTTCAGATTGTCGATGGCATAGGCTGTCTGATAATCCCACTCCCGGCCCACGTCGTAGCGTCCGCAAACCACCGTGCACCATTTCGCGTTGACCCGCTTGGCCACTTCAACGGAATCCTTCATATCTTGCACCAGCTTCTTGCGGATTTCTGGGTCGTTCGACGCAAAAGTCACTTCGCCGAAGTCCGCCGTTGCAACGAATACCCCCATCGTCATGCCAAGCCGTGTCATTTCCTGGGCGATCTTCTCCTGCAACTCGACCGGCTTACCCTTCATACCGTTGTCTTCCATGGCCGTAAACCCCTGGTCCGCCATGAACTTGAGTTGATCGATCGGGTCGTCGCCCGCACTGTTCTTGAACATGCCAAAGTGCGGAGCGTACTTCAGCGTGAACCCTTTCGATTCATTCGCGCCGGCCGAAGCCGTCTGCTGACCGGCGGCGGCCAGGGCGGTCGCGCCTGCTGCGGCGATACCGGAAGTCAAGAAATCTCTACGATCCATGGTGAATTCTCCTCGCAAGCCCAATTCGCTGTTACACGTCGCCGGGAACCATTATTGCCGTTCCGCGATATGTTCGTCACAAGTAGTCCTAGCCTAACGCGTTCGGACCACCATTTACCATAGCGCACACCAAAACAAACCCTGCCGGCGCATGAAACGCCATGCGAGTATCCTACTCCGCCGGTGGTTTGAATGACGTGACGCCGGCCGATTCGAGGGCTTTCATGAACCCGTCTTTGTCGACCGCTTTCTTCCACGCCTCCTCGGCTTCCACGATGTCCTGCTTCACGAATCTGGCCAATTCGTCGTTCAGGAGCGTCATGCCCTCCTTCTTGGCGGTCTGCATAATACTCATGATCTGATTGTTCTTGGCTTCCCGGATTAGCGACGAAACTGCCGCGTTCACAACGAGAACCTCCAGTGCCGCTACCCGGCCGCCGCCCTTCTTCTTGAGCAGGTTCTGGGCAACCACCCCCTTCAACGTACCGGCCAGCATGGTCCGGATCTGCTGTTGCTGCTCGGAAGGGAATTGATCGATCAGCCGGTCGACGGTCGAAATCGCCGTTGTCGTATGCAGCGTGCCGAACACCAAATGCCCCGTTTCCGCGGTTTCGATCGCGATATGGGTGGTCTCCAGGTCGCGCATTTCACCAACCAGCACGATGTCCGGGTCCTCACGTAAGGCCGCGCGCAGGGCCGCCTTGAAGCCCTTGGTGTGGGTGTGGACCTCCCGCTGATTGATCAGACACCGCTTATTCTTGTGCACGAACTCGATCGGATCTTCAATGGTGATTATGTGATCGCTCCGCGTCGCGTTAATGAGATCGATCAGGGCTGCCAGCGTCGTAGACTTCCCGCTTCCCGTGGGGCCCGTCACCAGGACCAGGCCCTTGCTCATCGTGCAGAACTTCTTCACCGCATCGGGCAATCCCAATTGTTCGCAGGTCAGGATTTCCGTGGGAATCAGACGAAACACCCCCCCCATTCCCTTGTGGTCCATAAAGACATTGCACCGAAACCGGCCGTACCCTTCGAGTTCGTACGCAAAGTCCGTGTCGTGTACCTCGTTGAACTGCTTCTCGTTCTCCTCCGGCATGATCTCGTACAGCACGCTCTTAACCGTCTGCGCTTCCAGATTCTCCTCGGTGCGTAACGCCGCAATCGAGCCGTCTTTGCGAAATATGGGTTTGCACCCCGTGCAGTAATGCAGGTCGGAGGCCCCATGTTCGACCATCGCCTTCAGATACTTGTCAAGCTGTGCCATTCGTCGTGTCCTCCCATCGTGCGGTCCCCGACGTCCCAGCCGATTCCACGCCCGGTGCACGGCGCGGTCCTGCACGTCGACGCAACAAGCTACCATCCGTCTTTGCCCAACGCAAACTCGCCCCAACTCGCGATTCCCAACGCAAGCCGGACGTGGCGTGTCGGTCCGCCGCCCGGATCCACGGGGGGAGAGTCCGAAAATCATCGATTTGAACAGATATGTCCTTGACGGATGTGTGCACACTCTCGGCTTTCGATAAGCCGCATAGCATCGCCACACCTGCTCGTTCGTGCATAACAGGCATGGCCGCAGGATCTTATGCCCGTTTTATGTATAAACCCTTTAGTTTGAATATGTTGGCATCGAATATGCACTCCCTTTAGTGGTTGTCTTACGGAAAATTTGCATTTCCTTTTAGAACACGGTATAAGAGTGTCGACATTAATCGTGAAATAAATCACGATTAATCCCGGTTCCAACTGTGGCTTCTCCGGAATGGCCTTCCGGAGACCGGATCAGCGGCGGCAGCGCCGATAACCGACAAGAGGTAGAAGTATGGCCAAGATTCTCGTAGTCGACGACGACCCGGACATCACCGAGGCCTGTGCGCTCTTCCTCGAGCGCGAAGGGTTCGAGGTGACCAGTGCCAATAGCCGGGCCACCGGTATGGCAGCCATCGAGGCTTCGTTGCCCGATCTCGTCATTCTGGACGTCATGATGGAGCAGCCGGACGACGGCATGGCAATGGCGCAGGATCTCCGCCGCGAAGGGTTCGACAAACCCATTCTCATGCTGACGAGCATCAGCAAGGTGAGTGGCCTCGCGTACGACCGCGACAGTGATGTGGTGCCGGTCGATGAATTCCAGGAAAAACCGGTAGACCCGGCGACGCTCGTCGGCAAGGTCAAGCGCCTGCTTGCCGCGAAGGAGGGTTGACCGATGCTGACGACCGAACAGGATCAATTCCGGAAGGAAATCCAGTCGTGGGCCGAAACCTATGGTCGCGACCGCGGCGCCCTCATCCCCATCCTCCAAGAGATCCAGCGCAAACACGCCCGGGTTTCCGATTTTGCCATGCAGATCGTCGCCGACGTGCTTGACATTCATCCCGTCGAAGTCTACGGCGTTGTGTCGTTCTACAGCTTCCTCGACTGGCGCCCCAAGGGGCGCTTCGTCATTCGGTTGTGCCGGACCATCTCGTGCGACATCCATGGCAAGAGCCGGCTCGCGCGGCAACTGGAAAGCGAACTCGGCATCTTTTTCGGTGAAACCACGCCCGATGGCCATTTTACCCTGGAATGGGCCAATTGTATCGGCATGTGCGACCAGGGACCGGCATTGCTGGTAAACGACCACGTCTTTACCCGGGTCACATCCGATAAGGTGCACGACATCGTCGAAGGATGCCGGAAGGTATTCGGTGTGCACGCGGCCCAAACCACGCAGGAGCAGTTGGTATGAGTGCGACCATGAGCCACGCAGAAAGTATTCAACCAACCCGGACCGGCACGTTAACCTTTGGTACGGTCAAACCCAATGCCGGCCTCCGGTACGCTGTCAAGATGAGCCGGGCCTATACCATCGGAGAGATTAGTGCATCCGGTATACGCGGCCGCGGCGGCGCGGGGTTTCCCACCGGCGTCAAGTGGAATCTTGCCGCTGCCGCGCGCGACGACACGAAATACGTCGTGTGCAACGCGGACGAAGGGGAACCCGGTACGTTCAAGGATCGCGTCATTCTGACCGAATACGCGGATCTCGTATTCGAGGGGATGACGATTGCCGCAATTGCTATCGGCGCAAAGAACGGCATCGTGTACCTCCGCGGCGAATACACTTACTTGCGCCCCTTGCTGGAAGCCGTGCTGGAACGGCGGCGCAGTGAGAACCTGCTGGGCGAAAACATCCTCGGCCGCGAAGGGTTCGCCTTCGACATTACGATCCGGATGGGTTCCGGGGCCTATGTATGTGGTGAAGAGACCGCGCTGATCGAGTCCTTGGAAGGCAATCGCGGTGAACCGCGTAACCGTCCCCCCTTCCCGGTGGACACCGGCTACATGGGCCATCCCACCATCGTCAACAACGTCGAAACCCTGGCCTGGGCCGCCTGCATTCTCGCCAAGGGCGCGAGTTGGTTCAAAGGGATCGGGACCGACAAATCCTCCGGCCTGAAACTGTTCAGCGTATCCGGCGACTGCGAACGTCCCGGCGTCTACGAGTTTCCCATGGGAATTTCCATTGCCGAACTGCTCCAGGAAGTCGGCGGAGAAGACGCCAAAGCGGTCCAGGTGGGCGGCGCATCCGGCCATTGCGTTCCGGCCGGCGAATTTGCGCGAACACTCGCCTTTGAAGATATCCCGACGGGCGGGTCCATCATCGTGTTCGGACCCCAACGGGACATGTTGTCCGTCGCCCACAATTTCCTCGAATTCTTCGTCGATGAGTCCTGCGGACAGTGCACACCGTGCCGCGCCGGCACCCAGAAACTCTTGGAAGGCGTGGAACTGCTTTGGAGCGGTAACTGCTCGATGAAATACCTGCGCGAACTCTGTTCGCTCGGGGAAACGATGCAGTTGGCCTCGAAGTGCGGGTTGGGCCAGTCGAGCCCCAACGCCTTCCTGTCCATCGTGAAGCACTTCCCGGACGAAATCATGGGACGCACGGATCTCGCCGCGGCGGGTAAGGAGTAGAGCATGTCGGAGACCAGCACTTTTGGAAAGGATGTATCGCGGGCGCCAGTCAGCCAGCGAGGTCAACAGATCGAACCGACGAAAGACACGACCGCCATCGGCGGACAAGTCTCATTAGAAATTGACGGGAAGAAGCTCAAGGTGCCTATCGGCACCACGATTCTTGATGCGGCCAAAGAACTTGGCGTGCGCATTCCGACGCTTTGCCACCACGAGGATCTGTGCGTGGCCGGCGTGTGTCGCATGTGTGTTGTCGAGGTGGAGGGCCAGCGCACGCTGCAAGCGTCATGCGCGTTTCCCATCACGCAACCCATCAAGGTAAAAACCCATTCGCGCAAGGTGCGCCTGGCGCGCCGTCACATACTCGACCTGCTCCTCGCAAATCACTACGGCGAGTGTTATGCCTGCAACCGCAACAACAATTGCGAACTGCAGAGCCTCGCCAAGGAATACGGCGTCGATTTCTTCCGGTTCGGCCATCCCGACAAGCCCCTGTTCGAGATCGACACGTCGAGCCACTCGGTCGTGCGCGACATGAACAAATGCGTGTTGTGCCGGCGCTGCATTCGCACCTGTATCGACTTCCAGGAAGTCGGCGTGCTCGAAGTCGAAGGCCGCGGCGCCGAGTCCAAGGTTACCACCTTCATGGACAAACCGCTCGCGGAAGTCATCTGCATCAACTGCGGCCAGTGCATCAATCGCTGTCCCACGGGTGCGCTCCGCGCCAACGACCCGACCGACGAGGTTTGGGCGGCCATCGACGACCCAACGAAACACGTCATCATGCAGACGGCGCCGAGCCCACGAGCCGGTATTGGCGAGTGTTTCGGACTCCCGCCAGGCCGGGCGTTGACCTTCGAGATGAACACGGCGCTTCGGTTGTGCGGATTTGACAAGGTCTTCGATACCAACTTCACGGCGGACCTCACCATCATCGAGGAAGGCACGGAACTGCTGCTGCGCCTGAAAAAAGCGCTGGTCGACAAGGAACCGGTTGCCATCCCGCAGTTTACGAGCTGTTCGCCGGGGTGGGTGAAGTACATCGAACACTTCTACCCCGAGTACCTCACGCACCTCTCCAGCGCGAAGAGTCCGCAGCAGATGTTTGGCGCGCTCATCAAGACGTATTACGCCCATCTCAACAAGATCGACCCCAAGGACATCGTCGCTGTCGCGTTGATGCCGTGTTCGGCGAAAAAGTTCGAGTGCAACCGCCCCGAAATGTGCGATAGCGGGTACAAGGACATCGACTACGGTCTCACGACCCGCGAACTGGGCAAGATGATCAGCGAAGCCGGCATCTACCTTCCGGATTTACCGAAATCGGATTTCGACGATCCGTTCGGTACCGCCACCGGTTCCGGCGTCATTTTCGGCGCCTCCGGCGGCGTCATGGAAGCTGCGTTGCGTACCGTCATCGAACTCGTGACGGGCAAGAAAGTCGAAAGCTTCTTCGACCACGCTGAAATCATTCCGGTGCGTGGTTTCGAAGGAATCCGGTACGCCGAAGTCCCCGTCACCGAGGTGGGGCCGGTACCGGAACTGTTGAAAGGGCTGATCGACGATTGGGAGTGGTTGAAGGGCGCTACGCTCAAGGTGGCCGTGGCGCACGGCACGGCCTATGCCAAGAAAGTCATGGAAGACATCAAAGCCGGCGGAAAGTTCAGCGAGTGCCACTTCATCGAATTCATGGCCTGCCCCGGCGGATGCCTCGGTGGCGGCGGCCAGCCGATACCGACCAGCCCCGCGATTCGCGCGGCGCGCGCGCAGGCAATCTACTCGGAAGATCGCGCATACAGCGTGCGCAAGTCCCATGAAAACCCGGCAATTGTCCGGGTCTACAACGATTTTCTAACCGACGGGCCCTGTGGCCATCTCAGCCATAAGCTGTTGCATACGCAATACACGCCACGGGGGAAATTCATTGAATAGGTGACCGCTATGACGACAGCGCGCTCCAGCCAACGAGAACGTAACGACGTCCTTCAATTCGTCGACGTGAACGCGGAAGAGGCGAGTCCCGATGCGTTTTCCGAGCGGGAGCGCGCGGTCTTGGATACCGTCAACCAACGCGTCGCGGCCGGGGAATCCCTGGACGTCATCATGAACTTCGTGTTCGAGAGCACGCGCGAATTGTTTCCCTGCGACCGCATGGGGTTGGCGTTTCTCGAAGAAGACGGCGCCCGCGTGGCCGCCTATTGGTCGCGTGCGGATTACGATCCGCTACTCCTCGAGCGCGGCTACGGCGAAGACCTCAAAGGCAGTTCGCTCGAGGCGATCCTTCAACGCGGCCGTATTCGGATTATCAACGATCTCGAAACGTATTTGGAGCGAAAACCCGCCAGCCGGTCCACGGCGCTTCTGGTGCGCGAGGGCGTGCGGTCCAGCATGACCTGTCCCCTTACCGTTTCGGGCAGGCGCGTGGGATTCCTGTTTCGGAGTTCTCGCCGCACCCGTACCTACGACCGCCACCAGGCGGGCCTCCAAATGGCAATGGTTGAACGATTGGGGCAGGCGGTCGAAAAGGCCTATCACATTGAACGACTCGAGGCCGCCAACCACGCATACCGTGAACTCCTGGCCTTTGTCAGCCACGAAGTCAAAAGTCCCGTAGCCTCGATTGTCATGGACGCGCGCGTGCTTGCCGAAGGGTATCTCGGCGACTTGACCCCGCGCCAGCGCCGAAAAGTCCAGCGTATTATCGCGAAATCGGAGCACGTGCTGCTGCTCGCGCGCGACTACCTCGACCTGACCCGGGTTGAGACGTTGAGCGCGGAACCACAATTCCACGACGTGGAGGATCTGGTCGTCGACGTCCTCGATCCAGCGGTCGACATCGGTAGCGCCCAGTTGGAAAACAAGAATATGTGGTTGACCCGGACCGTGCCGTCGTCCCCAATCCATGCGATTTGCGAGCCGGAACTCTTGCGGATCGCCGTTGGCAATCTGATGTCCAACGCGGTCAAGTATGGAAAGAAAGGCGGCGAAGTTCGCCTCACCGTGGAGCCGTCTGTCGCAGGTATTCGTATCCTTGTCTGGAACGAAGGCATTGGATTCGCGCCGGAGGAGCGGCCTTTATTGTTTCGACCGTACTCGCGGCTGCAGACGGCCCAAAAAAAGCGTATACCCGGCACCGGTATCGGACTGTATTCGGTGTGGCGCATCGCCAAACTGCACGGCGGCGATGTCCGTGCGGAGTCCGAGGCTGGGCACTGGGCGGAATTCGTTCTGAATATCCCCCAGCCGCCGGCCGACCTGGACCAACAGACTATGGAGAAACTTTTATCATGTTAAGCCTACGAAACTCAGTCCCCATCGACGAAGAGCGTATTGAAGCCACGCTTGCTTACGGTGCGGACAAAGACGCGTCCCGCGTACGCGAGGTGCTCGCGAAAGCCCTCGAACTCAAAGGCCTCGATGCCCGGGAAGTCGCCGTGCTCATGGCGGTCAGCGACCCCGAACTGCTCGGCGAAGTCTTCGATACGGCCCGCCATGCAAAAGAGGAGATTTACGGGCGGCGCCTCGTGCTCTTTGCCCCGCTCTACGTGTCTAACCTCTGCTCTAACGAATGCCTCTACTGCGCCTTTCGCAAGACTAACAAGGGGGTGAAACGCCGCGCACTTACGCAAGACGAAGTTGCCCGTGAGACGAAAGTCATCATCGAACAAGGACACAAGCGTATCCTCCTGGTCGCCGGCGAATCGTATCCGGTCGAGGGGTTTTCCTACGTCTTGAAATGCCTGGAAACCATCTACGCCATCAAGAGCGGGCGCGGCGAAATCCGGCGGGTAAACGTCAACATCGCACCCCTTACCGTCGAGGAGTTCCACGAGTTGAAGGCGGCCCATATCGGTACGTATCAGCTCTTCCAGGAAACGTACCACCGCGGAACCTACTCGAAGGTGCACCTG
The DNA here is from genome assembly GCA_963745075.1 of Candidatus Hydrogenedentota bacterium. Taxonomy (GTDB): domain Bacteria; phylum Hydrogenedentota; class Hydrogenedentia; order Hydrogenedentales; family SLHB01; genus JAHDWY01. The sequence goes on along the minus strand of CAVUWV010000031.1, from coordinate 128,381 downwards.
GAAGGGAAAAAGACGGATTTCGACTGGCGAATTACGGCCCCCGACCGTGCCATGGAAGCCGGAATCGACGATATCGGCGTTGGGATTCTCTTCGGGTTGTTTGACTGGCGCTTCGAAATCCTCGCGTTGATGCAACACATCGAGCACCTGGAAAAGGCGTTCGGCGTGGGACCCCATACGATCAGCGTACCCCGCCTCGAACCGGCCTACGGCTCGGATATTGCCAGCCAGCCCCCGTTCCCGGTTTCCGACATCGATTTCCGGAAGATCGTCGCCATACTCCGGCTGGCCGTTCCCTACACGGGTATCATTATGTCGACCCGCGAAACTCCGAACATTCGCCGCGAAACCTTCGCCTTGGGCGTATCGCAGATCAGTGCCGGTAGCCGCACGAACCCCGGCGGGTACGCGGAAGATGAGGAATATGACGGCAGCCAATTCTCCTTGGGCGACCATCGTACCGTCGACGAAGTGATTCGGGATATCGCGTCGTTAGGGTATATCCCATCGTTTTGCACGGCTTGCTACCGGCTCGGACGCACCGGGCAAGACTTCATGGACCTCGCCAAGCCGGGCAAGATCAAGGACCACTGCGACGTAAACGCGCTGAGCACCTTCGTTGAGTATCTCGAAGACTACGGGTCGCCATATACCAAGGCCATCGGCGAGGAATGCATCAAAAAGACGTTGGAGGGCTTTGCCGAACATCGCCGCAACGTTTCGCAGATCCTGATGGACCGCGTCCGTGACGGCGAGCGCGACGTATTCGTCTAAACCAGGGTACGGGAGGATCCGTTATGGACAAGCACTACATTTTGGGCGTACACGTCACCGACCGCATCGAAAAGGCCAGCGCGGTGCAGGACGTCCTGACCAAGTACGGGTGTAACATCAAGACCCGGATCGGCCTCCACGAAGTCGACAATGACTACTGCGCGCCCAATGGGCTCATCGTGCTCGAACTGTTCGGGGATGAATCCATCTGCGACGAACTCCGTGATACACTCAAGGCTGTGACGGGGATCGAAGTCCAGCAGATGATCTTCGAGCACCAACGGTAAAGGACAACCCGAACGCACGGCGCTGCCGCGGCAATTCCCCGCTCGGGGTCCGCCGTGAACGTGTCACCCAATCCGGCCGCGATGAAAAACAAACACCGAACAGAACACGACGCCCTGGGCGCTCGTCATCTACCCGAAGATGCGCTCTACGGTATTCACGCCGACCGGGCGGGCGAAAATTTCCCCTTGACGGGACACCCCGTGCACCCGGAACTCGTGCGGGCCTATGGCGCGGTCAAGCTGGCCTGTGCCATGACGAACGATGCCCTCGGCGTCTGGACTGACGATCGCCCCAAAGCCGAAGCCATACTTCCAAGCGTGCCGTGATATGGCCCACGGTCTTCTCACGATCCACGTTATCGTCGATAGACTCCAGGGCGGCGCCGGCACCAGCACGAATATCAACGTCAACGAAGTCATCGCCAACCGTGCGCTCGAAGTATTGCGGCGAACGGCACGGCGCCTATGACCGGGTCTCTCCGGCTGACGATATCAACCGCCACCAGTCCACCAACGACACCTTCCGACCGCATTGAAGTTGGCGGCGATCCGGTTATTGAAACGGCTGGAAGACAAAATCGTTGCCCTCCAGGAAGCATTTCAAGTCAAGGAAAAGGAATTCGCCCATGTGGTCAAGGTGGGGCGAACCGAAATGCAGGACGCCGTCCTGACCACGCTGGGACGCGAAATGGGGGCCTACGCCGAAGCCTTCAACCGCGACCGATGGCGCATCTACAAATGCGAGGAACGGTCTGCGCGTCGTGAATCTCGGCGGCACCGCCATCGGGACCGGTATCGCCGCGCCCCGGCAATATATCTTCCGCGTAGTCGATACGTTGCGCGAATTGACCGGCATCGGGTTCGCACGTGCGGAGAATTTGATCGACGCGACCCAAAACGCTGATGTCTTTGTGGAAGTTTCCGGAATTCTCAAAGCCTGCGCCGTGTCCCTATTGAAAACCTGCGGCGATCTGCGGCTCTTGTCTTCCGGGCCCGACGCCGGGTTCGGCGAAATTCGCCTACCGGAACGCCAGCCCGGATCCTCCATCATGCCGGGGAAAGTCAACCCGGTAATCCCTGAAGCCGTCAGCCAAGCTGCCATGATGGTGTTGGGGCACGACGCGACCCTCGCCTACGCCTGTTCCCAGGGCAGCCTCGAACTAAATCCCTTCCTGCCCCTCGTGGCGGTTTGCCTTCTGGACAGTTGCGACCTCCTGGAGCGGAGTTGCGACATCCTCCGGCGCCACTGCGTTGAGGGCATCGAAGCGGACGAAGCCCGGTGCCGCACGCATGTTGAATCGTCCACGGCCGCGGCAACGGCTTTGCTACCCGTCATCGGCTATGAACACGCCTGTGAAATCGCGGCCCGGGCCAAGGTCACGGGAGAGTCGATTCGGGAAATCGTTCTCGGCGACAACATCCTGACCGCGGAGCAATTCGACGAGCTGATTTCCCCGGAAGCCGTTTGCCGGCTCGGCACGCCCGATCCACCGAAGGAGTCGTAAGTTCCCTATGCAATCCGCCCCAAAATCGTTTCGTCTGCACATCGGCTTGTTCGGACGCCGCAACGTGGGCAAGTCAAGTTTGTTGAATGCCATCACGCGGCAACAGACCGCGATCGTGTCCGACCAGGCCGGCACGACCACGGACCCCGTCGAGAAACCCATGGAACTGTTGCCCCTAGGGCCGGTGCTCTTCATCGACACCGCCGGCATCGATGACGTGGGTGCCCTGGGCAGCTTGCGCGTCCAACGAACGCAGCAGGTGTTCGAACGCACCGATTTGGGCGTCCTCGTCGCCGAAGCCGGGGAGTGGGGGGAATTCGAATCGGAAATCCTCAGCGCGCTGACGTTGCGCGAGATCCCCGTCGTGGTCGTCTTCAACAAGGCCGACCTGGCCCAACCCGACCCCGCCGTGTTGGCCGCGCTCGACGCAAAGGATGTGTCCTACGTGGCAACGGCAGCGTCCAAGGGAACCGGCATTCTCGATTTTCGCGAGGCCCTGCTCGAAAACGCCCCCGAGGATTTCGTGAACAACCCCGCCATCCTCGGCGACCTCGTCGGTCCCGGCGAAATGGCGGTTCTCGTGGTGCCGATCGACAAGGAAGCGCCCAAGGGCCGGCTTATCATGCCGCAGGTTCAGTCCATCCGCGATCTGCTCGATTCGGACGCCTTCTGCATGGTGGTAAAAGAACGCGAACTGCGCACCGCGCTGGACCGGTTGAAAACCCCGCCCAAGCTCGTGGTCACCGATTCGCAAGCTTTCCTGAAAGTCGCCGCCGACACGCCACGCGACATCCCGTTGACCAGCTTCTCCATTCTGTTCGCCCGATTCCATGGAGACCTGATTACCCAAGTCACCGGCACCATGGCGATTGACTCGCTGAAATCAGGCGACCGCATCCTCGTCGCCGAAGCGTGCAGCCATCATCCCATCGCCGAAGATATCGGCCGCGTCAAGATTCCCCGTTGGCTGACCCAATACGTCGGCGGCAAGCTCCACTTCGACACGGTTCAGGGACACGATTTCCCCGAAAACCTGCCCGAGTACAAGCTGGTCGTCCATTGCGGCGCGTGCACCACCAACCGCCGGGAAATGCTCAGCCGCATTCTGCGCTGCCGTCAGGCGGGTGTCCCCATCACCAACTACGGGCTGACCATCGCATACAGCCTGGGCATCTTCGAACGCGCCCTCGAACCCTTTCCCGCCGCGCTGGAAACCTATCGTAAATTAGCGGGAAAGAGCGTTGCAGGGAAGAGTGCGCTCAAGGCCCGCCCTGAGAGTCCGACCGATCCGACTGGTCGGTCCGATCCGTCCGATTATGTCTGCATCGCCGAGGAGAGCCCTCCCGAGTCATGACTGAATCGTTGACCAGAGACCTGATCCTCCACTGGCTTCGCGAGGATCGCCCCGGAAAGCTCCAGGAACTCTGGAACTGGGCCGACCGAGTCCGGCGCGAAAACGTCGGCGACGCGGTTCACCTGCGCGGCCTGGTCGAAATCTCCAACTATTGCAGCCGCCAATGCGGGTACTGCGGACTCCGCGCGGCAAACCAGGATCTCGAACGCTACCGGATGACGGCCGACGAAATCCTGGCCTGTGCCCATGAAGCGGCGCGTTACGGATACGGCACGACGGTGCTGCAAGCGGGCGAAGATTACGGCATCGAAGCCGAGTGGCTTGCGGATATCGTCCGTCTCATCAAAGCCGAAACGCCGCTTGCCGTGACACTGAGCATGGGGGAACGCCCCGATGAAGACCTGGCATTGTGGCGCGAGGCCGGCGCGGACCGCTATCTCCTTCGCTTCGAGACGTCCGACCCGGACTTGTTTGGGCTGATTCACCCGCCCCATCCCGCGCGCCCCGCCACCGACCGCCTTCAAATCCTCGGTCGGCTTCGGGAACTTGGTTACGAAACCGGCAGCGGGGTCATGATCGGGATTCCGGGCCAGTCCTACGAGAGCCTCGCGAACGATATCGACACGTTCCGGAGCCTCGACCTCGATATGGTCGGCGTCGGGCCCTACATCTCGCATCCCGACACCCCGTTGGGTGCTGGGTCGGCCGTCCGGCCGCTCGAACCCGCGCATCAAGTCCCCAACACCGAACTCATGACCTACAAAGTCGTCGCCCTCACCCGTTTGATGTGTCCTCAGGCCAATATCCCCAGCACCACCGCCTTGGCGACGCTGAATCTCGCCAGCGGCCGGGAACTGGGGCTTCAACGAGGCGCGAATGTCGTCATGCCAAACATGACCCCTCCCAAGTACCGGGTCTTGTATCAAATTTATCCGTCCAAAGCCTGCATTCAGGAAGCGTCGGAGGAGTGCCGCGTCTGCCTTCAGGGTCGCATTCAGGCCTTGGGCCGCTCCCTTGGCGCCGGACCGGGCGGGAGACTCAAAACCGGTCCCAATTAGGCAAATTCCAGGTGTCGATTCATCCGGAATATCGCGACTGTATCTGACCCTAGCAAAGATGATACCATGTTGTGGTAGGAGGCTCATCGGCATGTCCAAAAAGGCAAAAGGGCCGGTCCTTAACCAGTTGGTTTTGGAACGGCTTATGCACTATTACCATCTTGTCGGGGAACAGATCCCCATCGGGCTTCCGGTTGGGTGTCCAGCGCCCACATCGCCCAGCTCCTCGATATGGACGACACACTGGTCCGCAAGGATCTCGCTGCCATCGGGGTGCGTGGGCGTCCCCGCGTCGGGTTCAGCATCGCCGAACTGAAAGGCCGCATCCGCGAAGTCCTCGGGTTCAACGACATGTATAAGACCGTGGTCGTGGGCGCCGGACGCCTCGGCGGCGCGCTCGTCTCGTATTCGGGATTTACAAAATACGGTTTGTACATCGTGGCGATGTTTGATTCGGACGAGAAGCGCGTTGGCTCCGTCATGGGCGGAGTGTTGGTTCAGTCGGTGGACAATCTGGAAGCCGTTATTCAGCGACACGATGTTAACATGGCGATTCTGACCGTCCCCGCCGAAGCCGCACAAGCGCTGGCGGACCGCCTTGTGGCGACGGGAATACGCGCCATCTGGAACTTTGCACCCACCAGCCTCGCCGTGCGGGAGGATGTTTTCGTCCGGCATGAGCACATCTCGGTGGGGCTCGCGGAGTTGGCCTACTACCTCAAGCGCAACGACCTCGTGAGCAAGGACTGGCCCAGCGAGGCGTGGCATTCTCCCGAGGATCCGGCATCAGCCCCGGAACCCACCGCCGAAGAACCCACGTCGTAGCAATCGCTACTCCGACGACGGACGCGTTGCATTCCGATTCCGCCGCTTACGGCGTTCCTTCTGTTTCCGAACCCGCGCGGCGCGTCGGGCTTCGGGACTTGCCGTGCCCAATTGTTGCGCCTCGAGCAGTTCGCACAATCTTCTGCGCGCGTAAAATCGGTTCAGTGCCTGGGACCGTGTGCGCTGCATCTTAACTTCCAGACCCGTCGGCACATGCCGTAAGTATACGCAGGTCGATGTCTTATTCACGTGTTGACCGCCCGCGCCGCCGCTCCGCACGAACTGCTCCTCAATCTCCTGTTCGGTTAGGCCGCAAGCCGCCATCCGTCTCAGCAGTTCGGCTTCCTTTTCCGGGGATACGCCAAATCGGGACATCGTGTTTTGCGCTCCATGCGTAAACAATCCTTGCACGAGTATGATTCGTAAAGAGAGTGACACGCAATGGAAGGTTGCCGGGGGTGCTGCGCGGCTTGCAGACGGGTCAGAAGCTCGACTACGCGATGACGTTCAGATTCTGGCCCACGGCTGGATCGATGGAAACCAGTGCGCGGATCAGGTTTAACGCCGCCGTTCCCACATCCTTTACGGCCTGTTCCTGCCGGGCGTACACTCGAGCCTGATACTGGACTTGGCTGATAGGGGCGGATACACCGCCGATTTCAGGTATACCAGCCATCGTGGACCTCCTTATCCGGACGCTGGTGCCACTTCGTAGAATCCGTTCTAAAGCTATTATCGGAAGATCGGCGGCAGATCTTTAGCTTTCGACAGGCAAGGATCTACCAGCGGCATACCCGTACAAAAAAGGACCTACCCGTCGCGCGTGTAGGTCCCAAGTTGTTTTTGCCAAATGGCTTAATCAGCCACGGTCATCCTCCGGCGGCCGTCGCGCCCTCCGGCCGGGGACTGGCATCCGCAAGTGCAAGTGCCTCTTTGATGTAAATTGCCCCCGTCATTTCTCCCAGACTCGTTCGCGAAACGTAGTCGTACCGGTCAAAGCTGTCAAAATCTTCCGGTGTCAGGATATAGCCAAACGCGTCGTTCGTCAGCCCAAAGAGGAAGTTGTACTCGCCATGCATCTTTCGCTTCAGATAAAAGCCTATATTCGGCAAGGCCTCGCCGGGGATCGTCAGAATCTGCGCATTTCCCAAATTCACCAGGTTTACTTGCGTCACCGCCACGTTCGTGTCCACCCCGTAGTTCAAGGGCGAATTCTTGAAGATCGCCTGCATCATCGGGGAATCAATGGGAAACGTCACCTTCTTGGCTGCACAGTACAGCTTGGGGTCCTTCTGGACCGGCGCATCCGCAATGATGCGCAACGCTTCGTCCGCCAATAGGTTACCGATCCGGTGGCATTCTTCCCACGTCTGAATGTCCTTGCCGTCTTCCCCGCGACAGTCCGCCGTCACCATGCCGCCCTGGGCGCTGTTCATGAAGATGCCTACGCCACCGCCCTTTTCGGCTATCCGGTCATACAGCGGCCCAACGAGATCCGGGCTGAGAATGCCCTGATCCGGGCCGATTATCTCGGGATGGATAGCGTAGTTGACCAAAGTCGCAATGGGCTTGCCGTCGTTGCCGATGAATTGCATCACGTTGCAGCGGCGGTCGTAAAGATTCGGCGCGTAGTAATTGTACGCGATGTGCTCCGCTGCTTTGTCCGTATTGATCTTGACACCGGCATTCTTCGCGGTCTTCAACGCCTCGTCAATCGCAGACGCGGTTTCATTGCACACGTGGTCGATGTAATCGAGGTCGGCGTGGGTGCCGCCTTTGCCGTCGGGAAACGCATACATGTCCGGTGCGCTGTGGGCATGCGTCGAACCGACCATGATGTTCTCGGGCGGGATCCCCCCACTTGCGCGCGGACCCGGTCGATGAGCACGCCCGGAAAGCCTAGAAACGGTACGCTCACGATGGCCACGCGGGTGCCATCTTGATCCAGCACCAGGGCGCGAACCTCCAGTTCGCCCAGTTTCTTGTTTGTCGGTTCCGGCGTGCCAACCCCGCCCGAAACGGGGAGCAATGGATCGGGCGTGACCACGCGGCTCGCAATCCCCGCGCGCAACTCGGCGCTCGCGTCAGTTGAATACACCATGGCACACACCATCGCGACCGCGATACATCCTGTAATTCCTGAAATTCTCCACATGATTGCACCTCATATACCTGGATTGGGTACGTAACGTCCAAAACGCACAATAAAGCGTTATCGCATGCGGCGAAGGCAAAAGACAAGCCCCGGCGCAAATAGTAACGCCGGGGCCGTGGAATAGTACTGGCCGGACGATGCGTATCAGCGGGTCAGTCCCGTTGTTCCTCCAATTCCCGGTCCACGGCTTGTCCGTACCACCGGTTGAAAACCGAGATCCAGAGAATGAGCAGCACCCAGGCTACGGGCGCGTAGGCCACGCGATCCAGCGAAAACGTGTTGCCGAAAGCCGTCAGCGGCCGGTCAGCCATATAACTGGCCGCGAATCCCCACATCGCCAGGATGATGATGGCCAGCAAGGTCTGCGCCGAAACCTTGGCTTCGAAGTAGGCCGGGCGCGACCGAAGGAACAGCAAGACCGCCGAGAGAAATGAAATGGCCGCCAATCCGATGAAGATAGCCAGATCGGGACTCCACTCGGATGTGGCAAACAATGGTCCGTCGGAAGAACCCAATTGATACGCCCAAATCAACAGGGCACATCCTGCGAATCCGAAACCCCCAACAAGATTCCAGATCGCAATCTGCCGCACCACTTTGGAATGGACCGGCGCCACCCGCGCTCGGCGATCCCGGATCGCCCGGGCCACGCGAAGCAGTTGATTGGGTCCCAGCATAGACAATTGATGGATTCCCCAGATGACAAGCATGAGTCCCACCGCCATCGGAATGAGGGCGGGATCGAAAACAGCGCTTCCGGGCGAGACCTGCGTGGTCGACGAGGCCGCAAGGTCTCCCAGACCGGCCGCGAGCAAGAGTGCGCCGTTGGAACCATACAGTCCGCGCTTGGGAGCGCAGATGCCGGAGATCCCGAGTCCGAGCAAGGCGATTCCCCAGCCGAACCAGACATTCCCGGAAAGCAACAGATGCAGAACGCCGAAGAGCAGGATGGCAAGACCCGATACGCGAACTTCTTTGGCGATCTCCAACGTCTCTTTATGCGGCATCCAATTGACGAGCTTGTGCATCTGCACTTTCGTGCAAGGGAACGAGTAGCTCTTCATGCCCTCGATCACGTGAAAGGTAATGGTTCGTCCCCGGAAGAGATCGTAGGAGAACTTCAGATACCGCGCCGCCTCTTCCCGATGCAGGTGCATGACGCACTTGTCGCCGGGCTTCATTAAGGTGAGAAGGTCGCCGTCCATCCGAACGGTCCAGATCTCATTGTGGTATCCCGTCCGGGGCCGGAATTGAAGAAAAAATGGCGCAGCTTTTCGCGCAGTATGTTCAACACGCATCGGCTTCGTGACCTCCTTCGGTGTCACGGTCAGCCGGTCCCATGCCAAATGGTACCACAGGACTTGGATTTTGGCGAATACGCGGGAATCGGACGTCTGTAAGTGACTGAACGGAAATCGCTTGGGACGTTTGTTTCGACGGTTATCGCATTTCCTGGCCACCCGTTACGTTAATGGCCTGACCGGTCATATACGACGAATTCTCGGAAGCCAGGAATACGACCACATTCGTCACGTCGTCATAGGTGCATCCACGCTTCATCGGGACCTGGTCCACGTATTTTTGCCGCACTTCCGCTTCCGTAATGCCTTGGTTTGCCGCGTATTGTTTGAAAAGGCTGTTGACCCACAAGGGCGAATCGAGCAGGTTCCCCGGGCAGATCGAGTTGACGCGGATTCCGCGGTCGGCGAATTCCAGCGCCAGGCTTTGCGTAACCCCGATCCCGCCGAACTTCGATGCGGCGTAGGCGCTATTCTTGAAGCTGCCCTTCTTCCCGGACTTGGAATTGATCTGAACGATCGATCCGCCGCCCCCCGCGAGCATTACCCGCGCCGCTTCGCGTGCGCATAGGAAATACCCTGTCAAGTTCACATCGATGACCTTGCGCCATTTCGCCGCGTCGATATCAATGGAATCCCCTGAAATCAGGATCCCCGCATTGGACACCAGAAGGTCCATGCCGCCGATTCGCTTTGCCGCGCGATCCATCGCGCCGTGAACGGCCACCGCATCGCACACGTCAACCGTGTCGCTCAGGACATTCCGTCCGCTTACCTTGGCGGCACGGGATGCGGTCTCCGCCACGGTTTCCGCGTTCAGATCCCATGCGACAACGTCACAGCCTTCCCGAGCCAATCGCTCCACGATGGCAGCGCCCAACCCTTGCGCGGCGCCGGTCACGACGGCGCGCTTGTTTTCCAATCGGCCCATCAGACGTATTTCTCCAACAAGGCTTCTTCCGCCTCTTTGGTCCAGGCCGCATGCGGCCCCAGTTTGCCCTTCAATTCGGGGACACGCTCCTCCACGTCTTCCACCGGCATCAGGGGAAGATCCGGGATTTGTGTATAGATGACCGTCTTACCGGGGAAGCGCGCCTCATTGACGCCTTCCAACCCTTCGCGCGCGGCATTCAATCCGCCGACCGCGGCAATACTGAGGTTGGTATTCAGTTCGCCGGCCTCGACCATTTGCAGCACCTTGCGCAGGTCGCTGATGCGCGAACCGCTCGACCCGATGATCTTGATGCCCCGGCAAAGGTCTTTGAGCTGAATGTCCGCGCACTTCCCTAGGCCGACACCCGCGAACACGTTCAATACGGCATTATCCGCCGCATACGCCATGGCCGCCGGCACCAGCGCCGCCACCGGCGCCATAACCACCACGTCGTCATATCCGCCGGTCGCCAAGCCGTTGATCTTCTCGTCCATGGCCTCTTGCGACTCGAACTCGCTGGGCGCCAACGTGACCAGTTTCACCCCGCGGTGTTTCGCCAGGTCGCCAAATCGGCGCTCGATATGGTCGAGGCGCGCGCGGTCCAGGTCGGTAACTACGACGAGGTTGGGACCGCTCGAGATCTCGATAGCGCGCTGCACGTGCATTTGGCCCATCGGCCCGCCCGCACCGAGGAATAGGGCTTCCCCGCCGGGTAGCAGATCGTGCCGTGAGTTTGCCTGCTGGACCGCCTGCAAGTCCGTGCCACCGCCGTAGAAGCGTACGCCTTCATAGTGTATGCGACCAATATCCAGCGATGCGGCCCCGTCACCCGACGGGAACCCTAGCAGGTACATCACCCCATCCTTCTTCAGCCGGGGAGCCAGGTCGTTTACGAGGTCGGCTGACGGGAGGGGCAACGATAATGTCGTCGAACTGCTGGCCCTCCTCCAACCCATCAAGTGACCGCGACAGAATCTGGGCGCCCGGATACTCCGAACGGAATGCATCGCCATCGACATCCGTCACGATCGAGGATGACGTTTCCGCCGGCCGGCGCCATGCGCTCCTTGAGGTTGTACGACATCTCGACACAGGCCCACGGTTCGGACAAGGCGGCCTGACTGTATCCGGTTTCCGGCTTCACCGGAAGCAGATAACATCCCTCGTCGCCATCCAGGGCACGTTCATCCAGGTAGCAGTACTGCGCCAGGCCCCCCGGGATAAGATATCCGAAGGCGTACCCAAGTCCCTTATAGTAGATGTCCGCCTGAACGATGTATCGCTCGCCGACGTTAAACTTGCCCTTCCACTGCGATCCGACTTTCACGACCGTGGCCGCGCATTCGTGGCCGAGCACCGTCGGTTCTTTGGCGAGGTCCCGGCCCCGCAAGCGCGCGTGCTTGCTGCCTTGATTGATAATCTTGATGTCGGACTGACAGAGCCCCAACGCGTCCACGCGCAGCACGATCTCGTTATCCTGGGGCGGTCGCAGTTCCAGGTTCACGGGCTTTCCGTCTCTTCCCACATTCTCGATGCCGGCGCCGAACACCTGCCAGGCGTCGTAGTTGCCGGGCATCGGGCCGTCGGCTTTGCGATACTTCTCCAATGTAGACACGCGATGTCTCCTTATCACGAGGATGCGCGTCAGATGCGGGCGCCCAACCACAAATGGGCCGAGTACCCGTCATTCCCGCGAACGCGGGAATCCATCTTCCGCTGCGTTGATTTGCAATCTGCTGCGTTGCGGTTCACCCGCTAAAACGGAACCGGTTTCTCGAACCATGGGCATCCGCGCGCGATCGATCCGAATTACGATTTCCGGCCTGCAATACTGCCCAAACGGTAATGCTCGTCGGGCCGGGTGAAGATACGATCCACGTCGTGCGGTTCCATAAACCGGGGTCCGCCGAGAGCATAGGTTCCCACAATAATCTGCGACGACTTTTCCGCCATGTCCGTGCAACTGGTTACCGCTTTCGGGGTAGCCCCCATGGTAATCAGTCCGTGGTTTTGCATGAGAATCGCCGACGGGAGCACACCCTCCTCTTCCACGTACCGGTCGAACCGTTGCTTCACCTCGCGGGCGAGCACCAAACCGGGATCCACATAGGGAATCCAGACCGACTTGTGCTTCATGGACACGACCTGGTCCGGGAAAATGCGCCCTGCGACCGCTTCTTCCGCCATCTTCGAGCACAGAATGGCATTGGTGTAGACAGGGTGCGTGTGGCCGATAAAGCTGTACTCCGGCACCTGCAAGAGGATGGCGTGAAGCATGGCTTCCACGGACGGACGCCGCTTCTCGCTCGGGTCGAGCAACGCCTCCTGGAAGACCCGCGAAACATCTTCATCGCCCGCGGACGGATCGTCCAATATGGCGGTTACTTTCGAGATCGAAACGGCGACAAAACCACTCTCGTCAATGGTTGAAAGTGTTGTCCCCGAGGCTTTTACGCAGAAGGAATCGCCGTCGATCCGGGCCGAGGTGTTCCCCTCCCCGAGCATGGCGTATCCCTTCGCCGGGTCGCCCAAATACCGAGACATATCTACCAGTTGTTGCATAATGTTCGACATAGTCTTACCGTATCCCCTGTACATGGAAAAGCATAGATTCACAAAGTATAGCAGGAATGGGGGGGGGATTGTATTTCTGCTTGGGTCTGATAAAATGCGGAGCAGCACGGGGGCGAAGTTACGACTCGACCTCGTCGAGAGGACGCAAAGCAGTGGTCTATTTGCGAGCGAACCGCGCCCGATATCTAATCGCGACCGGAGTGGGTACCGTGCTGTTTCTCGCAGTGTTGGCGCCGTTCGTTCCGATTGCCGCAATCCTTCTCGCGGGGTTGGCGTTCGGGGCATTCGCAGATTTTCCAATCTGGCCGGCGCTGCGTGGACCCGGTGACCGGCTCGATATCTTCATCGACGCAACGTCGATCTGCGGTCCCGTGAAAGGAAGTCCGTTCACGATCGCTCAATCCGAAGCGGTACCCTTCAGTGCAATCGATATCCCGCGGAGTCGTGAGAACCATTTGATAGGCTCGTATTTTGCCTTGAAAGATGGGCGAAAGCTGGTCGTAAGCCGTCTCGCCCATCCCGCCGGGAACGTCCGAAGGGTATTCGACGAGATTCGGAAGCACGTGCAGGAATAACACGCCGATTCCGGGCCGGGCTCGGAGTTATAGCTCCTGCAAATTGTACATTCAATGTTCAATTTACAGGAGCCCCATTCACCCCATTCTCGCAAAGAAAGGCGAAACGCGCAACGGCGTTTGCCGCTATTTCCCCAACGCGTCGCGACGCTCTTGGAGTTCGCGCCAGGTTGTCAGAATGATCCCTTCTTCTTCAATCGCCTTTTTCACCGCGGGGTCCTTCAGCGCGTTGTAGTCTCCCCAGAGCAACTCACGGTTGTTCGTAATGGTCTTCGCCTCTTCCGTCGGCGCGGTGGGGTGACAATTGAACCAGGTGATGCCCGGCTTCAGGTCGCGGATCATGGCGACGTAATCGGCCGTCTTGTCGGCCGTCTTCCAGGAGTAACTCCGGGTATCGATGTCATCGAGAACGGGAAGGCCCGCATCCCAAATCTGCTTCACGAAGGGCTGCAATCGCTCGTACGATTCCGCATCTTCTTTCTGCACAATTGCACCGCGGCCGCCTGCTACCAGCAGCGGGATGTGTTTCTCGATACTGACCTTCATGTAGCGCTCAAAGTACTCCGGTTTCGCAAAGAGCGTTCCCATGTGCGAATCAATATGCGTGATCGGGATTCCCATCTTCTCCGCGAGCGCAATCTGCGCGCGCAGTTCCGTTTCGACTTCGTCCGGCGTGGCGTGTTGGACCACTTCCCCGACGTTGTCGTGCATGTATCCCATGGCATCGACCAGACCCGGTACGACGCTGCGACCCGCGACCGGAGCCCACCGGTATGGATCCCACTCGGCCGTATACGTGAGATGAACGCCGGCGTCGACTTGTGGATGCGCCTTTACGTACGCGGCAAACTCCGGTACCCACGAGCACGGCATCATGATGCTGACCGACGTGACGGTTCCGGCCTCCAACGAGGAGATGATTCCCAGATTCGAGGCATGCGACATGCCGCCGTCATCGGCGTGAATCATCAGCACACGGGCCCCCGTGGGCCAGCCCAATTTCTCTGCGTAGGTTTCTTCCTGCGCCAGCGCGGATATCCATAAAAACGTAATCGAAAGTAAAACAACAATAGTAGCTCTCATAATTCAACTCCCAGTTTCAGGGACCCCAAATTCCATGGATTATGGCACAGAATCGGTCGAGGTTTCACCTGGGGTGTTTGGCCCGGGCGCGATTGGGTAGAATCCATGCCGGAGCTACACTTCCGGAAAGGAATCAAACATGAAGATTCTATTGACAGCGAGCCTCGTGCCAATCGCGATAATCGCGGCGGCCGCCGAACAACCCTATTTGGAAAGCGCGTTCATTTTCGACCCGGAAGTTGCGGACCACGGGCACGTCCACGCGTCCTGCATTGTCGAATGCCCAAACGGGGATCTGCGCGCCGTCTGGTATGAAAACGGTGCGCCGCTCCCGGATACCTACTATGCGAAAGACCGCGATAAGAGCGACAACGTCCGCATCGGCGGCGCGCGGCGTCCGGCCGGAGCGGCAAAATGGGAAACGCCGTTCGTCATGGCGGACACGTTCGGCGTGTCGGACAATAATCCCTGCATGGTCGTTGATCGGGAGGAGCGGCTTTGGCTGATCTATCCCACGCTGATGGGGGTGCCGGACTGGACCTGGGGCAGCGCCTTGGTCCGGTACCGCGTCTCGACTGACTACGATGCGTCCGGACCTCCGGTGTGGCAAAAGTCAGACATTCTGATCCCGCATGTGGACCTTCGTTCCAAGGTCGATACCTTCCTTGATTCCATGACCCGGGATGGCGGCTGGACGGAGGAACAGGTAACCCAAATGAAGGCGCGGATTGCTCAGAGGTTCCAGAATCCCCTGATACAGCGATTGGGATGGATGCCCCGCGCCCATCCGCTCGTGCGATCGGACGGCGCGGTCGTCGTGCCCTTATCTAACGAGAATTTCTCGATCCCATGTATGGCGATCACAACGGATGGCGGGGAAACCTGGACCTTTTCCGAACTCGTCCCCGGCGCGGGCCTGACACAGCCATCACTGGTCGAGTTTCCCGACGGCGAGATTCAGGGCTACTTCCGGAACGGCGGTCCGGAGCACCGGATTAAACGAAGCATTTCGAGCGACGGCGGCGTGACCTGGGGACCGGTCACCGCCACCGATCGACCCAACCCGGATTCGGGGCTTGAAGCGCTGCTTCTGAAGAGCGGGCGCCTCTTGCTGGTTTACAACGACGTTGAGGACGGTCCCCGGAGCAAACTCGCCGTGTCCCTGTCCGACGATCGTGGTGAAACCTGGAAATGGACGCGCCATCTCGAGAACGCGCCAGACGGCCGCTTCGACTATCCCTCGATCGTACAAGGCAAGGACGGCACGCTGCACGCGACATACAGTTATAATGTGCAAACCATCAAATACGTTCATTTCAACGAAGCGTGGGTGATGGAAGGCGACTGAGTGGGTCGCCAATCGTACACGCGATAAGGAACCGGGTATGGCTGAAAGATCCCCCAAATCGGTGTCCCTTGTACCCGTCGGCATTTTTACGGTGGCATATTTGGTACTTTCTGCTATCGCTGCGGTGCTGCGGGGCAACCAGGAATTCATCTTCTACATCGGTGTCGTAGTCCTCTTGATGGGCGCCGTGCTCGCCGTACACCGGCGGGTTCAACTGAGTTCCGGCGCGTTGTGGGCGCTCAGCATCTGGGGCCTCGCGCACATGATGGGGGGGCTCGTGATCGTACCGGAGGGGTGGCCCGTCAACGGCGAGAACCGCGTGCTCTACAGTCTCTGGCTCATTCCCGGACGGCTGAAATACGACCATATCGTCCATGCTTACGGATTCGGCACCACCACGTGGGTCTGTTGGCAGGGGCTGCGCGCGATCCTGCGCTCCTACAAGGACACCGTGCAGCCCACATTCGGGATGATGGTCTTGTCCGCTGCCGCGGGACTCGGCTTCGGCGCGCTCAATGAAGTCGTCGAATTCGCCGCGACGCTGTTAGTCCCGGAAACAAACGTGGGCGGTTACGTCAATACGGGGTGGGACCTGGTGTCCAACACGGTTGGAGCAATCGTCGTGGCATTGCTCATCTACTTCTTCGAAAGACCTTTGTCAGGAGTGCGATCATGATGACGTGTCGAGTGGTTCTTCTATTCCTTGCGCTGGCGGCAATTGGGCGTGCCGACGATCGGCCAACGCAATCCGCTGCAGCACCGATTGGTTGTGGACTTGAGTCCGGTCTGTCTGCGCTCCACGAAATGGACATGCACCTCCATTGCGGCAAGGAACGACCGGTCCCGATGGACCAGTGGATCGATCTGGCGGTGTCGGATGGTCGCAAGGTCCTCGTCGCTCTCGACCATCGTGAATTGTACGACAGAACGGCCGAAGAGCAGACGGCCTGGGCCAAGGAGAAGGGGTTTAAGGAGTGGTACTCCGCAGGCCGCGCGGGGATGACCGCCTTCATGGATGACGTGGCGCAATTGCGCAACCGTGAAGACGTTATTGTCTTCAGTGGATGGGAGATCGGTGAGTTCGAGTTGGACGAAGGACTCGACCGGGAGGCCATGCGGTTACCGGAAGTGATTGGTTGGCACATGTCACCCAATACCGAGGTTCCCCCCTGCGGCAAGACGTTGATCCATCGCATCGAGCAAATTACCGCCGCGCAGGAGGAATTCCCGGTCCCGATGATCGTCTTCCATCCATTTTCCATGCGAATCGAGCGGATTCAACGTGACGCACAGAAACAAGGCAAGACCGTAGGCGACTTGTCCGTTGATGACTACCGTTTCTTCCAGCCAGGTGAACAGGAGGACGTGGCCCGCCTCCTCGCCGGAAAATCCATCTATATCGAGATTTCCCACGGAATCACGAAGTATTGGGACGACCCGGTTGTGCGCGAGGCCGTCATCGCCGACATTCGGCCGCTTGTGGAAGCCGGGGTGCAGTTTACGGTGTCGACGGACAACCACGGCCTCGCCCACGCCAGCAAACACTTCGAGCCGGAAGTATATTGCGGCCCATTGGGTATTACGCCCGAGAATGCGAATACCCTCGTCCGGGAACTACTGGCGATTCGCGCCAAACGTAGCGTGGAAAAAGGTCTATCCGCGCCCGTCACGCGGTAGTTCGGCGTACCGCTGCCTCAATGCCGCGCCGGATACCAACGCGATACCCGTTTGGCGTTCGCGCTGAGTCACTGTTAATCTATGTTCTTTACAAACCTCGATGGGGAGGCCGTGCGTAATGCGACTTCGGATCGTATTCCTTGTCCTGGCGCTAACTGCAATCGCGCTGGCCGAAACCGATCCACGGCTCACGGTCGAGGACGTGTCGTTTAAGGCAACCTGCGACGGCAGCACCGAACACTACGTGCGAATGCTCCCCAATGGCTTCGACGCGAACAAGACCCACAACGTGCTCATTGCTCTGCACGGCCACGGATCGGATCGGTGGCAGTTCTCCGGAGGTACGACCCCGACCGGACTAGCAGCGCGGGACGAGGCCGTCGACCGCGACCTGATCCTGATTCTGCCCGATTACCGGGCCAAGACGTTCCTGGATGGGCCCGAAGGCCGAATCGGACCTCCTGCAAATCATCGAGAGGGTACGCAAGGATTTCCACGTGGACAAGATCTTCCTATGCGGCGGGTCCATGGGCGCCTCGTCGTCGCTGACCTTCACGGCCCTTCATCCGGACCTCATCGCGGGCGTCGCCGCCATGAACGGTACCGCCAACCACTTGGAGTACGACAATTTTCAGGACGCGATCCGGGCTTCGTTCGGCGGGACCAAACAGGAAATCCCGATGGAATACAAGAACCGAAGTGCGGAGTACTGGCCGGAACGGTTTACCATGCCCGTCGCGATTACCGCTTCCGGGAAGGACGCAACCGTCCCGCCCGATAGCGTGATGCGGCTGGCTGATGTGCTGAAGAAGATGGGACGTCCGGTGCTGCTGATATATCGCGAAGACATGGGCCACACCTCGCGGCCCGAAGATGCGCGAGCGGCGCTGGATTTCGTTATCGATCCCGCGCTCGGCGGTCCGCAACACGATACGAAGTAGCTTCAAACGGGGAGGAGTCACACCATGCGCAGGTTGAACGCGGCGGTAATGATAATCGCGTTGGCGGTAACGCTGGCAAGCGCCGGGGAAATTCGCGACGGCGTTCTGCTTGTGGACGGTAAACCGTTCTACCCCTTGGGGAGTTGGAATTTTTCAAGCACGACCCCGGAAGACATTGCGCGTCTCGGCATGAACACCAGTTTCCAGGGGGGACCAAGCACCGACGAAGCGGTGGAGCAGTTTCGCGGTTTCATGCGCCGCTGCGACGAACTCGGGATCCAGGTCGTGCCGTACCTCTCCTACGGCGGCGCCGGCGTGACGCCGTGGGCGCCGGACGCGGTTCGTTCCATCGCGAAGCTGGCGTCAGAACCCAACCTGTTGACGTGGTACGTGGGCGATGACATCACCATGCGCCACCTGGAAGGCATCGAACAGACCGTGTCAATCCTGCGGGAGCACACGCCGGACATCCCCACCGTCGCCGACTACATCGCCGACGAAACGCCCGAAGCCAGGACGACTTTCACGCAGTACATCGATATTCGCTGCCAGTACAACTACCCGATTCCCGACGATTCGTACGACGACTACCTCGCGTTCTTCGACAAACAGCGGGCCTTCGTCGGCGATCCGCTGTGGACCTGGGTCCAGAACTTCATGTGGGGACGCACCGGCCGCTTCCTTCAGGTCGGCGCCGAAGGGCCCGGGCCGATACCCGATCCCGAGCAAGTCCGGCTCTTGGCCTTCGCCGCCGTCAATCGCGGGGTTCGGGGACTGCTCTTCTTCGCCCACCACGAATTGCACCGGTTGCCGGAATTGGCCGGGGAGGTGGGCCTGACCTGCCGGGAGGTTCGCTTGGTTAGCGATCACCTTGCGGCAGGTACACCAACCTTCAACCTATTCTGTTCCGACCCGGACCTGAACGCGACGGCCTTCTCCTACGAAGGGTCGACGGTGATTTCCGCTGCACTGTTCAGGCCGTTCTACAATAATTACGTCGATGAAGGCGTCATCGAGAACGTGACGATCACCTGCCCGTGGGACGGCAATGCTCCGGCCAGGGCCATGCTGATCGCGACGCCGGATATTGTGGAGTGCAGCGTGTCCCCGGGTAAGGAAACCGGAACGATTGACGTGACCGTTCCCCGCCTGGAACTCGCCGGTTTCATTCTCGTGAATCCGAGTGCGGATGTGGAGCAAGCCCTTCGCGCCGGAGTCGCGGCGATTCCGGGCCAGTTGAACGAGTTGATGCTTCCCGCGGCCGTCGCACAAACGCGCAAAGTGTGCGGCGTGGTCTGGCAGTTAGGCCTGGATAACCTGTATCAGTCGGATTCGGCCGTGATGGATACCATGCGCGCGCAGGAACGGTGTGCTGCGGCGACGGTGCACGGCGATCCGCTCGCGGCCTTTCAGGCATGGCGGGAGGTCATGCGGGACTGCCGCGGGCTCCTGGCGACCGTCATGCAGTTTGCGGAAGACCGGCGCGAAGCGATTCCCGCGAACCTGCAGGGCTATCTGATTTCTCCGTACGGCCTGCACAACATCCCGGGTCTGGGCGACGCGCCCGCCAAGGACGACCCCTGGCAATACAATCGGTCGTGGCTGGTGACCGGCCCCTTCGCGCTGGAGGCGAATCCCGAGGACGAACGCGCCATGCCGCCCGGATTTGAACGTGTATACCCGCCGGAAACCGAGCAGGATCCCGAGCCCGTATTCGACACGCTCGACGGACCCGCACCCTGGCGGCCCGCCGATGGCGACATCGCGGGTCTGCTGGATTTGCGCACCCTCTTCGCCACGACGGACAACGTCGTCGCCTACGCGAAATGCAATCTCATCGCTCCCAAAGATGGTGAGGCCAAGTTAAGCATCGGCAGCAACGACGGAGCGCGCATGTGGGTGAACGGGAGTCTCGTGTATTCGGAGCACGTGCCCCGGTCCGGCTCGAAACACGACGCGGAAGTCACCGTTCCAGTCCACGAAGGCGCGAACGCGATTCTCGTCAAAGTCGAGAATCTCGGCGGCGGTTGGAACCTGTATCTGTCCGTTCACGATCCGGATCGCGCCTATTCGTTCAGTCGGTAAGAGGGAGGATCTCGCCCGCGCTCCTTTTCGAACCGACCCGCGAAGTCGAAGAATGGCGTAGAGAGCAACGTAATATGTATCGACTGTCGAAGACTACTTGCGTCGCGATCCTTGTTGCAGTCACAACTTTACGATCGGTATCTGCCGACGAACCCATCCAACTTGAATCCGGTGTCGCACAACTATTCGTTGACGATTATCTAATCGCGGAGAGCCACAACCTGAGGCGCACGCTGCACTCGCCGCAAAAGGAAAACGGCGGCGAAGAGCCGGTTATCGCCCTCGTGGATGAATTCGAGGACTTTCCCTGTACGCTCGAAGCAAACGGAACCATCGTCTACGACGCCAAGCTGCAGCGGTACGTCATGTACTGCATCGGGTTCTCCCCGCAGTGGAAGTCGAAGCGACCCTGGGACTGCGTCCGTTTGTACCGATTCACGTCGCCGGACGGAATGCAGTGGACGAAGGGCGACGACGGCACGCCACAGTGCGTTCTGCCCCGGACCTCGGACGACCTGCTGGATCCGGCGAGCGGTGAACGAGCCACGTATCTCGATATGTTCTCCTGTTTCTACGACGCGTCCGACCCCAAATGGCCGTACAAGGGTTGGCAGCATTTCGCCAACTGGGGCGACGAACGCGAAGGCGTGTATTACATGCAATCCCGCGACGGGATTACCTGGGAACGAGGCCCGATGGTCGTCAACGGCGTTGCCGGGAAAGACGATCCCAGTGCCCGCCGAATGGAGGTTAACGGTCATCTGATGCAAGGGCCGGGCGACGTGACGCTCTTCTCGCACGACACGCAGACGGGCCGATTCCTCGGTATCTTCAAGTTCTACGCCGTCGACGCGCTTCCCAACGGCAATCGTCTGCGCAGTCGCGCGTACAAATGGCTTGACCGGCTGGATACGCCCATCGATACGGACACGATCGGGGCGATTGAATTGATGCCCGCGGGCGAAAAACGCAACGGCGATCTCCCCGCCGACGAGTATTACGCCTCCGCCGCGTGGCGATACGGTTCGCTATGGCTCGGTGAACTGAAGATCTATCACCACGCCGACGACTATCCGTGGTCAGCCAACGGGTGCGCGTTTCTCAAGCTGGTTTCCAGCCGCGACGGATTGAAGTGGTCGAAGGTATCGTATCCTAATCAGGACGGCGTAGACGAAGTATGGCTGGCAAACGGATTAGAAGGCGGCAACAACGGACGCAACGACGGCGGTTACATGACTGAGTTCTCCCAGGGACCGCTTCGAATCGGCGACGAGTTGATCTACTACTACGGCGCCTCCTCCTACGGCAAGAATGCCGGCGACAACAAACGCATCAGTGGCGGCGGAATCTTTCGGGCCCGGCTGCGACCCGACGGATTCGTGTCCGTAGACGCGGGGACGTTGACGACGAGGCCCCTGATTTCGTCTGCGCCTGCCCTAACGGTCAACGCCGTCGGTCCGGTAACCGTCGAAGTTCTCGCTCTCGACGGTTCCGTGCTTCACATGAAAGAGCTGCATGGCGATTCGCTGCGACACCGGATTCCGGGTGAACAAGGCCCATTCCGGCTTCGGTTTACGGTGGAAGACGGCGGTGAACTGTATAGTTTCGCGGCAGCGAGGGAGTAGCGAGCGCATTGCAAGGATTCATCCCAAGACCTACGCGCCCGTCATCCCGATAGCGCCCGACCGTGACGCAGGCGCTGCGATTCGCAGAAGAACCGTTGCGGTCAGTTGAGACGTATATCAATCTCCAAATCGGCATCGAAATCGGGATCGGGATCGAAATGGAAAGTACAACGCCCTTCGGTTCTGCTTTCGATCCCGATAGCGATTTCGATCCCGATCCCGATCCCGAGCATGATGCACGGTTCAGCCGAACGTCACTGTCCTTTCAAGACTCGCCGTGCCTACGTCGCGGTCGAGCGCTCGGGATGTCGGAGGCCGATTGGCACTGTGCCGCGAGAATGGTCTACCCTTTACCGGTTGATGCCCGCGAGTCCTTCCAATTCGGACTGCCGCTCAAACCCGGCACGTCAGACCAAGCATGGGAGTGGATACATGAGGAAACGTACGCTAATCGTGGTGCTGGGGTGTATTGCGCTCTACGTATTCCCGGCCTTCGCCCAGGGTGGCCCGGCAACCGAGGAGCAGACGACGGCGCTGCTGACGACGCTTCAGGCGTACCCGGCTCGCATCGTCTACGAGAGCCACTGCACCGGAAACTGGGACTTGTTCATGATGAACGCGGACGGAACCGGCGTAAAGAATCTGACTAATTCCCCCGACGTGAACGAGTTGTACCCGCACGTGTCGCCCGACGGTACCAAGGTGGTCTTTGTCGTCGATGAAGGCGAAGGGGATGCCGCGTTTCGTTCCATTTACTACATGAACATGGACGGTACCGGGCGCACGCTCGTGGCCAAGCATGCGCGGGAGGCATGTTGGCGTGCGGACGGCAAAGCCATCGCCTACCTCGGCTCCGAGAACCACGTCGTCGAGACCGCAACCGGCTCCCTCGGCGAGGCGCGTGTCGACGATCCCCGCTTTACGTTGATGGATTACGCGACCAACGGCGTCTTCATCTACGATCTAGAAACCGGCGAGCACCGGCAACATCCCAACCACGGTCTGCACCACCTCTACAACCTGTGCTGGTCGCCCGACTCCAAATGGTTCGTTGCCACGGTTCATGCCGGCATGGGGTACAACCATACGATCCTGCTGATCGAAGCCGACGGCATGAAGGTCTTCGACCTTGGCATCGGCGGCTGCCGGCCCGATTTCAGCCCGGACTCGAAGAAACTGGCCTGGGGACGCACCGATTTCGATCTGCACATCGCCGATCTCGACGTGAGCGGACCAGAACCCAAGATTCTCAACGAACATCCCGTCGCGAAGAGTCCCGAGCCCATGGCCATCTACCACGTCGACTGGTCGCCCGATGGGAAATATATCGCCTTCAGTAGCGGTCCCCATGAAAAGCGCTTGGGCTTGCCGCCCGAGATGATCGGGTGCGATGCGGAAGGGTGGAATATCTGTGTATGTCCCACCACGGGAACGGACCCCTTCGTGACGCTGACCCACGATGGCAAGAGCAACAAAGAACCCGATTGGGTTGCCACGGAGACGACCGCGAAATGAGAACCGATCCCACGAAGGCAACGTACGACCTCCGACAATGGTGGATACAATTGGGAGACCGTGCCAAACCGCGAAGAACATCCCCCTTGATCCCCCTTCAAAGGGGGAGTGCATCGCAACGCTTTGCGTTGCGACAGGATCAGCAAAGACACTGTGTCCCGACCAGTATGACGAAGGCTGACAGAGAACTCGCCTGGGCGATTCCCCCTTTGAAGGGGGATCAAGGGGGATGTTCTTCAGGAATCGGCGTGCTTGGAGGTGTAACTTCGAATATATCAAGTTGGACCGCGTTGATCGTCTCCCTCGTGTTCGCCGGTGTGGCGTGTCAGAAGTCCGCGCCCCCTGTCGCGCCGCCGGAAGTCATCACGACGAAGAGTGGCGCCGAAATGGTCTCGATACCCGCCGGGACTTTCACAATGGGGAGCGAAGGTCACCTGCCCGACGAAGCGCCCGCGCACGAGGTCTCCCTCGACGGCTTTCTCATGGACCGCTACGAAGTAACCCAGGATTTGTACAGCAAGTTCGTTCCCACCAACGGGTCCCATTTCAAAGGTCAGGACCGTCCGGTCGAACAGACCAATTGGACTGACGCCGCGTTGTTCTGCAACATGCGATCCAAAGCCGAGGGGCTTGAACCCTGCTACGACGAAAACACTGCCGAGTGTGACTTCGACGCCAACGGCTATCGCCTGCCGACCGAAGCCGAATGGGAATTCGCCTGCCGCGCGGGTACGACAACGGATTTCCCTTTCGGAAACGATCCGCGCCAGCTCAAAGACCATGCGTGGTTTGACGAAAATGCCGGCGAAACTACCCATCCGGTCGGACAAAAGCAACCGAATCCGTGGGGCCTCTACGACATGCTCGGCAACGTCGCCGAGTGGTGCAATGACCCTTACGATGAGAATGCATACAAGAACAGTCCCGCGAAGAACCCGCACGGTCCTGCCGATGGCAAGGACTACGTCCTCCGCGGCGGAGCCTGGGCCATGCCGACGGACAACTGCCGAAGTGCGGCGCGCATCGCTGAAAGCCCGGGCTTCCAGGACGCGTGCTTTGCGCGCGACGCTATCGGCTTTCGTTGCGTACGGAAAGCGCCTGCGTCCACGACAGGAGAGGAGACGAAATAATGAACAGAATCATGGGGGTTGCCGTTCTGGTCGGAGTCTTCACATTGCCCGTACTCGCCCAAGACCCCTGGACTGCGGCGGAAGCGAACGGGGACGCGACACAACAGGTAATCCGGTTCTGTAACCGGTACGTTCACGGTTGGCTCACGCAGGCGGATCCAAAATCGGGCCTCAGTCCGCGAAACCTGCGGGGCGATTGGTACTGGAACGCCAAGGACAGCGCGGCCGACAATTTCCCCTTCATGGTCCTGACCGCCTACGTCACCGGCAACACGCTCATGAAGCGGAACATGTCGTACATGCTGGAACAGGAGCAGCGCCTGACCAACCGCGTCGGTGACCTCCCGGATACCTTCGACTTCGCCACGCAGGATTTCCTCTCCGCCGACGTGGACATGGACAGCATCATCTTCGGCGCTTCCGAATACGCCAAAGACGGACTCATGCCCATCACCGAGTGGATTGGACCGAGCCCCTACCTGTCACGCATGGAGCAACTGATTCGCGGCATCTGGCAACATGCCGCTGTCGAGACGGAGGTGGGACTAATCCCGTCCAACAGTGTTGAGGTGAACGGAGAACAGTTGCAGGTGTTGAGCCGGCTGTACTGGCTGACCGGCGATCCGGATTTGAAGGAGTGGGCCTTCCGTTTGTCCGACTACTATCTGCTGCACCACGACCTCCTACAGGAGGACCGCATCCGCCTGCGCGATCACGGATGCGAAGTGCTCAGCGGTTTGTCGGAGGCCTATTTCATCGCGTCGAAGGAAGATTCCGATCGATTTACACAGTACCGCGACCCCATGCACCGAATCCTCGACAACGTCCTGGAGAAGGGCGTCGACGAAGACGGCATGATGCCGAATTGGTATAACCCGAAAACGGGGGAACAGGACCAGGGTGGGATTAGCGACGGCTGGGGCTATGTGTACAATGCCTTTCTGACCGTTGCCGAGGTGGACGGAGAAACGCGCTACGAAGACGCGGTGCGACACGCCCTCGAGAACATTCATAAATATCTCGATGCGGATTGGGAACACGGCAGTGCCGACGGCTACGCGGATTCCATCGAAGGTGGGCTCAACATGCTCAATCGCATACCCGTGGCGAGCGCCTTCGACTGGGTCGACAAGAGCGTGCCCTACATTCTCGCCAAACAACAGCCCGACGGCATCATCGAAGCCTGGTACGGCGACGGAAACTCGGCCCGTACCTTGCTCATGTACGCCCTCTGGAAGACGCAGGGCATCGCCGCCGCGCCCTGGCGCGACGACGTAAAGATCGGGGCGGTGCGGGACGAGGACGGCACGGTTCACGTTTCCGTTACCCCAGAGTACGTCTGGCACGGTGCGCTGCGTTTCGATCGCAAACGTCACGAAGAGTACTTCCATATGCCCCTCGACTATCCCCGCATCAACCAGTTCCCGGAGTGGTTTACAGTAGAACCTGCGCGACGGTATGAGGTGACCCGCGACGATCAAAGTCCCGTCGTCGTGGAAGGCAAAGAATTGTGGAACTTTCCCATGGATTTGGAGGAGGGGCAAACCGCGCATTTGACCGTTCGCGAAACGGACAGCCCGCTGCGCACGATGGCCTACCATTCCGGTACCCCGGACGAAGCGAAGGCCTGGCAGGACACACTGCGTACGAAGTTCCGTGACTTACTCCAGATCGACGACCTGGCCGAGATGGGCGATGCGAATCCACTGAAGCCCGTTTTGGTCAAACAAGAAACCCGAGATGGATACAAATGGTGCGAGTTCACGATTCAGTCCACACCGACACGGTCCATCCCTGTCGTGGCTGCAATTCCGTATCCAACGCCCGCACAACCGTGCCCCGCCGTCGTGTGTATCCATGGCCACGGCGGCGACCGCTTTGCCACATACGATCTGAAATCCATTTACAAAGGCTTCGCCACGGCATTGGCCCGGAAGGGATACGTGACGATCGCTGCCGACGTGGGGCAGCACGAAGTTTACGAACCGGGCCGAACCCTCATGGGCGAGCGCCTGTGGGACCTCATCCGCTGCGCGGACTTTCTCGACACCCGACCCGAAGTGGACAAAGACCGGATCGGCTGCGCGGGCCTCTCGCTCGGCGGTGAAATGGCCATGTGGCTCGGCGCCATGGACCCGCGAATCAAAGCGACCGTGAGTTGCGGGTTCCTCACAACAATGGATCACATGGAAGTGAACCATTGCATGTGCTGGAAGTTCGACGGCCTGCGCGAATTGGTGGACTGGACCGACATCTATTCCATGATCGCGCCCCGTCCCCTGCAATGCCAAAACGGTTGGCGGGAGCCGTACAACGACTTCACGATCGGCATCGCCCGTCAGGCCATCCAAGATGTCCGCGTCGCCTACGCCGATTTCGGCGTGCCCAACGAGGTCGAACTCGACAAACACGACGGCGCCCACGAAGTCGACCTGCCCAGCCTCATGAAGTTCTTTGAATCGAACCTGGGCGATTGAGCGCGAAATCATTTGGGCTACTCGACGGCCTGAAACTGTGGAGGCGTTCCGCTGAGCCAATGGAGTTCTTGTTTGCGGTTTTTTCGTTCGTCGAATAACCGCATGACCGCGTTCCGATCCGCATCAGACAACCGCGCAATCCCTTTATCATCGAGCCAGCCATTGCTCGTGGCCAGTGGCGTGTCGTAGTGTTCGACCCCGAATTTCGTCCAGTCGAAGCGCGTGACTGCCCGCCAGTTACAGGACCAGAGAATGTTCCGATAGTTTGGGAAAATGCCGTAAGGCCACACCGACGGTCGGCTATGGCTGTCTTGATAACACCCGTGTGCCATGATGGCGTAGGGGGGCACGTCCGTCCATCGGTTGACCTCGTCCGAGGTCGCGCCGATGCAATCGCTCACAAGAAACGCCAGGTCCTTTCGATAATCCGTGGTGGTCTTTGAAAGGTCACGCACGAGCCTCATCATGGCAGGCGCAGCATAGACACGTTGGGCAGCGTTTTCCGGGGTCATCGTACGTGCGCGCACCATAAACGTCTCGTCCCATACGAACGCGTCCACTTCCTGACCGTACTCCGCAAGCAAGGCTTTAAGGTAATCGACGTACCACCGGCAAACGTCGGGATTCACGGGGTTTTGTGCGTATGGTTTTCCAACGGTATCGGGACCGTTCCAGCCGCCCCAATACAAGACGCGATCCTCGGCGAATCGCCCGGCTCCTTCACACGCAGTGAGCCCGTCGGCAAAGTAGAGGGCGACCCGTACGCCCCGATCTTTTGCATACTGAATGCGCCGGTGCATTTCCGCTTTGGTCATCGGCACGGGCTCCGAAGTTGGGAATCCATTTCCCTTCATTGCCGCCGCGTTCGGGAAGGCCGTCCAGGCTTCGTCAAGCTGACCGGTTTTCTCGTCAAACGTGTACCGGCCCAGCATGTCATACCACCCGTGCAAGGTGAAGACGATTTTATGTCGATCCTCCGGGGAGACCAACCGTTCCAGCGTGTCAAGATCCTCAAACCAACCATTTCCCGCGTGACTCAAGTAGTCGTAATGCTGCCAAGCGATATCGTGCAACCAGCCGGGGCCTGGCGGAACGTCCGCAAGCGCGGTGGCGTACCAGGCTTTCATGGCGTTCTCAGGTGCACCGTTTTGAAGTACCATCCAAAACGTCCGCCTAAACGGTTCCGTGTGGTACGAGGTCAACGTGACCTGTGCGTGATCCTCCCCATCCAGTGAGAATCCGGTACCCCAATATGGGTCTCCAACGAAGGTGATACGCAATGACGAATCGGGTGTTGCGGCGCTCAACTGTGGAATCGCCAATTGGTGCTCCGGAGCGGACTCACGCGCGGAATCGAGCCCCAGCGGCCATTCCCAGTAGGCTGTCTCAAAGGGGGATTCGACACCCACACCATCGATCCGAGGCGAGAATAGCGTCAGGTCCTGAGTAGCTTTCGCAAACTCCGTCTTCACGTTGACTCGGACTTTCGTGCCTTCAGCGGGGGCTACGGTCACAGTCCGGCGAATCGTGGGCCAGCCGCCCAAAGATACAAACTCGATGCGATGATCCAACTGAGCACCGGGTGATTCCGCGATGTCGCACCGAATCTCGACGCCGTCATTCAGCAACGTTGCCTGGGGATTCTCCCCGACACGTACTTTATCTCCGGTTTCAACCGTCAAGGTGTCGGATTCAAGGAATTCCGCGCCCGCTGCGTTCCGCAAGCTGGTGATTCCCCACTCGCCGATTGTGAGCGTCCAGCCGCTCTGCTCGAACGTCCAACTAGGTGCAGTTGTCTGCGAACAGACTGCGACGACAACAAACAGATGCGCTGCAACAATACGCATCACGACGGTATATCCCCCCACTCCTTTTCTGGAGTTCAGTTACGCTGACTTGTTCTCAATCCTCCAGTTCGCGGACCCACACATTCCGGAACAACACGGGGTTGCCGTGGTCCTGGAGTTCGATGGGGCCCGTGTCGCCGTGGGGCACGTATTTTGTAATGGAATGTCCGCCACGCCAGCCGGTGCCGCCGCTTAGTTCGTAGTGGTCTTGCACGAGAACGCCGTTGTGAAACACGGTAAACGTAGCGGGTTTGACGACCTTCTTTCTCTTGAACTCGGGACGATGAAAGATGATGTCGTAGGTCTGCCACTCGCCGGGCTTCCGGCATGCATTGACCAGCGGCTTGCTACGGCCGTACAGCGCGGCGCACTGGCCGTCGAAATACGTCGTGTTGTCATAGGAGTCAAGCACCTGCACTTCATACAGACCCATCAGGAACACGCCGCTGTTGCCGCGGCCCTGTCCTTCACCCTCCGGCGGAGTCGGCGTCGCGAATTCGACGTGCAACTGGCAGGACCCGAACTCCTGCTTGGAACGGATCATGCCCGAGTCTTTCGTGGGGGACATGGCGCCGTTTGCCATGATCCACTTCGTTTCCTCGCCTTCCTTAGTCGACGTCCAGTTCGACAGGTCTTTTCCGTCAAAAAGTACGATTGCATCCGACGGCGCCGTCCCGGCCACGTCCTGCGTGCTGGCGGTGCCCGGCGTGATGATCGGCGGGGGCGGGCTTTTGGCGGGATCGGTCTCATGCACCATGACGCCGTCGATGGTCATGTACCAGACCTCGTGCATTTCCCCCTTGTCGTTCTTCTCCATCTGCGACCATTCTTTGATCTTCGGCCCCTTCCACCGCGCATGCGCACTCGGGACCGCGCACAAGACCATCGCCAAACCGGCTGCCAAACACACCAATCGTCGATTCATCATCACGTCTCCTCACAGTTCAACGCCCAATTTCGCACGTCGCCGCCGCTGGAAATCCTGTTCCCGGCCCGTCTGGCGTGTGGATTGGGCCCTTCAAGCCCACCCGGCGACGCAAAGCGGAGGTACCCTTCCCGCCGGACGGCTTTCCAAAGATTTCCGAATCATAGCCCACCACGCCCCCAAACGGAAGGGAAAAACCGGCGGATGCGATAGAATAGTCTGGAATACAGTCGCTTCGTGTTGAACCTGGAGTAAGACGCCCAAGTCCGAGTGCGTGACAACGTCACCAGCGGCAATAGATAGCGGCCCAAGCCGCCGCCAGGTAAATCGGAATGCGGACGCTCGCGGTTCGACTCTCATGCGGTTCGACGTGACAACTGCCAAGTAAATCGTCCGGGTCGACAGAGACCAACGAAATCCCGGAAGTGTCCTTGGTCTCTCCTGCGGGACGACTGCATTCAATTAGGAGAATAATACATGAAGAGAAGACGGGCCGGTACGCCTTTTCTAACGTACTGGCCCGTCGTTGGTTACATGGTACCGGGAGGGGGACTTGAACCCTCGGCCTCTGGATCCACAATCCAGCGCTCTAACCAGCTGAGCTATCCCGGCCAAATTGGTGCGTAACGGTTGGTCGTCATACCCGCGAAAACCGCGCCGGCATGCGTACCCGACAACTCCACGCAGGCCCATAGTATACGAACGGGCGGGCGCTTGAGTCAATGCACCATCCACACGCATGAGGCGGAGATATTGGTAGACCGCTTGGGAATGCGCCCACGCAAGCGCGATTCCGGTCCGGATTGCCCCGCTGATTCTGGGTAAACAATTGACGCCTTATCCAATCGGGGGCTATGATCGGGGGTACGATGAAGATTCTGGCTGCCGATACAAGCACTTCCATCAACACCGTGGCGCTGAGCGAGGATCACCGGGTTCTTGCAGAGACCGTGGTGGATTGTGGCCGCGCCCATGCCGAGCGCTTGCTTGCGACGGTGAAGTGGGTGCTCGCGGAGGCCGGCGTCGTCTTGAAGGAAGTCGATATGCTCGCCATATCCGCTGGCCCCGGGTCCTTTACCGGGTTACGCGTTGGCGTCGCGACCTGGAAAGGACTGGCCCTGGCGGCCGATTTGCCTCTCGTGGGCGTTTCCACGTTGGACGCGTTGGCACGAGCATACCCTTTGCACGAAGGCACGCTCTGTCCCTTGATCGACGCCAAAATGGGCGAAGTCTTTGGTGCAATTTATCGCTTCGAGAACGGGGTCCGGCACAAATCCCAGGCCGATCGCGTAGGTCCGGTCGAATCCATATTCGAAGAGGCCAGTGGCGTGATCCATTGCCTGGGCGACGGGGCCCGGCGCTACCGTGAACGAATCCTTAAGTTGAATCCGTCAGCGACCTTTCCTTCAGGTGCCCTGGCAACGCCGCGAGCGTCTGCGGTTGCCGAAGAGGCCATTGAATTGATAGCCGGTGGTTGCGCGACGGATCCCGCTGCCGTGGCGCCCGTGTATTTACGCAAGTCCCAGGCCGAGGTGGCTCGCGAAAAGGCGGTCGCAAAATGAGCGTATCGGAATCCATTGCACTTCGATTCGTGCCGATTGCCTCACGGCACGTGCACGAGATCCTGGGGATCGAAATCGAAGCCTATCCCGAACCCTGGACCGAAGGCATGTTCCGGGATGAAATACGGAATTCGCATTCCCACTTCTTCGTGGTGATGCTGGAGGATGTACTCGTCGGCTACGGCGGATTCTGGCTCGTTGTAGACGAGGCCCACATTACCAGCGTAACCATTCGGGACCTGCATCGCGGCCGCGGATTCGGTCATCGGTTGGTCGAATTCCTGTTGCGCGAAGCCGTCGACGTGGGCGCACGCATCGCCACGCTGGAGGTGCGCGTATCCAATGTTGCCGCGCGCAACCTCTATCTGCAATATGGTTTCCGTCCGGTCGGATTGCGCAAGAATTACTATCCAAAGAGCAACGAAGACGCGATCGTCATGCTCAAAGAATTGGATTCCGCATAAAGAAGTGAACCAGGGGTGTACGGGGTTGGTCTCCGTGACCTAACCGGCGTTTTCCAAATGATTGGGAGCTGATGAGCGCACCACAGCGGGAGGACGAGAACGGATTCGCACGCGTGCAGACGGCAGGCGTGCCGCTCGGAGGGGTCGGGGCCGGCTGCCTGGAATTGGGCCGGGACGCCCGATTCCGCAACATCACCATCAATAACAATCGCGCGGCTGCCGACCGGATTGACGTTGCGCCCGGAGCGTTTCTCGCTGTCCGCGCGGCCCGGCGCGGCAAGGTGAACGTGCGTATTCTGCAACCGGACTCGAGCCTTCCCTTCCACGAGGCCGGCATCGTGGCGCCGTATACGGCCATGGAACAGTTGGGCTGGCGCGGCCTGTATCCCGCTTCCCACTACCACTTGGAAGAAAAACTGTTCCCGATGCGCGTCAACTGGAGCGCAGTAACCCCGGTCATCCCATACGATCACGAAGCATCGACGCTCCCGCTCGCATTTGTTTCCATGTACGTGCACAACCCCACCGATTTTCCATATGACGTATCCGTCCTTTTCAACTGGGAAAACTTGTGTGGATGCACCAAGACCCACTTCCCCGAGCGGCGGGGTCCCATCCGGCCGGTGGTCGCCGTCAGCGATCACGATTCCGAACACTACCGGATGCAGGAGGGGGCCGAGAACGAGCAGAACAAACCGCGTTTGGCGGGGCTCGAGTTTGGATTTCGCGGCGAGATTCGCACCAACGCGGAAGGCAATTACTGCGTGGTTGCAAAACAGCAACAGGAAGTGGTGACGACCATCATGGGGTGGAACGAGCGCGATGCGCGTGAACTGCTCGTCTTATGGAATCAGTTCCATGATATGGGCCACCTGGGGAACAAGATCTCACGCAGTCAGGAAAGCCATTCGGGCGCAATTTGCAACGCCTTTACCCTTCCCGCCCAGAAAGGCCGTAGCCTGGTCTTCGTGTTGGCGTGGCACACCCCCCGTCACGAGGTTCAGGGGCGCGACCTGGGCCACGGCTACGCGAATCATTTCCCCACCGCGGTGGCGGTCGCATCGCAGGCGCTCACCTATTACCGGTATTACTTCAAAGCGGTCGAGGACTGGCAGAGCCGCATCCTCACGGCCTCCATGCCGCGTTGGTTCAACAAGATGTTGATCAACAACAACTATGTATTCTCCACCAACTGCCTGCTCACCGCCGGCAACGAGTTCACCATGATGGAAACGCTCGAAGAACCAATCACCGGCGCCTTGGATCGCCGATTCTATGGTTCGCTTGGCTCGACGTTGTTCTTCCCCAATTTTGACGAAGGCGAACTCGCCCTGTTCGGCAAGCTCAAGGACGAGAACGATCCGGGCCAAATCTTCCGGAATCTCGGAACGGGATGCCTGCACCAACCCAACCACGGCCGTACGCCCGATAAACTAGTCGACGTGAACATCAAATTCGTGCTCATGGTGTATCGCAACTACATCATGACCGGCAAACGGTTCATTCTCGATCACATCTTCCCCCGCGCGCGCCAGGCGATGGAACACGTCCTCGCCATGGATGAAGATGGAGACGGGCTTCCCGAGCAAGAGGGGCGCTCGACCATGTACGACAACTGGGTGGTGTACGGCGCGTGCAGTTACACGTGCAGCCTCTGGATTGCCGCTATCCGCGCGTATACGCGGTTGGCCCGTCGTCTCAATCACAAAGAGGAAGCGAAAAAGTACGACAACCTGCTTGCCCGCGCGCTCCGGAGTTTTGAGGACAAATTGTGGGACGACGACAAGGGCTACTATCGCTTGTGGGCTTCCAACAATCCCGGTGACGACCCCGGCAATCTGTCCGACGTTTGCCACACGGGACAACTCGCCGGACAGTGGTACGCCGATTTTCTCTGTCTCGGCCAACTGTTCCCGCCCGAAAACGTGAAGCGCGCGTTGGCCGCGCTGTGTTCCCTCAACGATTCGCCCCAGGGCGTTGCCCGCGGCGTGCTTCCCGGCGACGACCCCGCCCGCAACCCCGCATCCGCCGGTGTAGAGCCCGCGATCGGGTCGGCATGGCCGTTGATCGAAACCGGCCAGCTCGCGAGTCTCCTGATCTGCCACGGCTACGCGGACCGTGGTCTCTTCGCCGTCCAGAAGACCTACAAGAACATGCACGGCCGCCGCGGCCGCGTGTTCAATCAACCCCTGGAATGGAATCTCGAGTCCGGCGACGCCCAGGGATGGGGGCAAGACCGGCACATGGCGTCACCATCCATTTGGCACGTGCTCTATGCGCTGGAAGGCTTCCTGCTCAACGTGCCGGACGGCGCCTTGTGGTTGCGCCCCAACCTGCCGAAAGGCGTGCATCAACTGAGCGCCCCCTTGTTCACACCATTGTGCTTCGGCTGGGTGAAATACCGTGAAGACGATGACAAGGGGTACCGGCAGGTCGTTCACCTTTCCTTCGACAGTCCGATCGCGCTGAATCGAATCATTCTGTGCGTGCCGGAAGAAGTCGAGGACGTGCAGGTAAACTGCCAGAGCAATGAAGGCGACGAGCAGGTCGACCACATTTTCGGTTACGACGGGCCCGAACGGCTCATGGAGATTATCCCCAAGCACCCGATCCTCGTCGGAAATCTCCTCAAATTGTCCATACGCCAGACGCAAGGGAAACGATTCCATTTCGCCTGACAGGTTCCCCGGAACCACATCCACATGGAGCAAAACCAGTGCGGGTTTACGGTTTAACCGGCGGTACGGGAAGTGGGAAATCGGAGGCGGCGCGCCTCTTCCGAGACCGCGGAATTCCCGTGCTCGATGCGGACGCCGTCGGGCACGAACTGATCGAACCCGGCGGCGCGGCGGTGGACACTGTGGTTGAAACCTTTGGATCGGAAATCCTGACAAATGGCCAAATCGACCGCGAAAAACTCGGCGCGTACGTTTTCCGCGATACCGAAGCCCGCGATCGCCTCAATGCCATCCTGCACCCCGCGATCCGTATGGAGATCGCTTCGCAATGTGTGTCGCTGGCCCGGGAAAACTACGACATCGTGCTGATCGACGCCGCGCTCATCGCCGAAAACGGCCGTCTGGACGAGTTTTTCAGCGGCCTGATCGTGGTGGATTGTCCCGCCTCCCTGCGTATCCGGCGTCTGGTGGAAGGGCGTGGGATCGACGAAGAAGAAGCAAAACGCCGTGTGGCGGCACAAACGCCTCCGGAGAAAAAAATCCCCCTGGCCGATTGGGTGATAGAAAATTCAGGTACAATAGAGGAGTTGGAGAGGCAAGTGAACCGGGTGGCAGAGGAATTGAGGGATCATGGCGGATAAGCAGACGCGTTGTAAGCGATGCGGTAAAATCATTGCGGCACAGGAAGGAATCCCCATCTGTGTGCGCTGCAAGGACAAGTTTTTGGAGGACGGTGCGCGGGTTCGGGAAGCCGTCGAACAGCACGGACTCAAGACGCACGAGGATATCGCGGCCTTCGCCGGTGTACTTCCGGACGAAGTCGAGGGGTTTCTGGAAGATCCCATTATCATGAAGAAGCGTGCGCTGGAAGAGCGCACCTGTCTTCGCTGCAAAGAGCGCCCCGCCCAACCGCGTTCCGATTACTGTCTCGTTTGCCGCATGGAACTCAACAAAGCGTTCGGCGACGCCGCGCGCACGCTGGCGCAAGTTATCGAACGGGAAGTATCCAAGAAGTCGCCCCGCGAAACGGCTAAAGCCAACAGCGTGTTGGCGGCCCTCGACAAGAAACGGGGCCGCTCCATGATCACGAAACCCGACCCTACACCACGCAATCGATATTCCCAATAGATAATTCGGTTTGGAATGCAAATCGGCCGCATACCCGTCGAGGCATGCGGCCGATTCAGTTTTGCGTTCACACTCGATCAGATGTCCGACCCGCGCTCCAGGAAATTGATGAGGGCAACCAACTCGCCCAGGCTCATCGTGTTGAGCAGCCCTTCCGGCATGATGGACAGATCCGATTTGCGGAGCTCCTCGATCGAGTCGCGCGGTATCTCGACCCGTTCGCCATCCACGGTGATGACCGTCAACGTCTTGTCGTTCTCCGACGCAACCATCCCCGTTACGGTCGAGAAGTCATTCAGGTCGATTTCCACTCCCACGTACTGGTCGGAAATGACCTTTGACGGGTACATGATTGCTTCCAGAATGTCTCGCCGCCGGAAACGGCTGACCACCGTCGATAAATCCGGTCCACCGCCCTTGCCAATGGTCCCGAAAACGTGACAATTGGCGCAGCGCGACTTGATGAAGACCGCCTTCCCGCGCTCGAGCACGTCGCCGCCCGGGTACGACATGGGATCGTACTCCAGATATTCGCTCAACTCCGCGAAGCTCATGTTCGTAAGATCGGATGCGCCTTTGGGCGATTCGCCTTCGATCTTCGCCAACAGCGCGAGCGCATCGTCGGCACGCTTCTTCAATGCAGCCGCCTTCCGGGCCTCGGCAACCTTCCGCTCGTCGTCGGGGAGAATCTCCATCGTGGAGGCCCAGAGATTATTGATGTAACCTTCCATACTCGCGGCGCCGGTTATTTCACGGCCGCGATCGAACCAATCCACCAGGCGGCCCCGCTGTTCCGCGTTCCAACCGTCTTTAATGGCGCGTAGCGCATACACCGTGTGAATCTGCTCCTGCTGCGATTTGTCCGGCGTCAGATAGGCCAGAAGCGCATCGATCGTGCCGGGAGTCTCCATGTGCGCGAGCACGACCTGCAACTCCCGGTTCAACGCACGGTCCTCGGTCGGAAAACGTGCGAGCAAACGGGGACCGATGGTTCCGGTGAAGCTACTGCGATCGGCGTGGTCCACATCCCGGATGTATGCCAGGCTGGCCACGCGCAGGTAGTCCAGTAAGATCGTGTCGCTCAGATCTTGCTTGCCCGTACTCCGTGAGCTTGGTAAAGATGGTGTCGGAGTCCTCGGACACTTCCTGGGTGTGGATGAGGGCGAGCAATCCCACCAGCGCCCCGTGGGGACGTGCCGGAATGGAGTCGTTCAGGACGAGGGGCGCCCATACGTCCCGATCAACGCGTTCCATCGCCAACTCTGCGGCGTAACGGACAAAGCGGTCCGGATTGTCGAGCAACGTAAACAGGCCCCGCACTAAATCGTCGTTGGCATCCACGGTCATGGCGTTGTTCAGCCCGGCACGGACCAACGCCTCGCACGCGTGTCGCGCGACCAGCGAATCGTCATCACCCAACGCTTCGGTCAGCGCCTTGTGTACGTCCTCCCACGGCAGCGTTCCCAACAGGTATACGGCAAATCCGCGGACTTCCGGATCCTCATCCTTTGATAGTCCCGCCAGCAGTTTGTGATTGGGTTGTGGACCATGCACCTGAAGCGCTTCGAGCGCCCGGATGCGCCGTTCCGACGAGAGGTCCCGATTTCGCGCGGCGTCTATCAAGCCGTGTTCCCACGCTGCCTTTCCCATGGATTCGCGCGCCTTCTCGATGGCAAGTCGTCCCCATGCCGACCGGGGCATGGGCTGATCGAGCACGGCCAGGATACCCTCGGTTGAAGGGGCCGGCGCGCCGGGACCGTCGTACCGGACGCGATAGACCCCGCCTTCCGTGCCGCGTCCACCGACGCTGAAATAGACGAACCCGTCGGGGCCCACATCGAGGTCGGTAATGTTCAGCGGTTCGCCGACGAGAAAGTCCAGCGTTTTGCCGTGAAAGGTGGCCCCGTCCCGTTCAGGGAACATCACACGGATTCGCCCGCGGGACCAATCACCCATAAAAAAAGCGCCTCGAAAGCGCTTTGGGTAGGCGTCGTGCTGGTAGACGCAGGTCCCAACCGGGGACCCGCGTCCTACATCGTCAATGGGCGGTAGGGTATCCACATCGTATTCCGGCATCTTGCTCGACCCCGTGCGCCAGCCGTAGTCGCCGCCCGGCACCGCGTGAATGACGCGGATCGGCCGATACCAGGGCAACCCAAAATCCCACTCCATGTCGGAGTCGAAGGTCAGGATCTCACCGGTCTCCGTGATCGAGAAATCGTAAGCGTTGCGAAACCCGCCCGAAAATTGGGCTAGGTCCTCCATCGCGGGGTCAAGCCGCTGTATGGTGCCGCCGGGGGCACGAATGCTGTTCGCGTGGCCGCGCGGGTCCACGTATCTGGGCAGGAGGAAGTCCTCCTGCAACCCGCGGCACGGCGAATCCTGATCCAGCTTCTTGTCGGGGTACGAGTGGTTCCCGTACATCACGTAAAAGTAACCGTCGGGACCGATGACGATAGCGTGGGGCGAATGCTCACCCATCCCGGCCGTCGCTTTCACGATCCGCTTCACCTTGTCGGCGTGGTCATCGCCGTCGGTATCCGTCACGCGATAGATGCCGGGGCCGCGCGGACCGTCGGACTGAACCAGCAGGTCACCAGGTCCCAGGTAGAACATCCCCATCGCCGTCTTCACCTGATCCGCGAAGATCTTTTTCGCGTCGTATACGCCGTCGCCGTTTTCGTCCAGCAACAACGCGACACCCTCCCGTTCGAGGGCGACGGTGGGGCGGCCTTGCGGATCGAAGGTCATATTAATCAGGGAACCGGTCAGTTCGTCCGTGGCGACCTGTTCCACGCTGAACCCGTCCGGCGTCACAAATCGCTCCCCGCGTGCGCCGATGCGTTCGCGCCGCGTGCGATCGATGTCGGGAAGCAACGCCGCCTGCTTGTCGGAGGACAGATCTTTAATCTCGATGTCCTTAAACCGGACTTCCATCTCCGGCCCGGCGTGAAGCTGAAGCCCGATGATGCCCTTCTTGGCGCCTTCCGGATCGACGATGTCGCAGGTGGTGTGACCGTTCAACACGAGCTTGACGTGGTCGCCTTCACAGGTGATTTCGTACTGGTTCCAGTCGCCCTGCTTGACGTACGTCTCGATTTTGGCCTGCTCTTCCGGCGACATGGCCTTCCAGTAGTCCATGATGCCGCGTTTCTTCTCCTCGTAGAGCATGCCGAAGTAGGTCTTCTCGGCAACGTCCGCCTGATAACCGGCGGCAACGTAGTCGGGAAGTTGCTCGCTCCGGAACTGGATCCCACTGTTGTGATTGCGCAGTTTCACCTTCACTCGGAGAATGAAGTCGCCGTATTCCTTCTTCGTCATGAGAAAGGTGTTGTGGTCGATCTTTACGCCGTCGGTCGATCCGACAATCTCACCGTCCTCGACTTTCCACAAACGGGGGTCCCCCGTCCAGCCGTCCAGGTTCTTTCCATTGAAAAGCGGGACGAAACCGTCGTCGGCAGCGTGAGAAACCGGGGCTGTACAGAGCAAAGCCACGGCCAGACACGTCAACGTGAACGCGGCTCCTAGTAGGGTTGTGGGTCTTCGTAAACTCATTCCAATCTCCATTTCATTGACCGCGTGGGTCGCTTACGCACGCACTGGAACCAATGCTGCGCAGAATTGTGAGGTCACCAGCAGAGGTGAGATAATCTAAAACATCCACGCCACCGGAGTCCAACGCGCCCGGAATATAGATAAACGTCATCCTGAGCGCAGCGAAGGATCGCATCACACTGGCGCCTGACCGATTCCAGATCCTTCGCTCCGCTCCTAAGGAAGGCGGTTATTCGCCGCCTTCCTATCTCCGGCAAGGACTGCGCGGCTTTGTGCGCAGTCCTGAAAGGGCTCAGGATGACGGGTAAGGTCACGGGGGAATCAAACCATGGCAATTCCCCGCAGACTGTGCTAGGCTGCCGAGTCGTTACGAGGGAGGGAACTATCGTGAAAATCGGGATGAATCTGTTGCTCTGGACGGCCGCGGCGAACGAATCGCACGTGCCGGTAATGAAGAACATCAAGGACTGGGGGTTTGACGGGGTCGAGTTGCCCATGTTCGTGCTGGACGGCTCGCCCTGGAAGGAATTGAGCAGCGTACTGGATGAATTCGGGCTAGAACGAACCGTCGCCACCGTGCTGCCCGGCGGCACGAACCTTATCGGCGAGGATGCCGGAGAACGTCAAGCCGCCGTCGACTTTCTCACGACGTGCATCGACAAAGCGGTGGAGTTGGGCGCAAGCGCGGTGGCCGGTCCCATGTACTCGCCGGTGGGCCGACTCATCGGTCGGGGACCTACGGATCAGGAAAAGGACTGGTGTGTCGAAGGCCTCAAAAAGGTCGCGGCTCATGCAGAAGACAGCGGCATTGTCCTGTCCGTCGAACCGCTGAACCGCTTTGAAACGTACTTCCTCAATGCGGAATCGGATGCCGTCGAGTTGGTGAACCGCATCCACAGCACGTCCGTCGGCATTCTGTACGATACGTTCCACGCGAACATTGAAGAAAAGGACATCGCCGACTCCGTCAAGACGGGCGGGAAGCATATCAATCACGTTCACATTTCCGCCAACGACCGCGCGACGCCCGGCGAAGACCACGTGCACTGGGGCGAAACGTTCGGCGCGCTGAAATCGGTGGGGTATGACGGTTGGCTGACCATCGAAGCCTTCGGTGCCTGGCTCCCCGAAGTGACGGGCGCCACCTGCATCTGGCGCAAGATGGCCCCCAGCGAAGAGCACGTCGCCCGCAACGGGCTCAAGTTTATCCAGGATTCGTGGTAGGCGGCCGGGCGAACCCGCGAAGCGCGTAGTAACGTCTTTTGGAATGGAACCGGGGAAACCTTCTCCTCTGAGAAAAGGTTTCCCCGGATTGTTGTTTGAATGGTCTACGCGGGGACCTGTTCCCAGGAACCCGATTGGGCTGATTTCAAAACCGCGTCGCAGATGTGCTGCGTTTCGAGTGCATCGCGGAACGTCGGCGCCGTCGGTTTGTTCTTCGCGATGTTCTCCAGGAAGTCGGCGGCCTGATGCACGAAGCTGTGTTCGTAGCCAATCTGCAGCCCCGGCACCCACCATTTGTCCATGTATGGCATGTCACCGTCCGTGACGTGGACCGAGCGCCACCCGCGCACGATCGAATCGTCCCGGTGATCGAAATAATTGAGCCGGTGCAAATCGTGAAGGTCCCACTGGATCGACGCGTGCTCGCCATTGATCTCGAAGGTATAGAGCGCCTTGTGTCCCCGCGCGTAACGCGTTGACTCGAACGTCGCCAGCGACCCGTTCTTGAACCGCGCCAGAAACGCGCAGGCGTCGTCGATGCCGACCGGCTGCTTCTTGCCGGTAGCCGTGTGGACCCGTTCCTTGATAAACGTCTCCGTCATAGCCGTCACGTCGCTGATGGAGCCGTTCAACCACAGGGCCGTGTCGATGCAGTGCGCGAGAAGATCGCCCGTCACGCCGCTGCCCGCCGCCGCCGCGTCCAATCGCCACAATCCCTGCCCGCCCTGGGGTAGCTCCTCGGAGATCGTCCAGTCCTGGAGAAACACCGCGCGGTAGTGGAAGATCTTGCCCAACCGGCCTTCGTCGATGAGTTGCTTGGCCAGCGTCACCGCCGGCACGCGGCGGTAGTTGTACCAGACCGTGTTCGGCACACCGGCCTTCTCGACGGCCTTGCACATTTCCTCGCCTTCCGCGCCGTTCATGGCGAGCGGCTTCTCGCAGAGGATCATCTTGCCCGCCTCGGCCGCCGCGATGGCGATGTCGTGGTGCAGATTGTTGGGACAACAGATGTCGACGGCGTCGATGTCCTTCCGCTCGATCGCCTTGCGCCAGTCCGTTTCCGTGGACTCATAGTCCCACTGATCCGCGAAGGCCTTCACCTTTTCCGCATCCCGGCCACAGGCCACCTTCCGCACCGGCTCATAGTCGAGATCGAAGAAATGATTCACCTTCAGATACGCGTTCGAATGCGCCCGCGCCATAAACCCATAGCCAATCATGGCCACGTTCAACTTCTTCTTCGCCATAACGAAAACCTCCTGTCCGCAGATTACGCAGATGTTCGCAGATTAAGAATCGGAATAATCCAACACGATGCGCTCATATTCCAAACGCTCGTTCGCAAAATTCATCAAAACTCCGCGTTTCAATCCCGATACCTTCAGATAATTGATGACTTGGCTGCGGTGCTTATCCGTCAATTCCTCAACGACCTTCAACTCGACGATTACCGCTCCGTAACAAACAAAGTCCGCGCGATAGTAACAGTCCAAAATCTCATCTCTGTACGTAATCTCGTACTTGACCTCACGCTCGCACGGCACGCCTTGAAATCGACACTCGACAGCGAATGCGCTCTGATATGCGGGTTCCTGGAACCCGCAGCCCAATCGCCCATGAACTTGCATTCCAACTCCGATTATCGCGTAAGTCTGTGGGTCCCTTTTCTTGTCTTCATCATTCTTCATCTGCGACCATCTGCGTATATCTGCGGGCGAATAAATCTTATCCTTGCCAGCCGTGGGTGTCCCGCACTTGCGCCATGACGCGCAGGATGTTGTTCCACGTTTCCTGCTTGAGCATGGTCTCGTTCGGGAACATGCAGCCGTCCCAGCAGATGTGCTGGAACGCCTTGGTCGGTTCACCGTCCGCGCCGCGGATCCAGTAGCCCGCATACTTCACGATATCCAGCTTGCCGTTGGGATCGTTCGGCAGACAGTGGCGGCCCGTCTTGTCGTGCGAACCCGAACCGAACACGGTGGCGTCGTTCTGGGCGACGTGGAAGTCGAAGGTCCACGGGCGCAAGGCATCGGTCAACGTCTTCAACGCGGCCTCCAGTGCGCTCTCGTCTTTCCAATCAAAGTCCGTCGGAAGGATGGCATCCTCGGGCGCGTTCACGCCGAGGGTGTAGAGCAACGTGTGCGCCATGTCCGCCTGGAACCCCAGGGTCTTCGGCCGATCGACCATTTCCAGCAGCTTGATCATTTCCTTCCACGAATGCATGCCGCCCCAACACACTTCGCCTTCGGCGGCAAGTCGTTCGCCGTGGTCCTCGGCAATCGTGCAGGCCTCCCGGAACGTGTCCGCGATCTTCTTGGTGTTTTCCGCCGGGTTCTCGGCCCAGTCGCCGACGCCGCTCGCCGAATCGACGCGGACCACGCCGTAGGACCGGACACCGGTTTCGCGCAGCATCTTGGCGATGTTGCAGGACTTGCGCAACTGCGTAAGAAACTTCTTGCGCTCCTCGTCACTGCCCATGGCCGAACCGCCACCTGTCGGCGGCCACACCGGCGATACGAAGGAACCGATGGCAAGACCCTTCTCGCCGAACTTGTCGGCCAGCTTCTTCACGCCGTCCGCATCGAGATCGATGCTGATATGCGGCTCCGTGAGAAAGAGGTCCATGCCGTCAAACTTGACGCCGTCCGCCTCGGCATTGACCGTCAACTCGATCATCGTGTCCAGCCCGATGGGCGGCTCTGAATCATCTCCCTTGCCGACCAGCCCCGGCCACGCCGCGTTGTGAAGCTTCGGATACGTGTTTTTTGATGGGCTCATCTATCGTCTCCTTTTACAGTCCGTTCATCATCAATGTGAAAGAGGCGCTGGTTGGGAAGCAACGGGTTACTTCTTGTAATCGCCCACCTTCGGCGCTTGCGGGTTCGCGCCCGGGCCGAAGTAGCGGAGCATGACCAAGGGGCAATCCTTGCCCAGGTTCTCGACCGTGTAGCCTTCCTTCGCGCGCTGTTCCGTGATGAAGACCTCGTCTTCCGTCATCTCGCCGAAGCGGATCATCTGCGGGCATTCGAAAGGCAGGTTGCCGATCTTGCCGCGACCCTGCATGAGAATGACGCCGGACGCGCCATTGTCTTTGATCGCCACCTTCGCTCCCGGGGCGACCGTCAGTTCCTTCGCGCTGAACAACTGCTCGCCGTGCACCTTGCCGTAGACGACCCACCGGTCCACATAGCCCGCGTTTTCCGTGTTGCCGTCGGGGATGGGCTCCAGGTAATGGTTGTCCTTGAAGTGGTCGTCGACGTTCGACTCCCAATCCAACTGATTGACGATGTACTCGTGGTCGTCGCGTTTGTCCTCCGGGATGTCCTTGACCAGGAGTTCCCGCCACACATCGCGGCCTTCCACCAGAGACTGGAACATGGAGAACACATCGCTGCCCCATTGCGGTTCGTACGTGACCAGCGATCCCGGCGCGTGAAGAATGCACGGAGGCACCAACCAGCCCGTCCCCGGCTTCAAACGATACGCTTTTGAATAGTCCAGGATCCCGTTGTCACCCTCGTTCCACCGGTCGAGGCAACGCACGATGTCTTCCTTCGTCGTGCCCGGTTCGAGACCGAAGAACGTGTACGGGAAATTGTTGCCGATGGCGTTCAATTGCGGCGGGAAATAGTAGGATTCGGGCTTGCCTTCCCGGCCGACTAGGGCAGCCTGTTCCGCGTTTTGATGGTGGTGATGGGGGATAGGCCCCATGTTGTCGAAGAACTTGCTGTAGACCGGCCACCGCTTGTACTTGTTCCAGATGGCGTCGCCGATGAGTTCCGCGCCGAGGCTCGCGACCGCGTCCTTCAGCGTGAAGCGCGCGCCGTCCTGGACCACATAGCTCAGCCCCTCGTCGGGTGGCGCACCCTCGTTGTCGGCCGCCGTAGTCGAGGCGAA
This sequence comes from Candidatus Hydrogenedentota bacterium, assembly GCA_963745075.1. Classification (GTDB taxonomy): domain Bacteria; phylum Hydrogenedentota; class Hydrogenedentia; order Hydrogenedentales; family SLHB01; genus JAHDWY01. The sequence continues at coordinate 83,881 of CAVUWV010000031.1, read as the reverse complement.
CCAACGCTCATCGATGCCGCCCCGATCTTTGCCTAAGGCGTAATAATCGTCGGGATGCAATTTCAACCGGCGACCCGGTTGCAGGAACGACCGCGGCACCCACGTCGGCGCCAGCCGCAACAATCCTTCCCCAGCTTCCAAGGCCGCTTTGGCCGCTTTTTGGACCTTATCTCCGGTGACCGTATTCATGCGGGACTCCTTTGTGCGTGTAGATGATCAAACCCCAAGTAGACGCGGCTTCCAGCCGCGTTAATTCTTCATTCCCATCGACGATGCCAAGCCCAAAGATCCAACGCGCCTGTTTTGCCTGCCGTAACTGAAGACCTTGATTGCACAGACCGACCCTACTGGCTCGCCGCAACCCTTTCCCGATTTGATGTGGCTCCCGTCTCCTCGGGCACGCGCCCGGACTCCGCAGCCGGCGCAAGGGTTGTTATATCAAGCGGATCGGGGGGGAGGCAAGTACTCGATAGGGCGCCCGTCGAGGACTCTCACGGCAACCCATATTCCGGCAACACTTTCCTCGTCAGGACGTTTGCCAGACGCTCGGCGAGGACGCGATTGCCTTCGGGGTTGAAGTGGCCGTCCATCATATAGAGTCGATCCGGTGGTCCATGCTCCTTAATCCACGCGGTAACGTTCGTATAGGGAATAGACGCTTCCTCGAAAAACGATTCACACACGCGAACATCCTTGAACCGCTCGTAGGCCGGGTGCCCTTGCGCCTCACTGACGGTGTCCGTCCACATCGTGTCCGGCAACTCGGTCCATGAAGGTAGGCAAAACGCGAAGAAACCGATCTTTCGGGCCATGCACTCGTCGCGAATCCCGCGGATGTCGGTCTTCATGAGATTCCAGCTAGTGGTGAGCTGCGGGTACCACTGGTCCAGCATCATCTCCAGCGCGAAGGGGCGCGGCGCTTTCGGCGGCAGTTTTGGGATACGCAACGGCGGGAGCCAGCGCACATCGCGCAGGACCTGCGTCATGTCCCACTGCGCGCCGGTAGCGATCCGGAACTGGGAGTAAAGGCGGCAATTCGTTAACAGCCACCAATCCGCCTGCATGCGCCAGTCGGCCTCATAGCGCCAGTACAACACCATCTCTTCCCAGCTCCGGTTGTACGACTCCAGATAGTCGCCCGTGCGATTCAGCGTGTTTTGCACGTCGTTCTCGGGATAGACCTGCAAAATTACCAGGTCCGGCTCCAGCGTCATGCACCGCTCGTCCAAGAAGATCCGTTCCTGCCAAGGGCCATACCCCGCCACGCCGGCGTTGATCACCGTGATGTGTTTCGAGGGGATCCGCGTGTTGAGCAGTTCCTCCAATTGATAGGGATAGGCTTGGTCGTGGGAGACGCCCCACCCCATAGTCAACGAGTCTCCCAACGCCACAATGCGGAATTCGTCCGCGCCCTTGGGGCCCAGTTCCCGTTCCCGCAGTCCCTGGGAAGAGACGGTCACCTCGAATTCCTTCGGCTTGCCTTCTTTCGGCATGGTCGTGTACGTGTCGCTGCGGCCCGGCCGGAGCGTCCAAAGAGCCTGCGGATGCGTTTCAAAACCCGCCCGGGCCGACTGTTTGATCGGGGGCGGGGGATACAATCGCCGGGCGGCAAATTCCAGACCGGCAAGGCACACCAGCAACGTCATCACGAGCAGTGCAACATTCGCGGCCGTTTGCCGCCAACTCGACGAATGGCGCGCCCGTGGCCATGGAGCCTTCCAGACAAAAGCCAGCAAAGTTCCCGCCCAGGCAATCGGAAGGACGACCGGCGCGGAACGAAAGAACGCCAACCAAAGCAGAAGCAGCCCCGCCACCACGAGAAACGCGTTACGAATGCTGCGTCCGGTCCAACGCAGCAGCGCGCCGCGGAGCCGACCGTGGGGACCGCGGGCAACCGAGACGTCCCGAGGCCAATAGTCCAAGCACGATAAGGAGTTGCCCGCCCAGCAACGTGACCTGCATTTCGCCGGCAATCCAGGGTGCTGCGGCGGTAACGACGAACGCCCACACACACACCGCGGGGAAAAACCACCTGCTCGCAACAATCAAGATCGCGATGTAGAGCCAAAGGAGATTGCTCTGCACGCAAATGAGATTGTACAGGACCACCGTGCCGGCGAATGCCGGGATTTGCGCGAGATTCAGTAGCAGCGACGGGGCAATGCCCCCGGCCCCTGGCCGTCTCACCGCACGCAGGTCCTGGTTGCGAGGCGTTTCCATTGCGGGAAGGCTACACGATCTCGGGGGTACCGCGCATGATGATACCCTGAGAGAGGGTTGGGACACGTCCGGCGGCCGGTAGCCCCACGGTTTGCCGGTTGACTAATGGGACCCGGACACGTACCATATGCCCATAGCGCGCCTGTGGGGGATACAGGGCGTTGGGGGAGCAGTCGCAATGAAGGGGGAAATGACCATGTCTCGACTGTGTACTATTCTGATTGCCGCGTGTCTCGTGGCAGGTTCATTCAGCGCTATGGCGGAACTGGAGAACGTCCAGGTCGGCGGAGAGCTGCGCATCAAAACCGACTGGATTATTAATTGGGCCGTTCAGCCCGGGCCGTTCGAAGTCCGCGTTCCAAACTATTTCGTGCCGCGCCGGGCGATCGGCGAATTCGTCTCCGGGGCGCCGGCCTATAACGGGCTTGGTCTCGTGAGCCCATACGCGTTCGACAACAAGACGAACGACTTGTGGCTGACGGAACAACGCACCCGCCTTAACGTCAAAGCCGACTTCACCAATGACGTCTCCGCGTTCATCGAGTTGGAAAGCTACGACTTCTGGGGCGAGGATTTCCGTTCCGACTACGTCACCGGTGCGGATTCGCGCGCCGTCACCAGCGACGATGTCGAGGTCTACCAAGCGTATATCGAAGCCCAGAATATGTGGGGCACTCCGCTGCAAATGCGCATCGGCCGTCAGGAACTCGCTTTTGGCAGCCAGTGGCTTGTTGGCCCGAAGGATTTCGGTCCCTTCTATCGCGGCCGTTCGTTCGACGGTCTGCGCCTGACCTTGCCCGGCGATACTTACCGCGTCGACGCGTGGGCCACCCAGTTGTTCGAAGGCGGGATCAACGAGCAAGACGGCGACGTCTGGTTCTACGGCGTCTACGCCAGTTGCACCGCACTCGAAAACATCACCTTCGACGCGTACTGGATGTGGTTGCGTGACGCACGCAGCTTGAACGACACCAACTTCATCGCACCCATCGAATGGCTCGAAGAACTTGTCAACGTCGACGATTACGACGCCACCAACCTGCACACGGTCGGCTTGCGTGCCGCCGGCGCAGTGGGCGCGCTCGATTTTGACGTTGAAGCCGCGTACCAGTTCGGCGATGCCGATCGCGAAGGCTTCTCCTTCAAACCGTTCCTGTACGGCGATGACGGAGCCGAATTCGACGCCTGGGGGGCCACCGCGGAAGTGGGATACTCGTTCGACATCATGTGGCAGCCGCGTATCTTCGCCAAATACGCCTACTATCAGGGCGAAGACAATCGCGACCTCTCCTTCGGGGAATGGTTGAACCCGTTCGACCGCCCGGAGGCGAGCGTCAGCTTCAACCGCCTCTTCTCCAACCACATGTATAACGGGTTCTTCGACCTGCAAAACGACTTCTCCAACGGGCACGTCTTTATGGTAGGCGCCATCGCGCACCCGACCGAGTCCCTGGACCTGTTTGCGAGCGTCGGATACTTTCTCGTGGACGAGCCCTTTGACTTGCCAGCCTACGCGAATCTCGGGGGATGGCGCGTTCCCCTCGCGCCGGCCCTGTCCTTTTGGACTCAAGAGGCCGATGACGAAATCGGTTACGTTTCAGACCTCGTGCTGACCTATCACTACAGCGAAGACCTGATGTTCATGGCGCACTGGTCCCACCTGTTCCCGGGTGATGCCATCCAGGACGGTAGCTTCTTCGCGAACAACGGCCTCGTCTTTGCCGGCGGGTCGGATAAAGACAGTGGCGAATTCATCACGTTCGAAACGAGAATTTGCTTCTAAACGCGCTTCCGCAGTTTGAGGATCGCTCTGCGCGCCCACCCTCCGGGGTGGGCGCGCTCTTTTCCCAGCCCCGCCTTGACTGAAATACACCCGTTTTTTCGAATATTTATTTACTTATAATTACGATTTATTTACTATAGAATAAATATTATTCAATATAGATTTGACATTCGATATGAAATGATGTATAAATCGAATGGACAACTTAAGGACTGAAAGGTAATCAATGCCAGCAGATGACCGATTATTGCCAAGGCTATGCCCGAGTTGCGGCGCGTCCCTGAAGGTACAGCGATTCGCATGCGGTGCGTGCAATACCGCCGTTGAAGGCGAATTTCCATTGCCGGTTCTCGCGCAGTTGGCGCCAGATGAACAGGAGTTCCTGCTACTGCTGCTGGAAGAGAGCGGTAGCCTCAAAGGGTTGGCACAGCGATATCGCGTCTCGTATCCAACGGTCCGAAACCGCCTGGACGCACTACGGGCAAAGGTTCGTGCGCTTCGGGAAACCCAAGAGCCGAAGACGGAGAGTGAGAAATGAACGACACAACGTCTGGGGAAAGTGAGTCATCTGGCGGATGGGCGACCTGGGTCTTTAACCCATTTCACTACATTGCCGGAGCCCCGGCCCTAGGTGTCGGGCTCGCTGCAATCCTGGCCGCCGGCTGCGTCAATTGGGCTACAGGAAGTCACTTTGACGGCGTGTTGGACTTCCATACCGGTACGTTCACCCCGGTGTGGATCTACTGGATCGAAGGTCCAATTGACTGGATTATCGTGAGCGTCCTGCTTCTCTTGGGCGGAATGCTGTTGTCGAGGAGCCGGATTCGCATCGTTGACGTGTTCGGTACGCAGGCACTCGCCCGTTTTCCGGCTCTGATCACGGCGATTTTGGTGTGGCCTCCGCCGGTCCAACGGGCGAGCCAACAGCTCATCCAGGCGACGATGACGATGCAAGCAAATGCGGCTGCCGGTCGAAACGTGATGCCTTCCGATCTCTTCGGCTCCATCGCGCCATTTGACCTGGTTCTCCTTGGAGTCGCAGTCTTGACAATGTTGGTCATGATCGTATGGATGGTCGCGCTCATGTACCGCGCCTTCGCCGTTTCCTGCAACGTGTCGGGCGGCAAAGCGATTGGCGTATTCATCGTTTTGCTGGTCGCCGCAGAAGTCATATCAAAGATAGTGTTTGGGGTCGTGTACCATGCCGGTGCGTAGTGAACCGGAGTGCCTGTGAACGTCCGTTCATTGGAATCTCCGATTCACACGAAGCATGGTTTATGTTGAATCGTAACAACGCGAATCGAACCATTGGGGGATCCTGTCATGCAACACACACTGCAAACTGCAATGATCGCCGCGGTCGCCGTCACCGCGATTCTAATCTGCGGCTGCAACCAAACCGCCGATTCCAGCCAGGCGGTGAACACGGGAACCGCGGACTCCGCGTCGGGGGGTCCCAGTCTCGAAACTAAGGCAACTGGCGTTGTAGACATGCTTGCGAAAGCAGAGTTTGCGGGCGTCGTGGGAACATTTGACACAACTATGAAATCCGCACTGCCCGAATCCAAGCTGCGCGACACGTGGTCGGCGTTAACACAACAGGCCGGCCCATTTCAGAGCAGGGGTAAGGTTCGGACCACCCGCGAACAGGGGTTCGACGCGGTATACGTCGAGTGTAAGTTTGAGCGAGCGACGCTCAATGCCAAAGTGGTCTTCAATTCCTCCGGCGAGGTATCTGGCTTCTTCCTGCAAAACGCATAGATTTCGTTGGGAAATTAACTGCGCTTGCGCCGGTTGACGGGGTACTCGCCGGTTTGGCCGGTCCACGGCAGCAATAAGAGCCGGTGAAAGTACTGGAGCGAGGCGTCCCGAAACTGGGTCAGCCCGATGATCATACCCTCGTGTCCCGCAGCCGGTTGGTCCGTATAGGTCCCGCACAGCCGATCCCACCACGGCAGATTGAACCCGAAATTGCTGTTTGTTTCGCGTACTTCGATAGAATGGTGGACGCGATGCATGTCCGGCGTTACCACGAACCAGCGCAAAACTCGGTCCACGAGACCGGGCATGCGCACGTTGCTGTGATTGAACATGGACGTCGCGTTCAGTACGACTTCGAAGATTAGCACCGCCACCACCGGCGGGCCCAATACCGCGACGACCGCGATCTTGATTCCCATGGATAGCAGAATCTCGACGGGATGAAACCGCAATCCGCTGCTCACGTCCAGATCGAGGTCGGCGTGATGCACCATGTGAAACCGCCAGAAGAGCGGCACCGCGTGAAACATAACGTGTTGAAGGTAAATGACGAAGTCGAGTGCGGCGAACGATACCAGCACCGCAACCCAGGATGGCGCGTCGATGCGGTTGAACAACCCCCAGCCCCATTCTTGTGCTTTCAGCGCCATTCCGACCGCGACCAACGGGAAGACTAACCGTAGCAGCACCGTATCCAGCACGACCAGCCCGAGATTCGAAAACCATCGGACTCCTCGCCCCATAACCCGTTTCCGGCGTGGCGCCGCAAGCTCCCACAACGCCATCAATACGAATACGCCAAAGAAGAATCCGAGCCGTATCGTCGTTTCGTGCTGCATAATCCGGCTCCCCGGTACCAAAAAACCGCACGTTGCCCGTCGCGACGTTAGTCGACGAGCGTGCGCGACCGGTGGCGATACCACACAATCGCGAGCACCAGCATCCAGACCCCCGTCAACAGCAGCCCGAAGGCCTCGCGCGCTTCCTCCACGCCCTGGTGCCCCATCTGCAAGTCCGTCAAAATGTCGGACGGATTGTCGACCACCACGCCGGGAACCCAATAGATAAACCCGGCCAGATAACCGATAAACCCTACCAGCGCGAAGACCGTATACCGCCGGCCGATCGCCATGGCGGTAATGACAGCCCCATAGCCGTAAATCGCCATCCACACCGGCCCATCGGGGTCATTGTACTGAACCGCTACGCAAAGCAGCAGCAAAAAGAACATGATGATCGAGACAACGCGTAAAACCATCTACCTACCCTCCAGGACTGAGAAGCCGGATTATACCCCAACCGGGGTGCCGGACTCAGATTGACGCGATCGTCGAAGACTCCAAGCAATGAAGACGTTTTCATGTTATGCTAACGGCAGATGCAGGCGGGGGCATGCACGTTCAGGCGACACGCCGGGGGATTTCGCCATGCGAGTGAACCACGTCTATTTCGCGGCTGCCGTACTACTCCTTGCGGCCGCCGTTTCCGCCCAAACCACGCTCGTCCAACCCGACGACTTCACCTATCTCGGTGCCTTCAGATTACCCGGCGGCGATGAGCGGCCTCAGACGTTTGCCTATGGCGGCGGCGCGATGACATGCAATCCCAACGGCGATCCCTCCGGAGCCGCAGACGGATACCCGGGCTCGCTCTACGTGATGGGGCACGTGCGATTACCCTACGGCGAACTGCCGGACGGAAATCAGATCGCCGAGATCGCCATCCCGTCGCCGCTGCGGTCCAAGGACCCCGCGGCCCTGCCTCAAGCCCAATTCATCCAGCCCTTCCAGAACGCCGCCCGCGGAATGTTCACCGAATACGCCGAAATCCCGCGTACCGGGATGGAGTACCTGGACACGCCGGAAACGGGGCCCAAGATTCATCTCGCTTGGGGTCAGCACTTCCATGAAGATGCCACGGGACCCACCCATGCGTGGATCGATCCCAACCTGTCGGCGCCGAGTCCCCAAGGAGCTTGGTATATCGGCAACTACTCCCTGTACAGCGTCAACGACTATCTCTTCGCAATTCCTCCCGCATGGGCGGCCGCAAACGTCGGCGGTCAACTGCTTGCGACCGGCCGGTTCCGCGACGGCGGCTGGTCGGGACAAGGGCCGGCCCTCTTTGCCTATCGACCGTGGGCGGACAACGGATCGCCATCGCCCGCAGGAACCCATCTGGAAGCGACGGTGTTGCTTCAGTATCAGAGTTCGCAGAACAGCGAAGACGTGGTCAATCGCTCACTTCAAGGCTACCAGCACGTTGACGAATGGGAGGGCGGCGCCTGGCTTTCCACAACAAGCGGTAAGACGGCGGTCCTCTTCGCGGGCACGAAAGGAACCGGGGCCAAGTACTGGTATGGGTGGGTGAACCCGGCCGGACCCGACGTGCCCTGCATCGAAACCGCCTTCGTGAACGATTTTCCCACCTGCCGGCAGGCCGACGGTTCACCCTGCCCGCCGCAAGACCTGACCGGGTGCGACGGCCACAACGACTACCGCGGCTGGTGGAGTTCCCACATGACCGCCATGATGATCCTTTACAACCCCGACGATCTGGCGCGCGTCGCGAAGGGGGACATGGAACCGTGGGAGCCCCAGCCCTACGCGCGCCTCGGCATCGACAGTCAACTGCTACTCAACCCGGCCGGTGTCGAGCCCGAAATGATCGGGACCGGCGTCCAACGCCGCTACCGTGTCGGCCCGGTGGCCTATGACCGTGAACGCGACGTACTCTATGTTCTGGAGCCATTTGCCGATGACGCCAAGCCGGTGATTCACGTGTGGAAAGTTCGCTAGACGAACAAATCGGCAAAGATTTCGTCTAATTGATATGCTGGACAAAGCATACTAGACTTTTGACAGGACAATTCGCCCGCTTCGAACTCCCGCCGCCGCAAGGGAGACCGGGGAGAAGGCTCATGAGAAAGCTGTCTTGGCGTCGGAACCTCGCAACGCACTTCGCCCTATTCCTGGGTCTGGCATTCCTTTCCCACGTTGCAGTCGCGGCTGAACCATGGACCGTCGCATCGGTCCTCGGCGGGCACAGCATGAAATTGGTCCGGGGCGAGGAGTCCCAGCTTGCCGTGCTATACGGAGTCAAAGCCCCGAAGCTTGATACGCCCGAAGGCGATGTCGCCAAACAGTTTCTGCAAGAATTGGTTCTCAATCAGCCCGTTTACATCCACGTGGTCCGTGAGAGCCGGGGGATGAACTACGTGACGGTGGAATTGGAGGACGGCACCGATCCGGCCGCCGTTCTCTTGCAATACGGTCTTGTCGAATGGGACAAAGTCCGTGCCCCGGAACAGGCGGACTATGCCGCGTTGCAGGACCAGGCGCAGACGAACAAGCTGGGAATCTGGGGAAACTCGCTGTCCGAAACGACTTCGGTGGACCGGTCCTACGTGCTGCAGTCCGATGCCGAAGGCTACCGCGAGATCGTCATCTCCGACGACGGATCGACGACGCTGCGCATGAAAGGAAACGAGACACCCAACTATGAACTGCAAGCCCGCGTGAACCAGGAACGATTGCGCCGAGCGGAAGAACGCCGCCAATTGCTGGAAGAACAGGCACGCCGCCAGGCGGAAGCGCTTCGGCAACAACAAGTGGTTGCGGCCCAAGCCAAAGCCCAAGCGCGGGAGGATTACTTGTACAATCTGCAAGCGCAGGAACAGTATCTCCGGAATCAGAACCTATATCTGAACAACGAGTATTGGCGGTGGCCTTTGTATGGCCGTTACTACCCGTACGGGTACCACCACCGCTATTACCCCTACCCCCGTTCCTATTCGTTCTCAGTGACCCACTCGTCGTCGTCCAACCCCACACCCTATATGCAAAATCATGGGGCGACTCAATCACCATTCCTGAATGTTTTCGGGACTCAGGGCGTGGATAACACCGACTCGGTGGATGAACCGTAGCGCCGGACACCCACAATTCCCGCCCGATGCCGGTAAACGGCAAATCATCCAGACGTTACACGCTGCGGATCAATCAGCGCACGTGACGCAGTGTCCGGCGGGCCGCAGTAACACGGCATGCGGTTCACCGTCATTCAAGGTGCCGGTCCCGACGATCCACCCGTCGCAATTGATGTCCCGCGCGATGGAAATCTGCCATCCCATGCCGGTCTCGGAATCGTATCGGTCCCTGCCCACGAGATACGCATTCAGGTCCACCATTCCCCGGGTGGAATCCCACAAGAACGCGCCTTCGCTGGCATCCGCATACGTAGACTGTCCCACAGCCTCTCCCTGGTCGTTTATGCCGTAGGCGTAACTGGTGTCCCCCCCAAGGGTTCCCAGATCTACCATGGCGCCCACGTAGCCGTTCGGCGCGTCCGGCGTCCACTTGAACGCGTGCTCCTCCGCGTCCCCCTCCAAGGCCGATTTCCCGACGACCTCACCCGAGGCGTTGATGTCGCGGGCTTCCGCCGTGTTGCCGCCCAGCGTCCCGATGTCGTCCAACATTCCAGTGTCACCGTTCGCGGTATCCGGGGTCCATAGCGTGGCGCGCGTATAGTTATGGTCGGGTTCGAGCGATTTTCCCGCCGTTTGCCCCATCGCGTTGATGGCGTATGTTTCCCCATACGGTCCGCCGAGTGTGCCCAAGTCCGCCATGGTCCCTGAACTGCCGTTCGGGCTGGTCGGCGTCCACAGAAACGGCCGCCACCATGTCGGGATATCCGCCCAGCCGGTCACTTGCCCCATATCGTTGATTTGCCACGACCCGGAGCCCGGGCCGCCCAACGTGCCGAGGTCCACCATGGCGCCGGTCGTGCCGTTCATCGTGTCCGGCGTCCAGAGAAAAGCATGACTGTCGCCCCCGGAGATTACGGATTCCCCGACGACTTGGCCGTATTCATTAATGTCCCAGGCCTCACTCCTGGATCCAAGGGCCCCGACCGAATGAATCCCGGTCGCTTCATCCCACACGAAGCCCAGCGTGAACCCCGATGCGTCCTTTGACAAACCGACCACTTGGCCCTGGTCGTTCACCGCCAACCCATTGCTGAGATTGCCGCCCAAGGTGCCGAGGTCGGTTACGGTGTATCGCGGACTGGTTCTGTGTCCACGAGGACAACCCGCGATAATCGAGATCGCAACAAGAAGTGATAGAATTCCGATAAGATTCTTGTGCATGGTGGTACCCCCCACGTTGCGTCGCTGCCACGTCGACGCCGAAAAATGGTTTTGTGTAACCTAAGCATATTGTAGTCCAAGAGGGGGATAATGACAACGATGAATTGCTGTAGGGCGTATCGAATCAATCGTATGAATACAGGGTGTTTGTTCCCTGCGTTGCGCTGCACTCAGACGCTGGAAAGGAGAGGCCCCTGATGCTGGATGGACCGCGCCACTTGGAGCCCCACGAACTGCCCGCGCTCGACGATCTTGTCGACGACGTGTTTATGGACGGTGCCCCCGGGTCGATGCACCAGGCCTTTTCCACCCTGTTCAACGAACAGAACGTGGACAACTTGCTCGTCTTTTCCGATGGCGACCGCATCGTCAGTCACGTGGGCCGGACCGAACGCTGGGCCAGTCTGGGCGGGTGTACGCTGCGGGTGGGTTTGGTCGGCGCCGTGGCCACAGATGAGACCCATCGCGGTAAAGCGCTGGCCAGCCGACTCTTGGCCCAAGCTTGCGCCGAGGCGACGGCAGGCGGCGTCGACTTCTTCATGATTTCCGGCGGACGCGGCCTCTACCGCCGCATGGGTGCGGCGGATGTCGGGCTGGACTTCCGAGCGACGGTCGAACGTGCTGTCGCTGACGGACTTACGATAGCGGACGTTGCCATTCGTCCTTTTGAAGATGGCGACTTACGAGTGTGGACCGCCGCTTACCAGCAGAAGGTCGCCTACTACATTCGTCCGACGCTGGATTGGGCCAGCGCAATCCAGTCCCGGATCTGTCAGACCTACGACGTTGATTTCTTGACCATAACGTACGCCGGGAGGCCCTGCGGCTACATCATCTGCCGGGTGTCGCAGCAAGATTGGCGCTGCCGGGTGATGGAGTATGCGGGCGATGCAATCCTTGTTCTGGGCGCTCTCGCGCAGGTCATGGAGCGCCACGACGCGAAAACCCTGCAACTGACGGTTCAGGGTACCGATCCGATTTTGCTCGAACACCTCAATCGGGCCAGGGCGTCCCTCGAACCGATTCACACTTCCGGAACCCTGCTCGTCTTGAATTTCCGCCAGTTGCTGGACCGGTTGCGTCCCTGGTTTGAAACGACTGCGGGGCCGGAAGCGGCTCGCAGCCTCGCCGTGCTCACGGAGGAAGGACGATTCGTGTTCACGTGTGGCGACGAATCCGCCGAACTGGACGATCTCATGTCCGCGGAAGAGTTTGTATTCGGACACCACGAACGCAACCGCCCTTCCGGCGTCTTCGCGAAGCTCTTCCCGGCGCCGAGTCTTCGCTACGGATTGAGCTTTATCTAAGCATTTCCATGAATGTGGCGCAGGCGTCTCGCCTGTAAGGTCACTGGATTAACCTGAATACAAGGCAAGCGAGACGCCTGCGCTACAATCCGACCCTTCCTTCGGCGTGATTACGCGACAATCGGTTAGCAGTTGTCGATAAAGACTCTATGGCAGACGGCGCTACTCCGCCAAGGCCTTCAATTGCCGCACCGCGGCGTCCACTAAGGCTTCGCCGCCGCCCGGTTGCACGCGCGAATTCACTGTTTCGTAACTGCCTTCTTCAAAGGCCTTGCGCGTGGGAACGTAGCCCGCGTAATCGTTGGCCAGCTCGATGATCAGCGTGGTCTTGAAGGGAGAGGCCCTCGTAATAGCCAAACCGAGGTTCACGAAAATCTCGCCCGGAAGGCCTACGACGGCGACGTCCGGCCCCAGCCGGAACGCCTGGACGTCAACGGCGATCGAGTCCCCGCCGCGCATCTGAAGATCGACGATTTTGTACAGCCGCACGCGTTCCAGGAATGGAACCTCGCTATCGGCAATCATGTCCCGGTTGGCCATCGCATAGGCCACGTCTTCCGCCGAGTAGTACTGGAGGGGAAGCGTCACCGATTCGGTGCGAACCGCGAACGACGGAACATCCACGCGTGGGAGCGACTCCAATGCCTTTAAGACGGTCGCGCCCAGCGTGTTGCCGATGCGCTCCGCTTCCTCGTGTCCTTTCTGTGGCGCCTTGGTGCTGACATCGACGTGGTTGATGTCGCCCGCAGGTCCGATGGCGAAGATCGGAACGAGGTCCTCGTACTTCTGATGCAACACGTTTCCCATGTAGTAGGGATAGTCCGCCGAGTATTCCGTGCCGCCCACCGTGTCCAGGTGCATCGCAAAGGACGTCAACAGGGTAGGCGGAACGCTATCCTCCAACGGTTCAAACAGGATCACGGGTACCGATGGATCCGTCGGACCCGCCGGCTCCACAATTTCAGGATTCTGCTTGCCCGGATTGAAACGGACGCTGCCATCCTTCATGTGAAACCGCCGGTTGAATGCCAATCCTTCTTGCGTGGCGCCCCCCGCGCGGAGCGATACGGGAACTCGATGCGCAACCGCTTCCTCGATGACGCGCACCAGATCGCCGGTCAACGTTTCGAGATACGAAGTCGCTTCGTGGGGATCGGCGTTGTGTTCCGCGATGGCCTGTTCCTTGAAGTAGGCGAAACGCGCACCAAAATACGCCGGCCCGGTGTGAGAATGGGTCGCCGCAATCAATATATTCGCGGCTGGAATGCCCGTTCGCCTCGAAGCTTCCTCGCGCGCGGGACGCGTCGCTTCCGCTGGCACACCGACCAGTTCGCACAGGACGATGGCGCCTCGCTCGTCTCCTTGCGCGAAGGCCAACGCGCGCGCGTGCAACGGATCGTGCACGCCGGTGCTTAACCGTTCGTAGAAGTAGCCGCTCATCCGGTAGCCGACGGGCGGCGTGATGTCCACCACCGCCGTGCCGACCGTCAGGGGCTCCGCAACGGCAATCGGCGCGATTAACAACGCGAACGATAGGATTGTGCGCAATGGTTTTCCTCCTGACCTCGGTACCATGCCCGGTTGCAACGTCCAGGATTGGCCACGATCTCGAGACGCTTCTCGCCGGCACATGTCCCTGCGGTCCCTCGAACATCCCCGATACCCCACGGAGAATCTTCGTTGGGCCTACTTCTCCTCGCGCCTTTCCTTGGCTTTTTCGCGCTCTTCCAACGTCGTGCCGAGCCAGCCCCGGCGCCAGAAGAAATACAATTGCCCGATGGCCATCGCCGCCATGATGAGCAGCACCATCGGGTAGCCGAAGAACCAGTCCAACTCCGGCATGTTCCACGGCGACGTTTTCGTGTTGAAATTCATGCCGTATAGGCTGGTGACAAACGTTAGTGGAATGAAGATTGTCGCGATAACCGTGAGTACCCGCATGACTTCGTTCAGCTTCGTGCTTAGCGACGAAAGATACACGTCCATCAGGTCGGACACCAATTCCCGGTACGCCTCCACCAGATCGAGAATCTGAATCGTGTGGTCGTAGCAATCGCGAAGGTACACGCGGGTTTCCTGCGTAAAATTCGAGTCCCGGTCGCGCAGGATGGCGTTGATGGCCTCGCGCATAGGCCAGATGGCCCGGCGCAGCACAAGCAGATCGCGGCGTGATTGGTGAATCTCCGCGACCATTACGGCGGTTGGCGACTCGAGCACCTGATCCTCCAACATTTCCAGATGATCGCCATACGTCTCGATGATCGGGAAGTAAACGTCCACAAGGGCGTCGATCAGGCAGTACGCCAGGAAATCCACCCCGTTATTGCGCACGCGGCCGTAGCCCTTTCGGATGCGGTCGCGCACCGGTTCAAAGCAATCGCCTTCCTCCCCCTCCTGGAACGTGAGCAGATAATTGTCGCCAAGAAACATGCTGAGCTGTTCCGTGATGACCTCTTCGTTCTGGTAAACCATGCGCGCGACAAAAAAAAGTTGGTCGTCGTACTGGTCCACCTTGGGCCGCTGGTGGACGCTCACCACGTCTTCCAGCGCCAGCCGGTGCAACTCAAACATGGTGCCCAGTTGTTGCAGCACGTCCCGGTCGCCCAGTCCGTCCACGTTTATCCAGACCATCGGCCAGGCTTCCAGAAACGCGGGGATATCTTGCGGACCCTCGACTTGTTTTTCTTCGTATCCCTTCGGACCGTACCCGAATACCGTAATGGCCGGCATGGGCGAATCCGGATCGACGATAAGCGTCCCCGGCAGCGCGCCCGGCGGCGTGCGGCTATGCTGGGTCGCGGAGTGATGTTCGTCATCCGGGGACATGGGATATAGGCTCCTCAATCAACAATCGGGCCGGAAACCTTGCCACTACCGTATCAGAGTCGCAACACCTTACGCACATTACCAGGGCTTACGCATCGAAATTTCCCGGCAATACGGCCTGTACTTCACTAAACGCAGCAAAGAACGTCATCGTAATCGGGTGATAAACTGACCGCGAATTCCGGAAAGTGGCATATTTTGCATAATTAAGATGCGTAAGCCCTGCGCGTTACCGATGTCGTGATAAACTAAGGGCGACCCTGATGGCGCCATCGAACTTCCACGCACCCAGGGTGTCTAAAGGATTGGCATTGGACACAAGCGCCGCTCGCCGGCGCTGGAGCGAAAACGACCGGTGGTTCTGCTGAAAGAAGCCCGTGGCCACTCCGACGCCGGGTTGGTTGACCAATGCCGGAAAGGCGATTCGTCCGCCTTCGACGAAATCGTCCGCCGGTACAAGGATCGCGTGTATGCAGTCGTATACCGGTTCGTCGGAAACCGGGAAGACGCGCTCGATTTGAGCCAGGAGGTTTTCGTGCGGGCCTATCGCGGGATCGGCGATTTTCGCGGTACCGCACAAGTCTATACGTGGCTTTACAGTATCGCGGCCAACCTCGCCCGGAACCGTCTGCGCGACATGGGCCGGAAAGGGCGCAATCGCGGCACCTCGCTGGAAGCGCTCCAGGACGTGGCCCCCGGTATGGCCGACGCAGCCGTTCCTGCAGTTGCGACGCCGAGTGACGAGGCCATCGGCGCGGAGACGGCCGAGTTGTTGCAGCAATGCCTGACGGAATTGCCCGAAAATTACCGGATGGCGTTTATCCTTCGGACCACCGAAGATTTGAGTTATGAAGAGATCGCGGACGTCATGGGATGCCCCGTCGGCACCGTGAAGTCCCGGCTCAGCCAGGCGCGGCAGATGCTTCGCGACCGGTTGCGCGAACTGGAAATATTGTAGAACCCGGAAGTTCAGGTAATACGATGGATCGCGACGAAATCAGAGAGCGGTTTTCGCCCCTGCTGGACGGTGAACTCAGCCCCGAAGAACGGGCCGAGGTCGAAGCCGCCCTGTCCGATGACGCGGAACTGTTGCGCGAACTGGACGCCCTCAAACGGGTGGACCAGCTTTACGCCAACCTGCCGCCCGAAAAGGCCCCCGAAGGATTCGAAGACGGGGTCCGGTCCGCCCTCAGCCCGAACACGCTGCAGTTCACCCGCGCGCGATTCATGCGTAGGACAACATGTGGCCCTTGCTGGCCGCCGCCGCCGTATTCATCGTGGTCGGCGCAGTCGTCGTTGTGCAGATGAATCCTAGGTCCGCTTCCGTGCAGCTTTCCAGTACCATGGCTGAATCGGCAATGGAACCCGCGCCGGGATCGATGCATCCTCAACAGAACCATGCAACGGACGAGGCCCCTGCTTTCGAGCAGGCGCAGCGCGTTACTCGGAACATCCCGGACGAGTCGGCGCCCGGGAAAGATTTGATGGATACGGAGGCCTATCCTGGTCCAGGCGCCGTATCCAGCGGCAGCTCCCGCTTGGAGAAACCGGCTGAGAAAAAGGCAAAGTCCGAAATAGCAAGTGATGAATCGACCGCAGGGCATCCGCCAGCCGCCGAGGAAGCGACCGGGAAGGACCGTGGCGAGAAATTGCAGTCGCTGGGATACCTGTCGCGCGAAATGCCCGCAACCCAATCCGAGCCCCCGGCGGCGTCCGCTGAACCACCAACGGCGAGACGAGTCGCGAGCGCGCCACCCGAAACCGGAGCGACGGCCGAGGAATCAGACGCGGCGACGCAAAAAGGAGCTTCCGAGGCCGGTGAAGCGCAGGGATTTGCGCCGATGCGCGCGCTGGCGGAAACCGAACAGCAGAAAGAAGCAGGCCGGGTCTTCGAGAAGAAGAACGGAGACTGGATCCAACGAGGCTACGAAAACGAATCGCTCAAAAGCATTCGACGCGATTCGCCGGAATGGAAGCAACTTGTTATAAAAGAATCCAAACTAAGCGATCTCGCTAAGCTGGAAGGCCGCATCGTATTCGAACTCGATGATTCCTGGTATGAACTGCTACCGGTCGAGCGTTCCGGTTCCTAACCTATACCTGCGCCTTCGAACCTTCCTCGGCCAATTGCCGCAAGTAATCCCATGAATAAATGCCGGTCGTATGGCCGTCGCTCCAGGCGAAGGACACGGCGTAGTTGCCCAGTTGCTGCATGTTTTCGACAGAGATATCGCGCGGAACCTGTTCCGGGTCCAGCAGTTTCTCGCCGCTATTCTCGTCGACGCAGACCGCGCAGGGGCATGCACAGCGTACGTCGTACATGGACAGTCCGGCCGTGTGTCCATCACTCCACTTGACCTGAATCGTGTCGCCCACCAGAGCCACTTCGGGACGGTCCGCCGCTTCGATGCGGCTCTTTCCAACGGCGCGATGAACCTGGTCCGCCATCTCGGCCATACCGTTGATGTCTTTGCCCGAGTCCTTACCAGACAGATCGGAAAGTCCGTCCATAATTGGGAGTTCCGCCAGGGTCGCCAAGCCGAACCGCTGCTGCAACGAGCTGCGGCTGCGGCCGAAGGGGTAGTGGACCTTGCCGCAGTCGTCGCACGTGAACGAGCACATGTTTTCGACTACGCCCAGCACGGGCACGCTCACCTTCTCGAACATGAGAATGCCGCGGGCCACGTCCACCAACGACAACGCCTGGGGCGTTGTCACGATGATGGCCCCGTCCAGGGCCGCCTGTTGCACGATGGTCAACTGGATGTCGCCCGTTCCCGGCGGCAAGTCGATGATGAGGTAGTCCAACTTGCCCCAGTCCGTCTGGTGAAGGATTTGGGTGATGTAGTTCGAGACGATGGGTCCCCGTAACACCGCCGGGGACTCGCCCAGCAGAAAGCCGAGCGACATGACTTTCAATCCGTCCAGGGTCACCGGTTGGATCTTGTTGTCCACCATGCCCACCGCGGGATGATAGGCGTTGAACAACGTCGGCACGGACGGTCCGTACACGTCCGCATCCAGCAGCCCCACGGCCAACCCGTCCCGTTGCATCGCCCGGGCGAGATGCGCCGCGACAGTGGACTTGCCAACACCGCCTTTGCACGACGACACGGCGATCACGGCGTCGACGCTTTCCAACGTGTTGATATCACTCCCCGGACGCGGCTTACGTTCCATCGCGCTCATCTTTACGTCGACTGAAGATACGCCAGGCAACACCTGAACCGCTTCGGCGCATTTCTGGCGAAACGATTCCTTTACCGGGCAGGCCGGGGTCGTCAATTCCACGTTGAACGAGACATTGCCGCCGTCAATCTTGAGATTCTTGATAAAGCCCAACGACACAATGTCCTTGCCCAAATCCGGGTCGATAATGTGCCGCATGGATTCCAGTACTTCTTTTTCCGTAACCATCAATTCCCTCGATTCTGGTGAATGTTTCTTGAACCGGCCCCGCCGGTGTTGCTATTTTTCCCCGCCATGAAACTCAAAGTATACGCCTACAAGAACTGCGGCACCTGCCGCAAGGCCTTGAAGTTCCTCGAACAACACGGGATTCCCCACGAGGTGATCCCCATTCGGGAGACACCGCCCACGCCCGTGGAATTGCGCCGCATGCTCAAAGCGCGGTCCGGGAACCTTAGCAGTCTCTTGAACACCTCCGGCGGCGACTACAAAATCATGGGCATGAAAGACCGGTTACCAACGCTGACCGTGGATGAGACCCTTGCCCTATTGGCCGCGAACGGCAACCTCATCAAACGCCCATTCGCCCTCGGGAAAGATGTGGCGCTCGTCGGCTTTAACGAGGAAGCCTGGAAAACCGCCCTCCTGTGACGCCTATAAGGGTTAACCCATGATGGGTTTCTCGAATTCCAGCCCGCAGTACAGGCACTTCCAATGTTTCGATGAAGAAACCCGCCCGCAGGATGGGCATTTCAGCGCCGTGTTCGTAATCTCTCCGTCCTGAACGCCGTCCCGGAGGTCGATTTCCTGGGCTTTCTGCTGCAAGTCGGCGTCAGTGAGCTTCGCGCGCTCACGCACCAACTCCCATAGTGCCTGGTTCATCAGTTGTAGGCGTGCGACCTGGTGTTCCAACTCGCGGATTTGTTGGCGGCGGTCGTCACTGGCCGGGTTTCCCGTAAAATTAGCGCTCTGCGACATATCGGCGTTCCAGAACATTCCCATTCCCACGCCCTCCCGTGGTTCAAGACTGGAGTGAGGTTTCGCTTCCATTGTAGGATAGGCGCAAAGGTGCAGGCAACCCAGATTCAATCTGGAACTGAATCGCGAATGCCCCTACGAAGTATCTCTCTTGCTTCGACTTAGGATAGGTTTGTTGACGTGAAAGAGCCAAATGTCAAACTTGACGACCATCGACAAACGCTCGATACACACGCGGAACAGGATAAGGCTCGTGTGCTCGCGCGTCTGGCGTCGCACCCATTCCGGCCACCGTGGTGGCTCAAAAACGGCCACCTGCAAACCGTTTTCGCGCCCTGTTTTCGACGGTCGTCCAACACCGCGACACGAAAAGTCACGTGGAATACCCCCGACAACGATTTCCTGAATCTGCACTTCTGCGATGGCGTTCCGGAGAAACCCACAGTGCTCATGTTGCACGGCTTGGAGGGGGACGCCCAATCAAAGTATCTGCTCGGAATGAACGCGTTGTTCCAAGCCGTCGGGTGGACCGCTGTTTCCATGGAGTTTCGCGGGTGCGGCGGCGAGATGAATCGCGCGCCTCGCTTGTATCACTCCGGCGAGACGACCGATCTCGCATTTGCAGCGGCGCGGTTGTCCGACGATCCGGGACCCGTCTACGCCGTAGGCTTCTCCCTGGGCGGAAACGTGTTGGCGAAATGGCTCGGCGAAACCGGCGCGGAGGCCGCCTCATGGGTACGCGCCGCAGCCGTGGTCTCCGCGCCGTACGATCTGACCGTTTCAGGACCTCACATCGACCGGGTGATGCACGGCGCCTACGCGAAACATTTCTTGCACAAGCTGATCGAAAAAGCGGTGGCGAAGGAGCAGCGTTTCCCCGGCATCATCGATATCGATCGGGTCCGCCGCAGCCGAACCCTTTGGGAATTCGACGAATACGCCACGGCCGTGCTGCACGGGTTTTCCGGCGCGCATGAGTATTGGGCTACGCAGGGTTGCGGTCAATTCCTCGACGGGATACGCGTGCCCACGATGCTGTTGTCGTCCGCCGACGACCCCTTCAATCCGGCCTCGACACTGCCGCGCGACCAAGCGGACCGATCGCCGTACCTGATCCCGCAATTCACGGAACGCGGCGGACACGTCGGGTTTGTCTATGGCGCCTCGCCTTTTCGCCCCCGCTACTGGGCGGAAGAACAGGTCGCGCGCTATTTTCAGCTAATCGAGGACGCGCACAATGCCTGACGCGCCAAGCGGACCTCGGTTAGATCCGCCCAACAGCCGGCTGATCCGCGCGCTGTTCAACGTCATCCGGCCGATGATGGTGAAGATCCAATACAATTACATCAATCGCCTCGACCGGAACGACCACCAGATCGCGTTGATGAACTACGGCTACGTGCCGCTCGATCCGAACGATCCGGTCCCGGTGCTGACCGATGACCCCGAGAACGACCGTTGTGCGTTGCAGCTCTATCACGCCGTCGCGGGCGCCGTCGATCTGACGGGAAAAGACGTGCTGGAAGTGGGATGCGGACGTGGCGGCGGGGCCGCATACATTGCGACGCGGCTGGGGCCGCGTTCGGTTACAGCGGCCGACGTATGCAAGAGCAGCGTCGCCTACTGCCGGACTCGGTACGGCGTCGACGGTCTGAACTTCGAACAAGCGGACGCCCAAGCGCTTCCTTTTCCAGACGCACGTTTTGACGCCGTTGTCAGCGTCGAATCAACGCACTGCTACAACCATCCCCATCGCTTCTTTTCGGGTGCGTACCGAGTGCTCCGTCCGGGTGGGCATCTCTTGTACACCGACTTTCAGGTGAGCGATGGCATGGAGAAGTTCGCGGGATTAATCCGGGAAGCGGGATTCGAGATTGTCGAGGACGTCATCATCAATCCCAACGTATTCGCGGCTTTGCAGCAGGAAAGTGACCGCAAACGAGAGTACATCCTTGCCAAAGTACCTCCAAGCCGTCAGCCGCAGTTCTTCATGTTTGCCGCCGTTGAGGGGAGCGACATGTACGATGCGATCCAGAGTGGCAGGGCGCAGTACCGTCGATTCGTGGCGCGAAAACCGAGCGCGAAAGGTTAGTCTTCCTCGTTTCGCCGGTCGAACTCGGCGAGCCGTTCCTGGAATTCCGCTTCCTTGCCCCGCGCAACGGGGTGATAGTAGGTCCCCCTCGGTACCCCGTAGTTTTGGGGCACGTAGCCGTCCTCGTAATCGTGGGCGTATTGGTAGCCTTCTCCACGTCCTAAGCGTTTCGCGCCGGGATAATGCGCATCCCGCAGGTGGGACGGAACCTCGACCGTCTTTCCTTCGCGCACATCCCGCCGGGCTTCGGAAATGCCCATCACGGCGGAGTTGCTCTTGGATGCGCAGGCGACGTACGTTGCGGCCTGCGCCAGGATGATTTGCGCCTCCGGCAACCCAATAAACTCGCAGGCCTGCCATGCGGAAGTGGCCACGACCAAGGCCATGGGATCCGCGTTGCCCACGTCTTCGGATGCGGCGATGCAGATGCGCCGGGCGATGAACCGCGGGTCTTCACCCGCTTCCAGCATGAGCGCCATCCAGTACAACGCCGAATCGGGATCGGTGCCGCGCATACTCTTGATGAACGCCGAAGCCGCGTCGTAGTGTTCGTCCCCCGTGCCTTGGTAATGGATCAGCTTCTTCTGAATGGACTCCTCGGCCACGGCGAGCGAGATGTGCACGACGCCGTCATCGGGTGGCGTGGTGAGTACTGCAATCTCTAAGGCATTCAACGCGCGGCGCGCGTCGCCTTCCGCATACGTCGCGAAGTGCAACAGCGCGTTTTCATCAGCCTGCACTTCGATATCGTCCCAGCCGCGTTCCGGATGCGTAAGCGCTCGTTTCAGAAGTTGGACAATCTGCTCCTCGGAGAGTTTACGCAATTCAAAGATCTGCGATCGTGAAAGAAGGGGAGACACGACCGAGAAGAACGGGTTTTCGGTCGTGGCCCCGATGAGCACGATGTTGCCGTTCTCCACGTCCGGGAGTAAGGCATCCTGTTGCGCGCGATTGAACCGGTGAATCTCGTCCACGAAAACAATCGTCTTCTTGCTCTCATGGATCCGGCGTGTTTTGGCGGACTCAATGAGCGCGCGGAGTTCCTTTACGCCCGAAGTCACCGCATTCAAATTGTCGAAGACGGACTGGGTTCGCATCGCGATGAGCCGCGCGAGGGCCGTCTTCCCGCAGCCCGGGGGACCGTAAAGGATGAGCGATGTGATCCGGTCCGCCTCGATGGCCCGGCGGAGGATCTTGCCGGGACCAAGGATATGCTCCTGGCCGATCAAGTCGTCCAGCTTACGCGGCGCCACCCGGCGCGCCAACGGCGCCTCTTTGCGCAGCCGTTCCGCTGCCGCATGCTTGAAAAGGTCTTCTGCCATGCACCAATCCTACTGCAACGGACCGGTCTGCACAATGGAGCGCGCCTGCGAAATGCCCATACGATGGGCGGGTAGCCCCTGGTTGACGTGTTTGATCCGTCGGATCGGACCGATCGGTCTGATCTGTCCGATCAAATGACCATCCCCAGTCTTCCGGTCTCCATCCCTTTTCTCCACTTGCACCCGAGCGCGGTTGTAGCACACAATTGCCGGGGATTTCGTTACGTCAATCTTTGCCGTGGATGACACATGCTGAACATACTTCTCGTGGGTTTAGGAGGGTTTGTCGGTTCGGCGGGCCGGTACCTCGTAAGTGGTTGGGTTCAGAACCTGGTGGACAAGCCTTGGATTCCCGTCGGTACCCTGGCGGTGAACGTGCTGGGGTGCCTCATGATCGGACTGCTGGGCGGACTGGCCGAAGTGCGCGAAATCATGCACCCCAACGCCCGCATGTTCGTCATGGTCGGCATGTTGGGCGGTTTCACCACCTTTTCCACCTTCGGATACGAAACGTTCGGATTGGGCCGCGACGGCGAAACAATGTTGGCGCTGGCGAATGTCGGTGTTCAGATCGTGGTCGGATTGTTCGCCGTCTGGCTGGGATACGCGCTGGCGCGTGCAATATGAAGACATAAACAAGCGAAGTAAGAAATATTCGTAATCGTAATCGTGCTCGTAATCGTAATCGAACCAACCGTGCAACTCGCGTCAAGGAGCCAAACGGCCGCTATTTACTCTTGGCCTTTTGCGGCGTATTCGATTACAAGTACGACTACGAGAATTGTACCGGGCGTGACGGGGAGGACTCTATCCCTTTCGCGGCCAAACCCAAGGAGTCGTCGTGCGGAGATATCTCGAAGAAGGATGTCTGTTACGTGTTTTCGTCGGGGAGTCCGACCGGCACGAAGGGATGCCGTTGTACGAATGGATTATCCAGATGGCGCGCGACCACGGCATTGCCGGGGCGACGGCGCTGCGCGGAATGGCCGGATACGGCGTTCATCACCGCATCCACACCACGAAGGTACTCCGCCTCACCACGGAATTGCCCGTGATTGTCGAAATCGTGGATACGGTGGAGAATCTCAAACGATTCTTGCCGGTCCTCGAAGCCGTGATTCACGAAGGCATCGCCACGCTGGAACATGTGGAAATTCGGTCCTTCGGCGAGGAACTGCCCCATAGACCCGAGCGCGAAGCCTGATGCGTATGCCCGTATCGACGTCAATACCACGAGTTAGTAAGGGGACCGACAATGAGTAAACCCGTAGCGTTCGCCGTGGCGGCGCACCCCGACGATATCGAGTTAATGATGGGCGGCACCCTGTTGATGCTGGACAAGGCCGGGTATGACGTGCACTACATGAACCTCTGCAACGGCTCCATGGGCACGGACTGGACCACGCGGGAAAGCATCATCGCTCAGCGCACGGAAGAAGCCCGCGAAGCCGCCAAGGTGCTCGGAGCCACCTTCCACGAGCCCTTCGCGGATGACCTGGACTTATTCTACGACCGCGTCGCGCCGCGTAAAGTCTGCTCCGTTATCCGGGAGATCAAGCCGCGCATTCTCCTTGTGCAATCGCCGCAGGACTACATGGAAGACCACATGAATGCCTGCCGGATCGCCGTCTCCGCGGCATTCTTCCGGGGCATGTGCAACTACATGACCGATCCGCCGCGTCCTCCCGCCGGCGATCCGGTGACGGTGTACCATGCGTTGCCGTGGGGACTGCGCGACCCGTTGCGCCGTGTCGTCCGCGCGGGACAGTACGTCGATATCACGTCCGTCG
Organism: Candidatus Hydrogenedentota bacterium; assembly: GCA_963745075.1. GTDB lineage: Bacteria > Hydrogenedentota > Hydrogenedentia > Hydrogenedentales > SLHB01 > JAHDWY01. The sequence goes on along the minus strand of CAVUWV010000031.1, from coordinate 59,464 downwards.
TGAAGACGAAACGCGCGTCTCTCGCTTGTCACAAGTCGCAGAAGGAGTGGCTCGACCGCAGCCAGGGACTCGACAGCTATCTCACGACGTTGGAAGAAATGTCCGCCCTCGTCGGCCGCATGTCTGGGAAATACGAATACGCCGAAGGCTGGCGGAAGCATTTGCATCTCGGCTTCTGCGGCGAAGCGGATGATCCCCTGACGGACGCGCTCCCGGATTCGTCGTTCGTGTGTGAGACGTATCAACAGGAACTCGACGCTGGACTGCCACGGGGGTAGCGCCTGTGTCTGCTCATCAGTGCAGCAGAGCGCCTTCGATGCGGAGCAACTCCCGTTTCCACGCCAGCCCGGCGGCATAGCCTTGGAGCTTGCCGTCCTTGCCGAGGAAACGATGGCAGGGAACGAGCACCGCGATTGGGTTCGCGCCCAAGGCATGACCCACCGCGCGCGCGGCGCCCGCGTTCTTCCCAAGCCGTTGGGCCAGATCCCCATACGTTTGCGTCACACCCCATGATGTTTCGCGAGACGCAAGCCAGACCGCGCGTTGAAAATCCGTGGCGCCGTTCAAATCGAGGGGAATGGATTCGAACCCTTCCTCCACCCCCGCGAAATACCGTTCAAGCGCCGCGTGCAGGTCCCAGACCCGCGCGTCATTGGCCGCCGAGTGCAACACGGACCGCCGCGCAAATCCCTTCTCCGCGTGGGGCAGCTCGAGCCACGTCAGTCCGGCGGGGGAAAACCATCCGTAAATGGGTCCCCAGGGGTGATCGTATTGGAAGTTTGCCTGTCCTTGCATTGCCGAATCTCGCACCAGAAACTGTTCGAACGAGCCTACCACAGTTGGGTGCGCGGATGAACCGGAATTGAATTAACCCTGGTATACGGTTTTGCCGTCGCAGATGGTGGCCTTCACCGCGCCGCGGACCGTCATGCCGGCAAACGGCGTGTTGCGGCTCAGGGAATGGAAGTCGTCGGGGTTGACGGTCCATTCCGCGGCGGGATCGAAGACCGTAACGTCGGCGGGTCCGCCTTCGTTGAGGACGCCGGCCGGCAGGTCGACAATACGCGCGCCTGCGCTTGTCATGAGTTCAATTGCGCGCTCCAGCGCTATGATTCCCGGTTCCACGAGTCCCGTAATTACGAGAGCAAGCGACGTCTCCAGTCCAAGGATACCGAACGGCGCTAACTCAAACTCGACTTCTTTTTCCGTGATCGTGTGGGGTGCGTGGTCGGTGGCGATGCAGTCGATGGTGCCGTCGGCGATCGCGGCTTTAATGGCCTCGACGTCCTTTGCCTCACGCAACGGCGGGTTCATCTTGGCGTTCGAGCCGAAACCGGAAACCGCGTCATCCGTAAGCGTCCAGTAGTGCGGCGCGGTCTCGCAGGTGACACGGATGCCTTTCGCTTTCGCGCGACGGACGATCTCGACCCCTTCAGCCGTCGTAACGTGCTGGATATGAATCCTTGCGCCGGTGAGTTCCGCGATTCGGATATTCCGGTCGATCATGATTTCTTCCATAGCCTTGGGACAGGCCGGGATGCCGAAGCGCGTGGAATTATAGCCCTCGTTCATCGCGCCGCCTTCCATGAGCGTCGCGTCTTCACAATGGGCCATGTAGACGAGGCCGCACATGTTCGCGTATTCGAGCACGCGCCGCATCACCCAACTGCTCTGGATGTCTTTTCCGTCGTCGGTGACGGCCACGGCGCCGACGGCCTTCAACTCGGCCATCTCCGTCATCTCGATGCCTTCCATGCCCTTCGTGGCACAGGCGGCCGGCCAGATCTTGATACAGGCCGTTTCACGCGCCCGGCGATGAACGAATTCCACCATGCCCGCGTTGTCGATGGTGGGCTTGGTATTGGCCATGGTGACGACGGAAGTGAACCCGCCGTGGGCCGCCGCGCGGCTTCCCGTCGCAATGGTTTCCTTGGATTCGTAGCCGGGTTCCCGGAAGTGCACGTGAATGTCCACGAGCCCGGGGCATACCACACAGCCCGACGCGTCGATGGTCTCGTCGCCCTTCAGCCCCTTGCCAATCTTCGACACGGTCTTCCCGTCGATAAGGATGTCCATCGGCTCGGAAATCCCCTGCGACGGTTCGATAAAGTGACCGTTGACAATGGCAAGACTCATAGGTGCATTTGCTCCTCTCAAATCGTACTCGTGCTCGTAATCGTAATCGACAACGTGCAATGACGCTGCGCCCTCGTTCAGATCCTCAAGTTCTGATTTCTACTCAGACCGTTTCAACTCTCGATTACGATAACGATTACGAGCACGAGAAGATCGTAGACGCTCTTTCAAAACCCCGACGGGTTCTTGTTTTCATTTACGCGGCGCGGCCGTTTACCAGTAGATGCATGATGGCCATGCGCACGGCCACCCCGTTGGACACCTGCTCCAACACGACGCTGTGCGGACCGTCGGCGACTTCGGCGGACAACTCGATATCCCGATTGATGGGGCCCGGGTGCATGATCAGCGCCTGCGGCGGCGCGGCTTTGAGCGATTCGTTGTCGATGCGGAACAGCCGGATGTATTCACGGATGCTCGGGAACAGGCATTTCTGCTGCCGTTCGAGCTGGATGCGCAACGAGTACACCACATCCACACCTTCAATGGCTTCCCGCAGATCGGATGTAGTCTCCGCCCCCATCCGGCCGATCTCCGGCGGCATCAAGGTGCTTGGACCGCACAAAACCACCTTCGCGCCCAGCTTGGTCAGGCCCCAGACGTTGCTTCGAGCCACACGGCTATGGGAAATGTCGCCGATAATGGCGACCCGGATGCCGTCCAGCGTTGCGTTCGGATCCTGGCGTTGTTTGCGGACGTGGTCCCGGATGGTGAAGGCATCGAGCAGGGCTTGCGTCGGATGTTCGTGCGCGCCGTCGCCCGCGTTGATGATATGTGAATCGTGATGTTGGGCCAGAATGTGAGGCGCGCCCGCCAGGCTATGCCGAATGACCACCACGTCGCTGTGCATGGCCTCGATATTGTTCAGGGTATCGTGCAGCGTCTCGCCTTTCTTGGAACTCGAAACCTGCACATTGATGGTGAGGGAATCCGCGCTGAGCCGTTTCGCCGCGATCTCGAACGAGGTCCGCGTGCGCGTGCTCGGCTCGAAGAACCAGTTCACGATGAGCCGCCCTTGCAACAACGGCACCCGCTTGATGCCGCTTTCCCGTTTCGCGATGGCAACAAACTGGGGCGCCGTGTCCAGAACGGTCTCAATTTCTTCGCGGGACAGGTCCTCGAGGCCGGTTAAATCTTTTCGCGTCCAGGCCGGTGCGGGTTTGGAGTCGGGAGGCGTCATTCCTCGGCCTCCTCGGCGGCGTCGGGCCGGCTCTTCAGCAGTACGCTATCCTCACCATCCGACTCTTTCAGGCGCACAAACACGCGATCGTCCGGTTTGGTCGCCAGAGACCAGCCCAGATAATCCGCCTGGATGGGCAATTCACGCAGCCCCCGATCCACCAGACAAGCCAGCCGGATGCACTGCGGCCGGCCGTAGTCGATGATTTCATCCATGGCCGCGCGGACGGTTCGCCCCGTCGAGAGCACGTCGTCCACCAGGATGACGGTCGTTCCTTCTACGTCGAAGTCGAAGTGGGTCACATGTCCGAGGGAGGCCGCCCGTTTACCGCTCCGGACGTTGTCCCGGTACAACTCGGTGGAGAGGGAGCCAACCCGAGGCGCGGTCCCGGTCATAGACTCGATTTCGGCGGCGAACCGCTCGGCAAGGGGACGGCCACGACTCAATATTCCCAGGAGGGCGACGGAGGCCAAGTCGTCGTTCGCCGCGACAATTTCCTGGGCCACGCGGTGGATGGCAGTCCGCATGGCGTCGGCATCGAGCACAACCGTGGTTTCGGTGTTTTCCTCGTTTTCCAGCTCGGCCATGATTATCGACAAGTCCCGCAAAGACAGCCGGATAAAAGAAAGGCCTTCTCACCAAGGGGAGAAGGTCCGGCCATGTTCATACCCACACTCGCTCTCAATTCAGGTCGTCTATGGTGTACCGAAGCTGATTGTAACAGTGGGGATAGAGTCAGTCAAACGATGGGCTCGTTGACACCCTGGGGTCGGCATGATACAGTATATGGCTGCAAGCGCATGCACTCCGGACCGTGTTTGCGAGGAAGAAGGTTGCGCAAAACCTCGAAAAATCTAGCCACGGTTCGAGATACTCCACCACGCTGATGCCGTGGTGATGGATGAGGGGAGGTTGATTTTTAGTGACCAAAGTGCGCGTCAAGAGCGACGAGCCATTTGAGAAAGCACTACGCCGCTTCAAGAAAAAGTGCAACAAAGAAGGCCTCATGCAGCGCCTGAAAGAAATGAAGCACTACGAGAAGCCGAGCGAACGTCGCCGCCGCAAATTGGCCAAGGCCATCGCCCGCAACGCCAGCGCGGACTGATTCGAGCCGGCCATCCATGGTATCCTCCGGGCAGGACTGTTCTCATGCAGTCCTGCCCTTTTTCTGTGTACCCGGAATGCGTTTAGCCGAGAATCGATACCTTGGCAGCGCGGGACCTAGTTGCAGGAAGCCGTTGCGCCGAACTAACATCCCCCTTGGTCCCCCTTCAAAGGGGGAATAAGTCGTAACACTTCGCGTTGCGTTCCGGCTCTGGCAATGACCCAGGTTCAGAGCCAAGCGCGGTCCCTTTACGAACTAGCGTGATTGAGCGCAATTCCCCCTTTGAAGGGGGATCAAGGGGGATGTTATTGGTGCTGTTCAGAGGTACCCGACGGGTTGGGTTGTAGCAGTTCGTACTACAAGGGAGTGATTCGAGGATGAGTATCGTTATCGGCGTTGATGTGGGTACCAGCGGCACCAAAGCCGTCGCCATGGACGCGACCGGCAAACTCGTCGCCTCGGCTTTGGTCGAGTACCCCCTGCTGACTCCTAAGCCCGATTGGGCCGAACAGGATCCCGCCGACTGGAAGGAGGCGGCCTACAAAGCGCTGACCATGCTCGCCCACGCCGAAGGGGTCAATCCCAAGGACGTTAAAGGGATCGGCCTCACGGGCCAGATGCATGGCTCGGTCTTCCTCGACGCTGATAATCAGGTTCTGCGCAACGCCCTGCTCTGGTGCGACCAGCGTACCGCACCCCAGTGCGACGCGATTACCGAAAAGGTGGGGGAGAAGCGGCTCATCGAGATGGTCTGCAACCCCGCCCTGACCGGGTTCACCGCGCCGAAAATCCTGTGGTTGCGGGACAACGAGCCCGCGGTCTACGAAAAGGTCCGCAAGGTCCTGCTGCCCAAGGACTACATCCGCTACGTGCTCACCGGCGAATTCGCGACAGATGTGGCGGACGCTTCGGGCACGCTGCTCTTCGACGTGAAGAATCGGACCTGGCACAAAGAGTTGATGTCCATCCTCGATATTAACGCGGACTTTATGCCGCCCGCGTTCGAGGGCACGGAAGTCACGGGCAAACTCTCCGCTGAAGCGGCGAAACTGACGGGGCTTCCTGCGGGCATTCCCGTCATCGCGGGCGGAGGCGACCAGGCCGCAGGCGGCGTGGGCAACGGCATCGTCCGGCCCGGCGTGATTTCGTCGACGGTCGGCACCAGCGGCGTGGTCTTCGCCTTTTCCGAGAAGATTAGCCTGGACCCGCAGGGTCGCGTGCATACCTTCTGTCACTCCGTTCCCGGCAAGTGGCATGTCATGGGCGTGGTGCTGAGTGCGGGCGGATCGCTGCGCTGGTTCCGCGACGCGCTGTGCCAGAACGAGAAGGCCGTGGCCGTGGAAACGGGGCGCGACCCCTACGAATACATCACCGCTGCGGCGGAGACCATCCCGCCCGGCGCGGAAGGGCTGACCTTCCTGCCCTACCTCACCGGCGAACGCACGCCCCACAAAGACCCCTACGCGAAGGGCGCATTCGTGGGGTTGTCGCTGCGCCACACCCGCGCACACATGAGCCGCGCGGTCCTCGAAGGCGTGGCCTATTCCATGCGGGACAGCCTCGAAATCATGCACGAGATGGGCGTGCCCGGTGACACAGGTCCGCGCCTCGGGCGGCGGCGCGCGCAGTCCGCTTTGGCGGCAGATCCAGGCGGACGTGAACAAGACGCCGCTGGTCACCACCAACATCGACGAGGGTCCCGCCTACGGCGCCGCCTTGCTCGCGACGGTCGAGACGGGCCTCTACAAGTCCGTCGAAGAAGCCTGCGACGCGATCATCAAAGTCGTCGACACCTGCCAGCCGGACGCGAGCCTCGCCAAGCGCTACGACGACGGCTTCGCGCTATACCAAGATACGTACAAGGCGCTTGCGCCGGGATTTCGCCGTGCAGCCGCAACGCTTTGAAGAAATCGTCGATGAGGATCACGAAGGGCTCCGGCTCGACGTGTACCTGGCGGCGTGCATTGAAGACGCAACGCGCTCGTATCTGAAGAAGCTGATCAAGGAGAAGCGTATCCGTGTGAACGGCGAGGTCTGCACGCGGCCGAGCCAGACCGTCCACGACGGTTACACGATCACGGCCGAACTCCCGCCGCCGCCGTCCACCGCGCTCGAACCGCAGGACATTCCCCTCGAAATCCTGTTTGAAGACGCCGACGTGCTGGTGATCAACAAGCCGTCCGGCCTGGTCGTCCATCCCGCGCCGGGCCATCCGGACGGCACCCTCGTCAACGCGGTGCTGTACCATTGCGCGGATTTCCAGCGCCCCGGCGCGGACGCCCAGCGGCCCGGCATCGTCCACCGGCTCGACCAGTTCACCTCGGGCGTGATGGTCGTCGCGAAATCCCCGCGCGCGTTTATTGGCCTCGCCGAACAGTCCCGCGAACACACCTTCGACCGGCGCTACCTCGCCCTCGTGCAGGGCCAGTTCAAGGAAGACCGGGGCCGCATCAACGCCACCGTCGGCCGCAGCACCCAGGACCGCAAACGCATGACCGTCACCGGCATCCACGGCAAAGACGCCATCACCAACTTCATCGCCCTCGAACGCTTCGGCATCGCGTCCCTCGTCAGCCTCAAACTCGATACCGGCCGCACCCACCAGATCCGCGTCCACCTCCGCTTCGCCGGCCACGCCGTCCTCGGCGACCCCATCTACGGCGTCACCGACTTCAAGAAATGGCCCATTTCCCCCGAACTCCGCCTCGTCCTCGAAGCCCTCAACGGCCAAGCCCTCCACGCCGAACACTTGGGGTTTGAACACCCAGGGACGGGCGAACGCATGCAGTTCAACGCGCCCCCGCCCGCGGATTTCGAAGCCGCGCTGGACGCGCTGCGGATAATCTGATTGGTGTTACTATGGTGGCGAACATTGGAGACTGAACGATGGCAGAAGAGATCGAGAAGCTTGACGAGTTGACGGATGCGGAGGCCCTCCTGAAGATTCTGGAACTCGGCAAGCGCCAGGTTGCGGAGAGCAAGGTGCATCCCGCCGAAGAGGTCTTCGAGAGGTTGCGCAGGAAACACGGGTTTGGCGACGGCAAATCCCAACACCGCGGCGTCGACACCAAGTCGTCGTAATGGCCCGAAGGGCCAAGATACCCACAGTCCAGCGCGGAAAGAAGCCGCGTCGTCGCTGTAGGGTCCGAAGAAAGATCGCAATTGGGAACGCTTGGGCACCCCCCCGTTCTCGTGACGATTCAAGGGGGGGTGCGTACGCGAGTGGTCGTGATGGTTCCCCGTATTCCCCGCTTTCGCGAGGACGAGAAAGGCGGCGAGCGTAACGGGTGGGCTCGGTTTTGGTTGGCATGGGTGGAGCGCTCCTTATATACGTTGCACGGGGTGTTGCATTGCGATCGGTCGTGGGAGAGGTGCGTGATTGGGCGACGCAACGCGTAGGCCTACCCCGGGTTCCCGGTCGCGCTACAAAACGGAGCGCTGAAGGTGCGATACAGGACAAGAAACCTCCCGATTCCTCGTACACACAACCATTCACAGCAGAATCCCCGACCCTTTCGTTGACATAACCCGACACGACCATAGAACAGGGAACTTGCGCAGCCCACGATCGACCCTATAGACTGTTCTCCTACGGGGTGGGGAAACATCGTGGCGCAGTCTGCCCGTGGCGGAGGGAAACGCCGTGCAACACATTTGTGAGGGCGGCGCTACACGATGTGTGCCATATGCGAACGCGCCACACCGCTACGCTTGAGCGTTCGCCTTCGACGCGCATGAGATGAGTCATGATACAATTTGAATGGGATCCGGCCAAGGCGAGGATGAACCTGCGAAAGCATGGAGTTGCTTTCAAGGAGGCTGCCACAGTTTTCAAGGATCCATTGAGCATCACTACGTACGATACGGATCATTCCGAAGTCGAAGAACGTTCCATCATCTTCGGGTCATCGGCCGCCGGTCGGCTTTTGATGGTCGCGCATACTGACCGGGGAGATAGAATCCGCATCATCAGTGCACGGGAGCTTACCCGTCGAGAAAGAAGAGCGTATGAAGAGGAAATCCAGAGACGAAAAAGCGGATGAGCTTCGGGAAGAATATGAACTTGGAGAACTACTCAAAACCGGGGTCCAGGGCAAATACGCAGATAGGTTCCACGAGGGCACCAATCTGGTTTTGTTGGACGAAGATGTAGCCCAAGCGTTTCCGACGGACCAGACTGTAAATGAAGCTCTCCGTTTGGTGATTCAGCTTAAGAAGCTGCCGAAATCTGGAAGCAAGTCAAAAACCAGAAGAGTGGACTCCTCGGCATAGGCCAGCAAATTCAGGGCTGCAGCGACTGCGACCCACATCATGGTGCCGGGTGGCAATCCTCGGGCGCTGTGCATGATGCCCGACGTTCGGCAAGACGGGCGCGTTTATGTCTGAAAGCACCAATTCAGTGATTGACCTTGCCGCCCAGCACGGCATGCGTAAGTAAAACCGTGTTTATGGTCCTCGCACAGCTTGGAATTGAAACTGTGAAGCGACCGGGAACAATAAGGCGATCCGTGTGCGGGGGTTCCCGGCCGCCCCACAAACGGAGCGCTGAAGGCGCAATACAGGACAAGAAACCTCCCGATTCCTCGTACGCACAACCATCGACGGCAGACCCTCCACGCCGAACACCTCGGCTTCCAACACCCCGCCCCCCGCGAGCGCCTCCACTTCACCGCCCCCCGCCCGCAGATTTTATCGCCGTGCTGAAAGCGCAGCGGGCAGTTTCAATCTGAATAACGACTGGCGCAACTAGTATCGCTTGGCTATCAACGTGGTAACTAACGCTTCTCTGTATAGGAGCTAATAGGCACCCTGATGTCCTTCAAGCCAGGGTTTGAGAGTGAAAATGATTTGCGAAACGAAGTCCGAGAGGCGCTGGAGTGTTGGTATGACGGGATAAGGTTCGACAAAAGACCCAACCTTGTCAAACAATACACTAACTCCAAGTTGCGGGTGTACGTCCACTTCGACGTTGAGGAATCTGAATCGGAGTATCTCAGCATCGTTCTTGATGCTGCTGTGTATGGTCACCCGGCAGTCACGGATATTCGGCCCGACTTTGATTTTTGCTTCGGGGGAGGCGAGAACGATCAAATTGAGCGATCTATGCTTATCGGTATTGCTGAGTTCTCTCAAGACGTTGAGGGGGTGTTCGTAAAACTCGTAAGGATCGAACGATATTGTAGGGCTGGAATTGCCTCACGATATCGGCAGCGACCGCGGGTACTCCTTTTATCGAGGTTTCTTCTCTTCTCATCAATTCCTTCCGCTGAGTTGTACTGATCGGGAATTGGGTTCTTGTTGTGATCTTTCCCCCGGCGCGTTCGACCATGTAGCAAATAGCATGGTCAAGACTGGACCTGAGCTGATAAACCGATTCTCCAACGAGAATGCTCCATTCAGCGGGAATAGGTCGGGCATCGGCAATGACCATAATGCGCTCGCCCGTATTCTTATCTTGCCTAGTAACAATTCGGAACGGCCTGTTGTTTAGGAATTCTCGGATTGCCCGATCAAGCTCCTTGATGTGTTTGTTGGCCCGCTCAATCTTGGCTCTGATATTATCGGGGGTAGGCATGAGCAAGAATCCCAAAAGGCACACTACGCCGCTACTTCAAAAACTCATCCCAAAGAGGTCCAAAGACATAGCAAGCCACCTTGGCACATGGTATGTCCCCTGTGGAGAGGGAGCATCATCGTAATCTACTTCTAACTTTGAGTGTTCATAAACCAACTCAAAGGCTTGTTCAGAAGATGGTACTACGACCAGCGTCCCTCTGGGGTCGAGAACCAAGGCGTCGGTCTTAATTCGCCACTCCCGCTCCCACGTGAAATCAATTCCGTGCTGCGGATCATAGGGTACAAATCGGTATTTTTGAGGAGAGGGTAGTTGATGGAATGCAGATGGATGATCGTATATGACTGGTCGCCCGCCTTTTCCAAATAGAAATGCCTTGCTCACCGCAATGCCAAAAGGCTCGTATCTCGGTCGTTCCTTTTCCGACGAAGCAATTTCAACCAGGGAAAATATCGAGTTAAACTCTGAATCGGTGCTTCGGTAAAGCAGATACAATTCTCTCCGTTTGTCCAACTCGATGTCCCAATGAGTTTGCCTTCATACAGAATTTTCTCCAGCACACCAAACGCCGACCCTGACATGGATCTGTTCCCCAATCCGTCTCGACTGTTATGTAATCCTCGTTTGTAGATCTCGTGAAGTGAAAAAGGAGGCTACCTATATCTCGTCGCACCAACCGTATTCGTTGATATAGCTCCTTCGAAAGGTCGGGAAGCTTATGGTCATCTGCCATTGTAAGCCCTTTCAAATATTCTCCATCGGCATTGACTGTAGGTCGTCTTCTCTTTCGGCTTGTCGTCCGGATTGTCTATTGCTTTTTAAACTCCCGAGCTTCTTTGATGAACCACTCCAGCATGTCCCAACTTTTCAATTTCGTTGACTCGTTGCCCAAACTGCGCCTGATCTCTAACAAGAAGATACCAAGGAGAGCAGCCATTTCCTTGACTTCATCTTTGCCTGCCTTTCCGAAATCCCGCATTACCCCGGCGCGAAGAAATACTGCATCAGATTGTTGTACGCAGTCACAACCGCGTCGCACCTGACGAATGCACATCTCGAATGCGATTCTCCGGTATTCGACCGAGAGCATCTTCTGTGCTGCGATTGCGTCCTTGTCTTTGCCCTTGTTCTTGGGATCCGCCAGCCAAGCCTCCTTTGACATGAGAAACAATACAAAGGGCTGAGTATCGGTCTGGGTTTGAATCCGATTTTCTCGAAGCTTGTCTTCGAGTTCCATCTGCCGTTCAAGGCGTGTCCGCAACTTCCTCATCCGGCCGCTGTTAGTGCCAGCACCATCAAAGGAGTCGCAATGGCACCAATCGCAGTGGCATAATCAAGCCAAGTTGGGTCGTTCAAGCCACTATCCTGAGGTATCCCCATAAGGCTAAACGTCTCCCTCACTGCATTCCGGTGGGTCGCTAAGTGCTGTTGTTAAGTGTAGCATTATACCACCAGCGGTTAATTCAGGGCTTAATTCAGGGACAGACCACGAACTAGAAGCATAGTAACCTCCTCCGGGTTACTCACACGGCGGCGTTCGGAGACTGGAACTCCGTCGTTGGCGAGTAGTGTATCCGCAAGAGCAGCGCCGATACGCAAGCAACGCCTCCCCACTCAGCCAGTCCCTCCTGCATACACTTCCCGCTCCTCACCGCCAACCCGAATCCCAATGCAACACCCTGGCCTTGATCTATAGGGAGAACTCTGCCCATGCCGAAACTCCGAACGCGCTTCCAGCAATCTCCGATTCCCCGCTTCTTCCAATCCGCAATCCGCCCGTCCCCCGCGCGTACCATATGCACAACCATTGACGGCAGAATCCCTGACCCTTTCGTCGGCATAACCCGGCAGGACCATAGGACGGGGAACTTGCGCAGGCAACGGTCATCTGCTTAGACTTTTTTGCTACAGGGTGACAAGACGTTGTGGCGCGGTCTGTCAGTGGCGGCTTTATCGTGCCGGCGCAAGGAAATCAAAGGGCGTCTTATACGGACAGGAACGAAGAAACCCGCATCTTATGCGGATCCATCTAATTATTGTTAGCCCCCAAAACCTCCCCGGGAGGTTGAATGAGCCTTTTCTACAGATTCCAGTATCTGGTCGGCATGACGCCGTGGGAGCGGATGCCGTCCCTTCCCATCGGCGAACAGGCCGTTATGCTTCTAGATCGAGAAGTGGGCGGTAGAGAACGGCCATATGGGCCTGCGCTTGATCTCGGATGCGGCACCGGGTTCTGGTCGGTTCGTCTGGCTCAACGCGGGTGGGATGTAACCGGTATCGACATCGTGCCGAAGGCGGTGCGCACCGCCCGCGAACGCGCACGGAACGCCGACGTAGAGGTTTTGTTTGTCGAAGGGAGCATTGCGGCGCTCGCAGCCGCCGGCATCGGCTCGGGATTTCGCCTCATCCTGGACTTTGGCGTCGTACATGGTCTCCCGCCCCAAGAGGTGCGAGCGGTGAGCCGTGAGGTCACGGATGTGGCCACCGACGACGCCACGCTCCTGATGTACGCGTTTTCACCGGGTCGGAGAGGACCACTGCCGCGAGGAATCAGTCGGGAAGAGATCGAAGAAGCCTACCGTGGATGGACGATCACCAACGAGGAGGCCTTCGACTTGACCGGGGCACCTCGCTATGTGCAGAAAGCACACCCTCGCTTTTACCGCCTTCGCCGAAGATGATCGTCATGGCCCCAGAGTTTCGCGTTCACCTGCAGAGTGACCCGGGAAACTGCTCTTTCTCCCGATTCCTCGCGCGCACAACCATCGACGCTAAAACCCCTGACCCCTTCCTTGGCACCACCCGACAGCACCACGGGACAGAGAACTTGCGCAGCCAACGGTCATCTGCTTAGACTTTTCTACTACAGGGTGAAAATCGGCGCGGCAAGGGCGTCAAAAGTCCGGAGGACGAATTGCAGTGGAGAATCGAAGGCGTCTCATACAGATACCATCTATCCCCCCGCGATCACCACTGAGCCTGCTTCAACGCGCTGCAAATACGGGCTTTACATCGGCATTGCCGCCGGGGTCCTATGGCGCGATGTCGCGGCCTAAAGGCGTTATGAAGAAACCATACAACCGCTGTTAGGCATGGCCTGTAATGCTGACCGCAAAGTTCTTAGAGAAAGAAGATCATGGCAAAGTATCTAATTTCATTCCCCAGTGCTGCAATGAATGTACCCGAGAGCGAATTGGAGGCGGTGGGTCGAGACGCTCATGCCGTGATACGCGAGGCGAAGGAAGCGGGTGTCTACGTTTTCGGCGGTGGTATTGATGAAACAGTACCGCCCGTTCTAGTTTCGGCCAATGGCTCCGCTGCTGAGGGAGGCTACCCGTGGGCGCCTCCGCTCACTGGTGGATTCACTGTACTTGAGCTGCCTTCAAGTAAGGAGGCCATCGCGTGGGCCGCACGTATCGCGAAAGCGTGTCGCTGCGATCAGGAGCTTCGAGTATTCGGGTTTGATCCCGAATCGTGAGGCCGGAGTGTTGCTGTACATGCTGCTCGCTAACATTCAAAATGCCTAACGCCAAGGAGACAGTATGACGGTCAAGCGTATGGACAATGTCGGCATCGTGGTCGAAGACATCGATGCCGCCATTGCGTTCTTCACCGAACTTGGCCTCGAACTCGAAGGGCGCGCCCCTATCGATGGAGGCTGGGCAGATGGCGTCACTGGATTGCGCGGCATGCGCGTCGAGATTGCCATGATGCGTACGCCGGACGGTCACGGCCGGCTCGAGATCTCCCGATTCCTCGCGCCGCCGGTGGCCGCCGATCACCGCAACGCCCCGGTGAACGCGCTCGGGTACCTGCGCGTCATGTTCACCGTGGAGGACATCGACGATACGCTCGCCCGGCTCATCAAACGCGGCGCGGAACTCGTCGGCGAAGTGGTCCGGTACAAAGACGCGTATCGGCTCTGCTACATCCGGGGCCCCGAAGGAATTTTAATAGGGCTCGCCCAAGAACTCGGGCAGCAGACATCCCAATGAGTACACGTGACAGGTAAAGACCTGGCATATTCAGTTACAGACCACGAACTGGACCGATAAGCGCTCATCCCGGGTCCACTCTCACGCCTGTGCTACAGTTCGGCTCTTCGCACTTTCCAATGCCCGTCGAGGGGGCTACAATCCGGGAATCATGAGCGCGTCGGACAGTGTGAAGCGTTTCGAGAGCCCCAAGCGGCAGGTGCGGGCCTTGTTGGTCCTGGGGGTGCTGTTTCTCGGGTTGGATGTGTTTGTGGTGGCGAGCATGTTTGGCGACGAGTTTGCAAAAGTACCGGACATGGTGAAGGTGGGCGCGGTTGTTTGCATCGCACTCCATACCGTGCTTGGCGCGGTGTTGGTGTGGGTGGGGATTCGCCAGAAGCGGTATGTGCTGGAAATCGGGGAACGGGGCCTTCGGAACCCGAACCGGGACCCGGATTGGTTGCCGTGGGAGAGCGTTTCGAGCATGCGGTTCCGGCCGACGACGGTCAGCGTCGAGGTCGCGGGGGACGCGAACACTCGTCCGGTCCGGGTAGGGATTGAACTCGGTCTGGAGTACGCCCGGTTCGTCGACGCGTTGACGACAATCGCCGAGCGTTCCCCGGGTCTCCGTAGTGACGAATCGACCTTCATAAATCCAATGGCGCTGAGGTTGTTGGCGCCCGTACTCTTCGCCCCCGTCGTGTACGCCATCACCAACGGAAGCCGGGAAGGGATTCTGTTAATCGCGTTCTATGTCACCGTCGCGGTGGTCGGCACGATTTTGACCGTGCCGAGGCGCGTGGTGGTGGAGCGCGATGCGGTCCGCGTGCGGTACCTCCTGTGGCGTTGCGTCATTCCGTACGAGCAAGTCAATTCCGTTGGATTGGGACTCGGCGAGGTTCAAATCCGCCGGAAGGAGAGGGCGCGACGGACGTCCATCCGACTGGGCCGGAACGCGTTGAGTGCATTTCTTTCCCTGCGGTATGCACGTGAAACTGCGCGGTAAAGACCTTGGGCGAAGACGTCCAAGCGGCGTCGTTGCGCCTTCCTCTGCAGCCGCCGTCGGAATACTTGCGCCACTCATTGTAGATGCTCGCCGTGTCCCGACGAAGAAACGTCACGCTTTCATGGCTGCGAGAAGCTCTTTCAACGAGACACTGGCGATTGCGGTAGCCTTGTCGCTCATCGCATAGGGCAGGATGAGTTCGCCCCCGTGCAGCAGGGAACCGCAGCTATAGACGACGTTGGGAACATAGCCGTCGCGTTCGTCGCCTCCGGGACAAAGGAGCGGTTCGCGAAGTCGCCCAATGACCTTGGTGGGATCTTCCAGATCCAGCAGGGCGGCGCCGATGCAATACTTGCGCATGGGGCCCACGCCATGGGTGATGACCAGCCAACCGGCTTCCGTTTCGATAGGAGAGCCGCAGTTTCCCACCTTGACCGATTCCCACGCCTCCGCCGGGCGCAGCAGTATTTGCGGATCGCTCCAGTAAGTGCGGGTTGTCCGAGAACATGATAAAGAGGTTCTCGTCGTCCTGCCGGGAGAGCATGGCGTAAAGGCCGTTGATGCGCCGGGGAAAGAGCGCCATGCCTTTGTTCTGCACGGCGCTGCCGTTCAGCGTGAGCACGCGGAAGTGCAGGAAATCCTGGGTCTCGATGAGCTGCGGGAAGAATGTCGTGTCCGTTGTACGCGGTGTAGGTCGCGTAATACGTGACCGTCCCGTCGTCATCGGTGAAACGGACAAAGCGGGCGTCCTCGATGCCGTTGCTTTCATTGGAGGAAACCGGAAAGATGATGCGCTCACTGAGGGCCAGTTCGGGCGGAGAAGCGCAGTTCGTAATTGGAATCCGCCAGCCACTGGATGCACTCGAGCGTGCGTTGCAGATCATAGGTGATGGGTAGAGGTATCGCGCCGGACATGTGCGACGCTGTTGACCAGGTCGCTGCGGGTGAACTGATCGCCCAACGGGCCCATGACTGCCGTGGCGCAGTCGTTGTCAAAGCCCATTTCGTGCAGCTTGATGATGAAGTCCTTCTTCCGGTAGCGGGGATTGGGAACCACTTGCGGGCACGGTGACGAAGCGGGAGATCGGGATCAATGCTGATGTCGCCGTCCGCGGAGATGTTGCCGACGCGAAACTCGATCGAGGAGATGTGCCCTTCGCCGGTGGCGCGCAGGCTCATGATGAAACGCAGGCATCCCTCAGGCGACCCCGCTTTGATCGGGGTGCGGGACGATGGAGGGATTGAACAGGGCTGCGGATTCCAGGGCGTATTCACCGGAGAACAGCGCGCCGATGAGCAATTGCCGCGCCCGCGAGAGCGGGCGCTGGGTGAAGACGTGGTGCTGCACTTTCGCGTAGTGTTTCAGCAGCAGCGATTCGATGTCGAAGTGCCGGGAACCGAATTCCTGAATGCACGGCCTGCAGTTCCTGCTCGACCTCCTGTCGGTCAGGGCAAGGGCCCGGCCGATGATGGCTGTGATGCGCTCGCGCGTCGTGGGAATGAACGGGCGGATGATGACCCGCGCGCTTTCCGGGAGCAGCTGTAATCGCGTGGCGGCGAATGGGGATGGTACTCATGAGTGCACCAGGCAGCGGGTGCTCCGCGTGGTTCATTTCGGCCAGGGAAAGGTGGAAGGCGAGCGACGATTCCGCGCCCTGGTTTTCGTTGACCCGATCGCTGTGCAACCCGTCGCCGCAGCCGCCGGTGCCGGAATCATAGAGCGGAAGGCCGAGATCGTTGCGGCCCAGGAACCACTCGAAGGCGCGCCTGGCCTCGACCAACCATGTGGCATCCTGCGTGACGCGAAACGCTTCCAGGCAGGCGGAAACCATGGCCTGGGCCTCCACCGGTTGTTGATCGAAGTCCGCGCGCGCGCCGTCGCGGACGTAAAAGCCGTTGCTGCCGATGGGCCTGAAGTGGCCCGCCTGTGTCCTTTGCAGCGAGGCCAACCAGCGCAAGCGACTTCAAGCCGATTTCCACGGCTTCGGCTTCGGGCATTCGCTACCGCTCAGTATCAGGGCCTGGCAGAGACGGGCGTTGTCGTAGGTGACGCTCGCTTCAAACCAGGGCCAGTTCTCCGTGGCGCAGCTTCCGCCAGAGCGTCACCAGCTTGCCGGTAAGCGTTTCGCGGGCGTGCCTCGGCTTCGGGACTATCCGGAAACCTCGCGCATGTATTCATGAATGCCCAGCAACGTGAACGCCCAGGCGCGCGGCGAGGTGAATGACTTCCACGGCGGTCAGGCCGCGTTCGAAGAGTTGAGCGGATAACCGGCGCCGGCCCTCGTTCCGGGAACGCGCCGCCCCGGCACCCAAGCGCCCAAAGCGCGCGGCCGTGGCTGTCCTCGCTGCCCGCGTCCTCCAGCCACTGCCGTCCATGGCTCATGAAGTTGCGGAATCGCCCCGTATCGCGATTCAAGGCCGACGCGAGAAATGCGAGATAACTGGTGGTGAAGCCGTTGAGATTCTCCTTGGGAGGTTCGCCGCCAAGTTCATCCAGCAGATTGCACAAGATGAACGCCCTGGCATTGTCATCCGTGCAGTAGCCATGGTGAAAGTCCGGCACGTTGAAAATGGCATGCTGAAAAATACCCGTGCCATCACTCATGCGCACGATGTGATCCAGCCGCAACGGAGGGCAGATCGTAAGGACGGCTGGCGAGTGTCCAATTCGGCAAAGGCCGTGCGCGGGGTCGCCTGGCGGTCGGCGCGCGCATGTTGAAACGACTCCAGATATCGTTGCGCCACGGCAGGCCAGATCATCTCACGCCCAAGTCGATAGGCCTCCTTGCGCGTTTCTCTCCAGACGCTCGGGATGGTCGAGAAACTCGCACACGCCTTCGGCGATGGCCGGTGAGTCGTCGAAATGGCACGAGTATGCCGCGCCCGTCCGCAAGCAATTCCTGCGCGTGCCAATACGGAGTGGAAACCACGGCTTTGCCCGCCCCGAAGACATAGGCCAGCGTCCCGGAGGTGATTTGCGCCTCGTTGAGATAGGGCGTCATGTAGATGTCCGTCGCGCCGATGAATTCGGTCAAGTCGTCCAGCGACACAAATCGATTGTGGAAGATCACGTGGTCCTTCACGCCGCGCTCGTCGGCCAGCCGCTCCAGACTCAGCCGGTAGCGCTCCCCCTCACGCGCCAGCAGGTGCGGATGCGTCGCACCCAAGCACCAGATAGACCACATTGGGATGCGTCTGCACGATCTCGCGGCAGCGCCTCGATGACATATTCGATACCCTTGCCCGGTCCAAGCAGGCCGAAGGTGAGCAGTACAATTCGTCCCTCGACTCCGAACTGCTCCTTGAAAGAGCGGGAATCCGCGAACGGAATATCGGGGATGCCGTGGGGAATGACATCCACTTTGGCATCCGGCACCGCATATGTATCGCGCAAGAATCTCCGCGCCCTTCTGCGCCATCACCACCAACGCGGTCGCTGCGCTGCACCAGTTCCTCCATTACCGCTCGCTGCGCGGCGTTCGGCTCGCGCAGGACCGTGTGCAGCGTGGTTACTACCGGCATGCGGACCTCCTTAAGCAGCGCCAGCAAATGACTTCCCGCGGGTCCGCCGTAGATGCCGAACTCATGCTGCACGCACAGTACGTCCGCGTTGTTGAAGTTCAAGAAATCCGCAGCCCGGCGATAGGAGTCCAGATCCTTTTCCAGCAATTCGAAGCGTACGCGCGACGGATACTCATAGCCCTCAACGCGATCGTTCACCGCGCCCACATAACATTGCGCCGCCGGAACTGCCCCCGCCACGGCCTCACAGAGATCGTGGGTAAAGGTCGCGATCCCGCAGAGCCGTGGCACGTAGTTGCCGAGGAAAGCGATGCGCATTGGTGGGGCCAGGTGACCCAAGGTTTCCCTTTCCGGCGCCGCGGGAACACAGGATGCCGTTTTTACGTTCTCGTACGATTCCATCTACAGGTTTGGCGTAATGCATACGAATACGCCGTCATTTGGATTCGCGTGACGGTAGCTTTCGGTCCATGCCTGGCTCGGTCTTCCAATTACTCCAGGCGGCCCAATCCTGCGATTGAGGAAATGCAACTCACGGCGATCAATAGACCACTTCTAAGGTTGAAAACGATGCTCGTAATAATCGTCGTTCAGTTTACCCACAAGATCCCGGGAATCCGAAAGGTCGGCTTCGAGAAGTTCTCGCCAGGAAACGAAGCCTCGAAAGTCGTGCTGTTCATCTTTAACCACCAACTGACCTAGCTTCTTGTCGATCATGATGGCCTTCGCGACTTCATAGCGCTCGTCCATGGAAATCCAGTATGCCGGTGACGTCATCACGTCCCGGACTTTGGTCGAATGCAGGTCGCGGCCTTGGTGCACAATCCGCCGCAACAAGTCTCGTTCCGAGAAGACGCCGACAACTTTGTCGCCGTCACAAACTGCTACGGCGTGTACTTCCCCTTCATACATGCAATCAATCACCTGCCGGACTGATTGGTCGAGGTTTACCGAGTACTTTTCCCGATTTTCGCCGACAAGTTCACGAATCGTCATAGACATTTTCCTACTCCAATTGTGCGGTGGCCGTCGCCGGATGCGGATGTCCCGTGTCACAAATGCCGGTATCACGCACCGTCGGCTGCCGAAAACTCGGCGAAACGCGCTGTCTCCGATTTCGATCCCGCTGAATCCTATTTGAGGAGTCCGGGTGCGGGCTTCTTCTCTTGTTTTTCTTCCTTGCGCTTCTTTGAGTCCGCGTCCTTTACCACCTTCTGTTTTCGGCTTTTGTCCTTGTCTTTCTGGCTCTTGTCACCCATTGGAAACCTCCCTTGTTGTATCTGCGAAGATCAACCAAACCATTGAAAAGATTCGAATCGTGGACCGGTGGTGCGGTCACCCACCCAGCGCCTAAACACGCCGTCCAAAGAGAGACGCCCGCACAAACAGTAAAGAACTGCGAGTTTCGGCAATAAATCCTAAGATACTCAACATACCGTACACCCGGTCTGATTTGTCCGGTATAGGGTCCGGTCGTCAATTGCGCCGTGCGAATAGACGCGCATCGTCTTTCGCACGCGTTTCGAGAGGATTAAATGAGGCAGTCAGATGGGAAAGAAAACGGTACCTGCTCTACCTGGAGCTTCGAACGATGTTGTTTACTATACTCCAATTGGCAGAAGATATCCATCCCAGAGCGGAACTTGGGACACTATGTTGTGGCACTCGTCGTCGTCTTGAGTTACCCCGCGTTCAAGTGATAAAATTTCCGCCTGTTCCCATCATCGGCCCGTCGCGGGCTCACACTGACGACCCGGGAGTCTCTGTCCATGTCGAGATCCGCGGATAAATCGCATAGGGGGTAGACGTAACCATGGCAACCTATAAGATCGCGCTATTTCCGGGCGATGGTACCGGACCGGAAGTACTTCGGGAAGGCGTCAAAGTAATGAGCGCCGCCGCGGACCGGTTTGGCATCAAGCTCGAGACCAAAGAATTCGATTTCGGCGGTGACCGGTACCTCAAGACGGGTGAGATCCTGCCGGATTCGGCCATCGAGGAGTTCCGGGGTTTTGATGCGATCTATCTCGGCGCCATCGGCCACCCGGATGTCAAACCGGGCATTCTCGAAAAGGGTATCCTGCTCAAGGCGCGGTTTGAGCTGGACCAATACATTAACCTGCGCCCCGTGAAGCTGTACCCGACGGTAGAGACGCCGATCAAGAACAAGGGACCGGAGGACATCGATTTCGTGGTGGTGCGCGAGAACTCCGCGGGCCTGTACACGGGGGTCGGCGGCATTCAGCGGAAGGGCACGCCGTACGAGGTGGCCATCCAGTCGATGGTGTACACGCGGAACGAGGTGGACCGCTGCCTCAGGTACGCGTTCGAACTCACCCGGAAACGCAACAAGACCAACACGCTGACCCTCTGCGGCAAGACGAACGTGCTGACCTATGTGTACGACCTTTGGGAACGGGCCTTTCACGAAATGGGTGCGAAAGAATTCCCGGACATCAAGCGCGAGTACGCCCACGTCGACGCGACGACGATGTGGATGGTCAAGAACCCTGAGTGGTTTGACGTGATCGTGACGGGCAACATGTTCGGCGACATCATCACCGACCTGGGCGCCATGGTGCAGGGCGGCATGGGCATTGCCGCCGGCGGCAACATCAACCCGAACGGCGTGTCCATGTTCGAGCCCATCGGCGGCAGCGCGCCGAAGTACACGGGGATGAACGTCATCAACCCGCTGGCCTGCATTTTCGCGGGGCAGATGCTGCTGGACCACCTCGGCGAGTCGGATGCCGCCGACAGCGTGGAGAAGGCGTGTGTGGCGTTCCTGGAATCCGGCAAGCTGCCGGGCATGTCGGCCAAAGAGATCAAGGAAGGCGGTATGTCGACCACGAAGATCGGCGACGCGGTTGCGGAACTGGCGGCGACCGTGTAGGGGCTTGGCGCCCAAATCCGAAATCCGAAGCACGTTTCAAGTCAAATTCGAAGCACGAAGCACGAAATCCGAAACAAGCACGAATGACCGAAATTCAAATGACCAAAACGTGTGGATGTATCGCGTCCGTCACGTCGCCCGTTCCCTGTAATGCTGGGTTGTGCCATGGTAGGAAGCCACGATAAGTACGACTTCCCACAAGAAAGGGTACACATAACAGACGAAACATCCCCCTCGACCCTTCCCACGCCGCGGCGTGGCTTCAAAGGGGGATTATCTTGCCCACGCTTCGCGGGGCGGATGAGACGGACAGAGCCCTGTGATTTTGCTGTTTGTCCTTATGCTCACCCGAAACTTGGGTCTGCGAGACTCCCCCTTTGAAGGGGGATCAAGGGGGATGTTCTTGAGGTGAAGTACGCACAGTGGCGTGTACCCGCGTTTGTGGTGACCTCTACTTAGGCCTGATCTAGGGCTTTTTTGAATTTGGAGCATTGGAATTTGTTTCGGATTTCGTGCTTCGGATTTCGTGTTTTCCGACGGGCGGATGCTTTCGGGCGTCCGCCCGTATGACTTGAAGGACTTGGTATGTCGAAGAAATACGTTATCGCGGTGCTCGAAGGCGATGGAATCGGCCCCGAAATCACGGCCGAAGCCGTCAAGGTGCTGCGCGTCATTGAACAGTCGGCCGGGGTGACCTACGAACTGGTGCGTGCGCCCTTTGGCGCGCAGGCCTACTTCGATCACGGCCATTCGTTCCCCGCGGAGACGATGGCCGCGTGCGACCGCGCGGACGCCATCCTGAAGGGGCCCATCGGGCTGGGTCATGAGGAATCGAGCCGGATTCCCGTCGAAGAGCGCCCGGAACGGGGTGCCCTACTGCCTATGCGCAAACGGTACAATACGTTCGCCAACTTCCGGCCGGTGTATCTGCCGCCCGAATTGGCTTTCTTCTCGCCGCTACGTCCGGAAATCGTGGCCGACGGAATCGACATCATGATGATCCGGGAACTCATCGGCGGCTTGTACTTCGGAAAGAAGGAGGAGGGTACGGACGCCAACGGCCTGCGCTATGTCAAGGAGACGCTCGAATACAACGAAGAAGAGATCCGGCAGATTCTGACCGTGGCCTTCGAAGAGGCCCGTAAGCGCAAGAAGATCCTTCACAACGTCCACAAGAGCAACGTGCTCATGTCCAGCGTGTTGTGGAACGCGGTGGGCGACGAGGTGGGCCGGCAATACCCCGACGTGAAGGTGAAGCACATCATTGTCGACGCGGCCGCGACGGCGCTGGTGCTGAACCCGCGCCAGTTCGACGTGATGGTTATGGAAAACATGTTCGGCGATATCCTGAGCGACTTGGCCGGGGGTCTGCTGGGCTCCCTTGGGTTGATGCCGTCCGCCTGTATCGGGCCGGATAAGGGCTACTACGAACCTTCCCACGGTTCCGCGCCGGATATCGCGGGCAAGGGCATTGCGAATCCGTACTCCATGATTGGATCCGTTGCGCTTATGCTGGAGAAGAGTTTCGGATTGGAAAAGGAAGCGAAGCAGATCATGGACGCCATGCGCACGGTCTTCGCTGCGGGCTACACCACGGCGGATCTGAAAGACCCCAAAGGCGGTCACGAACCCATCAGCACGAGCGATTTCGGCGACCGGGTCGTGAAGGCGTTGACGCAAGGGTCGTAGAGAGAAGAGTTTCTTGTCCACAGATTACACAGATTTTCACAGATTCAAGAAAGAGAGAAATAGAGGACGTTGCCGATCAAAAGCATTTCGGTGGCGGTTTCGTTCTTCCCAATCTCTTTTGAACTCCAATCTGTGAAAATCTGTGTAATCTGTGGACGATCATCTTGAGGTGCGGCATGAAACGAATCATTACGGTTAGCGTTCTCTTCATTCTCGCCATCGCGGCGTGGGGGCAGGACGCGTCGCCCAAGGCGGAGATTGACTGGCTGGACAAGGCCTACAGCGACGGCGCCCACAACGCCTTTACCGATCTCATCCGGTGGAAGGACCATTATTACCTCTGCTTCCGGCACGCGCAGAGTCACGGCTCGTTGGACGGCGAGATTCGCGTGATGCGCAGTGCGAACATGCGGACCTGGGAACCTTGCGGCACGCTGGACACGGCCGGCGACGACCGCGATCCCCATTTCACGGCGACGGACGACGTGCTCTATGTCTATTTCGGTACGTGGAACCTCATGCACATGGAAGGTCATGCGTTGCCGGACCGGCAGAGTGTCCGCTCCTACTTTGCTTCGAGCGAGGACGGCACCACGTGGTCGAAGATCCAAGGCATCTACAAACCCGATTGGTGGGTGTGGCGCGTCCGTTATCTTGAAGGGAGATTCTACGGAATCGCATACACCGCGTACCGTCCGAAACCTCCCGAGCGCGAAATGCAACTCATCGTATCGGATGACGGCCTGAACTGGACGCTGAAAAGCGAGATCGCGAACCGCCGTCAACCCAGCGAGTCGGACGTGACCATACTGGAAGACGGCTCGCTATTTGTCGTCACACGCATGCAGGATGACATCAACGAAGGCTTCATTTGGCGCAGCAATCCGGAACACACCGAGTGGACCGGCGAAACGGTGGGGGACATTGTCCATTCGCCGGCTTTGGCGCGTTGGAAGGATCGCTTCTTCATCGCCGGACGCAGTCGTGGCGCGGATCGTCAATGGGTGACGCGCGTGTGGGAATTCGTCGACGGCAAAGCAGTGGAACTGATCACCTTACCCAGCGGCGGCGACACATCCTATCCTGGCCTCATCGTCGATCCGGCCTCAGTGGACGCGGAACATCCTGCGCTGTTCGTGTCCTGGTATTCGCAACACGAAGAAGACCGGGAGAAGAACAAGAACTCCGCCTCGATCTACACCGCCCGGCTGAAGGTTGTGGATTGAAATCGTTTGCGTCGGAAACCGCGAGATTCGATGATCCGCACATCGGCGGTCGCTGAGCCGAACTAAAGAACATCCCCCTTGATCCCCCTTCGAAGGGGGAATTGTTCGCAACGCTTCGCGTCGCGTCTTGGGGTGAGCGACGGTCCGGTTTCGGAGAATTTCACAACATATCTCACCAAGAATTGGGGTGCGCAAGACTCCCCCTTTGAAGTGGGATCAAGGGGGATGTTCTTTCCGATCCCTCAATCGACCAGACGCCGTATCCCGTCACAGAAGCAGGATTGCGGGTGCTCACATTCCCAGCGCGCCGCTGATGTTGCGGAGGATGGGGATGTCTTTCCCCATAGCCGACGCGGCGATGGCCGCGAACACGACGAGCACCGCGATGGCAAACACGGTTCCGATGAACGCCCTGATTTGCGTCTTACGCATACCCCACCCCTTTGGGTTCCGCGAACGGCGGACGCCCTCCGTTACGGTTTCACTTCCTCCACAATCTTCATCATGCGGCGGCCGTATTCGGTATACGAATCGTACAACGCCGAATCATTGTCCGCTTTTTGGCCGGTGTGAATCACCGCGGCCAGATGCGGCTCGATGCTGAACCCGCCGTCGTAGCCTCTCGTCATCAGGTCGCCGACAATTTCGCGCACGTAGCCGTCGCCTTCGCCGCAGTAGGTGTAGACGTCCTTGCCGTCGACCTTCTTGGCATCCTTGATGTGCACGTAAACGATGTCGTTGAAGACCTTTTGATAATACTCCCAGGCGTCCTGCCCGTACGTGACGGGATTGCCCGTATCGAACACGACTTTTAACGCGGGACTGTTCACTTCGCCGAGTAGGATATTGCTGTTGTCCGCCGAAAGGCCGCCCCAACCGCTGCAATTCTCGTGGGCCAGGATAATGCCGCCGTCTTCCGCCATCTTGGCCAGTACTTTCATGCGCTTGATGGCTTCCGCGCGCCACTCGGGCTCGTTGACGGGTTGCTTGGGGTCGTTGGGATAGCTCATCACGCGGATGAACTGGGTGCCGGACTTCTGCATCCGCGGAATCGCCCGTTTCAGATCGTCAACGTCGATCTGCGCGTCACACGTGATGGGCCGGGCCCAATTGGCGATGGCGCTGCCGAAACACGAGATCTTCATGCCCGCGTCGCACACCTTGCCGTAGACCTCCGCGAACTTCTCGTCGGACAAAGCCGTGACGTTCTCCCCGTCCACCAGCCTCAACTCGAGATGGTCCCACCCCAAATCCTGATGGGCCTTGATCTGCGTGTCGATCGCCTGACCCGCTTCATCCGAAATCCCCGAAAAAAACATATGCTACTCCTTCAATTCCAAACGTTCTAATTTCGAACCAAGGCCTTCTCGACCGTGTCGCGCGTACCTTTGTCTTTCAGCATCTCGATGACGGCCAACGCGAAATCCATCGCCGTACCGGGACCGCGCGACGTGATGATCTTGCCGTCCCGTTCCACCGCGCCTCCCGTAACCGTCACGTCCGGCAGATTCATCTTGTCGAGAAACCCCGGATAGCTCGTGGCCTTCTTGCCACTCAACAGACCGGCCTTAGCGAGCACAATGGGCGCTGCGCAGATGGCGCCCGCGAACTTCCCACTGTCCACCATCTTCTTGAGCACGCCGTGGACACGTTCGTCATCGTTCAAATTGTCCGCGCCCGGCAAGCCGCCCGGCAGCACCACCATGTCGAAATCTTCCTTCAATGCTTCGTCCAGATTCTTGTCTGGGACAATCGTCACGCCATGACTCGCCTTGACGGGATCGTCCGTGAGTCCGGCGGTCACGACCGTGATGTCGGCCCGGCGCAGCAGGTCGATGATGGTGACCGCTTCGAGTTCTTCACAGCCTTGTGCCAACGGTACCAATACTTTGGCCATGGTAATTCCCTCCTTTTCAAACCGCGCCCATCATACAACGCACCACTAGCAAGGGCCACGGATGGTCATCCAATGGGTTCAGCCCCTCAGTCTAAACAGCCCCGGGAATTCAGTCAAACGTCGGCGGGCGGTACAAACCACCAGTTGCGCGTTCCCGGTTCGATTGTCTACGCTTGGGCTCAGTACAACGGGCCAAGAAGTCCGCAGCGAAAGGGAGGACCGTGAACATGGCTGATGAGTGCCTGTTCTGCAAGATTCTGAACGGCGACGTTCCGTCCACTGAAGTGTATTCCGATGACAACTACTACGCGTTTCGCGACATTAACCCGGGGGCACCGACCCACGTGTTGGTGGTGCCGCGCAAGCATATCGCGCGAATCAGCGATGCCGGCGACGCGGACACAGACCTCTTAGGAGGCCTTACGCTCGTGGGGAACAAGGTTGCTCAACAGGAAGGTCTCACGGACTACCGCTTCGTCATCAACTGCGGGCCCGAGGCCGGGCAAAGTGTGTTTCACATCCACCTGCATGTCCTGGGCGGTCGCGCCCTCGGCTGGCCCCCCGGTTGACGTTGGGCGCGGTCCTTGCCAAGCCGTCAAAGACCTGTGTTATAGTCGCACCCGTAACGGGTTGCAGGGGATTGACGCGGAAAGGAGTATGGGGATGCGGGTTCAGACGTTTATCGGCAAGGTGACCATGGATGGGCTGGGTCTGATGGACGAGCACATCAACAGATGGCTCGAACAACACAACGTCGAGCCCAAACTCGTCAAGCAGTCCTTCGGCTACGAGCGCCCCCAACAACAGGGCCAGCAGGAACCGGTCATCGTCGTGACGGTCTGGTACTGACCGGGGATGCTTGGTCGGACGGATCGGTTTCTGCCGTTTCGCCATAGTCCAATGACTTAGAGGATCCAAACGACCTCAACGATGGTCCAGGATTGCCGATCGTTCTAAACCTCGTTCTCGCCTCGTCCCTTTGGTCCTCTTGGTCGCTTGTGTACTTTCAGTGGTACCTTGAAGGACGACTGAAGTGTCCCGCCCCGCTCAAATTCTTGACACAGATGCCCCCCGTTGGCTACCATTCCGTTGTATTGCCGGATGGCCAAATTGGTAAGGCGCCTGACTCTGGATCAGGAGACTCCAGGTTCGAACCCTGGTCCGGCAACCATTTCTATTCCGGGCGTAACCCAACGTCCGTTGAAGACCGCGGCCCGTTCATCTAGCGGTTAGGATGCGGGATTCTCAGTCCCGTCACAGGGGTTCGATTCCCCTACGGGCTGCCATTAATCATCCCCCCGGATATCAGGGGTTTAGGGCAATTCATCTCCGGGGGTTTCTTATTGCCTCGCCCTGGCTGTTCACTCTTAATACGCAGACAACGTGGGTAACTTGCTGTCTCAGAGACGGGTTTTGTAAACCGTTGCCTCACGGAAGGGTCCCTTCAAGCCTTAGCCTATTTCGATTACCCCTTGATTTCCGCGAGGATGTGCCCTATCCGTAGCGGCCCGGATCAGCGATTACCATTGGTCCTGACCACTCCATGAGTCCAGCTCCTCCATGCGCACAAGCACAGAATTGACTGGCAACCTCGCGCCACGCTCGGATACACTCCTTTCACTGCAAGGTTGGAACGGTGGCCACGGCGAGGCTGAGTCACAGCGCAATGCTGCCGCACGCACCGCGATTTCTGAAGGACTCGGCAAATGGAAACCCTTGTCGACTGCCTGGAGTATTGGGCGCAAGCACAGCCCGAGAAGATCCTTTTCGGCTTTTTGGATGGGCGAGGTAATTGCCGGGAGCAATACACGTATCAGCAGTTTTACGAGCGTGCATTGAGCCTAGCGCAGCAGTTGGCCGAGCTGACCGCGCTCCAATACGGCGACCGTGTCTTGCTGGTTTATCCGCCCGGACTGGAGCTGATGGCGGCCTTCTTTGCGACCGTGAACCTCGGCGTGATTCCGGTGCCGGTTTGTGCCCCGATGTCGATGACATCCGGGGCGGGCGCTGCCCGAATCGAACACATAGCACGGGATTGCGGGGCACGTCTCGCACTCACGACTTCCAGCTATTTGCGCGGGTCACCCGACGCGTTCACCTCGAGCAGGCGCGACCTTATAAAGACGCCGCTGCTGCAATTCATACAGTGGCTGGCGACGGACACGGTTCCTGAGCCGGGTGGTCGCTTCGCACGCAGGCAGACAAATCCCGTTTTGTTCCTGCAATACACGTCGGGCTCCACGGGGGACCCCAAAGGTGTCGTCGTGACGCACCGAAACGTATTGCACAACGCCCGCATCACCCTGCAGCACTGCCCCGTAGGGGTATCCTGGTTGCCGCAGTATCACGACATGGGCCTTATTGGTCACCATTTGTCGATGTTCGTTCTGGGTGGCACCAATTACGGTTTCTCGCCTTTCGATTTCTTGAAACGGCCTGCGCTCTGGCTGAAAACCATTTCTCGCGTGCGTGCGACATTGACCGCGGCGCCCAACTTTGCTTACGGCTATTGTCTTCGCGAGAACAAAGTCCCCGACGCGGCGTTGTGTGACGTGGACCTGAGTTCACTGAAGATTATGTTGAATGCCGCCGAACCGGTCCATGCCGAGACGCATGCGCGTTTCTATGAGCGCTTTTCCAAGTACGGTTTGCCGTGGGAATCGTACCAGGCCGGCTATGGTCTGGCGGAGAACACGATCGCGGTCTCGTTACGCGGGCGGCAAACCCTCACCGTCCAAAAACAACGGATGCAACGGCGACAGCTGTCTATCCACAAAGCGCGGACACGAAATAACAACCAGATTTCCCTCGTCAGTTGCGGTCATCCGTTGCCAACCCTCGATGTCCGTATCGTGGACCCGGATTCGCGCTGCGATTTGGGCGAAGGCGCTATCGGCGAAATCTGGATCGACGGGGAGAGCAAGTGCCCCGGATACTGGGAACAGCCGGAGCTGACCGAAACGGTGTTTCACGCACGAATCAATAACGATCCACATGCAGATCGCAATTACCTGCGCACCGGCGATCTGGGCTTTCTCCATGAAGGTGAACTATTCGTATGCGGTCGCGTCAAGGATATGATCATTGTTCGCGGGACCAATTACTATCCCCAGGATATCGAGGCCATTGTCCAAGCGGCATTTCCACACCGCTCGCCACTGGGACCGGTTGCGGCCGCCGCGTTCGCCGTGGAGCACCAAGGCGAAGAACGCCTCGTCGTATTGGTCGAAGCCCGCCCGAGCCACGATCTCGTCGAGCCGGCCGCAGTCGCGCAAGCCATCCGGGCTCACTATTTCATCGATCCCTACCAAGTCGCGTTCGTGCCGCCTCGCTCTATTTCCAAGACCACATCGGGAAAGGTCGCTCGCAACGAAACACGGGAACGTTGGTTGCGAGGCGCGATACCGGTTCTGGTGTCATTCGTACATGTCGAGTCTGAGCGAAAGGAGGCCGGCAGTCTGACGGAAATACTCGAAGACGTCCGGGAATGCTACCAAGTCGGAGGAATGGAAGAGGTCACGCTGACCGACATCGGCCTTGATTCCCTCACCTTGGTCGACCTGACGTTGAAGATTCAGCATCACCTGGAACGTCGCGGACTGACGAATTTGGCGTCGGAGTTGGACGCACGATTCCTCCAACGGTTGACCATCGCGGAACTGTCCCGTCTTGCGGAAGCCTACGACGTCAGCCCGGAGGGGTCCGAAACCGCATTGCGTCCATGGCTGGAAGCGCGCCACCTTGAAGACAATGCGCACGAATTGGAGTGTATGCGGGCCGATGCCCAATGGCATCCTCCCACGGATTCATTGGAGGACGCGCGAGACGAACCGCAAACCATATTTCTGACGGGCGCGAGCGGTTTTTTCGGGCCTTTTCTGCTGGGGAGCTTGTTGCAGCGGACGAGGTGCGCCGTCGACGTACTGACGCGCGCGGCCGATCCAAACCATGGCCGTGCGCGCCTCGTGGAGGCGATGCGTCGATCGGCGATCTGGACTCGCGAACTTCAGGAGCAGGTTTTCTCCCGCGTCCGCGTCGTCTGCGGCGACTTGGGATTGCCCCGGCTCGGATTGGCGGACGATCAATGGCAACGACTGGCCGAGGAAGTCGATGCTGTCGTCCACAACGGTGCGTGGGTGAACTATGTGCTCAGTTATGGCGCGCTCCGGCCGTTCAACGTCGATGGTACGCGGGAGCTTCTACGGTTGTCGGCCACCGAGAGAACTAAGCCGTTTCACCTGATCTCCAGTACGTTTATCCACGGCTGGCGAGCGAGACCGATCGCCGCAGAGCACCATTACAATGCCGATATGGAGGAACTCGATTTCGGGTACGCTCAAACCAAATGCGTAGCGGAACACCTGGTGCGCAACGCGGAACGCCACGGACATCCCGTTCGAATCTACCGTCCATCGCTGATATCCGCTTCTTCGCGGGGCATCGGGAGCAAGGATGATATCATTGTTCGGCTTCTCGCGTTCATGATTAAACATGGTGTGGGGGTCGACGCGGCCAATCAGATCAGCTTTCTACCTGCCGACCTTGTGTCGGACCACATCGCGCGCATATTCACATTGAAACACACGCCGTCCTCCACCTTTCAAGTCACGACGACGCGGTATTACAACCTGATGGACGTGACGCGGATTATCGGCGCGCAGTTCGGCTACTCATTCACGTACTACAGCCTTCCGCGATTCATTGAGGAGATGAATCGGCGTTGTACGCCGGACGACCCGCTGTATCCACTGCTGGTATTCTTTAACCGTTCGTATCGAAAGTTCAAACCAATGGAGCACAAACGTTACGATAACCGGCACTACCGCGCGGCCCTGGACCGCGTCTGCCCGGACGCGAGGGAGCCCAGACTCTCCGATACGGTCAACTATATTGTCCAGCATCTGTTGCGAGCAGGCTTGATTCCCCCGCCGGTCAGGCAGGACGCCCTTGAGATCGCGGAAACGGTATGACGCAGTGCGCCCAAGGGCTACCGGGGTTGAGTCTGTGATGCGCCACGCGCGGCACCGGCACGGGCGAAGTCACGCATACGTGGTCGAAGCGCATCGCTTTTCCTTTGGTTCGCGTCTGCTGCCATGAACCGTATGTCTTGGTATCGAGCGCGCGAGCTATCCGCTGGAAACGGCGTCGAGGTCTACCTTGCTCTTCTAGCCCGCCGGCGGTGGCCACTATTGTTCCTGATTCTCGTCGCGGCCGGTGGTCTTGCTGCGGGCATGAAGTTCTTGTCCATTAATGAGAATTACCGGGCGCTGTTCAGTGCCAATGACCCGCAGCTGCAAGCCTACCAATACCTGGAAGAAGAATACACGCAACTGGACAATATCTATTTTGTTTTCGCACCGGACGACGGCGAAGTCTTCACCAAGACGGCGCTCCGTGCCCTGCGTGAATTGACGGAAGAAGCGTGGCGCATCCCATACGTCCAGCGGGTCGATTCGATTGCCAATTACCAGTACAGCCGCGCGGACGGGGATGATGTTTTCGTATCGGGACTCTTGGATGACTTTGAAGCAAAATCCCCGGAAGCACTGACCAAAGTGCGCCAAATATGCGTGACCAGTTCCGACCTCGTGAACTACGTGATTTCCCCGAAGGGAGACGTCGCGGGTATCAACGTCTTGATTCGTCTGCCGAAGAATGCAAACGGCGCGCAGGACGAAGTTATTGCCGGTGCGAAACGCGCTGCAGAGACGATACGGCAGAAGTATCCCGGGGTTGACGTGTATCTGACGGGCCGGCTTGCCATGAACGTGGCGTTCAAGGAGGCGGCCTTACGGGATGTCCGAAAACTCGCGCCCCTGATGTATCTCGGCGTAATCCTTGCGGTTTTCCTGTTGTTACGCTCAATCGTGGCTACCCTTGTTACGGTCGCCGTCGTCGCCTTATCCACAGCTACCGGAATGGGGCTGGCGGGATGGTTCGGTTATGAATTATCCGCTTCGTCGTCCTCCGCTCCGACATTGATTCTGACGCTTGCAGTACTGGATTGCGTTCACATTCTGATGACCACTATGCGGCGGATGTGGAGTGGGGAGGATCAACGAAGCGCGTTGTTGCACAGCATGCAAATGAACTTGATTCCGGTATTCCTCACGAGTTTGACGACAGTAATCGGCTTTTTGGCCATGAACTTTGCCGATTCACCCCCGTTGCGTGACGTGGGCAACATTACGGCGATGGGGGTTGCCAGTGCGTACGTTTACACAATGATCCTGGTTCCGGTCCTATTGGCGATGGTAACCATTCGGGCGAAACCTCGGCGGCCAAAACTGGACAAACTCGTCGACGGGTTAGGTAGGTTCGTCGTGGCCCGCTTTCGCGTTCTTCTCGCATCGTGTGTCTCGATCGTCATATTGCTCGCGCTCGCGATCCCGCGCAACGAGATCAACGATCGGTGGGTGGAGTATTTCGATCGATCGACTGCATTTCGCCAAGCGACCGAGTTTGCGATTGACCATGTGGTTGGAGCCTATATGATCGTCTATTCGCCGGACTCAGGCGAGCCCGACGGCGTCGTTTCTCCGAAGTATCTTGAAACGGTCGATACCTTCACGCAATGGCTGCGCGATCGGACCGGGGTCGTGCACGTGGATTCGCTGGTGAATACGATCAAACGGCTTAACATGAACATGCACGGCGACGACCCGGAATGGTATCGAGTTCCCGGCAAGCGTGAATTAGCTGCACAGTACTTGCTGTTGTACGAAATGTCCTTGCCGCAAGGTCTCGAACTCGATAGCCATCTCAATGACAATCGTTCGGCAATGCGTATCGTCGTGCTTACGCGAAACATTACGTCGAATCAGCTGCTTCATCTGTCCGAATCCGGAACGCAGTGGTTGCGCGACCACGCGCCCGCCTGTATGGTCAGCGACGGCACGGGTCCGGCCATCATGTTCGCGCACCTCGCCAGACGCAATATTCATGGCATGATCTATGGGACGGCCGTGGCGTTCGTGCTGATCGCGTCGGTAATGCTATTTGCCTTGCGAAAACCCAAATACGCGCTTATCAGCCTCATTCCCAACATCGTGCCGGCGGTGTGCGCGTTCGGCGTCTGGGGGATCTTCAATGGCAACGTGGGATTCGCCGTGTGGACGGTCGGAGCGATGAGCCTGGGATTCGTTGTTGACGACACGGTGCACTTCCTCAGCAAGTACGCCTATGCGCGGCAGCGGCTCGGACAATCTGCGCCGGATTCCGTCCAATTCGCATTCAACACGGTCGGCTCGGCACTCGTGATCACCTCGGTGATCTTGGGTGCGGGGTTTCTAATCGTCTCATGTTCTTCGTTTAAGGTTAACAGCAGCCTCGGATCCCTTACCGCCATCATCATCGCATTTGCGCTGGCTGCCGACTTCTTGCTCCTTCCGTCGCTGCTGCTTTGGCTGGATACGGATTCGGTTTCCGAGGCAAAACATTCGGAAGAATCTGAGCATGCGAGACGCTAGGCGTAGACCCAATTCATACCCGGAGTGTGCGCCAGTTCTAATGGCGTGCGCGCATTTCGCGGCGGTGGAACGGGCCGAAGGCAACGGCGACAGGCTCCCTGAGGTGGGCTGCCAAAAACTTTAGGGTGATGTTGTACATTTCGCGCCAGGACTCGTCCCCCGCAAAGAGGTAGTGGCTCCCGCCATCGAAAAAGTGAACCTCGTGCGGGACTCCGGCCTCTTCAAGCGCCTCGGCGAATGCTTCGCTCTGCTGGTAGGGGACAATTTCGTCGGCTTTGCTATGGAGGATGCTAATGGGCGGAAAGTCTGCGTGAATGTGGTATAAACCAGAATACTGCCAGTAACGGAAGGGGTGGCGATTGGGAAAACCGAGACTCCGTAGGGCGGCATCCAACCCGTACGGCGGTATGAAAGTACCATCCTCCAAACGCCGCCGCATGTCGAATAAGTCCACAACCGGCCCCATCAGAAGCACGGCCTTTACGTGGACGCCGCGTTCCAGCATGCGTTCGACGTGAAGGCTGCTGTAGCTCCCGCCGACCAGCGCAATGCGGGAAGGGTCGGCATCGGGAAACTTCCCGTCTTGCGCCAACGTGAGCAGAGTCATCAAGTCATCCACCTGGGTTTCCATTGCGAAGGTGTAGTCCGGCCCCGCGGCAATCACGGCGTAATTCTCTGCCACAAGCGTAAGGCTGACCGATTCCCAGAGATCGGCCGGGCCCGGGTAAACACACAATAGAATGGGCAGTTCCGCTTTCTCTTGAGAAAGTGGGGTGTAATAATACACAAGCTGGTTTTTGTGATGTGCCGCTGTAATGCGGACTGTGCGTCGCTGCCCTCGGCACGGGAATGGCAGCTTACAGCTCGCTTCAATGGCCTGTTCCAGTCGCATCGTCGGTAGTTGATGCTCGACCGGATGAAGAGAGCGGACCAATTGAACGTCCACTTCCGTTGCCGTGTCCGGGCGGACGACCACGGGCGACCAGAAACCGCCGATGACGTTGTCGTCGTACCCCGTCGCTCCAGCCACCGGACGGTAGGCGCCGGCGGGAATATCAGGAATTCGAAATCGCCCATTGTTGTCGGTTTCGGCGCTGTAGGCTGTACCGTCGTAACGGGCGACCAGCACTCGTGCGGACTGCAACGGGTTTCCCTTCGCATCGCGGACAAAACCCTCCAAGACGCCCGCGACACCGGAATTCGGCGTGCCAACCCACATCCACCACCATGAGAGCACGTGGTACTGGACGGTGTTTCGGATTGGCCAGATCGAATCGTGTTCCGTCAGGACCAGCCAGGAAACGGTACCGGTCAGGAACAGACAAATGATGCATCCGACGAGCTTTCCCCGAGGACTTTGTACGCGCAATCCTGTGAACATGTCTGTCCATCGAAACGTGCTACGCAGGTCTGCCGAACCTCGACCTGTCCCGCGCCTTCCAGGTACGTGCGGCGGGTGCCATCACCCGTCGTCCCGATGTTATACCATGCCCGGCGATGGATTTGCGGTTGGACTCGAACTTCCCCGCGCACGGTACTGCGAATAGCTACCGTTCAGGGCTACTCGATAGTGCCTACGGCGTCCGCGCATGTGGATGGTGGTGGGGCCGTTTCCTCCAGCGTCCGCCGGGCGACGATGCTGGTTCGCGCGACAAACGCCACGAGTAGGACGGCGAGCACTAGCGACGACCCGATGGTGCCAAACCCCAGCCCGCCGCTTTCGATGGGTTTAGTGAGCAGGTCGCCGAAGGTTGCGCCAAAGGGACGCGTCAAGACGAAGGCGATCCAAAACAGCGTCACGCGATTGATGGGGGTGGCGTATCGTGCGACGGCCACCAGCGCGATCAGGCCCGCGATGAGCGCCGCGCTGCCAAAGAATCCCAAACCGGAATCATCTGCCAGATAGTCGCCCAAGGCCGTGCCCAGCGTGTTCGAGATCAAGATCGCCGTCCAATAGAAGAGTTCGACTTTCGTTGTATGCACGTTGTTGACGGAAATGGTCTTTTCGCTGAAGTGCCAGACCACGAGGACCAGGAATAACAACGTGGCCAGGATCAAGGAACCCTTCGCATAGCCCAACCCGAGCGTGCGGTCCATGTAGTCGGACATGGTCGTGCCGGCAGTGCTGGTGGTCAGGATGACGGTCCAGAACAATGTCGGGTGGAACTTCTTCGAGGCAAGCTGCGCTCCCAACGAACCGAGGAAGATGCCGATCAGGATAATGGAACTCAGCGCGTAGCCCACGTTCATCGTCATCGACAGGAGGTCGCCCGCGGTTTCCCCCAGGGTCGTGGCGCAAATCTTCATGATCCAGAAATACAGGGTTATTTGCGCGACTTTGTTCATGGTCTTGTCTCCAGGATTCTGCGCGAGGTCGGCCTTGTAAGCCCACGTAGGGGAAAGCAATGGGCGTCAGTGTACACCGGATTGCTGACGCTCAGATGACCGCGGCGTTACCAATTGGTAAGGTTTGAAAAGGAAAGGGAGGAAGACTTCAGCAAAACGCCGAGTATTCCTCCCAAACAAAGTCGGCATACGGCCATTTTATGCGGAGTACTGGCCCTTAATGCGGCTGGACACTGTGCCGCTGAGTCCACGTGGGTACGGCGAGGCTTTCCTTCTCCGCAACGGCCACCGATCTGCGATCGAACCCTCCGGGCATACCCTTGTCCGACAAAAGCACTTGCCAGAGCTGAGTCTTGCGGGCGCGGAAAGTCCCGGCGCAGGACAGCAGGTAGTACGTCCACATCCGGTAGAAGCGGTTGTCGTACTGCGACTTGAGACGCGGCCAGGCGCGTTGGAAATTGCGGTACCAGCACATGAGCGTCTTGTCGTAGTACGCGCCGAAGTTCTCCCAGTCCTCCATCACAAACCGGCCCTCGATGGCCTTGCTAATCTGTGAAGGCGACGGCAGCAGGGAGTTCGGGAAGATGTATTTTTCGATCCAGGGGTCGCCCCGGACCACGGCCTGGTTGTCGCCGATGGTGTGCAGGAGGAATCGGCCATCCGGTTTCAGGCAGCGTTTCACGACTTGCATGAACCGTTCGTGGTTCTTGAAACCCACGTGCTCGAACATGCCGATGGAGAAGATACGGTCAAACTTCTCATTAAGGTCGCGGTAATCCTGAAGCCGGATGGAAACGGGAAAGTCGCGGCACAATTCTCGCGCCTGCTTGACCTGTTCGCGTGACACGGTGATGCCTACGACATTGACCCCATACCGTTCCGCGGCGTATTGGGCGGCGCCGCCCCAGCCGCAGCCGATGTCCAGCACGCGCATGCCGGGTTCCAGTCCCAGCTTCTGGCAGACGAGGTCGAGCTTTGCCCGTTGGGCGTCTTCCAGCGTGGTCGCGTCGCGCCAGTAGCCGCAACTGTAAATCATCCGTTGGTCGAGCATGGCGCGGTACAGATCATTGCCGATGTCGTAGTGGCGGCGGCCGATGAGGTAGGCACGGGACGCGCGTTGGAAATTGACCAGCCGTGCGACCAGGGCGCGAAGAACCGCGGTCCACGGTTGAATTTCCTCGTCCAACTCGACGGAGAGTACCCGATAGAAGAACTGGTCGAGCCGGCGGCAGTCCCACCAGCCGTCCATGTAGGCTTCGCCGAGACCGAGGGAGCCGTGCGCCAGTACACGATGGTAGAGACGGTCGTCGTGGATCTGGATATCCCAGGGGCGGTCGCCGTCAATGCGTACGTCCGCCGCTTCCAATAGCTTATTGATTTCGCGTGTAGACTTCTTGGTGGAATACATTGGAGGACCTCCTTCCACGTCACAAGATGGAAAGTTGTCACTCCCGAGTAAATGCGCCAGGATTAGTTGTAACGATCACAAACAATTCTACTGCTATTGTAAAACCTGTTCCGGGATCTGTCAACGAAGTATTGCGTAAATCCTTTTGTGCCAAGACTTCGAAGGAGACAGGACCCGGTTTTCGAAGTATTCATTCAATGAAAGTCCCGGCTCCGCGTTTCGTGCGGCGCGGCTCCCAATTCCGGCAGCCACAACTCCTCCGCGACGAGGTGGGTGGTTCCCGAATCCGACTGGAGTTTGCCGGTGACGCCGAGGAGGGACGCGGTTTTGGCGATGGTTTCGTGTTCGCGGAACACGCGTTCCCAGATCACGAGGTTGACGAAGCCGGTCTCGTCTTCGAGGGTCATGAACACGACACCTTTGGCGGTGCCGGGGCGTTGGCCACTAAGAATTGAACCCTGGGACCTCCTCGCACGTTACCAACGAAGTGCTTCCCCATGCAGACAATCAATCGTCATATGGGCCCAGAAACCTGAAGCCATTGTAGTGAATCAAGTGTGTTGGGTGCTCTGCGATCCACACTTCGGTTTCCCACGCGATCTCCGTCGCGTATTTGGTGAATGTCTTGGTGTTGGGAAATGCGGTCACGAAAACTAGGCCAGCCGTACAGTCAGAAAACAGAGTCGTCAATTCCTCGTATCGCTTCGGGTTTACAGGGCCATGGCTTGTCACAGCCTCGATAAGCACGATCCAACGCTTGTCGGGGAGATATACCACGACGTTCCGGGATCTTTCCGTGTCCTTCGATGGTCACTCCAAGACTACTCAAGACCTTGGCATCGAAAAACGCCCACTTCTTGTCCGTATCTCCGACGTAGACAGCTATTGCCTCCGGAGTGAAGCGTGGACAGAATTCCTCGATGATTTGTCGAACCAGTACGTTTTGGCCACCAGGGGAAAGCGAGATCTTCTTGCCACTTGGAAGTCTGAGTGGAATCCGGGCCATTTTGCGCGCGCGAGCGTATTTGGTCCGTAGCGCCTCCACCTTGCTCAAGTATTCCTCAAGTTCGCTCTTCCATTGTCCGGTTCCACAAGTATGAAGCAAGTGTAGGACGTTGTCATCGATTTGATACACGTTGTTCGGGCTGTTGGTGGGGCGTTTGGGGTCGTCTGGATTTCGTTCGACGATACCGGCTTGTACAAACTGATGAAGTGTGAAACGACGGATGGTTTCTCGGGTGTTTGGAGCGTATTTCTTAGCGTATTCGCGTTCGATAAACTCCATTATGGGGGTTACACCAATCAGGTGCGCTCTTGCGTCTATCCACTTTCCGCTAGGCTTGAGATCCAGGAGCGCAAGTAGAGTTAGCGCTGATCGGTCATTTTGTTGCTCCGGTGGTAGTCCCAATATGCGCAAGATCTCAGTCGCTTCCCGGATCTTCTTCTCGGCGCGACTGGCTTTACGTCTGATCATGGCTCGCCAATTTCCTTGAGCAGGTAGTTGTCAATCGCGCTCGCATCTGGTTTATGTGCCTTCGCGAAACACCCCAGGCGCTCAAGTTGAGATGTGGACGGATACGGTAGGCTTCGCAGATCGGTTGCGTTCACCTGGGTGTGACCGTTGAATGTCCGAAAATAGGAATCCAGTAATGAAGAGTTCAAATACGCGGCCAGTCCCCATGCGAGGTCTTCTTTGATCCCGCGATTTGCTGCATGGAAATAGTTGACGTGATTCTCGAAGGCTACTGGTGTATCGCCGATTACCCTCGGATCGTAGACTACAGCAACCAGTCTCCGTTTCTCTTCTTTTGCGGAGAATCGCTTCGTCAAGACAAATCGCTCTGGTGGCAATAACATGGCTTCAGTATGGAAACAAGACCGTATTGCATTCGGCTTCTTGCCTTCGAGGATCGGCCACGAGATTCCCCAGTCTCGAAAATGTACCGGATAAATCAGCGGTACCCCGTCCGAAGATGGGTTCTTCAAGAGGTATTCACGACTACGAAAGTCGACAACCCGTCCTGTGGATACTTCAAGTCCGATATCTGCCAGCGAGTGAGGGAATCTGGCAATTTGCTCTGAGATGGATTGTTCTTCGCGAGACGTTAGTAACCTGATGAAGACTTCGCGGTCATTCGGTAGAACGACAACGTCATGAGGTATGGACAGAGACGATCGTATTGGGTCGTCCGGTCGATTGCTCAATGTGATTCGTACGGTACCTCTCGCCGTCGATTTCTTTGCATACGTTATGAGCGTTTCCTGGAGCACTTTGTCGTCTCGAAACGCGGTATCGCGAGTGTCAAATATATGTAGACGCTTGAGAGTTATTCGTTCGAGAAGATACTGCCGAAAACTTCGGTAGTATGGGCCGTTACAGAAACTCCGAGGCGTTATTGCGATTAGCTCACCGCCTTCAGCTAGAAGCGATGCAGACGCTGCCAAGAATCCAGCATACAAGTTAACGGTTTCAAGGCTAATGGCGCGAAGGATATGCCTCTCGCGCGAATTGGAGGCAATCTTCTTGTATGGCGGGTTTAAGATCGCTATGTCGAACTGCTCCTGTGGCGGAAGTCCAAACACCGCGCACTCAAGTAGGTTGGCGGCGGCCGCAAGGAAGTCCTGAGTGCGGATTTCAAATGTGAAGTTGATTCCAGACTTGGCACAGCGGATGGCACAGCTTTTTAGGTTCTTGTCCAAGAATGGCAAGAATGTTGGCTCAATCTCATAACAGACTATATGAAGCTTCTTCGGGGCTGTCTTGCGGTTTACGAAGTGTTCGGCCACCGCTAGGGATAGTGAGCCCGTCCCTGCGCCTGGGTCCAATACACGTATACAATGCCGACGTGTTTGGACCAGTGAGGCCATGAATGCGGCGACGTTTCCAGGCGTAAGGTATTGTCCATGTGCGCTCTTGTGTGCTTCAGAAAGCTGGCTACTGGCATGAAGTCGTGTGTCGTCTGCAAGCGCCCCAAGTGCCAGATTAGTTCGGTTGTGTTGTGTTGCCACGATCAGCATCTCTCCTGTGATGAAGCCTATCGTACCAGTCTGTGTATGCCTTTGAACAGGTCTGCGCTCTTTTTTTCGTTTCAATGAAAATCCCGGCTCCGCGTTTCGTGCGGGGCGGCTTCCAATTCCGGTAACCATAGTTTTTCCGCGACGAGGTGGGTGGTGCCGGAATCCGACTGGAGTTTGCCGGTGACGCCGAGGAGGGACGCGGTTTTGGCGATGGTTTCGTGTTCGCGGAACACGCGTTCCCAGATCACGAGGTTGACGAAGCCGGTCTCGTCTTCGAGGGTCATGAACACGACACCTTTGGCGGTGCCGGGGCGCTGGCGGCAGATGATCATGCCGGCGTAGCGGACGCGTTGGCCGTTCTTGAAGGTGTGGAGCGTCGCGGCGTCGGGCAGGTTCTGGCGCGTGAGTTCTTCGCGGAAGGGTTCGAGGGGATGGCCGCGGGGACTGTGCGAGGTGAAGGCGTAATCCCAGTCGATGGTTTCGAGGGCGTTTAAGGGAGCGAAATTTGCACGCGGTTCGACGGTGTCGAGACGCAGCCGCTCGAAATGCCGTTCGTCCAGACCCAGCACGTCCCACAAGGCGTTGCGCCGTTCGGCTTCGAAACGATTCCAAGGCCCCTGCTTCGGCGAGACGAGCCAGCGTGCCTTCGTTGAGGCGCGTGCGCGTGACGCAATCGTCGAGGGAGGTGAATAACCCGGACTGCCGCGCTGCGACGATGCGTTGTCCATCGATTTCGGCGAGGCTCTTCACATAGCGCAAGCCCATGCGCACGGCGTACCCTTCGCCGCTGCCGTCTGCCGTTTCTAACGAGCACTCCCATTGGCTCCGTTGCACGCAGACCGGCGCACCGATCACGCCGTGGCGTTTGCCGTCTTCGACCAGCGTCGAGGGGCTGTAAAATCCCATGGGCTGGGCGTTGAGCATGGCGCAGAGGTACGCGGCGGGATAGTGGCGGCGCAGATAGGACGTGGCGTAGGCGATGAGCGCGAAACTGGCGGCGTGGCTTTCGGGGAAACCGTATTCGCCGAAGCCGCGAATTTGTTCGAAGACCCGTTCGGCAAATTCCTGCGCGATGCCCTTCGCGATCATCCGCGAGACGAGGCGTTGCCGGTGCCGTTCGATGCGGCCGGACTTGCGCCACGCGGCCATGTCGCGGCGGAGTTGATCGGCCTCGCCGGGCGTGTAATCGGCGGCGACGATGGCGAGTTGCATGACCTGTTCCTGAAACAGCGGAATGCCGAGGGTCTTCTTCAACACCGGTTCCAGCGACGGGTGCGGGTAGTCGACGACTTCTTCGCCGTTGCGCCGCCGCAGGTAGGGGTGCACCATGCCGCCGGTGATGGGGCCGGGCCGCACGATGCTGACTTCGATGACGAGGTCGTAGTAGTTGCGCGGCCGCAGACGCGGCAGCATGGCCATCTGCGCGCGGCTTTCGATTTGAAACACGCCGGCCGTGTCGCCCTTGCGGATCATTTCGAAAGTCGGTTCATCCTGCGGCGGAATGGTGGCGAGGGTCAGCGTTTCGCTCGTGATGCTTTTCGATGAGGTCGAAGGCGCGGTGCACCACGTTCAACGCGCCCAGCCCGAGCAGGTCCACCTTGAACAGGCCCAGGTCCTCCAGGTCGTCCTTGTCCCACTGGATGACGGTGCGGTTTTCCATGGTCGCGTTTTCGATGGGCACGAGGGTGTCCACCGGTTCGTGCCCCAACAGAAAACCGCCGGGATGGATGGACAAATGGCGCGGCACGTCCTGAATCTCGTCCGCCAACCGCAGGAAATGCCGGTGCGTGGGGTTGTCGGGATCGAAGCCCGCTTCGCGCACGCTGGCGGGCGACACGGCTTCGTAGTGGGAGAGCATCTTCGCGCACCGTTCGATGGCGGTTTCGGGTAGGCCGAGCACTTTGCCCACTTCGCGCACGGCGGACTTGGCGCGGTAGCGGATGACGTTCGCGACCATGGCCGCGTGACGCCGTCCGTATTTCCGGTAGACATGCTGAATGACTTCTTCGCGGCGGTCGTGTTCGATGTCGAGATCGATGTCCGGCGGTTCGGCGCGCTCCTTGGACAGGAACCGCTCGAAGAGCAGTCCCATGCGCACGGGATCGACCGCCGTGATGCCGAGGCAATAACACACCGCCGAGTTCGCCGCCGAGCCGCGTCCCTGGCAGAGGATGCGTTGTTCGCGACAGTACCGCACGATCTCCCACATGGTGAGGAAATAGCCGTCGTACTCGAGTTCGCGGATGAGCGCGAGTTCTTTCTCGACCTGCCGCATGACGTCGTCGGGGATACCTCTGGGATAGCGCTCCCGCGCGCCGCGCAGGGTGAGTTCGCGTAGCCATTGCGAAGACGACTGGCCGTAGGGCAGTCGCTCCGAAGGGTAGCGGTAGCGCAGATCCGAAAGATTAAACCGGCAGCGTTCGGCCACGGTTTCTGTGCGATAGACCGACGCGGGGTCGTCGTTGTACAGCGCGGCGAAGCCTTCCGGCGGGCGCAGGCCATGTTCGGCATTGGGCCGGATGCGTTGTCCCGCCGACGGCAGCGTCACGCCGTGGCGGATGCAGGTGAGCACGTCCTGCAACGCGCGCCGGGCGGGCGTGTGGTACAGCACTTCCATCCCGGCCACGGTGGGGATGCCGTAGTGTTGGGCGCGTTCGCGGACCCGCCGTTCACGGCGCGGATCTTCTGCGGCGCGGTGGCGCGTGAGCAGCGCGTAGAGTCGATCACCGAAGGCGTCGCGCAGTTGCTTCGCGAAAATTTCCGGGTCGGCTTCGCTTGCGATGCGACTGCGTTCGCCGCCCCAGAGGGCGATGAGGCCTTCGGCGTAGCGGCAGACCTCGTCCCACCGCACTCGGCTCGTGCCTTTCGGTGAACGGAGGCGTCCCGCCGAGATGAGCTGGCACAGGTTTCCATAGCCTTGCCGGTTCATGGCGAGAAGGACTAGATTCGAATCGTCGTCGAGGGTGATCTCCGCGCCGATGATGAGATGGATGCCCAGTTCGAGGGCTTTCTTATGCGCGCGCACGATGCCGTAGACCCCGTCGCGATCGGTCAGGGCCAGCGAGCGAAGGCCAAGCCGGTACGCTTCCTCGACGAGTTCATCGGGATGGCTCGCGCCTTCGAGAAAAGAATAATTGCTCTTGCACCAAAGAGGCACGTACGCATCGCCCACGGCGAGGGGATTTAGTGCGTTCATTCCACTTCTCCCTGGAGGAACCAGCGCCGCCGTTTCTGGTCGTTGTAGATCCACAACCACCGGCCGCTTCGCGTGCGGACGTAGTAATAGGCGCGGGCGATCTCGCGGGTCCACCAGCCGCCGGTCATGAGGTAGGGCCCGAGGATTTCGTCGACGGGACCATCCTGGAACCGTGCGATGAGCCATCCGTCCGGTTCGCGCCGCGCGGGTGACGCGAGGCCGATGGCGGGGGAGAAGATGCGGCGTACGAGGGGCAGCGACGCGACGGGTCGTGCTTCGGGAGCCGACAGGGTGTGCAACGGCTCCCAATCGAACCGCGCTTCGGGCAGATGGCCCTCGCGCAGGTGTGCACGAACGATGGCATCGTTCCCGAGTTCGGCGCGGAGGGCGGCAAAGGCGCGATGGATGGCGTCCCGGTTGCGTTGGGGTTTGTCGTGGAAGAGATCGAGTTGGCCGGGCGCGTAGGACACCCCTTCCGCGCGGAGCGTCAGTTCCACCACGCCGGAGGTAAGCGCCAGCGATTCCAGTCGAAGCCGGATTAGCGGGAGAAGGGGATCGGCTTCATTCACCGGCGTCGCAGGGGACA
This sequence comes from Candidatus Hydrogenedentota bacterium, assembly GCA_963745075.1. Classification (GTDB taxonomy): domain Bacteria; phylum Hydrogenedentota; class Hydrogenedentia; order Hydrogenedentales; family SLHB01; genus JAHDWY01. Next base: position 15,238 of record CAVUWV010000031.1, on the reverse strand, counting down.
GTTCCTCCTCACGGGTGTCGCGATTGTCGAGGACCATGGCGAGGTGCAGTGACGTGAGGTATTCATGATGCGCGCGCAGATCGTCGAGCACCCCGTGCAGCAACGGTTCGATGACGACCAGTAACCGTTCCGTGTTGGTCTCGGGATAGTCGAGGTATACCGTGCGTTCGATCGGTTCGCGCAAGGGGTGGGGCGTAAGCGGCGCCCATCCTTCGCCGCGCGCGAGTTGGTGCAGTTCCTCCGCGTCGGGCCCGAAGCGTTTGCGGATGCCCACCGCGGGCAGATCGGCGAACTGCCCCAGGGTTTCGATTCCGAGTTTGAACAAGGTGTCGCGCAGGTCCGGCGTGATGCCCAGCCGCGCAATCGGCACTGCACGCAGATGCGCGCGTTCTTCCTCGGAATCCGAAAACAGCACCACGCCCGAACGCGCTTTGGCGGCGGCGTAGCTTCCGAAGCGGGAAAACCCCACGACCACGACCGCGTAGAACCCGGCTTCGTGGAGATCGTTGCGGACGCACTCCGCCCAGCGTTCCAGCGAGGGATACAGTCCCAGCATGCCCGACGCGTCGAGCCAGAACACGCCGGGTTCGTCCGCACAGGGCTGAATGCCGGGACTGAAACACCAGAGCCGGTGCGCGAGGAGTTCGACGGTTTGCGCGACGGCCGGTTCGGGCACCTCCCCGGCGCGGAGGTCACGCGCGAGCGACAGACCCGTAGCGTACCGCATGCCGGGGAGAATCCGGCGCGACCGCGCGGGTTCATTCACCCATTGGATGATGCCGAGGGGTTTGTCGCGATCGAGCACCGCCACCGGTTTGCCGTCCCAGTCGGGATGGTCGCGCAACAGCATCTGCAGAGGCAGCGCGGGGACATTAACACAAGCCGTCCGGTCCACGACGTACCTCCGTGTGAACCCACCCTGGCTTTCCTTGTTTGTCCTTGACCGCGTGCAACGTGCAGGTAAAGGTGTCGTCCGGGGTACGCTGTTTTCCGGTTTCGCCCCGCAGCGAAACCAGCGAACCCCGCGCCGAATCGGCATCACCGCGCGTAATGCGCAACAACGCCGCATGATGTTTCTTGGCCAGTCCCGCCAGCCGCGTCTGAATGGACAGGGGCAGCGTGGAACGCCCGCCCGTGTCCAGCACGACCAGCGCAAACCCGCCGCAGCGCAACAGCGTGTCCGCCGCTCGCCACGCCTGTTTGGCGTTCTGAATGCGGATCACGGGCAAGGCCTCGAGATCGATCCCCGACGCCGCGAGGTCCGGAGGGAAAAACGTCGATTGGGGTCCCGTAATCCACGCGGCCCATTCGCCGCGCCGTTGCGTTTCCAACACGAGTCCTGCCGCCGTCGTCAACGCGGCCGTCTGCGCCGCCCCGGTGACTTCGACGAAGCGTCCCGCGATGGCGTCCAGCGACCATGCGCCGTCGTAGGAAGGCCGATGTTCATCCAGCAGCCGGACCGCCGGGGCGAGGTGTTTGTAATTTCTATGGCGAGTGAAGCGCCCATGGTCATGCACCCAAAAAGTCTGGAGAGAAACGCCTTTTCCGGAGGGCGGGATTTCCACATTCCGGTCTGGCCCGAAGGGCCGAAACAGGACAGCCCAGGGCAACGCCCTGGGAAGAGTGCGGTTCCATAATCACCGCCCTGAAAGGGCAAAACATCAAGTCAATCCCAAACGTATCGTTCGTCATAGTTGACCCCGTACCGTTTCAGGAACAATCGAAACTCTTCTTGAAACGTGAGCGTCTGATGATGTTCGATTTGTCCATCGATATAGCGTCGCGCTTGGGCAACGTGGGACTGGCTCAGGGAAAATGCCCCGTATCCATTTTGCCAACGGAATCCGGCAAATCCTGTATCCTGTGTTTTGAGCCATTTGGATGATCCCTTCTTGACCTCTTCGATTAGATCACACAGCGCAAGCGTCTTCGACAAGATGAACAAGGCGTGTATATGGTCTTGCGTTCCGCCGATCGCAATGGCGGGGCTGTCAAGTGTCTTGTAGATGCCTGCTTGGTACGCGAACAGCTTGGGACGAATCTCAGATCTCTCAGCAAGTTGGGCTTCGCGGTGCTTGGTACTGTAGATGAGGTGAATGAGGTTCGCTGTCAGGGATTGCGCCATGAGCTTACCACTCCTGTTTTGCCCCTTCAGGGCGGTCCAGATGGGGATATGCGCTTTCCCAGGGCGTTGCCCTGGGCTGTCCTGTTAAACCCCCTCGGGGAATTCGACAGGGAACCAAATGTAGAAACTCCAGTGGGGGTTGGAAACCCCGCCCTCCTAAAACGTTCCCTTTTAGGAGTTGAGCGCTCCAAAAGGGGATCAAGGGGGATGTTCTTGAGTCGGTGTGGATCGACTGCGTTTTGGAATATTCGATTACGATAACGAGCACGATTACGAATTACGAGGGGACCTTCGCAGGAGCTTGCATGCTGGAGCGTTTGATTGCGGTACATCATGACATCCCTTCCTTCTCCAGATACCGGCGCACCTCGATGACCTTGCCCAGAATCCGGCATTGGCCCGGCGGTGGCACGATTACCTCGAAGGCCGGGTTCTCGGGATGCAGTTCGATCCGTTTCCGCCGAATGCGCAAGGTCTTCACCGTAGCCTCGTCGTCGACCAGGGCCACCACCACGTCACCCGACTCCGCCGTGGGCTGCGACCGCACCACGACGATGTCCCCGGGCAGAATGCCCGCGCCGGTCATGCTTTCGCCCCGGATGCGGAGCGCGAACAGGTTCTCCGGCGACGCGGCCCGCACCGGGATGTGCCCTTCGCGGTCCTCGATGGCCGCCTGGAGTCCGCCCGCCTGGACCCGCCCCAGCAGGGGGATCAACGCGGCCGGTGGTCCGGCATCCCGCTCCGGCAGAGCGTAGCCCCGGGCCTTGCCCGGCAGCTTCGCCAGCCGTCCTTCGGCCACCAGCTTTTCCAGGTGCTCCCGCGCCGTCTGCACCGCGCGAAAGCCCAAGGCCTCCTGCACTTCCCGCACCGTCGGCGGCATCCCGGCAGCAAGCCGTTCCCGCACAAAGCGATACACCCGATCCCGGGTCTGTCCTATCGGTGTCCGTGGCGACATGTTTTCATGATAGCATACATTTGTCTGGTTTGCAATGAAGCGAGCCGTAGTTTGTGTGGGTCTGTGGGAAGACTTACACGGACTTACACGGACTTACACGGACGAGATGGACGGAGATGGACCCGCCCACCACGATGCGATACCATCAGCCTCCGTACTACGAAACAACCGCGGGGAATTGCCATGCTGACCGTATCCGATCCGGGGCGCTACGCCTATTACGCTGAAAAACCAAAAGGTGTCTTGCGCGAGTTCATCCTGTGGGCGCTGCTCTTCGGGTCGGTTGGCGGAATTGCCTGGGCAATCCGCGGTACGACCGGCTGGGGCGGCATCGACGGCGCCATCGTTCCCGGGATGGCGTATGGGTTGCTTTGGTACTGGGTCTGCCGGTGCCGGGGCGTCGATGCGCGAGGGGTCGCGTTGTGGCTGGGACTCGGCATCGCCATCGGCGGTGAATGGGGCTACGGCCAGTACACGGGATGGATCCGCGGTACTTTCGAAACCAAGGACGGACTCATCCCCCTCAACCCGGCCGTCGGGCATCTCTGGTTCTTCCTCTGCGGGATCGCCTGGGGTGCGCCGGGTGGTGTCGCCTTGGGTTGGGTACTGAGTGGGAAGCAATCCCTGCACCGTTGGCTCGCGCGTATTGTTGTGCCCTTGGGTGCGGCATTGCTCGGCCGTATGTTGATCCAGGCACGGCCCGGCTGGTTCTTCCCTCATTTCAGTCCCGAACTCTACACACCGGTACCGGGCACTACAGTACCGGAGCCGAATTTCTTTCAAACACAGCACTTCATGATTGCAGCGTGGCTCGTATGCGTCGCGCTGATCGCCGTAAGTTGGGCATTCCGCAGAAACGGGCACCCGTTGCGCGGAATCGGACGCGGCATATCCATCCTTAGTGTCGTGTACTCCGCTTGCCTGTTCCTTTGGATGGGATGGTGGTTGTTCCGTCCGGAACATGGATTGGGACTGTTCGACGGGCAACTGGGTAAGGATCTTGACCGCACGGTCTATACGAACGCGCAGAACGCCATCGTGGTCGCGTGGGCCGTGGGCGCCATGATCGTCGCGGCGGTCCAGCGAGACAAATGGACCCTGGCCATGAACATGATCATCGGTATCGGCTTTGGATTCGGCATGATGCTCAGTGCCCTGTGGTGCCTCGGATACGTCTACGCGCCGGATTACATTGACTGGTGGAAGATGTGGGAAATCAATGCGGGGTTCAACCTCGGCGTGCTGTATGCCATCGCGTTGTATTGGGCATTGCGTAAGGTCGACAAGCAACACCGCGACACGCGCTCGATGGAAGGACTTGCCGACGCCATGTGGACCGGCCTGGACGCGTGGTGGCGGCCGCTTGCCTCGGCGGGGGGGGTGACGCTGATCTGGGCGTACCTCCTGAAAGAAGACGGTTTCTACGCCAGCCTGCTGTTGGGGCCCCTGTACCTCGCCGCGGTGTGCTGGGTCACGTTGGAAGCAAACCGGAACGGCGAAACCGAGGCCGTATACGACCGCCAGCAGAGTCTATCCCTGGTCTTCGCCGCGTTCTACTTCCTCTTCATCATTTTTCACGGTGCGACGACGCGGCTCGGCGTGTTTCTCCAACTCTACGACGAAAACGCCGTGGGCCAATACGAATGGCCGGTACAACGGATATGGCTGTTCATCCCCGCGGCCATCCTCGTGGTAGCCGTCACGCTCTACAAGACGTGGCAAATCGCCCAACGGCGGAAATCCCCCCTGGATACCAGCCTCGACCGGGTCTCCCTGCGTATTGGCGAACTTATCATGCTGACCGGCTTTGTCGGCGCCCTCTCGATCTGGCCCTTGGAGATTGGCGTCGTGTACGCCGCAGTGCTGGTCGTCGCCATGTACGCGTTCTTGCAGCTTGTCTTCGCCTACAACGACGGCAAAGACGATCCCGCTGAAGCTACGGAATAGGACTCTTTGCGTCGTCGCGCCTTAGTACAATTCTCCGCAATTAAGGGTACATTCCCAGATGCCGCTCTTACCCGAAGAACATCCCCCTTGATCCCCCTTCAAAGGGGGAATTTGGGCTCAACTGTTTATATAGATAAACACATTGAAACACAGCCCGTATGTTGTCTATAGTTGACGTGTAACACAACACGGAGTGTTGTGCGGAATTCCCCCTTTGAAGGGGGATCAAGGGGGATGTTATCTCGCGCCAGAGCATACGTGATGTACCCTTAATCATGTTGAACTGCACTTAGCGTCTTTGCGTTAGTTCCGGGCGCGATGACGCGACTTTCCTGGTAGTAGGTTCCATGTCACACTTTCCCATGCCCGGCGCACTAATGGGCAGAACGAAGGATTTGGAATCGCCATGTTTCGTCTTTTTTCGACATCGGACGCGCAGTTGGTTCGCCAGACGCTGGCCGGACGGCGGGACGCCTTCGGCACGCTGGTGGAACGGTATCGCCCGGTGGCCTACGTGGTGGCGTACGCGCGGGTGCACACCCACACGGACGCCGAGGACGTGGCGCAGGAGTCCCTGCTCGCCGCGTACCAGCGGTTGGACACCTTGCGGGATCCGGCGCGGTTCGGCGCGTGGTTGGCGGGAATCGCCCGGCACTGCGCGAGCCGGGTCCGGGAACGGCGGCTGCGCGACGCGACGGTGGCGGAACGGCACAACGGCGAGGAGCCGGTAGTCATGCCCGATCACGAGCGCCGGGAACTGTGGGAACTAATCCGCGCGGAAATCGACCGCCTGAACGAACCGGACCGCGAGGTCGTGCTCTTGCACTATTTCGCGGGGAAGTCGTCGCGGGAGATCGCTTCCGTCACGGACGCCACCAGCGGCGCGGTGCGCAAACGCCTGCAACGCGCGCGTGAAACGCTGGGCAGCCGCCTCCTTGAACAAGTTGCCGAACCCGCCCAACCGGACCGGGAAAAGACGCAACACATCATGGGGCTGATCGCGGCTTCCCCCGCTGCGTGGGAAAAAGCAGGCCTTGGTCCCGGCGCGATTCCGCTTACCGGAGGGATCACCATGAGCAAGGTTGTGGGTTTCGTTTTCGTCGTGGCGGCGCTCATTGGCGGGGTGTATGTCGTGAAGCATCGCGCGATCAACCCTGCGGAGTCTGAGAACCAGGTCCGCATCGCGGTTCCACAGCAATCAGACTCACAGAGTGCACGGTCGCAATCACATGACCCGATTACGTTGGCGGCGGACATCGCCAAAGTTGTCCAGAGAGACCCCGGCGTTGACACACGGCCTGTCTATCACATCGAGCTTCAAGGCATTGTGTTCGGCGCGGACAATGAACCCATGGCGGACGTGCCGGTTAACATCCAGTTGTTCGAACAGGCTAGGGGAATGAACGGTCTCAAGAAAACGGAAACGCCCCTGGCAACGCAGACGATTTCCACGGACGAAAACGGTTATGTTCAAGCTGATTTTGGGATGATTCCCGATACCGGCGATCGGCTGATTGCGGAATGGAGAATATCTCGCGCTGGGATGTACTGCTATTCTCGCACCGGCACGTATCCCATCACGAGCCGCAATCTGATCCCGATGTTTATGAGGTCCACGCAGTCTCTTCACGGCACCGTTCGGGATGGGAATGGCAATCCGATTGCAGGCGCGCGGGTACGTCCCATTCGGTATGAGGGGACGAATATCAACTCCCGGTACGTACCCATGCCCGACGACGCAGCTGCGGTCACCGGAGCGGACGGAACCTTCTCTTTCAATCAGCTTTATGCGGGCCGATGGAAGTTTCTTGTGCAAGCGGACGGTCATGGCGCCACGTCTACTGATTTCATGGAAACGGGTACGACCGCGGATGTGAAATTGCCCGCGGCGCTTACCTTGGCGGGTACCGCAGTTGACGAAGTCACCGACGATCCGATCGCGGGACTCGAACTGGTCCTCCAGCGGGAGACCGAGTGGTCCGACACATATCGCGTCCAGACGGACGCTGCTGGCCGCTACGCAATCACGTCGTTGACCAAGGGTACGTACTGGTTTTGGTCTTCGGACAAAGAGCGTTTCGTTCGGGAGCCGATTCTTACGGTAGAGAAAAGCCGGGAGAACTATACAATCGAGATGGCGCCAGGTGTCGTTATGACGGGATGCGTGCTTGATGCTGACACGCATACGCCAATTCCCGGCGTGCGAGCCTTCACCGGGTCAATCAATTTGGATCATCCCAATACACATCCGGGCTGGTATGCACGTTCTAAACCTACCGGAGTGGACGGCGTGTATCGGATAACCGGCTTGCCTGACGGGGAGTATCAAATTGGCTTTAGTGGTCCTACGCAACTGCCACCAGCGACTGAAACGGGTCGCAGTCTCTTGCCGGTAGGGAAGGTCCGTGCAGGACAGGTCTACGATGGCCTTGACTATTTCGTCGTGCGACGATACCCAGTAAGTGGGGTCGTACGCGACACGATGGGGCAGCCTCTACAGGGCGTGAACATCGTTGCGTATTCATTAGACGAGTCGGACGAATCCACCATTTCTCAGGGATCGGCACGCTTAGTACGGAGTCCGCAGTACAGCGGTGGCTGTACCGACGCTCAGGGCCGGTTTCAATTCTGGCTGCCAGGGGTAACTGAGAGGCTAGTTCTCGTTGGGGTGAGTGGCCAGTGGGCCACGCACGAATACGGACCCGTACCGGTGAAGGCAGGAGGGTTGGGCGGTATCGACCTCACCGCATATCTGGCGGGACGCATCTTCGGCATAGTGAAGAGTCCTGACGGTGCCTTGGTACCGTCCGCGCCGGTCGCGGTTGACGCAACGCACGCGACCGCAATGCGTGATGTACCGGAAAACGATCGGTGGGCATTCGGCGCAGGCCAAGTATGGGCGCGCGATGGCCGGTTCAGTCTGGTTGGACTGCCTCCTGACGATTACACGTTTACCTATGGTGGTGCCTCCAGGACCGTGTCGCTCGGACCCGGCGACGTTGTGGATGACGTTGTCCTTCAAGCGATGCCGGAAGGATCGGCGACGATCGAGGGCACGACGTATATCGCGGGCCACGCAGCCGCGGGGGTCTCCGTTACCTTTTCGAACGATACGGGCAACGTTCTTCCAACCGCCGTATCAAACGAGGACGGGGTGTATCGCGTGGCGGGAATCCCCGGCGGCTCGTTGCGCTACAGCGCAAACACGCACATCTTCGATCGCGGTATGGAGATTACGCGGTACCTGCACGGTTCGGTGGAGGTTCCGACGCAAGGTGTCTCCACATTCGACATTTCGCTTGCACAGGGTACGAGCGCGATCGAAGGAGTTGTGACCGAGAATGGCGAACCAAAACGGCGAGCACAATTCTCGGTAGGCATGCAGTGGGACGAAACCATCTCGGAGTCGGTAACAGTCATGACCGATAAAGCGGGATTCTATCGCCTTTCCGGTTTGCCGGCGGGCGACCATGAGCTCGTACTTGACTTAAAGCCCTCGATGCCAAACGACGGACCCCATTCGTATCAATATTTCTACACAGTATCCACGGCCGACGGGCAGACCACCCGGCACGATATCCACTTGGACATGGGCTCGGTCGCGGTAACGTTTAGCGGGATCGGCGCAGGCGAGCAGGGCCGCGTGGTACTCGTCCCCAATGTGGTCGACGCGGAGGAGTTGACGCTGTCCAAGGCGTCATCGCTTATGGATCACGCCGTGTACGAAACGGAAATCGAGAAAGACGGCTCCGTGACCATCGACGACGTGCCCGCTGGAACGCACACGGTGCTCTTCGCTGTTTACGACGCCAATGCGACGACGGACGAAGAACAATTCGCTTCCACGCGGTACACGTATCGCATCGTCGACGTTGTTCAGAATAAAGAATCAGCCCTTTCCATTTCATTGCCGAAATAGAGGCAGTCGAGTTGACGCGCGAGGGGAGTCCGATCTGCAGGGCTCCGCTCATTCTCGAAACAGCAGTTCAAGCAATGGCGAAAGACCACAGCCGGGGGCGGCTGTGCCACACGTCCAACTTTGCAGACTCTGGTTGCGGCTTTCATGAAATGTGTTTGCCCGAAATCGGTGAAGAGGGAATTAGAGACTACGTGCCGGGCAAGCGAGTGTGGCACAGCCGCCCCCGGCTGTGGTCTTCCGATTGCCTGGGCTTGTCAGCTACTTACTGGCTCGTTGCGCCGAGCAATGAATAGAAGACGGCGCACGCCTGTGCCCGCGAGACCGCCGGTGTCTTGTGCGGCTCCGGCACGGTGATGGACGCGAGCTTCTCTTCCGGCAAACCGATTGCATCCGCAACGACGGCCAGCAGACGTTCCATGTCGTTCTTGGAAAAGGATTCACCGGGTTCGTCCGGGAGTTCAACGCTTGTGTCGCCGCCTGCGAGTTCGATCACGCGCCGCGCCCAGTCGCTGGTTATGTCGTATTTGAAGGGATCGTCCGGGCGGGCGTCGTAGTCGTCGAAGAACCCCTTCGTTCCGAAGTATTGGAGGGCGTCGAAATAGGGGTGATCTTTGGGAACGTCCTTGAAGTAGGTCAACACCTGCTTCTGGCTCACGAGAATGCGCTGCAGTTCGTCGACAGACACGTCGCGCGGTTCGACCCCGCGTTCGATGGCGAGATGGGCGGCCACGCCCGCGGCTTGACCCAGGCTCACCCAGGTGGGCTCGAGCCGGACGGACGAGAACGCGATGTGGGTCGCCGACGCGGGCACCGGCGCGAGGAGACCATCGACTTCGATGGGTACCATGACGCGGTACGGGATCTGGTAGGGACGGGTGAACCGGCTCAGCATGAGGATATAGCCTTCCAAGGCGTCCTCATGGCCGGGCTCGTACTTGCGCGTGGGGAAGGAATCAATCGGGAACTCGCCCGCGCTGACGGCGTCTTCGTGAACGGGCGTGCGGAACGACTCCGGCGCGAAGGTCAGGTCCCGTTCGGAAAGCGTATACTCGCCGACGATACGGCGTGCTTCCCGCACGTAGAACTGATAGGGAAAGTTGTCGTTGTCCGTAAACTCGTCCTTTGCGAAACCGTATCGACGCGCCTCCTCGCGCATTGCTTCCGGCACGGCTTCGTCGTTTTGCAGGAAGTAAACGAGCCCCAGCGTGATGTTGCGGACCTTCTTCATGATCGCTTCGCGCTCTTCCCACGTGCCTTCGGGATACCCCGTGTTCTCTCCCGCAAAGGGAAAACCCAAGGGCCAGGGCTTCATGTTCACATCGTATTTCTGATTGGGAATCGCGGCGATAGACAGGGCCAACGTGGTCGATTTGATGCGCTCCAACTTCAAGTCAAGAAGATAGTTCAGATAACGCGCGCGATCGTAGTCCGGCGGCATGTCGGGATAGACGCGATTCTCCGGATCGGAACTGAAGCAGAGACGGTAGGTGTACGCGACCAAGCGGTCGTCGCCGATGCCCGTAGTGCCGGGCAGCAAAGCGCGCGTCGTGTGATCCATGTAGATGACGCCCGCGTGCGGCTCGTCGAATTCCGCCCGGCTTTCCCGGCCCAGCCGATACTGCGCACCCGCGTACGCGGCGAGATCGCCTTCGTAGGTCGCATCAATGAACACCTTGCCGCGCAGTTCCCGGATTTCACCGGTGTCGCGGTTCTTGACACGCACCGCGGTCACCTTGCGCTGGTCGCGGACGACCTCTTGCAGTTGATGGCGAAGCAGTACCGTGATCCCGGTTTCGTCGGCAATCATCTCATTCAGGATCTTCTCGGCGACGGAAGGTTCGTAGTAATACCCCTTCTTGCAGTCCTTTACCTGTTGCGAATCGGCGCCGTAGGTTTCCGTGTAGTACGCGAGCACGCGTCCCACGAACTCGTCCCACAACCCACCGATCGCGCCCGCGGTTGTGATGTCGGACTTGCCGAGACCGCTCGTCGTCATGCCGCCGAGATGGTTGTAGTACTCGACAAGCACCGCCGAATGCCCCATGCGCGCGGCGGTGATGGCCGTGCTGATGCCGCCCGGAGTTCCGCCGACGATGACGACGTCGTAGTCCGCGGGCGCGGCGATAACTGCGGGAAGACCTGTCCCCACGGCCAGTAGGATCATTACAATGCGCGACGCTGTACGTTGCATGAGAGCCTCCTGCACGTTAGTTCGTTATCGCGTAGATGTTCCACTTCGCACTAAGAACATCCCCCTTGATCCCCCTTCAAAGGGGGAAGCGTGCATACCACCGTTTGTGGTGGTAGATATTGTCGCTCGTTTCGATGCGAGATCGTTGTCCGTCCCATACGCAACGCAAAGCGTTGCGAACAATTCCCCCTTTGAAGGTGGATCAAGGGGGATGTTCTTAATTCCCTCGATCTCCGAGCCGTCGTTTTCAATAAGCAAATTATGTGGACGCTTTACGAAACCGATTCGCCGTTGAATGTCACCTTCAACCCGGCGAGCGCGTCGTTGGGCGCGAATTGCAGCGCCGTTCCATCCGGTCCACTCGCCTTGATCGCGAGCGTCTTGCCGTCAAGTTTCCACGATACTTTGACCGGACCGTTGACGGTGGCTGTCGCCCCCTTCGCCCAGGTCAGGCCGCTCGGCCGCGGGCTGACGGTAACGGTCGTCCCGCCAACACCCGAGGGCTGAATCCCGAGCACGATGCGGTTCAGGAAATACAGGGGCGCGGACGACCATGCGTGACAGTGGCTGCGCGTGGGGAATCCGCCGCTGCCCGTCGTGCCGGTTGGGAAACTTTCCCATACGGTGGTTGCGCCGGCTTCCAGCATGGGCGTGTACTTTTCGCGGATGTCGGCGACGATTTTGTCTTGATAGCCCGCCTTTTCGAGCGCTTGGTACAGGAACATGCAGGCGAACGGCGTACCCACCTGCACCATGTCGGCGGGCGGTGCAACGAGATTCTGAACGACTTCGCCGCGGTGCCGGTCGCCGACGATGTCGAAGAGGTACGACAGGAAACTCGTGTGCACGGAAATCGTCGGGCTGATGGTGCCGTCTTCATGAACGCTGTCGGGATACGCGTGGCGTTGCTCGTCCCACAATACGTCGATGGCCTTGATTACCCGGTCGCGATAGGGCTTGAGCCACGCCGGCGATTCCGTATCGCCGACCACTTCGGCGCCCTTCAGCACCGCGTCAATGGCGCCGACTAGCAACAAATTGTTGTGCAAAACGGTTTCGTGGTTCGAATCGAGGTTCGTCCAGTCGAAGAAATTCCAGAAGCGTCCGCTGAACAGACCGCGTTCGTCGGCGTACTGCTCCGAGTTCTTTAGGTTCTGGATCGCATAAGGCCACATCGCGTGCAGGAATGCTGCGTCGCCGGAGTACTCGTAGTATTCCCACAAGCTGATTTCCCAGAGAAAACTGAAGGACGGAATGAGGACGCCCCATGACGACGGCGTCTGGCACAGCGCGATGGGATATTTACCGACCGATTCACCGGTCAGGCGAAGGCAGCGCCGCGTGATGTCCGTCGCGCCGAAGGTGTTCAGTGCGAAGAGCGCTTCGTTGCGCGCGTCGCCGACCCACAAGGTCTGTTCGTACAGGGGACAATCCGTGTACGTGTCCTCCATGCAGAGTTTGAGCGTGCGCTCGGAAATCGCCCAGATGTTGTTCAAATCGGAATCGTTGCACGTGAAACTGCCCACTTGGGGGATGGGATAGGTCGACTCGATCAGCCCGGCGTAATGGATTGAAACCGGCTTTGTTTGATTGCGCAAGGTGATGAACAGGTATCGTCCGGATCGCCGGTCGATGGATGCGAACGCGTTGCGGCCTTCTTTACAGATGTAGCGCATGCTGTTGCGGTACGTGCCGGTATGTTGCACGCGTCCGTCCGGCGCGATGTACTCGACCGCCGCGACGTCGACAATCAACCCGGCTTCCGCGTCGAGGTCGAAGCGCCAGTAGCCGACATCCTGTTCGCCCAAATCGTAGACCAGTTCGACGTCACCGTCGGGACTCGGATTCACAACCGTGTCCGCGCCGCCTTGTTGCAGCAATCCGTCCGGATTCTTCACGAGATCGTTTGCGATGCCGAGCACCTCCCGCTCCCCGAACCGGGCATCAACGTCGTCCATGACGTTGTCTGCGGTCGACAGCGTCACGATCTGACTGCCGAATGCGTCCTTGAAGGTTGGCACGTTCGTCACGTGTTCCAGATGATCGTTGACGATGCCTTTGATTCTCGATTCCACGGCGTTGCGTGCGCTCGCATCCATGAGGTCGTATTCGTAATCGCTGCTCACGTACTTCGCGTCTTCAAAAGGCACCCAACACCACGGATCCTGCGCGTTTCCGTCGAGCGGGTTCTTCAGCGTGTACCCCGAGACTTCCCGGAACTGCAGTTCGGTGTCCTTCTCCCAATGGCCGAAGTAGCTGCTGACCGCCGCGAACAGAAAATGCTTGCCGGGGCTCAATTCAAAAGCCCCGTCTTTCCCCTGTTGCCCGTCGATGGTCGTCGTGCTACCGGGATCGTCGATGTGCAGCGTCATCGCTTTGTCGACTTCGAGGATCGTCGCGACCGCGCTGGCCATCGAGACTTTGCCGTTCGCCTCGATGAGACCGGGATAGAGCAGCCGCGCCGTCGGGAACGCGTAGCACCGCCACTCGCTGCTCACGACATTGGCTTGCCGAAACGAGACGAAGGGGAAGGGGATGTGGGTCAATAACGCGGTGTCACGAGGATTCAGGTTCTTCCAGGGACCGGCCTCGGCATCGAACAGTACTGCCGCGGGCGCGAACGCGTCCGAGTCTTCGAGACGGGCGTCGTAGATCTCGTACGGTCCCATCTGGATGCAGCGCTTCACCGTGTTCGAGACCCAACCGGATGCCTGTGCCGCTTCCCAGGTGGCATCGGTGATTACGCGAACCGCCTTGCCGTCGGTAGTGGTTGCGTCGAGCTGTGCCAGCAATCCGGCCTGTTGCGGGATCTGGTGGAAGGTGCCCACGCCGAAATACTTCGCAATGATTCGGATTTCGTTCTCGCCGGGCTTGAGATAGGAGGCAACGTCAACCACATCGTATTGGTAGTGGTCCGGCCAGCTTCGGCACGGGCCGTCGTTGACCCAATCGCCATTGATAAACAGGCGATAGCGGGTATCGGCCGTGATGGACAACTGCGCGGATGCGACTTGCGGCAATTCAAACGTCTTGCGCGCGACGATGGTGTCGTTGTACTTCGTGTAGGAATCCTGCTTGCGCCAAATCCACTTGGCCGTGATGTCGGTCGGATTCGCGACTGGCCGCGGATGCGGACAGGACAACGGCGCCGGCTACCAGTGACAATCCAATGGCGGAATGAATCATGATGAAGAATCCTCGTTGCGGAAAACCACCCGGTTACTACTCGAAAGACTATAGCAGGAGAAGGCGGTAAGGACCATCTCGACCTGTGCGAAGCGCTGGTCACTTCTGTGTATTGATCAGTCCGATCGGTCCGATCCTACACGCTGCCTTCCAGGTCCCAGAAGCGCGCCGTGAACCCGGCATCGGTCAATTGCTCGCGCAGGGCGTGAATGTGGCTCGTGTCGCGCGTTTCGACGATGCACCGCACCACAACACTGTTTACATCTTCCCCGGCGAAGGCGCGGTCGTGGGCGATGTCTTTGACGGAAGCACCGGCCTCGGCAATCAGTGCTGTGAACCGCGACAAACTCCCGGGCCGGTCGCTGATGGTGGCCTCGAAACGGCACAGGCGACCATCGGCCGCCAGACCGCGCTCGATAATACGGCCCAGCAGGCTGGTATCGATGTTACCGCCGGTCAAAGGCAGAACCACCTTTTTCCCCTTGAGTTCCGGCAACACGCCGGACATGAGCGCGGCGAGTCCGACCGCACCCGCGCCTTCCACCACGCTCTTTTCCAGTTCCACGAGGCGCAGAACGGCGCGGGCAATGGATCGCTCGTCCACCGTCACGACCTTGTCCACGTATTGGCGGGCGAGATCGAAGGCGTTGTACCCGGCCCGTCGCACGGCGAGACCGTCCGCCAGCGTCGGGCGCACCTCCACGTCAACGGGATGACCGGCCTCCAGCGCGGCCGAAAAGCGCGCGGCATGATCCCCTTCCACGCCAATGACGGCCACGTCCGGCCGTAGCGTCTTCACCGCGAACGCGACACCCGCGATAAGGCCTCCGCCGCCGACCGGCACAAGCACCGCGTCGAGGTCCGGTACTTGTTCGACGATTTCGAGACCGAGCGTGCCTTGTCCCGCGATGATAG